>CAVSIA010000034.1:0-121393 GCA_963727575.1 uncultured Alphaproteobacteria bacterium
TACTGTTCTTGCCGGCCTCGGTTGCGACCACCATTGCTGACCATGCGGCCGTCGGCGATGTCCCGGACTTCCAGAACGACAGTGCTGTGCAGAGCTTCTTCGGTGTCGTGTTCGTGCTTGTAGAAGCCCTTCAGCTCGCGGCCGACCATCATGCTGGACCAGCGTCTCGGCCTTGATATCGTCGCCGAGCAGCGTGCCGACATTGCGCCCATCGTCGAGCACCGAGACCCCGTCGGAGAACTCGTAGATCTCCGCCAGCCGGTGGCTGATATAAAGGATGGCGATGCCTTCGGCGCGAGCTGCCGGACCAGCGCGAACAGCAGGTTCATCTCGCGGGAGGAGAGCGGCGTCGTCGGCTCGTCCATCACCAGGATTTGCGCGTCGGCATGGAACGCGCGCGCGATCTCGACGGGCTGCTGCTCGGCGATGGTCACGGCCGACAATGGTCATCGGCCCGAACGGCGGCTCGAGGCGCTCGAGCAGGCCCTCGCACCCCTCCGACATCGCCGTGCGATCCACCAAGCCGCGATTGGCTCTCGATGCCGAGAAAGATGTTCTGCGCGACGGTCAGGTTCGGCGCAAGGTCAGCTCCTGGTAGATGATCGCGATGCCCTGAATGCCTTGGCGGCATAGGATCTCCGAACGGGACCGGCTGTCCCGTCGACGTGGATGGGGCCTCCCGGTCGGCGGTGATAGGCGCCCGGAGAGGATCTTCATCAGCGTCGACTTGCCGGCGCCGTTCTCGCCCATCAGCGCGAGCACCTCCCGACCAGGCCTTGAGCTGTACGTCGCTCAGCGCCTTGACGCCGGGAAAGGTTTTCGAATCGAACGCATCTCAAGCGTCGGCGGCCGGTCCTTGCGCGTCTCCGTCATCGTCCATCATCCTCCCCA
Source organism: uncultured Alphaproteobacteria bacterium (assembly GCA_963727575.1). Taxonomy (GTDB): domain Bacteria; phylum Pseudomonadota; class Alphaproteobacteria; order Rhizobiales; family Rhodomicrobiaceae; genus JAHQVI01. The sequence goes on from CAVSIA010000034.1 coordinate 892, forward strand.
CTCACTGCCCTCCAAGCTCTAATGGCCGGTTAGGACTTCTCTGTTCGGGCTGAAATTCAGGTGCAGAGGCAGGATCGCCGCACCGATCGCCGCAGCCTCGGCGCCGATGCTCCCCTGCAGAAGATTGGGCGGGTCCCGCAATTCCGGCGATGCGCCAGCGCAGATCGATCGGAGGTCGTTTCGATCAGATCTCTCTATCAGCGCGGCGGGCAAATCGCTGTCGATCACCACATTGTCGATGTCGAGCAGGCGGACGGCGCCTCAAAATCGGAACGACCAGGGCGTCCGCACAATCCTCGATCCACTCCGCGACCGCCTCTCCCGCGCCCGCGAGGCTGCCTTCCAGCTCGCTCTGCGTCTTGATGGCAAAGCCGCGATGATTGAGATGCCGAAGCAGTGCGCTCACCGACGCGCGCGACAGCAGCACGTCGTAGGGCGAATTGGGCTGCAGCGCTGACGACAGCTTCGAGGGCGCAACAGGCATCAGGCCGACGTCGCCGGCATTGCCGTGCATTCCTCTTTGGAAATCGCCTTGGGAGACGACGCCGCCGCCGATCGCGGCGCCGATGAAAAGATAGAGAAAATCGTCGATCTTGCGGCCTGCACCGCGGAACAGCTCGGCAGCCGCGGCCGCGGTGCCGTCATTCTCCACGAAGATCGGCAGATCGATTCTTGCCTCGAGATGCGCGACGAGGTCGAACGCGTTCCAGGCGCTTAGCGCCGCGGAGGAAATGCCAAGCTCTCTTTGCCAGCTTCCCATGTTGAAGGGCATCGCAATGCCGAGGCCCGCGATCCGCTTTCGCGCCGGCCCGGCAATACGGGAGCGGAAGACATCGATGCTTTCCAGGATGAAGGCGACGGCGTCCTCGGGGAGCGGCCAGCCCTGCTCCTTGCCGTGACGTTCGAGCACCTCGCCGTGAAAGTCCACCAGCAGCGCCCGAAGCGCCCGGCGGCCGATCTTGATGCCGATGGCGTAGGCGCCGTCGGAATTCAGCGTCAGCAGAGTCGCCGGCTGCCCGCGACCGCCCGCCCGCTTGCCCAGCGTCCGGATCAGGCTCTGCTGTTCCAGCTCGCGGACGATCTGGCCCGCGGCATTATTGGTGAGCTGAGCGTAGCGCGCCAGATCGGCCTTAGAGGCTTCCCCGAGGCGCCGCAGCGCCGCGAGAATCACGCGCTCGTTGAACTGGCGGATGTTGACCGAGTTGCTGCCCTGGCCTCCTGAAGTCCGTCCCAATTCGAACTCCTCCCTCAACGATGCGAGGCCTAACCAGCCCCCTTCATTGAGAGAAGTCTGCCATTGAGCGTCTGAGGCGTCAATAATTAATTCACCATGAATTAATTTATTTGCCTCGGCTGTTCGCTGGTCGTCTCGGGCTCGGTCGCTCGAGAACATGCTTGTAGCCCTCACTCCTTACCTGCACCCGCAGGATCGATGACACATTACCTCGCCCTGGAAATTATTGGTTCTCAAGCCATAAATGACGCGGATAATTAATTCATGATTGATTAATAGTTCAGCGCTGAATTCGCACTCAACAGATGAATAAATCGAGTTATATTTAGCTTCTTTCTCAAGCATATTTACTGTTTAATCAATAAAACACAAGCGGTAAGATGCAACGCATTTTGCGAGAGACGGCATTGCTTTTCGAGCCCGCGGGGAGGGCCTGATGTCGGCACGATACCTTTGGCCGCTAGTCGTTTTGTTTTTGGGCCTCGGCGCCTACACGAGCGCAGCGGGTGAGTTCATCGAATGGCTCGACGACGGAACAGTACTCCTCAAGCTCGGCTCCAAATACGACAATGCCGTTATTAAGACGCGCCGTGAGGATATTGGAAAGCTGTTTGGCCCAGGTCAGCAGCCCTTCGCCGGCCACTCCATTACCTTGTTGACCCATGACGAAGGGGTTAAAGGCCCGATCTCCGGCCCGCTCACCGCCTTCGGCCCGGTTTTTCAGGAACTCACCGGCGGCCGCGTTACGCTCGACCGCGTTCCGATCACCGATCTTTACGCAACGGCGATGCTGGATCTGCAGCGCGGCGTCGGGCGCTATGACGCCATCGTCGTGCCGGCCTATTTCTACGGCGATCTGATCGCCGGCAACTTCATCGCGCCGATCGATGCCATGCAGGGAACGGACAATTACCCGCATTGGACCTATGACGCAATGTCGCCTGCGCTGCGGACGCTCTACACCTGGAACGGCGTCGGCTACGGCGTGCCGAACGACGCGGACGGCCAGATCCTCTATTACCGCCGGGACGTGCTGAACAACCCCGACAATCAGGCGAACTTCAAGGCCGCCACCGGCCACGACATGCCTGTGCCGCCGACGACCTGGCAGCAAGTGCTGGAGATCGCGGCATTCTTCAATGAGAAGAACTGGGACGATCACGATCCGTATCCGGATAGCGGCATGGTCATGCATCTGAAGCCGGGCGAGCAGGGCCATTATCATTTCACCTCGCTCGCCGCGTCCTTCGCCATCGCGCCCGGCCCATCGGTCGATCAGCACCACAACGTGTTCTGGTTCGACCCAACCGATATGAAACCGCTGATCAACGATCCCGGCCATGTCGCCGCTTTGGAAATGATGCTCAAACTGAACCGCACCGGTCCGATCGAGCAGATCGGCTGGCGGCTGCCGCAGGCGTGGGACTACTTCCTGCGCGGCAAGGCAGTGTTCATGTACACCTGGGGCGACCTTGGCGCGCTTGTGTCAGGACCCGGAGCGCTCGCGGGTGAAGGGCGAGTGCGCCGCGACCGTTCTGCCGCATGCGGACAAATATTGGAGCGCGGCCGATAACGGCTGGGTCGATGCCGGCGCTTCGCGCATGGTCGGCAATACGACGGGCGGTTCCTGGCACGGGGTGATTTCGAACCTCTCCAAGCAGAAGGACGTCGCCTACGCCTATCTGTCGCTGATGGCGCTGCCTCCGGTATCGCTTTGGAATGCCGAGCATGGCTGGACCGGCATCAATCCGGGGTTCTCGTATCAGTTCCTGCCGCCTGAAGGCACGGCCAACGTTGCTGAATATATCGAGGCGGGGTGGGATCAGGCCGATGTGGAGGGCTATCTCCGCGCTTATTACAAGACGTTCAATGCGCCGACGATGCTCGACTATCTCCGGATTCGCGGAACGCCGGACTATTGGTCGGAGCTGGATTCCGAACTGGGCGCCGCGCTCGGCGGCCGCAAGACGGCAAAGCAGGCGCTCGACGATACGGCGGCTGCCTGGCGGGACATCACCGACCGGCTTGGCCGGGATGAGCAGCTAAAGGCGTATCAGGCGGCGATCGGATACAAGCCCTGACGATCTCGCCAAATCGCCCGATCAAACAAGCCTCCGGCGCCTGCTAAGCAGACGCCGGAGTAAAATCAGACAAACAATCGGAAGAACAGGCGTCAGGCATTGGCGCCCTTCCCTTCGGCAACCGCATGCGCAATCGCCTGGATCTCGCCCCTTGCAATGCCGATATCGGCCAGATCCCGGTCGCTCAGTGCGTCCAATTCGGCAACAGCCCGATAGTAGGCGCGCTTTTTCTCCGACCAGACCATCGCCTGGATGAAACCGCGGCGAACGACATTGATCAGACTGTTCGCCTCGGGAAGATCGTAGCCGGCGAAAGCGGGGTGCGTTTTCACATTATAGGAAGCCATGGCAATTCTCCTTCTGCCATTGCGGAGGCGGCAGCCTATGTTGCACCGCAACCTCCATCGCTGACCTCAAATATGAAGGGTTCCTGCCGCAAAAAGAACGGACGTTTTTGCAATGCAGCATTGCATTCGCGAAGAGGTTCGCGCCGACCGTTGAGAGGACTGCGGAAGCCAGCTCTCAACGCAAACGGCATGATGCGGGATCACGCGTGTCTGCAACGATCGGCGCGCGCGCAGCAATCGGTACTACAGCCAAGCCCAAATCGACTTTTCGCATGAGCACGCGGACCCCTCCTCGCCATCGGGGAGCCGGATGATCTCCCCCGGCGACCGATCGAGCGCTGGCATGAAGAGCAGTCGAAGGGGTCGAACGAATGCACCGCGCGCTTCGCGTCTGCATGCCGGCGGGCGGATTCGGACCGCCGATCCCTTGCACGCCGCATTCGGCCGGCTGAAAATGTCGAAGCGGTAGACCGGATTCTTACATGGCCGACTTCTTCCTTTACCCCCAGCATACAAAGATTTCTTCGCTTCGACGGCCTGGGTATCGATAGGGCATACCCAATCAACTCAATCCGTCGCGTGAAACAAACACGCGATATGCGCCAAACACCCAGCGACAACGTGTCGCGGATAGGGTATAAAGGGGCCTTAAGTTGGTGCGCAGCCTGATGTGATCAGCGGCTGGATTGCGTGCATTTTCACCTTAGGCGTGACGACCACGGAGCCCCGCGGGGGAGGAGGCACGTTCATGGCTAAGGCAAAATCGAGCATCGATGCAGGCGCATATGCAGGTCCGGCCCGTCCCGGGATCCGGAAGATTTCCCCAGCCGATTTGCAGGACGTTCTGGCCAAGGGCTGGGACGATTTCAAGGCGATGCCGACCTTCGCGGTCTTCCTGGTCGTCGTCTACCCGGTGATCGGAATCGTCCTGTTCAGCGTAACCTTCGGCTACAACATGCTGTCGCTGGTTTTCCCGCTGATCGCCGGCTTCGCGCTGCTCGGCCCGGTCGCCGCAGTCGGGCTTTACGAGCTGAGCAAGCGCCGCGAGCAGGGACGCGACGTTTCTTTCCGCGCGCTAAATTTCATCCGGTCCCCGGCGATCGGCGGAATCCTCACTCTCGGTCTGGTGCTGTTCGCGATCTTCATCGCCTGGCTGGCCACGGCGCAAGCGATCTACGGCTCCATCTTCGGCAATCCGGCCCAGCCGCCGTCCTTCAGCGAATTCACGCAACAGGTGCTGAGCACCTCGTCCGGCTGGACGCTGATCGTCGTAGGCTGCGGCGTCGGCTTCCTGTTCGCCCTGGTGGTGTTCGCGATCAGCGTGGTGTCCTTTCCCATGCTGCTGGATCGGAACGTCGGCGTTCCGACGGCCGTGGTCACATCGATCAGCGCCGTAGCCGCCAATCCGGTCACGATGACCATGTGGGGCCTCATCGTTGCCGGCGCCTTGGTGATCGGCGCCCTGCCCTGCTTCATCGGCCTGATCGTCGTCCTGCCCGTGCTCGGTCACGCGACATGGCATCTGTATCGCAAGGTCGTCGAGCACTGAAACGTGGAGGTGTCCCGAATTTCTCACTGGCTTGCAGTGCCGGCAAAGGTATGATTGAATAGTTATTGAACAAGTGCCAATTTTTTGGCGCGCGTTTTGGCTAGTATCTAACATAAATGAAGCAGTCATCTCCGGCCCGGAGTTTGCGGCCAGTTCATTTTTGTCTGAAATTTGTCAGTCGTGCGCCATTGTTGCGGTGCAGCAATAAAATGACCTGGATCGTTTTTAGCAGCCTGCCTAACGAAAATGTCTTCGCTGAGCAGTTTTGCTGAATTCATATTTGTGGCCTCGCGCTGTAAGGATGAATGAGCGATGGTGGTGGCGCTAATACTGCTCGCGGTAGCGATCGGTTCTGTAATCTTCCATATCTTGAGCCCATGGTGGTGGACACCGATAGCTTCGAACTGGAGCTATATTGATCACACTATCATTCTCACGTTCTGGATCACCGGCGTCGTCTTCGTCGCCATTATTGCTTTCATGGCCTATTGCGTCTGGAAGTTTCGAGAGGGTTCGACGCGCGGAATACCAGCCCGAGAACACCCGGCTCGAAGTGGGGCTCACGGCTCTGACCACTCTCGGGCGTCGCCGGGATGCTCGCCCCCGGTCTGATCGTATGGGGCGATTTCGTCACGGTCCCGAAAGAGGCCACCGAATTCGAAGTCGTCGGTCAGCAGTGGCAATGGAGCTTCCGTCTCCCCGGAAAGGACGGCGCGCTCGGCACCTCCGACACCCGTAAAGTCAGCGCCGACAATACGCTGGGCCTGAACCCGAGTGATCCCAACGGGCAGGACGACGTGCTGATCTCCAGCGCCGACCTGCATCTTCAGCTCGGCAAACCGGTCAAGGTCCTGCTTCGCTCGATCGACGTGCTGCACGATTTCTACGTGCCCGAGTTCCGCGCCAAGATGGACATGGTGCCGGGCACGGTCACCTATTTCTGGTTCACGCCGACCAGGACCGGAGAGTTCGAAATTCTGTGTGCGGAGCTTTGCGGTGTCGGGCACTACATGATGCGCGGCAAGGTCGTCGTCGACGAAGAGAAGGAATATCACGCCTGGCTCGATCAGCAGCAGACCTTCGCGCAATCGATGGCAGATGCCAGGGGTCGCGAAGCGCGCAAGATCGATGTGGCCGCAACGGAAGCCGGGGCGGGGAAGTAGCCGTGCCTCGATGAAACAACTCGCAGTCGCCGTGCAGTGTATGCAAAGGGGGCGTTCCAATGTCCGATATCACCCATGACGCAATAGGCGTGCATGATGTTCCGCCGGCCGAAATCGAAGAGGTCGAGCTCTATCACGCGCACAGCTGGATCACGAAATACGTCTTCTCCCAGGACGCCAAGATCATCGCCATCCAATATTCGCTGACCGCGACCGCGATCGGATTGGTGGCGCTGGTCCTGTCCTGGCTGATCCGGCTTCAGCTCGGCTTCCCGGACACATTCTCGTTCATCTCACCGGAGGCCTACTATCAGATCATCACCATGCACGGCATGATCATGGTGATCTACCTGCTCACCGCGCTGTTCCTCGGCGGGCTTCGGCAATTACCTCATCCCGCTGATGGTCGGCGCACGGGACATGGTCTTCCCTTACGTCAACATGCTCAGCTATTGGGTCTACCTGCTTGCCGTGCTCGTGCTGGTGGCGAGCTATTTCGTGCCGGGCGGCCCCACGGGCGCGGGCTGGACGCTCTATCCGCCGCAGGCGATGCTGTCCGGCACGCCGGGCCATGAGTGGGGCATCATCCTGATGCTCGGCTCGCTGGCGCTGTTCATCGTCGGCTTCACCATGGGCGGCCTGAACTATGTCGTCACCGTGCTGCAGGGGCGCACGCGCGGCATGACGCTGATGCGCATGCCGCTGACGGTGTGGGGCATCTTCACCGCGACCGTCCTGGCGCTGCTGGCCTTCCCCGCGCTGTTCGTCGGCGCCGTCATGATGCTGCTCGACCGTCTGCTCGGCACCAGCTTCTTCATGCCGTCCATCGTCGAACTGGGACAGCACCTGCAATATGGCGGCGGCAGCCCGATCCTGTTCCAGCACCTGTTCTGGTTCTTCGGCCACCCGGAAGTCTATATCGTCGCCCTGCCGGCCTTCGGCATCGTCTCCGATCTGATCTCCGTTCATGCGCGGAAGAACATCTTCGGCTATCGGATGATGGTCTGGGCGATCGTCATCATCGGTGCACTGAGCTTCATCGTGTGGGCGCACCACATGTATGTCAGCGGCATGAACCCGTATTTCGGCTTCTTCTTCGCCACCTCGACGCTGATCATCGCGGTGCCGACGGCCATCAAGGTCTATAACTGGCTGCTGACCTTATGGAAGGGCAACATCCACCTGACGGTGCCGATGCTGTTCGCCCTCGGCTTCATCGTCACCTTCGTCAATGGCGGGCTGACCGGCCTGTTTCCTCGGCAATGTCGTCGTCGACGTGCCGCTGTCGGACACCATGTTCGTGGTCGCGCATTTCCATATGGTCATGGGCGTGGCGCCGATCCTGGTGATCTTCGGGGCGATCTACCATTGGTATCCGCTGATCACCGGGCGGATGCTCGACGATACGCTGGGCAAGTTCCACTTCTGGGTGACCTTCCTCGGCGCCTATCTGATCTACTTCCCCATGCATTATCTCGGCTTCCTGGGTGTGCCGCGCCGCTATTTCGAGCTCGGCGACACCGCGATCTATCCGGCAACCGCCGCGACGCTGAATGCCTTCATCAGCATCATGGCGTTCATGGTCGGCTTCGCCCAGATGGTGTTCCTGTTCAACCTGGCATGGAGCTATTTCAACGGCCGGCGTGCCGAGCGCAATCCGTGGAAGGCCAATTCGCTGGAATGGCAGACGGCCGAGATGCCGCCGGGACACGGCAATTTCGGCAAGGAGCTGCCGGTCGTCTACCGCTGGCCGTATGACTTACAGCGTGCCCGGCTGCCCGGTCGACTTCATTCCGCAGAACGAGCCTGGAGGCGTAAAGAGCGCCCGGGAAGCCATGGCATGAGCTTTCTCCGTCATCTGACTGAGAAGCCCTGGATCACGGAGCCCGACTGGCCCGATGGGATCGCCCCCGGCGGAGCGATTTCCCGCCGGGCGGCGCCCTCGATCGCATTGAACTTCTTCCTCGGCATCGTCTCGATCCTGTTCCTCATGCTGATCATGGCCTATGTCGGGCGCATGGCCTTCGAGGACTGGCGGCCGGCGCCGCCGCCTTCCCTGCTTTGGCAGAACACCATCATTCTGATCCTCGCCAGCGTCGCCATGGAAGGGGCGCGGCAAGCCGCGATCCGGGATCGGCCCGACGCCCTGAAGCTTGCCCTGCTCGTGCGGCGGCGTCCTAACCGTCGCCTTCATCACCGGGCAGATCCTGGCCTGGCGGGAGCTGAGTTCGATGGCGGTCTTCGACGCCACCAATCCGGCCATCGCCTTCTTCTATCTCATAACCGGGCTGCACGCCGCTCACGTGCTGGGCGGGCTCGTCGCCTGGCTCCGCGTCCTGGACAGGCTGTGGCGCGGCGCCGAGATCGAGGCGATCCGCCAGAGCGTCCAGCTCTGCGCGCGCTACTGGCACTTTCTCCTCGGCGTCTGGCTTTTGCTGTTCTGGCTGCTGTTTTCCGGAAACGACAATCTGAACATTCTGCTGACCATTTGCGGGATTAGGTAGACGGGATCAAGACCATGCAAGATACCGTATTGACGAGTGACGGGCAGGCCATCGTGCGGCCCGACGGAATGGAAGGTTTCGTCTCCGACTGGAGTTCCGACCAGCGGGCGTTCAAGAACGTCCCCTGGGGCAAGGCGATGATGTGGATCTTCCTCCTCAGCGACACCTTCATCTTCTCCTGCTTCCTGCTCTCCTACATGACGGTGCGCTCCTCGACCACCGTGCCGTGGCCGAATCCGAGCGAGGTCTTCGCACTGCATATCGGCGGAGCGGACATCCCGCTGATCCTGATCGCGATCATGACCTTCGTCCTGATCACCTCCAGCGGCACCATGGCCATGGCGGTCAATTTCGGCTATCGCCGCGACCGCCGGAACACCACGATCATGCTGCTGCTGACCGCGCTGCTGGGCGCCACCTTCGTCGGCATGCAGGCCTTCGAGTGGACCAAGCTGATCCTGGAAGGCGTCCGCCCCTGGGGCAATCCCTGGGGCGCGCCGCAATTCGGATCGAGCTTCTTCATGATCACCGGCTTCCACGGCTTCCATGTGTCGATGGGCGTGCTGTTCTTGCTGGCTATGGCCCGCAAGGTCTGGCGCGGCGACTTCGACACCGGCCGGAAGGGTTTCTTCACCAGCCGGAAAGGCCAGTACGAGAACGTCGAGACGATGGGCCTCTACTGGCACTTCGTCGATCTGGTCTGGGTTTTCATTTTCGCGCTTTTCTATCTCTGGTAGGGGGCAGGCATGTCACAGGCGACTGCACATTTCGAAGACCGACCGGCCGCTGGCGACCGGCAGGCCACCGCCCATGTCGAGGGGCAGCAACATCCGATCAAGCTCTACCTCGTGGTCTGGGCATGGCTGTTCGTCCTCAGCACATGCTCCTATCTGGTCGACTACTTCCATTTGCACAGCTACCTGAGATGGTCGCTGATCCTGCTGTTCATGATGCTGAAGGCCGGCTTGATCGTCGGCATTTTCATGCACATGGCCTGGGAGCGGCTGGCGCTGATCTACGCCATCCTCGTGCCGCCGGTGCTGGTGCTGGTGTTCGTCGGCATGATGACGTTCGAGTCCGACTACACGCTGTTCACGCGCGGCCTGTTCTTCGGCACCGGGCCGTAGCGCGCTGTCAATTGTGGGGTGAGCGATGTCGCGTCTGGTCTATGCGATGGGGGATGCGCAGCTATCCGCCCGAGTGAGGCAGCTTTCGCAGGTGTTCAAACTGCGCATCGGCGGGGTCATCACGCTGTGCGCGATTGCCGGGATGGCGACGACGCCCGGCGCATTGTCCGCCTGGAAGGTCCTGGTCCTCGGCCTGGCCGTGTTTCTCGCCTCGGCCAGCGCGGGCGCATTCAACCAATATGCCGAGCGCGACCTGGACGCCCGGATGCGGCGTACCTCGCGGCGTCCGTTCGTCACCGGCGCCTACGAGGCGAACTGGCAATGGCTCGCCGCCATCGGCCTCATCCTGGCGGTCGCGGTCGGCGGCGCGGCATGGGTCCTGAACGCATATGCCGCGCTCTACGTGTTCCTGGGCGCGTTTGTCTACGGGATCGTTTACACGCTCTGGCTCAAACAGCGCAGCGCTTGGAACATCGTCGTCGGCGGCCTGGCCGGCACCTTCGCCGTGCTCGCCGGGGCCGCCGCCGTCAGCCCCGACCTCGCGCCGGCCTCGATCATCCTCGCGATCGTCCTGTTTCTGTGGACCCCGCCGCATTTCTGGAGCCTGGCGATGCTCCTGCATAAAGACTACGCCGCGGCGCGCGTGCCGATGCTTCCCGTCGTCATCGGCGACGCGGCGGCGGCCAAGGTCATCCTCGCGCACACGGTTGCGCTGGTGGCGTTGTCGCTGCTTCCGGCGGCATATGGCATGGGGCCGATCTATCTTGCCGGCGCGCTTATCGGCGGGGCGCTGTTCCTGAAGCGCAGCGTGGATCTGGTCCGCGACCCCGGTCCCCAGGCCGCATCGCGAAACTTCCAGGCCTCCTTGTTGCAGCTGGCGCTATTGCTGTTCGCGGCGATCGTCGACGGCACATTGAACTTTTAACCGCCCAAATACGGCTCGCCTTGGGACGTCCCGAACGCACCCGGCGCGGCTTCGCGCCGCCGGGGGGCTTGCCCCCCTGGCCCGGCCCGTTCGCGCTGCCCAGCTCATAAAACCGGCAACCCCGAATGAACTTTTGTAAATTTGCGGTGTTCTTGAGCATCTCAACCGAAAAGGACACCACACATGGACAAGGACCGCATCAAGGGCTCAGCCCAGCAGGCCAAAGGTTCTGTCAAGGAAGCCGCCGGCAAAGTTACGGGCGATGCAAAGCTCGAAACCGAAGGCAAGGCCGACAAGGCCGAAGGCAAAGTGCGCAATGCCGTCGGCGGCGCCAAGGACGCCCTCAAAGGCAAGTAAGACATAGCCGCCGGCGCCGGGCGCCGAGCGGCTCTGCTGCTTGAAGGAGGCAGGGCCGGAAATGCCGCCCCTGTCTCTTTCTTTGCCAGCGTGCGATAGTTCCCAGGGTTCAGCGAAAGCAAGTCGATGCCGGATGCCATAACGAGGAAGAAGACGCGACGCCCATTGCCCAGGCGCTCCAGGGCCTACGAAGTGTCCGGAGGCGCGGTTTCGGCTCTGCTGTTCGCGTTCATCGTGGTGGCGTCGCTGTATCTGGCACGCGCGATCCTCATGCCGTTCGCCCTCGCCATTCTGCTGAGCTTCATGCTGTCGCCGCTCGTACGCCGTCTTCAGCATTGGCGTGTCCCGCGTAGCCTTGCGGTCATTTCCGTCGTGCTCCTGGCGTTTGGCGCAATCTTCGCCATGGGCGGGCTGATGGTGACGCAGGTCAATCAGCTTGCCAGCGACCTGCCGCGCTATCAGTTTTCCCTGCAGCAAAAGATCCACGGACTGCGCGGAGCGGCCAATGGAGACGGCACGCTGGAGCGCGCCTCCGAGGTGCTTCACGACCTGTCCGATGAGCTGAACAGCAAGGAAAAGAAGCCGGCGGCTACAACGACGACGCCGGACACGCAGCCGCCAAAGCCGATCCCGGTCGAGGTCCAGGAGCCCAGCCCAGGGCCGCTGCGGACGCTGGTCTCGCTGATCACGCCGCTGATCAATCCGCTCGTCACGACCGGCCTCGTCGTCATATTCGTCATTTTCATCCTTCTTCAGCGACAGGACCTGCGCAATCGCCTCGTGCGGCTTGCCGGTTCGCACGACATGCAGCGAACCACCGCCGCGCTCGACGATGCCGGGCGGCGCCTGAGCCGTCTTTTCCTGATCCAGCTTGCCCTCAATGCCGGCTTCGGCCTCGTCATCGGCATCGCATGGTGGATCATCGGCGTGCCGAGCGCGCCGCTCTGGGGCATTCTCGCCATGATCCTGCGCTTCATGCCCTATGTCGGCACCTGGATTTCGGCGATTTTCCCACTGCTTCTCGCGGCGGCGACCGGATCGGACTGGACCATGTTTATCTGGGCGGCGGGCGCGTTCCTGATCGTCGAAATGCTGGTCGGCCAGATCATCGAACCGCTCCTGCACGGACACAGCACCGGGCTGTCGCCGGTAGCCGTGATCGCATCGGCAACGTTCTGGACATGGCTGTGGGGACCGATCGGCCTCGTTCTGGCGACGCCGATGACCATGTGCCTCGTGGTGCTTGGCAACCATGTCGAACGGCTGAAATTCCTCGACGTCATGTTCGGCGACCGCCCTGCCCTTACCCCGGTCGAGCTGGCCTATCAGCGTCTCCTGGCACGCGACGCGATCGAAGCGGCGGACCAGGCGCGGCAGTTCCTGCGCGACAAGCCGCTCGTCAATTATTACGAGACGATCTTCGTTCCGACGCTGAAGCTCGCGCAGACCGACGACGAGCGTGGGCGGCTCGACGAGGAACGCCTGGAGCGCATCAGCGACACGGCCCTCGAACTCGTCGACGACCTCGCCGATCATCGCGATCCACAAGGCCCGGCGGCCGACGCTGCGGAGGACGGCGAAGACAAGCCGCTGGCGCATCTCAGCGAGACCGAAAGCGCCGCCGACGCCTTGGCCTCGAAACTACCCGCGACATGGCGGACCGGGACGCCCGTATTATGCGTGCCGGGCGCCGGCGAACTCGACGAGGCGCTCGCGCTGGTCGTTGCGCAACTCGTCGAACGAGGCGGGCTGGGCGCGCGCGCCGAGAAAGCGGACATCATGTCGATCTCGCGCATCTTCGGCCTCGACACCGACGGCGTAAAGCTGATCTGCCTGTGCTATATCGCAGCGGTCACACCCGCGCAGCTCCGTTACGCCATCCGCCGCCTGCGGCGCAAGGCGCCCGGACGCCCATATTCTGGTGAGCATCATGGGGGATACGCAGGAAGAGAAGGAAGCGAACGCGGCCAATGTGAGCTATGTTCGAGGCTCGCTGGAAGAGACCGTGGATGCAATCATCGCTGCTGCGGTCGCTGCGGCGGCGAAAGAGGAAACGCAGACGGTGGCGATTGCAAATGCGGGGCTCCGTCCGAGTGCCGGCGCCGCACAGCAATGACGCCGACCGCAAGCGAAGCGAGGACGTCCGGAATGAACGAAACATCGATCGACCGCGCGGCGATGGGGCGCCTGGCGAAGGCGCTCACCTTCATCTGCGGAGCGAAGCATCCGGTCACGGTGGCCCTCAGGACCGCTTCGGAAAGCGGCACGGAGCGGGACATCAAGAGCGCCCGCGCGCAGTTTCTCCGCCTGAAGCCCGGCGACCGTCAGGCCGCGCTGAAGATGATCGAGGACGACTGACACACCCCTGGACGGTCAAGCTGCCGCCCATGCCTAAGTCCACAACGCCCTGAGCCCGAAAAAGGCGGTGTCTTTGAGCCGCCGGGCGACCGCCTGCGCACCGCTCGCCCGGGGATCGGCGCAATAGGTCATGCTGATCACCACGCGGCGCTCGCCATCGGTGATCGGGGAAACCTTATGCAGGACCTTGGCGCCCTCGAAAAGCACGAGTGTGTTCGGCGCCGTCACGATCTCCGCCTCCGCGCCGTCGATCTTTGCCGAGAGCTGCGCGTGCGAGAGGCCGGCTGCCGCCCTGCCCCTGTTCACCACCGGAAGCAGCAGGGTGAAGTGACGTCCACGGTAGAAATTATGGTCGTAATGCCAGCCGATATGATCGCCGGGCCGGTCGTAGACGAGGACGGACAGCGAGCTCTGATCGTACAGCGGCGTCGGGCCGACGGGCACGCCGACGATCCGCGACACGAAGCTCTGCAAGTCTTCGAAATGATAAAGCGCCGTGACGGCGGGTGCGCGCTCGATCAGGCATTCATAAGCGATGGTGCCGCCCTTCTTGTGGGTCGGCACATAGCTGCGTTCCGCTTCCGCGAGCGCCTCGACCTCCCGAAGCACATCGGCGAACCTGTCGTCGGACAGGATTTCCGGGATGGCAACGATCAACGACGCGAAGGACGGGGGCGCATGCGGCCTGATCGACTGCGCCGATCCGCCCCGCGCATGTCGCGCACGCTCCAGAGCGAGGCCAAGCCGCCGGTAGTGGCTCGCGCGCCGAAACAGGGCCATGCCGATAAGCGCCGCGGTCGCGGCGACGGCCATTGCGGCTGAGACAATCATGCCGACCTCGTCTCATTCTCGACAAGGGCACAATCCACGGCGCGTGATCCCGAATGCCCGTCGGTAGTGGCCGCCCGCCTTTGTCGGCAACCGCATCCATCGCTTGTGTACAGCGCGTATGTTTCAGCTTTTTGACAGCGCTGCCGTAGTCGGCGGCTTGTCACTGGATTGTTATGGTGAGGCGGTACGGTCCCGGCATATCCAGCACCAGACAAGTCACCCCACTTGCCCCGCCACCAGCGGCGGGGCCTTTTTTTGCCGTACACAGAGGAAGGCGACGAAGAACGCTGGCGATCGCGCGCATCCGAGCTTCCCCTTACGGATGCAGACAACAAAGCTTCATGAGCCTGGGATAGACTGGTTCCTCAGGCTTTTGCACAAACCAGGAAGAGACGAATTCGCTGCCCACGGAACGCGATTTCGGACGTCATGGAGGTTCACCTATGAACGCAAAATGGATTCAGTCTTTGCTCGCGACGTCGGCGTTGGCGTGCTGCGCTTCTCCGGCCTTCGCCGGCGAGATCGGCTTCAGCCCCGTCCCATTTGCCGAAACCGACGCCCAGAAGCGCGCGGTGCTGGCCTCCGAGAGTGTCGAGATCGATGGACATAAACACCCGATCGGCTTCCAGCTCCTGGCGCGCAGCGGCGACAAGATCGGCGATACGGCGTTCGGCACGCTGATCGACGAGAAAGGTCAGCCGCTCAGGACCGGCGAGGGTTCGGAGCGCGGCTCGGTCGATGCCGATTTCACGTCGCTTCTGCCGGTCGGCGACAAGCTCTTCAGCGTCACGCATTTCGAGTCCCGTCCCGGCGCGATGTATCTGTCCGAATTGGCGCAGGGCGAAGACGGCAAGTTGACGATCACATCGACCAAGCCAATCGATTTCTCTCCCTTCGGGGGCATTTGGGTGCCGTGCGCGGGCTCGGTTACGCCATGGGCGACGCATCTTGGCTCGGAGGAATATCCGCCCGACGCCCGCGCTGTGGAATCCGCAACGTCGATGGACCAGATCGACAAATACTACAAGCCGATGATCCGCTATGTCGGGCTCAATCCGGACCAAGCCTCGATCGACGAATTCAAGGCCGCGTTCAAGCCGTATCGCTACGGCTATCCGACGGAGATCACGGTCAAGGAAGACGGCTCGTATACGGTTGCCAAGCACTACGCGATGGGCCGGGTGGCGGTCGAACTCGCCAAGGTCATGCCGGACCGGAAGACGGTCTATATCTCAGACGACGGCACCAATGTCGGCTTCTTCATGTTCCTCGCCGACACGGCGGGCGACCTGAGCGGCGGCCAGCTCTACGCCGCGAAATGGACCCAGACGTCGTCGGACGGCGCAGGCGCGGCTGATCTATCCTGGGTGGACCTCGGACATGGCGACGATGCCGCCGTTGCCAAGGCGCTCGCCGACCGTGTCAAATTCTCGGATCTGTTCGAGACCGCCGATCTCGCCGCGAACGGCTCCTGCCCGGCTGGCTTTGCGTCCTCCAATGCCGAGGAACGCGCCGAGTGCCTCAAGGTGAAGCCCGGCATGGAAACGCTGGCCTCGCGCCTCGAGACCCGCCGCTACGCCTCGATGAAAGGGGCGACCACGGAATTCCGCAAGGAAGAAGGCATCGCGCTCGACCCCGCGAGCAAGACGCTGTTCGTCGCCATGTCGGAGGTCAACAGCGGCATGGAAGACAGCGCCAAGGGCGGCAAGCCGAGCGATAAATTTGAGAAAGGCGGGCGCAACGACATCCGCCTCGCCGCCAATGGCTGCGGCGCGGTCTATGCGCTGCCGCTCGGCACCGATGCGCAGATCGGCTCGGACTACGTCGCCAAGTCGACCAAGGCGCTGGTCGCGGGCAAGCCGGCCAAATACGACAAGGAGAGCCCCTATGCGGGCAACACCTGCGATGTCGGCGGCATCGCCAATCCCGATAACATCACCTTCATAGAGGGATTGGGCACGCTGATCATCGGCGAGGACGCAAGTTCGGGCCATCAGAACGATGCGATCTGGGCTTACAATATGGGCAACGGTACGCTGACCCGGATCTTCTCGACGCCTTACGGCTCCGAGACCACCTCGGTCTATTCCTACGCCAATGTCGGCGGCCACGGCTATCTGATGGTCGTCGTCCAGCACCCTTACGGCGAGTCGGACGAGGACAAGCTGACCGACCCCGCCGACGCCCGCGCCTATATCGGCTATATCGGCCCGCTTCCGGCGCTGGCCGACTGATCGACTAGACGAAGGCAGGTCCGGCGGGAAACCTCTCGCCGGCTTGACCGGCCTCGCGGTGGCCCGATCAGGACCGCAGCAGCAGATGACGCGCCTGCTCGATCGTCGCCCGCGCATCGGCCTCGAGCCGCTCATCGGACGCGCTGCTGATCGGGTGCTCAATGACAACGAATTGGTAACCGGGCATGCCGAGCACACGGGCCATGAGTTCGGCCGCGCTGGCAAAGCGCGTCGTCATCACGCCTATGGCGGGCACCCCTTCCCGTTCCGCTACGACCGAGTCATGCAGACTGCACGACGAGCAGCTGCCTCAATCGCCGACACCGGCGACGACGGCATGCCAAGTCTTGAGTTCATCGACGATATGCGCATCGGCCGGCGCGCTGTAGTTCGACTTTGTCCGCCACACGACATCGGCAACGTGGAATTCGTCGCGGAACATGCGCTCCAGATGCGCAAAATACCCCTTCGTGCCCTCTTTGCCGTTGGTGATGAAGCCGACGGTCTTGCCGCGAAGCGAGGTCGGCCGTTCGGCGGGCTGAGCCCCCGCGGCCTTCGCCTCATGGGTGGGATCGAATACGCGCAATGTCATTCATCGGTCCTTCGGGCTCTGCTCCGCAGCTCATAGCACGGATGTGCTCACCGGGCTCAGTTTTTTGGCGGCTCGCAGTCGAGGCAGACGCCGATTGCGGCGGTCACGGCCTTGGTTTTGCTGCCCATCCAGGGCGCGATGACGGCACCGAATCCGCCTGCCGGACCGCCCGCCGCCACGACCAGGAGATGATCCGGCAAGTCGAGAGCCGGATGCACGCGCTCTGCGCGGTCGCGCACCACCGCACTCTTGCCGACATTCGCCCAGTCTCCGCGCCGCACCCGCGCGCGCTCGTAGAGGAATTCGGCAATATCGCGCTTCGACCAGCCGGCATTCTGCAGATGCTCGCGAAGCTGCTTCGGAATGACGATGGCGTAGTTGCCCCCATAGATCGAGTAGTGAAGCTGGTTGGCACGCATTTCCGCCGCGAACGTCTCCAGGATCTCTTTCGGGTCCGTCGTCCATTCATTCATGATCTGGCGCGGCGCGAGGGCCGCCATGACGGTAACGGCCGAGGCGCCTTCCGGCACCCCGCGGACGATGGAGAGCGGCTCCCAGCTTGTGTCCTCCTCGTCCTCGGCGATGCAATAGGAGAACTTGCCCGGATGACCGAGCGTGGAGCGGTCGATGCCGCCGGGGCGGACGTCCATCAGGTTGATCATCCCCAGCCGGATCGCCCGGCCGATGACCGAAGTGGCGCGGTCGCTGTTGCCGAGCACGTTGAAGGTTGAGCCGGCCCCGATTTCCAGACGGACCGGCCCGTTGATGATCACGAGAACGGCGCATCCGCCGGTGCTGGAGCTGATGCCGTGCAGGAGAAATTCCTCCTTCAGTATCGCCTGCCAGGCCGTGACGACAACGGGGAAATGCATCGGCAGGCAGCCGGCCATCACCGCGTTGATGGCAAGCTTTTCGGCCGTGATCGGCTGCTCGCGCACCGGTTCGATGCCGATCAGCTCATCCGGCGGCATCCCGGCCCATTCCAGGCAGGCCGCAACCGCCGTCTCCGTCGGCGGCACCACCGGGAGGCCGTCAGTCCAGCCATTGCTGTGGTAGAGTTCCTGCGCGGCAGCGAAATCGTCGACCTCATAGACCTTGGAAGTCAGGGCCGGCTTGATCAATTGCTGCATGAGACGATCCGAAATGTTTGATGCTATGCTGCCCTGCAACCCGCGCGCCGCCATTGACGATCGCAGTCCGATCGGGCTGGTATTCGATAAGCATACACCCGATATTCGTCCAAATCGGTCGTACGGGTCAATTCCCCCAACGGATTTCTTTGGATCGCGTTCGTTGCGGACCGGCGGCGATT
Organism: uncultured Alphaproteobacteria bacterium; assembly: GCA_963727575.1. Taxonomy (GTDB): domain Bacteria; phylum Pseudomonadota; class Alphaproteobacteria; order Rhizobiales; family Rhodomicrobiaceae; genus JAHQVI01. The sequence goes on from CAVSIA010000034.1 coordinate 19,506, forward strand.
GTAACACTATGGGCACAAACCTTGCCCGATTATCGCCTCGGCCGAGCCGCACTTAAGGAGATCACGATCCGGTCACCGTGGGGGTGTAAGAGCCGGGGGCGTGTAAAAAACCAAGGGAGCGAACACTATGAACATGCGAAACATGATTGTCGTGCTTATCATCGTGGCGGTCGCCATCGCGGCCATCGCCTATTTCTATGCCGGCAACGAGACGATGGAGACGACGGCCCCGGCGGCAAACACACCGGCAGCACCTGCAACGCCCGGTACAACCAACAACTAACGGCTTCAAATCAAAGAGATCGACAGCCCGGTGCGATAAGCGCACTGGGCTGTCGGCGTTTGGATACGGGACGGATGCGTTTGCATGCGGATCATCCGGAGACGCATGTGTTCGAGAAGCCCGTCTCCGGCACTCTCAGCTCTCAATTCGTGCCACGACATTTTTCAGCTTGGAGTAGCTGCGCAGCGCCTCCATGCCCTTGCCGCGCCCGAACCCGGATTTGCGGTTGCCGCCGAACGGGGCTTCGACGCCGCCAGCGAAATATTCGTTGATGTAGACCTGCCCGGCTCCGGCATCGTCGCCTTCCTGATCTCCTTCGAGAACTTCAACACCACCTTGATGCTCAACGGCTCGGACGCGCCATTGACGATCACCATGTTCGCCAAGATGCGCGAGGGCTCGACGCCCGTGCTGAACGCCGTATCGCTGTTCCTGATGATCGGCTCCGGCTTGCTCGGGGTCATCGTCCAGCGCGACCGCAGGACGGGCTGACCTTGAACGAGCACGATTTCATCGTCGTCGACGCGGGATCCGCCGGCTGCGCCGTTGCCGGACGGTTGAGCGAAAGCGGCAAATACAGCGTGCTGCTGCTGGAGGCGGGGCCGCGCGATCGGTCCTTATGGTTGAAGCTGCCGATCGGCTATGGCCGCAGCTTTTACGATCCCTCCGTCAACTGGATGTATGAAACCGAGCCGGTGCCGGGTTTCGGCGGACGAACCAGCTACTGGCCACGCGGCAAGGTGCTCGGCGGGTCCAGCTCGATCAATGCCATGGTCTATTCGCGCGGCCAGCTGAGCGACTATGACCAATGGGAGGCACTCGGCAATCCAGGCTGGGGATGGGCTGACGCACTCGCCGCCTATCGGCGGCTGGAAGACCGCGATCTCGGCGAGAGCGCCTGGCACGGCGGAGGCGGTCCGGTCCACGTCTCGGCGACCGGGCGCGCCGCCCATCCGCTGACCCGCCTGTTCATCGACGCCGCCGCCGCTGCGGGGCTCGCCCTCAATCCCGACCTCAACGGCGAGAGCATCGAAGGCGCCGGCTATTACCAGATCACGACACGCCGCGGTCTGCGGGAGTCCTCCGCCACCGCCTATCTGCCGGTGCGCAGCAACCTTCGCATTAAGACCGGCGTTCATGCGGCCCGCCTGCTGTTCGACGGACGCCGCGCCGCCGGGGTCTGCTGCGTCCGCGAGGACCGGCCGGTTCAATTCCGCGCCCGCCGCGAGGTGATCCTTGCCGCCTGCGTCATCGGCGCTCCGCAGGCTCGAAATCGACGTGGCGGCTGACTGCGCGGGCGTCGGACAAAATTTGCAGGACCATCTTTGCTACGATCATTTCTATCGCTCGCGCGTCCCGACCCTCAACGACGTGCTGCGTCCATGGCGGGGGCGCATCCAGGCCGGTCTGCAATATCTGCACCCGGCGTCGGCGGTGGTCGATGCCCGGCTCCGGGTTCACGGGATGGAGGGGGTGCGCGTTGCCGACGCTTCGATCTTCCCGGTCATCACCTCGGGCAATACCAACGCTCCGGCAATCATGGTCGGCGAACAGGCCGCGCGCATGGTGCTGCAGGACGCGGTTTAAGCTGAAATGACCGGCATTTGCTCCTGTCATGAGCAGTAACTTGTGCAAGTTTCGAAGACAAAAGAAAGCTCTTGCAAGCGAATTTCCATACCGTATCCTCGCGGCAGCCGTACATGAAGTCGAGGAGGATGCACGCCGCGTGCAACCGTCGATCGAGGCGCAAGCCGATGCAGTGCTGGAGGTCAGCGGACTGCGGACCATCTTCCGGTTCCGCGGCGGCAAGATTTTCGCGGTAAACGGCGTCAGCTTCCGCCTTGCGCCGGGAGAGCTTCTGGCAGTCGTCGGCGAGAGCGGGTCGGGCAAGAGCGTCACGATGATGTCGCTCATGAAGCTTCTGCCGATGCCCCCCGCCGAGATCGTCTCGGGCACCGTGCGGCTCGGCGGCCGCGACCTGCTCACCCTCGACGCGGACGCGATGCGCGAGGTCAGAGGCGGCGAAGTCGGCTTCATCTTCCAGGACCCGATGACCTCGCTCAATCCGGTGTTCACGATCGGCTATCAGCTCATGGAGCCGCTGCGGGCGCATCTGGGCCTCAGCCGCCGGGAAGCGAAGGAGCGTGCCGTCGAGTTGCTGGCGCTGGTCGGCATTCCCTCGCCGGGCGAGCGGATGGACGACTATCCGCACCAATTCTCCGGCGGCATGCGCCAGCGGGTGATGATCGCCATCGCGCTCGCCTGCAATCCGAAGGTGCTGATCGCCGACGAGCCGACCACCGCCCTCGACGTCACCATCCAGGCGCAGATCGTGGAGCTGGTCAAATCGCTCCGGCAGGACCTCGGCATGGCCATCATCTGGATTACCCACGATCTCGGCGTCGTCGCCGGGATCGCCGACAGGGTGCTGGTCATGTATGGCGGGCTCGTCGTCGAACATGCCCCAGTCGATGCACTCTATGGCGAGCCCCAGCATCCTTATACCCGCGCGCTGCTGGAGACGCTGCCCCGTCCGGACGTGGCGGAGGCGGGCCGCCTCAAGAGCATTGTCGGCCAGCCGCCGCATCTCCTGGCGTTCCCGGCGTCCTGTCCGTTTGCACCGCGATGCGCCTATGCGTTCGACCGTTGCCGGCGCGAGAACCCGCCGCTGATGCCGGCCGGCCCTGGCCATGATGTCGCCTGCTGGTGGGATATCGATGAGGGAGCGCCGCGCCGCGATGGCTGAAGCAGGAGGCGCATATTCGCGAGGGACCGGACCGTCGGGCGACCTGCTTCTCCAGGTTCGCGCCCTTGCCATGCATTTCCCGATCTATAAAGGCATTCTCAGACGGCAGGTCGGCGCCATCCGCGCGCTTGACGGCGTCAGCTTCGATATCGTCCGCGGCGAGACGCTCGGCCTGGTCGGCGAGAGCGGCTGCGGAAAGTCGACCACCGGACGCACCATCCTGCGTCTCTACGATCCGACGGACGGCCGCATCACCTTCGACGGCCGGGACATCACCCGCATGCACGGCGAGGGGCTGCGCCGCATCCGCCCGCGCATGCAGATGATCTTCCAGGACCCGCAAGCCTGCCTCAATCCGCGCATGACGGTCAGCTCGATCGTCGCCGAACCGCTCGACGAGCATGGCACGGTGAAGGGGCGGCAGAAGCGCGACCGGGTGCGGGAGCTGCTCGATGCGGTCGGCCTCAACGCGAAATTCGCCGACCGCTACCCACACGAATTCTCCGGCGGCCAGCGCCAGCGCATCGGCATCGCCCGCGCCCTCGCGCTCAATCCGGATTTCATCGTCTGCGACGAGCCGATCGCCGCGCTGGACGTGTCCATCCAGGCGCAGGTCGTCAACCTGCTGCAGGACCTCCAGGCCCGGCTCGGGCTGACCTATCTGTTCATCAGCCACGATCTGTCGATGGTCCGGCACCTGGCGGATCGCGTGGCGGTCATGTATCTCGGCAAGATCGTGGAGCTGGCGCCGCAGGACCGTCTCTACGCCGACCCGTTGCATCCCTACACGCAGGCGCTGTTGTCGGCGGTGCCGGTGCCGGTGCCGGCGATCGAGCGCAAACGCGAGCGCATCATTCTCACGGGCGACGTGCCGAGCCCGGCCAACCCGCCATCCGGATGCCGGTTTCGCACGCGGTGCCCAGTGGCGTTCGACCGCTGCGCGATAGAAGAGCCGGCATGGCGCGAAGTGGTCGGCGGCCGCTGGGTTGCCTGCCACCGCGTGGAGTAAGGTCAACCGATGCGGGAGCGCCGCGATCGCGTTCTCACTTTTCCTCCGGCGTCCTCGCGAAACCCGTGAGGCGCAGGTAAAATCGAGCGAAGGGCGGCAGGGGCGATCCCTCCCGCCGATCACGAACAGAGCGGGAGTAAAAAACATGCTTCGATGGAAGTCTCTACTGGCCACAGCGGCAGCCGCCGCCCTTTCCGTCTCTCCGGCGCTGGCCGAACGCGGCAGCGACGGCGAGGTGAAGATCCTCTACTGGCAGGCGCCGTCCATCCTCAATCCGTATCTGTCGAGCGGCGTCAAGGACACCGAGGCCTCCGCCATCGTCATCGAGCCGCTGGCCAGCTATGACGAAAAGGGCGACATGGTGCCGAGGCTGGCCGTGGACGTGCCGACGCTCGAAAATGGCGGCATTGCAAAAGACCTTAAGTCGGTCACATGGAAGCTCAAACCCGACATCGTCTGGTCGGACGGCACCCCGTTCACCGCCGAGGATGTGGCGTTCACCGCCGAATATTGCATGGCGCCGAGCAGTGGCTGCAGCAAGCTCGCCGCTTTCACCGATATCGACAAGGTCGAAGTCATTGATCCGCATACGGCGAAGATCAGCTTCAAGAGCCCCAAGCCTTTTCCCTATGGCGCATTTGTCGGCGGCGAGACGCCGGTCCTCCAGAAGGCACAGTTCAAGGACTGCATGGGCGCCAAGGCTGCCTCTTGCACGGCGCAGAATTTCGGCCCGGTCGGCACAGGGCCGTTCAAGGTCACCGAATTCCGCGCCAATGACAGCATACGCTTCGTCGCCAATGACAAATATCGCGATCCGGCCAAGCCCGCTTTCGCCGGCATCTATATGAAGGGCGGCGGCGATCCGGCTTCCGCGGCACGAGCGGTGCTCGAGACGGGGGAATTCGACTATGCCTGGAACGTTCAGGTCGAGCCGGAAATCCTGGTGCGCATGGAGCAGACAGGCAAAGGCAAGGTCATCGCGGCGTTCGGCAATCTGCTGGAACGGATGCACCTCAATTTCACGAACTCGCGGCCCGATGCCGGCGATAAGCGCTCGGTCTATGACGGCGGCAACAATCCCCACCCGGTCCTCAAGGACCCTGCCATGCGGCGCGCCCTTTCGCTGGCCATCGACCGGCAGCTGCTCGTCGATGCCGGCTATGGCAAGGCCGGCAGGGTGACCTGCAATGTGGTGCCTGCGCCGGAGGTCTATATCTCGACGGCCAATGACTGGTGCAAGACGCCGGACATCGAGAAAGCCAACAAGATCCTGGACGACGCCGGCTGGAAGAAGGGCGCCGACGGCGTCCGCGTCAAGGACGGCGTGCGCGCCTCGCTGCTGTATCAGACCTCGACCAATTCCGTACGCCAGGCGACGCAGGCGCTCGTCAAGCAGATGTGGAGCCAGATCGGCGTGGAAACCGAGCTTCGCAACATCTCCGGATCGGTTTTCTTCGGCGCGGACCCGTCCAGTCCGGACACCAGCCAGAAATTCTTCGCAGACGTGGAGATGTTCGCCTGGAACTATGTCGGCACTGATCCGGAAACCAATCTGGCGGGCACAACCTGCAAGGATATCCCCGGCCCGAACAATAATTGGAGCGGCACCAATTTCTCGCGCTATTGCAACAAGGACTATGACAAGCTGGCCGCGGAGCTGGCGGTGACCGGCGAGCCGGCGGCACGGGCGGCGCTCATCAAGAAGATGAACGACATGCTCGTCGAGGAGGGCGTCATGCTTCCGCTGATCCATCGGGGCCGCATATCCGCGATGAGCAACACGCTTGCCGGCCATCGTCACAATGCGTGGGATGTCGAACTTTGGAATATCGCGGACTGGACTCGCAAAAAATAGGTCCCGTCCTTTCAGGCTGCCGCCCGCCGTGGGGGAAATCCGTACGGTGGGCGGCTGCTTAGCTCCGATCTGGCAGCCATGCTCCGATACACGATCCGACGTCTGCTCATTGCGATCCCAACGCTCTTGGTGATCAGCTTCGTCATCTTCGCACTGCTCGACCTCGCGCCGAACGATCCGACCGCGAATTTGCCGACCACCATCCCCCCCGAGGTCCGCGAGAAGATCCGGGAGGCATTGGGCCTGGGCGAGCCGTTCCTCATCCGCTATCTGAAGTGGCTCCAGCAATTCTTCATCAGCGAGCCGCTCAATCTGCTGCATTCGGCCTTCGGCATCGATATCGGCGACGCGAGCGAGCGTGTGCGCATGCGCTCCTGGATCACGCGCAGCCCGATCGCGGATCTCATCGTCGAGCGCGCGCCGCAGACCCTGACGGTGGTCGGCCTCGGCTATCTGGTCGGCGTCTCGATTGCGCTGCCGATCGGCATCCTCTCGGCCTACAAGAAATATTCCTGGTTCGACCAGATCGGCACGATCGTCTCAATGATCGGCTTCTCCGTGCCGACCTTCTTCACCGGCCTGCTGTTCATCATCATCTTCAGCGTCAACCTGGGCTGGCTGCCCTCGATCTACGACACCTCGCTGCGCGTGACCGACTGGAGCAGCTTCGTCATGCAAGTGAAGCAGATGGCAATGCCGGTCGCCGTGCTCGGGCTGTTCAACGCCGCGCAGATCAGCCGTTTCATGCGCGCCTCGATGCTCGAGAATCTCGACCAGGACTATGTGCGCACCGCGCGGGCGAAGGGAATGACCGAACGCGTCGTCGTGTTCGTTCACGTGCTTCGGAACAGCCTCATTCCGGTCGTCACGGTGATCGCGCTCGGCGTGCCGACGGTGTTCGGCGGCGCGATCATCACCGAGCAGATTTTCCGCATCAATGGCCTCGGCGAGCTGCTGATCAGCGGCATTCAGGGTGCGGACATGCCGCTCGTTCAAACGCTCACCTTCATCTTCGCCGTGCTGATCGTGGCGTTCAATCTGTTCGCCGACATCCTCTACGGCATCCTCGATCCGCGGATCCGCTATGACTGAGATCGACCTCATGACGCCGCGGCAGCGCGAAGCCGCCGCCGGGGCCGGCACGCCTGCGGACGCGGAAGCGGAGCGCCCGCACCACTCGCTCTGGTCCGACGTCTGGCATCAGTTCAAGCGGCATCCAGGCGCGCTCGCCGGGATGGGCATCCTGTCGGCGATCGTCCTGATCGTGCTGGCCGGCCCCTATGTCTACACGATCAGCCCGGAATTCCTCGATCCGCGCCATGCCAATCGCGGCATGAGCCTCGCCCATCCGCTCGGCACCGACAATCTCGGCCGCGACATCCTTGCCCAGGTGATGGCGGGAGGCCGCGTGTCGCTGGCGGTCGGCATTTCCGCGATGCTGATCGCGATCACGCTGGGAACCACGGTCGGCGTGCTCGCCGGCTATTTCCGCTGGCTCGACGGCATTCTGATGCGCATGACCGACCTGTTCCTCGCCCTGCCGATCCTGCCGCTGCTGCTGGTGATCATCCTGTTGTTCCGCGACACGCTGCGCGCCATGTTCGGACCGTCGATCGGCATCTTCCTGCTGATCGTCTTCGTCATCGGCGTCACCAGCTGGATGCAGACGGCGCGGGTGGTGCGCGCGGAAGTGCTGGCGATCAAGGAGCGCGAATTCGTGCTGGCCGCGCGGAGCATCGGCACGCGCCAACATCGCATCATCTTCCGGCACATCCTGCCGAACGTGCTCAGCCCGATCATGGTATCGGCGACATTGGGGGTCGCCTCCGCGATCATCATCGAGTCGGCGCTCTCCTTTCTCGGCCTCGGCTTTCCCCCGGATTTTCCGACCTGGGGCCGGCTGCTGTTCGACGGCGCGAACTTCATGACCATCACGCCGTCGCGGGTCATCTGGCCGGGCCTTGCGATTTCCCTGACCGTGCTCAGCGTCAACTTCATCGGCGAGGGGCTGCGAGACGCACTCAATCCACGGCTGCGAAGCTAAGCAGAGATTCTCTGGTTGCCCAACGGATGGCGACCTCGTTCCAGGTTCAAGACTGCGACAGCCCGGTGGATGGCGGCGTCGAGGGTTTCGGGGTCGGTGAATGTCTGGTGGGCGAGATGATAGGCTTTGAGATCATGCCAGACGATCTCGATGTCGTTGAGTTCGGGCGCGTATTTGGGCAGCCACTCAACGGTGAGCCAATGTGCGCGGGCCGCAAGTGCTGCCAGCGTCGCCTTGCTGGTGTGGATCGGGCCGTTGTCGAGCACGAGCACGACGGGCTTGCCCGGTATTCCAGGCTTGGGGCCGTACAGAAAATCGAGAGTTTGCAGCAAGGCAATGAAGTCGGTACTGCGTTTGCTGCGGGAGGTGGTGACGATCAGCCTACGACTTAACCAGTCAAGTGCGCCCATCATGGCGACTTTCTTCGATTGTCCGGGGGCCGGCACGCGGAGATCGGCACCACGCTTAGCCCAGGCTCGCGCCAAATAAGGATGCGTCAGTGCCTCGCTCTCATCGGCGAACAGGAGAACAATATCGCCGGCCTCAGCTTGGGCTTTGCGCAGTTTAAGCCGCAGGCCGACACGATCGATCTCGTTCGCGATCTGGCGCCCCTTCAACGTGTGCCGCGGTCGCCGGAAGCGAAATCCCCTTTTTTGCGCAGGACCTTGGATAGTTGTGAGCGGGAGATCGAGATGCTTTCTCGGGCTGCGATCTCATCGGTAAGACGGGCAAGTGTCCAGTTCGTTCTATCCGCCACCGGCTGTGACAGAAGTGGTCCAGCAACTCTCAACGCGGCCTCCGCCTTGAGCGGCTTAGGTCCAGGCGCAATGCTCGCCTTCAGCGCACCAATCCCACCGCGCATGAAGTCGCTGCGCCAAAGCCGAACCGTATCCTCGCGCACCCCAAATGCCTGCGCGATCCGACCGCTGGTCCAGCCATCGAGCGTCAGCAGGACAGCGCGTGCCCGATCCGCCTCGGCGCGATCCACACCGCTCGCTAAAGCTTTCAGCGCCGTTCTTTGCTCATCCGTCGCCGCCACCGGAGATTTGCCAGTCATGTCTTGCCCCCCGCGAAATCAGTGCGAAGACAGAATCACAACCAGCGTCTGTTGGCCAGGCCGGACAAACCTGCTTAGGGCGCGATCAGGAAACGGGGGATCCAGGGCGTGATCCGCTTAAGCCGAACAGCCGCGGTCGTCCGATCTCACTCGCCGGTGAAATTCGGTGCCCGCTTGGCTTTAAACGCTGCAACGGCCTCGTTGTGGTCGCGCGTGGCGTGGGCGAGGGCCTGGAAGGCGGAGGCGACGTCGAGATGAGCGTCGAGCGTGGAGGTGTAGGCCTGGCGCAGCAGCCGCTTGGTCAGGCGCATGACATGCGGCGGGTTGGCCGCGATCTTGGCTGCGATCCTGCGCGCCGCATCGAGCAGCTCCTCATCCGGCACCACCGCGGACACGAGGCCGCAGGCGAGCGCCTCCTCGGCATTCAGCAGGTCGCCGGTCAGGGCCATCTCGCAGGCCTTGGAGAAGCCGACCACGCGCGGCAGCAGCCACGCGCCGCCGTCACCGGGCACGATGCCGAGCTTGATGAAACTTTCCGCGAATTTGGCGCTCTTGGCGGCGATGCGAATATCACACATCAGCGTCAGGTCGCAGCCCGCTCCGATGGCGGCGCCGTTGACCGCCGCGATCACCGGCACTTCCAACACTTCGAATGCCAGAGGCAGGCGCTGAATCCCCTCCTTATAGTTTCGCCGCGTCTGGGCCGGCAGAGCCGCGCTCAGACCGCCGCTCTCGCCCATCTTGTTGATGTTTCCACCCGACGAAAACGCGGTCCCCGCGCCGGTGAGGATGACGCATCGGACCCCGATATCCTCATTGAGCGGAGCAATCGCCGCCAGCAGCGCCTCGATCATGTCGGCGTCCGAAACCGGATTGCGCAGCTCCGGTCGGTTGAGAGTGAGCGTCAGGATGCCGTCGCTCCGTTCGGCAAGCACCAATTCCGTCATGTCGTTTCCTTTCAGCGCAGGCCCAGCCCGCGCACGAGGATGCCTCCCAGAATTTCTCGCGTGCCGCCCCTGAGCGAGGAGCCCGGCGCGCTCAGGAGGATATTCGCCATGACCGCGGAGGCGTCGTCCGGCGCCCCGAGCCATTCCGCCGCGAGCCATTCGCCGCGCTCGGCGTCTTTCATCTGCGATGGCGTGAACGATCGTTCGAACAACCGCTCGGCGGTTTCGAAGACAAGGCCGGCCTCGAAGCTCACTCAGGCTCCCTCCGACGAGAGGCGTGACGAATACGGCGGCAATTTTCCCTGAGACGATGCATTTTTACAATGACGCCTTCATCCTCCGGATCGCGGTATCTCCGATCGACCGCCCCGGCAAACCGGCGCGCAAACGGCTGTTAACCTTGGAAAATAACGCTGAAAACATATTGCCGAAGCTGCATAACGCGGCGAGCGGAAGTTCATGAGAGCATCCGGCTGCGTATGCGTGGTAACCGTAACTCGTAAGTTATGGATTATTGATTGCTTCTCGGAATGGAGCTAGTAATTTGTCTTAATTTCATAATTCGGTCCGCCTACGTGATCGGGCGAGCACTTTCAAAGCCAATTTGAATGGGGGGAAGTAAAATGAGAGTTGCTCGTGCGACGGCACTGGGTTTCGGCATCTGTGCGCTGCTGGTTTCCATGGGGGCGAATATCGCCGCTCAGACCCCGGATAACCGGCAGATCAAATATGAAGAAGAAAAAAAATCAGCCAATTCTTCGACCGTATCAATAATCTCCTCATCGATCTCGAGCAGCTACACGAGATTTGCTCAAGACATCCAGAACGTGCTCGATGACAAGAGCGAGGGTGGCCTTCGCGTGCTTCCTATATTGGGCAGCGGCGGCGGTCAGAACATCCATGACATGCTGTTTCTCAAGGGCATAGACATGGGCATAACCGACGTCGCTTATCTCAATTATTACAAAAAGAGAGACCCGGCCCTATACGCCAATATCGAAGACCGCATCAATTATATATGTAAATTGCTGAATGCAGAATTTCACATTCTAGCCCGAAAGGAGATCAAATCTTATGCGGATCTTCGGGGCAAGAAGGTCAATTTCTGGAACAGGCTGAGCATCACCTCGCTCGCCGCCGAAACCATCTTCGACTCTCTCGGCATCGAGGTCGAGCCGGTCTATCTGGACAATGCGGCGGCGATCGAAAAGCTGCGCAGCGGGGAGCTGGCCGCCGTTGCCCGGATGAGCGGTGCGCCTCACAACGACTACAACCGCGTCACGCCGGCGGACGGCTTTCATCTTCTGCCGCTCGACCGTGCGTCACTGCCGGAGGGCGACTACGACAAGCTGATGACAACCTATCTGCCCGCGGAAATCACCAGCGAGCAGTATCCCAAGCTCATTCCCGACGGCCAGAAGATCCCGACGGTCGCCACGATTATTGTCCTGGCGGTCTACAATTGGCCGGAGAGAACCGAGCGTTACGTGAAGCTGGCGAATTTCGTGCAAAGGTTCTTCGGCAACATCGACAAGTTCCGCAATCCCGCCAGACATCCCAAATGGGTGGACGTCAATCTCGCCGCCAATGTGTCGGGCTGGAAGCGCTTCAAGCCGGCGCAGGAATGGCTGGATCAGAATATGCATCCCGGTCAGGCCGCCGCTGGTCCATCGAACACGAACACCCTGCAGAATGCCTTCGAGGAATTCATGGACGACTATGTGGTCAAGACCGGCATGGCCCCGCCGAGCAGGAACTCAACGCCAGACCATGTTCAATGAATTTTCCAAGTGGTGGCATGCGAAGAACGGTGAACGCTGACCCGCAGATGACGCGGGGTGTGCGCTGACGCGGCGGCGGCGTTTCTCCGGACGTGGGAGCGCACACCGCCGACGTGGCGGCCGCCGCTCGGGGATGCGCATCCTAAGCTGTCCGAAGTGGATCGCGATCATTTCCGATGGAAACGATCACGATCCAGAGGACGGTAGCGCGGGCGAGGAGTAACCGGCGCCCGCCCGTCAGGCGGCAACGGAGCCGCTTGCCATGATCTGGTCCGCAAGTTTTCCGGTGACCTCGGCCAGATGATCGAATTTCGCCGTGAAACTGGCAGCCCCCGCGGTGGCGGAGCGAAGCTCGATAATCACGTCCTGCATCTCCGTTTCCGGAATGCAGGCCTGCACCACATCCCAGCCCGGCCAACCGGTGCGCGCGTCAAATCCGAGGATCTGCCCCCTGCGCGACGAGATGATCCCGTTGATCTTCGACGTCGCCTCGGATGGCACCGCGATTTCCACGGCCATCACCGGTTCGAGAAGGACGGGCGAGCATTTCGGCATGCCCTCCGCCATGGCGAGGCGCCCGGCTGCCCGGAACGCCATATCGGAGGAGTCGACGGAATGGTAGGAGCCATCCTTCAGGCACACGGCGACATCCACCACCGGGAAGCCGAGCGGCCCTGACGTCAGATAGTCGCGAACGCCGATTTCGACGGACGGAATATATTGCTTGGGCACGACGCCGCCGGTGATCCGGTCGGTAAACGTAAAGCCCGATCCGCGCGGCAGCGGACCGATGTCGAGCACGACGTCGCCGAACTGCCCGTGGCCGCCGCTCTGCTTTTTGTGGCGGCCGCGGATCTCCACACCTTTGCGGATCGTCTCCTTGTAAGGGATCTGCCGCAGCCGCGTCTCGACGGGCACGCCGAAGCGGCGCAGCAACTGCTCCAGCGCGATCCGCAGATGCATCTCGCCCTGCCCCCACAGCACCATCTCCCCGGTTTCCTTGCTGTGGTCGAGGCTCAGCGAAGGATCTTCCTCGACGATCTTGGCAATCGAGGCGGAGAGCTTGATTTCGTCCTTTCGCTCGGCGGCCGCCAACGCCAGCCCATAGACCGGATGCGGCGGCTTGACGGCTTCGATCTGGCGAATGGGGGTCTTGCCCAGGGTAAGCGTCTCCCCGGTATTGATGCCTTCAAGGCGCCCGAGCGCGACCGTATCGCCTGCCTCGGCGGTGGGCAGCTTCCGGGCGTCCTGCCCGAACATGGAGAACACGCCGGCTGCGCGCTCCTCGCCTTTCGGCCCGGCAACCAGCGATCCGTCGCCGAACGAGCCAGCGAAGATGCGCACCAGCGAGAGTTTGCCCGCATGCGGCGTATGATAGGTCTTGAAGACATACGCGCATGGCTCTGCGGTCGGTGCGCCGAGCCGCTTCACGGTCATATCGACGAAGGGCGCTTCATGGCGCAGCGCCTTTAGCAGACGGGTCACGCCGTTGCCGCGCTCGGCGCTCCCGAGCAGGACGGGACAGATCTTGCCCTGCCGCAGATCCTGGCTAAGATCGTCGAAGATCCGGTCGCGCGGCGGCTGCAGATCGTCGAGCAGCGCCTCCAGCAATTCGTCATCATAATCGGCCAGCTTCTCCAACATCGAGAAGCGCGCCTCGTGCTCGCGGTCGGCGAGGTCGGTCGGGATCTCGACGACTTCGCTCGGCGCGTGCTCGCGGTAGACGAAGGCGCGTTCGAGCGCAAGGTCGACGAAGCCCGTGGCAACGCCGTTCTGCCGGATCGGGATCTGCCGAAGCACCAGGGGCAAGGCGCTTGCCGGCTGGAGCATGGGTAGAATCTCGCGGATAGGCATCTCAACCTTGTCGATCTTGTTCAGGAAGAGAAAGTGCGGAATGTTGCGGTCGGTGAGCTGTTTGAGGATGATCTGAAGAGCCGGGATTTTTTTCTCGTCGGGCTCGCAGACGACAACCGCAGCGTCGCAGATGGTGAGCGCGGATTGCATGTGGAACTGAAATTCCACCGAACCCGGACAATCGATGAAGGTGAACTTATCGCCGAGGAAAGTGGCATCGCCCAGATTGGGCTCGATGCTCATGCCGTGTGCCCGGGCTTCGGGTGCGGCATCGCCTATGGTGTTGCCGGCGGCTATGGAGCCTTGGCGGCTGCTGGCCCCGGTGCGGGCCAGAATGGCTTCGAGGAGACTGGTCTTGCCGCTCAGGTAGGGCCCGACCAGGGCTATGCAGCGCGTTCTTCTGCCGGCATGGCCGTCCGAATCTCCCATAAGTAAACCTCCCTACGCATTTTCACCTTTTCTGTGCCGTCTTTGCACGCGGTAATTGCATATGGTGAACCGGGAAGGCGCGGTTTGCAAGGGGCGTTAGTACGGATGGGCACAAAGGCGTTAAGGTAGGCGATCGCCGATCACGACGGAAAATCGAGCCCGAGGTCGAGCACCTTGGACGAGTGGGTGAGCGCACCGGAGGAGATCATATCGACGCCGGTTTCGGCAATAGAGCGAACGCTCTCCAGCGTGACGCCGCCGGAGGCTTCCAGAACGACCGAGCCGCCCGCCATGACGACGGCGCGGCGGAGCTGATCGAGGCTCATATTGTCCAGGAGGGCTACGTCGATTTTGTGGTGCAGAGCCTCTTCGAGCTGGTCCAGCCGGTCGACCTCGACTTCGATCTTGACCAGATGTCCGGCGCCCGCGCGCGCCTTCTCGATGGCCGGACCGATCCCACCCGCCGCGGCGATGTGATTGTCCTTGATCAGCACGGCGTCGAACAGGCCGAAACGGTGGTTCATGCCGCCACCCATGCGCACCGCGTATTTCTCGAAGGCGCGCAGGCCCGGCGTGGTCTTGCGCGTGCAGCAGATGCGGGCGCGGGTCCCCTCGATCGCCTCGGCGAATGCGCGCGTATGCGTGGCGATGCCGCTGAGGTGGCCGAGGAAGTTGAGCGCGACGCGTTCGGCGCTGAGGATCGCGCGGGTGTTTCCACTCATCTCGGCAATCGCAGTGCCGGCCTCGGCGTCCGTCCCATCGGGAGTGGCAATGCGAACGGCGATGGACGGGTCAAGACGGCGGAAGGCAGCTTCGGCGATAGGCAAGCCGGCGATGCGGCCGGGCTTGCGGGCGGCGATCACGGCGCGGCAGGTGTCGGTCGGCGCGATGATGGCGTTGGTGGTGATGTCGCCGGCAAGGCCGAGATCTTCGGCGAATGCGGCATCGAGCGCAGCGGCGATCATGTGGGTCGGGAAAGCCGGTCATCGCTCAGGCGCCTTCCAGCGCGTCTTCGGACAGGGCCCGCGCGGCGCTCAGCGTCACCATGCTCCGGCGCGCCTCGTCCTTGGTTTCGGGGAAATCGGTGCGATAATGGCCGCCCCGGCTCTCCTCGCGGTAAAACGCGCACACCGCCATGAAGCGGGCGGTCTCGGCCATATTGGCCAGCGGCGAGGAGGGTTCGGCATCGGCCGCGATCCCTTCGATGACGCCCAGCGCGGTCCGCAGGCTCTCGGCCGACCGTACCACGCCGACATGCGCCGTCATTACGTCTTCCAGGATCGAGACCCGTTCTGCGTCGAGCGCCGGCGAATAGACGGGCCCCTCGCTCGCAGCGCCGCCTCCGAGGGGCTCGGTCGCGGCGATGTTCTCCGCGGCGCGTGCCGCCATGACTACGGCTTCAAGAAGGGAGTTCGACGCCAGCCGGTTGGCGCCGTGCAGGCCGGTCGAGGCCGCCTCGCCAATGGCCCAGAGGCCTGGGACGGACGTCCGCGCGTTGCCATCCGTCGCCACGCCGCCCATATAATAATGCGCCGCGGGCGCGATGGGGATCAGGTCCGTCGCCGGCTCGAGTTCGGCCGCCCTGGAGGAGGCGTAGACCGTCGGGAAACGCTCCGGCATGCTCTTGCCCAGTTCGCCGCGGCAATCCAGGAACGCGCCGCGCCCGGCGGCCCGCTCGGTCTGCACCGCCCGCGCCACGACATCGCGGGGCGCCAGTTCGGCGTCGGGATGCACGCTCAGCATGAAGCGCTCGCCCGCCCCGTTCACGATCGTCGCCCCGTCGCCGCGCAGCGCCTCGGTCGCCAGCGGCGCCGGATGCTTGCCGATGTCCAGCGCGGTCGGGTGAAACTGCACGAATTCGGCGTCGGCGATGACCGCGCCCGCCCGTGCCGCCATCGCAAGCCCGTCGCCCCGCGCTTCCGGCGGATTGGTCGTCAGCGTGTAGAGCTGACCGACGCCGCCGGTCGCAAGCACCACGGCGCGCGCCGGTAGATAGACGCTATGCCCGGTGCCGCCCATGGCCGAGGCGCAATAGAGTCCCGGTTACCCGGCCGTCAGACACCGCCAGATCGACCGCGTTCACCTCTTCCATCACGCTGATCGACGACGTCTTCCGCGCGGTCGCGATCAGGGCCGCCATGATTGCCTTGCCCGCTCGGTCGCCCTGAACGCCGATGACGCGCCGCTGGCTATGCGCCGCCTCGCGGGACTGCCGCAACCGGCCTTCCAGGTCGCGGTCGAACGGCACGCCGAAGCGTAAGCAGGTCTTCGATCCGGGCGGGCGCTTCGCGCACAATCATGTTGACGATGGCCTCATCGCACAGACCGGCGCCGGCGCGGATGGTGTCGGCGGCATGCTGCTCGAAACTGTCGCCCTCGCCGATCGCGGCTGCGATGCCCGCCTGCGCCCACGCGCTCGAGGCGCCTTCGCCGAGCGGCCGCGGCGTGACCACCGTCACCTTCATCGGCGCCAGCGTCAGCGCCGCGAACAATCCAGCGAGCCCGCCACCGATAATCACCACCGGCCGTTCCTCGCCTGCGCCTCCGGATAAAAGTGCCGCCATCTCGCCAATCTCTGCAAACGCCCGCTTTGGGCAAGCCGATAGTCTTACCACAAGATGACATCGGCGAAACTTGCCGTGTAGGCGCGGCTGCTACGCGCGGTGCGCGGTTATAGTGCGGTGAATGCGGATTGCGCCGCCGCGCAAAAGTGAGACCTTACGACGCGCGACACCTGCAATCGAAAAGGAGCTGAACGATAGCCGCAATTCAGCTAGATATGATCAGGCAGGATACGTCGTCCGTCACAATCTCCAGGCAAATTTTTTGCCAATATAAATTTGAGCTTAGCGTAAAGCAAAGATGCAGTATCGTCGCGACATCGACGGGCTACGGGGAATCGCCGTCGCGTCCGTCGTTCTTTTTCACGCGGGCGTTCCCGGCTTCCCGGGCGGCTTCCTCGGCGTCGACATTTTTTTCGTCATTTCAGGTTTCCTGATCACGAGAATCATCGTCGACGAGGTGAGCGGTGACCGCTTTAGCTTTCTTAACTTTTATGATCGACGCATCCGCAGAATTTTTCCTGTGCTTTTAACAGTTTACCTGTTTTGCGTTGTTTGCGGGCTCGTCGTTTCGATGCCCACGGATCTGAGGAATTTCGGCGAGAGCCTTACGAGCTCGTCTTACTTCTTTTCCAACAATTACTTCTATGGCGCGACCGGTTACTTCGATGCGCCGGCCCATACGAAGCCGCTGTTGCACACTTGGTCCTTGTCTGTCGAAGAGCAATTCTACCTGCTCTGGCCCCTCGCCATCATCTTGCTTTGGCGATGTCGAAGCGCGTCGTTGCGGTTGTCGATCCTGCTGGCGGTTGCGGCGATTTCGTTCGGCTATAGGGAATGGGCACTCGCAGGGAAGAAGCCGGAAGCCGCATTCTACCTGCTCCCGGCACGGGGGTGGGAACTCATCATAGGCGCGGCGCTCGCCATGATCATTGCGCGACTGACCATTGCTGCGAGGCTCGCAAACCTTTTCGCCGGCATCGGCGTCGCATTCATCGTGATCGCGGTGGCGAGCGGTTCCGCCGAAAATGGCTTTCCCGGCCTGAATGCGGTGTTCGCGTGCGTCGGCGCGGCGCTGATCATTCTGGCCGGTCATCGAAACGCGCCCATCGTGAGCCGACTCTATGCCAACGACGCCGTCGTGTTTGTCGGGCTCATCTCCTATTCGTTATATCTTTGGCATTGGCCACTTTTTTCCTATTGGCAGATCGCCACGGATCAGCCGCCATCGGCGGCGGACGCGGCAGGGCTGATCCTCGCCAGCGTTCTGCTTGCGGCTTTATCCTACCGATTCATCGAGCGGCCTTTTCGACAATGGCGACCGGACGACCGGCGGCTCACAATTCGTGTCGGCGTGGCGGCGATTGGGGCATTCGCCATAATCGGAGTGGTGACGAGCAACTTCGACGGCTTTCCCGGACGCTTCAATGCCCAGGCCCGGGAAATCTTTGCGCTCTCCCGGCAGAAGATATCGACAATTCGATGCACGTCTTCGGAGGGCGGCAAACGTGACTTGAACGATTGTCCGCTCGGGGTGGCGACGGAAACCACGCCGCCCCAAGTCCTGCTGATCGGCGACTCGCATGCCCTTCACTACGCTCCGGCGCTTGACGAAGTCCTAAAGCAGAACGGGATGGCAGGCCAAATACTGGCACGCGGCAGCTGCCCGCCACTGCTGGACGTCAAGCTGTTCCGCCAAGGCGAGCGCCGAAGCAAATGCAGGGACTTCGTGAGCGAATTGCGCAAGCTGGTGGCCGACAATTCTGAAGTTAAGCTTGTCGTTTTCGCCGCACGGTGGGCGCTTTATTCCGAAGACAACTGGCAGGAGGCCGTGGTCCAGGATGCGCCCATGAGGTTGACCGACAATGTTGACCGGGAGCTTATCGGATCGGCTGCGTCCCGGCGCGTGCTGGAGCGGTCTTTGCGCCGGATGATCGGAAATATCGTCAAATCCGGAAAACAAGTGCTTCTGCTCGGACAGATCCCACCCTATCCGACGAGACCATCGAGCTGCATCGCCCGCGCAAGGATCTACACGCGGCCGGAAGAGCCATGCTTCGCACCGGCGCCACTGGTTCGCGAACGCCTCGCATTCTCCAACACTCTGCTGAGACGCCTGGCGGCTGACTTCGAAGGCGTTTACGCTTTCATCCCCTCAGATATTGTGTGCGACGACAAAGTGTGTCCGCCTTTCCTGAACGGAGTTTTTCTCTACCGCGACAACAATCACATGAACGCCGAGGGGGCAAAGCAGCTCGCCCGATATCTGGCGAATTCGCCGGCCTTTCGCCCGCAAGCGACGACCGTTTCGCGGCCCGGCCTAAGCGGGAAGGCCGACGTCCCAGCGCGGAATTTCTAAGCTGTCGGCGGACGTCGCCTCTCCCAACCGGCGTTGCTCACCGGCGCTCAGTCGGCGATTTTGACGATCAGCTTGCCGAAATTGTCTCCCTTCAGGAGCCCGATAAACGCGTCCGGCGCCTTCTTCAGCCCCTCGACGATATCCTCGCGATATTTGATCTTGCCCTCGCGGAGCCAGGTGCCCACGTCGCGGTAGGAAATCGGCGAGCTGGCGAGGCGAAGTCCCAGACGATGAAACCCTGGATGCGCAGACGCTTGGTCAGAGTCATGCCGCATGAGCTGGGGCAGCCGGTCGGGGCCTGCGGGTGGCTCGGTGACATTATATTGCGAGACCAGGCCGCAGAGCGGCACGCGGGCGAAATCGTTGAGCAGCGGCATCACCGCATCCCATACAGCGCCGCCGACATTCTCGAAATAGACGTCGATCCCCATTGGGCAGGCCTCGCCGAGCTCGGCCTTCAGGTCCGGGGAGCGGCGGTCGAGGGCAACGTCGAAGCCGAGTTCGTCGGTCAGGAAGCCGAGCTTGTTTTCGGCCGCGATGCCGACCACGCGGCAGCCCTTGAGCTTTGCAATCTGGCCGACCGTGGAGCCGACCGGGCCGGCAGCCGCGGCGACCACCAGCGTCTCGCCCTCCTTGGGCTGGCCGATATTGGCAAGGCCGGTATAGGCGGTCATGCCGGGCATCCCAAGCACGCCGAGCGCCGTGGTCACGGGGGCGATCGAGGGATCGATCCGCATCAGGCCCTCGCCGTCCGCGACGGCATAATCCTGCCAGCCGCCCATCGCCAGCACCAGATCGCCGGGCGCGAAGGCCGGATTGTTGGACGCAACCACCTCGCTCACCGTCCCGCCGCCGAGAGGCTGGCCGACGTCGAAGCCTTTGGCATAGGATTTCGCCGTGCTCATACGGCCGCGCATATAGGGATCGAGCGACAGATATCTGATTGCGCAGCAAGAGTTGGCCGGGCCCTGGCTCGGGGACGGCGCTTTCGGCAATATTGGAAATTCTCCGGGGTCGGCGCCCCGTGTGGATGGGATGCAAACAGGATCTGACGGTTGCTGCCCTCGGCCATGCGTGTCCTCCGCTTCATGCGCGCCGGAGAGCTGCCCCGCAAGTGCGCGCCAATTGATGGCGGGACTTGATTGCCCGCATCGGGCGCGGCTTGGCGGCCGGCCCATTTCCTCTATTTCCCGTCAGCTTAGCGCAAGGGGGAGTAAAAGGGCCATATGAGAACGAAGGCTTCCGGGCATTTCGGCGTGACGCCGCTCAGTCTTTGAGCGGCTCGGAATGCGTGACGATCTCCGCCCCGGCTTCGAGCGTACGGTGAACCGGGCAGCGGTCGGCGATGGCGATCAGCTTCCGGCGCTCCTCGTCCGACAGATCGCCGGCCAGACGAAGCGTGCGGTCGAAACGGTCGATCCGCGGCGCCTTGTCCTTCGGGCAGTCCGCGCAATCCGCCAAATCCTCGGCATGCCGCTTTTCGTGCGTAACCAGCACCTCGACATGCTCAAGCGCAATGTTCCTGCGGTCGGCATAGAGGCGGAGCGTCATCGCCGTGCAGGCGCCGAGGCCCATCGCAAGCAGGTCGTAGGGCGTTGGACCGGTGCCGCCGCCGCCGAGCGCCGCCGGCTCGTCGGCGAGAAGCCGATGCGCACCGACACGGAGCTCTTGCTGGAATTTGCCCACACCGGTTTCGGAGACGTGGACCGCGTTTGCCGGGATGCTTGCGTCGGCCGCCGCGCCGTGGTGAGACCGCGGGATGTATCGCCAAGCCCAGGCGGCGATCATTTCGGCGACGTAGAGGGGGTCGGCAGCGCGGGCGAGCCCGTGATCGGCACCGTCGAGCGAGACGAAGCTTTTCGGGTGCTTTGCGGCGAGGAAGATCGCGCTCGCATTGTCGATGCCGACCACATCGTCGGTCGGGGCGTGGAGAATCAGCAACGCCTTGTCCATTGCGCCGATCCGCTTTTCCAGGGCGCCGTCTTGAAGGGCGGCAAGCAGGCCGCTTGATGGCGCTTCGCCGGTGGCCGCGTCTTTCGTCCCCGTCGAAATCGTTCTCCGGATCTGCGCTGCATCGGTGGGGGTGCCGATCACGGCAACCGCTCTTGCCTCGGGAATGTCCGCTGCCACCGCGAGGATTGCAGCACCGCCGACGCCGTGGCCGATCAGCAGGTCAGCCGGCGTTCCGGCACCGCGCAGATAGGCTGCGATTGCGACGATGTCGGGCAGGTCGTGTGCCGCACCGCTTGTTTCGCCGGAAGTTCCATCGCTCACGGCAAAGGCGACGCTCAGAACCTGGAGGCCGCGCTCCGTGAGATGCCGTGCGATGACAGGAGCCGCCGCGCCGTCATCGGAGGCGTCGAGCTGATGGACGAATATCGCCGTGCCGCCGATTGCGCCGATGGGGCGGTCCAGGCGCACGGCAAGCTGATCTCCCCCCGGACGGAAGATCGGAACGTTTTGCGACGTCACGCGCATCGGCATGCTCCTGTTGTGGACGCGTGAACTAAACCGCGATCACCCGGAGATGGCAATCCCATCGCGGCGAACAGCCCAGGGCCGCTCCGATGTTGCGCCAGGCAAAACAAAAGAGGCCCCGGGAGGGGGCCTCTCTCAATGTTCTCGTAATCGCGTGAAGCGATTAGAACTGGATGCGCGATCCGACCATCACCGTGGTCAGGTCGCTGCTGTCGCTATCTTCGTTGGCGAAGTCAGCTTCCAGATCCCAGAAGGTCGCCTGAGCGTAAATGTCCATGGCAGCGCTATCGAAGTGCTGAACCACACCCACGCCCCAGCGCTCTGCGTTGCTCGAGAGAGCGTTCGCGTCCGGAACAAGCGTCAGCACGTCGTCGTAATTGCCGTACTCGCCGTAGAACGTGGTCTTGCCGTAAGGGACGAGCGACTGCTCGATACCGGCCTGGACGTACCAGTAGCTCGCATCGCGATCGTCGAAGTCGATCTCTTTCTCGCCGGCAGAAAACGACGCGAACAAGCCCGTCGGAATATGCATCAGCGAGACGGATCCGGATACGACTGTCGCATCCGCATCGCCCCCGAACTCGTCAGGAGAGATATCCTGGTAAGCGATCGCGGCGGCGATGCGGACCGAGTTCCATTCCTTGGCGAAGCGCAGAGCCACATCCCAGTAATCGTCATCGCCCCAGCTTGCCGACACGATGAAGCCGTAGATCGACGGGGAGTCGTAGCGAATCACGTCATCGCGGCCGCCGTCGAAATCCGAAGCGATATCGCCGAGAACCGCGGCGCCGCTAAGCACGGTGATGCCCGTGCCGTGGTCGGGAGACGACGTGTACAGCGTGTTGGCCAGGATCACCTCAGAGGCGCCGTCAGCCGCAGTCGAACCCTGACCGATCGTGATTCGGCCGAAGGTCTCGCTCTCGATGTACAGGTTCGAGTGGCGGATCGAGATGTTGTCGGCCGGATCGTCGCCGGGAGCGGCACCTTGCGTAGTATATGTCCGCGTCGCCCTTGTTGTCGGAAACCGTGCTCGATGCAGCGTCCTGAACCTGCAACTCGACCTTATAACCGGCCTTCCAGCCCGGCTTCATCGTCGCTTCGCCGGTGAAGCCGACGATCGAACCGAGAGCGTCGTTGTCGACGACGTAGGCGTCCGAAGTCGTCGCCATTGTCGAAGTACATCAGGCCCTTGGTCACATCGCCGTAGATCTGCAGCGTAACGACCCGGTTCCCCTTGCGAGCGACGGTTGCTTCGAGTTCAGCAACACGCTCTTCAAGATCAGCACAGCACCCGCCGCCAAGATCTGCGGCCGCTGCCGGCGTGACAGCACTGCCAAGCAGAACGCTCGCGGCTGCGACCAATGCAAAACGGCTAATCATCTATCGATACTCCCCTCAAGTAGAAGTCGGCTTATCGCCGAAGAATTAGTAAGCGCCCCTGAATGCCCAACTTTATAAAGCGTCGCACAAAAAGAAAAGGGCCGCTCGATGAGCGGCCCCCCTTTTTCGCCGGTTGTGGCAAATTTAGAACTTGATGCGCGAGCCAAGCAAGATCGCGTCGAAGTCTTCCACGCTCTCATCACCAATATCGAAGCTGTAGTGACGATACTGGCCGTAGACCTCAAGAGCAGCACTGTCGAACTTCTGCACGACACCGAAGCCCCAGATCTCCGCTTCAGAGTCGAAAACCAACTGATCGTCGAGAGTCACTTTATCGTCAGCGAAGCCGTTATAGTCGCCGTATTCGCCATAGAGCGTGGTCGAACCATAAGGCAGGAACCGCTTCTCGATACCGAGCTGCGCGTACCAGAAATCGGCGTCGTTTCCAGAGTCCTTATCAGCCGAGCCGGCGGCGAAGGCGCCGTAGATGCCGGTCGGAACGTGCATGACGGACACGGACCCGCTGAAGATCTCCGTGCTGTCGGTGCCCCGATCATCCCACTGATAGCCAACGCCAGCAGCGATACGGATCGAGTTCCACTCTTTCTTGAAGCGAACGGCGAGGTCTGCGTAGTCGTCGTCACCCCACGCCGCGGACACGATGAAGCCGTAGATAGACGGCGAGTCGTACCGAACCACGTCGTCGCGCGGACCGTCGAGGTTGCTCACGAAGTTGCTGATCTTAAGACCGGTCGTGTCGTCCGTGGCACCATTCTGGCGAACCTGGAAGCTGCCATAGAAGTCGTAGGACGCAGCAAGCGAACCGCCGAGCACGATTTCGTTGACACCGTCCGTCGCGGTCGACTGCTGACCGATCGACAAGCGGCCAAGCTGCTCGCTCTCGATGTAGAGGTAGTTGTGACGGATCGCGATTTCGTTGTCGTTACCCTCGTCGCCGTTCACGAAGCCCTGGTCGACCTGATTGGTCGCGCTGTCCTGGATGTCGATCTCGATATTAAAGCCAGCCGTCCAGCCCGGCTTCATCGTCGCCGAACCTTTGAAGCCGACGCGGCTGCCGGAATAGTCGTTGTCGACAACGTAAGCATCATTCTCGATGCCGTCGTCCCAGATCAGCAAGGCTTTGTTAACCTGGCCGTAAACCTGGAGCGACACAACGCGGTTGCCCTTACGAGCGACGGTTGCTTCGAGTTCAGCAACACGCTCTTCGAGGTCTGCGCAGCATCCGCCGCCGAGGTCGGCAGCTTTCGCCGGAGCTACGGTCGCGCCAACCAGCAAGCCAGCTGCGGCGACCAAAGCAAAGCGACTGGTCATCTTCATGGATCCCCCAATCATCTCTCTCTCCAAATGGCCCCCGAGTTCTACCCCTGAAGGACCTTCCCAATCACAGAGACACCTACATTCAAGCGCCGGAGGCCTCTGCCTTCCAAGTCAGCCAGCGGTAAAACCCCATGATGCTGACGACCCTAATTCTCACCTGGAAGCCAACGTTCACCAATCGGCTCAGCAGGCTTACACAAATTTTGTTAGCCCAAACCCGGCAGGCCGGTAAACAAGAACCCCACCCTGCGACCGAATACGAAAAGCCTTTGTGGCGGATTCAACACGAAAACCGCTACTTTTCGCGCAGAGATTGCACAATACACTCAATGCAACCTCTTTGACTATGCGGGAAAATACACTCTTGTTTAACTTTGGAGCAACTCGCCGAACGCTGTTCAACGCGGAAATTGACTTCAGTTTCCGTAATGTAATGCGATTCGATAATCGCGACCCGCCGAATAGCCAAGGCTGATTTTCTGTATACAACACCTGTCGAGCGGCCGGTTCGGGCCGCGCCATGACTATGCGGCTGCCCTCTGCGGAGCCGCCGCGGCATGCGCCGGGCGATCCGGCATAAGCGTCAATACCAAGGCTATCCTGCCCGACATCTATGCGCCCGGTTCGGGCGCCTGCCACCATGGACGGCCCGGCCCCCGCAATCGCGCGGGAAGAGGTCAAAGCCGTCTGGTCGAAAGATTGAAGCATGGTGATTGCCGCCGGCGCCGGTGAAATCCGTGTTGCTAGTTCCCAGCCGTCTCGGCCGGGAACTTCTGGAGCGCGGCGTCGACCTTGCCGGTCACGTAGCCCCATTTGGCGCGGGTGTTATCCACAACGTCGCCCATCAGCGCCTGGAGCTGTTCCACCAGGGCGCAGCGTTTGCTGCCGGCCGAATCGAGAGACGGCGCCAAACCGGCCATCGAAGCCGCCGCCTGGGCCGGCTTGCCGAGCTGAGAAACCTTGGCGATCAACGCGTTATGGCGTGCATCGAACGTTGCAATCGTCTCGTCCTGCACGAAAGGCGTGGCATTGGCCACATAGTCACCATCGGACCAGCCGGCGCGCGCTTTCAAAAGCTGAAGCTTTTCATGGAGACGCAGCTTGTTGGCTGCGTTCATGGCGGTGAGGTCGGCGCCGGCCTTGGAGACAACGGTCGCAAATGCGTCGCGTCCGCAATCCTCGGCGCGAGCCTGCCCTGAAAAGGCAAATGAAAGAAGAAGCGCAGCCGCGCCCGCTCTCAAAAGCATGATTTCCCGCTTTGCTGATCCAGCCGAACGCCCAGAAATCAAGGGAAAGACGTACACCGATGGTCTCCCCGCAGCCGATCCAGGCCGAACCGTTAACAATCGTTAACCAAATCTATGCGGGCGAACTGTTGCCGAAATGTGGCAATTAGAGTCCGGTAATGCCGAACCGATTGGCCCTGGGGAAACCTTTGGGGACAACTGCGCCCGCCTGGGCCCGCTTGCCCTGCCACGGCCCGGTCTCGGTGAAGGTGCGCACGCGCGATCCCTCCATCCAGCGCAGCCCGTCCTCCGCATTGAACACGGTGACGCCGGCAAGGCTGCCGTTGCGCAGCATTTGCAGCCGCACGCCGCGGCCGCGGCTGAGCTCGTTGACCTCGGATAGCGGGAAAATCAACATCTTACGGTTGTCGCCGAGCGTCGCCACCGAATCGCCGGCGGCAGCAACGCAGGCCACCGCCCTGTCCGGCGCCGCGACCGACATGATCTGCTTGCCCTTGCGCGTCTGGGCGACGACCTCATCCTCGGTGATGACGAAGCCATTGCCGGTCTTGGAGGCAATCAGCAGCTTCCGTCCCGGCTTGTGGATAAACATGTCGACGATGTCGCTGCTCTCTTCGAGATCGACCATCAGCCGCACCGGCTCGCCATGCCCGCGCCCGCCCGGCAGCGCCGACGCTTCAAGCGTAAAAAATTTGCCGTTGGAGGTGAACAGCACCAGCTTGTCGGTCGACTGCGCGAGAATCGCCCTGAACGGCCCATCTCCGGCCTTGAACTGCACCTTGTCGAGGTCGTTCTGGTGGCCTTTGAGCGCACGGATCCAGCCCTTTTCGGACAGCACAACCGTCACCGGCTCTCTGTTCGACCATCGCCTGTTCGACGTCGACATCGATTTCAGGCAGGTCGTCGAAGCGCGTGCGGCGGCGGCCGATATCGGTCGACTTGCCGAATCGCTTCTTGGTCTCGGCAATCTGCTCGGAAATCCGCTGCCACTGCTTCTCGTCCGAGCCGAGCAGGTCGACGATTTCCCGCTTTTCCGTCGTGAGCTTGTCGTGCTCGGTGCGGATTTCGAATTCTTCGAGCTTGCGCAAGGAGCGCAGCCGCATATTGAGAATCGCTTCCGCCTGAACGTCCGTCAGCGTGAAGCGGCGAATCAGCTCCTGCTTCGGCTCATCCTCCTCTCGGATGATTCGGATCACCTCATCGATATTCAGATAGGCGATGAGGTAGCCGCCCAGCACTTCCAGGCGGTGCTCGATCTGCCTCAGCCGGTGCTCGGACCGGCGGCGCAGCACCGTCTTGCGGTGGCCAAGCCATTCGGTGAGCACGTCCGACAGCCCCATCACCACCGGCACCTGTCCGCGGCTCAGCACGTTCATGTTCAGCGAGATGCGCAATTCCAGGTCGGTCAGCTTGAAGAGTTGCTCCATCAGGACGAACGCGTCGACCGTGCGCGAGCGCGGCTCCAGCACGATGCGGATGTCCTCGGCCAATTCGTCGCGAATATCGGCGAGCAACGGCAGGCGCTTGGCTTCGAGCAGCTCGGCGATTTTTTCGATCAGCCGCGATTTCTGTACGAGATACGGAATTTCCGTAATGACGATCTGATAGGTGCCGCGCCCGGTGTCTTCCTTCTCCCAGCGCGCGCGCAGGCGGAAACCGCCGCGGCCGGTGCGATAGGCTTCGATGATCGAGGACGCGGTCCTCGACGAGCACGCCGCCGGTCGGAAAGTCCGGTCCGGGCACGAAGTCGATCAGCTTTTCGGCCGGCGCGCCGGGATTCTTGATCAGATAGAGCGCGGCGTCGCACAGCTCCTCGGCATTATGCGGCGGGATCGACGTGGCCATGCCGACAGCGATGCCCGAGGAGCCGTTCGCCAGCAGGTTCGGGAAGTCGGCGGGAAGGACGACCGGCTCTTTTTCCTCGCCGTCATACGTCTCGCGGAAATCGACCGTGTCCTCGTCGAGGCCATCCAGCAGCGCGGCGGCAACGGGCGTGAGCTTGGCCTCGGTGTATCGCATCGCGGCGGCATTATCGCCGTCGACATTGCCGAAATTGCCCTGTCCGTCGACGAGCGGATAGCGCTGCGCGAAGCCCTGCGCCAGGCGCACCAGGGCGTCGTAGACCGACTGGTCGCCATGCGGGTGGTATTTACCGATAACGTCGCCGACGACGCGCGCGCATTTCTTGAAGCCGCCCTCGGGATCGAGCTTCAACTGCCGCATCGCGTGCAGAAGGCGCCGGTGAACCGGCTTCAGCCCGTCGCGCACATCGGGGAGCGCCCGATGCATGATGGTGGACAGCGCATAGGCGAGATAACGCTCTTCAAGCGCATCGCGCAGATTGACCGGCTCGATCGGCGCCGGTTCGAGAATCAGATCATCGGCCATGCGCGGACGTTAATTTGCGCGGCGAGAACGTCAATAGGGCAAATCGCGACGGTCCCCTGCGTGTTCTTCGTCATCTCGGTACAACCGTGCTAATTCCGCCGGAAGCGTGACAGGAAATCCACCAGAACCGCGGTCGTCAGGCCGAAGATCAGCAGCCCGTTCGCCGCCATCAGCCCCGACAGGATGCGCCACTCCTTGCTCAGGATGATATCGCCGAAGCCCAGCGTGGTGAAGGCGACGAGCGAGAAATACACCGCGGTCTCCACATCCTGGAAGATCTTCAGCCAGAGCAGGCAGAACGCCCAGAGCCAGACCGCGACCGTCATCGAGGCCAGCAGCCAGAGCGTCATTCCGACCAGCAGGACCACGAAACGCAGTGGGCCGGCCCGCCTGGCCGGCCAGATATGCTCACGCCTGAGGCCCCATTCGGCGGCGGCGGTGAAGCCGACATGGATGAGGATGGTCATGGATATGATCGCCGAGCCGAGCAGCAAATGAAGCGCCATTGGTTCTTGTCCCTCAGCCGCGGTGGAAATCGACCATCGTTCAGCGGCTTGCGCGCTCCCGTCAGCATCGCGCGTGAACGGGGAAACCGTTGTTTAGCGGATTCCGGCGGCTGCGCAAATGACGGCGCGGCGATATGGCAGGGGATTTACGCGACGCATGTCAGGGCCTTGAGAACAAGCGGAGGAAATCGTAGCGCGCCCGCGGCAGTGGCGCATTGCGCTGTTCGTGAAGGTAGCGCTCCAGGAAAAAGCCGGTCAGGGCGAAACCGTCGGCGATCTCCTGCCGCGACGCTGCCAGGCCGCTCGACCGGCGCAGGAATCCCGGCAGGGTCAGAAGCTTGTCCTTATAAGGCTCGCCCGCGCCGGCCGAGACCGCCGCCCCCGATTTCGGCGAAACATAAAGGAGGTCCTCGGTGCTCCGCGTCGCCGCACAGCGCTCCAGGTCGAGCCCGAAGCCGAGTTCCCTCAGCAGCCGCAATTCCCAGCGGACCATGATTTCCGGCCACAATCGCTCATCGTCCATGTGATCGAGCATCAGGACCACAAGGTCGAACAGCGCCGGATGCGGGTCGCGCTCGGCGAGCAGTGCGGCAAGCGTCGCCATCGCGCCGATGCCGGCGAGCGCCAGCCGGTCGTCCATCGCCCTGGCGGCGTAGGGCCGGTCGAGTTCCAGGGTGAAGAAGCCGAGTTGCTCGGAAAGCCGGGCCCGCCATTCGGCCTTCACGAGATTGCCGGTCTGCAATATCGGCCGGATTTTGCGCGACCGCCCGCCGCGCACCAGCCCCGAATGCCGCCCATGCTCGCGCGTGAACGCCTCGAGCACGGCGTTGGTCTCGCCATGCGGGCGCACATGCAGAACGATGGCGGTATCGGTCCAGTCCATGATGCCTCGGCGCCGGCGGCGCTGGGTTTCCAAACGTCTTATGTAATCGGCGCCGGGCACCGCGCGAAGGTAAAAACGCGCCGTCGCTCCGCGCGGCCGATTGCGCGAGGCGGCTTTCTTTGCGACAAGCCGGGTTGCGGCGGCGTCTATCGCGGACGGAAATCATGATCCCGACCTTCGTCTACTGGCTCGACATTGTCGGCGTCGCGGTGTTCGCGGCGACGGGCGCCCTGGCGGCGAGCCGCAAGCAGCTGGATCTGATCGGATTCACGCTCCTGGCGACATTCACCGGCGTCGGCGGCGGTACGGTGCGCGACCTCATCCTGGACCGGCCGGTGTTCTGGCTGCTCGACCAGACCTATCTTGCCATCTGCGTCGCCGTCGCGGTGCTCTCCTTCTTCGCCGCGCATCTGATCCAGCGGCGCTATCCGCTGCTGCTCTGGCTCGACGCGATCGGCCTTGCCGCTTATGGCGTGCTCGGCGCGCATGTCGCGCTGGCGGCGGGGGCCGGCCTCATCGTCGCCGCCGCACTCGGCGTCATCACGGCAACATTCGGCGGCATGATGCGCGATGTGGTCAGCCAGGAAACGCCGCTGATCCTGAAGCAGGAAGTCTACGCCACGGCCGCGTTCTGTTCCGCTGCCGTCTATATCGCCGCCCTCGCCATGCATGGCCCGTGCCGCTTGCCGCCGGGCCTCGCCATCGCGGCCGGTTTCGGCCTGCGCGCCGGGGCGATCCGGTTCGGCTGGTCGCTGCCCCGGTACAAGCCGCGCGAGGGGCGGACGTACTAAGTCCGGGCGTTCAGGCGACGGCTGGCCACTCACACTTTATCGCTTGCACACATATCTCTCGTATTCAAGATATTCGTATGCCAGACATTGCCGACTGTATCAGTTTCCTGACCAGCTCCGCCGCCAAAGCCATGGGCCGGCTCGCCCGCGACCGGCTCGGCGCCTATGGCGTCACTCCGGTGCAATACGCGGTGATGCGCCGCCTCCATGAGCGGCCGTCGCAGACCGGGGCCGAGCTGACCGCGACGCTGATCATCGATAGCGCCACCATGACCGGCGTCATCGATCGGCTGGAGCGCCTCGGCCACATCGCGCGCACGCCCGATCCGAAAGACCGGCGGGTCAACCGGCTCGACCTCACCGCCGAAGGGCGCGCGCTGATGCCGGCGCTCGACGCGGCCATCGAGGAGGTCAACGCGGAGGCGGACCGCCGGATGGGGCGAACCGCTGACGCGATGCGGGACGCGCTGAAACGTCTGGCGCAGGACGGCTGATCGGAGGGGCGACGATGTTCGACACCAAAATTGCAATTGTACTGCGCGAGGATCTGGCGGCGTGGCAGAAGCTCAACGTCACCGCCTTTCTGATGACCGGCATCGTCGGGCAAACGCCGGCGCTGATCGGCGAGCCTTACGTCGATGCCGCCGGCAACGATTTCAACGCGCTCTGCATCCAGCCGGTGGTCGTGCTCGCCGGCACGCAGGAGACACTGTCGAAAATCCACCGGCGCGCGCTCGAACGCGAGGTTCGGACATCCGCCTATGTCGAGGAGATGTTCGCAACCGGCCACGACGCCGCCAACCGCGCCGTGTTCGGCGAATTCGGCCCGCAAGACGCCAAGGTGGTCGGCATCGCGCTGCGAGCGGAGAAGAAGCTGGTCGACAAAATCACCAAGGGCGCGAAGATGCATGGGTGATCGGCAAGGCGGAATGGACCGGCGGGGAAGCCAACCCGCGCTTTCTCGTCACCTCGCTGAAGCCGGACGCCTGGAGCGCCAAGCCGCTCTACGAAGATCTCTATTGCAAGCGCGGCGAGATGGAAAACCGCATCAAGGAGGCGCAAGGCGATCTGTTCGCCGACCGTACCTCCACGGCAACGATGCGGGCCAACCAGTTGCGCCTGTGGTTTGCCTCGATGGCTTACGTTCTGCTCTGCGCGCTGCGCCGGATCGGCCTGGCTCATACGCAGCTTGCCGCCGCGACCTGTGGCACCATCCGGCTGAAGCTGCTGAAGATCGGCGCGCTGGTGAAAATCAGTGCACGTCGGGTCAAGATCGCCTTCGCGTCCGCCTGTCCGGCCGCCGCGGAATGGCGTCTCGCCGCAGCCCGGCTCGCGCATGCCCGCGGCTCCCCCGCGTGACACGCTAAGCTGCAACGCGCCTCTTTCGCAGCATACCCCGAGGCCCACTGGAGATCGAACAACCCGAGCCGATTCTCGAAGCCGGTCGCGCAGTCCGCGCCACCCACAAGCACGCCGCGCGGCAACGCCGAACGCCAAGCGGACGGATGACGACGCCATGACTTCAGCCGTGTGAGAAATGCGGGCTAAGTCTGCAGGAGGAGGCGTTCGTGGTGCAGGCAGCGCTTCCTTCAGTGATAATAAATGCTCCTGACCACCCGCTAGTGACCACAGCTGAACGATTTGCAATCGCGACGTATTGTAACAATTCTAGCTATTTTCGCTTGGCGCGGAGACTTGAGATGCCTCTGGTGTGGAGCCTCGTAGATGAAAACGGCGCTCTTGCGACGGTTTTAAAAATCACGCCATCTCTCTGCAAGAAAGAATGAGCGGTTTAAGCGCGTACCGAGTTCAGGGCTCCAATCAACCCTTCGGATAGTCCAGCCCCATCTCGCGATAGCGCTCCGGGTCCTCGCCCCATTTGTCGCGGACCTTGACGAACAGGAACAGGTGGACCTTCACCTCCAGAGCCTCCTGCAACTCCTGGCGCGCGGACATCGAGATGCTTTTCACCGTCGCTCCGGCTGCGCCGAGCACGATCTTTTTCTGGCTTTCGCGCTCGACGAAGATGGTCTGCTCGATGCGGATGCTGCCGTCCTTCAGGGTCTTCCAGTCGGTGGTCTCGACGGTGGAGGCGTAGGGCAGCTCGTCATGCAGGCGGGCGTAGAGCTTTTCGCGGGTGACCTCGGCCGCCCAATGGCGCTGCGGGGCGTCGCTGATCTGGTCTTCCGGGTAAAGCCACGGGCCGGGCGGAACGATGCCCGAGAGATAGGTCTTCAAATGCCCCACGCCGCTGCCGGACTCCGCGGAAATCATGAAGATCCGGTCGAAATGGCCGTATTCGGCGCCCTTTTCGGCCAGTTGCAGAAGCATCGGCTTGTCGTCGCGCCCGATCCGGTCGACCTTGTTGAGGGCAAGCGCAACGGGCATTTTCAGCATCCTGGAGCTTTCCAGGATGGCTTGGTTTTCGTCGTCGATGCCCTTCGCCGCATCGATCATCAGCACGACGGCATCGGCATCATGCGCCCCGCCCCATGCCGCATCGACCATGGCGCGGTCGAGCCGCCGCTTGGGACGGAAGATGCCCGGCGTGTCGACGAGGATCACCTGCGCCTGGCCGTCGATCATGATGCCGCGGATCTGCGTCCTGGTGGTCTGCACCTTGTGCGAGACGATCGAGACCTTGGTGCCGACCAGCCGGTTGGTCAGCGTCGACTTGCCGGCATTCGGCGCGCCGATAATGCTGACGAAGCCGCAGCGCGTTTCGCCGCTGACCTGTCCGTCCGGCGCATCCGCCGCCGATTGTTCGACTTCCGTCATTGCTCGACTTCCCAAACGCCTTCGCGCACCAGCATCTCGGTTGCGGCGGCCTGCTCGGCGGCGCGCCGGGAGGAGCCCTTGCCGCGGGCCGGCTCCAGCCCTTCCACACGCACCTCATAGACGAAGACCGGGGCGTGATCCGGCCCTGAACTGGCGACCTTGATATAGCGCGGCAGCTTGGTCTCGCCGCGCGACTGGACCCATTCCTGCAGCGCCGTCTTGGCGTCCACGGGGATGGTCTCGATTTCGGCAGCGCGCGGGGCCCAATAGGCGACGATCACCTCTTTGACCGGTTCCCAGCCGCCGTCGACATAGATCGCACCGAGCAACGCCTCGCAGCCATCGGCGAGGATGGTGCGCTTGCGACGTCCGCCGGCAAGCGCCTCGCTGTCGCCGAGCTTGATGTGCGGGCCGAGCACCATCTCCTCAGCAACATGCGCGCATGTCTCCTTGCGCACAAGGCTGTTGAAGCGGCGCGCCAGCTCGCCTTCGGGCGCATCGGGAAAGGCGTGGAACAGATGCTCGGCCACCGCGAGCCCGAGCACCCGGTCGCCGAGAAACTCGAGCCGCTCGTAATTGACGTGGCCCTTCTGCCCGTGGGCCGCGCTCGAATGCGTCAGCGCCTCGTGCAGCAGCATCCTGTTGCGGAATGTGTAGCGGATCCGCTCTTGCAGCTTTCTCAGGTCGGGACGCGTTGCCACGGACGTCAGCGGATCAGGTCGAAGAAACGCGACCAGCGGATCTGGAACGGCCAGCGCCACGGAGCGAACCAGCTCGCCTCTTCCTCGATCGAGAAGAAGATGATATCGGCGCGGCCGACGAAATTCTCGTAGGGCACGAAACCGACGCCGCTGTAGCCGCGGAACCGGCTGTCGGCGGAATTGTCGCGATTGTCGCCCATCATGAAGTAATGGCCTGGCGGCACCACGAATATCTCGGTGTCATCGCCGGTGGAACGCCCGCAATCGAGCGTATTGTAGGTGACGCCGTTGGGCATCGTCTCCCGGTAGCGGGCAATACGGGCGTCGCGATCGCCGCCCAGGTTGCAGGCGCTGCCGGGGCCGACATAGTCCTCGACCTTTTCGCGCTTCACCGCCTCGCCGTTGATATGCAACACGCCGTCGATCATCTGGATCTGATCGCCGGGAAGGCCGATGACGCGCTTGATATAGTCGGTCTCGTTATCGCGCGGCAGCTTGAAAACCGCCACGTCGCCGCGTTTCGGCGTCGATGCGAAGATGCGGCCTTCGAACAGGTCGAAGCCCCATGGGAAGGAATATTTGCTGTAGCCGTAGCTGAATTTGGAGACGAACAGATAGTCGCCGATGAGCAGCGTCGGGATCATCGAGCCGGACGGGATGTTGAACGGCTGGTAGAGGAAAACGTGCACGGTGAACGCGATGATCAGCGCATGAATGATCACACGAAGCGACTCGAGCAAGCTCTCGCCTTCCTTGGTCTTTTCCTTCGCGTCCGCCTCGTCGCTCATCAGGTCCGTTCCCGCTCAATCACTTCGGTTCCCCGCTGACATAATACCATCGCCGCTCAAACGCAAATAGGACCGCATTTTCGCGGAGGCAAATCAAAATCTCCCTGACCGGCTAAGCCGGCACGGCGGAGATGATGACGATGGCCTGGGCGAGGGGAAAGTCGTCGGTAATGGTGACGTCGATCTGCGCCCGGTGGCCGTCCGGGATCAGCGATCGCAGGCGCTTTTCGGCGCCGCCGGTCAGCATCATGGTCGGCTTGCCGGACGGCAGGTTGACCACGCCCATGTCGCGCCAGAACACGCCCTGGCTGAGCCCCGTGCCGAGCGCCTTGGCGCAGGCCTCCTTGGCGGCGAAGCGCTTTGCGTAGGATGCCGCACGCAGCCGGCGGCGGTCCGATTTCTGCCGTTCGATGTCGGTGAAGATGCGCGTCAGGAAGCGCTCGCCGTAGCGCTCGATGGAGTGTTCGATGCGGCGAATGTCGGTGGTATCGCTGCCCAGGCCCAGGATCATCGCGCGTCCCGTCGTTCGATCAGACGTCTTGGCGGCGCCGCCCGGCATCCATCAGCGTTTTCATGCGCCGCACGGCATCGGCCAGCCCGGTGAACAAAGCCTCGCCGATGAGGAAATGGCCGATATTCAGCTCGACGATCTCCGGGATGGCGGCAACCGGCCCGACGCTATCGTATGTCAATCCGTGGCCCGCGTGAACCTCCAGGCCGAGACTGGCCGCGAGGCCCGCCGCCTCCACCAGCCGCGCCAGCTCCGAGCCGAAGCGCGCCGTCTCGCCTTCGAGCGCGGCTTCGCAATACGTTCCGGTGTGCAGTTCGACGATGTCCGCGCCGACCTGCCGCGCCGCTTCGACCTGGGCGGGATCGGGGTCGATAAACAGCGACACGCGGATCCCGGCCTCCTGGAGTTTCGCCGTATACGCCGTCAGGTGCTCGCGCTGGCCGGCGACGTCGAGGCCGCCCTCGGTGGTCAGTTCCGCGCGCCGCTCCGGCACCAGGCAGCAGGCGTGCGGCTGTCGCGCAACGGCGATGCCGAGCATTTCCTCGGTCGCGGCCATTTCCAGATTGAGCGGACGATCGAGGCCGGACAGATGCAGGATGTCCTCGTCGCGGATATGGCGCCGGTCCTCGCGCAGATGCGCGGTGATGCCGTCGGCACCGGCCTCGATGGAAAGAAGCGCCGCGCGCAAGGGATCGGGATGCGCGCCGCCGCGGGCGTTACGGATTGTGGCGACGTGATCGACGTTCACGCCGAGACGCAATGGACGCATCGGCTCTCAGCTTCCTATCTGCGGCGCGGCCGTGCGCAGACCCGTGCGGCCGCGTTTGCGGGCATGGGTGGCGCCGATCATCCGCCGCACGCCGACATAGGCGAGACAGGCTGCGAAGATGCCGAGCGGCAGCGATCCCACCACCATCGGCTTGAAGATAGGCCAGAAGCTTTGCAGCGCGTCAAGAATTGCCGCGGACGACCCTCTGACGACGCTGTCCATCAGCACCTGGCCGCGCGCGTGCAGATCGACCAGCCGGCCGCTGGCGGTGGCGCCGAGCAGGATGTTGCCGAGGTTGAAGGTCGCGAACCAGATCACCGGATAGGTCAGCGGATTGCCGACGAAGGAGGCGAGCACCGAGGCCAGCAGGCTGCCGCGCATGAGCCAGGCGATCACGCCGGCAATGATGAGCTGGACGCCCAGAAACGGCGTGAACACGGCGAACACGCCGGCAGCCGCCCCGACCGCGATCCTGTGAGGCGACGACGGCAAGCGCCTGAGGCGCCAGAAAATATATTGGGCCGAACGGGTCCAGCTTCGCCTCGGCCACAGCAGCAACCGCAGGCGTTCGCCTAGTCCGACAGCTCTTCCTTGTTTGAATAGCATTTCAGTTCCCTGCGGCTGCAGGCGGTCCGACCCAGTCCGGCGTCGAACCCGTTCACTCGATCCCAGCCGCAAAATGTAATTACTGCAGCGCACTTATGCCAGATCGCTCATGGCTGCGCTGCAAAAAATCGGAGTATCTGAGAGCTTTCCCCGATCACTTGCCAATCCGATCATGAAGCCAAAATGAGCGCGAATCACGGCGATACTCATTGCCAATGTGGCAATTATGGGGGGTGGGCAAGCCCGAAGGCGGCTGGATAAGCGACGGAGCCGCATCCCTGCGACAATAAGCCGGGCTCCGTCCCCGGAGCGGCAGAGGCGCACCAAGGCAGGCCACGGAGCGGCAGCACGATCTTCGCACCGGGCATGAAGGTCACGGCTGCGGCGCATTTTCGCGCCTTGCTCGCTCCCGCAGCTCGCGCCGGATGATCTTGCCTGTCGTCGTCATCGGCAGAGCGTCGACGAAGGCGACCTCGCGCGGATATTCGTGGGCCGCTAGGCGCGCCTTCACATGGCTCGCAAGCTCGCTGGCAAGGCTGTCGCTCGCTGCGTGGCCAGGCTTCAGCACCACGTAAGCCTTGACGATCTCGCCGCGCGCCGCATCCGGCTTGCCGACCGCCGCGGCCATCTCCACCGCCAGATGACGCATCAGGCAGTCCTCGATCTCGGCGGGGCCGATCCGGTAGCCGGAGGAATTGATGATGTCGTCGTCGCGGCCGACAAAGCGGATGCGGCCGTCCGGCTCGCGCGCGCCCTGGTCGCCGGTGATCAGCCAGTCGCCGATGAATTTGGCCC
The DNA here is from genome assembly GCA_963727575.1 of uncultured Alphaproteobacteria bacterium. Taxonomy (GTDB): domain Bacteria; phylum Pseudomonadota; class Alphaproteobacteria; order Rhizobiales; family Rhodomicrobiaceae; genus JAHQVI01. The sequence continues at coordinate 56,390 of CAVSIA010000034.1, forward strand.
GCGTCGCCTCCTCATTCGCCCAATAGCCGAGAAACATCACCGGGTCGGGACGCTTCACCGCGATCATGCCCGGCGTTCCCGGCGGCAGCTCGCGGCCCGCATCGTCGATCACGCCGAGCTCATGGCCGGGCACGGGCTGCCCCATCACGCCGGGCACCGCCTCCATGATCGCCGCGCAGGAGGAGACGATCATGTTGCATTCGGTCTGGCCGTAAAACTCGTTGATGGTCACGCCGAGCACCTTGCGTCCCCAGTCGAGCAGCTCCGCGCCCAGCGTCTCGCCGCCGCTCGCCACGCTGCGCATCTCGACCTGCCGGCCCGCCGCCGGATCGGCGACGGCGCGCATCAGCTTCAGCGCGGTCGGCGGCAGGAAGGCGTTGCGGACGCCGTATTTGCGGATCAGCTCGAACGCCGCCTCGCCGGTGAATTTGGCGAAGCGCTTGGCGACGATCGGCACGCCATGATGCAGCGCCGGCATCAGCACGTCGAGCAGGCCGCCGATCCAGGCCCAGTCGGCCGGCGTCCAGATGCGGTCGCCCGGCTGCGGCAGGAAATCGTGGCTCATCTCGACGCCGGGCAGGTGGCCGAGCAGCACGCGATGGGCGTGGAGCGCGCCCTTCGGCGGGCCGGTCGTGCCGGAGGTATAGATGATCACGGCAGGGTCTTCGGCGCGGGTTTCGGCAGGGGCGAAGGCGGTCGACTGCGCGGCACGCAGGGCATGGAAATCGCGCGCGCCGTCCGCCTCGCCGTCGATGCTCAGCACCACCTTCAGCCCAGGCAGCGCCGCCCGCAGCGCAGCGATCTTGGCCGCACCCTCGCGATTGGTGATCACCGCCGCGGCGCCGGAATTGGCGAGCCGGTATTCCAGCGCCTCGGCGCCGAACAGGGTGAACAGCGGAATGGCGATGCCGCCGAGCTTGTACACGGCAATATGGCTGTAAGCGGTCTCCGGGGTCTGCGGCAGCAGGATACCGACGCGGTCGCCGCGCGCGATGCCTTCGCCAAGCAGCAGGTTGGCGGTCTGGTTGGAGAGATCGCGGAGATCGGCGTAAGTGAAGGTCCGGTCGCCGTCGTCGCGCGCGTCGATCAGGGCGAGACGGTCCGGCTCGGCAGCGGCCCAGCGGTCGCAGACATCGACGCCGATATTGTAGAATTCGGGGATATCCCAGCGGAAGCGGGCGCGCAACTCGTCATAGGTGGATGCGGCGGGCAGCATGGCAACCTCCTTCGCTCGTGCACCGACACGCTCACTCATGTGCCCGCGCACGCGCCCCTCGTTGATGCATCGATTTTACCGAACGCCGGCTGGAGCCGCATTTGGATCGATTCATGAGAGGTTATTTCAGGCCGCGGCTTCCCGGCTTGATCGCCGGAATGGCCGCAAGCTCCGGCGGCAAAGCATCGGGCTGATAGTTGCGGATGTCCAGCGTGACGAGCGCCGTGAGCGGCAGGCCGAGATCGGCTGTGCCGCCCGACCGGTCGACCAGACACGCCGCCGCGACCGGCTCGCCGCCTTCCGCCGCGATCGCCTTGATGCATTCGCGCGAGGACAGCCCCGTGGTGACGACGTCCTCCATCATCAGCACCCGCGCGCCGGCCTCGATGGTGAAGCCGCGCCGCAGCCCGAACTGCCCGTCGACGCGCTCGAAGAACAACGCCGGCACGCCGAGCTGCCGCCCCATCTCATAGCCGACCACCACGCCGCCCATCGCCGGCGAGGCGACCAGATCGAACGGTCCCTGCCCCGCTGCCCGCAGCTTCCCGGCCAGCGCCCGGCAAAGCCGCTCGCCCCGCCCGGCATCCATCATCACCCGCGCGCATTGCAGATAGGTATTGCTACGCAGCCCGGAGGTCAGAATGAAATGCCCGGTAAGCAGCGCCCCGGCGTCGCGGAATTCCTGAAGTACGTCATCGTCGGTCATGAGGGTGGTTTTAGCGCGGGACGCGGGGCGTGGAAACTGGTTTTCCAATGATAGGCAGGTTCGATACAAAAGACGAATTACGTATTAATCCCCGCGTCGTCCCGGACGCGCCGCAGGCGTGAGCCGGGATCCATGTCTTTCACCTCCCCATACGGCGGAAACCGACACGCGAGTGGCCCCCGGCTCTCCGGCCGGGGCGACGATAAGGCAGGCCGTTTCGTGAGAAAGCCAGCCCTCGGGCTGCGCATAAAGCGGAGTTTCGTATTTCAGCGCTTCACGGGATCCGCTAAACTCGTGGCGGAAATTGAGACGGGAATAAGTGCCGATGGCGGATCGCGACGAGATCGAAAAACGGCTGAGAAGCTTGCCAACTCGCGCCGCGGCAGCGATCGCCGTGCGCGCGGCCATGCGCGTTTTTCCAATTCTGGCTCTCAGGGATCGACGCTTACAGGACGCATTCAGCTACTGGCCAAAAGCGGACCAAGCGCGCCACGGGCTCGCCATTTTGCGATGTTATCAAATTTCAAATTTTGGCAACAGCTTGCCAAAATTTGACGCCGCCGCCGCCGCCGCCGCCGCCGCCGCCGCACTCCGCCGCCGCCGCCGCCGCCGACTCCGCCGCCTCCGCCCGCTCCGCCGCCGCCGCCGCCGCCTCCGCCTTAGCCGCCGCCTCCGCTGACTCCGCCGCCGCCGCCGACGCCTCCGCCTTAGCCGCCGCCTCCGCTGACTCCGCCGCCGCCCAAGATGCTCTTATGCAGGATATTCAGACTACGGAGCGGAGTAGCGATATCCCTGCTCTCCTTCGAGGGCGGCTATGGCCTGACGCCATGCCTTCCGAGCTGCAATCGCTTTGGCAGGGTTTGCAGGATGACCTTCGGTCTCTCAATGCCGGGTTCGATGTCTGGATCGGCTGGTATCAGGACCGCCTCGACGGCAAGCCGCTCGACCTGGAGCTTGAGCGCAAATGGGCTTTGCTACCGGAGGAGGTGCAAAAGCAGACGCCAGCCGAGATCAACGCTTATCTGAAACGCTTGCGCGAGGAGCATACGCCGAAACCGGACGATCCGGATGAAGCCTTGCGCGACGTCCCGGAGGAACAAGAGCCCGGCTTCCAATTCGCGGCGCGCGCCGACGGTAAGATCGATCTGAAACCGAGCGGTCTTGCCCCGCCCGACGATCTTGCCGAAATCGCCGCCATGCGCGATGCGATTACCGAAGCGCTCGACGATCTTGTCGCGGTCCTGGAAGGCTCCAACGCGCATAGCACGATCTCGCGCGTCGCCCAGCGATACAAATCCGCGATTGCCGCGGATGAGCTATCCATCGACCAGCTTTACAGCTACGGCGTGCGTTTGGAAAACGCCAATACACGCTTCAAAGCGCAGATCGCGACCGGCGATTGCCCTGACTTGGCCGTGCCCGCCGGAGAGGCGTTGGATTCCGTGCTCGCGCTGCACGGTCCAGTCATTTATTCGACCAAACGCGGGCGCGAGCTGATTGAGCGTGCAAGGGAATATGCACGGCGCGAGGCCGATCTCGAAGCCTACAAGGCGAAAGCGCGGGCGCTGGCCGAAGCCATTCAAGCTGCCGCCGACGCCATCACGGAGGATGCGCGCGATGCAATCAGCCAAGCCAACGACGATATTGGCGAAGGCCCCCATCCCGACCGTTCGACCGACACAGCGCGCGCTGCGAACCAGAACATACTGATCGCTGGCGCAAAAGCGATTGCGGTCGCAGTTGGGGTGTCTACCGTGGGATCGATCTTCGCGGAAGCAACAATTATCAACGCACCTCAGGCCTGGCTCGCCATTGAGACCTTCTTCGTCGCAAACATGCCATTGCTTCGCGAATTCAGCGCGGTCGCGGGCTTCGAGATCCGTTGGCTACCGGCGTTTCTGAATTGGCTCGAGGCCCAGCGAGCGCGGCGTCACACAGAAGGCTGAGCACCGCCGCTCAACTCAAGAAAACACCCGCTCCGCGGAATTCACCGCCGACAGGCTTTTCAGCCCGGCAAGAATATCGCGCAGGTGCTTCAGGTCCCAAACCTCGACGTCGATGAGCATGTCGGTGAAGTCTTCGCGGCGGCCGGCCATTTGCAGGCGGTCGATATTGCCGTTCTTGTCGCCGATGATGGCGGCGATCTTGGCGAGCGAGCCGGGCTCGTTGACGGCGGTAACCTTGATCTGGGCGGGAAAGCGCTCCTGCGCGCCCTCGTCGATGTCCCAGGTGACGTCGATCCAGCGGTCGTTGTGGTCGAAATGATCCTTCAGCATCGGCGAGTGGATCGGGAAGATGGTAATGCCTTTGCCCGGCTCCAGAATGCCGACGATGCGCTCGCCGGGAATGGCGCCGCCGGGGGCGAAGGTGATCGGCAGGTCGGTCTTGGTCCCGCGGATCGGCACACCGTTGGCGCCGTTCATCGCATGCTCGGCCGGCACGCCGCCGGGCCAGCGGAAACGCAGATTGGCGACGCGGCGCAGATTGAACCAGCCTTCGTCGGAGCGCTTGATCGCCTTGCGTTTCGGCGGCTCCGGCAGCGCCTCGTCGGGGAAGACGGCCTTGTAGACCTCGGCGGCGGTCAGTTCGCCGCGGCCGATCTGGGCGAGGACGTCCTCAAGCGTCTTCTGCGACAGATGGCCGAGCACATTGGCAACCGACGCCGTCCGTATAGGTCTTTTCCTGGCCGGCGAAAGTCGACCGGAGGATATCGCGGCCCAGATTGCAATATTGCGTGCGCAGCGCCTCGCGCGTGGCCCGGCGGATGGCCGAGCGCGCCTTGCCGGTGACGACGATCTTTTCCCACGCCGGCGGCGGCGTCTGCGCCTCGGAGGTGATGATCGCCACCTCGTCGCCATTGCGCAGCTCCGTGGTCAGCGGCATGTGACGGCCGTTGACCTTCGCGCCGACGCAGCTATGGCCGATATTGGTGTGCACGGCATAGGCGAAATCGATCGGCGTCGAGCCGCGCGGCAGGGCGATCAGGCGGCCCTTCGGCGTGAAGCAGAACACCTGGTCCTGGAACAGCTCCAGCTTGGTGTGCTCGAGGAATTCTTCCGGGTTGTCGCCCTCCAGCAGATTGGCGACCAGCTTGCGCAGCCACTGATAGGGCGTCGGATCGGCGGTCGCGGAAATGCCGTTGGCGACGACCACGCCGTCCTTGTAGAGCGCGTGCGCCGCGACGCCGAATTCGGCGACCTCGTCCATGATCCGGGTGCGGATCTGCAGCTCGACGCGCTGATGGCCCGGACCGACGATCGTCGTGTGGATCGACTGGTAATTGTTATATTTCGGGGTCGAGATGTAGTCCTTGAAGCGGCCGGGAACGGTGCGCCAGGTGGTGTGCACCGCGCCAAGCGCGCGGTAGCAATCGGCGACGGTGTCGACGACGACGCGGAAGCCGTAAATGTCGGAGAGCTGCTCGAGCGAGATCTGCTTGTTCTCCATCTTGCGCCAGATGGAGTAAGGCTTCTTCTCGCGGCCGCCGACCCGCCCATCGACGCCGTGCTCGGAAAGCTTGTTGCGCAGCTCGTTCTCGATGGTCTCGATGATGTTCTTGTTGCGCTTGCGCAGCAGCGCGAGCTGGCTGAGCAGCGCCTGATAGGCTTCCGGCTGCAGCCATTTGAAGGCGAGCTCTTCCAGCTCGTCCTTCATCTCCTGAATGCCCATGCGGCCGGCGAGCGGCGCGTAGATATCCAGCGTTTCCTGGGCGATGCGGCGGCGGCTGCCGGGCTTCATATGCTCCAGCGTGCGCATATTGTGCAGCCGGTCGGCCAGCTTCACCAGCAGCACGCGGATGTCGGAGGAAATCGCGATCAGCAGCTTGCGGAAATTCTCGGCCTGCTCGGCACGCTTGCTGACCAGATTGAGCTTGTCGATCTTGGTCAGGCCGTCGACCAGCGCGCCGATCTCCTCGCCGAACTTGTCGACGATCTCGGCCTTGGTCGCCTCGGTGTCCTCGATGACGTCGTGCAGCAGCGCCGTGGCGATGGTGGCGTCGTCGAGCTCGTAGTCGGTAAGGATCGCGGCGACTTCGAGGGGATGGGAGAAATACGGATCGCCGGATGCGCGCTTCTGGTTGCCATGCGCCTTCATCGCATAGACATAGGCGCGGTTCAGCAGCTCCTCATTCGTTGCGGGATTATAGCTCTGAACTTTTTCGACAAGCTCGAATTGCCGCATCATGACGGCAGGCCCTCAACCGCGTCTCGCTGGAGCGAATGCCCGGTTATGACCGTCAACGCCCCCGGCTGTTCGGATGCTGATCCGTGGGAATGCTCCGCTCGAGGCCGCGCAGAAGCTCCTCTTCGGTCATCCGGTCGATCACCAGATCGCTCGACTGATCGTCGCGCCCGAACATCGGACGATCCGAGCCGCCGCTGGACAGCATCGGAACCGCATCGGCCTCGGGCTCGTCCACTTCGACGTAACGCTGCATCGAATGGATCAGGTCTTCCTTGACGTCCTCGGCCGAAATCGTGCGTTCGGCGATCTCGCGGAGCGACACGACCGGATTCTTGTCGTTTTCACGCTCGACAGTGATCGGCGCACCCGCGGAGACGGCGCGCGCACGGTGCGCAGCCAGCAGAACGAGTTCGAACCGATTTGGGACTTTGTCGACGCAATCTTCGACGGTAACGCGAGCCATGGCGCAGATATCCTATGATTTCCGGAGGACCTCTCCTTTAAGTAGCGATTTTCGCCCGCTCACGCAAGCGCCGCCGTCCCGATTCCGGGGATAAGTCGTTCGTCTACGAATTCAATGATTTGTCCCATTTTCGCGCGGCTCAGCCGTCGGAGGAGCTGGGCGGCGCTCGCCCCGGTGACGGGGTGGTGCCAAAGGGGCGCGATATCGAGGATCGGCTTGAGCACGAAGGCGCGGGATTCGATCCCCGGATGGGGAAGCGTCAAACTTAATTGATTATATTTAAAAGTTTGTCTATCCTGTTGCGCCCAATTTAAGATCCGTTTGTTGTAGTCTATGATATCCAGGTCGAGGGGCCGCGGCCCCCACCGAGCAGCCTCGCGGCGCCCCGCTCGCGCTTCGATTGATTTGAGCAATTTCAACAGGGCGGCCGGCGGGCGGGAGGTGCGGACCAGGACGGCGGCGTTTGTGAAGTCAGGCTGATCGACCAATCCGTACGGTTGGGTTTTGTACAGGCGTGAATGACGCAGCACTTCGACGCCCGAGTTCTCCAGTTCGGAGAAAGCCGTCAAAATCGTTGCATCTGAATTGCCCCACCGACTGGTTACATTCGATCCCAAACTTATGATAATCATTTCTAACTTGCTGTCAGCCAGTACGATTTTACGTTGAAAATGAGCCTCAGGGGTTGAGGCAGCGCTGGGGAAGAGCACGGAGCTTACGGCCAAACCGTAAGTTCAGCCTGTTCCCGGGAAGGACCATATGAAAATGAATTTTTATCCCTCTGAACGTATTGCGCTCTTTATCGATGGCGCCAATCTTTACGCCACAGCCAAAGCTCTTGGTTTCGACATCGACTATAAGCGCCTACTCACCTTATTCCGATCGCAGGGTCGCCTGTTGCGGGCACTCTACTATACCGCACTCGCGGAAGATCAGGAATATTCTTCGATCCGCCCGCTTATCGACTGGTTGGATTACAATGGGTATACCATGGTGACCAAGCCGACCAAGGAATTTACGGACGCCTCGGGCCGGCGGAAAATCAAGGGCAACATGGATATCGAGCTGACCGTCGATGCCATGGAGCTTTCCGAGCACCTCGACCATGTCGTGCTTTTTTCGGGCGACGGAGACTTCCGGACGCTCGTGGAAGCGCTCCAGCACAAGGGAAAGCGTGTCAGCGTCATATCGACGATGAACACCCAGCCCCCGATGGTGTCGGATGAGCTCAGGCGCCAGGCCGACCAGTTCGTCGATCTCGCCGATCTCGAGGAGCAGGTCTGCCGCGTGTCGAACGGCAATTTTCCGCGCGACAGCGGGGGGCGCGCCACGTCCAATTACAGCGAGGCGGAAACGGACGACTTTGCCGACGCCTGATCGCGGCGGCCGTCCTTCTGTTTTTTATCAAGTCCGGGCAGGAAAGCCGTGATCCCAGGGGTCACGGGCTTCCTAAACAATTGCATTCGACAACCGGCAATGGTCATATGCCGGCCTTCGCGCCTCCCCGCAGGCCGCGCCTTCGAACAACGCCCGGCTTTAGCTCATGACCACCGAACAGCTTTCCGAAATCGGTGCGGAACCCGCCCGTGATTGCGCCTTCTGTCCGCGGCTCGCCGCCTTCCGGAGCGACAACCGTGCCGCGCATCCCGACTGGTTCAACGCACCCGTGCCCTCATTCGGGTCCGGCGAGGCGCAGCTCCTGATCGTCGGCCTCGCGCCGGGCCTGCGCGGCGCCAACCGCACCGGCCGTCCGTTCACCGGGGACTATGCCGGGGTGCTGCTCTACCAGACGCTGATGAAATTCGGCTTTGCCTCCGGCGACTACCAGGAGCACGCGGGCGACGGCCTGCGACTGGCTCACTGCATGATCACGAATGCGGTGCGCTGCGTTCCGCCCGCGAATAAACCGGAAGGTGCCGAAATCAATATGTGCCGTCAGTTTCTCAAGCAGCGCATTTCAGCTTTGCCCGCATTGAGGGCAATGGTGCTGCTTGGCCGGATCGCTCATGTGGCGACGGTCGGCGCTTTGGGGCTGAAACAAAAAGACTTTCCGTTCGGCCATGGCGCGGCCCACCAAATCCCCGGCGGAAATCTCCGCCTGTTCGACAGCTATCACTGCTCACGTTACAACACTAATACTGGTATGTTGACTACGCAGATGTTTGAGACTGTGTTTGCTAATGTTCGAAGTTTTCTTGATCGCGCCGCTTAGCCGGATGTAGACTGGCGCTCGCCATACATTCCTGATCTTGTTTACAATTTTATATGAGTGAAACCATGCTTGAAATTTCCACCCAGAAAGTTGCCCATATCATCGTTCGCGCAAGAGAATATGATGCCAAGACGGGCAGCTGGGAGGACGTCGTCGAGGGCGGTTTCCGCGAGGATGATAGCGACTCTATTCTAGAAAACTTCTCCAGCGACTCCACGCGCGGCGAGTTGGCGGAGTTCATCGCCGGCCTGAACGAAGACGAGCAGGCGAGCCTCGTGGCGGTGACCTGGGTCGGCCGCGGATCCTTTGCCCCGGAAGATCTGGGCGAGGCGATCGAAACGGCGAAGTCCGAACGGATCAACAAGACGGAAAATTATCTGATGGGTATCCCGCTGCTCGCCGATTATCTGGAAGAGGGGCTGGAGAAGCTCGGCTATTCGATCGAGGAGATCGAGGAAAAAATCCTGTAATCGGAAATCCGGCGTGCGAGCAAAGGCGTCCGGATCGGGATCGTCACGCGCTAGCCTTTGTCGCGCAGGAGCCGTGCTTTCTGCCGGCCCCAATCTCGCGCCTTCTCCACTTCGCGCTTGTCGTGAAGCTTGCGGCCCTTCCCCAAGGCGACTTCCAGCTTGGCGCGGCCGCGATCGTTGAAATAGAGCTTGAGCGGCACCAGGGTCATGCCGTCGCGCCGCACCGCGCCGATCAGCTTGGCGATTTCCGTCTTGTGCAGCAGCAGCTTGCGCGGCCGCTTCTCCTCGTGATTGAAGCGGTTCGCCTCGGTATAGCCGGGGATGTAGGCGTTGATGATGTAGATCTCGCCGCCTTCTTCGGTGGCATAGGATTCGGCAATATTCGACTTGCCCTGGCGCAGAGATTTCACCTCCGAGCCGGTCAAGTACGATGCCCGCCTCGAATACATCCTGTATTTCGAAGGCGTGGCGTGCCTTTCGGTTCTCCGCCACGATCTTTCGCGGCGGCTGCTTTTTTGGTGCTGCCATAATAAAAACCTAAGCGCTGACCGCCTCGGGCAGAAGCAGGCCCGCCGCATGCAGAGCGTCCTCGACCACGAGTTGGCTCGCTTCTGTCAGCGGGCACAGCGGCAGGCGCACATCCGCGCGGCAGATGCCGAGCCGTTCGGCCGCATATTTCACCGGCACGGGATTGCTCTCGACGAACAGCGCGTCATGCAGCGGCATCAGCCGGTCCTGCAATTTCAGCGCCCTCGCGTAATCGCCGGCGAGACAGGCGTTCTGGAACTCCGCGCACAGCGCCGGCGCCACGTTGGACGTCACCGAGATGCAGCCATGACCGCCATGGGCCATGAAGCCGAGCGCCGTCGCATCCTCACCGGAAAGCTGGCAGAACTCCGCGCCCATCATCGCCCGCTGCTGGCTGGCGCGCGCCATATTGGCCGTCGCATCCTTCACCCCGACGATGTTCGGCAGTGCATAGAGCCGCGCCATGGTGGCGACGCTCATGTCGATGACGCTGCGCCCAGGGATGTTGTAGATGATGATCGGCAGGTCGACCGCGTCGTTGATGGCCTTGTAGTGCCGGTAAAGACCTTCCTGGGTCGGTTTGTTGTAATAGGGTGTGACGACGAGAATGCCGTTCGCCCCGACCGCCTTGGCGAAGCGGCCCAACTCGACCGCCTCGGCCGTGCTGTTGGAGCCGGCGCCGGCGACCACGGGGACACGGCCCGCCGCCTGCTCGACGCACAGGGCGACGACGCGCTGATGCTCGTCATGCGACAAAGTCGGCGACTCGCCCGTCGTCCCGACCGGCACCAGGCCATGCGTGCCGGATTTGATCTGGAATTCTACGAGCTTGCGAAACGCATCCTCATCCAGCGCGCCATTGCTGAACGGCGTTATCAGTGCGGTATACGATCCCCGAAACATGGCAAGACTTTCAATTCGCCCAGGCGGAGCACTGGCTGCGCCTCAGAAATAACCCAAAGTGACCATAGTGATTTCTCTAAGAAGCGGCAAGCCAAGCCTCCGCGGGGGATTGCCGCCACCTCGGTAGGGATTCGTTAAGCATTTTCGTCCTCACATTGGACGACGGATAAGGTTTTCTCCGCCGAGAGCGGGACGAGGAAAAGTGGGGACCGGTTTTCCGCTCGTCATCCCGCTCTGAACTGTTGGAATAGATCACTGTTCATGATTTCGGATTGATCCCAGCCAAAGTCATTGTGATCTAAGGGAATTCGAAAAAAGTGCGCGTAAACTTTTTGTCTTGCGGTCCCCGTATCAGCAACTTGATAACAGCGACCCTGACAGCTCAATTTGACCATGCTTAGACCAGATCTCAGAGGCTCGCTTGTCAGACCGGCCGTGTCGGTGGTGGCGACGGTCGCATGCTGTGCGGCGGTCCTGGGCGTGCTGCGTCCCTGGCCGAGCGATGGTCCCGATCAGCAGATCGAGCAGCATTCCGTCACCGCCCTGTCCGCCTCCGTGGGCGAGGTCGACGGCGTCAGCGCGACCGGCTCGTCCCGAAACAGATCCAAATCCGCCATCCTCGAAGGAGGCCAAGCCCCCGAAGCTACGGAAATCCGGCTCGCCCGGCGCAGTTCCAAGCGTAGCGCCGTGCCGCTGCCGGAAAAGGACGAACGCGTCGCCATGCCGGTCCCGGACAAGCGGAACCTGCCGGCGCCCGCCAGCGCCGACGAGACGAAGGCCGAACCGCCAGCCGAACCGAAGGCCAAGGCGCCGGTCATGCCGCCGCCGACCGGGCGGCTGGAGAAAAGCGACGGCGATGCCGTGCTCGCGCCATTGCTGGCCTACGCCGTCTCCGATGACGATGTCGAGGGGTTGAAGGAATTCGTCAAGCTTGCCTATGCCGAGAAATATTCCGACGCCCGCGACGAGATGAAAAAGCTGACCGATCCGGTCGCGGTCAAATTCGCGCATTGGTACTACTACCGCAAGAAAGCGCCGGATACGACGGTCGACGAGATCGTCGCCTTCCTCGAGGAGAACCCGCGCTGGCCGGACCGCGAGACGCTCCAGGACGGCGTCGAGGACGCGCTGTTCTGGCGCGAGGACGACCCGAAGCGCGTGATCGCTTATTTCAACGGCCGGCCGCCCGTCAGCGGCGCCGGCAAGGCCGCTCTCGGCGCCGCGCTGATCGCGGAGAACCGCGCCGAGGAGGGCAAGATCCTGGTCCGCGAGGCCTGGCGGAAATATCCGTTGACCAAGGCCATCGAGAAGAAGATCCGTAAGCTGCGCGTGCTCAACGCCGAAGACCACCGCCTGCGCGCGGACTATCTGCTGATGCAGGACAACAAGAGCTACATCAAAGCCGCCAAACGGCTGCTGCCGCTGATCGACAAGAAATGGACCGACGCGGTCAAGGCGCATATTGCCACCGTCGAACGCTCCAAGCGCGCGGGCGGATTGCTGAGCCGCCTCGATTCCAAGATCAAGGTGGACCCGGCCGTGCTGTTCGCGCGCATCCAGTGGCTGCGGCGGGCCGGGCGCGACGAGAAGGTATGGAGCCTGTTGCGGTCCGCGCCGAAAACCTCCGAGAAGCTCGTCGATCCGGAAGAGTGGTGGGCGGCCCGCGACAGCCAGGTTCGCCTTGCGCTCAACGATGAAAGGCCCAAGACCGCCTATGCCATCGCCAAAGACCACGGCGGCGGACTGGAACATTGGGATTTGAGCGACGCCGAATTCCTCGCCGGCTGGATCGCCCTGCGCTTCCTCGACAAGCCCGAGGTCGCCCGCAAGCATCTGCTGGCTTCAGCAGCCGCCGGAGGGCTCCCAAAACGGCGCGCGCGGGCAGGCTACTGGCTCGGCCGGACCGAGCTGGCGCTCGGCGACGAGCGGGCCGCGATCGGGCGCTTCGCCGAAGCCGCCCAGCATCACCACACGTTTTACGGCCAGCTTGCGCATCAGATGATCGCCTCGACCGGCGCCAAGGTCTCGTTCCGGACCTTCGTCCGCCCGACGCAGCACGAGATCGACAGCTTCGCGTCGCAGGACGTCATGAAGGCGATCGTTCTGGCGCAGAAGGCCGATTTCGAGAACCTGCAATCGCTGTTTCTCTACGATCTTGCCCGGCAGATCGAGAGCGCTCCGGAGATGATCCTGCTCTGCGAGCTGGCAATCCGCGTCGCGCCCCGGCATCGGGCCGTGCGCATGGCCAAGGTCGCCATGAACCGCGGCTTTCCGGTCGAGGATTACGCCTATCCGGATGCGCTGCCCGAGTTCAAGGTGCTCGCCGACGGCGAGGCCATCGAAAACGCGCTGGTCCACGCGCTGACGCGACAGGAAAGCGAGTTCAATCCGGCGATCGTCAGCTCCGCCGGCGCGGTCGGCCTGATGCAGCTGCTGCCTTCGACGGCCAAAATGGTGGCCCGGCAATATGATCTGAAATTCTCCAAGAAGAAGCTGTCCGACGACCCGGCCTACAACGTCGCGCTCGGCACCGCTTTCCTGCAGCGGCTGATCCACAATTACGACGGCTCCTACATCATGGCGCTGGCGGGCTACAATGCCGGCCCCGGACGCATCCGCCAGTGGGTCAAGCAGTTCGGCGATCCGCGCGACAAGGAGGTCGATCCGATCGACTGGATCGAGCGCATACCCTTTACCGAGACCCGCGAATATGTTCACAAGATCATGGAGAGCGCGCAGGTCTACCGGACCCGCCTGCAAGGGCGACCAGGCCGCGCTGCATCTCGCTGAGGACCTTCATCGCGGGCGCAGCGACAAGCCGAGATTTCTGATCGGGGCCGCATCCAATTGAGGTATTCTGCGCGGCGGCGTGCAGCCTGACGATTCGGGCGTCAGCGCGCCGATCAGCAGGCAGTCAGCGGGCACAGGATGGCCAAACCGAACGAGCAGAACTGGGACGACATTCATTTCACGTCCAATAACGGTCTGACCCTCTATGCGCGGCACTATGGCCAAGCGCATCCGGGCAGCCGCCCGGTGTTCTGCCTGCCTGGGCTGACGCGGAACTCAGCCGATTTCCACGATCTGGCGACGTTCCTTGCATCGCATCCCTCGCGCCCCCGCGAAGTCTACTGCCCCGATTATCGCGGGCGCGGCCGGTCCGAATACGACCCCGAGTGGCGCAACTACTCGCCCTTCGTCGAGATGCTCGACGTGCTCGACCTGATGGCGATCCGCGGCGTCGAACATGCCGCCGTCATCGGCACGTCGCGCGGCGGCATCATTTCCATGCTGATGGCCGTCGCCCGACCGAACGCCATCGCGTCGCTGGTGCTGAACGACATCGGCCCCGAAATCGAAACCGCCGGCCTTGCCCGGATCATGGGCTATGCCGGCAAGGTGCCGCTGCCCTCGGGTTGGGACGAGGCGACCGAACTGGTGCGCTCGATGAACAAGCGCTTCTTCACCAATCTCAGCGACGAAGAATGGTCGGAGATGGCGCACCAGCTGTTTGCCGACAAGAACGGACGGCCGGCGCCCGGCTATGACGAGAAGCTGGCGGATGCGCTGTCGGAGGTGGACATCTCGCAGAAGATCCCGACCATGTGGCCGCAATTCGAGGCGCTGAAGAATATCCCGGTGCTGGTGCTCCGCGGCGAACATTCGGACCTGCTGAGCGCCAAGACGGTCTCCGAAATGGCGGCGCGCCATCCCAGTCTGGCCTCGCTGACCGTCCCTGCGCAGGGCCACGCGCCGTTGCTGAAGGATCGCTTCACCATCGGCATCATCGCCGACTTTCTCCGCGAGACCGATCCGGGCCATCTGACCGACCGCTCGCATCTCGCGCCGCAGCTTCCCAGGTTCGGCGGGATCGAGGGTGTCGACGCTTAGATCGGGATCATTTCAGGCGGAAGCGCCTCGATCTCGTAAGGGATAGTCCGCACTCGTCATTCCCGCGAACGGCCGGGATGACGATATGTCTTCGAGGGATGCGTCTCCGTCATGAGCGGCCGCGCCGCAGATCATGATCTCTATCGATTTGTTTGCGCATGATCGCTCAGGAGCCGGCTCCCGCTTTTCCGATCGCGCTTTTGAGGCGAAGATCCGGGCCGCCCGCTTGCGCCGGATGGAATTCGGCGCGCAGCAAAAAGGGGCGACGTAACGCGCCCCTTCATCAAACGTCCGAACCTGGGCGAATTTTATCGCGGCAGCACGCTTCCGATCGCCGTCGGGATCGAGGCGAGGCCCGAATGCGGCGACGCCGGTGCGGTAACCTCGCTCTTCAGGGCGAAACCGCTGGGCAGATCGGTCGCGATCGCATCGATGGATTTCAGCGCCGTCTCGCTCGGAGCGTTGCCTTTGAGGCGAATGCTTTGCTCAGTCACTTCGACCGAGCCTTTATCAAGGAGCGCAAGAAGCTCAAGAGACCGGAGTGAGGCGTTCACCCATCGCTGCTCAATCTTGCTGTTGACCACGCTGCTGTCGTCGAGCTCGAAATTGGCGAATTTCTCGTGGGCCGTTGCAGCGATCTTCTCTCTGCCGCCCTTGCTCGGAACAATGCCGGAAATCTTCAGATTGCCTTCCGGGGTAACCGATGCGACCCAGGATTTTTCCGGTGGCGCGATCCGGATGTTCCTAAGCGGGACGCCGGTCGGTTTGTCTTTGTCGATCAGCTTCCTGACCTCGGTCAGCACGACCGCCGTACTCGCCGCGCCTTCAAGGGAAAGCCCGTTATTATCGACCGAGGCCTGACCGGTTTCCAGATAGCCGAGAAGCTTAAGTGCGAAGCTCAGCCCGCCGATCTTGACGTCGCCGTCCTGGGCTTCTTCCTTGACCTTGACCCGGTCGGTGACGTCCACCGACGGGAAATTCGCTTTTATCAGGCCGATCAGGGTCTTGTAATCCTCCTCGGAGGACATGCTGCCCTTCAGCTTAATGCGGTCGGAATCTTTATAGATGCGCAGGGAGTAGGTGATCGGCAGAGCATCCTCTGCCGCTCCCTCGTTCTGGACGACCACCTCGTCCTGAGGGATCATGTCCGCCTGCTGCGCGTCCGCCTCGGCAGCGAGAGCGGGAAGGTTACTCGAAATCCAAAGGATGCATCCGCAGCACCCGAATAGAAAGCCTAATAGGGCGCGTTGCCGCGTCACGGGCTTTTCCCCCGTCATGTCGATGACACTCCAGTGTAACAAAGCAAAATGTTCAGGGGCGCGAACACGTTGTTACGCAGGACGCTCCTTAATAATCCGCTTTGTAAATCGCTTTAGCTCAGCTGCCCCCGCCGCAGAAGGCGGCGCACCGTGAGGACAAATATAGAATTGTCAACCGACCTGCGTGGTTTGGCTTTTCTTGTCTTGCGCAGTTCAGGTGCTAAAAATAGCCAAAATTCGTCCAAGTTCCAAGCATAAGCAGCAAATCGGGCGAATTTTTTTACGTTGCATTAACGGAAGGGCCTAAATCAGCCGTTCAAGCAGCGAAAAGGCGCTCTGGCATAACACCAAAGCGCCTTTTATGTTAACGAATCGTTACTCGGCTGCGTGAGGCGTGCCTTGATTCTCGGCCAGAGCCGGAACGGGAACCTCCGCGGCCGCGTCGATCTCGCCGGTGCGCGAACGCTCCGCCAGGATCAGATCGTCGCGATGCTGCGCAACTTTCTTGAGGCGGCTGATGGTGCCGCCCGTGCCCGCCGGGATCAACCGGCCGACGATCACGTTCTCCTTGAGGCCGTCCAGCGTATCCACCTTGCCGTTGACCGCGGCTTCGGTGAGAACGCGGGTGGTCTCCTGGAACGAGGCCGCCGAGATGAAGCTGCGGGTCTGCAGGCTCGCCTTGGTGATGCCGAGCAGAACCGGGCTGGCTTTCGCCGGGCGCCGTCCGCTCTTTTCGACAATCGCATTGGCGTCCTCGAACTCGATCCGGTCGACCTGCTCGCTCTTGAGGAACTCGGTATCGCCCGCATCCTCGATCTCGACCTTCTGCAGCATCTGGTCGACGATCACCTCGATATGCTTGTCGTTGATCGTCACGCCCTGCAGCCGGTAGACCTCCTGGATCTCGTTGACGAGGTAGGAGGCCAACTCCTCGACGCCCTTGATCGCAAGGATGTCGTGCGGAGCCGGGTTGCCGTCCATGATGAACTCGCCCTTCTCGATGCGGTCGCCTTCCTGGACGCTGAGATGCTTGCCTTTCGGGATCAGATATTCGATCGGCTCGAAATCCTCCTCATCCGGGACGATGGTGATCCGCCGCTTGTTCTTGTAGTCGCGGCCGAATTCAACCGTACCCGAAATTTCGGCAATGATCGCGTGGTCCTTCGGACGGCGCGCCTCGAACAGCTCGGCAACACGCGGCAGACCGCCGGTGATGTCGCGCGTCTTGGCGGATTCCAGCGGAATACGCGCCAGCACGTCGCCCGCTTTCATCTGCTGACCCGGCTCGACCGACAGAATGGCGTCGACCGAAAGCATGTAACGCGCTTCACCGCCGCGCGCCAGCTTCAGGATCTTGCCCTTCTTGTCCTTCATCACCAGGGCCGGCTTCAGGCTCGAGCCCTTCGGATGAGCCCGCCAGTCGATGATGACGCGGTGGGTGATGCCGGTGGTCTCTTCGGTCTGCTCGTTGACCGAGAAGCCCTCGGCCAGGTCCTCGAAGTCCACCGTGCCGTCGACCTCGGTGAGGATCGGCCGCGTATAAGGGTCCCACTCCGCGAGGCGCTGGCCGCGCTTGATGGTATCGCCCTCATCGACCTTCAGATGCGCGCCCTGAATGATCTTATAGGTGGCGAGTTCCTTGCCTTCTTCGTCATGAACGATCACCGCCATGTTGCGGACCATGGCGACGAGCCGTCCCTGGCTGTCCCGCTGCAGGTTGCGGTTGCGGATCTTGATCTTGCCGGCGAAGTTCGACTCCATGAACGAGGAGTCCATCACCTGCGCCGTGCCGCCGATGTGGAACGTCCGCATCGTCAGCTGCGTGCCCGGCTCGCCGATCGACTGCGCGGCGATAACGCCGACAGCCTCGCCAAGATTGACGATCGTACCGCGGGCGAGATCGCGTCCGTAGCACATGGCGCAGACACCATCACGGGTCTCGCATGTCAGCACCGAACGGATGCGGATTTCCTGCACCTGCGCCTCTTCGATCATCCGCGAGTCGGCCTCATCGATGAGGTGTCCGCTCTTGATGATCACCTCTCCGGTCGAAGGCGCGACGACATCGTCGACCGCCGTGCGGCCGAGCGAACGCTCGCCGAGCGACACCAGCACTTCACCGGAGTCGATCACGGCGGTGAGCTTGATGCCCTTATCCGTACCGCAATCATGCTCGGTGATGATGCAGTCCTGCGCGACGTCGACCAGACGGCGGGTCAGGTAACCCGAGTTCGCCGTCTTCAGCGCCGTGTCGGCCAGACCCTTACGGGCGCCGTGGGTGGAGTTGAAGTACTCCAGAACGGTCAGCCCCTCCTTGAAGTTGGAGATGATCGGGGTCTCGATGATTTCGCCCGACGGCTTGGCCATAAGGCCGCGCATGCCGGCAAGCTGCTTCATCTGCGCCGGCGAACCGCGGGCACCCGAATGCGACATCATGTAGACCGAGTTGATCTGCTTCTCGCGCCCGGTCTCCTCGTCGATATGAACGGCCGAAATCCGGTCCATCATCTCCTTGGCGACGTGGTCCGTACATTTCGCCCAGGCATCGACGACCTTGTTGTACTTCTCACCCTGGGTGATGAAGCCGTCATTGTATTGCTGCTCGTAATCGCGGACGAGATCCTGAGTGTCGGCGATGATCTTCGCCTTCGTCTCCGGGATCAGCATGTCGTCCTTGCCGAACGAAATACCCGCGCGGCAGGCATGCGAGAAGCCGAGCGCCATGATCCGGTCGCAGAAGATGACCGTCTCCTTCTGGCCGCAATCGCGATAGACGGCGTCGATCAGCTTGGCGATCGCCTTCTTGGTCAGAAGCTGGTTGACCAGATCGAAGCCCATGCCGGGTTTTTTCGGCAGCACTTCAGAGAGCATCATCCGTCCCGGCGTGGTTTCATACACCGCCGTGTAAGGCTGTCCTTCCTCGTCCAGCGCGGTGTGGCGCGCCCTGATCTTGGTGTGCAGCGTCACGACACCGCTGTTGATCGCGTGCTCGATCTCCGAGACGCTGCCGAACACCTTGCCCTGCCCCGGCTCGTTCTCGCGCATCAGCGAGAGATAATAGAGGCCGAGCACGATGTCCTGCGACGGCACGATGATCGGGCCGCCGTTGGCAGGGTGCAGGATGTTGTTGGTCGACATCATCAGCACGCGGGCTTCAAGCTGGGCTTCCAGCGACAGCGGCACGTGGACCGCCATCTGGTCGCCGTCGAAGTCGGCGTTGAAGGCCGCGCAGACCAGCGGGTGAAGCTGGATCGCCTTGCCCTCGACGAGCACCGGCTCGAAAGCCTGAATGCCGAGACGATGCAGCGTCGGCGCGCGGTTGAGCAGCACCGGATGCTCGCGGATCACCTCGTCGAGGATGTCCCAGACTTCCGGCTTCTCTTTCTCGACCAGCTTCTTTGCCTGCTTGACCGTCGCGGCGTAGCCCTTGGCGTCGAGCCGCGAATAGATGAACGGCTTGAACAGCTCCAGCGCCATCTTCTTCGGCAGGCCGCACTGATGCAGCTTCAGCTCGGGACCGACCACGATCACCGAACGGCCGGAATAGTCGACGCGCTTGCCGAGCAGGTTCTGCCGGAACCGGCCCTGCTTGCCCTTCAGCATGTCGGACAGCGACTTCAGCGGGCGCTTGTTGGCGCCGGTGATGACGCGGCCGCGCCGGCCATTGTCGAACAGGGCATCGACGGCTTCCTGAAGCATGCGCTTTTCGTTACGGACGATAATGTCCGGCGCACGCAGCTCCATCAGCCGCTTCAGACGGTTGTTACGGTTGATGACACGGCGATACAGGTCGTTGAGGTCGGACGTGGCGAAGCGGCCGCCGTCCAGCGGGACGAGCGGGCGCAACTCCGGCGGGATGACCGGCACCTGCGTCAGGATCATCCACTCGGGACGGTTGCCGGATTCGATGAACGCCTCGATGACCTTGAGACGCTTGGCCAGCTTCTTCGGCTTCAGCTCGGAGGTCGACTGGGCGATCTCGACGCGCAGATCCTCACTCAGCTTGTCGAGGTCCATCGCGATCAGAAGCTCGCGGATCGCCTCGGCGCCGATGCCGGCCGTGAAGCTGTCCTCGCCGAATTCTTCCTGCGCCTTGAGGAACTCGTCTTCGCTGAGAAGCTGTTTCTCCTTCAGCGGCGTCAGGCCGGGCTCGACGACGATATAGTTCTCGAAATAAAGAACGCGCTCGAGATCCTTCAGCGTCATGTCGAGCATGAGGCCGATGCGGCTCGGCAGCGACTTCAGGAACCAGATATGGGCGACCGGCGCTGCGAGCTCGATATGGCCCATGCGCTCGCGCCGCACCTTGGTCAGCGTCACTTCCACGCCGCACTTTTCGCAGATGACGCCCTTATATTTCATCCGCTTATATTTGCCGCACAGGCACTCATAGTCCTTGATCGGACCGAAAATGCGCGCGCAGAACAGGCCGTCACGTTCCGGCTTGAAAGTCCGGTAGTTGATCGTCTCCGGCTTCTTGATCTCGCCATAGGACCATGACAGGATCTTCTCCGGGCTTGCGAGGGAGATTCGAATCTGGTCGA
Source organism: uncultured Alphaproteobacteria bacterium (assembly GCA_963727575.1). GTDB lineage: Bacteria > Pseudomonadota > Alphaproteobacteria > Rhizobiales > Rhodomicrobiaceae > JAHQVI01. The sequence continues at coordinate 76,767 of CAVSIA010000034.1, forward strand.
ATGTTTGCGGTTGGGCCTGAGGGGCGAAGAGATTGGTGATCTCTTGATTCATCCGTCACTCCTAAATGGGCCGCATGGCAAGCTGTCTTACGCTTTTTTACCGGTTTCGGCACCTCCGGCATCGGCGTTTTAAGCAAGACGAGCTGCGGGTCTCCTGATCTCAGAAATTCTGCCGGCGCCCGCCATCCCCGGCATGGGCGCCGAATGAATGACCGACGAGGCGATCGCCGGTCATTCACAATAGTTGTCATCCCTTCGGGAGCTTGCCGTCTTCCGGCTCGACATTCATCAGCTCCACATTGAGGCCGAGCGCCCGCATTTCCTTGACGAGAACGTTGAAGCTCTCCGGTATGCCGGCCTCGAACGTGTCGTCGCCGCGGACAATGGCTTCATAGACCTTGGTGCGTCCGGCGACGTCGTCCGATTTCACGGTCAACATCTCCTGCAAGGTGTATGCCGCTCCGTAGGCTTCGAGCGCCCACACTTCCATTTCTCCGAAGCGCTGTCCGCCGAACTGGGCCTTGCCGCCAAGCGGCTGCTGGGTGACGAGGCTGTACGGGCCGATCGAACGGGCGTGGATCTTGTCGTCGACCAGATGGTGCAGCTTGAGCAGATATTTGTAGCCCACCGTCACCTTACGGTCGAACGCCTCGCCGGTCCGTCCGTCATGCAGGGTCACCTGTCCGGACGTGTCGAGCCCGGCGGCCTCCAGCATGGTGACGATATCGGCTTCCGAGGCGCCGTCGAACACCGGCGTTGCGATCGGCACGCCGCGGCGCAGGTTCTCTGCAAGTTCCACGAGCTGACCGTCGTCGACCGAGTCGACCGCTTCATTGTCGCCGTAGACGTCGTGAAGCAGCGTCTTCAGTTCCTTGGTCTCCTGGGACTGCCGGAACTTGTCGACCGCCTCGCCGATCATCACGCCGAGACCGCGGCACGCCCAGCCCATATGCGTCTCGAGAATCTGCCCGACATTCATGCGGCTCGGCACGCCCAGCGGATTGAGAATGATATCCACCGGAGTTCCGTCCTCGAGATAAGGCATGTCCTCGATCGGCACGATCTGGCTGATCACGCCCTTGTTGCCGTGGCGTCCGGCCATCTTGTCGCCGGGCTGCAGCTTGCGCTTCACCGCGACGAACACCTTGACCATCTTCATGACGCCGGGCGGCAGCTCGTCGCCGCGCTTCAGCTTGTCGATCTTGTCGACGAAGCGCTGCTCCAGCCGCTTCTTGGCTTCGTCATACTGGCGGCGGATCGCCTCGATGCCCGCCATCGCGCCCTCGTCCTTGAGCGCGATTTCCCACCACTGGCTGCGCGGGATGTCGGTCAGCGTCTCTTCGACGACCGTCGCCCCCTTGCGCATGCCCTTCGGCCCGCGTGCGACTTCCTTTTCCATCAGGATGTCGCGCAGACGGCCGTAGACGTTGCGGTCGAGGATCTGCAACTCGTCGTCGCGGTCCTTGGCCAGGCGCTCGATCTCCTCGCGCTCGATGGCCATGGCGCGTTCGTCTTTTTCAACGCCGTGGCGGTTGAAGACGCGCACTTCGACGACCGTTCCGCTCACGCCCGGCGGCAAGCGCAGCGACGTGTCGCGAACGTCGGAGGCCTTTTCACCGAAAATGGCGCGCAGAAGCTTCTCTTCCGGCGTCATCGGGCTTTCGCCCTTCGGCGTGATCTTACCGACGAGAATATCGCCGGGGTTCACTTCAGCGCCAATGTAGACGATACCAGCCTCGTCGAGGTTTTTCAGAGCTTCTTCCGAAACGTTCGGAATGTCGCGCGTTATCTCTTCCGGGCCTAACTTGGTGTCACGCGCCGCAACCTCGAATTCTTCAATGTGAATCGAGGTGAAGACGTCATCGTACACAATCCTCTCTGATATAAGGATCGAATCCTCGAAATTGAAGCCCATCCACGGCATGAACGCCACGAGGACGTTCTTGCCCAGCGCCAGATCGCCCAGATCGGTCGACGGGCCGTCGGCAATGATGTCGCCGGCGTCGACCCGGTCGCCCACACGCACCAGCGGACGCTGATTGATGCAGGTGTTCTGGTTCGAGCGCTGGAATTTGCGCAGCCGGTAGATGTCGACGCCCGACTTCGACGGATCGGTCTCTTCCGTCGCCCGGATGACGATACGGGTCGCATCCACCTGGTCGATGACACCCGACCGCCGGGCCGCAATCGCTGCGCCGGAGTCGCGTGCGACCACCGATTCCATGCCCGTGCCGACCAGCGGCGCTTCCGCCTTGATCAGCGGCACGGCCTGACGCTGCATGTTCGAGCCCATCAGAGCGCGGTTGGCGTCGTCGTTCTCAAGGAACGGGATGAGCGCCGCAGCCACCGAGACCACCTGTTTCGGCGACACGTCGATCAGGTCGACCTGTTCCGGCGGGATCAGATGCACGTCGCCCGCATGGCGGCAGACCACGAGGTCTTCCTCCAGACGGCCGTCCTTGGTCAGCGGCGCATTGGCCTGCGCCACCCAGTGGCGGGCTTCCTCCGTCGCCGAGAGGTAGATCACCTCGTTCGTCACCTTGCCGTCCTTGACGCGCCGATACGGGCTTTCGATGAAGCCGTATTTGTTGACGCGGGCAAAGGTCGCAAGGCTGTTGATCAGGCCGATATTCGGACCTTCCGGCGTCTCGATCGGGCAGATCCGGCCGTAATGGGTCGGATGCACGTCGCGGACTTCGAAGCCTGCGCGCTCGCGGGTCAGACCGCCCGGTCCAAGCGCCGAGAGACGCCGCTTATGCGTGATCTCGGAGAGCGGGTTGGTCTGGTCCATGAACTGCGAAAGCTGCGAGGAGCCGAAGAACTCGCGCACCGCGGCCGAAGCCGGCTTGGCGTTGATCAGGTCCTGCGGCATCACCGTATCGATGTCGACCGAGGACATGCGCTCCTTGATCGCCCGCTCCATGCGCAACAGGCCGACGCGATACTGATTCTCCATCAGCTCGCCGACCGAGCGCACGCGCCGGTTCCCGAGATGGTCGATATCGTCGATCTCGCCGCGTCCGTCGCGCAGGGCAACGAGCGTCTTGATCACGGCGATCATGTCGTCGGCACGCAAGGTGCGCACCGTGTCGGGGCAGTCCAGCTCCAGGCGGATGTTCATCTTCACCCGGCCGACGGCCGACAGGTCGTAACGCTCCTCGTCGAAGAACAGGCCCTTGAACAGGTTCTCGGCCGCTTCGATGGTCGGCGGCTCGCCCGGACGCATCACCCGGTAGATGTCGAGCAGCGCGTCGGTGCGGTTCTTGTTCTTGTCCGCGGCCAGCGTGTTACGGATGAAGGCGCCCGTGGTGACGTGATCGATGTCGAGGATCGGCAGCTGCTTGATGCCGTTCTCCTTGAGCTTTTCAAGAAGATCCTTATCTACCTCGTCACCGGCTTCGCCATAAATCTCGCCGGTGCTCAGATTGACGATGTCCTGTGCGAGATAGCGGCCATGGACGGCATCGTCGGCGATCTGGATGGTCTGCACGCCCTCATCGGCCAGCTTGCGCGCCTGGCGGGCGGAAAGCTTGCCGCCGGCCTCGACGATCACTTCGCCAGTGGCGGCGTTGAGAATGTCGTGGCTGACCTTCACGCCGCGCATCTTCTCGGCGACGTAAGGCATTTTCCAGCCGCCCTTCTTCACCGCGGTCAGGTCGATACGATCGTAGAAGGTCTCCAGGATTTCTTCGTCGTCATTGCCCAGCGCGTAAAGCAGCGTCGTCACCGGCAGCTTGCGGCGGCGGTCGATGCGCACAAACACCAGGTCCTTGGCGTCGAATTCGAAATCGAGCCAGGAGCCGCGGTAAGGGATGATACGCGCGGCGAACAGCAGCTTGCCCGAGGAATGGGTCTTGCCGCGGTCGTGGTCGAAGAAGACGCCCGGCGAGCGGTGCATCTGCGAAACGATCACGCGCTCGGTGCCGTTGATCACGAACGTGCCGTTCGCGGTCATGAACGGCATGTCGCCCATATAGACGTCCTGCTCCTTGATATCGCGGACCGAGCGGGCGCCGGTTTCTTCGTTCAGATCGAAGGTGATCAGGCGCAGCTTGACCTTTAGCGGAGCGGCAAAAGTCATGCCCCGCTGCTGACATTCTTCGACGTCATATTTCGGCTGCTCGAACTCGTAGCTGACAAACTCAAGCTGGGCACGGCCGGAAAAATCTGATATAGGAAAGACAGAGCTAAAGACGGACTGCAGACCCTCGCTTGGACGCCCGCCCTTGGGCTCGTCGACCATAAGAAACTGATCGTAGGACTGCTTTTGCACCTCGATCAGATTCGGCATCTCTGCCACTTCCGCAATGCGGCCGAAATTGTAGCGGATCCGCTTGCGGCCGGTGAACGATAGCGCCATTTCGTCTCCTCATGTCACTCGTAAACGGCTCGCCGCAAACGCCCATTTCAGCGTTTGAGGAGAACCGCCACTCTCATCCAAGTCAGCAGTCCAGATGGCGGGGAGCGAACTCCCCGCCATGTCGTCGCTATTTGACTTCGACGGTCGCGCCAGCGGCTTCGACCTTCTTCTTGATCTCTTCGGCTTCGCTCTTGGAGACCGCTTCCTTGATCGCCTTCGGAGCAGCCTCGACAAGATCCTTGGCTTCCTTCAGACCGAGGCCCGTGATCGCGCGCACTTCCTTGATCACGTTGATCTTCTGTGCGCCTGCCGACGCCAGGATGACGTCGAACTCGGTCTGCTCCTCGACCGCCTCGGCAGCGCCGCCGCCGGCTCCCGGCATCGGCATCGCCATCGGCATGGCAGCCGCCGCCGATACGCCCCAGCCGTCTTCGAGCCGCTTGATCAGCTCGGACACTTCCAGAACCGTCATGCCCGACAGCTCTTCATAAAGTTTTTCGATGTTAGCCATGTCTATTCCTCAAATTCCGTTTGTTGCGTTCGCTTCAATCGCGCTGTCAGGCTGCCGCTTGCTCTTCCTCCTGCTTGCGCCGATAGGCGTCAAGCACGGTGGCCAGGCCCACGGCCGGAGCATTGAGCGTCCGGGCAAGCTTGGTAGCAGGCGCGCCAAGCACTCCGAGAAGCTGAGCACGAAGCTCGTCGAGCGAGGGAATCGCGGCCAAAGCCTTGACCCCGTTATCGTCCAGCAATGTCTCGCCGAGGAAACCGCCAATGATGATGAACTTCTGGTTCTGCTTGGCGAATTCGGCTGCGATTTTTGCCGGCGCAACCGGGTCGCTCGAAAAAGCGATGCCGGTCGGATCGACGAACATTTCACGCGCTCCGGCATGTCCGGAGGTTTCCAGCGCAATTTTGGCGAGGCGGTTTTTGATGACCTTGAACTGAGCGCCCGCAGCGCCGAAACGGCTCCGAAGGTCGGTCATTTGGGCCACCGAAAGTCCGGAATATCGCGTAACGACGACAGAGCCGGACTCAGCAAAGATCTGGCCGAGCTGTTCGACCATATCTTTTTTCTGCGCTCTATCCACCGCGTCTCTCCAAAATTTGGCGAACCAGCTCCGAAGAGCCGCCTCGCCGGTTGATTACGCCGCCACCCATGACGGGCTTAGCGACAGGTAGGCCTGTCCCAGGGCAAGCGCCGTAATCCGCCAAACGGAATTGGCGAAACCAGCTTTCCCCCGTCTATTGCAGGCGTAAATTAAGCCCGAAGGCACCTGCAGTCTCGGACAGGTGACGCACCGAATGGGTTACCCCGTCCGATACGCCTTCAGGCGCAAAGCGCGCCTGAAATTCGGCCGCCTCATTCGGCGGCAATTTTTTTCTCGCGTCAGGCCGCGTTCTGAGCCGCCGACAGCGTTGCCGTCTCGATCCGCACACCGGCGCCCATCGTCGAGCTCAATGACACGTTCTTGACGTAAGTGCCTTTCGCGCCGCTCGGCCTGGCCTTGATCACCGCGTCCGCGAACGCTTTGATGTTCTCGACCAGCGCCTGCTCGGAAAAGCTGGCCTTGCCGATGCCGGCGTGGATGATGCCGGCCTTCTCGGCACGGAATTCCACGGAGCCACCCTTGGCCGCCTCGACCGCGGCGCCGACATCCATCGTCACCGTTCCGACTTTCGGGTTCGGCATCAGGCCGCGCGGGCCGAGCACCTTACCGAGACGTCCGACCAGCGGCATCATATCCGGCGTGGCGATGCAGCGGTCGAAGTTGATGGTGCCTCCCTGGACCTCCTGCATGAGATCCTCGGCGCCGACGATATCCGCGCCGGCCTTCTTCGCCTCTTCGGCCTTGTCACCGCGGGCGAACACCGCAACACGCACGGGGCGGCCGGTGCCATTCGGCAGATTGCAGACGCCGCGCACCATCTGGTCCGCATGACGCGGGTCGACGCCGAGATTCATCGCGATCTCGACCGTCTCGTCGAATTTTGCCTTCGCATGGTCCTTAATCAGCTTTACCGCCTCAGCGATGGGGTAAAGCTTCAACCGGTCCACGCCCTGGCGGGCCGTCTTCAATCGCTTACCGACAGTTGCCATGACGTTCACCCTTCAACCGTAATTCCCATGGAACGCGCCGAGCCCGCAATAATCTTCATTGCTTGCTCCACATCATTCGCGTTCAGATCCTTCATCTTCATCTCGGCGATCTCGCGCACCTGATCCTGAGTCACCGATCCGCTTTTCTCGCGGCCCGGAAGCTTGGAACCTTTGCCCAGCTTTGCTGCTTTCTTAAGCAGGAAGGACGCGGGAGGCGTCTTGATCTGAAACGTAAAGGACTTGTCCTGGTAGTAGGTGATCACCACAGGCACGGGCGAACCCGGCTCCATATCCTTGGTCGCCGCGTTGACCGTCTTGCAGAATTCCATAATGTTGATGCCGCGCTGGCCGAGCGCCGGGCCCACCGGGGGCGACGGGTTGGCTTGGCCTGCAGCCACCTGCAATTTCAAAGAACCTGCTATCTTCTTTGCCATCTTTTGCCCTTTCGAACCGTACGGTTCTCAGATTTGAGGGTCTGCGGTGCGGATCATCGGGGATATGGCAAGTCCCCGCATTCCTCCCGCAAGCTGATGCCAGGTCAGAGTTTCTCCACCTGGCCGTACTCCAATTCGACCGGGGTCGCCCGGCCGAAAATGGAAACTGCGACCTTGAGCCGTGCGCGCTCCTCGTCGACTTCCTCGACATGGCCGCTGAAGGACGCGAAAGGCCCTTCCGCCACGCGCACCTGCTCGCCAATCTCGAACGTGACCGACGGCTTCGGCCGCTCGACGCCTTCCTTCACCTGATGAAGAATGCGGAGCGCCTCATCCTCGGAAATCGGCATCGGCTTGTTGTTCGCGCCAAGAAAACCGGTCACCTTCGGTGTATTCTTGATCAGGTGATAGGCCTGATCGGTCATATCCATCTTTACAAGAACGTAGCCGGGAAAGAATTTCCGCTCGGCATTGACCTTGCGCCCACGGCGAACTTCGACCACTTCCTCCATCGGCACGAGAACTTCTTCGAACAAGTCGTGGAGACCAGCCGTCGTCGCGCGTTCCTTAATGGACTCGGCGACTTTTTTCTCAAAATTTGAGTGGGCGTGAACAATATACCAACGCTTCGTCATCTTTTACCTGTTCTTTTTTAACGACGCGTTAAGCCTAACGCCCAAGCCCGAGCAGCATCCCCACACCCCAGCTCAGAAATTGGTCAGCAAGGAAGAAAAACATTGCCGTAAGGATCGCCATAATCACGACCATTATTGTCGTCACGATCGTTTCATTACGAGTTGGCCACGTAACCTTTGCCGTTTCGGCACGGACCTGCTGGATAAACTCGAAAGGGTTCGTCTTTGCCATGTCGGAATTTGGACCTCCACGACCCAGCAACCATGAGCCGCGCGTTTCAGCTTTCTGCCGTTGGCGGCGCCGAACCTCCACTGGCAGGAGTGGAGGGAACTCGAACCCCCAACCCCCGGTTTTGGAGACCGGTGCTCTAGCCGATTGAGCTACACTCCTTCATGGAGCCGTACCGCTCAGCGCGCTTTTGAGAAAAGCACAACGCACCACCCAGCGATCAAGGCTTGCCGGAATATCGCTGGAGAGATGCGTGAAACGTTCATCTAAAGGCGCTGAGATTGCCTCACTAACACAAGAAAGATGGGCTGCCTAGAATTAATTTACAACAGTCACAGCCTATCGCGCCGCGACGCGGCGGATCCTGAAAGGCCGTGACAGTTTTCCCGGCGAGCGCCGTTCATGTCTCCTGTTCGTCACCGCTTGCGGCCCGATCCGTTTTCAAATAAGACAATCGAACGGCATATGGGCTGCGGGTGTAGCTCAATGGTAGAGCAAGAGCCTTCCAAGCTCAAGACGTGGGTTCGATTCCCATCACCCGCTCCATCCCCAGTCCTCCGAAGTCCTTGCAAAGCCCGACGAATTCGCTGCTGCGTCTGCTCCGCGCCGACGTCATGCTTTGCGATGCGTTGACCGTCCTGCCGTCATTTGGCGCCGAATCCTCATCATTGCTTTTCCTTTAGCCGGTAAACTCCGCCCAAACCGAAGCGCTGCCGGCCGAGAGATGCTTTCCGATAATTTCATCGCCAGGATCTGTCCGGACGGCATCATCACGGTTAAGCCCAATGGCGAAATCGCCGGCATGAACCCCGCCGCGGAGCAGATGCTCGGCTGGAGCGAGGCCGAGATCATCGGGACCTCGATCAATCTTTTGGTCCCGCCCGAGCTGCGCGACCGGCACACTCAGCTCATGTCCGACTTTCAACGCCGCCCGGCCGATGTCAGGCTGATGGGGAGCTGGACCGATGTCTATGCGCTGCGGCGCAACGGATCGCGTATCCCGGTGAATGTCTGGCTCGCCAGGCAAGGCGACGGGGACGTCCCGTACACCACCGTCTTTATCCGCGACATGTCGGAAACCGCCGAAAGCGCCGGTGCAGCCGCCGAAGCGCGGGCCGAATTGACGCGAACGCAAGAGCATGCGGACCTTCTGGCGCTCGCCGCCGAACATGCCAACGACAGCATCATCGTCGTCGACCGCGACGGCGTCGCCATCTACGCCAATCCTGCGACCGAGAAAGTCCTCAGATGTAGTGTCGACGACCTGATCGGCAAGAGGCCGCGCGATCTTTTTCCCAGTCCAGCCGCCTATCCGGGCATCTCGAAGGCCGAAAATGCCGGCGAGCCGGTGCGCTGCGATTTCGTCCGCGAGGATGCGGACGGCGTGCCCTACTGGATCGAGCTCAATCTGTCGCCCCATCCTCGACGCCGACGGCAACGTGCAGAAATTCATCGGCGTTGCGCGCGACGTCACCGTCGTCCGGAGCCGGACCCAGCTGCTCGAAGAGGCCCAACGCGCCGCCGAGCGCGCCGAGCAACGGCTCACCACCGCTATCGACGCGATGTCGGAAGGCTTTCTCATCTACGACGAGCACGACCGCCTCGTCGTCGCGAACAATGCATTCAAGAAGCTCGGTTATATCGACGCCGACATCATCGTCGTGGGCCGGACCTTCCAGGACATGCTTCGGGAGGCGGTCGAGCGCGGCCATTACGATCTTTCGGGCGAAGATCCCGAGACCTGGATGGCCAAGCATTTCCGCAATCGCCGCGAGATGAAATCGACCGAGTCCGTCTATCGGTTCAGCGACGGCCGATGGATCCTGCGGCGCGAGCGCCGTACGCCGCTGGGCGAAATGGTCGGCGTGCGTGTCGACGTCACCGCCTTCAAGCAGCAGGAAGAAGCGCTTCACAAAGCCCGCGCCGACGCCGAGGCCGCCAACCGCGCCAAGTCGGATTTCGTCGCCAATGTCAGCCACGAGCTGCGCACGCCGATCAACTCGATCATCGGCTTCAACCATCTGATGCTGGCCGGAGAGCTATCGCCGAAGCAGCGCGAATCCGCCGAAATCATCCAGGCCTCGTCCGAGCATCTGCTGCAACTCGTCAACGACGTGCTCGATCTCTCCAAGATCGCCAGCGATTGCATCGAGCTGGAAGCGGCGCCCTTCGACCTGGCGGGGCTCGTTCAGGAGACCGTGCTATCGCTGATGCCGCTGGCGGAGGCCAAGGGTATCGAGCTGCTCTCCCAGATCGGCCTGGCGCGCTCGACCGTCGTCGCCGGCGATGCCGGCCGTATCAGGCAGATCCTCATCAACCTGATCGGCAACGCCATCAAATTCACCTCCGAAGGCTCGGTGAAGGTGTTCGCCGCAGCGAAGGGCGGCGGCTTCCTGTTCAAGGTGATCGACACCGGCGACGGGATCCCACGGGACAAGATTCATGTGATTTTCGACCGCTTCAGCCAGGTAAAGGAGAATATCAAGCATATCCAGGGCGCCGATCTCGGACTGGCGATCACCAAGAGCCTCATCGATCTGATGAAGGGCTCAATCGAGGTGGACAGCGATCTCGGCGCCGGGGCGACGTTCTCGGTCTGGCTGCCGCTTGCCAAGGTCGACGCGGCGCAGACCGTCGAGCGGCCCGCGAACTCGCGCCATCCCGAGCCGGCCGGCCCGGCGCCGACCGCTCCAACCGGTTACGACGTCCTGGTCGCGGAGGACAACGTCTTCAGCCAGATGCTGATCAAGGAAATCCTCGACGGGATGGGGTGCCAGGTCAATCTGACCACCGACGGCCAGCAGCTTTTGGACCAGCTCGAATCCGGCGATTTCGACCTCGTCATCCTCGACAATCAGATGCCGGTGATGACCGGCATCGAGGCGGCGCAGAAGATCCGCAGCCGCGACGACTGGAAGGTGCGAATTCCGATCATCGCGCTGACGGCGGATGCGATGAAGGAGGCCGAACGCGCCTATCGCGAGATCGGCGTGAATGCGTTCGTCACCAAGCCGCTGAATGTGCGCCAGATCATGGACGTCGTGCAAAAGCTTGCGCTCGAAGGGCGCCAACTCCGCGAGGGCCGGGGCGCCGCCGCCGCTGCCATATGATTCCCGCGTCGGCGTAGCACCGGATCAGTTGCGACGGAAACGCGTTCGACAAACTCATACGAAATCCCCGCGCCGGCGGGGATCCGGTAAACTCCGTGATCTGCTGAGCACTGGATCCCCGTTTTCGCGGGGATTTCGATCCCGGTGGTTCCGCTTGCACTGATTGCTACGCGTCGGGGTCCTGGAGCAGATCGGCGCGTTCGATGATGATCGCGCCGCGCTCGATCTGGATGATGCCGCGGCTCTGAAACCGCGCCAGCATGCTCGTCACCCATTGCCGCGTCGCCCCGACGATCCCGGCGAGCTGCTCATGCGTGACCCGGCGATGCACCGTCATGCGGCCGCCGACGGATGTGCCGTCGAGCTTGGCCAGGATCAGCAGCAACTGGGCGAGCCGCTCGGTCGCCGAGCGCGTGCCGAGCATATGCACCAGCGCGGAGTAGCACTTGCCCTTGGCGACCAGCCCCTCGATCAGGCACATGGCGAAGGCCGGCACGCTCATGGCGAGCTGCCGCACCGCGCCGCCCGGCAGATAGGACAGCCGCGCCGGCTCCAGCGCATTCGCCGACCAGACATGGAAGCCGCCGCCGAACACTTCGGGCCCACCGACGAAATGGCCCGGCGTCCAATGGGCCAGCGTGATCTCGCGGCCGGACCGCCCGGCGTAATAGGTGCGCACGCGGCCGGACTCGATCAGGAAGATGCCGTTGTGCAGGTCGCCCTGCATGAAGATTGTCTCGCCGGGCTCGTAGGTCTGGCTCGAGGCGATACGCCGGAGCGCGTTGATTTCGTGGAGGCTGAGCTGGTCGAGGAAGGTCGCGCCCTCGTTCAACTCCGACAGCACTTCGGTCAGGTAGATCGCCGACGCCGACTTGTCGGGCGCCCCTGCGGCCGCCGGAGCGGAAGCGGAAAGCCCGCGAGGCGCGCGATCCTTGAGTTTCGTCTTAGTCGGCATTTGCTGCCTCCCTGGGCCGCGCGGCGAGGTAAACCGCCACCGCGCCGATCTCCGCTTCCGTCAGCGCCTTTGCGATCTGCGCCATGGTGCCCGTACCGTCGTTCTCGCGGTTGCCCTCGCGGAAGTCGCGGAGTTGCTTGGCGATGTATTCGGGATGCTGCGCGGTGAGACGCGGGGCATAGGCGGGCGCCTTCGCGTTCGCCTTGGCGCGGTCCGGCAGATGGCAGCTGGCGCAGGCTGGAATGCCGCGGGGCTCGTCGCCGTCGCGAAACAGGCGTTCGGCGACGGCCGCGGCCTTTTCGGCCTCGGGGCCGGCGATCGGCTCGGGCGGGGCGAGACCGGCGAAATACTGCGCCGCCTGGCTGACCTGGGCGTCGCTGAACTCGGTGACGATGGCCACCATCTGCCCGCCATCGTTGCTGCGCCGCCCGGCGCGGAAGTCGCCGACCTGCTTCTCGATATAAGCCGCCTTCTGACCGGCGAGGCGCGGAAACCGGCTCATCCGGCTGACGCCATTGAGCCCATGGCACAGCGCGCAGGTCTCCTGGGGCGGTGCGCTTTCATCGCCGATGCTGTTGGACGTTGCGGGGCCGGCCGCCGCCAAAAGGAGACCGGCGACGCATAACGCCACCGCTGTAGCAGGCGGGCGAGGCCCCTGCTTCGTTTCTCGTTTGCGCATCATTGTCTTCGAAAACCGGAAAACCACCGTTCGAAACGATGCCTAGTTCGTCGCCGCCCCGTCATGGCCACCATGATCCATATGCATCATCCCGCCGTTGCTCATGGGCGCGCCCTTGATCACCCGCGCTTCGACATCGAGCGTCGCACCGGAGCCGAAGCCGAGATGGATCGGCACCGTCCCACCTTCCTGCAAAGGCTTCTTCGCGCCCAGCAACATCAGATGCAGGCCGCCGGGCTGGAACTCAGCCGCGCCGCCTGCGGGGATCTCGACGGATTCGAGCCGCTGCATGGTCGCCACGCCATTCTCGATGCGCGACACATGCATTTGCACGCTCTGGTAATTCTCGCTCGAGGCCGAGGTGAGCTCCTGGGTCTCCTTGCCGTGGTTCATGATGGTCAGATAGCCGCCATGGGTCTTCAGCGAGGTCGGCGCCAGACGCACCCAGGCGTCGCTGACCATCAGGCCGGCGTCGCCTGCGTGGGCAGCCGGCCCGGCAACCATTAGCCCGGCGAGCAGCACCGCCGCGCTAAGGCGAGACAACACGCTATGGAAAGACATTTCGACCCTCCGTTCAGTTGATTTCCTTGGCATATTTGCGCATCAGACCGGCAAGGAACGCCGCCGTCGCGCTCGGCTCCATCGGCGGATTCATACGCGCCACGATCCGCCCTTCCGGATCGATCACGGTGACGAACGCACTGTGAAACACCTGATAGCTGGTGTCGCCGGGTTTCTTGTCGATGCGCACGAAGCCATCGACGCCCTCGACACACGGCTTGCGTCGATGCGGCGCCGAGCGTCAGCGCGGCCAGGGCTATGGCGGCAATTAAGCGTCTCAATCCGGTCCCCTCACGCATTTTGCTGATCGAAGGCTTTGAGGCTCTCCTCGCGGATCTGCTCATGACACTGCCGCCGCAGCCGCAGGAACGCCTCGTCGCTGACCACCTCGAAACTGCGCGGGCGCGGCAGGTCGACGAGGATGTCGGCGATGATCCGGCCGGGGCTGGCGCTCATCACCAGCACGCGGTCGCCGAGGAACACCGCTTCGTCGATGTCGTGCGTAACGAAGAGCACGGTGATGCCGAACTCGGACCAGATATCCAGCAGGCTCTCCTGCATCATGTGCCGGGTCTGGCTGTCGAGCGCGCCGAACGGCTCGTCCATCAGCAGCACGTTCGGATAGGTGGCGAGCGCCCGCGCGATGCCGACGCGCTGCTGCATTCCGCCGGACAGCTCCGCCGGATAGCGGTTTGCGAATTTGGTCAGCCCGACCATGGCGATCATGGTGTTGGCGATGGATTCCGCCTCCGCGCGGCCGAGAATGCGCGGCCCGAAGGCGACGTTCTCGCGCACGGTCTTCCAGGGGAACAGCGAATATTGCTGGAACACCATGCCCCGGTCGGGCCCCGGCTCGGTGACCGGCACGCCATCGACCAGCACCTGCCCGCTGGTCGGCGCGACATAGCCGGCAACGCTGTTCAGCAGGGTCGATTTCCCGCAGCCGGACGGGCCGAGCAGGCAGACGAACTGGCCCGGCGCGATGTCGATCGAGGTCTCCGCGACGGCGAGATGGCGCGCGGCGCCGCTGCCGAAGGCGATGGTGACGTTGCGGATGGCGATGGCGCCGAGGTCGCGGTGGACCGAGCGGGCGCGCGGCGCGGGTGCCTCCGGCTTACGCTGCATATTGATGACACTCAGCATGGAGCGCTCCTTTGGCTATCGGGCATTGGCGGCGGGCGAGGCATAGTCGAACGACCGGTCCGGCGCTTCGATCGGCCCGGCCTTGCCGAGGCGATGGGCCATGACCAACGCCGTCGCCCCGAGCAGGACGAAGCCGGCGAGCTTCAGCCACAAGCCCAGCGGCTCCAGCCAGTTCGCGGTCGCCGTGCTCAGCCCCAGCATGGTCAGGCCGACGATCCAGGATGGCGCCGCGCAGCAGACCACCCAGGTCATGGTCGCGTTGGTGAGTGCGACCAGCCCCGCGCCGATGCCGGTGGTGGCGACGGCCGCGCCGCCCTCGCCGACGCTGCAACTGCGCGTCCGCGCGGCGTTGAGCGCCCAGATCGTCGCCAGGATCATCCCCATCGCCAGAATGACGAGCATCTTTGCCGGCAACAGCGTCAGGCTCCATTCGGAGATGCCCATGCCGTAGTCGGTGTTGAGATAGCCGATCTCGACCAGCCATTCGTCGCGGGCGATCTGGATCGCGTCGGACAGCGACGGCGTCGAGGCGAAGATCCGGGCGATGTTTGCGGGCCAGTCGTAGAGCGTGGCGTAGTTGGGCCATTCCTGGAACTGGTAGACCAGCGCCATGAGCAGCCCGGTATAGTAGAGCACGACCCAGCCCAGGCTGATGGCAAGCCAGCCGAGCGGCCGCGCCCGGATCGCCTGCCACATCGTCGGGAGCGCGCGGGTCATCGCGTCCTCCGTTGCCATTTGAGGAACGGCCGCGTCGCCAGCCGCACGGCGTAGGTGGAGCCGGTGCCGAGCAGGCCGATGGTCAGCATACCGACGACGATGTCCGGATAGTTGATCAGCGAATAGGCGTTCCAGGTGAAATAGCCGATGCCGTACTGGCCGGAGATGATCTCGCCGGCCAGCAGCGAGAACCAGGACACGCCCATGCCGATGGCGAGGCCCGCCGCGATGCTGGGGAGCGCGGCGGGCAGCACGACGTGCCGGAAGATCTGCAGTCCGCCTCGCGCCGAGCGAGCGGGCGGCGCGGACGAGCACTTCCGGCGTCTGCTCCACCCCGTGCAGCGTGTTGAGGATGATCGGGAACAGCGCGCCGAGAAAAGTGATGTAGATGATCGAGCTTTCCTCGGTCGGCCACATCAGGATGGCGAGCGGAATCCAGGCGACCGCTGGGATCGGGCGGATGATCTCGACATAGGGCATGATCAGGTCGCGGGCGAGGCGCGAGCGCCCCATGGCGAGGCCGAGCAGGATGCCGACCGCCGTCGCCAGCGCATAGCCGATCAGGATGCGCTCCATGCTGACGCCGATATGGGTGTAGAACTTGCTGCCCGAGAGGTGGACGAGCAGCGAGGATAGCACCGTTCCGGGGCCGGGGACGTTCTCGAAATTGATGTAGAAGTTGAACTTGGTGGCGACGGCGAGATGCCAGACCAGCACGCCGAGAGCCAGCGCGCCGAGCCGCAGCGTCCAGGTGCCGATCACGCGAAGCACGGTCAGCACAGGTCCGGGCAGCCGGTCCCGCCAGGAAAGAGCGTCGACGTCGTCTACTCTGCCATCCTGCACGGCATTCTCAATGGTCTCGTCCTCATGCGCGGGCGCCCGCGGCGTCACCGGCGCGGGCTTGGGCCCGAATTCGGCCTCCGTGGCTTCGGCGGCGCTGGGCGTCATCGTGCTTTCCTCCTCCGTCCGTGTCGCTGGTCGGGGGAGCGGAGGCGGCGTGTCCGCCTCGCGCTCCTTGCCGATACCCATCAGCTCTGCCGCGCCTTACGAGGCAAAGCCGGCCCAGGCTTCATCGAAGCTGACGACCGTTCCCTTGACCTTCTCGGCATGCTTTTCCGCCTCGCCCTTGCGCAGGAAGGCGGAGAACGTGCCGTCCGGCGCCTTGACGTAGAACGCAGTCTTGCCGAACAGCTTCAGCCCGGTCTCGACGTCATAGACATAGGTGGCGTTGAGCTTGGCGCCGGTGGCCTCGAAATCGGCGACCGCCTTGAGAAAGCCCGGCATGTCCGGATAGGTCGAAATGCCGTCGCGCGAGTGCCAGATCTCCATCGGCAGGCCGGCATGGGCCTTGACCGGATCGACGATCTTGGCTTTGTCGGCTTCGTAGTCGAGGCCCATATCCTTGTAGGCGGCCTTGACGTAGTCCTCGGTGATCCAGGCTTTGATGTCGAGCGGCGGGATCGCCTTCTCCTTGACCAGCACGCCATGATCGAGTGCGAGCGCATCCAGCCAGGGCGTCTTGATGGTGGGATCGAGCGTCAGATGGCCGCCCTTGGAGAAGTAGAGATAGAGCACCTCCTTCTCGACGCCGGTCCATTTCTCCATCATCTCCGTCGCCTTGAGCGGGTCGGACTGGATCCATTGGCCCGCGTCGTAAACGGCTTCGATGAAGGCGACGACGATTTCCGGATAGTCCTCGGCAAAGTCCTTGCGGACGACGACGCCGTGCAGATAGGGCACGCCGGTCTCGCTGCCGTCATAGACCTTGCGGCCGGTGCCGCGATACTCCATCAGCTCCGACCAGGGGCAGAAATCGGAGTGAGCGTCGATCTTGCCCGCCGCGATATTGGCCGCGCCGACCGCCGGCGCCTGGTTCTTGATCTCGAACTTGCCCTGAAGGCCGTTGTCCTGGGCCGCCTTCAGCAGCATGCCCCAGGCCGCGCTGCCGACCGGCGTCGAGACGGATTTGCCTTCGAGATCGGACAGTTTGTAGATGTCGGACTTGACCGGCACGACGATGGCGTTGCCCGAGCCCTTCATGTTGTAGCCGGTGCCGGACACATAGAGCGTGCGCAGGCTGTCGGTCGCCTGGAATTTCGCGCCGTTGACGACCAGCGGATAGTCGCCCATCACGCCGAAATTCAGCTTGTTGGCCAGCATCTGGTTGGTGATCGGGCCGCCGGAGGAATAGTCGCTCCAGGAGATGTTGTATTCGATGTCCTTGTACTTGCCGTCATGCGGCAAGCGCTTTTCGAGGAATTTCATCTCCTTCACGACGATGCCCGCCGTGTAGGTATCGGTGCACATGCTTTGGTGGCCGATTGCGATGTCGATGGTCTTTGCCGAAAGGTCCGTCGTCGCGAGCGCGAGAAGACCGGCGCCGGCGATTAGTGTCGATTTCAAGCGCATGGGCAGCTCCCCTGTATGAACGAGCACTTGTCCAACTTTGCACTCATTAAGAGCAAGGCTCGTGCCAAACGGGTTTTGCCGGGTGTCGATTTGTCGTAATCCATTGGATGGGTTGGAGTTTTTCAAATTCCAGCGTGCGCGCGTCCTGCCCAGCCGATGACCGTGCACCCACCCGTGACGCTGCTTTGCGCAAGGCTTCGCGGCCAGAACAAGCAGCTTTCGCGGGGCCGTTAATACAAGTATGGGACAGGGACGAAATCCGCGGCTCATGCCAGACGCAAAAACGCTCCCCGGAGGGAGCGTAACATTAAGGCACAATTGGATTTTCCGCCGCCCGCAACGGTCGCTACCAGCGACCGAGCCTCGCCCGGAACTGCATGGCGTCGAGGCGGGCGTAAATGCGCTCATAGTCGATGCCGCGGCCGGTGCTGTCATGGGTCAGACGGCGGATGCGCAGCACCTGTTCCTTCGGCTTCACGCCGATCAGCGCGGCCTGATAGTCCGACGCCGGGACGACGTCGATGGTCAGGTCGGCAAAGCCGAGCTCGGTGTCGAGCTGACGTTCGAGCAGGACGAAGACATCCTCTTTCGCTAAGTCGAGCGTCGTCAGGCGGCGGCCGATGTCGACGGGGAAGAAGCTGACGTCGAGCGAAACGATGGTGTCGCCTGCGATGCGGAGCCGCTCGATCCGCGTCACGGTCTCGCCGGTCTCCAGGCTGAGCGCGTCGGCGACCTCGCGGTTCGCCGGCTTTTCCATCATGTCGAGCACGTCGGAGCGGGTTTCGACGCCGAACGGCGCCATGATCTCGCCGAAACTCTGCAGGCGCTGGAGATTGTGGATCGCGGTGAGGCGGCTGACGAAATAGCCCTTGCCGCGCTGGCTCTCGATCGCCCCGATCCGACGCAGATCGTCCAGCGCCTGCCGTACCGTCACCCGCGAGCAGCCGAACTGCGCCATCAGCTCATGCTCGCTGGGAAGCTGCTCGCCGCGCGCGAAATCCCCCGCCGCGATGTGCGCGCTCAGCCATCGGCGGATGGCGACATATTTCGGCGTGCGGTTCGCTGTCACCGTCTTCTGGCATGGCTGGAGGTCGGACATGGACATTTAGCGGCTCGCCGCGGCTCCGTCACTCAGTTGCTGCCGCGCCCAGCGGGCGTTTTTGCGCACTTCCGGGTCCGGATCGTCGAGCACGGCTTCCAGGAAAGGCGCCGCCTGGCGGTCGCCGATCTCGCCCAGGGCGAAGGCGGCTTCCTTGCGCAGATTGGCCTGCTGGTGCTTGAGGCTCTCGGCAATGCCGGGAACCGCCGCCGCTATCTTCAGGCGGCCAAGGCTGCGGACGGCCTTCAGCCGCACCTGCCAGAATTCATCCGCCAGCGCCGTGCGCAGCTTCTCCTCCGCCGACGCGCTCCAGGCCATCTTGCCGAGCGTTTCGGCGGAGATCTCGCGGACCATCCAGTCGCTGTCGGCGAGTGCGGTGGTGATCGCCTCCGCGGACGTGCCCATCTCCGAAAACGCCAACGCGCTGACGGCGGCGCGGCGCACATGCGGGTCGGCGTCCTTGGTGGCGGCCTTCAGCGCCGGGATCGCCTCTTCCATTTTCAGAAAGCCGATCACGCCGACTGCCTGGACACGCACGCCCGGATCGGCGTCCCGCAAGGCATCGAGCGCGGGCTTCAGCGCATCCTTGCGGCGCAGTTCCTTGAGGCCCCGCAAGGCGTTCATGCGGACGAAGGCAGACGAGTGCTCCACCAGCGGCAGAAGCGGGTCGGCCGAGGCTGCGTCTTTCAGCTCGGCCATGCTATCCGCCGCCGCCCTTGCGACGTCCATCTTCGGATCGACCAGCGCGCGGGCCAGCGCTTCCGCCGCCTCCGGTCCGTCGAACTCGCCGAGCGCCTGCGCGGTCTGCTCGCGCACGCCGCTGTCGGGATCGTCCGAGCATTTCTGCCAGCAGCGCCACCGCTTCCGGGTCGCCGCTATCGGCCAGCTCCATCACCGCGACACGGCGCTCGCCGGCATCGGAGGCTTTCAGCCGCTCGGCAATGTCTTCCAGGTCGTTATAGGCTTCGAACGGATCGGACATCGGCGCCTCATTTCAGGAGGTAGGGAATGTTGACGGTGACCGCGCCGGTCGGGCAGTCAGCCTCGCAGGGCATGCAGTACCAGCACTCATCATAGGCCATATAGGCCTTGCGGGTCTCGTCGCTGATGCGCAGCACGTCGAGCGGGCAGACATCGACGCAGACGGTGCAGCCCTTCTCGGCAATGCATTTCGCCTCGTCCACAACGACCGGGACAGTGGTGCTGAACGTCGCCAATGGCATGGTGTGTCTCCTGAATTCTGGCTTCTAATGAGCGTGCCGCTTTGTCTCAACGTCGTCCCGGAAAGCGCTCTGGCGCTTATCCGGGACCGCTCGCCCCGCAACCCATGCAATGCCACGGTGAGGGTCGAGGAGGCCCCGGCTCGAAGGCCGGGGCGACGGCGGATCAAGTCTAACCGGCCGCCCGGATGCGCTGCTTGTCGTAGAGGTCCTTCTCCTCGTCGGCGATCGGCACGACGTAATCCTCGACGGCGCGCTTCTCGCTCACCATCACGCCGTCCTTCTTCGACAGCAGCGTGTGGCAGAACCAGTCCTCGTTGTTCTTCTCCGGATAGTCGGTCCGCAGATGATAGAGGCCCCAGCGGCTCTCGGTCCGGTACAGCGAGGCGTGGGCGGCCATGTCGGCGCAGTCCATGATCGAGGCGGCTTCGAGGGCGCGCATCAGCTCATGGGCATTGCGGGCGATCATGTGATTTTCCATGTCGTCGCGGACCTCGGAGAAGCGCTTCTGGGCCAGCTCGTATTTCATCGTCACTTTCGGCGGCTGGAGATAATCGTTCACCAGGCGGCGGGTCTTGTATTCGATCTGGTTCGCCGGAATGCCGTCCTCGCGCTTCGTCGGAGCGAGCACGCGCTCCTTTTCGACCGCGATATCGGCGGCGTCGAAATCGGCGAAGTCCACTTCCTGCGCGTAGGACATCGCGTCCTCGCCGGCGATCGAGCCATTGGTGAAGGCGCCGAGCATGTAGTTGTGCGGCACGCTGGCCATGTCGCCCGCCGCATAGAGGCCCGGCACGGTCGTGCGGGCGAACTCGTCGACGAACACGCCCGAGGCGCTGTGTCCCGAGCAGAAACCGATCTCGGAGATGTGCATCTCGATCATCTCGCGGCGGTAGTCGGTCGTGCGGTTCTCGTGAAAGTCGCCGCGCGTCGGGCGCTCGACCTTGTGCAGCGTGTTCTCGATCTCGCTGATCGTGTCTTCATGCAGGTGGTTCAGCTTCAGGAACACCGGCCCCTTGCCCGACTGCAGCTCGTTGAAGAATTCGAGCATCATCTGGCCGGACCAATAGTCGCATTCGATGAAGCGCGCGCCCTCGTTGTTGGCGGTGTAGGCGCCATAAGGACCGGCGACATAGGCGCAGGCGGGACCGTTATAGTCCTTGATCAGCGGGTTGATCTGAAAGCATTCCAGGTTCGCAAGCCCCGCGCCGGCGTGATACGCCATCGCATAGCCGTCACCGGAATTGGCGGCGTTCTCGTAGGTGCCGAACATGTAGCCGGAGGTCGGCAGTCCGAGCCGCCCGGCAGCGCCCATGCACAGCACCACCGATTTCGCCTTGATCACCAGGAACTCGGCCGTCCGCGTGTTCACGGCGATGGCGCCGGCGATGCGGCCGTCCTTGCCGGTCAGCAGACGGGTCGCCATGTAGCGGTTGGAGATCAGCAGCCGCGCCCGGCGGAGCTGGCGGTAAAGGGCCTTCTTCACCGTCTCGCCATTCGGCATCGGCAGGACGTAGGTGCCGATATGGTGCACCTTCTTGACGTCGAAATCGCCGTTCTCGTTCTTCAGGAAACGGATGCCGTAGCTGTCCAGCTCCTCGATGATCGAATAGCAGTTCTCGGCATATTTCAAGACCGGCTTCTGATCGACGATGCCGTCATTGGCGATGGTGATTTCCTTGGTGTACTGCTCCGGCGTCGCATAGCCGGGGATCACCGCGTTGTTCAGCCCGTCCATGCCCATGGAGATCGCGCCGGAGCGCTTCACATTGGCCTTCTCCAGGAGGATGACGGTCGCATTCGGGTTCTTGCGCTTGGCCTTCAGCGCGGCCATCGGGCCGGCCGTGCCGCCGCCGATCACCAGCACGTCGCACGATACTTCCGACATGCCGTCCGTGATCTGATCCATGGTCATGCAATTCTCCTGATGCTTTATGCCGTCACGCCGCCGAGCGGCTCGAATTCGGCGCCTGCGGTCTCGCGCTGTGCGAGGTCGGCGAGATAGGGCCAGGGGTAGATGCCGCGGTCCTGCCCGTCGGAAAAGGCGATGTTCGCCGCATAGGCGCCGACGAGTTCGATGGCGGTGATGCGGACGTCGCCCGCCGGCGGCGCGATGCCGTCGATCCTTGCGCGCCTCGCCCCGGCGGAGCGGCATTCAGCACGCAGCAGCGCCGCGCCTATGGTCTCCGCCCGTCCGTCCGGCCAGATAATTCTGAGCAGTCGCCCGCCATCGCGGACTTCCAGACGCTCCGGCATCATGATCCGGTCTCCGTTCCCTGTCGTGGACCAGCATCCGGCAGCGGCCGCCCGCCGCGATAGCAATTAGTTGCCAAGCGATGAAATTTTCACGTCGGCTGCCTATCGCCGGGATTTGGCAAGTAATTGACCGACCGCCCCGCCGGCCGGTGCGATATTGCGCTTGATCAATGCGGAGATGGCGCCCATGACCTATGTCGTCACAGACAACTGCATCCGGTGCAAATATATGGACTGCGTGTCCGTCTGCCCGGTTGATTGCTTCTACGAGGGCGAGCATATGCTCGTCATTCACCCCGACGAATGCATCGACTGCGGCGTCTGCGAGCCCGAATGCCCGGCGGAAGCGATCAAGGCGGATACGGAACCGGGACTGGAAAAATGGCTGGTGCTGAACGCGAAAATGGCGGCGGTTCTGCCCGTCATCACCGAAAAGCAGGATGCGCCGGCGGATCGGGAGGAATGGCTCGGTATCCAGGACAAGCTCAATAAGGTCTACGGCACCGAGGAACCAGCGCGCGTTTGATAAAACGTCCGATATGTTCTATATTCCGCGCAAACTGGGCGACACCCCCGCGTAAACGGATTGAATCATGAGCAATTACCACGAAGAAACCGTTCTCACCGTCCACCACTGGACCGACCGGCTCTTCAGCTTCACCACCACCCGCACACCATCCTTCCGCTTCGTGAATGGTCAGTTCACCATGATCGGGCTGGAAATCGAGGGCAAGCCGCTGGTGCGCGCCTACTCGATGGTCAGCACCAATTACGACGAGGAGCTGGAATTCTTCAGCATCAAGGTGCAGGAAGGCCCGCTGACCTCGCGGCTTCAGCACATCAAGGTCGGCGACACCGTGCTGGTCGGCAAAAAGCCCACCGGAACGCTGATCCTCGACAACCTCATTCCCGGCCGCAATCTGTACCTCTTGTCCACCGGAACGGGTCTTGCCCCGTTCATGAGCGTCATTCGCGATCCGGAGACCTATGAGCGCTTCGAGAAGGTGGTGCTCGTCCACGGCTGCCGGCAGGTGGCCGAGCTCGCCTATGACGAGTTGATCCGGCGCGAGCTTCCGGAGCACGAATATCTGGGCGAACTGGTCGCCGGAAAGCTGCTCTATTACCCGACCGTGACGCGCGAGGCTTTCGAGCATACCGGCCGCCTCACCAACCTGATCACGTCCGGCAAGCTGTTCGAGGATCTCGGCATCCCGCCGCTCGATCCCGATCAGGACCGCGCCATGATCTGCGGCGGCCCGCAAATGCTGGAGGAGACCAAGAACCTCCTCCTCAAGCGCGGTTTCGTCGAAGGCTCGAGCGGCAAGCCCGCAACCTTCGTCATCGAGAAGGCGTTCGTGGAACGGTAGGGGCCCGCCATATCCCCGCGAAGGCGGGGATGCGAGGCGGCTTTCGGAAAAATCCGACGCCTATACAGAAAGATAGAGCGGCTGACAATTCCAATTAAGGGTCCGCCGCTCGCCAATCATGCGACCGGCAATGTCAAGGCCTTGGCGCTGACCAGGATTCCGTCCTCATCGGCGTAGAGCGTATGCCCCGGCACGAAATCGACGCCGCCGAGAGCAACCGTAATACCGACCGAACCGATACCGAGCTTGGTGCTCTTCTTCGGCGAGGAGCCGAGCGCGTAGATGCCGAAATCCATGGCGGCGACCTCCGCGACGTCGCGGATCGAGCCGTTCAGGACGATGCCGGCCCAGCCGTTCTTGCGCCCAAGCTCGGCAATCATGTCTCCGATGACGGCAAGACGCCTCGATCCGCCGGCATCGACGACCAGCACCCGTCCGCCGCCATCTTCCTCCAGACAGCGACGGATCAACGCGTTGTCCTCGAAGGTCATGACCGTCTGGATCGGACCGTGGAAGCTGCGGCGGCGCCCGTAAAGCTTCAGCGGCAGATCACAAAAGCGGACCTCGGCATCGAAATGATCGACGAGATCGGCGGTCTTGATAATGTCCATGACGGTCTTCCTGGTGGCGGATTGCGAGCAGGCCGGGCGTGACGGCCAACGGAATCTGCTTAACTGAGTCGACGCGAAGGCCAAACCGGGCAAGCCCTGCTCTTCACCTAAGACACAAGCAGTGTGACCCGAACCGCATTAACGGAGCTTACCGCAACCGACCCGCCTTGCCCCGGCCGGTCCCGAACGTGATCACCCACCGAAGCCGTCGCGCTTCAGCCGGGTGATGATCAGATCGAGGCTGGAGAGGAATTTCGACCGGTCGCGCGGCGAAAACGGTTTCGGGCCGCCGGTTATCTGTCCGGCCGAGCGCAGATCTTCCATCAGATTGCGCGTCGCCAGCGCCATGCCGATCGAGGCTTCCTCGAGAATGCGC
This sequence comes from uncultured Alphaproteobacteria bacterium, assembly GCA_963727575.1. Classification (GTDB taxonomy): domain Bacteria; phylum Pseudomonadota; class Alphaproteobacteria; order Rhizobiales; family Rhodomicrobiaceae; genus JAHQVI01. Next base: position 101,026 of record CAVSIA010000034.1, read on the forward strand.
CCGATCGGCGAAATCACATCGGCGCCTGCCTTGATGCTGCGATGGGCGAGCGGCACATCGGCGGTGATGACGATGCCGCCGCGCGCCGCCCGTTCGGCGATCCAGTCGTCCGCGGCATCGGGACCGGCGGAGACGACGACGCGCTCAATATTGGGCTCCCGCGGCACCGCCATGAAGCTGTTGCTGACGACATAGACCTTGATGCCATAGCGCTCGGCAACGCGGTAGATCTCCTGCTTAACCGGGCAGGCATCGGCGTCGACGTATATGGAAATGGACGTTTCGGTGTCGCTCAACGCAGTCATCCAGTCAGAACAGCTCGCAATTATACATGCCGCCGAAAGATAACGGACAGATTATTCGCCGGCATTTCCTCGATGTCGGCCGGGCCGAAGCCCTGCGCGTCCGCCAACGCCTCGACGTCTTCCAGATCGCGCACGCCCCAAGCCGGGTGGCGGCTGCGCAGATCCTCGTCGAACCAAGCGTTGCTGGGCGCGGTGTGGTGTCCGCCGCGCCGGAACGGCCCGTAGAGATAGAGAACGCCGCCCGGCGGCAGCAGGCGCGCGGCCCCGGCGACCAGCCCGATGGCAGCCTCCCAGGGCGCGATATGCATCATGTTGATGCACAGCACGGCATCGGCGTGGGAGATCGGCCACACCATCGCCGCGGCGTCGATCGAAATGGCCGGCCGCATATTGGTCAGCCCCAGCGCACCGGTCCACGCGTCGATGCTCGCCCGGGCGGCCGGATCGGGATCGCTTGGCTGGAATACGAGGTCGGGATTGATGTTTGGCGCAAAGTGCACGATATGCTCACCTGACCCGCTTGCGATCTCAAGAACAAGTCCGCGCGCCGGCAGATGCCGGCGGAGGGTGTCCAGAATGGGCTCTCGGTTGCGGGCGGCGGCAGGCGCATGAAGTCGGGCGTCGCTCATGCCCCGGTTGTGGCCCGGGGCAGCAGGCAGGTCAAGGCGGATATGGCCGGCAATCGCGCGTGTCCGCCCCAGGATCGGCTGTACAACGCAGCGAATGCCAAGTACTAAGTACCGGATTACATTGACGCGCCGCACGATCCGTTGCGGCGATGTGCGCCATCGGAACGGATGACCCGAAGCCAGGCGCAGCAACCATGATTTCCGAAAGACGGGAAATGACAGAGTTCGAAGGCATTGCTCCTGCGCTTGGCCAGGCGCTGAACCGGCGCGGTTATTCCGAGCTGACGCCGGTGCAAAAAGCGGTTCTGGCGCCGGAGTTGACGGGCGCGGATGCGCTGGTCTCGGCGCAGACCGGGTCCGGCAAGACGGTCGCCTTCGGGCTGGCGTTCGCTCCGACACTGCTCGACGGCGCCGAGCGCTTCGGTCAGGCCAGCGCGCCGCTCGCCCTGGTCATCGCCCCGACGCGCGAGCTGGCGATGCAGGTCAAGCGCGAGCTGGAATGGCTTTACGAGCCGACCGGAGCGTCCGTTGCGTCCTGCGTCGGCGGCATGGACATGCGCAGCGAAAGGCGCGCGCTCGATCGCGGCGCGCATATCGTCGTCGGCACGCCCGGACGCCTGCGCGACCATATCGAGCGCCAATCGCTCGACGTCTCCGAACTGAAGGCCGTCGTGCTCGACGAAGCCGACGAGATGCTCGATCTGGGCTTTCGCGAGGACCTGGAGTTCATCCTCGAAGCCACGCCCGCCGAGCGACAGACGCTGCTGTTCTCCGCCACCGTGCCGCGGTCGATCGCCGACCTCGCGCGGCGATATCAGCGCAACGCGGTGCGCATTGCCGCCAGCGGCGAACAGAAGCAGCATATCGACATCGAATACCGGGCGCTGACGGTTGCGCCGCAGGATCGGGAAAACGCGATCGTCAACGTCCTGCGCTATTTCGAGGCAGGGACCGCGCTGGTATTCTGCTCCACGCGCGCCACCGTCAATCACATGACCGCGCGCTTCAACAATCGCGGCTTTTCCGTCGTGGCGCTGTCCGGCGAGCTGAGCCAGAACGAGCGGACCCACGCGCTGCAAGCCATGCGCGACGGCCGCGCCCGGGTCTGCATCGCCACGGACGTCGCGGCACGCGGCATCGATCTGCCCAATCTCGAACTGGTGATCCACGCCGACCTGCCGACCAACCGGGAAACGCTGCTGCATCGCAGCGGTCGGACCGGCCGCGCCGGGCGCAAGGGCGTCAGCGTGCTGATCGTCCCGCATAATGCACGCCGGCGCGCCGAGCAATTGCTGAACGGCGCCAATATCCGCGCCCATTGGGGCAAGCCGCCTTCGGCCGACGAGGTGCTGCAGCAGGACGACGAGCGCATTCTCGCCGATTCGAGCCTCAGCGAGCCGCTGACGGAGGACGAACAGGCTCTGGTGCAGACGCTCCTGAGCCGCCACGGCATCGAGCAGATCGCGGCCGCCTTCATCCGCCGCCACCGCGCGGGACAGTCCGCGCCGGAGGAATTGCGCGACGCCGGTCCCCCGGAACGCGGACCCAAGCAGCGCAACGAATTCGGAGAGAGCGTCTGGTTCTCGATATCGGTGGGGCGCAAGCAGAACGCCGAGCCACGCTGGCTGCTGCCGATGCTGTGCCGCGCGGGAGACCTGACCAAGCGCGACATCGGCGCGATCAAGCTGCAGAACGACGAGACCCACGTCCAGCTCGCCGCCGACAGCGCGGAGCGGTTCCTGGCGGCCATCGGCCCGAACCGGCTGCTGGAAAACAATATTCGGGTGAGACGCCTCGATGCCGAGCCGGAGACCGGCGGATATCGTGGCAAGCCCTATCAGAAGGCGCCGGCCGGCGAGCACAAGCCGGCCTTTGCCGGCAAGCGCAAGGACGGTCACCGGTTCGAGCCGAGACCGGGCGCGGCGGCCGCCGAACTGGTGCCGGCGGACCGGGCGAAGGCGAAAAAACCGGGCAAGAAGCCGGGCAAGCCGAAGCTGGCAAAGCCGGCCCGTCACGGCGCTCAGCAGCACTCGGGGCCCTCGAAAGGCGGTTCCGACCGCCCCTCGAAAGCGTCCTCGTTTGGCTGAGATTTGCCGCCCGGGCGCATGGCACCGGGCGCGGTCGGCATAGAGCGGCGGGCCGTTAGTCGAAATCGGCCGTGCCGCTCTACATGTTGTTTTGGCAACGGATTTATCGAGAACTTCCCATCCCCACCTTTACGGGGACAAGCTTTTCCCGATCGTGCCGTCGCCGACTCATTCGCAGCCGGCGGCGCATTTACCGCTGCCGTCGAACTCCATGGTCTTTCCGCTCAGCGGCACGTAGACCGGCACCTTCGTCGCCTCGATGAATGTCTTCGTCTTCGTGCCGTCCTGAACCTTGCCGTCTTTAGTGGCCGGCTCGTTGGCGTGCGAGGCGATCACCGACGCCGGCTGAACCATCTCGTTGATCACCCAGGCCGCTTCTTTCGGACCGGTCGTGAACACGTCGCCGATGTTCATGACGGCGAAATTGGCCTTGTAATGATCATGCACCACGAGCCGCTGTTCGGCGGTGATGCCGGTGTCGCCGGACAGATAGGCGACGAGGCCGTTCGAGAACTGCAGAACGAAGCCGGTGGGCGGGCCAAGCGAGATGGTCAGCCCGTTATCGGCGAGTTGCTTCGCCAGGTCGCCTTCGAGAAAGTCGCGGGCTCAGCCCGTTGCTGTGCACGGCCGGCACGGTGGTGATCTTCACCCCGCCGACATCGCGCGAGGCGCCGAACCGGACCAGCACGGACTGTGACGCGTCTCCGCCGGCCGCGGCGATCTTCTTGCCGAAGAACGACGCCATTTCCGAACCGACCAGCAGCTTCGCCTTCTTACCGACGACGATAGCCACGGTGTTGGATTCCGGCGTCATCTTCTTGGAAAAGTCCGGCTTCGCGCATGTGCCGGCATTGGCCGAGGGCTGGATGGCATCGCCCAGATGGTCGCCGTGGAGATGCGTCAGCAGAACGGCGTCGATCTTGTCGCCGAGGCGCGGATCGTCGGGCCCGCGCACCGTCCGCCCGGCATCGTAGAGGATCCGCGTCCCGTTCGGGTCTTCGAACAGAAGCGCGCGATCGAGCGGGCAGAACTCGCCGTCATGGCTGCCGAGCGGCGTGACCTTGACGTTCTGCGCCTGCGAAGGCTGCGCAGCCCCGCCGGCGAGCCCCGCCATCAGAATGAAGAATGCAACGGCATTGCGTCTCATCGTCGTCCTCCCATTTTTTTGTCGGTGTTTAGGCCCGGATATTCAAACGTCTCCCCTCCGGCGCGGTTGGCGGAGCGCCTACTTCTATGAGAACGGCCGCCAGCGCCAAACGGTTCGGCGCCGGCAACAGAACCCACCGCAGCGGCGATGTCGCCGCAGCCGAACTCGTCACTGATGCCGGTCAGCCGCATGCCCCGGTCCGGCCGCTTTCTCCCGCCTCTTCGCGCAGACCGCGCGCAATGTCCTTCTGCCTGTCGAAATCCGCACGCCGGCGGAGGATCTCATCCTGCGACAACCGCGCGATATTGCAATAGTCGAGCTTCCAATCCGGGCTGGCGCTCCATGCCAGCGGCGACTGCACCGTGGTCCGCGCGGTGGGCGCCCTATCCAGCACGCTCAAAGCGAGATCGAGCGTGGCGGCTTGCGACGCGCGGTCGTTCGGCCGCCCGGCGGCATTGCCCAGCGGGAAATCGGAGAACAGGAATCGCGGCACGCCGACATGCTCGACGATGTCCTTGGCGCATCCCATGACGATCGTGGCAATGCCGTTCTCCTCCAGCAGGCGCGCGGCGAGGCTGACGCTCTGATGGCAGACGGGACAGTTGGGAACGAGAATTGCCGCATCGGCCTCGTCGGCCTTGCAGCGGGCGAGGATCTCCGGCCCGTCGATTTCGAGCGTGGCGCGGTGGCTGCGATTGGTGGGCAGGCCGTGAAAGCGCGGGGCGATGGAGCCGATCCGCCCCGCGGCGAGGCTGGCTCGCAGTTGCGCCAGAGGGAAATAGGTTGCGAGGTCCTCGGCGGTGGTGTGATGGCGGTCGATGGCGACATGGGAAATACGCAGATCGTGGTCCGCGCGCGTGTCGCCCGAATAGACCGAATAGAATTTCGCCGCCGCGTTATAGGGTGCGCCGGGTCCCTGGTCGCCCTTGTCCGGCTGATAGGGCGAGGCAGTGGTGATCAGCGCGAGGCGGCAGGCGGCGAGCGGCTTGGGCAGCGGATGAAACGGCGCGCCTGCGTAATGCGCCCACTCGTAAGGCGCACCATATCCGAGCGCCTCGTAATAGGTCCGGGTCCTGTGCATGTAGGGTATCGGCGTGTCGTGCGCCGCGGCGAAACCGAAAGCCGTGCCCCGCTCGTCCGTCATCCCACCTCACAGTGTTGAGCGCCCCGCGGCCCATTCTGCGCGTGGCGCCATCGATTTGCGAGCCGGAATTATAAGTGCGCGGCTCACGTTTGTTGTGTATCGATCTTGCTGGATCACGCGAATTTTATGCCCGCATGTGTGGCGACAAGGTCTTGCGCCCGCCGCCGTCCGCGTTCCGCGGGTGTAGCGCGCGCGCCTCATTCGCCGGACTCAATGCGCCCGCGCCGTGCGCACGCGTTCCTTTTTCGGAAAAGGTGTGCGAGATTTCGCCATGCGCAGATTGACCATAATCCCGGCCCTCATTATCTGGCTCGGCCTCATCGCCATCACCGCCGGCATGCTCTACCTATCCGGCCGCTCGCTGATCTGTGCCTGCGGGACGCTGAAATTCTTCGATTTGGCCCGCTTGCCGGCCGAGGATTCGCAGCACTTCCTGGATGTGTACAGCTTCAGCCACATACTGCATGGGCTGCTATTCTACTTCGCGATCTGGCTGGTCGGGCGCGGGCGCATACCGTTCCTCGTGGCGCTGCTGCTCGCCACGGTTCTGGAGGGCGGCTGGGAGCTGTTCGAGAACAGCAAGTTCATCATCGACAGGTATCAGGGCGGGATCGCGGAAAACTATAATGGCGACAGCGTCATCAATTCCGTCGGCGACGTGCTGACGATGTCCCTCGGGTTCCTGCTCGCCTCGCGCGTGCCGGTTTGGGCAAGCGTGTTGCTGTTCATCGGGGTCGAGGTCGGCATGGCATGGGCGATCCGCGACAATCTCACTCTCAACGTGATCAGCCTGACGCATCCGATCCCAGCGATTACCCAATGGCAGGAAGGCGTGCACTGAGCGCCTTGCCCGCCGGCAAATCATTGCCTGAATGAGGGCGACCGCCTCACCCTCGGCTATGGAAAGATGCACGCCTCGCCGTTTCGGCTGCTCGGCTGGTTGCAATCCCAATCGTCGCCGGAATTGGTCAGGTGGGCATTCTTGGGCAGGGTCACCGCCACGCACGCCTTGTTGTTAGCCCGGAATCCGCGCTCGCATTTCCACCCCGGCCCGTAGGACGCGTCGTCGAAATAGGCGTGGTCCGGGATCGTCACGGCGATGCACGCCTTTCCGTCCGATCGGTATCCGCGATCGCATCTCCAGCCATCTTCCGAGAAGCCGTCTGAGAGATAGGCGTGGTCCGGAATGACGATCGCCTTGCACGTATCACCCGCCGAATGATAGCCGCGGTCGCATTTCCAGGCGCTGCCATAGAAATCATCGACCAGATAACCGTGGGCAGGCACCTCGATGGGGACGCATCCGTTGCCAGCTTCGGTGTAACCACGATCGCATTTCCAGCCGGACCCGTATGAGGTATCCGTCAGATAGCCGTTCAGCGGCACCTCGATCGGCGCGCACACCCCTCCGACCTCGCGATGGCCGAAATCGCACTCCCACCCACTGCCATAGAGACGACTCCGTGGCGTGAGCATTTTCGGGGATCGCAACCGCCTTGCAGACGCCGTTGCTCAGTCTGAAGGCGCTGTCGCACGCCCAGCCGTCGCCATAGGAAATCTCGTGAGCATTGGACGGCATCGGGCTTGCGCGCTCACCGGCCCGGAGAGGACCTGCCGCGGCGAGCGTCGCCAGAAAGATTGCTATCGCGGCAACGAGGCCGGCGATATTCGTGGAAAGCCGCATCTTGCGAGTCCCTTTCCTGCGCTGGTGAGGCATCCCGTCCGGCGGGAAGATTGCCTGGGTGAACCGTCCTCGCATGTGTTGACCAACCCGCCGCTCACGGAAGCGAGCAGGTTGTGCGGCGATCGGTAAAAAATCCTGGCGGCGTCCACCGCCCGTCCGGGTCGGACGCGGGACCGAATTCCGGTTCTATCCGCGATTGCGGTCCGCCGGTTCGGGCTCGGAAATCTCGTGCGTGTCCTGGTCCGGCGGCGGCGGTTCCTCGACTGGCGGATGCTCGGAGCGGCCGTCGTCCTTCGGATCGCCCGCGGGCGCGTCGCGAGATGGCGGATCTTTTCGGTCATTCGACATCAGGGTTCCCGAAGCTCTGGATTTTCGGCGAACAGCGATCGCCGGTCCGGCCGCTTCAGATGAAGCGGCAATCGCCGTTGCGCTGCAGATGAATGTTCTTGCTGTACAGAATGGAAAAAGCGCCGCTCAGGAATGTATTTCTTGCTTTGGCGCAGCGTTCACAACTGTTCTTGTTTAACAAAATTTACCGCAATTTACAAGCTTCGCGGGAAGCAAACGCGGTTTTATACCAAAAATTGCACCGCCCGATTTTACGCGCCATGTCGTATCGACGACATATTTCTATCGATTTGATATCGCTTCAGGCGCCACTCCAAAGCACGATCAGGCAAAGCATGTCCCCCGTGACGACGGGGATGGGAAGCGGTGTTCCTCAATCATCGCAGGCAAACCAATGGGTATAGATCATGGTCTTGTGGTTCGGATCGAACGCTTCGAACCCCGAGGATTCATGCTGAGGGATCGAATCGGCAACCGGCATCCGCTTGATCGGAAATTGCTCTAGAAATCCGAGGCCGAGAGGCGCAGATAGGGTTCCCGGCGTCGCGAATAGGCGCTCTGCGCCGCCCGCTCGATCTTGCCGCGATTCATGTCGAATACGCGCAGGAGCGTGTCCTCGTCGGCCTCCTTATGAGGACTCAACCGTTGAAGCACGTCCTCGTCCACCTGGAACGCGATCTCGAACGAAGCGTCGTGCCCCCAGAAGCTGACAAATCGCTTCGTCGGGTGAAAAACACGGGAGGCGTTTGGAAAGCTGAGGCTCATCGGTACTCGCCTGAACGTATAGGCCCGAAAACAGACAGATCGCGCAATCCGATGCGGCGGGCCGAGCCGGCTTGGGATCCCTTACGGACGCGCAAGAGATCGCGCAAACCGAGCGACGCCTGCTGCGGTCCCGCGACCGCCACTCCTATCGAGTCCGCGTCACTTCTTGGTCGACTTCTTCGATGCGCTCGCCGAGCCGGGTATGTCCTTGAACACCGACACCCCGGCAGAAGCGGCGTCTTCCTTCTTTTTCTTCGGCTTCTTCAGTTCGCGATTTCCGCGCTGCTGTCCCTTGGCCATTATCCGTCTCCTAATCGCGCCGATCCATCCGTGCGGTCAACGCTGCAGCAATGGCCCCCGCGACGAACGCGAAGGGCGGAGGCGCACGGCGCCTCGTCGGAAAATGATGCGACTGTGTGCCGATCCCCGCCAATGGCCAGGGCCGGACTGTAAAAGGGCATGCGCGGCCCCGAAATCCGGGGCCGGCGATCATGCGCTCAGGGCAGAAGCTTGAGATTGTCGGCAGACATCTTGCCGCTCTTCTGGTCGGCGACGAGTTCGAAGCCTACCTTCTGGCCTTCCTGCAATCCGTCAAGGCCGGCGCGCTCTACAGCGCTGATATGGACGAAGGCATCGCGGCCGCCATCGTCAGGGGCGATGAACCCGAAGCCCTTTTGGGCATTGAACCACTTAACGGTTCCCGAAGTCATAGGGAAACCCTTTCACAAGCATAGTTTAGCTCACCAGCAAAGCCGCCGGCCGTCGAAATCGCGTTTTCATGCAAGACTAGCGCTGGTTTCGCGCAAAATTTCTTCGGCGCGAAGCCAAGTTATCTGGCTTTCTATCGACGGTCGTAACATGATCCCAAATCAGTGAAAAAACAAGTCACGCCTTTAAAATACATTCGATGCAAACAATGCTCCGGTTGGCGTGGCAGCCGGCCGGAGATATTTTGTGAGCGTTTTGCCACTCCGGGTTCCGTCACGCAGAGGCGGTCCGGGGCCGAGCGCGTCGCATCCGCGCCGGGTGAGCCGCCCTTGGGATGGCCGCGCCCGGCGTCGTCATGATCCGCATCGTTGGAGCTTGCTTTGATTTCTCTTCGCATTCGTCACAGGACCATTTACCGAGTACCGTCTGCCGGTGGCTCTCGGCCCGCATCGCATGATGCTCCGCCCAAGGGAGAGCCGCGAACTTCGCCTGATCTCCTATGACCTGAAGCTCGCGCCGGCCGCGACTTTAAACTGGGCCCAGGACGTCTTCGGCAATTCCATCGCAACGGCCACATTCCAGACCATGACGGCCAAGCTCGTCGTCGAGAGCCGCGCCGAACTGCAGCTCGATGCCGCCGCATGGCCGGTCTTCGACATCGCGGCCTCCGCGATCTTCTACCCGTTCGAATATTCCGCCGAGGAATGGACGGACCTCGGCGCGCTGACGGTCCAGCAATATCCCGACACGGACGGGCGGCTGCGGGATTGGACCCGCGCATTCATCCGCAGCGAGCCGACGGACACGCTCGCGCTGCTCAAGGATCTCGGCGCCGGGGTTTCGCGCTGGATCCAATACCAGAGCCGGGAGAACGAAGGCACTCAGTCGCCGATCGAAACGCTCGATCGCGGCTGGGGGTCGTGCCGGGACTTCGCCGTGCTGTTCGTCGAAGCCGCACGCAGTCTCGGCTTCGGAGCGCGCCTGGTGACCGGCTATCTCTACAACCCCGACCAGACGCTTGTCGGATCGAACGAGGCCGGCTCGACGCATGCCTGGGCCGAGGTCTTCGTGCCCGGTGCAGGCTGGATCGCCTTCGATCCGACCAATCGCAGCGTGGGCGGATCGAATCTGATCCCCGTCGCCGTCGCGCGCAACATTCAGCAGGCTGTTCCGGTGGCGGGAAGCTTCATCGGCATGAGCGACGCCTTCGAAGACATGGCCGTCGAGGTGTTCGTTACTTCGTAGCAAGAGTGCCCCCGCTTCCATCCGTTTCAACCGCTTCTGCCATGATCGCGCCGGGCCGAGGCCGCCGCACTGTTCCGCCCGAGCGAAATTTCGGCCGAACCGGATTTGGCGACGCACTCCTTGCATGCTATCGGTTGAGTTAAATCGTAAATACAGCTGTCCAGCTTTGCACGGGTACCCGAAGGGATTCTCCGGAAGAGATCAAATGCCGGTGGATGAATGGACGCGCTCCGGGTGGTCCCGCCGCTGTCCGGCGCCGAAAACACCCAGGCCACAGCAGCCATTAACCTCGGCGTTGGGTCACCGTGCCATCTTGCAGCAATCAGGCGACCGGGTTAAACCACGCTCAAGACGAATGCAGAGGGCAACAAAAAATGATTTCGCTACTGAACTTTATTGCCATGGTGATCACGCTTTACATGTGGGTGGTGATCATCAGCGCGATCTTGTCCTGGCTCATCGCATTCAACGTCATCAACCGGCATAATCATGTGGTCTATACGATCTCGGATACGATGCATCGATTGACCGAGCCTGCGTTGCGGCCGATTCGCCGGAATTTGCCGGATTTGGGCGGCGTCGACATTTCGCCGGTTGTCCTCATTCTGGGCTTAATTCTGCTGCGCGATGTGATTATTGGGGACTGGCTCGTACGAGCGTTCATTTAGTGGGTGACAGCCAAGACCGACGATCTTTTGCCAGCGCGTGATGCCGCGAACGGCCTCATCATCAGCGTCCGCCTGACGCCGAAGGCGAGCGCGAATCGGATTACGGGCATCGAAAGGGATGCGGGCGGCGCCGTGTTCCTCACCGCCCGCGTCAGGGCCGTGCCGGAAAAAGGCAAAGCCAATACCGCGCTTGCGGCCCTGATCGCCGACTGGCTCGACGTCCCGAAATCGGATTGCGATCTGGCGTCGGGCGGCAAGTCGCGGCTGAAACAGGTCCTGATCAGAGGCGACGCCGCGTCTCTTCGGGCCCAGCTCGAAAGCCGGCTGGCGGATCTCGAATCAGGAAAGTCATCATGAGCGAGGCGCTGATCATCGACGGCAAGGCGATCGCGGAAGAGCTCCGCGAGCGAATTGCCGGGCATGTGCGCCTGCTGGACTCCGAGCACGGGGTGCGGCCCGGGCTGGCCACCGTCCTGGTCGGCGACGATCCCGCCAGTGAGGTCTATGTGCGCAACAAGCGCCGCGCCACGGAGGCCGCCGGGATGCGCTCCTTCGAACACCGGCTGTCCGCCGGATACGACGGAGGCGGAGTTGCTGGCGCTGGTCGACCGGCTCAACGCCGACGACGGCGTCGACGGTATCCTGGTGCAGCTCCCGCTGCCGCGCCACATCGAGGCGAGTAAGGTTCTGGAGCGGGTGGTCCCGGAAAAGGACGTCGACGGGTTTCATCCGCTCAATGCGGGGCGCCTCGCGACCGGTCGGCCGGCGCTCGTGGCCTGCACGCCGCTCGGCTGCCTGATCCTGATCAAGACCGTCCGCCCCGACCTTTCCGGAGCCGAAGCGGTCGTCATCGGCCGCTCGAACATCGTCGGCAAGCCCGCCGCACAGCTTCTCCTGGCCGAAAACGCAACGGTGACGGTCGCGCATTCGCGCTCCATCGATCTGCCCGGCATCGCCCGCCGCGCGGATATTCTGGTTGCCGCCGTCGGCCGGCCGGAAATGGTGCGCGGCGATTGGATCAAACCCGGCGCGATCGTCATCGATGTCGGCATCAATCGCGTTCCGGCGCCGGAAAAGGGCGAAGGCAAGACCCGGCTGGTCGGCGACGTGGCATTTTCCGAGGCGGTCCCGGTGGCCGGGGCGATAACGCCGGTGCCGGGCGGCGTCGGTCCCGATGACCATCGCCTGCCTGCTGCTGAACACGGTTCGCGCCGCCGCGATGCGCAGGGGGCTGCCGGTCCCGGACATCGAAGCGGAGCTTTAACGGGGCGGAGATCGCCAACCCCTAAAATGGGCGCGCCGGCAGGCGGAATAACAGGGCGATTGCCGTAAACGCAAGCTTTGCTATAGTCGCGGCGCGGAAGGCTGAAACAGGCGAAGGGAGGCTCGAATGAGCGTTGATCTGTCCGAAGGCAACGAGAATATGGACTACCCGCAGCATCAGCAGACCTACGATCTTTTTACGGGGCTGGTCAAATATGGGACGATTTCTGTTGTTCTAATCCTGATTCTGATGGCGATTTTCCTGCTCTAGTCCCAGCCAATCCAACCAACCCGCCTGCGGCGGCGCGGAGTCAATCATGATCGTAGTAGCGGCAACCGCCGAGGGCGGCGGCGAGACGCGTGTCGCGCTCTCCCCGGAAACGGTTAAGAAATTCAAGTCGCTCGGCGCCGAGGTTCGCGTGCAAAGCAATGCGGGCCGGGGGTCGAATTTCACCGATCAGGCCTATGCCGACGCCGGGGCGCAGGTCGTATCGACGGCCGAGGAAGCCCTCAAAGGCGCCGATATCGTGCTCAAGGTGCGCCGGCCATCGGCGGCGGAGCTTGCGGCGATCAAGAACGGCGCGGTGCTCGCGGCGATTCTCGACCCCTATGGCGGCGGCGAGGAGATCGACGCGCTGGCCAAGGCGGGCGTCAATGCCTTCGCCATGGAGTTCATGCCGCGCATCTCGCGCGCGCAGAGCATGGACGTACTGTCGAGCCAGGCCAACCTTGCCGGATATAAGGCGGTCATCGATGCCGCCGCGAATTTCCGCCGTGCCCTGCCGATGATGATGACCGCGGCCGGCACGGTTCCGGCGGCGCGCGTTTTCATCATGGGCGTCGGCGTTGCCGGGCTTCAGGCGATTGCCACCGCCCGGCGCATGGGCGCGGTCGTGTCGGCCACCGACGTACGCCCCGCGACCAAGGAGCAGGTCGAATCGCTCGGCGCGAAATTCATCGCCGTCGAGGACGAGGAATTCAAGCAGGCCGAGACTTCCGGCGGCTACGCCAAGGAAATGTCGGACGAGTACAAGAAAAAACAGGCCGAGCTGATCTCCAGCCATATCGCCAATCAGGACATCATCGTCACCACCGCGCTGATTCCGGGACGTCCCGCGCCGAAGCTGGTCACCAGGGCGATGGTGGAAAGCATGAAGCCGGGCTCGATCGTCGTCGATCTGGCGGCGGAGCGCGGCGGCAATTGCGAGCTGACCATGCCGGGCGAGACCGTCGATCATCACGGCGTCACCGTCATGGGGCCGCTCAACGTGGCCGGCCAGGTCGCGGGCAACGCGTCCAGCCTCTACGCCCGCAACCTCTATGCCTTCATCGAGACCATGGTCGACAAGAAGGAAGGTGCGCTGAACATCAACTGGGACGACGACATCGTCAAAGGCACTGCCCTGACGCGCGACGGGCAGATCATCCATCCGAGCCTGACGGGAGCGACGAAATGAGCAAGCCATCCCAAATGAGCCCTTCGCCATCGACGGTGCCCTCCGGCAGCAAGGGCCGCGGCATTGCCGCAACCCTCGCCGCAGCCGCCGTCGCGGGCCTCTGCACCGCCTCTCCGGCCTGGGCCTCCTCGGCCGGCGGGATCGTCGACCCGTTCGTCTTCCGCCTGTCGATCTTCGTGCTGGCGATCTTTGTCGGCTATTACGTGGTCTGGAGCGTGACGCCCGCTTTGCACACGCCGCTGATGTCCGTCACCAACGCGATTTCGTCGGTGATCGTGGTCGGCGCGCTGCTTGCGGTTGCCGTGGAAGCGGTGGGCACCGGGCCGGACGCCGCAGCCGGGGGCTTCAGCAGCTCGAAAATCTTCGGCTTCCTGGCGCTGATGATGGCCTCGGTCAATATCTTCGGCGGCTTCCTGGTCACGCAGCGCATGCTCGCCATGTATAAGAAGAAAGAGAAAAAATAATGCGCGCGCCCGCTGGGTTGCCCGGCTTTCTTACGGCGCCGCTCGCGGCGTTTCTGCTTACGGGCTGTTTCCAGTCCGACGCGCCGCTGATCCAACCGTCACAGGCGGTCTATCCGTTCAAAACCATCAGTTTTCAGGACCAGGACGGCCAGAAGGCGGCGCTGAAGCGGGAGGGCGACGTCTACCTCTATTCCGAAGATGCCGCGCCGACGGCCACGCCGCACAAGCCGACGCCCGTCCTGCTCTATGACCTCGGCGAGCATAGCTATCTGGCGCAGGCGGAAGAAAACGGCAAAGCCGAGTATATTTTCGCCAAACGCGACGGCGACAAGGTGACATTCGCCTCGCTGTGCAAGGACGTCGATCCTGCGACGCTCAAAGCGCTCGGCATCGAGAAGGTCGGCGACGAGCAGAACATCTTCGCCGAGTGCACTGTAAAGGACCTGAACGCGCTGGTCGACCTTGGGAAAATGCCGGCGACCTGGACCAAACCAACCTCGACAGTTCAAATCCTGTCGATCGAATAGCGGGGGGATTGATGTCAGCTAATCTGGTCGCAGTGCTCTATCTTGTTTCCGGCGTGCTGTTCATCCTCGCGCTGCGCGGCCTGTCCAGCCCGGAAACGTCGCGGCAGGGGAACGTTTACGGCATGGTCGGCATGACGCTGGCCATTCTGACCACGCTGTCGGTCGCCGCGCCCTCGCATGGGCTGAGCTGGCTGATGATCCTCGGCGGTCTCGCCATCGGCGGCGGCATCGGCGCCTACACCGCGCGCCGCATCCCGATGACGGCGATGCCGCAGCTCGTCGCCGCGTTCCACAGCCTCGTCGGCCTGGCCGCCGTGTTCGTCGCCGCGGCCGCGCTTTACGACCCGGAAGCGTTCGGCATCGGCACGCATGGCAACATCGCCCCGGCCACGCTGATCGAGATGTCGCTCGGCGTCGCCATCGGCGCGATCACCTTTTCCGGCTCGATCATCGCCTTCGCCAAGCTCGACGGCCGCATGTCCGGCGCGCCGATCATGCTGCCCGCGCGCCATCTCATCAATCTGGCGCTCGCCGCCGACGCTGATCATCCTGATCGTGCTGTTCTGCACCAGCGCCAGCCACATCTTGTTCTGGGCGATCACCGTCGTCGCGCTCGTGCTCGGCGTGCTGATCATCATCCCGATCGGCGGCGCCGACATGCCGGTCGTCGTCTCGATGCTGAACTCCTATTCGGGCTGGGCGGCCGCCGGTATCGGCTTCACTCTCGGCAACAGCGCGCTGATCATCACCGGCGCGCTGGTCGGCTCCTCCGGCGCGATCCTGTCCTACATCATGTGCAAGGGCATGAACCGGTCGTTCATCTCGGTGATCCTCGGCGGCTTCGGCGGCGAGACCGTCGCGGCGGCGAGCAGGCGGCGAGCAGCGCCCGGTCAAGCAGGGCTCGGCGGACGACGCTGCGTTCATCCTGAAGAACTCCTCCAAGGTCATCATCGTGCCCGGCTACGGCATGGCCGTCGCCCAGGCGCAGCACGCGCTTCGCGACATGGCGGACGAGTTGAAGAAGGAAGGCGTCGACGTATCCTACGCCATCCATCCGGTGGCGGGCCGCATGCCCGGCCATATGAACGTGCTGCTGGCCGAGGCCAACGTGCCCTATGACGAGGTCTTCGAGCTGGAGGATATCAACAACGCCTTCACCCAGGCCGATGTCGCCTTCGTCATCGGCGCCAACGACGTCACCAACCCCGCGGCGAAGGAAGACCCGTCTTCGCCGATCTTCGGGATGCCGGTGCTGGAAGTCTGGAAGGCCGGTACGGTGATGTTCATCAAGCGGTCGCTATCTTCCGGCTATGCCGGCATCGACAATTCGCTATTCTACCGCGATAACACCATGATGCTGTTCGGTGACGCCAAGAAGATGACCGAGGAAATCGTCAAGTCGTTGTAGGCTCAGGGCGTCGGTTCCGGCGGTCGGCAGGGGGTAAGGTCATGCGCCGCTTTTTCGTTTTGTTGTTCGTGTTGTCGGTCGATCGCCACGGCGGGAACGCTGTACTGGCGGACCTATCTTCCGGAGGGTGCGCCGGAGGAAGCGCCGATCGGCGCGGCTCCAGAATCGAGCCCCAACAGAATCGCAGCGCGATTTCACCGGCACTCCGTCGGCCGGCGACTATGCTCGGGAGCCGTCCAACCGGCAGGACTATGCCGTCACCATTTCGATCCTGTCGTCGATCATTTCGGCCCTTGCGGCGGTGTTGCAGACCTGGCTGACGGCACGGGCCTTCCGGCGGTAAAGCTGGAGCGAAGCGGCAATTGAGGATCATGCAGACATCGCTGACCGTGCTTGCCGTCGCCGCCGTTCTCTATGCCGGCCTCGTCGCCGGGCTCTACGCCTTCCAGCGCAGCCTGATCTATTATCCCGACACCCAGCGGGAGTCGCCCGCCGAGGCGGGGCTCGACGGCGTCGAGGAAACCACGCTGCGGACGCCCGACGGCGAAACGCTGATTGCGTGGTGGGTGCATGCCGATCCGGGCCAGCCGACGCTGCTCTATTTCCATGGCAATGCGGGCGGCCTCGCCGACAGGCGCGAGCGCATCGAGCGTTTCGCATCGGCGGGCTGGGGCGTGTTCATGGCCGCCTATCGCGGCTATTCCGGCAGCACCGGCAAGCCATCCGAAAAAGCGATCGTCGCCGACGCATTGCTGGCTTACGACCATCTGCGCGAGGCCGGCATCCCGGCGCGGCATATCGTGCCTTATGGGGAGTCGCTCGGCACCGGCGTTGCCGTCCAACTCGCCGCCGAGCGGCCGGTCGGAGCGCTGGTCCTCGATGCGCCCTATACCTCCCTGCCCGATGTCGGCAAGACGATCTATCCGTTCATCCCGGTCGAGACGCTCACCATCGACCGCTTCGAGTCCAAGCACTATATCGGCAAGGTCAAGGCGCCGATCCTGATCATGCACGGCGCCAAGGACGCCACCGTGCCGATCGGCTTCGGCAAGGCGCTGTTCCAGGTCGCCCCGGAGCCGAAGACGATGGAGGTTTTCGAGGAGGCCGGGCATTCGGACATCTACATGTTCGGGGCGATGGATCGGCTGAAGCGCTTCATCAGGGCCAATGTGCATTAAAGCCATACGAGCGCGGCATCAGCGGGCGGCCGTGACGGGGATTGCCGCAGCAGCGGTGCGGCTGCGTATCGCGTCGATCACCTCGTCGAGCGAAGCGTCCAGCGCCGCTGTCGGCATCAGCATCACGGCCGCGGGCTTGCGTGGCTGTCCGGCGCGGACGCCGGCGATATAGTTCGCGATGCGCGAGGTGACCGTGCCGGGAATGGACTTCAGCCGCGCGGTGTCGACCATCAGCACGACCGAGCCGCCCATCCGCATCGGCGCCGCCACCGTCTTGATCTCCTTTACCTCCGACCAGGGAACCACGGCATCGCCGAAGCGAAAATCACGGACCCCGTCGTCTGTGATGGTAACAGCCGGGCTACCGCGCCGGAGGATGGCGAGCGCCTGGATCAAGCGGTATAGGTATACCACCAAAATATAGGCAGACAAGACGTGGAAAACTGAAGGCGACGGCCCAGCCATCACGAAAGTCAACGCGGCGACCGCGAGAATGACGACGTTGATCCAGACCTTCCGCCTGATCACGCTGATCTTGAACCGGAAATATGTCGGCTCCATCGGCCATTCTCCCGTTTTCCGGCGCACCCGCCTCGCCCTTCTGCGCATGTTCATGAAAGCGGACAGCGTTTCCACGAAAGCGGACAGCGTGGAAGCGTCATGACGGGCAGGGCATTTGCGGCTTTCCTGCGAGCCGTCCCGAGGGACGGCTCGCAGGACCGACGTCTGACCGTTGCTGCATTCTAGGGTTGTCCTCAGCGTTAAGAAAGCTGCTTATTTTCTGGCGTCAAACTCTTGGTCTCCGCCGGTGTCCACGCCCGGATCGGTGTCCGGCTCGCGCAGGGATTTGCCCTTCAGGGGCAGACGAATGGCGTTGTGGACGATGCGGTCGAGGATGGCGTCGGCGTAGGTGGGATCGCCGATGGTGGCGTGCCAGCGGTCAACCGGGATCTGGCTGGCGAGGATGATGGAGCCGCGATCGTGCCGGTCGTCGATGATCTCCATGAGGTCGCGGCGCTGGGCGGCGGTGAGGTCGATCATCGCCCAGTCGTCCAGGATCAAAACGTTGACCTTGGCCACCTGGCGCATCAGCCGGCCGACGCCGCTGCCGAGCCGCGCGACAGCAAGATCGTCGAGCAGGCGCGACAGGCGCATATACAGCACGCTGTGGCCCTCGCGGGCGGCCTGATTGCCCAGCGCGCAGGCAAGCCAGCTCTTGCCCGTACCGGTTTTCCCGGTGACGATCAGATGACGGTGCTCGCCGATCCAGCGGCAGGTGAACAGGTCGCGGATCATGCTTTTATCGAGGCCGCGCGTCGGCTTCATGTTGAGGTTCTCAAAGCACGCGGCCTGACGCAGCCGGGCGTGTCTCAGCCGGCTCAGCAAGAAGTGAGCGCTTGTCGCTCACGATAAACGTTCGCTCCGGCGTTGGCGCGATCGGTCGCCTCGCGGTCGATCAGCAGCGCCAGTTGGTCGGTGAAGTCCAGCTGGCCGCGATCGGCGAGGTTCTGTAGCTCCTCCAGCGCGCGCGCCATGCCGAACAGGCGCAAGTGCTTGAGCTTTTCCAGGTTCTGGTAGTGCATCGGCTATCTCCTTCAGGTTGGCTTGGGGATTAGTGGTAGTAGGCGGGGCCGCGCAGATTTTCGTGCAGGCCGGCGCCGGAGGCGGTGGCGTCGCAGGGCAAGCCCGTCCGACCACTGGCCAGCAACGCGCGGACAAAGGCGTAGGAATGCACGTTGGCGATCAGGGCGGCGGTGGCCGCGCTCTGCAGTGCGTCGGCGCCGTGCTTCTCGCCGAGCGCGATCAGCCCGGCCACGTGGCGTGCGGCTTGGTCGGGATGATCGGCGCGCAGGAAGATCCTGTCCGACAGCGCCGTCACGGCTCCGCCGATGACGGCAATCGCCTCCTGCACGGCCTCAGGCGAGAGCCGCGCCGCCGCTCGATGCTGGGGCGGGCGATGTTCGTCGAGGGTGACGGCCGGACGCAGCACGCCCGGCTCCGGCCTGCTCCGCGCATGCGAGGCGACGCGTTCGCCCTGATGGAAAATGCCGACCAGGCGGGCGGTGTAGTGCACATCGACCGGCTTGCCGATCAACCCGAACGGTGCCGAATAGGCCACCCCATCGATGCAGATGTGATAGTCGGAGCCGAGTTTGAAGCGCTGCCAGCGGCCGATTGCAAAGGCCTCGCGGGGCAGCGCCTTCAATTTGGGCTTCTCATGCGCCGCGAACACACTGGCGCGGGTCTGCGTACCGTCCGCGCTCAGCGGCCGGTTGTTCAGCTCAAAGAGCTTTTCCGCAATCGCCGCATTCAGGTCATCCAGGCTGAAGAATTGCCGGTTGCGCAGCGGCGCCAGCACCCAGCGCTCGACCTGCTGTACGCCGTTTTCCACCAGGGGCTTGTCCCGTGGATGACGCACGCGGGCTGGGACAATGCCGATCCCATAATGCCGCGCCAGCGCCAGATAGGATGGGTTCAGCACCGGGTCGTAAAAGCTGGCGTGGGTGACGCCCGTCTTCAGATTGTCGGGCACCAGCTTTGGAACCGAACCGCCCCAGGCCGCAAACATCCGCACATGGCTGGCGAGCCAATCCTCGCTGCCTTGCGTCCACGTCGCTTCCGCATACAGGTGAGTGGAAAACGGCAGCGTGCCGACGAATATGCTCACTTGGCGCTCGCCACCGGCTGTCATCACCGTCATGGCCATGCCGGCGTAGTCGACCTCGCAAAGCTGGGCCGGCAGCATCGTCCGCCGCATGCGCGGCTCTGGCGCGAGGCTTTGATGGCTGCGGTAATGCCGGCGGAACTGGCTGTAGCTGTAACCATCCGGGTGCCGGTCCCGGTATTCCTGCCAAACCAGCAGCAGCGTCACCGCCGGCTTGGCCAGCTCCGCCGCAACCTCCGCCCAATCCGGTTGAGGCCGCGTGACCGCCGGCTCCGGACGCCGGAACAACAGCGCCTCAATCTCCGCCTCGCCCTTGTCGGCGACGTCCTCGTAGCGCACGCCGGCCGCATCCGCCCGCGCCAGATAATCCCGCACCGAAGTCCGGCCCAGCCGAACGGACTCCGCGATCTGCCGCAGCGAATAGCCCAGTTCATGGGCCAGCCGCAAAACCTCTTTAACCCGTCGCATATCCGACCGTTTCCGCGGCATCCGCAATCCCCCAAAAACCGAGGAAAAGCGTTAACCGCTAAGAAAAGGTCAGACGCCGGAAGCAACCTCCGCGTGCGCCGCCTGCCGCGCCTCCAAGCTGTCCACCTTCATGAAAACGGGTGTCCGCTTTCAATGAAAATGGCTGTCCGGATTCGATGAAAACGACCGGTCGCTTTCAATGATTTTG
>CAVSIA010000035.1:0-110004 GCA_963727575.1 uncultured Alphaproteobacteria bacterium
AGGTTTGTCGGACGCCTGCGTGATGGACGCGCCAGACGCGCTCCCGGCAGGCGTCCTGAGCAGCAGCGGTCGCCGAGGCAGGAAATCGTGGGGCAATGGTCAAGGTGGAGCAGCGGTGGACGGCGACTTCAACAATCGTGGCGTCGACGACGGTCGCCAGATCGCATCGGTTCCAGGGGGGCCCCCGCGCTGCTTTTTGACGCCTCGACTTCTTCCGCCTTACTGAATGGAATGTTGGTCTGGTGACGTTGTGATGGCCATGGCCAACGACGCGCGAGGCGTCTTCGTAGCTAGCTGGTGCTGTTGCCGGTCGTTAGGCTTGGCAATCAGCTGCGGTATCATTGCTTGGTGCCGGCTAAGTGGGCTCATGAGGTGTCGAGCTGGATGATTGGAGTGAGGGGCGCTCTATAATAGGAGCGTGCTGCCTAATGTGACGATCCGGATGACGATCATGCGGCCGCCGCAGCGGGGACAGGGGGAAGGCAGCACGTCCGGCATGGCGGGTTTGGTGGTTCGCTCGTCGTCGGGTTCTTTCTCTCGGCGCGCCATGGCAAGGAATCCACGAGCCTTGCGCGATCATGGTGGTGCGATCGCCATTGGCGAGCAGGCCGACAACCGCGGATGCGCTGGAAGCCTATGGACAGCGGATGAATCAGGAAACGTCTGATCAAACCATGCGTCCGCCAGCGTCATGGGCCTGGTGCCGTCCTGTGCCTTCTACCCTAGAGCCCAAATAAGCGAAGCTGACGCCGTCGGCGTCGGCGGCGATCAGCCGCGGGCCTGATATGGCGACACGGTGGGTATAGCGGCTGGGACAGGCGGGGACTGGTCGGGGGCCGCTGAACGGGGCCTTGGCAAAGACCACCTCATCGGCGCGGTGCTGCCGCTTGAGGCAGGCGGCGTAGGTATGGTCCTCGGCCAGCCCCTGGTGTCCGCCGAAGAAGGCGAGCCGGCCCCGCATGGGCTGTGGTGGACAGCACGAGAGAACAGCCCGGCGGAACAGGCGCGAGAGCACCTGCACCGAGAGGCAATAAAAGCTGGGCCGGCAGGCGATCGATCTCAATATGTTGGCGGACAGGCCGCCGTCGGGGACTACTATATGCACATGCGGATGATGCGTCATCGCCGAGCCCCATGTGTGCAGCACGGCGGTGATACCGATCTTTGCGCCGAGATGTTTGGCATCGGCGGCGATGGTGAGCGTGGTCTCGGCGGCCGCCTTGAACAGGAGGTCGTAGATCACCGCCTTGTTCTGCCGGGCGATGTCGGCGACCGGCGCGGGCAGCGTGAACACCAGGTGGAAATAGCCCACCTCGAGTAGTTCCGCCTCGCGTTCGGCGAGCCATTTGCGCGCCGCTGCCCCCTGACACTTCGGGCAGTGGCGATTCCGGCAGCTATTAAAACTGACGGCCATATGCGCGCAGCCTTCGCACTGCGCGACATGACCGCCGAGCGCTGCGGTGCGGCAGCGCTCGATCGCGGACATCACCTTCAACTGACCAAGGCTGACATGGCCGCGATTGGCCGCACGCCATGCGGGGCCGTGGTCGCGGAAGACGTCCGCAACCTCCAACGCTGGACGAGCCACGGCCGGCAGGCCGCTATGCCGGCTCCGTTTGCCTGCGCCGCGTCTTGGACTTTCCGCCCTTCCCGGACAGTCGTCCGATCGGGCTTTTGACCGCGGCAATGATGCCGGTCGCCACGCGCGTGTAGTGCGCTGTCGTGTTGAGCTTTTCGTGCCCCAAAAGGGCCTGGATAATCCGGATGTCGGTGCCGTCCTCAAGCAGATGGGTGGCAAAGCTGTGCCAGAGGGAATGGAAGGTGACGGGCTTGCGGATGCCGGCCGCTTTGACCGTCTGCTGGAACAACCGCGAGAGTTGCCGCCTGCCGAGATTGGCTGACTGCCGGCTTGGAAACAGCAGGCGCTCTTCTTTCGGCACACCCGCATCGTATTTTGTCGGACGCTTGACCCACCATTGACGCAGGATGGCGAGAACCTCCAGAGGCAGCATGACGTTGCGATCCTTGCGGCCCTTGGACTGGACGATGCGGATAATGTCCTGGGCACTGTCGATGTCGCGCGCCTTCAGCCGGACGACCTCACCGATCCTGAGCCCGCAGCCGTAGGCCAGCGAGAGCATCGCCTGCAGCCTCAGCGTTTTGGCTGCGGCCAGGAGGCGCTCGACCTCATCCGGGCTCATCACCAAGGCGATCTTGCGAGGATCTCGAACCGAATAGAACTCAGCGGCCAGCTCATGCCGGCGCAGCGTCACGCGGAAGAGGAACTTCACGCCCGTCACGATGCCGTTGCGGTTGCCGATGCTGATGCCGCTCTCGGCCAGATCCAGCTGAAACCGGCGGATATCGTCTGCGGTCGCCGTCTCGGGCGAGTGCTTGAGGAACGCGGCGAACCGCTTGCAGCTTCTGATGTAGCCTTGCTGCGTATGTGGGCCCAGATGACGCCCGGTCATGTCATCGATCATGCGTAGACGCAGTAGGCTGATCGTATCCGTACTCATAAAAAACTCCTGTTCGGATCGAGGTTGACACCTCAATCTCAGAACCGGAGTTCCACGATTGTCAGCCCACTTAGCGCGTCCGGGCGATCACGGGGACCGGCCGCCGCAAATATCGCGGCAGCGATTTAGTGCTAGGGCACCACAGCGGTCGCCTATCGCTCAGCGCACGAATGGCTGCTTTCGGGCGCAGTGTAGTCGCAGCTATTCGGGAGCGGTGTTCTTCCGCGGTGATTGGCTGTTTTCTACCGAAATCCGGCTGCCGTCAGTCGCTTTTGCTGGCGCCCCCTGTCATCGGCTGTGACAAATTCCGAGCACCTGCGCACCTCCTCGGATGTGGCCCGCGGGTTAGCATGGATTCCGTCCCAGCAATTCGTTGTGAATTTGACTTAAGTAACTTTCTATTTCCAATTTCAAAGCAAAATCAAGCACGTCACCGCCTCTCGTGCTCTGTTTGGTGACCTTTTCTGGAATTTGGTTTCCTTACAGATCGATGCGGCGGCGGACTACGCACGTGGCGCGTTTTGTCGAGGAACACAGGTTAAGCCGACAAGGTCGTTTTTCGGGCGAGCGCTCGGGCTGTGTTGGCGGATATCTGCGCACGAAACACATTACCAATCAGGGACCGTCACATGGCCACAGAGCGCAAAGCGACCACTAAACCGGCTTCCAAGCCGGCAGCCTCCAAAGCGGCAGCTGCGAAAGCGGCAGCTCCCAAACCGACAATCACGCTGAAAAGCATCACTGGGGATCTTGCTGAGAAATATGAACTCAGCAAAAAGGACGCGAACCTGCTGATGAACGACTTTGTCGCGCAGGTGGTCAAAAATCTGAAGAAGGGCAACCGCATACGGATCGCCGGTCTCGGCAGCCTCCAGGTCCGCAAGCACGCCGCGCGCAAGGGCCGCAATCCGGCAACCGGCGAGACCATGAAGATCCGGGCGAAAAAGAAGGTCGCCTTCCGCGCCGCCAAGGAACTGAAAGAAGCGGTCGGAACATAATCGCGGGGCCATCGAATGGCAGTGATGCCGCCGGAGGCATCACTGCGCGCTCGGTGCATTCAGCCGCTCGCGCAGCGTCGACCAGCGGCGCCGGCCACGGCTGTTACGCATCGCCATGGCAATGGCCTTTTTGTCCGACAATGACGACCAGCCGCTTTCCGCGGGTGATGCCGGTATAGATCAGGTTCCTGGCCAGCATCGTGTAGTGCTGCGTCAGGATCGACACCATGACGGCCGGATATTCTGAGCCTTGCGATTTGTGGATCGTAGCGGCGAAGCCGGCGTCACTTCATCGAGCTCACCGAAGGGATAGGTGACCGGGCGGCTGTCGACGTCGATGGTCAGCTCGAATTCTCCCTGGTCGATGGCGGCGACGAAGCCGAGATCGCCATTGAAGACGTGGCGGTCATAATTGTTCTCGGTCTGCATCACCTTGTCGCCGACGCGGAATACGAAGCCGAAGCGCTCGACAGAGGAGCGCTTGGTCTCGCCGGATCGATCGCCTCCTGCAGCGCCTGTTCAGCGCCCGAGTGCCTGCGCTGCCGCGATTCATCGGACAGAGCACCTGGACGTCGCATATCGGCTCGAGGTCGAAATGGGCGGAATGCGTTCGGCCACCACCTTGACGATCTCGGCCGCCGCGTCCAGCGTTTGGTGTCGCTTTCCCCCGATGGACATGCTTCACCTGCATCGTCCCGTCGCCGCTTCGTGGCCCAGCCCTTTAACCCTTCTGGCCGGGTTCAGTGGCTTCGTGCTCCGCAAGCCACTTGCGCACAATGAGATAAATCAAATTAGAAATCGAGCGACTCTCACGAGCAGCGATCACCCTGAGCTTTTCCAGGACCTCATCGTCCAGGCGAACGCTAACTGGATGAATGCGTTTTGGTGGATGCGTATTAGATGTCGGCATAGTGACGACATTGTAGTGAGATGGCGTTGACCATCCACTCGTCTCCGTGTATCAATTTGACTCCAAATGAAGTGATATGTAGTGAGTTAGAGGCTGACAGTGTTCCCCAGAGCAACTGTTGCGAAATCGGTGCGAGGGAACTGCGGCTTGGCTGCTCCGCCATCCTAAAGTTGTGGGCGCTTGTTGGCATCTCAGGCTGAGTTTGGCGCGCCGCTAAGTCCGGGCCGACGCTCGACAACACGCCTCTAATGCGAATATCCGATGCGAGCGGTAACCGAGTGACAATGACCAGCAAAGATTGCGAATGTGAAATCGTCCAGAAGTTGGGCGTTCCCCTCTGCGAATGTCGTCTCACCATCGAACTTGTGTGCAGCCTTTTACAAACGATGACATGGAGGAATACGGGGCGGCATCTCGCGCCAGAACTTGCGGAAATCCGCCGTCTCCTTACCGATTGCGAGCAAAGACTTGAGGTCATGAATTTGCGGCTGAAGGAGATCATCTAGTGTCCTGATTCAGAAGTTCCTATCCAGCTGAGGCATGCACATCGAGGGTGCGGCGGCAAAAGCGCTCGATGCTTGCCAGTATATCATCGGCGGACTTGGTCCATCGTAGCGGCTTCGGATTTGCGTTCTGCTGACGGATGAAGGCCTCGATCGCCGCGATCAGTTGCTTGACCGACGTGTGAGCGCCTCGCTTGATCTGCTTTTCGGCCAACAGCGAGAAGAAACGCTCGACCTGATTGATCCACGATGACGATGTCGGGGTGAAGTGCGCGTGCCAGTGCGCCCGCTTGGCGAACCAATCGCGGATCAGCTTTGTCTTGTGGCTCGAGGCGTTGTCCATCACGACATGCACGTCGAGACCGGCAGGCACATTGCGCTCCACTTCGTCGAGGAACTTGCGGAACTCCTGTGCGCGATGGCGCGGCATGCATGTGCCGATCACGCTGCCCGCCTTCACGTCTGTCTCGGCCGTCACGGCGGCAATGAAGCCTGCAAAGAGCGTTGTTGTGCCGTGGCGCTCATAGTCGTGGGTGCGCCTCTCCACCTGACCGGGACGCATCGGCAGAAGCGGCTGCGTTCGATCAAGGGCTTGTATCTGGCTCTTTTCATCGACGCAGATCACCAGCGCCTTGTCTGGCGGAGCGAGATATAGCCCCACAATGTCGCGCACCTTCTCGACGAATTGCGGATCGGTCGACAGCTTGAACGTCTCGGTGCGATGCGGCTGCAAGCAGAAGGCCTGCCAGATCCGATGCACGGACGACGCCGATATGCCCGACGCCTTCGCCATGCCGCGCGTGCTCCAATGTGTCGCGTCCGAGGGCTTTGCCTCGAGCGTTTTGGTAACAATTTCCTCGATACGGTCATCGCCGATCTTGCGTGGCGCACCGCATCTTGGCTCGTCGTCGAGGCCATCGAGACGATGCCTGGCGAACCGCTCGCGCCACAGCCGGACGGTCTGACGCGTAACGCCCACCCCAGACGCGATCTCGCAGTTGTTCTCCCCGTCCGCCGCGCGCAGGATGATCTCCGCGCGCTGTGCATCCGCGCGCGTAATCTTGCGACGGCGGACACGGCCATTGAGCATGGCTTGCTCATCCGCACTCAGCTGGATCGGGCTCGGTTTTCCACTCGCCATCATCGCTCCCAGGGAATCGCTGATCCAATACAGGGAATCACGACGACGAATAACTGGCTAGAAATTTCCGAAACAGGACACTAGCCCGATCTATTCACGGCGGTGAGAATTCGCTGAACGTATCAGCGCTCATGTGCATCTTGGCAGATTACCGGCGCGGATGCATCCCGCTTGAGATTGGCGGCCGGCAAGGCGTTTTTTGCGGTTAAAGGGGTGGGCTCGTTCGGGGGCATCGGCGCCCCGGCGTTCAGGTGACGAGCCGCGGCAGCCGGCCAAGGACGGCCCTCAAAATGGGTTGGTAGGGACAGGCGGTCGGCAGGTGCAGCCGGATCTGGGTTTTCATCTCGACCACCCGGGCGGCGACCTTGATCAGACGTAGGCGCAGAGTATCGAACTGCGCAACGCGCCAGATCGAGCGTTTCGGCATCATGGCGCGCAGCCGCCACATCAGCCAATAAGCGCCCGCATGCAGGAACAGGCGGAACTGGTTGGCGGTCGCTTTTGAGCATGACGTGCGATCGGCGGCGAGATGGGTCTTCCAGGATTTGATATGGTTCTCGGCTATGCCGCGTCGGCAGTAGAGGTCTTCGTAGAGCGCCTTGGCCCGGCCGCCGGCGAGATTGGTGACGATGAAGCGGGTATCGGTGCCTTGCTCGCCGGCTTCGACCCGCGCGATGATGCGTTCGACCCGGCTCCAGCTCTTTGCGCCATCGAAGAAGTCCTTGAAGCGGCGCAGCTTGGCCGTCTTCGCTCCGGCCTCGAAACGGGCTTTGGTGCTGGCTTCCAACTCTTCGATATGGCGGCGCAAGGTCGTGGTCGGCGCGACGCCGAGGATGAAGTCAAGCCCCCTCGCCCGGCAGACGTCGATCACCTCGGGACAGCAATAATGGCTGTCGGCCCGGATCAGGATCCGGGTGCTTGGCCAGTTGGCGCGGATCGCACGGAGCAGACGGCGCAGGAACGCGCCGATCTCGGTGCCTTTGGGGCGCTTGGCCGGACGCAGCATGGCGGTCACGAACCGCCCATCACCGTCAAACACGACCATTGGCTGGAAGCCATATTCGTCGTGATGAGCATTGAACAAGCGTAATTGCTGGCCGCCATATGCGGCATCGAACGTATCGTCGATATCCAGCACGATGCTGTTGGGCACCCGCCGGAAGGAGGCGCAGTAGAGATCAACCAGCGCCTGCCCCATGCGCAGCAGCGAACGGCGATCAGGCAGGTTCTCCAGGCGCGAGAGTGTGGGCTGCGAGGCAAGATCTGCGCCGGATGGCAGCGCGCCCTGCGCCAGCTTGAACGCCGGATCAGATCGTAAGCGCGATGCATCGTTGCCGTCCTCATAGCCGGCGGAGATCATCAGCATGCGGAACCGGATCATATCGGCGAGGCCGTGGACGACCTGATTTTGTGCCCGTGGATCCGCGATGCAGCCCGCCAGACGTTCGGCCACGTCAAGGCGTTGCTCGACCTCTCGCAAAACCAAAACGCCTGCGTCCGACGACAAAGCCCCACCGTCAAAACGCGCCACGACCGGTTTGCCAAAAACCGGTGACAGACCAGGCAACGGCAGCATAGGATCGATCATGGCGGGTGGGCTCCCTGCGAAAATGGCGCGGATCGGCTTTAGCAACCAAATCCTAAGCCATCTCAAAGGCTTGAGCTACACCCGCCAAACCACCGTGAATTTTCCGGGCTAGCTCTTTGTCATGCATCAATTTTACCAAGCTCCGGCTGAAGCCTCCATTTGGATCGATGCACTAATGCCGGCAACCGGCAGGCGCATCGGCTCCCCGGCCGGGCCTGAACTTGTCCTCCATCACCTCGATGAGACGCTCGTAGACCGCCTTCTCCCCGATCGGAAAGGTGACGCTGAAAATGTTGATCATGCGATTGCCGCAGGAGAACATCACCTTCTGGTAGTAGATGGTCTCGCCGCGATAGCCGGAGAGCACGAACCAGCTTTGGCCTTTCGGGCTGTAGTCCAGCGCGTCATAGCCGCCGAAATCGCCGAGCAGGGTCGAGCGGTAGCTGGCCAGCGTGAAGCCGTCGTCATTGTCGACGCCGGAGACGACCAGCTTGGCCTTCTTATCGGGCGACACGAAGGTCTTGGGCTCGCCGCCGGCAGCAATGGCGTCGGGTTGGAAATAGGCGGACGGGTAATAGAGCGCGTAACCGAAATCGTCGCTCTTATAGGTCGTCCAGCCGTCCTCCGGCATTTCGGTATATGTCTTCGCGTGGACCGGCCCGTCGGCGACCGATCCGGCCATAAAGACTGCGAATGTGGCGGCAAGCGCCCTTGCCCCAATGCTCCTGCGGATTCCGAACTGCATCTCGCTCTCCTTCTCCTAAGCCTCCAGGCCGCTATCTGCTCCGGCGGCGCGGTCCTTCGTTGGCTGAACTGGTCGCAGTCACGAGAGGCGGCTCGGAAAAGTTTCAGCGGCGCGAGATTTTGCCGCGCGCCGTCATACGATCCGGGCCATGCTATCGAAAAGGACGCGATTGGAGTGGGGGAGGGTGGCCATGAAGGGCGCAAAGACCGTCATGCAACGGGTCATGGGACCGGGCCGGATGCGGCAAATGGAGATCTTCGTTACCGGCGTCGGGGGCGCCAGGCCGCGGGTTCCGGTCGCGCCGGACGCGCTGGAGGCAAAGGCGATGGCGCGGATGAACGCGCGCGCCGCAGCCTATATCGTCGGCGGCGCCGGAACGGAATCCACAGCCCGCGCCAACCGCGCCGCCTTCGACCGCCACTGTCTGGTGCCGCGCGTGCTGCGCAACGTTGCCGAGCGCGACCTCTCCGTCACGCTGTTCGGCAAGCGCTACCCGGCGCCGGTGTTGCTGGCCCCGGTCGGCGTCCTGGAAATGGTCAACGCCGAGGCCGACCTTGCCGTCGCCCGCGCGGCGGCGGGGGAGGGCATCGGCTACATCTTCTCCAATCAGGCGTCCGTGCCCATGGAGCAATGCGCCGCCGCGATGGATGCCGCGCCGCGCTGGTTTCAGCTCTATTGGAGCAGCGACGACGAATTCGTCGCCTCGCTTCTTCAGCGGGCGGAGACATGCGGCTGCGAGGCGATCGTCGTCACGCTGGACACGACGCTGCTCGGCTGGCGACCGCGCGACCTCGACCTCGGCTACCTTCCGTTCCTGCATGGGCTCGGCCTCGCCCAATACCTCACCGATCCGGTATTCCGTGCAAAGATCCCGGCGTCCCCGCCCGAGACCGGCTTCAAGCCGCGCGGCATCGGCGGACTGGTCTCTGCAGCGCGCAATCACCGGCGAAAGAGCAAGCAATTCGGCCTGCCGATGGGGCGCATCCGCTCCGCCGTCGCGTATTTCACCGCCACCTATTCACGCCTCGATATCACCTGGGACGATCTCGCCCGCCTGCGCCGAATGACCCGGCTGCCGATCCTGCTGAAGGGCGTCCGGCATCCCGACGACGCCAGGCTCGCGGCCGATCACGGCGTGGACGGACTGATCGTGTCCAATCATGGCGGGCGGCAGGTCGACGGCGAGATTGCCTCGCTCGACGCACTGCCGGGGATCGTCGCGGCGGCTGGCGACATGCCGGTGCTGCTCGATTCGGGCATCCGCTCCGGACGCGATATCGCTATCGCGCTGGCGCTCGGCGCGAAGGCGGTGCTGCTCGGCCGTCCCTATGTCTACGGGCTGGCGCTCGCGGGCGAGGACGGCGTTCGCGAGGTGATCCGCAATGTCGTCGGCGAGTTCGATCTGACCCTGGCGCTGTGTGGGCTGCGAGGAGCGGGCGAGTTGGGGCCGCAGTGCCTTGCCGATGCGCCGCACGACGAAGTCGATCGGAAAAACTGACGCTTATCGTAAAAGCTCTTGAATGCCGGCTCAAACGTCTCGCAAAGTAGAGACGATGCATCCCGATCCAGCCCGCCAGATCTCTCGCGGTGCCGGAACGGCTCCTGGTGCCCCGATTGTTTTCGCCGCACCGTCCGAGGAGATCATATCGTCAACGAGGAACGAGATGATGGACCTGGAAGTCTGGCGCGCACTGATTTTGCGCGAAAAACAGGAGCTCGAATCCCTCAGCGAAGACGCGCGCAAATCGCGCAAAGCGGTGGAGTTGGATCAGCAGGGCGTCGGCCGGGTGTCGAGGGTCGATGCGATGCAGCAGCAGGCGATGGCCATGGAATCGGAGCGGCGGCGGCGCCTGCGTCTGAAGCAGATCGACGCGGCACTCGGGCGGATCGCGTCGGGCGATTACGGCTATTGCGTCAAATGCGGCGAGGAGATCCCCGAGGCGCGGCTCAGGGCCGACCCGACCAGCCCCGCCTGCGTAACCTGCGCCGGAGGCGGCCGCCGCATCTGACGGGTATGCCGGGCCGGTGGCCAAGCCCTGCTCTTATGCCTTCATCGCGATCACATCCATCGACGCCCGGCCGCGCTCGCTGACATTGTAGAAGATCGGCCGGAAGCCGTTCTCTTCGAGCAGCTTGTAGAGGCGGTCGCGCGTGAAATTGTGGCAGTGGGTGACCTCGCTCCAGAACGGATTGGTGCCGTTCCCGTCGAGAATGCGCCAAACGATCGTCGCCATGTTCGGCATCGAGCAGAACAGGATGCCGCCCGATAGCAGCAGGCGTTTGGCGGCAGCGAGCGCGGCGCTCGGATAGGGCACGCGTTGCAGCACGTCGTTCATGGAAACGACGCTGAACCGGCCCGGCATGTCCAGATCGTCGAGCTGGAGCGGATGGGACTTCGTAGCCGAGCCGCTTCAGCGTTTCGGCATTGTCGCCGCGCGGGTCGATGCCGACCGGACGATAGCCCCACTCTTCCGCTGTGAACAGCATCGAGCCGCTGCCGAAATCGACGTCGAGCCAGTCGCCGCCGGGCTTGAGCTTGGCGATCTGGCCGACGATCCGGGCGGAAACGAGCCGCTGCGGTTCCACATTGTAGCCGGCGGCATCCTGCGGCGGCAGCTTGGCCCAGAGCCGCTCGCTCGCCTCCGGGGCAAGATGGCTCTGCGTGAAGACATGACCGCAGGCATTGCAGCGGCACCATGCGGCCGGCGCCGGCAAGGCCGGATTCGGCTGCGGGGTGCTATCCGCCGGTTTGACGACGGGGAAATCCGGGCTGTCGCAAAGCGGGCAGGCGTCATAGGGAATGCGGTCCTGCGGCGCGGCGGCCGGCCTCTGCGGCGGGGCCGCGGGGGCGGTTGCGAACTCGCGCGCCGTGTAGGCTTCCAGCGCGGCCAGCGAAACCGGCGTCGTCGTGATGACGGGTTCGGGGGTGATTGCCACGGCCGCGCCTGCCGGGGTCAACTCGTCGAGGATCTCCCATTCCTCGCCGCCGATATCGTTCACCGAAAAGGCGCGGGGCTCCTTGCCCTTTTCGCGCAATTCCGACATGTGCTCATACGCCGCCTCGAGCCCTTTGGTGTAGGTTTCGATGTCGAAAAGCGGGGCGTTCATCCGCGTTCTGGCGAGCTGGGCGCGGATCTGGGCAAGCGTGTCCGGGTTGCGCGCGAGCCCGAGCGCGGTCCGCTCATATTGATCGAGCGAATAGGTGATCAGCTCGGTCAGGCCGACCGCCTTCAACAGACTGCCGCAGACCCGCGAGACGAAGGTTTCGCCCGCACAGGTCAGCATGGGAAGGCCCGCCCACAGCGCATCGCTCGCGGTGGTATGCGCGTTGACCGGCAGTGAATCGAGGAACAAATCGGCGTGGCGGTGGCGGGCGAGATGGACGGACAGTTCCATTTTCGGCGCGAACACCAGCCGCGCCGGATCGACGCCGAGCGACACCGCCTTGCGTCGCAGGTTCTCCCGCATCAGCGAATTGGATTCGAGCAGCCACAGCACGCTGCCCGAAACGTCGTTCAGCAGGCGCATCCAAAGACCGAACATTTCGGGCGTGATTTTGTAGCTGCTGTTGAACGAGCAGAACACGAAGCCGCGCTCCGGCAGGCCGCAGTCGCGGCGCGAAGGGCAGTCGGCGGCGACGGAGCGCTTGGTGTCGTTCGGCTGGTAGCATCCCGGCAGATGGACGATGTTCTCGTCGAAGAAGGGCTGCTGGTCCATCGGCGCGGTGAACTCGTCGGCGACGATGTAGTCGATGAAGTCGGCGCCCATGGTGCCCGGATAGCCGAGATAGTTG
The DNA here is from genome assembly GCA_963727575.1 of uncultured Alphaproteobacteria bacterium. Taxonomy (GTDB): domain Bacteria; phylum Pseudomonadota; class Alphaproteobacteria; order Rhizobiales; family Rhodomicrobiaceae; genus JAHQVI01. Next base: position 12,198 of record CAVSIA010000035.1, read on the forward strand.
ACCTGGATCGGCGCCGGCCGGCAGGCGAAAATCTCGGTCCGGGCGTGCGTCGTGTAGCCCTTCAGGTCGATGAGGATATCGACGCCGTCCCGGTTGATGCGCTCTGCCGCCTCGGCATGGGGCATCTGGCTGATGGGGACGAACTGATCGAAGGCCGCCGTGATCCGCCGGCGCATCGCGCTGGCGTCGTTCGGACTGAAGCAATAGCCGAAAACCTCGAAACGCCGGCGGTCGTGCCGCTCCACCAGCTCCGCCATCAGGTTTGTCGTCGCGTGACTGTAGAAGTCGGCCGAGACATAGCCGATCCGCAGCCGGTTCTGGGCGGCGGCGCTGCGCGGCGGCCGGTAGGTGAATGGCGTGGCGATGGGGCGGGAGAGCCCTTTCGACCATTCGCGTGCGCTCAGCAGGTGGTCTTCGGCGTCGCATGGAATATTGAGGATCGGGAAGGACGGCACCCGCTTGCCGCGTCGATAGGTGGAACTCAGAATTCTCTGCTCGGCCGCGGCCAGACCGTCCCAGTCGCAGGCCTCGCGGCGCAGATGGTAGTGGTCGACGAGGGCGGCCGGGTTGTCCGGATCGATCGTCAGCGCCTTGGCATACGTGGCGATCGCGTCCGACAGAAGGTCCTGCTCCGACAGCGCGGCGGCGAGATTGATGTAGGCGACCAGGAGCCTCGGATCCAGCTCGAGCGCGCGGCGGTAAGCGCCGACGGCATCCTTGTTCTGGCCGAGCAGCCCCAATACCACGCCCATATTCGAATAGGCGTCGGTATAGTCCGGTTTGAGCGACAGCGCGGCATTATAGGATTCAAGCGCCTCACGGTAGCGGCCGAGGTCCTTAAAGGCGATGCCGAGATTGTTGTGCGCCTGCGCATAGTTGGGCGCAAGTTCGAGCGCCTTGCGATGCGCGCGGATGGCTTCGTCGTAGCGGCCGGCTTCCTGCAACACGCAGCCGAGGTCCGAGTAAGGCGGCCCGTAGTCCGGGCGGAGCTCGATGGCGCGGCGGCAGATGGCGATGGCGTCGTCAAACTCGCCGGCAGCGCGCAGCGCGTGACTGAATCCGATCAGCGCGTCGACACTGCTCGGCGCGATTTCGACCGCACGAAGGCAGGAATCGAGCGCTTCCTCGGTCTTGCCCTGCAGAAGCAGAACACTGCCGAGATTGGCGTAGCCATCGGCGAAATTGGGTGAAATCTCGATGGCGCGCTGGTAGCACTCGGCTGCGTCCTGCAGCTTGCCGAACGCCTTCATGATGTTGCCGAGATTGGAATAGGCCGGATGGAAATCCGGCTTCAGCGCGAGCGCCCTCTCGCATGCGGCCTGGGCGTCGTCAAGGTCGCCGATGTCCTTGAGAATGACGCTGAGGTCGGAATAACCCTCGGCCAGCGTCGGGTTGATCGTCAGACATTGGCGGATGAGCTGAGCGGCGCGTTGGAGCAGCCCCTGCTTGTAGGCGACCAGGCCGAGCAGGTGAATGCTTTGCCAGTTCTCCGGATTTTCCGCGATCACGCGCTCGAACAGCGCCGTGGCCTCCGCCAGGCGACCGGCTTTCAGATGGGCGATCGCCTCAAACTGACCGTTTGCCTTGGAGTCGTCACGCGGAGGGGCGGGAAAAGGCGCTTGAGAGCCGGGCTCGGCGGCGCCTGGCTGGGGCTTACGGGGCATGTCCGCTCTGTTTTTTCTGATTGACCGTCCGGGCACTTGGACATGGAAAGCCTGCGCGAAACTTACCGCCCACCGATTATTCAGAACATCGAGCGCGACCGGGACAATCTGGGGAAAACGCAACAAATCGGCCGCGCCCGGCGTTATCTAAGCGCAGGGCGGTCGCCCGAGGCGGCGGGTTGCCTTGCAGGGGGCCGTTTGCGCCGCCTAGGCCGGCCATTCTCTGCATGTCGGGCGTCCCGGCATTTCAGACCTTTGAAGCGGCGCAACAAATTGCTAGATTCAACGGATGCATATTTGGTTTGGAATTTAACCAGCTTGACAACGATCAGACGATCTCCACCGATGCCGCGCGGCAAGGATTTGCAACTGGCGAAGGAATTGGGCGCAGCGGGCTTTGGCCAGGGCGAGATTACAAGTCTCGGCGCCCTGAACGAGCGGTCGCGCGCAATTTTCCGTCAGATCATCGAGACCTACCTGTCGACGGGCGAACCCGTGGGCTCGCGCAATATCAGCCGCCAGATACCGATTACGCTATCGCCGGCCTCGGTGCGCAACGTCATGGCCGACCTGGAAACGCTCGGCCTGATCTATTCGCCGCACACCAGCGCCGGCCGGCTGCCGACCCAGAGCGGTCTGCGCCTGTTCGTCGACGGACTGCTCGAATTCGGTGATCTCGCCCAGGATGAGCGTTCGCAGATCGAGGCGCAGATCTCCGGCCGCCTGACCATGAACGAAGTGCTCTCCGAAGCCAGCGAGATGCTGTCCGGCCTTTCGCGCTGCGCCGGTGTGGTGCTCACCGAGAAGCTTACGCACCGGATCAAGCATATCGAGTTTGTCGGCCTGGATGCGAGCCGCGCGCTGATCGTGCTGGTCGGCGAGGATGGCAATATCGAGAATTGCTTCATCGCCCTGCCCGAGGGCCTGCCGGCCTCGGCGCTGGCCGAGGCGACCAACTACGTGAATGCGCGGCTGTTGAACGTCACCCTGATCGAGGCGCGGGACAAGATTCAGGAAGAGCTGGCGGCAAAGAAGGCGCAGCTCGATGAATTGACCGCGAAGGTGGTGCAATCCGGGCTGGCGCAGTGGTCCGGCGGCAAGGACGAGTTCCAAGAGCCTGATCGTTCGCGGCCAGTCGCATCTTCTGTCCGATCTGACCGCGGTGGAGGATTTGGAGCGCATCCGGCTGCTGTTCGACGACCTGGAATCCAAGCGCGAAATCATGCAGCTTCTCGCACTGACCGATGACGCGGACGGTGTGCGAATCTTCATAGGTTCCGAGAATCAGTTGTTTTCCTTGTCAGGATCGTCTCTGATCGTGGCGCCGTTCAGCGATTCGGAACATAAAATTGTCGGTGTTCTGGGCGTTATAGGGCCAACTCGCATGAACTACGCCCGAATTATCCCCATGGTTGATTACACAGCGAGGCTGGTTGGCCGTCTCCTGACTTGATTATCGTGGGCGTCTCGCCAATATCCGAACCAGATTTGCTGTTAGACACAGCTCTACCAGGAGAGGGTAGAACCGGAATGGAACAAGACAAGCGCGGCCCGGCTGACGGGACCGAGCAATCTGCGGGTGCCGCATCGGCCCATCAGGACGCCGCAGCCGACGAATTGGCGGGTGCCCGCTCCGATGCCGACCTTATCGCCAAGCTGAGCGCCGAGGTCGAGGCGCTGCGCGCGGACAATACCGAGCAGAAGGACAAGGCCCTGCGCCTGATGGCCGAGATGGAGAATCTCCGCCGCCGGACAGAGCGCGAAAAGTCCGAATTCTCGAAATATGCCATCTCCGAATTTGCCCGCGACGTGATCAGCGTCGGCGACAACATCAGGCGCGCCATCGAGGCGGTGCCGAAGGATGCAGCGTCGCACGATACGGTTCTGCGCAGCCTTGTCGAGGGCGTCGAGGTGACCGAGCGCGAGCTGCTGAAGGCGTTGGAGAAGTATCAGATCAAGCGCTTCGACCCGCAGGGCGAGCCGTTCAACCCGCATATGCATGACGCGATGACGAAGATCGAGGTGCCGAACGTTCCGGCAGATACGGTCGTCCAGGTCATCCACGCGGGTTACATGATCGGCGAGCGCGTGCTGCGTCCGGCTGCGGTTATCGTGGCCAAGGGCAGCGAGACTTCGGAAAAGCCGAAGCCGCCCGCCAAGGACGACGACAAGGACGAACCGGTGCCGCCAGGCGCGATGAAGGTGCCCGAGGAGCTTGCGTCGAGCCCCGAGCCTCAGCAACAGGAAGCTCAGCCGCCGCGCAGTGGGCGGCCCGACGTTCAGCACAACGTTCTCGGCCGGGAATTCCAGGCGGAGCGACGCCGTCAGGGCCAGCAGCCCGGCGGAAGCGAGGAACGCACCGCACCGTTCCGCCGTCCACGGTCCGCCGCCGGCGATCAGTCGTTCACCGAGGTGCGGCAGAACAACGGGCCGAGCAACAACAAGCCTTCGACCCTGCATAAACCGGTCATCGGCTCACGCAACGACTGAGGGCTGCGATTCCGCAAGACCGGCGCTGCATCGGCCCTCGGAGTTCGCGCTTCGCGGATGATAGCAGCCGCTATGTCTGGTGGTGGCGCTCGTTTGAGGGTTCGTCGGCTTCATCATAGCCGGCTGGGCCATGAGCAATGGCGGGAGCCTCGGTCGGCCCGAATTGCTTCTCCAGCTCCTGGTGCCGCCGCACGGCCACCGGAATGAGCGCGAGATAGGTGAGGCACCCCAGCGTCAGGCTCATATACGGATAGGTGACCAGCGTCGCCACGAGCACGACCGTCAAGGCGATGACAGGTGCGATATATTCCGGCTCGATCCGCCGCCCGATCAGCTTGCCGGAAAAAGTGCGGACGCGGCTCGCCATCAACGCCGCGATGATCACCGAATAGACGGCGATGATCTGCGGCAGGGCCCACGCTTTCGGCAGCCCCAGCCCCTCCATGTAGAGCGGCAGCATCAGCAGAATGGCCCCCGCCGGCACCGGTACGCCGACGAAAAACGCATTCTCCCAGATCGGCTTTCCGGCATCGTCGAGCGCCACGTTGAATCGCGCCAGCCTGAGCGCCGCCGCGATGGCGAAGATAAGGACGACGATCCAGCCCAGGCTGCGGATGTCGGAAAAACCCCACAGAAACAGAACGACGGCCGGCGCGACGCCGAAACAGACGAAGTCGGAAAGCGAATCCAGCTCGGCGCCGAAGCGTGAGGACGCCTTGAGCAGCCGCGCCATGCGGCCATCCAGCCCATCCAGCGCCGCAGCGCCGGCAATCGCCAGCAGGGCATATTCGAAACGTCCCTCGATGGCCATGCGGATCGAGGTGAGGCCGACGCAAAGCCCAAGCAGCGTCACCACATTGGGGAGCAGAACGCGCACGGGCACGCCGCGCCGCCGGGCGCGCATGAAAGCACGTCGGCCGCTCATGACCCGGTTGGAAAAGCGGCGCTTCATATCCGGTCGTGTAAACACAGGTCCAATCCAAGCTCTTTTATCGGCGCGGAACCATTACAAATCATAAATCGCCGCCAAAACCCACCATCCGTTTGATGTCTTGCGGTTGCGCGCCCTCGCTGCGCAGGCTCCGAACGCTCTTGTCACGCAGCGACTTCGACAGCTTGCGCCCATCTGCATCGACGATCAGGCGGTGATGGCAATAAACCGGCTCCGGCAGGCCCAGCAGACGCTGGAGCAGCCGGTGAATGTCGGTCGCGGCAAGCAGGTCCAGCCCGCGCGTGACATGGGTTATGCCTTGAATGGCGTCGTCCGTCACCACCGCGATGTGATAGCTCGTTGGAACGTCCTTGCGCGCCAGCACCACATCGCCCCAGCGCTCCGGCTGCGCTTCCGTGAGGAAATCGCCGCCGTCCGCGTCGATATTGCGGATTCGGATCGGCCATGGCCCGCGCGCCTTCGCGGCGCCGATGGCGGCGGCCATATCGAGGCGCAGCGTATAGGGCTCGTCCGCCGCGATGCGCCGCTGCCGTTCATCCTCCGGGAGATCCCGGCAAAGGCCGGGATAGAGCGGCGCGCCGTCCGGATCACGGCTCGCCAGCGCGCCTTTCGCGGCGACGGCGTCGGCGATCTCCCTCCGGGTTGCAAAGCACGGATAGACCAGCCCTGCCCCATCGAGTTGGGCCAGGCGCACCACATAGTCATCGAAATGATCCGATTGCCGGCGCACCGGCTGCTCCCACGCGATGCCGAGCCAGGCCAGATCTTCGTAGATCGCCGCCTCGAATTCGGGACGCGAGCGCCCGGCATCGATGTCCTCGATCCGCAGCAGCATCTGCCCGTCATGCCGGCGCGCCATCTCCTGCGTGAACAGCGCGGAGAAGGCGTGTCCGAGATGCAGATAGCCATTCGGGCTGGGCGCGAAGCGGAAAACGGGCGTGGCTTTGTGCATGGCGCCATCTTCACCCTCGTGACAAATTCTGCAATAAGCGTTTCAAGCCTTGCCGCAATCGACGCCAAACCCTGCGGAGACCTTGATGACAGACCCAATTCGCAAACTCGACGGCCCTCGCGTTCTGCCGGCGTCCGGCGGCGACGCCAAGCAGCTCGTCGTGTTGATCCACGGCTACGGCGCGGACGGCAACGACCTGATCGCCCTCAGCCAGCATTTGCGCGGCGTCCTGCCGGATGCGGCCTTCGTTGCCCCGCACGCGCCGGAGCCCTGCGCGGCCAACCCCTATGGCGGCCGGCAATGGTTCGGGCTGACCATGCGCGACATGCAGGAGCGCTGGCGCGGCGTCCAGCAGGCGGAACCCGACCTCAATGCGTTTCTGGACGCCGAACTTGCGGCGATGGGGCTCGGCGACGACGCGCTGGCGCTGGTCGGCTTCAGCCAGGGTACGATGATGGCGCTTCATGTCGGGTTGCGCCGGCCGAAGACCATGGCGGCGCTGGTCGGCTTCTCCGGGGTGCTGGTCGAGCCGACCCGGCTGAAAGCCGACATCACGGCGCGCCCTCCGGTTCTGCTGATTCACGGCGAAGCCGATGACGTCATCCCGGTCGAAGCGATCCATCAGGCCAGTACGGCTCTGGCCGGGGCCGGCGTTTCCGTCGAGTGGCATGTGCGGCCCGGTCTGCCCCACGGCATCGACCCTGAGGGGCTCGACATCGCCGGGCGGTTTCTGCACGACGCGTTTGCGCCGAGCTGAGCGCGGCCGGCCCTATCCGTCGAACGGACCGTAATCTTCCACGAAGCTTCTGAGAATGTCGGAGACGCTGGCATCCGGCCTCAGCCCGAACCGAAGCGCTTCCTCCGCGACGATCGCCGACGGCCAGCCGTCGACGATGGCCTGGAAGTCCTCCGCCACCGCCCAGCATATGCGTCCGCGCCGGCCGGGATAATCGAAGGTCTGCACGGCGTCCACCAGCTCGGAGACCGGAACGGTCAGCGCCGGCATGTTCATCGCCCGCGTATGGCCGAAGCGATCCGATGGGATCTCGTGCAGCCGGATCAGCGATTGCACGGCGTTGCGCACGGATGTCAGCGGCACGCAGGTCCTGGCGGAGAGCGGGCAGACGACATTCCGGCCCAGCAGCGGCTCCCGCAGCACCGCGCCGACCTGGTCGGCCACCGAACGTGGCGCGGCCACCGGCCGGATGACCACGATCGGCAGCCGCAGCGCGCGGCCGTCGACGAAGCCATGGCGGCTGTAATCGTTGATCAGCAGTTCACCGATCGCCTTGGCGGTTCCATAAGACGTCTGTGGGGTGTGCGTCACGCGGTCGTCGACGCGCTCCGGCAGCGGACCGCCGAACGCCGCCATCGAGCTGGCAAATACCACACGGGGACGGCTGCCCTGGGCGCGGCAGAGATCGAGAAGCTCGATCATTCCGAGAATGTTGATTTGCAGGCCGCGCTCGAAATCCTCTTCGGCGTCGGCGGTCAGCACGGCGGCAAGGTGAAAGACGCTGTCGATCCGCTTCTCGAACAGGCGCTGGAGGAAGGCGGCATCGCCGATGTCGCCGACCGCGACGCTGATGCGGGGATCGTCCAACTCGTTGGCCAGCGCGCCGGTGCGGCTCGTCAGGACGATTTCGGTGATGCGCTCGGCGTGATCCCCATCCTTGGTCAGAGCCGGCTCCCGGAGCAGGGCCGTGATCAGCCGCCGTCCAATGAACCCTTCCGCCCCAGTGACCAGAACGCGCATCAGCCTCACCCCCAGGCGTTCCTGAACAGCAATCATACAGCGACAATTGCGTGGCTGCAAAAAGGCCACCCCTTCGGGGAAAGCCCTTGCTGTTGTTGAATCGCCCCCCGGCCATTCACTCGTGCCCTTGCGCAACACCGTTAAAGGATTGGGGCGACACGGCGCAATAAATTTTCTTAAAATGCATGCATGAGAATGTCTTATTCTTCAAATTCGCTAATCCGGGACGCCGCGATGGCGCCCGTCGCGGGGCGATGCGCGCCGGCATTGAACGTTCACGGCTCACGCGTTAACTAAGGCGGTCGATTTCCTCCATCAGGTACGGTTCATGCCCTCGATTTCCCGCCGCGCCGCCTTTCTCGGCGCCGCCAATCTCGGTCTGGTAACGATCCTTTCCCGCCGCGCCTTCGCCGAGATCCCCAAGGACAAGGAGACCGTACGCGTCACGCTCGTCCTCGTCAGCGATCTCTACCGGATGGAAGACAAGGACGGCCGGGGCGGTCACGCAAAGCTTGCCGCCGTCGCCAAGGCGGAGCGGGCGAAAGGCAACGCGCTGGTCATCCATGCCGGCGACGCCTATTCACCCTCGCTGCTGTCGGGCATCGACAAGGGCTACCACATCGTCGACCTCCTGAACCGGATCAAGCCGGACATTTTCACGCCGGGCAATCACGAGTTCGATTTCGGACCGGAGAATTTCCGCGCGCGCGTCAAGCAGTCGGAGTTCGACGTGCTAGCCGCGAATATCAAGGAGAAGGACGGCGCGCTGGTTGCCGGATTGAAGCCGACGAAAATGGTCGAATTCGGCGGCGTCAAACTCGGCTTCGTCGGCGTCTGCACGGAAGAGACCGCGACGCTGTCGAGCCCCGGCGATATCGTCTTCGAGCCCGCGCTGGCAACAGTCCGCGATTATGGGGCGAAGCTGCGCGCGGACGGCGCCGATTTGGTCGTCGCGGTGACGCATACCAGCTTCGAGGACGATATGGCGCTGCTCCGCTCCGGCGAGGCCGATGTCATCCTCTCCGGACACGACCACGATCTGATTACCTACTGGAACGGCAAGGTGATCCTCGTCGAAAGCGCCTCCGACGCCGACTTCGTCACGCCGGTGGATCTGTTCATCGAAAAGAGCGTGGCGGACGGCAAGACCGCGGTGGTGTTTCATCCCAATGTGCGCCCAATCGATACGGTGAATGTCGAGCCCGACGCCGGGATGATGGCGGCGATCAAGAGCTATCAGGCGCAGATCGATCAGGAGCTGAACGTGGCGATCGGCACGACCGAGACCGCCTTCGATACAAAGCGCGGCGCTTTGCGGACCGGCGAGAACGCGTTCGGCGACCTGGTCTGCGATGCGATGATGGCGGCGACGAGTGCACAGCTCTGCCTGATCAATTCCGGGGGCATTCGTGGCAATCGCGATTATCCGGCCGGCACGGTGCTCACTCGCAAGACGGTGCTCGAAGAGCTGCCTTTCGGCAACCGCACGGTCGTCGTGGAGGTCAGCGGCGCAGCGCTGCGCGACGCGCTGGAACAAGGGCTCGGCAGCGAGGGCGGCTTTCCCCAGATCGGCGGGATGAGGGTGGCCGCCGATTTGACCCGGCCCGCCGGCGGGCGCGTCCAGTCGGTGACGATCGCCGGCCAGCCGCTCGACGATGCGGCCCGCTATACGCTGGCGACGAACGACTATCTGCTCCGGGGCGGCAATGGCTACGACATGCTGAAGCGCGGCAAGGTGCTGGTCGACGACCTCGCCGGCCAATATGTCGCCGGGCAGGTCATCGGCTACATCGCGCGCCAGAAACCGCTGAAGCCCGCCATCGAAGGCCGCCTGACGCTGACGCGTTAGCCTCGGCCCGATCGATCTCGATCACGATCGATTTCCGTTTGTTTGCGCACGATTGTTCAGGAAAACTGCTTCTCACCTTTTCCCGATCGTGCGTTAGCGCGGCACCTCGACCGTCATTTCCTTGCCGCCATAGCCCTCGACCTTATCGTGGGCGCGCAACGTGACGGTGGTCACCTCGGCCGGGATCTTGACGTCGCCGAGACTGCGCGTGAACGGCTGCTCGTCATCATGCGGATGCAGCAGCTCGCGCGTACCCAGCACCTTGCCGTCCGGACCGAGGACGTCCCATTTGTCGGCATATTTGTCCCAGCCGGTGTCGTCCGATTTCACGGTCACGTCGAAGCTGTATGTGCCGCCGGACTGCTTCTCGATCTTGACGTCGATCACGTCCGCCTTGCCGGCGATGGCAGTGGCGGTCAGCGCGGAAAAGATGGCGAGCGACGCCAGGAGCTTGCGGGCAATCATGTTTCCCTCCCTTGTTTTTCTTGTCGGCCCATTCTGCACGCCTAAAGCGGCCAGACCATGAGAATCATGGGGATGCTGATCGATAGGACCAGAATCTCAAGCGGCAGCCCCATCCGCCAGTAATCGCCGAACCGATAGCCGCCCGGCCCCAGGATCAGCGTATTGTTCTTGTGGCCGATCGGCGTCAGGAATGCGCAGGACGAGGCGATGGCGACGCCCATCAGGAACGGATCGGGGCTGACCGAAAGCTGGTTGGCGATGTCGACCGCGACCGGCGCCGAGATCACAGCCGTGGCGGTATTGTTGATCATGTCGGCGAAGACCATGGTCAGGACCATCAGCATCGCCAGACTCACCCAAGGCGCGTGGCCCTGCGAGAGTTCGACGAGGTGCGTCGCGATCAGCGAGGCCCCGCCGGTGGTCTCGAAGGCTTTGCCGATCGGGATCAGAGAGCCGAGCAGGATGATCACCGGCCACTCGATATGGTCGTAAAGCTCGCGCAGCGGCACGATGCCGGTGAACGCATAGAGCGCCACCGCCCCGCCCAGCACGATCGGCAGTTGCACGAGACCCAGGCTCGCCAGCAGCACGGCGGCGCCGAAGATCAGCACGGCGAGCCCAGCTTTTTCGCGGTGAATCAATTGCAGGCCGCGCTTCGCCAGCGGCAGGGCGCCGAAAGAGTTGGACACTTCGGCAAGCGAATCGGTCGACCCCATCAGCAGCAGGATATCGCCGGCCCGGATCGGGAACTGGCGCAGGCGCTCGCGTATGGCCTGGCCGCGCCGCGAGACGCCGACCAGGTTGACGCCGTAGCGGCTACGCAGCCGCAGCGAGCCGACCGACTGGCCGTCGATGAAAGAGTTGGCCGGCACCACGACTTCGATCAGGGTCAGATCGTTGCGGTTGCGCAAATCGGGCGTCTTGTCGGTGCCCATGTGCTTCAGGCCCAGCTTGCCGGCGTATTTCTCGATTCCGTCCGGCCCGCCCTGGACCAGGAGAACGTCGCCGGACTCGATGATGGCTTCGCGAAGCGTCTCGGCGATCCGCCGGTCGTCGCGAATGAGGCCGACGACCTGGATGCCGTGGGTTTCCGCCAGCTCCTCGAAATCGCCGACCGCGCTGCCGACCGCCCGACTCTTTTCCGGGATCTCCAGCTCGGCCAGATAATCGCCGATGTCGAAAAGCTGCTGCGCGGCATTCCCCCGGCGGCGCTCGGCCGGGATCAGGCGCCAGCCGATCAGCGCGATGAACAGCACGCCCGCGATGGCGCAGGTTGCCCCTACGGGCGTGAAATCGAACATGCTGAACGGCACCGCGCCCGGCTGGGTGCCGCGATAGGTGGCGATGATAATGTTCGGCGGGGTACCGATGAGCGTCACCATGCCGCCAAGCATGGTGGCGAAGGAGATCGGCATAAGGGTGAGCGCCGGGCTGCGCTTGGCTTTGCTGGCCGCCTCGATGTCGACCGGCATCAACAGCGCCAGCGCGGCGACGTTGTTCATGACCGTCGACAGCGCAGCGCCGACGCTGGTCATGATCCCGACGTGAAACCATACCGGGCGGGTCGCATCGACGATCTTGCTAGTGATCAGCTCGACGACCCCGGAATTGGTGAGCCCCCGTGTGACCACCAAGACAAGCGCGACGATCACCGTGGCCGGATGTCCGAAGCCGGTGAAGGCGTGATCGACCGGGACGACCCCGGCGAGAAGAGCGACGATCAGCGCGGAGAATGCGACAAGGTCATATCGCCACCGGCCCCAGATGAGGAGCACAATAACCGAGATCAGAATCACAAAAAGAATGACTTGGCTGGCGTTCAAGAGAGCACTCTATAAAGCAAGAAGGAACGTGATTCGAAGGCAAGAGATGATCCGCCTTGCGGCGATAATTGCAAGGACGCAATCACGCTTTAGAGAAATTCTTGTGTAACATGCGTTTAAGATCGATTTACAAAATGACGAACGTGGATCGACATGGAGACGGGAAACGAAAAATACTGCGCGTGTTGCATACAACTTGAGGAATTCGTTTCCGCGAATTGTCGAAAAGCGGCACAGACATCGTTTTTTTGTTCGGTTGCCTCTTGCCAGACGAAACCGCACGGATTAATTGAAGGCATCGACTTTTGGCCGGACGATTGGGCCGATACACCTCGCCCGCGGGGTGCGACGTTCAAATTCCCCCCAAATATCGACGAACCGAGCATGTGGACGCCTGGGAAGGCCAAGCTGCTCTTCTACATGCATCCTGCGAATAGGAAGACTTCTATGAATACCGGTGTCGTTAAGTTCACAACACTCAAAAGGGCTACGGCTTCATCCAGCCGGACAACGGCGGCAAAGACGTTTTCGTTCATGCCACTGCCCTTGAGCGCGCGGGCATCCGCTCGCTATCGGAAGGCCAGAAGGTCAGCTTCGATACGCGCGAGGACCGCCGCACCGGCAAGATCGCCGTAGACAACATCCAGGCCGTCTGAAACGCCAGAATTTCGGCGCGCTGTTCTCGCGCAGCCGGGAAAAAGCCGCTCCGCCCGGAGCGGCTTTTTTATTGCCGAGGCCCGCTCGGACGGGGCGCGGGGCGCATCCTCACATCTCGGGATGCAGCACGCGAACGGTCGTGCTGCGCGGCACCTCTTCCGGTTCGCGGTACGTGCGGTGGACCACGTCGAGCACCGGATTGCTGACCCCGAACCAGTAGTGCTCGTTCTTGAAATGGTGCCAGAGGTGGTATTTCTTCATCCAGCGGCCGAAGCGGGTCACGGGACGATAGGGGATGTGGGCGACGTAGTGCACCCACTCATAGTGAAACAGCCCGATCATCGCCCCGAGGATCAGCGACAGAGCCCATTGCCAGTCGCCGATGATCGCCCAGGCAATGAGCCAGGTGAGCGTCAAGTTGGGGACGACGAACCAGGCCGGCAGGAACAGCAGGTCCAGCCGGCTCGGGTCGATGTGGTGATCGTAATGCAGCCTGTGCTGCAGCTTGCGCAGCCACGTCCAGTCTGAGGGCGGCGCGTGGAAGACGAAGCGGTGCCAGCCATATTCGCTCAGATAGAACAGCGCCACGCCGGCCATGATCCACAGCGGAAAAAGCGGCACCGCGCCGGTGGCGGCGAGCGTGGCGATCGCGGTCATCGCGACCAGCAGAACCGTATTGCTGCCATGCAGGAGGAAATTCCTGACCATCGCCATCTCCCTATCCGGCAGGATGTCCGTCCCGCAGCCCTCACCTCTCGATGGTCCCATAGCTAAGTAGAAGCCGCAAGGCTTTCGCCTGGGGCGGGGCGGGTGACCCGCGGGGGGCGCCGAGCTTCCTGTAACGCGAGGCTGGAAACGGCCGTGGCTTTCGGCTATAAGCCCGTGATCCGGCGCCCCGACCTCATGGTTGCGGGCCAGCATGCGCCGGGCGGCTAGCTCAGTGGTAGAGCGCCTCGTTTACACCGAGGATGTCGGGAGTTCGACCCTCTCGCCGCCCACCATCTTCGCCGGCGCACCAACCCCGCGTGCGATGGCGTCCGTTCGAGGTATTTCTTCTCACCTCCACCATCCTGCTTTTTGCACCGGAAAAGTCGGCTAACATCTTGAAAGGTAAAGAGAAATCCGGGGTTCTAAACCCGTCATTGCGCGCGTAACGCAATCTATCGCTAAAGACCAGCTTCAACACCGTCCGACGGGCACCAAGCTGGCCGGATTCCCATAGCTTCCAAGGGTTTGCCAGGAATGTCATAGGAGTTCTAAAGGACTCCTCGAAGCTCTGAAGCGGACGGCTCGTGTCGGCGATGCGATCTCGCAGAACATGACGATCCTCTTCGAGCTTGCGAATGCGTTCCTCATAGGCGGCGATGACGCTGGGAACGCTCGCATCGAGAATGCGTTCGAGGAAGCCGCTCACCTGCCGCTCGATTTTGACAAGTTGCGCGCCGAGCACTTTCGCCTGCGCTTCGGCTTGTGTGAGGCGGTTGTTCCACAGCTCCGCGAACATCTTACTCGCGGCCATGAACAAAGTCGGACTTGGCTGCGCCGTGCGCACCAGCTCTGCGAATTCCCCTTCGATCAGATTGCGGCGAATGGACTTGCCGTAGCTGGCGCAGCCCGGCTTGCGGCACAGATAGTAGGGATGGCGCGCCGTCTTGCCTGTTGACCAGCAACCCGTGAGCGGCGTTCCGCAATCGTGGCACAGCACGAAACCGCGCAGCGGGAAATCCTGCGCCAGGTCGGATCGCGTCGGCGCGCGGTTGCCACTGTTCAGACGCTCGCGAATGCGTTTGAAGGTCGCAAGACTGACCAGCGCTTCGTGCTGAGCCGGGCGCATCGCAATGCCCCAATCGGGTAGCCGGCATATACCGGCTGATCGAGAAGCTGAATGACACGCTGGGAGCGAACCACGCCATTGCGATCCTTGGGGAAGAGCGGATGCGCCTGCAAGAAGCGCATCACATCGGCCTGGCTGCCGAACCGTCCCCACGCATAGCCTTCCAGAGCTTCTTGAATGACGGACGCCACCGGCTCGTCACGGACCAAAATCTTGCCGCGTCTGGATTTGGCGTAGGTATAGCCCATCGGGGCTTGGAAAACCCAGTAGCCGTTGTGGACGCGCGCCATCATGCGGTTCTTTGGTCTGCTCACCGTTCTTCTGCCGGTGATGTTGTGAGACACTGGCGAGAAGATGTTCGACCAGGAGCGAGTCCGCATCCTCGCCGAACTCGATGGAGGGGGATTCGAGCGTGCCGCCCGCCCTGGTGATGGCGCTCCGCAGCTCGATATGCGCTTGGAGGCCGCGCGCCAGCCGGGAGATATCATCGATGATGACGACCACGCCCTGAGCGCGATGCTGGCGGATGAAGGCCAGCATCGCCTTCATGCCGGGACGATCCACCAGCTTGCCCGTGATATCGTCCTTGAACACGGCGGCGACAGTATAGTTTTTCCGCCGGGCGAATTCCCGGTAGCGCGTTTCCTGGGAATTCAGGCCGTCGCCATCGCGCACCTGTTTCGTGTCGGAGACACGGCAGTAAATAACTGCTTGTTTTTGATGTTTATTGCTCATGCGTCCCCCGTTCCGGCAGTGTCCGGCGTTTTCTCCTTCGTTGTTGTGTTCGCTCCAGAGTATACATCCTTCTGACCGTTCTCAAAAATCTGTTCTAGGACATTCCCGCTAAAGCCGAGTTCCACGAAATGACGCATGATCGTCCAGAGCGTTTCGAGAAGTTCGCGTTTCTGCGCGTCGGTCATGTCGAATTCGGCGAGATCGGCCATGTATTTTTGATGATCCAATTCCAGCGCCGGTGGAGTCGCGGGGCATTCGTTTTCGGCGGCATCAAAGCCATTCGGTTTATCATCATGCACCTTCGGCCTCCTTTCTTGCCTGCCGACAGCCCCAAATCCGATTGTCAGCATTACAGAACAAATAGTGAACAATTAGGGAAATGCTTCCTATTCCCATAACCTTAAAATTGCTTTGATGGAGGTGTGTGATAACGCAATGCCGGGAGAGCATAGGTCCAAGCATATCGCCCCAGTAGGTTTTCAGGGTCCAAGGAAATTGACGGCATGGCGCGCAAATATAAGCCGCGAAATCCATTCGACCCCGGATCGAAGCTCGATCCGGTGATGACGCTCGACCTTCTCTCGTACCTGATTACCGGGAAGCCGTCCAAGGTCATCGCGCAACACATGGGGGTGTCTGAGAATACTGTCTCGGCGCTGTCGGCGCGGTTCCGTAAGAATCTGCGCACGTCGCCCCTCGTGCGGCAAGCATGCTTCGAGCTTTTTTATGAAGCCGGGACCCTCGGGAAAGATACTTACACCCACCTTCTGGACGGACCGGATGCGGCACGCCCTGGATATTTCACGGACCTTGCAAACTGCATCTTCCATTGCCCCGGACAATTCAAGACCAAGGCCGCAGATTGGACCAAAACGATTTCCGGCATGGACAAGCGGCTCCTCAACATGCGTCAGTCGCAAAGTTTTTTAACAGCGGCGGTGGGCAATGGAACCTTGCTCGTTCGAAGGGCATGCGAGAATTGTTCGTCCTACAGGCACGGTCCTATCAAGAACTTCGCATTTCATGTTACCTATGAGCGGTATTTGCGCGAGAGAAATTTTGGCATGAAGCATGTAGAAGATTATTATTTGCTCTTCATGGCTTTTTATCTTCTGCACATGACAAGCATACAAGATGCCGGGGTTACTTGGGCCGACGATGAAATACATCTTCCAAACGATTCATTGGAAGGCATGCAAGAAAAATATTTATGCTCATCGGACCATGTCAGCTTCTGCGTGGTCCAATATATGGGCAAATTTATTCAAGACGATCCATTGGAATAGCGCCCCCGATTCGCCGCGCGAACCGGGCCGGGCTGTCGCAAGCCGAGCCGCCCATCGGCCTGGACGGCGCTTGCTCCCTTTGGGTGAGGGGCAAACGCCTCCACGCCAGACCGACGGGCGGCTCCCGGAATGAATGCGCGACCAATGCCCAGACTAGATGTTCAGTCCCGCTGTGTGATGGAATCAGTTTACCTGATCCCATTATGCGGGAGGCCCTATGGGACAGATACTTCACGGCAGCGCCACGACCACGCACGCCGTCCGAACTGCGATACAGCGATCGAAGGCTACGGCCAAAGAACTAGCCCGATCTATTCACGGCGGTGAGAATTCGCTGAACGTATCAGCGCTCATGTGCATCTTGGCAGATTACCGGCGCGGATGCATCCCGCTTGAGATTGGCGGCCGGCAAGGCGTTTTTTGCGGTTAAAGGGGTGGGCTCGTTCGGGGGCATCGGCGCCCCGGCGTTCAGGTGACGAGCCGCGGCAGCCGGCCAAGGACGGCCCTCAAAATGGGTTGGTAGGGACAGGCGGTCGGCAGGTGCAGCCGGATCTGGGTTTTCATCTCGACCACCCGGGCGGCGACCTTGATCAGACGTAGGCGCAGAGTATCGAACTGCGCAACGCGCCAGATCGAGCGTTTCGGCATCATGGCGCGCAGCCGCCACATCAGCCAATAAGCGCCCGCATGCAGGAACAGGCGGAACTGGTTGGCGGTCGCTTTTGAGCATGACGTGCGATCGGCGGCGAGATGGGTCTTCCAGGATTTGATATGGTTCTCGGCTATGCCGCGTCGGCAGTAGAGGTCTTCGTAGAGCGCCTTGGCCCGGCCGCCGGCGAGATTGGTGACGATGAAGCGGGTATCGGTGCCTTGCTCGCCGGCTTCGACCCGCGCGATGATGCGTTCGACCCGGCTCCAGCTCTTTGCGCCATCGAAGAAGTCCTTGAAGCGGCGCAGCTTGGCCGTCTTCGCTCCGGCCTCGAAACGGGCTTTGGTGCTGGCTTCCAACTCTTCGATATGGCGGCGCAAGGTCGTGGTCGGCGCGACGCCGAGGATGAAGTCAAGCCCCCTCGCCCGGCAGACGTCGATCACCTCGGGACAGCAATAATGGCTGTCGGGCGCGGATCGCACGGAGCAGACGGCGCAGGAACGCGCCGATCTCGGTGCCTTTGGGGCGCTTGGCCGGACGCAGCATGGCGGTCACGAACCGCCCATCACCGTCAAACACGACCATTGGCTGGAAGCCATATTCGTCGTGATGAGCATTGAACAAGCGTAATTGCTGGCCGCCATATGCGGCATCGAACGTATCGTCGATATCCAGCACGATGCTGTTGGGCACCCGCCGGAAGGAGGCGCAGTAGAGATCAACCAGCGCCTGCCCCATGCGCAGCAGCGAACGGCGATCAGGCAGGTTCTCCAGGCGCGAGAGTGTGGGCTGCGAGGCAAGATCTGCGCCGGATGGCAGCGCGCCCTGCGCCAGCTTGAACGCCGGATCAGATCGTAAGCGCGATGCATCGTTGCCGTCCTCATAGCCGGCGGAGATCATCAGCATGCGGAACCGGATCATATCGGCGAGGCCGTGGACGACCTGATTTTGTGCCCGTGGATCCGCGATGCAGCCCGCCAGACGTTCGGCCACGTCAAGGCGTTGCTCGACCTCTCGCAAAACCAAAACGCCTGCGTCCGACGACAAAGCCCCACCGTCAAAACGCGCCACGACCGGTTTGCCAAAAACCGGTGACAGACCAGGCAACGGCAGCATAGGATCGATCATGGCGGGTGGGCTCCCTGCGAAAATGGCGCGGATCGGCTTTAGCAACCAAATCCTAAGCCATCTCAAAGGCTTGAGCTACACCCGCCAAACCACCGTGAATTTTCCGGGCTAGCTGCGCGTTACGGGCTCAACCCCAAGACGGTGGCGAGTGGCGGAAACGAACAACTGTAGAAGACGCAGCGATGGGGCCGAAAGATCCCCGCTCGACCGTGCTGACGGCTGAAGACGAGGCGATGGCTGTGGGGCCTTCCGCCGCCATACACTGTTGCCGCTTGATGACTGCCTCTATGCGTTACAGGCGACCATCCCGCATCTGACGCGCTCGTCTTTGCACCGTCTACTTCAGCGCCACGATATCAGCCGTTTGCCAGAGGTCGAGGGCGAAAAGGCCGCGAAGAAGAAGTTCAAATCCTATCCAATTGGCTTCTTCCATATTGATATTGCTGAAGTACGCACCGAGGTAGGCAAGCTCTATCTCTTCGTCGCAATTGATCGGACATCAAAGTTCGCTTTCGCGGAACTCTATGAAAAGGCAGGCAAAATGAACGCCGCCAAATTCCTGCGTCGTCTCGTTGAAGCTGTGCCCTACACCATTCATACAGTCCTGACAGACGGGAGCGAACATGTGTGGACGCCCCAGTTTATGCAAGAAGAATCTTGAAAGAACTTATCGACATGGTCTGGTGCTGACGTGTGTCCGGCCTGTGTTGCGGCTCTACACATGCCGCTGGCCCATATGGGAATACGCGGATCGGATCCATTACGTTTATACGCGCTTGGATAGCGCAGTTCGCTGCGTCTGGTTCTTCCGATCCCGTCTTATTGACCGTTGTCCATAAAGTTCTGGAGACCTTCTCACATGAACTGCCGGCGCTGAAAAGCCGACAGAAAACGCGTGTCAGCCTGTCGCCACCGTTCCATGGCCGGTGCCGATAAACGCTGCCATTCGCCATCAGCGCCCAGGCGATGCGCGCCATTTTGTTGGCAAGCGCCATGATGACCAGCATCGGCGGTTTGCGCTCCAGCATGCGGGCGAGCCACGGGCTTGTCGCTTATCCCTTCCGCCTCGTGGCCCATCGGACAACTGCGCTGGCGCCAATGATAAGCAAACGGCGTAATTCCCGATGTCCCATTTTAGACGTCTTCCCAAGTCTGATCTTCCCGCCGCTTGAATGCTGACGCGGCGTTAGCCCCATCCAGGCGGCAAAGTCACGGCCGCGTTTGAAGATGGTTGCCGGCGGAGCCATTGTCTCCACAGCCGTCGCGATGATCGGACCAAAACCCGGGATCGTCATCAGGCGGCGTGAGGTCTCATCACGGCGGGCTCGGCTGGCGATCTCAACATTCAGTTGGCTGATCTGTTCTGACAGCCGATCGATCATCTCGACAAGAATGAGACACATGGCTCGTGCGGCTTCGGGCAGGCTGCAGTCGGGGTTCCTGACCCAGTCGCCCAGCTTGCTGGCATGAGCAACGCCTTGCGGAGCAACGAAACCGAACTCTCCGACATGCCCACGAAGAGCATTGATCATCTGTGATCGCTGCCGCACCAATAAGTCGCGCGTTTTGAAAGCAACGGCCGAAGCTTGTTTCTCGGCGCTTTTAACCGGGACAAAGCGCATATTTGCCCGCGACGCCGCTTCGCAGATCGCTTCCGCATCAGCCATGTCATTCTTTTGGCGTTTAACGAAGGGCTTCACATAGGCTGGTGCAATAAGTCGAACCTCGTGCCCCAGCGCACCGATCTCGCGTCCCCAATGATGAGCGCTGGCGCAAGCTTCCATTGCAACGACGCATCGTGGTTGCGATGACAGGAACGTAAGCACTTGGTTGCGCGACAATTTCTTGCGGAACAGAACCGTGCCGTCCGATGAGGCGCCATGAGCCTGAAACACCCGCTTCGCCAAATCCAGACCGATGATATGAACTTCTGCCACAGACGCCTCCTCAATCTGATTCCCAACACCGCCACTTTGGCACATCAGGGCCGATAGGGGGCGTCCACCCCATCGTTTATCGTGAGCGACAAGCGCTCACTTATGACGAACGGGCAAGTGGAGCGGATGAACCGAACACTGAAGGAGGCTACGGTCAAGCGGTATCACTATGACCGCCACGACCAGCTTGAGCAGCACCTGAAAACCTTCTTGGCCGCTTACAATTATGCCAAGCGTCTCAAAACGCTGAAGGGACTGACGTCCTACGAATACATTTGCAAATGCTGGACAGAAACACCGGATCGGTTCAGGCTAAATCCACTCCATCACACAGCGGGACTAAACACCTAGACCCGCGCGCCCGATTTGTGGTATAATTAAAAGATGAGCGAGCAAAATACAGCAGCAAAGATTTCATCATGGGCCGTACCGACCAGGGCCGATGATGACGCTTGGGCGCGCATGACGCGTGAAGAGCAACTTGCGGCTTATAAGGAGCTGTTGGCCAGCCCCGCTTGCAATAGCTTCACCGAAACCACCGTTGCCGAAGTCGTCGAGCGTTCGCGCACACACCGTAAGACGAAGAATGCGGCGGATGGTCAAAAGCTATAAACTTTCTCCCGCAGCCATAAGCCATATCGAAGACCTCGTCGCCTACACTGACGAGACATTTGGCGTGAATCAGACCGCCGCTTATGTCGCCGGTCTTGAATCCAGCTTTGATCTGCTGGTGAAGTTTCCCGGCATTGGAGCCGCTGCCTTCGAGGTGAAGCCGGGCTTGCGGCGCTACCGTTATCAGTCGCATTACATCTTTTATACCGAGCAACGGGAATTCATTGGTATCGAGGCCATCGTGCATGTGAGCCGAAATATCCGCCCCGATCTGTTCGATACCTGAACCAGATGAAACAGGCCCCCAATTGGTAGCCGCTATCTGATGGCGCCGGACGGAAGTAGCAAGGGCGCAGTATCAGGCACCAAAGCATCAACAAGTCCCGTCGTCGAGCGAAATTTCGCGGATATTGGGGACGTTGAGGCGAATGGCCACGATCCGCTCATCGAACGGCATCACCCGCGTCCGCTGGTTCGTCCGCAGGAAGGCCGCCGCCATCAGCGCCGCGACGTCGACGCAGCGAACCGTCGTGGTGGCGCCCTTGCGATATCCCGTCACCGGCGAGCGCATCGATCCTGACACGTCCGGACAGATCACCACATTGCCGTCGATCACCGGCACGTTGCGGATGGCGATTTCCATCGCATCCTGCAGCGCCTCGCGGATCGCCTCCGGCACACCGCCATTCGACGTCATCGCATAGGCCGACATCAGCTGGTACGGCATCACCCGTGCCTTGACGATGGCCTGCCTGCTGCGCAGCCGCTCGGCGACATAGGCCTGGAAGCCCGTCACCTCGAATGCGCCCCGGCGCGCGAATGTCGCCAGATTCATGCGCAGCATATGCCAGCCGGCCTTTCGTCCGATGGCGGCCCAATGCTCCTTCGTCAGCGGCAACGCCGTCAACATCTGGAACGGCACGTCCGGGACCGGCGCCGACGCGTCGTGCTTGAACGCCTCGAACGCCGTCACAACATCCGGCAGGGCCGCGACGTCATAGGGCTTCCCGATCAGGTAGCCATAGAGTGCCTCACGCGACGGGTCGACCGGCTTCGGGTGCACCATCCTGATCACATCGGCGAGCGAAGGGTCCTGCCCGACAGCCGCACGCATGATCTCGATGTCCGACACCTTTTCCATCCACGCCTTGACCATCCGCTTCGGCCGCGTCCCGAGCGACTTGCGTCCCGTAACGCCCGAGCGCATCATCTGCACGAAGGTCCGCAGCATCTTGCCGTTGTCCACGACACGGTCGAAGGCGAGGCCGAACTCCGGCGACTGCACCATCGACAGCCAGGCCATCAACAGTGCCGGCGTGTCCTTCATATGGCCGCGCTGGCGGGCATAGATCGCCGTCTTGGCGACGAATGCCGGGTCGACCTGCTGGGCCGCATCGAGAATATTGTCGAGCTGCTGGCTCGCATTTGCATAGAACGTCCGGTTCAAAGTTCCCGTCACCGCGAGTTGGGCAAGCAGGTGGCGCGGCTCCATCGCATAGGCCGGCGCACCCTCATGGTTTCGCGCATCCGTCGCGGCAATGCGTCTCCCGCGCTGCGATGCGAACAGTGCCTTGTTGGCCATCTTGCTTCTCCTTCACCTCGCAGGTCCGCCCATGGCCGCCTGCATGCCACCCTTATTGCGAAGGACGTGCCAAACACGCAGATCGGTTCAGAAGAATCTTTAACTCACTGATTTTGTTTATGAAAATATTTCATTTCTGTCGCAGCTTGCGATTGGTCGACTTGACTGAGCGCCAAAAAAAGATATTAAAATCTCTTGATTTATAATATTGGATAAGCTCATGCGACGCCCTCAAGTGGTTTTCGGGTTTCTCGGTACGATCCTCGATGCCGGTACCCAGGATAAGCGCTGGGAGAAATGGCGCCCGACCATTGCGCTCTGCCAGCATGAGGATCTCATCGTCGATCGGCTGGAGTTGATCCACGACCTGCAGCGGACCGCGCTCGCCAAGACCGTGACAGGCGATATCGACACCGTCTCGCCGGAAACCGAAGTGCGTACCACGCTCGTCGAATTGAAGGATCCCTGGGACTTCGAGGAGGTCTATGGCGCGCTGCACGATCTGGCCCGCGCCTATCCGTTCGATCCGGAGGCCGAGGACTATTTCGTCAACATCACCACGGGAACGCATGTCGCGCAGATCTGCTGGTTCCTGCTGATCGAGGCGCGATACATTCCGGCGAAGATCCTGCAGCTCAGCCCACCCAAGCGCTGGAAACAGGGCGGAGCAGGCGCGTTCGGCATCATCGATCTGGACCTGTCCCGCTACGACCGCATCGCCACGCGCTTCAAGGCCGAGCAGGTCGAGGACACGTCCTTTCTGAAATCCGGCATCGCCACGCGCAACGACGCCTTCAATCGCATGATCGAACGTATCGAACAGGTGGCGATCCGCTCCAAGGCGCCGGTTCTGCTGACCGGGCCGACCGGCGCCGGCAAGTCGCAACTCGCGCGGCGCATTTACGAGCTGAAGAAGATGCGCCGTCAGGTGGCGGGCGAATTCGTCGAGGTGAATTGTGCGACGCTCAGGGGCGACGGCGCCATGTCGACGCTATTCGGCCACCGCAAGGGCGCGTTTACCGGCGCTGTCCAGGACCGGGCCGGCCTGTTGCGTGCGGCCGATGGGGGCATGCTGTTCCTGGACGAGATCGGCGAACTCGGCGGCGACGAGCAGGCGATGATCCTGCGCGCCATCGAGGAGAAGCGCTTTCTGCCCGTAGGCTCGGACCGCGAGGCGACCAGCAATTTCCAGCTCATCGCCGGCACCAATCGCGACCTCGCCGAGGCCATCGCGGACGGCTCCTTCCGCGAAGACCTGTTCGCCAGGCTTAATCTGTGGAGCTTCGAGCTGCCGGGGCTGAAAGCGCGGCGCGAGGACATCGAGCCGAACATTGCCTTCGAATTGCAGCGCTTTGCCGAGCGGGAGGGCGCCAACGTCACCTTCAATCGCGAGGCCTGGCGGCGGTATCTCGACTTCGCCACTGCGCCGGACGCCGAATGGGCCTCCAATTTCCGCGACCTTGGGGCCTCGATCACGCGCATGGCGACGCTCGCGCCCGGTGGACGCATCAACGAGGCGGTCGTCGCCGAGGAAATCGCGCGGTTGCGTCGCCAATGGAGGGGCGCATTGCGGGACGAGGGCGATGCGCTGCTGATCGATCTCCTCGGCGAGGAGCGGGTCGGCGCCATCGACCTGTTCGACCGGCTGCAATTGCGTCAGGTTATTGCCATCTGCCGGAGCTGCGCCACGCTCAGCGCTGCGGGCCGGAGGCTGTTTGCCGCCTCCCGCAGCCAGAAGGCGTCCGCCAACGACGCGGACCGCCTGCGCAAATATCTCGCCCGCTTCGGCCTCGATTGGCGGATGGTTAACGACTAGTGTCGCTCCGCTCACGGATGGCTGCAGACGCTCCAATGCATCCGCTGCGCCGAGGAGCCGTGGAGCGATCTGCCGATCATCGCGCTGACCGCCGATGCCATGAGCGGCGACCGCGAGCGCTATCTCGCCGAGGGAATGAACGGCTACATTTCCAAGCCGATCGAGAGACAGGCGCTGCTGACCGAGATCGCCGGACTGCTGACTGCCGATGCGGCGGCGTTGCCGGAGGTCGCGGATGAGACGGTGTCACCGGACGCCGCAATCGAGCACGCCGCCGAGGCGGATCGCGACCAAGCCGCTGCCCCGGATGCAACGGAGGCCGCACGTCCGGCGCGCGATCCGGCGTCGTGCCAAACGCGCGCCGCACCGATGATCCATGTCGATCCGAGCGAAATCCGCAGCGATTGCCGGGCGCTTGCCGAGGCCTTCAGCATTCCGGGATCGGAGCTGGCGCGGCAGGCCGGGGATGATCTGTGCTCGGTGATGCGCTCCGCCATCGAAGCGCTCCCTCACGGCTTTGCCATCATCGACAGCGACCTGCGGCCGATCATGTCGAACGGTCTGGCCCGAGAAGCATTCTCCGAATATTACTCGGCCGTGGATGAGGGACTTTCCCATCGCGAGGCAACCTTTGCGATTCTCCACCGGAACCGTCCGGATGCCAGCGATGACCAATGCTGGGAATGGGCGGACGAGATGGATGAGCGTCTGCGCCAGGGCCTGTCGGTCGATCTGACCGCTGATGATGGGCGCATCTGCCGGATCATCTATCGCCGGATGAGCCATGACCGCTATGTCCGGGTGGCGCTCGACATCACCGACGAGCGGCGGCGTGAGGCGGAGCTGGAGGACTCCCGGCGGCAGGCCGATCTCGCCAATCGGGCCAAGTCGGCGTTTCTGGCCAATATGAGCCATGAAATCCGTACACCGCTCAACGGCATTCTGGGCATGGCGCAGGTCCTGGTGCAAAGCGACTTGACGGCGTTCCAGAGTGAGCAGGCGGAGGCCATTCTCGAATCGGGCAAAACCCTGAAGATGCTGCTCGACGACGTGCTGGACCTGTCCAAGATCGAAGCCGGGCGCATGGAGCTTGCGCCGCTGGAAGCCAGGATCGAGCCGATCCTGAAATCCCATTACGGCTGCTGGGCGCCGCGCGCTCAGGAAAAGGGGATCGCGCTCGTGCTCGATATTGCGGCGGGCGTACCGGATCGGGTGCTGATCGATCCGATCCGCTTCGAGCAATGCCTGAACAACCTGACCTCCAACGCGATCAAGTTTACCGGGCGCGACGAGGTTCGCATCAATGTCCGTGCCGACGAGCAGCCGGAGGGCGTGCTCATCACGGTCACAGTGTCCGACACCGGGACCGGAGCGGCCCGACACAGCGCGGACGCTCTGTTCACGCCTTTCCCGCACGGCGAAACGCCGGCGTCGAGAGGACAGGGCGGCACCGGACTGGGGCTGACGGTCACCCGACGGCTTGCACAGCTCATGGGCGGCGATGTGGTCCTCGAAAGCGAGGAGGGCAAAGGATCGACCTTCACTTTCACCCTGATGACGATGCGGCTGTCTCACACCCAATGCCTGCCGGGGAACGTCGCGCAGATCCATGAGGATGTCGCCGAACAGGACGATGTCCGCGGGCGGCGCATTCTGCTGGTCGACGATCATCCGGTGAACCGGCGCGTCGGCCGCCTGTTCCTCGAACCCGAAGGCTATCAGGTTACCGAGGCCAATGACGGCATTCAGGCGCTCGAGAAACTCGACATGGCCACCTTCGACCTGATCCTGCTCGACATCCATATGCCGATGCTCGACGGTCTTCAGACGCTGAAGCGCATCCGCGCCACCGCCAAGCCGTGGCGCACGCTGCCGGTTATCGCCATGACGGCAGACGCAATGAGCGGTGACCGCGAACGGTATATCGCCGAGGGGATGGACGGCTATGTGTCGAAGCCGATCGATCGCCGCGACCTGCTGTCGGAAGTCGCCCGTCTGATCGACGAGAGGCGCGCCGATCCGGCCGAGCCGCTGAAGGAGATCCTGCGCTCCAACGCCTTCGCTCCGCCGCTGACCTATCGCGCGGGCTGAGCCGCAACAACAAGCCCGCGTTCAAGCCGACAGGCGCTGGCGCGGTGCGAACACCTTCCGCGAAATCAGCTCCGCAACCCAATCGACGAACACGCGCACCCTGCTGCTGACATGGCGGTTCGGCGGATAGACGACGTGGAGCGGCAGCGGTTCGTTGTCCCAATCCGCCAGAATCGGCACAAGAGCGCCGCCGTCGATATGGTGCTGAACCAGGAAGGTCGGCGCGTGCAGGACGCCGAGCCCCGCCAGGCCCGCCGCTACATAGGCGTTGCTGTCATTGACGGAAATGATGTAGCGCCCGCCGATCTCGTGGCGTTCGCCGCCGCGCAGGAACGTCATCGGCCGCGCCCCGCCGCTGTGGCCCTTGAAATAGCTGACGACCTGATGCGTCGCGTCCAGATCCACCGGATGCAGGGGCGTGCCATGGCGCCTGAGGTAGGCGGGCGTGGCGCAGGTAACAAACTGATACTCCCCGAGCCGCCGCGCGATCAGCGACTGATCCGTAAGCGTCCCCGCCCGCACCGAGCAATCGACGTTCTCGCCGACGAGGTCGACGGGCCGGTCGGTCACGCCCAGATCGAGCTGGATTTCGGGATAGCGCGCGTGGAAATCCGGCAGAGCGGGGATAATCACGAGAACGGCGAGCGAGGCGCCGACATCGACCCGGAGCCGGCCGCTGGGGCGGCTTTGCGAGGTGGTCATGCTGCCGTCGAGTTCGTCCAGATCGGCGAGCAGGCGGACGACGCGCTCGTAATAGGCCGCGCCATCCGGCGTAACCGTGACGCGCCGCGTGGTCCGATGCAGGAGCTTGGTGTGCACATGGGCTTCCAGCGACTGAATGAGCTTAGTGACGGTCGGCTTCGGCATTTCCAGGGTCGTGGCGGCGTGGGTAAAGGTTCCGGCCTCGACGACGCGGACGAAGGCGCGCATTGCGGCGAGCTGATCCATGGGACACCTCCGGACGGAATATCGAACGATCCTACCGCGATTGTTTCTACAGCGAAACAATGAAGCAGCGCTAGGCGTATTTATTTCCTCTGATGCTATAGCTAATTTGCTGCAATGCAGTGATGTGCGCAGCATGTTATGCGGTGCACAATGCCGGAATTCAAGTGGAGCGCGCCGAAATGGCGATCGAGTGTAACGAACAGGCCATCCAGTGTGAGGCGCAGCAGATGCCGATGCGGCTCTACCGCGACGGCCGAACGCCGCGTACGGCGCCGCTGGTTCTGCACCTGCATGGCGGCGCTTTCACCGGCGGTTCGCTGGAAGGCGGGCGGCCTGTTGCGACGCTGCTCGCGGAGGCTGGAGCCATCGTGGTGTCCGCCGACTACCCGCTCGCGCCGAATTCGCCATTCCCAGGCCCGCTCCAGGCGAGCTTCGAGGCGCTGAAGACGCTGCACAATTGCCGGACCAAATGGGGTAGCCGGAGTTCGACGATCTATGTCGCCGGGGAAGATGCCGGCGGCAATATCGCCGCCAGCCTGGCGCTGATGGCGCGGGATCAGGCGGCGCCGCCGCTTGCCGGTCAGATCCTCCTGTCGCCGATGCTCGACCCGTGCCTGGCGACCATGTCGCTGCGCGAGGCGAAAGTCGGGGCGGTCGGCTGCCGCTGGGCCGATGGCTGGCAGCAATATCTCGGCACGGCGGACAAGGCGTGCCATCCCTATGCGTCGCCGCTCGGCGCATCGCGCCTGAAGGGGCTTGCCCCGGCGCTGCTGATTACCGCGGCGGACGATCCGCTGCGCGACGAAAGCCTTTGCTATGCGCGGCGTCTGCGCGAGGCAGGCGTTTGCGTCGACTGCGAGGTTCTTGAGGCTCCGACCGGCTGGCCGGACGCTCTCGGCCGCATGGCCAACCTGAAATCATCCTGGGCATCCGGATTGCGCGAACGCTTTGTCGGATTCTTCGCCCGCACATCGTCCTTGTTGAAGGGGGTTCCCTTTTACCATTCCCAGAAGGCCTGACGGGCCAGGAGTTTCCCAATGAAGTCGATTGCTTCTCTTAAGCGCTTTTTCGGCGCAGCTCTGGTGGTCGCGCTCGCGGCGGCTGGAGTTGCGGCGTTCCTCGAAGCCCCGGGTAGACCGGCGCATGCCGACAATGCCGCCGCCCAAGCGCCGCAGGCGGTGCCGGTGTCGGTGGCAGTGGTCGAGGCGCACGACACGATGATCTGGCAGGATTTCTCCGGCCGGCTCGAAGCGGTGGAGCGTGTCGAGATACGGCCCCGCGTGTCCGGACCGATCCAGGCCGTTCACTTCCGCGAGGGCGAACTCGTCAAGCAGGGCGACCCGCTGATCACCATCGATCCCGCGCCTTACGCTGCGGATGTCGACGGCGCCGAGGCGCAGGTTGCGGCCGCAGAGGCGCGGCTGTCGCTGAGCCAGAGCGATCTGGAGCGCGGCAAGCAGCTTTCCGACAACCGCGTGCTGTCGCAGCGCGATCTCGATCAGCGCATCAACGCCAAGCGCGAGGCCGAGGCCAATCTGCGCGCGGCCAAGGCGGCATTGCAGTCGGCCAAGCTGAAGCTCGACTACACCGAAGTCCGCGCGCCGGTCGCCGGCCGCGTCGGCAAGCTGGAAGTGACGGTGGGCAATATCGTCGGTGAAGGGCCGACCGCCCCGGTGTTGACGACGCTGGTTTCGGTCGATCCGATTTACGCCAGCTTCAATGCCAACGAGCAGGTGGTTCTGAGAGCGCTCAAGGGGCTCGATGCCGGGCTCAATTCGCATTCCCAGGTGTCGCGGATTCCGGTGCAGATGGAAACTGCCGAGAGCAACGGCAAGCAGGTCGACGGCCAGCTGCAGTTCATCGACAATCAGGTCGATAGCGCCAGCGGTACGGTCCGCGTGCGGGCGAGGTTCCCGAACCCGGACGGCGATCTGGTGCCCGGACAATTTGCCCGCCTGCGCATGGGCCAGCCGAAGAGCGCGCCCGCCATCGCCATCAATGAGCGTGCTATCGGCACCGACCAGGACAAGAAATTCGTACTGGTCGTCGACGGCGACAACAAAGCGGTCTACCGCGAGGTCCAGCTCGGCCCGATCGCCGAAGGCTCGCGGATCGTCACGGCCGGCCTGAAGGCAGGCGAGCGCATCGTCGTCAACGGTCTGCAGCGAGTCCGCCCCGGTGCGGTGGTCGCGCCGCAGATGGTCTCGATGGACGGCAAACCGACAACGCAACAGGCGCAGCAAGCCGAGCCGAAGGGCGACGTGGCGCAGCGCTGATCGCGCATCCCGAGGATGTGGGGGATCGAGTTATGAATCTGTCCAAATTTTTTATCGATCGCCCGATCTTCGCGGGCGTTCTCTCGGTGCATGATCTTCGTCAGCGGCCTGCTGGCCCTGCGGGTCATGCCGATCTCGGAATATCCGGAAGTGGTGCCGCCCTCGGTGGTGGTGCGCGCGCAATATCCGGGCGCCAATCCGAAGGTCATCGCGGCGACGGTTGCGACGCCGATCGAGGAAGCGATCAACGGCGTCGAGAACATGCTCTACATGACCAGCCAGGCGACGACCGACGGTCAGATGACGCTGACCGTGACCTTCGCGCTCGGCACCGACGCGGACAAGGCGCAGCAGCTCGTGCAGAACCGCGTGTCCCAGGCCGAGCCTCGTCTGCCCGAGGAGGTGCGCAGTCTCGGCATCACCACGGTGAAGAGTTCGCCGGACTTCATCATGGTCGTGCATCTGGTCTCGCCGAACAACCGCTACGGCATCACCTATCTGCGCAATTACGGCGTGCTGAACGTCAAGGACCGGCTTGCCCGGATTCCGGGAACGGGCCAGGTGGAGATCTTCGGCGCAGGCGATTATTCAATGCGCATCTGGCTCGATCCGCAGAAGGTCGCCGAGCGCGGCCTGTCGGCGAGCGATGTGGTCAGCGAGATCCGTGCGCAGAACGTTCAGGCCGCGGCCGGCGTGGTCGGCGGCTCGCCGACGCTGCCCGGCGTCGACCTGCAGCTTTCGGTGAATGCGCAAGGGCGCCTCGAGACCGAGGAAGAGTTCGGCGACATCATCGTCAAGACCGGCGCGGACGGGCAGGTGACCCGGCTTCGCGACATCGCCCGCATCGAGCTGGGCTCGGCGCAATATTCGCTGCGCTCGCTGCTCGATAACAAGCCCGCCGTCGCCATCGGCATCTTCCAGGCGCCCGGCTCCAACGCGCTCGAGATCGCGCAGAACGTCCGCGCGACGATGGCCGAGCTGAAGCAGAACATGCCGGAGGGCGTCGATTACGAGATCGTCTACGACACCACGCAGTTCGTGCGGGCCTCGATCGACGCGGTGATTCATACGCTGCTCGAAGCCATCGCGCTGGTCGTGCTCGTCGTCATCCTGTTCCTGCAGACATGGCGTGCCTCGATCATCCCGCTGCTGGCGGTGCCCGTGTCGATCATCGGCACCTTCGCGGTGATGTATGTATTCGGCTTCTCGATCAATGCGCTGACGCTGTTCGGCCTGGTGCTCGCCATCGGTATCGTCGTCGACGATGCCATCGTCGTGGTCGAGAATGTCGAGCGCAATATCGAGGAAGGGCTGTCGCCGCGACAGGCGAGCTATCAGGCGATGAGCGAGGTGTCGGGTCCGATCATCGCCATCGCGCTGGTGCTGATCGCGGTGTTCGTGCCGCTCGCCTTCATCACCGGGCTGAGCGGCCAGTTCTACAAGCAGTTCGCGCTGACCATCGCGATCTCGACGGTGATCTCGGCGATCAACTCGCTGACGCTGTCGCCGGCGCTGTCGGCGCTGCTGCTCAAGCCGCACGGCGCGCCGCCGGACCGGCTGACGCGGGTTCTCGACGGCCTGTTCGGCTGGCTGTTCCGCGGCTTCAATTGGGTCTTCAGTCGCGGCTCGAAGGGCTATAGCGGCGGCGTCCGGCGGCTCGTGTTCCGCAAGACGGTGATGCTGGCGATTTATGCCGTCATGCTCGGCGCGACCGTCGTGTTGTTCCGCACCGTGCCCGGCGGCTTCGTGCCGGCGCAGGACAAGCAGTATCTCGTCGGCTTCGCCCAGCTTCCGGACGGCGCGACGCTCGACCGCACGGATGAGGTCATCCGGCGGATGGGCGAGATCGCCATGAAGCATCCCGGCGTCGAAAGCGCCGTCGCCTTTCCGGGCCTGTCGATCAACGGCTTCACCAATTCGTCCAATGCCGGCATCGTCTTCGTGACGCTGTCGCCGTTCGAGGAACGCACGACGCCGGATCTGAGCGGCGGGGCGATCGCCATGCAGCTCAACCAGAAATTCGCCGCGATCCAGGAAGCCTTCATCGCCATGTTCCCGCCGCCGCCCGTGCAGGGCCTCGGCACGATCGGCGGCTTCAAGCTGGAGATCGAGGATCACAGCGGCCAGGGCTACGAAGCGCTGGACGCCGCGACCAAGGCGTTCATGGCCAAGGCCTATCAGGCGCCGGAGCTGGCCGGACTGTTCTCCTCCTATCAGGTGAACGTGCCGCAGCTCTACGCCAATATCGACCGCACCAAGGCGCGCCAGCTCGGCGTCGCCGTCACGGACGTGTTCGAGACGATGCAGATCTATCTCGGCTCGCTCTATGTCAACGACATCAACAAATACAACCGGACCTATTCCGTGCGCGTCCAGGCGGATGCCCCGTTCCGTGCGCATGCGGACGATATCGGCCAGTTGAAGGTGCGGTCGAAGACGGGCGAGATGGTGCCGCTTTCGGCGCTGCTGCGCGTCGAGCAGAGCGCCGGGCCTGAGCGCGCAATGCGCTATAACGGCTTCCTGTCCGCGGACGTCAATGGCGGACCGGCGCCGGGCTTCTCGAGCGGCGAGGCGCAGGCGGCGGTGGCGCGGATCGCGGCCGAGACGCTGCCGAAGGGCTTCACCTTCGAATGGACCGATCTGACCTATCAGCAGATCCTGGCCGGCAACTCGGCGATCTGGGTGTTCCCGCTCGCCGTGCTGCTCGTCTTCCTGGTGCTCGCGGCGCAGTATGAGAGCCTCGTCCTGCCGCTGTCGATCATCATGATCGTGCCGTTCGGGCTGCTGGCGGCGATGTTCGGCGTCTATCTGAGCGGCGGCGACAACAACGTCTTCACGCAGATCGGCCTGACCGTTCTCGTGGGGCTATCGGCGAAGAATGCGATCCTGATCGTGGAGTTCGCCCGAGAGCTGGAATTCGACGGGCGCACGCCGGTGCAGGCGGCGATCGAGGCGAGCCGGCTGCGGCTCCGGCCGATCCTGATGACGTCGTTTGCCTTCATCATGGGCGTGGTCCCGCTCGTCACCTCGGTCGGCGCGGGCGCGGAAATGCGCCATGCGATGGGCGTTGCGGTGTTCGCGGGCATGCTCGGCGTGACCATGTTCGGCATCTTCTTCACGCCGGTGTTCTACGTCCTGCTGCGGAAGCTGTCCGGCTACCGTCCGCTGGTTCAGCACGGCGACGTCCGGCATTTCCCGAAGCCGGCCGAAGGCGGATTCGGCGAGGGCGAGAAGCAGCCCGCGCCTGCGGAGTGAGTTCCGCGGACGGGGCAGCCTGAGAGATCGGCCGGCCTATGATGCGACAGTGTCATAGGCCGCGCCCCAGAAATCGACGAAGACCGGCGGCGGGGTGGGTGAGTCCATCAGCCGCTGCGTCATCAGAATGCCGATCAGCCCGGTCTGCGGGTCCCAGTAGCAGGACGTGCCGTAGCCGCCATCCCAGCCGAAGCCGCGAGGCTCGGTGGGCTCGGTCTTCTTGATGATGCTCAGCCCATAGCCCCAGCCGCGCGTTTCCCAGAAGCCGGGGACGAACGGCGAGACCGCCTGCTGCTCGGGCGTGATGCGGTCGGTCGTCATGGCCGCAACGGAATGCTCCGTGAGCAGCCTTTCGCCGCGGGCTGCCTCGCCCTTGTTCAGCATCATCCGGGCGAAGGCCAGATAATCGTCCGCGGTCGAGACGAGGCCGCCCGACGCCGACGGCATGGATGGAGGCGCGCTGAACGGGCTTTCCGGTCCGGCAGGGTCGAACTCCGCCAAGCGCCCCGTCGCCGGATCGCGCCTGTAGCAGACCGGCAGCCGGTCGAGCTTGCCCGAGGGCACGCTGAAGCCGGTGTCGACCATGCCGAGCGGCTCGAAGATCCGTGTCCGCATGAACACCTCCAGAGGCTGCCCGGCGGCGCGGGCGATGAGGACGCCGAGCACGGTCAGGCCGGTGTCGTACATCCACGCCGCGCCCGGCTGGTGCATCAGCGGCAGCGAGCCGAGCCGCTCCAGCCAGTCGTCCGGGCTCGCGCCGTTCGGCAGCGACGCGCCGACGGCGACGCCCAGCTCCACCATGGCGTCATTGATCGGATAGCGGCCCGGCGCCATGATCGCGCCGAGCCCCATGCGCAGAGTCAGAAGATCGCTGACCAGGATCGGGCGAACGGCCGGCACCGTGTCGTCGAGCGGGCCGTCGAGGCGCTTCAGGACGCGGCGGTCGGCGAGTTCCGGCAGCAGCCGGTCGACGGGTTCGTCGAGGTCGAGCTTGCCGTCTTCCACGAGCATCATCGCCGCGGCGCCCGCCACCGGCTTGGTAAGCGAGGCGATGCGGAAAATCGTGTCGCGCCGGATCGGCGGCGCAGCGCCGAACGCCATGTGGCCGACGGCGTTCGCCTCCACCTGCACGTCGCAGGCGAGGAGGGTGACGACGCCCGGCAGGTCGCCGCGTTCGACATGGGCGGCCATCAGCGCTTTCATGCGGTCAAGGCCGTCCCGGCAAAACGATGTGTTGGTCATCCTCTGCATCCTTGGCTGAAGTGAGTCGAGCAGCGCGCGATCACGTTGCCGCCGCTTCATCGTCCGGCGCATTCATCGGGTCGCCGAAATAGACCTCGACACTCCGGACCTGGCCGTCGCGGATCTTGAAATATTCGACGTTCCTGAAGATCGCCCCGGACGTCATCGTCGCCAGGTAGCGGACGAACCAGCCGTCGCCTTTCCCTGCGATCGCGGTCAGATCGACGGTCGTGATCACTTCGCTGGCGGGCCAGCACCGCTTGAAATAGGCGGCCCTGTCGATGTGGTCGTCATAAGGGCTGGTGAAGGTGAAGTCTTTGGCAATCAGCGGCTCCAGGATCTCCCGCTGCTTGGTCTCGAATGCGCGGAAACAGGCTCGAATGATGTCGGCTTCGTTTGTCATCTGGGTTACTCCCTAAACTGATATCAAAATGCAACTAGTTGCATCGTAGGCATGGTTGTGCGACGGTGCAAGCGGTTTTTTCGAGGAGCGGCATGAACGCAGCGCATCGGTCGGGGTGCCCGATCAATCTTTCGCTTGAGGTTTTCGGCGACCGCTGGAGCCTGATCATCCTTCGCGACATGGTGTTCGGCGGCCGGCGGCATTTCCGGGAACTGCTGACGCGATCGGAGGAAGGCATTTCCTCCAACATCCTGGCCGAGCGGCTGAAGCGGCTTCAGGAGGAGGGCATGATCACCAAGGCCGACGATCCCAGCCACAAGCAGAAGGCGATCTACAGCCTCACCGAGAAATCCATCCAGCTGGTGCCGATCTTCGCGGCGCTCGGGGCATGGGGGCGGCGCCATCTCCCGGTGACCGAAGACCTCAGCATTCGCGCCCAGCTTCTGGAAGAGGGCGGTCCGGCGATGTGGGATCAGTTCATGGCCGAGCTGCGTCAAGCCCATCTCGGCATACCGGCAGAGCGCAACGGGCCGACCGTTGCCGAGCAGCTTCGCGCCGGATATGAGCGGGTATTGGCGAAGCAGGCGGCGGCGCGGGGGGTGAGTGTTTCGGACACCACTTGAGGTCCGTGCCGCGGGGCCCGAATTTTTTTTCATGCTCATGTCGGGGCAAGGCGGAGCCGGCCGTCTTTGAGATACAGACACCGCGTAATCGCGCATTTCAACCCAAGGAGATACCGATGGCCTCTCAGACCCAAACCGCAGAGCCCGCCGCACAGGCCCAGCCCGAACCGCTTGGCGGCGTTGTCCCATATCTCATGGTCGACGGCGCCAGCGACGCGTCGGCGTTTTACCAGAAGGCGTTCGGGGCCGAGGAAGTCTTCCGCTATCCGGTCGACGACAAGGGCCGGACCATGCACATCCATCTATATCTGCATGGCGGTTCGCTGATGCTTTCCGACGCCTATCCGGAACATGGCTGTGCACTGGAAAAGCCCCAGGGCTTCAATCTCGCGCTTCAGGTCACGGATATCGACGCGGCTTGGGACTGCGCGATGGCGGCCGGCGCGGAATCTGTCATGCCGGTGCAGGACATGTTCTGGGGCGCACGCTACGGCCAGCTTCGCGACCCGTTCGGCGTGATGTGGGCGCTGAACCAGCCGCATTAATTCGCCAAACCGGCAGTCACGTCCGGCGGCGCCGGTCTCCCGAGAGGCTGGCGCGCCCCCGGATACGTTCATGGAAAGGGACTACGCCTCCTTCTCCACGGGCTGCTCCTGCTTGCGCCGCGGCGACGTCAGACGGAAGAACAGCGGGATGAAGAAGGTTGCGATGAACGTCGCCGCCAGCATTCCGCCGATGACGCCGGTGCCGATCGAATGGCGGCTCGCCGAGCCGGCGCCGTTGCTCACCGCCAGCGGCATGACGCCGAGGATGAAGGCAAGCGACGTCATGATGATCGGGCGAAAGCGCAGCCGCGCGCCCTCGACGGCGGCCTCGAATGCCGGCTTGCCCTCCCTGAGCCGTTCGGCGGCGAATTCCACGATGAGAATGGCGTTTTTCGCCGCGAGCCCGATCAGCGTGATCAGCCCGATCTGGAAGTAGACGTCGTTCTCGATGCCGCGGAAATAGATCGCCACGATCGCGCCGAACACCGCGAACGGCACCGCTGCGATCACCGCCAGCGGCAGCGACCAGCGCTCATACTGCGCGGCGAGGATCAGGAACACGAAGATCAGGCCGAAGATGAAGCCCTGATAGCCGGTGCCGGCGGTGGAGAGTTCCTGGTAGGCCGCGCCGGTCCAGCCGATCGTGTAGTCGGGGCCGAGCGTGCTCGACACCACCTCCTGCATCGCCTTGATCGCCTGACCCGAGGAATAGCCGGGCGCGGCACTGCCCTGGACGCGGGCGGCGGGGAAGATGTTGAACCGGTCGACGACGTCCGGACCGACGACGCGTGTTGCAGAGACCAGCACGTTGAGCGGCACCATGGCCCCCGACGCCGAGCGGACATAGACCTGCTGCAGGTCGGTCGGCGACCGGCGGAACTCGCTCTCGGAGGACAGGCTGACGCGGAACGTGCGGCCGTACAGCGTGAAATCGTTGACATAGAGGCTGCCGAATGTGCTCTGCATCGTGGTGAAGATGTCGCCGACGGCGACGCCCAGCGCCTTGGCCTTCTCGCGGTCGACGTCGATCCGGTATTGCGGCACGCCGGTCGAAAAGGTGGTCGCGCACGCCGCGCAGATCGGGGCGCTTGTTCGCCGCCGCAACGACTTTCTGCGTCGCCTGAGACAGGCTGTCCAGCGATCCGCCCGACCGGTCCTGCACGAAAGAATTCGAAGCCGCCGGTGGTGCCGATGCCCTGGATCGGCGGCGGGTTGAAGCCGATGACGACGCCGTCGCGGAACCGGGCGTTGAGCGCGGCAGAAGGCGGGCGCCAGATTTCGCGCGTCCTGGCTGGGATCGGTGCGCTGGGACCAGTCCTTCAGGCTGACGAAGGAGATGCCGGCAATTGGTCTTCTGCGCCCCGGCGAGAAAGTCGAAGCCGGCGACAGCGAAACCACATTCTCGACCGCGGGATTTTCCAGAACGCCCTCGGTTACCTTGCCGGTGATCGCGCGGGTGCGGTCGAGGCTTGCGGCGGGCGGCAGGGCGGTCGACGAGGAACACGTAGCCCTGGTCCTCGGCCGGAACGAGGCCGCCGGGGACGCGCTCGAAAAGCTGCCAGGCGATCGCGACGACGCCAAGCGCGAGAACCACGCCCAGAATGGCGTGACGCAACAGGAAGGTCACCCCGCTCGCATAGCGGTCCGTCACCCAGCCGAAGCCGCTATTGAACCAGCGGAACGGCAGCAGCGGTTCCTTGCGCTCCGGCTTCAGCAGGATGGCGCAGAGCGCCGGCGTCAGCGTCAGGGCGACGATGCCGGAGATGGCCACGGAGACCGAAATGGTGACGGCGAACTGCCGGTAGAGCTCGCCGGCGAGCCCGCCGAGAAACGGCGACCGGCACGAACACCGCGCACAGCACGAGCACGATGGCGATGATCGGCCCGCTGACCTCCTCCATCGCCTGAAGGGCGGCCTCGCGCGGCGGCTTGCCCTCCTGCGACATGATCCGCTCGACATTCTCCAGCACCACGATGGCGTCGTCGACGACGATGCCGATGGCGAGCACCATGCCGAACAAGGTGAGCAGGTTGATCGAGAAGCCGAGCACGTACATCCCGGCGAACGTGCCGATCAGCGAGACCGGCACGGCGATGATCGGGATGAGCGTCGCCCGGAAGCTCTGCAGGAACAGATAGACCACGAGCACGACCAGACTGATCGCCTCGATGAAGGTGTAGATCACCTCGCGGATCGAGACCTCGACGAAGCGGGTCGTGTTGAACGGCGCGTCATAGCGAAGCCCTTCCGGGAAGCGCTGCGAGAGCCGGTCCATGGTCGCCTTGACATTGGCGGCAACCTGAAGGGCGTTCGCGCCGGGCTGGAGATAGACGCCGATCGGCACCGTCGGCGAGCCGTTGAAGGTCGCCGAGAAGCTGTAGTTCAGCGAGCCCAGCTCGACGCGCGCGACATCCTTGAGCCGCAAGGCGCCGCCATCCGCGTCCGAGCGTAGAATGATGTTCTCGAACTGCTTGGCATCGACCAGCCGTCCCGGCGTCGTCACCGAATAGGTGAACGGCTGCTCCTTGCTGATCGGCTCCTCGCCGAACCGGCCGGCGGCGAATTGCTGGTTCTGTTCGCGGATCGCGGCGGCGACGTCGGCCGGCGTCAGATTATATTGCGCGACCTTATCCGGGCGCAGCCAGATGCGCATGGAATAGTCGGACGCGCCGAACAGGGACGCATCGCCCACGCCGGGCGTGCGGCGCAGCTCGTCGAGCACGTTGATGAGCGCGTAATTGCTGATGAAGATGGTATCGAAGCGGCTGCCCGGCGAGGACATCGTCAGAACTTCGAGAATGGAGCTCGACCGCTGCCTGACGGTCACGCCCTGGCGGGAGACCTCGGACGGCAGCAGCGCGCTCGCCCGCTGTACGCGGTTGTTGACGTCGATCGTCGCCTGGTCGGGATTGGTGCCGATATCGAAATAGACCGACAGGTTGAGCGTGCCCGACGCCGTGGAGGTCGAGCGCATGTAGATCATGTTCTCGACGCCGTTGATCTGCTGCTCGAGCGGCGCGGCGACCGTTTCGGCGATGGTCTCGGCGTTGGCGCCGGGATAGGTCGCGGAAACGACGACTTCGGGTGGAACGATCTGCGGATACTGGGCGACCGGAAGGGCGCGAATCGACACGAGGCCGGCAAGGACGATGATGATGGAGATCACCGAGGCGAAGACCGGCCGCAGAATGAAAAACCTCGATATCATTTGCCGTCTCCGCCCGCTGCGGCCTGAGACGGGGCGGCGCCTGCCGGATTGCCGCTGCTTTGCTGCGGCTGGCCGCCCTGCTGCGCCGCGGGCGCCTGGCCGGGCGGAGCCGGGTTCACCGGGGCGCCTGGTCGCACGCGGATCAGCCCGTCGACGACGATGCGCTCGCCCGATTTGAGCCCCTCGCTGACGACATAGCCCGACGCCACCTGCTGGGCGAGCTTCACCGCCCTGGCCTCGGCGATGTTCTTATCGTTGACGACGAACACCGCTGAGCCCTGAGGCCCCTGGTTGATTGCGCGCTCGGGAATGACGATCGCGTCCGGCAGCGTCACGCCGTTAATCACGACACGGACGAACTGG
This sequence comes from uncultured Alphaproteobacteria bacterium, assembly GCA_963727575.1. Classification (GTDB taxonomy): domain Bacteria; phylum Pseudomonadota; class Alphaproteobacteria; order Rhizobiales; family Rhodomicrobiaceae; genus JAHQVI01. The sequence continues at coordinate 51,340 of CAVSIA010000035.1, forward strand.
CCGGGCAGAATGCCGTCATCGGTGTTGGGGAAGATGGCGCGGGCCTGGATGGTGCCGGTCTGCGGGTCCACGCGTTGGGCGGCCATGTCGATCCTGCCGGTCGGGCCGTAGACGCGCCCGTCGCCATAATGCAGCTTGACCGTGAGATCCGACGTCTTGATCGGGTCCTTGCGGCGCTGGTTGAGTTTCTGGAAGGCCTGGTATTCGCTGTCGGTGACGGAGAAGTTGACATAGGCGGGATTGAGCTGGGTGATCGTCGTCAGCAGGGTCTGCTGCGCCTGAACGAGCGTGCCTTCGGGAGGCGACAGCAACGCGGTGACGCCCGCCACCGGCGCATTGACGGTCGTATATTCGATGTTGAGCTTGGCGGCGTCCATCTGGGCTTCGGCGAGCTGGACGGCGGCGCGCTGAAGGTCGCGCTGGGCCTTGGCCTGTTCGAGCTGCTGCTCAGTGGACACCTGGCGGCCCGCCAACTCTTCGATGCGCTTGAAATTCTCCTCCGCCTGCGTGGCCTGGGCCTGCGCCTGGGCGCGCTGTGCCTCGGCCTGCGCCAGCGCGACCTTGTACGTCGCCGGATCGATCCGGAACAGCATCTGGCCCTGCTCGACCTTGGCGCCTTCCTCGAATTCCCGCTTGAGCAGGGCGCCGCTCACGCGGGGGCGAACCTCGACCTCGCGAAACCCGGCCACGCGCCCGGCATATTCCACCGGCAGCGGCACGGTTTCCGCTTTGACCTCCATCACCCCGACCTGAGGCGGAGGCCGATTCTGTTGGGCCTGCTGTGCTTGTTGCCCTGCACCGGGTTGTCCCGATCCACCGGCAACCCAGTTGCGCGCCATCTGGAAGCCTTGCGGCCAAAAGACAAAAATGGCGACCACGATAGCGATGACGATCAATACAAAAATCAAAAAGCGGTGTCGCAAGACCAACTCCTTGCCCTTCGCAAGGGCCGCCGCTGGCGAGCCCCGAGCGATGTGGAGGGTAAAACCTGACGGCCATGTGTACCGGCGCCGGAGCCGGCGGAATGAAGCTTGCCTATACCCACGCACCTGCGGTTAGGACGCAGTGCGATCTGAAGTGCCAACAGAGAATATCCTTGCCGGTTCCCTCCGCGCTATGCCTGTTCAACAAAACGTGAGCGGTGCCTGCCCGGCGCGTCAGCCGCGGAACGACAGATGCCGCGTCACCGCGATCAGCAGGCAGATGAACGCCGCGAAGATCACCAGCGCGTTGGCGGCGTGCGAATATTCCCATTGAGATCGAAGGGTTTCCCAGTTGTCCGGAGAGACCGTCCAGTTGTCGGTCGCCTTGTTCATCGGGAAGGTCCACATGAAGAAGATCCCGAGATTGGCCAGCACCAGCAGAAGCGCGGCGGCGGCAAATCCATAGGGCTGACTATGCCTGATCAGCGAGATGGTGTAGCCGAGAAGAGAGAAAATCGCGCCGAACAGCACGATGCCGAACAGTGCCCAGCCGTCATAGATCCGCTGGACGACGAAATAGTCCGCCTTGTCGAGGGCCATCTTGTTGAGCAGTTCGGCGAGATGCGCGCCTGCCGGAATGATCGCTGTAGCCGTGAATAGAAGCGCAAGCCACTGAAAAATTGAGATTATCATCCCTGCCCCTTCCTGTCTGAAGGCCCTGAGCCGCGCGTGGTCTGGCGTTAACGGCGGCCCCAACGCCATGTTCCACCGCGCGGTCGCCCCCTCCGCATGACCGCCGAGCAAGGATCTTGCATGAAAACCCCGCTCGATGCTTTGCTTATGGTCCTAGAGATAGAGATGGCGAAGCGAAAGGGGCTGCGCATGTTATTGGAAAAAGAATGGAAAAAGAAAGGGACGGCGATTGCCGCCGGCGCACTGGCGGTCTGCGCCGTGGCGATGCCGGGGGCAGGCTATGCCGCCGAGTCCGACGGGCTGTGGGCGGTCTATAATTCGGCGTTCAAGGATGCCAAATATGTGGATCTGACCCACACCATCACGCCGACCATCCCCGTCTGGGCGGGCTTTGCCCCATCCACCTTCTCACCGGCGAAAGCGGGCACGGACATCGAAGGCTACGCCAAGAAGGGCGACACCTACACATACGAAAAGCACGGCTTCGAGGCGACCGAATACACGGTACGCACCGACCAGCTCGGCACGCAGCTCGACCCGCCTGCCCATTGGGCGCCGGAATATCCCGGCATCGACGAGCTGCCGGCAACGTATTCCATCCGTCCGCTGGTGGTCATTTCCATCGTCGAGCAGTTGAAGACCAATGCGAATTACGCGCTTCAGGTCTCCGACATCGAGGCGTGGGAGAAGGAGCATGGCACGATCCCGGAAGGCTCGGTCGTGTTCGTGCGCTCGGACTGGTCGAAGCAATGGCCCGATCCCAAGCTCGCCACGCTGAAGGAATTCCCCGGCGTCGGCCTCGCCGCGCTGAAATTCCTTCACAACGAGCGCAAGATCCTGTTCCACGGCCATGAGCCGCTGGACACCGATTCCACCCCCGATCTCGAAGGCGAGCACTGGCTGATGCACAACGGCTATGCGCAGGCCGAGGGCGTGGCCAATCTCGACCAGGTGCCGGAAAAGGGTGCGCTGGTGCTGATCGGATACCCGAAATTCGGCGGCGGTCTCGGCGGCTACGCGCGCTACGTCGCGGTCTGTCCGCCGGACTGGCAATACGGCGTAACGGTCGGCCCGCAGGACGCGCCGTTGCCGAAATCCGACAAGCCGCTGCATTACGACGCCGCGGCCGGGATGCGGGTCCGCTAGACACGGATCCGAAACAGACAGGGCACGCCGCCGCGGCCTATCCGGCGGTGTGCTCTTTGCCTACGGCTTCGGCGGCGTGGCATTGGCGCCGAGGCGGCGGAGCAGCGCCCTGAGCGTCTCCGCTTCCTTCGCCGTGAATCCGCTTCGCAGCACGGCGTCGTAGCCTTCCGCCGCCTTGCGCAACCGTTGGAACAGGGCGCGACCCCGGTCCGTCAGCTCGACCTCATGCATTCGCCGGTTCTCGGGGAGCCGCTTGCGCACGATCAGCCCGTTCTTTTCCATGGCGTTCAGATGATGGGTCAGCGTCGGGCCCTGAATGCCGATGAATTGCAACAGGTCCGATTGCAGGCGGCGGTCGCGTCCCGTCAGGGCCAGCAGCACCAGCCAGACCGGCAGCGACCCGCCTTCCGCCGCCAGCGCATTGTCGAATTCGCGGCTCACCGCCTTTGCGGTCTGCGCGAGCAGGAGCCCGATGGGAGCGTCGTTCGATTTCATTTCTTAATTATTTGACATCGAATAGTTCGAAGTTTATGTAACGCAAATCCCGCCTGAACGCAAGTGCGGGCGCGGGCGTTATCACCGTTGATCGAAGGAGGAGCGAATGCCCTACGGCCTTATGATCCTGATGGCCCTTCATGTGCTTACAGCCATATTCTGGGCCGGCTCGACCTTTACGCTGGCGCGTGCCGGTGGTGTCGGCGCCGATCCGCTGTTTCGTCCGCAAATGGGCGCGGCGGTGGTCGTTTTCCTGTCAGGCGCCGGCCTCTGGTCCATGCTGCACAGCGGAGGTGTGGACAACACTTCCGATGTCGTGCTGATGATCGGCATCGTCGCGGCTGTGATCGCTGCTGGCCTGCAAGGTGCCATGCGCCGCCGGCCGGCCGTCTCGCAGCGCGCCGCCGCTTTGCTGCTGGCTCTGACGGCGATCTGCATGGCCATCGCGCGCTTCGTAAGCTAAGGACCGGGTCGTCGATCCGGACGATGTCAAATGCGTAGACAAGCCGACCATCCCACCGTCGATCTCGACGCCTATTTTGCGCGGATCGGCTATCGAGGCGCCGCCAGAGCCGATCTTGCGACGCTCCAAGACCTCATCGAGCACCATGTCGCCGCGATCGTCTTCGAAGCCATCGACGTCATGCTCGACCGCGGCGTCGACCTCGCTCCCGCCGCCATCGACGATAAGCTGATCGCGCGCGGGCGCGGCGGCTATTGCTTCGAACAGAACGGCCTGTTCAGGCGCGTGCTGAAGGCGCTCGGCTTCGAGGCCGAGGGGCTGATCGCGCGCGTCATGTGGATGAGCCCGCCCGACGCGCCGCCCGGTCCATGGTCGCATATGGTGCTGCGGGTCACGATGGATGGGGTTCCCTATCTGGCCGATGTCGGCTTCGGCACCTGCGTGCCGACCTCGCCCTTGCGGTTCGACGATACCGGGCCGCAGCAGACCGCGCAGGAAGCCTTCCGCCTGACGCCGACCGAACTCGGACATTTGCTCGAAGTCCGGCTCGGCGAAGAATGGGCGCGGGTCTATGAGGTCTCCCGCCACCCATGTTCGGACGCCGGCTACCAGGAAGCGAACCTGGCGACGTCAACGCATCCGGGTTCGCATTTCCGCAACCGGCTGATGGTTGCGCGAACGACGCCGCAGGGGCGCATCGTGCTGGTCGGCAACCGGCTCACGATGCGCGGGCCGGACGGCGGCGCCGACCGGCAATTCCTCTCCGCCGACGAGTTGGAGGGTGCGCTCAGGCACCTGTTCCACCTCCCCGTCGAGGCAAGCTGGAGGCCGCTCGTCGAAGCCGCCGCCGACGCTGGCCAGGAGCAGGAGTTGGCGCGGCTTCCGGACGAAGGGTAGGGCGGCATCGCCAATCCCGAAACAAAAGCGGCCGCCGATCGATGTCGACGGTCGCGCTCCGGCGTCCCTCTCAGCAAGCGAAACCTGCATCAAGCAACCCTTTTCGGTGAACAACGCGTCGGCCTTCTGGCGCTGGCTTGCGTCATAGGCCGGGCGCCGCGATCGGAAATCGGCGCCGCGCATGGAACGCGGGGCCGCGCAGCGCGATATGATATGGTCATGATCTGGATCGGAAACCCGTTAAACGAGGCGGTGTCGTCGTGGAACTGAGGCTGATTATCGAAGGTCGTGCGGGCGTCATCGAGCGCACCGTATTTGTCGGAAGGCTGGTGATCGCGGGCTGGGCGGCACGCGACAAGGAAGGCCAGGAGCATCACATCCAGGAATTGGAGGCGCTCGGTGTCGCGCGGCCGAAGACGACGCCGACCTATTATCGCGTCTCCGCCAGCCGCCTCAGCACCGCGCCCCTGGTGGAGACGATCGGGGTGGCGTCCAGCGGCGAGGTGGAGCCCGTGCTGATCGCCTCGGACGGCGCGCTCTATGTCGGCGTCGGATCGGACCACACCGACCGCGAGGTCGAAGCCTACGGCATCACCGTCTCGAAACAGATGTGCGACAAGCCGATCTCGGCGGTGTTCTGGCCCTATGAGGAGGTCGCCGAACACTGGGACCGCCTGATGCTGCGCAGCTATGCCACGATCCACGGCGAGCGCGTGCTCTATCAGGAAGGGCCGGTGTCGAAGCTGCTGGCGCCGCGCGACCTGATTGCCGGCTTCGGCAAAGGTGAAACGCTGGCTGACGATACGGTGATGTTCTGCGGCACGCTGCCGGCGATCGGCGGTATCAGGACGGCGTCGCGCTTCGAAGGCGAGCTGGAAGACCCGATTCTCGACCGCAGCATCCATTTCGAATATGACGTGGCGACGCTGCCGATCCTCGGCTGAACGGATCGCAAAACCGTCCTGCACCTGATGACCGGGCGGCCCGCGCCCGTCGGCCGATACCGCTTTCCCCGCCGGCGGCAATCCCCTAGTCTGGCTTCATGGCCAATCGTTTTCGCGCTACCGAATGCCTCCGATGAGCATGACGCTCGACCAGCTCAAGACCTTCCTGTGGGTGGCGCGGCTTGGCGGCGTTCGGCGCGCGGCCGAGCAGATGAACCTCTCGCAGCCGGCCGTCTCGGCGCGCATCGCGGCGCTTGAAGAGGCGGTTAAAGGGCAGCTTTTCGAGCGCGGTCCCGGCGGTGTGGCGCTGACCAAGAAGGGCCAGATGCTGCTTGCCCATGCCGAACGGATCGCGCTGTCGCTCGAGCAGATCCGCGAGGAGGTGATCGAACCGGACCATCTCGAAGACCTCCTCCGCATCGGGGTCGCCGAGACCATCGCCCAATCCTGGCTCACCGATCTCTTGACGCGTCTCAGCAAGACCTATCCGCGGCTCGGCGTCGAGGTGTCCGTCGACATCTCGCTCAATCTGCGCGAGGGGCTGTTGTCGCGCGCCTTCGATCTGGCGCTGCTGATGGGGCCGGTGTCGGAATTCACCATCGACAACATCGCGCTGCCGCCGTTCGAGGTCGGCTGGTTCAAGGCCGCCTCCCGCCGCGAGGTCAATCTGGCGACGATGCCGGTGATCTCCTATGCGCGCAACACCCGGCCCTATCGCGAGCTGCGCGCCGAGCTGACCGAGCGTCACGGTCCGGGCGTGCGGATCTTTCCGACCAGCTCGCTGATGGCCGGCTTTCAGATGGTGGCCGCCGATATCGGGGTGGCCGTGCTGCCGCGGGCGGTGGCGGGCGTCTATCTGACGGCGGGGCAGATCCGCGAGTTCGATCCCGGCTGGCAGCCGGGCGCGCTGCATTTCACTGCGTCCTATCTCGGCGAATCCCGCAACTTCATCGCAGCGAAGGCGGCGCAGATCGCGCTGGAGGTGGCCGGACGCCATGCGGCGGCAACGGCGCGCGGCGATGCCCGGACCCGCAGCGCATCGGCACGTCAGGGTGATCACAATTCTCGATCATAACCGAAAGAAAATTACAATTTGACGTGATGGCCGGCGGCCAGCACCTTGGAAAAGCTTAAGGAAAGATCGACTGGACCCGATCATGGCAGCTGATGCGCCGACCACCCATGCCGAACTCCGCAAGGCTCCGGTTCCCGCGGTGCGCGCCGCGATCCGGGACGGCCGCTATGTCCGGCACACGGCCGGCCTCGCCGATGGGCGGCTGCAATGCAACGTCGTCATCCTGCCCGAAGCCTTCGCCCTCGATTTCATGCGCTACTGCCAGCGCAACCCCAAGCCCTGTCCGCTGGTCGGCGTTTCCGATACCGGCGACCCGATGATGCGCACGCTTGGCGCCGACATCGACATCCGCACCGACGTGCCGCTCTACAATGTGTATCGCGACGGCGTGCTCGCCGAGCAGATGACCGGCATCGGCGACATCTGGCGCGGCGATATGGTCGCCTTCGCTCTCGGCTGCTCGTTCACCTTCGAGCGCGCGCTGGCCGCGGCGGGCATTCCGCTGCGCCATGTCGAGCGCGACACCACGGTGCCGATGTTCCGCACGACGATCGACACCGTGCCCGCCGGCCCGTTTTCGGGCGGCATGGTCGTTTCGATGCGCCCTGTCCCCGCCGCCGACGTCGAGCGCACCGTCGCGATCAGCAGCCGCTACCCGCTTGCCCATGGCGGCCCGGTGCAGGTCGGCTCGCCCGACGCCATCGGCATCGACGATATCGACCGCCCCGACTGGGGCGATCCGACGCCGATCGAGCCCGGCGAGGTGCCGCTGTTCTGGGGCTGTGGCGTGACGCCGCAAAATGCCATCATGCAGGCGCGCCCGCCGATCTGCATCACCCATGCGCCCGGCGCGATGCTCATCACCGACGTCGATGAAAGCGCCGAAATCCCGATCCTCACCGCGACTGCCGTACGATAGGAGATTTTATATGAAACGCACACTGACATTTGCATTGGCCGGCGCTGATCTGTGCCGGCCCCGCTGCCGCGGAGGAATTGTCCGTCGTCGGAAGCTGGAGCAGCCTGCCGCTGCACAAGCAATACGAGACGCCGTTCTGGAGCAAGATCCTGCCGGAGGATTCCGGCGGCAAGCTCACCGCGAAGCTGACGACGCACGACCAGATGGGCATCGGTCCGGGCGACGTGTTCCGGATGCTCGGCGACCATGTGTTCGACGTCGCGGCGACGGTGGGCGACTATGCGGTGGCCGACGCGCCGGCGCTCGAAGGGCTCGACGTGCCGCTGATCGCCACGACCGCCGACGCGGCCAAGAAGATGGTCGATGCCGCCCGGCCGATGGTCGAGGAGATCTTCGAGAAGCAGTTCAAATCCAAGGTTCTCGCCATCGCGCCCTATCCGCCGCAGGTCGTGTTCTGCAATGCCAAGATCGGCTCGCTCGACGATCTGAAGGGCAAGAAGATCCGCGCCTCGGGGCGCATGACGGCGAAATTCCTCGAAGCGCTCGGCGCCGAGGGCGTCAATATCAGCTTCTCCGAAGTGCCCGGCGCGTTGCAGCGCGGCGTGGTCGATTGCGCGGTGACGGGCGCGGGCTCGGGCTACAATGCCGGATGGTGGGAGGTCTCCACCCATCTGATGACGCTGCCGCTCGGCGGCTGGGACCCGGTGGTCACGGCGATCAATCTGGAGAGCCTGGAACAGGACTCGGCCAAGGAAGAGCAGGAGCATGCTGCAGAAGCAGATCACCGAGAAGTTCGAGAAGCCCGCCTGGGACTGCCGCGCAGGGCGCGCTCAAGACCGACGTCGCCTGCCTGACGGGGAACGGCGATTGCCCGCGGCGAGAAGCGCAAGATGACCCTGGTCGAGCCGACCGATGCGGATACCAAGAAGGCGCGCGAGATCCTCATCAGCACCGTGCTTCCCGACTGGGCCTCGCGCGCGGGCAAGGAATCGGCGCAGCAATGGAACGACAGCGTCGGCAAGGTAACGGGCGTTACCATTCCGCTGAATTGACCCGGCAAGAAGCCGTCCGCACCGAACGCGGGCGGCTTCTCCTGACGTCAAGCGAAGCAAGAGGTGGGCCTTATGATCGAAGCGGTCGCAACGTGGGTCCGGCGTCTGAACGATTTGGCGGCGGTCGTCATCGGCGTCGCCCTCCTCGCCACGGTCGTCTTCATCCTGACCGAGATCGCCGTGCGCCAGTTCGGCGGCTCGCTCGGCGGCACGGACGAAATCTCCGGCTACGTCATGGCGGGCGTGACGAGCTGGGGCATGGCCTATGCGCTCACCTCCCTGTCGCATGTCCGCATCGATCTCGCCCGTCTCCGGCTCCAGCCGATCGGGCCGGGCGATGCTCGACATCCTCGCCATGCTGGCGCTGACGGCGACCGCGCTCGTCATCGCCGTGCAGACGTGGCCGGTGCTGTCCAAGACGCTGCAAAGCGGAGCGCACGCAAACACGCCGCTGGAGACGCCGCTTGTGGATTCCGCAGGTGATCTGGTGGTCGGGCTGGATCTGGTTCGCGATCTCGGCGTCGGCGCTGCTGATCTGCGCGGTGGTGCTGCTGATGCGCCGCGAGCTGGATAAGGTGGACGCGCTGATCGGCGTCGGCCGCTCCGAGGATCAAGAGCTATGATCTGCGTATCTGTCCGGCGGCCTGCTGATCCTGCTTGTCGCTGTCGATCCCGGTCGGCATCGTGCTGTTCCTGCTCGGCTTCGGCGTCGACACCTTCTTCAGCGCCTTCCCGCTGATGCGCGGCCTCGGCCAGGTGCTCTGGTCGTCCTCGAACAGCTCGACGCTGATCGCGATCCCGTTCTTCGTGCTGCTCGGCGAAATCCTCGTGCGCAGCGGCATCGCCGAGCGCACCTACGCCGCGCTCGACGCCTGGGTGTCGTGGCTGCCCGGCGGGCTGATCCACGCCAATATCGGCACGGCAACGATGTTCGCCGCCACCTCGGGCTCTTCGGTCGCCACCGCCGCGACCGTCGCCACCGTCGCCATGCCGCAGGCGGAGCGGCTCGGCTACGATCCGCGGCTGTTCTCCGGCGCCATCGCCGCGGGCGGCACGCTCGGCATCCTGATCCCGCCCTCGATCAACCTGATCGTCTACGGCTTCCTCACCGAAACATCGATCCCGCAGCTTTTCCTCGCCGGCCTGCTGCCGGGACTGCTTCTGGCGCTGAGCTTCATGGCGGTGACGGCGCTGCTGTGCACATGGTGGCCGCAGCTCGGCGGGCCGGGGCGGCGCAGCAGTTGGGCGGAGAAGCGCGACGGGCCTCGTGCAACTTATCCCGATCATCGTCCTGTTCGGCGCCATCGTCGGCTCGATCTATGCGCGGCTGGGCGACGCCGACCGAAGCGGCGGCCGTCGGCGTGGCGATCGCCTTCGTCATCGCCGCATTCAACGGCGGCATCGGCCTCGCCATGATCGCGGGGAGCCTCCGCGGCACAGTGCGCATCACCGCGATGATCATGCTGGTCGTCACCGGCGCCTATTTCCTCAACTTCACGCTGACCGCCGCCGGGCTCGGCCGCGCGCTTCAGGAGTTCATCGGTGGCCTCGGCCTCAGCCCGCTGTCGACGCTGCTCGCCATCGTCGGCCTTTACATCGTGCTCGGCTTCTTCATCGAGACGCTGTCGCTGATGGTCGCCACCATCCCGATCGTCGTGCCGATCATCACGGGCCTCGGTTATGACAAAGTCTGGTTCGGCGTGCTGATGATCCTGCTTGTCGAGATGGCGCTGATCACGCCGCCGGTCGGGCTCAACCTCTATGTGGTGCACGGCGCGCGGCGCTCCGGCAGCCTGACCGAAGTCATGGTCGGCTGCATTCCGTATGTGGTTGTAATGCTTCTGATGGTGGCCGCGCTGATCGTCGTGCCGGACATCGCGCTGTTTCTTCCGCATACGCTCTGACCGGCGCGCCGGGGCCTGTCCGTGCTGGCGGTATTGCACCGCCTTGTGCTTCATGCGAAATCATACCCCTTTTTCATTCCGCCTTCCGACCCCATCTGAAAGCGTTGATGTGTACCCGAAGGCAATCGAGGGTAATTTATGAGCGAAACGGTAACCGACACCAGCGGCCTCGCGGAACCATCCGGCCGAGGCCAGACGTCCCCCCACCCAGACCTGCGAACCGCCCAGATCCAGCTGACAATCAATGGAACCGAGTACAGCGCAAGCGCCGATGTCCGGACTTCGTTGCTCGACCTTTTGCGCGAGCATCTGCACCTGACGGGTGCCAAGAAGGGCTGCGACCACGGCCAGTGTGGCGCTTGCACTGTGCTCGTCAACGGCCGGCGGATCAATGCCTGCCTCACGCTGGCGGTCATGCATGAGGGCGACGAGATCGTCACCATCGAGGGCCTCGGTACGCCCGATGCGCTGCATCCGCTGCAGCAGGCATTTCTGCATCACGACGCCTTCCAGTGCGGTTATTGCACGCCGGGGCAGATTTGTTCCGCCGCCGGAATGATCGAGGAGGCGCGGCAAGGCTGGCCCAGCCATGTCAGCGAGACGCTCGACGGCGCGTCGGTGCTGACCGACGCGGAGATTTCCGAGCGCATGAGCGGCAATATCTGCCGCTGCGCGGCCTATCCGAATATCGTCGATGCGATACGCGACGTGGCGGGAGAGCGCGAATGAAGAGCTTCGATTACACCCGCGCCGAAACGCCCGACGCCGCCGTTGCTGAGGGCGGAACGGCCGCGACCCGTTTCATCGCCGGCGGCACCAATCTGCTCGACCTGATGAAGCTGGAGATCGAGACGCCCGACAAGCTGATCGACATCAGCCGCCTCGCCTTGCGCGATATCGCCGATACCGCAGATGGCGGGCTATCGATCGGCGCGCTTGCGCTCAACAGCGATCTTGCCGCCGATGAGCGCGTGCGCAGCCGTTATCCGGTGCTGTCGCGCGCGCTGCTTGCCGGGGCGTCCGGCCAGCTCCGCAACAAGGCGACGACTGGCGGCAACCTGCTGCAACGCACCCGCTGCAATTACTTCTACGACACGGCGGCGGCCTGTAATAAGCGTCAGCCGGGCGCCGGATGTGCCGCGCTCGGCGGCTTCAACCGCAATCACGCCGTCCTCGGCGTCAGCGAGCATTGCCTCGCCGCGCACCCCTCGGATATGGCCGTCGCCATGCGCGTGCTCGACGCGGTGATCCTCACGCTGAAGGCGGACGGCAGCCGGCGGCGCATCGCCATCGCCGACTTCTATCGTCTGCCCGGCGATACGCCGCAGGTCGAGACCCTGCTCGATCCGGGCGAGCTGATCACCCATGTGGAGTTGCCGCCGCCGCCGAGGGGCCGGCAGCTTTACCGCAAGGTGCGCGACCGCGCCTCTTACGCCTTCGCGCTGGTGTCCGTCGCCGGGATCGTCGCCGTCGAAAATCGCAGGATCGCATCCGCAGCGCTCGCCTTCGGGCGGACTGGCGCCGATGCCCTGGCGCGATGCAGCGGTGGAACAGGCACTGGTCGACAAAGCACCGTCTACGGAGGTTTTTACCGCTGCCGCCGACGTGCTTCTGGCAAATGCCAGGGGCCACGGCTCGAACGATTTCAAAATTCCGCTCACCCGGCGCACGCTGATTGCCTGCCTGCGCGAGCTGACCGCTTCGGGAGTTGCCGCATGACCGAGCTGACCGCAAGCGTAGCCATGAATGAGCCGTCCGAGCGCGATCTGCTCGACCGCGGCGAAGACGGTCCGGTCGGCAAGCCGGTCGACCGCGTGGAAGGGCCGGAGAAAGTCACGGGCCGCGCCCGCTATGCCTATGAGCAGCCGACTGAAAATGTCGCCTATGGCTATGTGCTGAGCGCCGAGATCGGCCGCGGCCGCATCGCCGGTCTCGACGCCGAAGCCGCGCGCACCGCGCCAGGCGTGGTCGCCGTCATCGTCGATCCGCCGCTTGTGGCGATGGATGGCGCCGGAGGTTTCGACCCGCCGGGCCTGCCGCGCCGCCTGCCGGAAATCGAGCATTACGGGCAGGTCATCGGCCTTGTCGTCGCGGAGAGCTTCGAGGCGGCCCGCGCCGCCGCACATCTGGTCAAGGTCGACTACACGGTCGAGCCGGGGCGCTTCCAGATGAGCGACCATCTTGACGAGGCCGATCCGGCGCCGAAAACGGCGCTCGCGCCCAACCAGAACCGCGGCGATGTCGACGCCGCATTCGCCGAAGCCGCCGTCAACATCGACGTTACCTATCTGACGCCGCACCACTTTCCGGCCGCGCTCGAGCCGCATGCGGCGATTGCGAGCTGGAACGGCGACAAGGTCGAGATTCGCGCCAGCCTGCAGATGCTGAAGGCGGCGCACCGGATCACTGCGGCCTCGCTCGGCGTCGAGCCGGAGAACCTGCGCATCCTGTCGCCCTATGTCGGCGGCGGGTTCGGCGGCAAGACCGGGGTCTGTCCCGAGATGATCCTTGCAGCCGTCGCATCGCGCGAAGTCGGCCGCCCGGTGAAGCTGGCGCTGACGCGGCGGCAGACCTCGCAGATCGTGCATCGGCGCACCAATACGCGCCAGCGCATCCGCATCGGCTGCACCGCCGACGGCAAGATCCTCGGCATCGCCCATGAGAATTACGTCTCGCAGAAGCCGACCCGCAATTTCGTCGAGCCGGTGTCATTCGGCAGCTTCTCGCTCTATTCGGGCGCGTCGCGGCGGTTCTCGCAATCGCTGGTGCGGCTCGACCTGCCGGCGGCGGGGCCGGTGCGCGCGCCCGGCGAGGCGGTCGGGACGCAGGCGATGGAAACCGCGATGGACGAGATGGCCGAAGCGCTCGGCCTGGACCCGATTGCCTTCCGCAAGCTGAACGAGCCGGAACGCGACCCGCTCGCCGGCCGCCCCTTCTCCACGCGCCGCATCGTCGAATGCTATGACGAAGGCGCGCGCCGTTTCGGCTGGGAGCGGCGCAACGCCGTGCCCGGACAAAGGCGTGAAGGCGAATGGCTGATCGGCATGGGCATGGCGGCGGCGACGCGCAAGAACCTGCTGTCGGATTCGCAGGCGCGCGTTCGCCTCACGCCCGAGGGCCGCGCCGTCATCGAAACCGACATGACCGATATCGGCACCGGCACCTATACGATCCTTGCCCAGATCGCCGCCGATCTTCTCGGCCTCGCCGTCGATCAGGTCGACGTCCGGCTCGGCGACACCGACTTCCCGCGCGGCCCCGGCTCGGGCGGCTCGTTCGGCGCGGCGAGCAGCGGCTCGTCCGTCGCTCTTGCCTGCGGCGAGATCATCGGCGCGCTTGCCGGCCGCATGGATGCCGCGCCCGAGGAACTGACGCTGCAGGACGGCATGGCCACGGCGCGCAACCACCGCGTTCCGCTCACGGAGCTTCTCGGCGGTGAGGAGATCGTCGCACTCGGTATCATCGCCCAGGGCAAGAATCTGACGACCTACAGCCAGTCGGCTCATGGGGCGAATTTCGCCGAGGTCGCGGTCAGCTCGGTAACCGGCGAGACCCGCGTGCGCAGGATGCTCGGCGTCTTCGATTGCGGCCGCATTCTCAATCTGAAGACCGCCCGCAGCCAGGCCATCGGCGGCATGATCTGGGGGCTCAGCTATGCGCTTCATGAGGAGGCCGTCGTCGATCGGCGCACCGGCGCATTCGCGACCCGGGATCTGGCCGAATATCATGTGCCGGTCAATGCCGACGTCCCGCAGATCGAGGCGTATTTCGTCCAGGAGCCCGACATCTACGCCAATCCCATCGGCGTCAAGGGCATCGGCGAGACCAGCATCAGCGGTGCGGCGGCGGCGGTGACCAACGCGATTTACAATGCCTGCGGCGTGCGGGTGCGAGAGTTCCCGCTCACGCTCGACAAGATCATCGGCAGCCTGCCGCCGGTTTAAACATCGGGGCCGGCCGGTCGCGCACCGGTCGGCCCGTCGCCCCCCCTCACCACCGGAGTTGCGAACAAACCGGGAATCACCGATCCTTGGCCGTCTTCAGCGAGGATGGGACAGCTTGTGTCGGCGGCATATCTGGAAAAACTCAATGCGGATCAACGGCGTGCGGTCGAGCATGGCTGCACCGCGACCGCCTTTGCCGAAGCCCCGCCGCTGCTCGTCATTGCCGGCGCCGGCTCGGGCAAGACCAACACGCTCGCCCACCGCGTCGCCCATCTGATCGTCAACGGCGCCGATCCGCAGCGCATCCTGCTGCTGACCTTCTCGCGCCGCGCCGCTGCGGAAATGACCCGGCGCGCCGAGCGAATCCTGACCGAGATCATGCGCCAGAATGCGATCGCCATGGCCCAGGCGCTGAGCTGGGCCGGCACCTTCCACGGCATTGGCGCGCGCCTGTTGCGCGACTATGCGCTGGAGATCAGCCTCGACCCGTCCTTCACCATCCACGACCGCGAAGACAGCGCCGACCTGATGAACCTCGTCCGGCACGGGCTGGGCTATTCCAAGACCGAGAGCCGCTTCCCGACCAAGGGCACATGTCTTGCGATCTATTCCCGCTGTATCAACGCCGAGCTGCCGATCGAGGAGGTGCTGCGCGCGCATTTCCCCTGGTGCGCGGACTGGGCGGAGGCGCTGAAGGAGATATTCACCGGATATGTCGAGGCGAAGCAGCGCCAGGGCGTGCTCGATTATGACGACCTGCTGCTCTATTGGGCGCAGATGGCCGGCGACCCCGCCATCGCCGAGGATATGGGCGCGCGCTTCGATCACATCCTGGTCGACGAGTACCAGGACACCAACCGGCTGCAGGCGTCGATCCTGCTCGGCCTGAAGCCGGACGGGCGCGGGCTGACGGTGGTCGGCGACGATGCACAGTCGATCTACTCGTTCCGCGCCGCGACTTTCCGCAACATTCTCGACTTTCCCGAGCAGTTCAGCCCGCCCGCCGAAATCGTCATGCTGGAGCGCAACTACCGCTCCACGCAAGCCATCCTGGCGGCGGCGAATGCGGTGATCGGGCTCGCGAAAGAGCGCTTCACCAAGACTCTGTGGAGCGAGCGCGAGAGCGACGCACGTCCGCAGATCGTCGGGGTGGCCGATGAGGCCGACCAGGCGGGCTATATCGTCGAGCAGGTGCTTGAGAACCGCGAGAGCGGGATGACGCTGAAGCAGCAGGCGGTGCTGTTCCGGACCAGCAGCCATAGCGGCCCGCTGGAAGTCGAGCTGACCCGGCGCAACATCCCGTTCGTCAAATTCGGCGGCCTGAAGTTCCTCGAAGCCTCGCACGTCAAAGACCTGCTGGCGCTGCTGCGCTTTGCCGAAAACCCGCGCGATTACGTCGCCGGCTTTCGCGTCATGCAGCTTATGCCCGGCATCGGGCCGGTCGCGGCCCAGCGCGTGCTCGACCATATCAACCAGTCCGGCGCGCCTGTCGATGCGCTTGGTGACCTGCCCGCGCCGCCTCGGGTTGGCGGGGAGTGGGGGCGGTTCGTCGAGCTGGTTGCGGGGCTGCGCTCCGGCGAGGCCGGCTGGCCGGCGGAGATGGAAGCGGCCCGGCTGTGGTACGAGCCGCATATGGACCGCATCCACGAGGACGCCGAGACGCGCCGCGCCGACCTCATCCAGCTCGAAGGCATCGCGAGCGGCTATCCCTCGCGCCAGCGCTTCCTCACCGAGCTGACGCTCGACCCGCCCGACGCGACCAGCGATCAGGCCGGCGTGCCGCTGATGGACGAGGACTATCTGATCCTGTCGACCATCCACTCCGCCAAGGGCCAGGAGTGGAAGTCGGTCTATGTGCTGAATGTGGTGGACGGCTGCATTCCCTCCGACCTCGGCACCGGAACCTCGGCCGAGATCGAGGAGGAGCGGCGGCTGCTCTATGTGGCGATGACGCGGGCGAAGGACGATCTGCATCTGATCGTGCCGCAGCGCTTCTTCACCCACGGGCAGGCCGCCTATGGCGACCGGCACGTCTATGCAGCGCGCACGCGCTTCATCCCTCCGGCATTGATGACGCATTTCGAACGGGCGTTCTGGCCGGTCGCATCGCTGGACGAGGGCCGTGCGCCCGCGCGTCCGGTCGCCCGGATCGACGTCGGCGCACGGATGCGCGGCATGTGGCGGTGATGCCCGCGCGCAGCTATTCCGGGCAGATCACCAGCACGTCGCAGAGGCGCTTATTGATGATGTCGGTGGTGACGCTGCCGAGCAACGAGCGCGCCAGCCCGGTGCGGCCATGCGTGCCGAGGACGATGAGGTCGGCATTGCGGGCTTCGATCTCGTCGGTCAGCACGTCGAGAGGCTCGCCGGCGCGCACGTCTGGACGAACCGTGCCGCCGTGCATCTGCACCTTCGTCTCGGCGATGAAATCCTCCAGCTCCTTCACTTTCGCATCCGGCCCGGCATCCATATCGCCTTCATAGGCGTGAACGAGATGGATGGCCGCATCGGAGGCAACCAGGGCGGCGGCCCGGATCGCGGCCTTGGAGAACGGCGAGTAGTCCACGCCGACGATAACGTTCCGATAGGGGCCGGCAGGCTCGTTCTTGACCAGCAGCACGGGTTTCTTGCTGCTGCCGATGACGGTTTCGGCCAGCGTTCCCTCGATGGCGCGGTTTTCCTCCAGGATGCGGTCATGCAGGCCGAGCACGATGCAGTCGGCGCCGAACAACGTGGCCCGTTCCAGGATATCCGGATCGGGCAGGCCGACGACCATGTCGATGGTGACCTTGGCCTTGCCCGCGAGCGGGCTGCTCGCGAGGGTTTCCTGGAGGCGCTGCTCGCCTTCCGCCTTCATCTCGGCTTCGGCCTCGGCCGGGTAGCCCTCCTCGACAATATGGACGATATCGAGCTCTGCGTTATGGCGAACGGCCAGTTGCAGCGCCCGCTTGACCGCCCGGTCGGAAGGGCTGGACAGGTCGGTGGCGACCACGAAGCGTTTCAATGAGGCAGGGGAGGTGGACATTGTCTAGGTCTCCACGGGAAAACTGGGATGTCAGTGATCATTTTCATTCAGCATCGGATTGATCCAAGAACCGGGTCGCACTTTTCAGCTCGATGCGCCAGTCGATTCGCGCGTTATGCCGATGCCGCCGACCGAAGCAGGTTGACGCCATGACAGCGGTGCTGTCGTTGACCGCGATCAAGGCGGCGAGAGGCTAACGGCCGGCGGGCGCTGAAGTTTCCTGCCGGGGCGCGGGGGCCGGCTTATTGCGCGGTCCAGCCGCCATCCACCGGAATCGCCGTACCTGTGATGTTGTGGGCGCGCGGATCGCAGAGCCATGCGGCGAGCATACCGATTTCGGACGGATCGGAGGTCCGGAGCGAGGGCTGTTTTTCGGCCAGCATGCTGGCGATCCCGGCGTCGCGGTCGCCGCCATGTTCACCGGCGCGGGCGACCACCTGCGGCTCGATGATCGCGGTCTCGGTCCAGCCTGGACAAATGCAATTGACGGTGACGCCGCCGGTGGCGCGCGATCCGCTGGCCGCATATTCCAGCGCGGCCACCTTGCTCATGCCGACCAGACCGAATTTCGAGGCCACATAGGGCGCCTTGTTCACCGAGGCAACGAGGCCGTGCACGGAGGCGATGTTGATCACCCGGCCGTAGCCTCGCGTCGCCATGACCGGCAGCGCGCGGCGCATGGTGTGGAATGCGCCGGAGAGATTGACGGCGAGGATGTCGTCCCACAGCTCCTGCGTGGCGTCGGCGATGCTGACGGTCCGCTGAATGCCGGCATTGTTGACCAGCACATCGGCGCCGCCCCAATGCTCCACGGCCGTCATCATGGCGTCGATTGCCGCGGGGTCGCGCATGTCGGCGTCGAAGAAATGCGTCTCCGGCGACCCGGCGGCGCGGATCTCGGCCTCGGCGGCGGCGGTCTGCTCCGCATCGGCCATTCCATGCACCGCGATACGCGCGCCCTCGGCGCCGAGGGCCTTGGCGATTGCGAGGCCGATGCCCTGCACCGACCCGGTCACGAGTGCGCTTTTGCCGTCCAGATAGCGAGCCATCATTCTTTCTCCAGCCGTTCCCTGAGCGCCGTCTTCAGCACCTTGCCGTAATTGTTCTTCGGCAGCTCATCGATGATGAAATAGTCCTTGGGTCTCTTGAAACGCGCGATATTGTCCTGGCAATGGGCGTCGAGAATGGCTGCCTCGACATGCTTGCCCGGCGCCGGCACGATGAAGGCGACGACCTCCTCGCCCCAGTCGGGATGCCAGCGGCCGACGACGGCGACCTCATGCACGGTCGGGTGCATGAGCAGCGCTTCCTCCACCTCGCGCGGGTAGATATTGGTGCCGCCGGAAATGATCACGTCCTTGGAACGGTCGTGCAGGGTGAGGAAGCCGTCCTCGTCCATGGCGCCCATGTCGCCGGTCCACAGCCAGCCGTCGCGAAGCGTCGTCGCGGTCGCCTCCGGGTTCTGCCAATAGCCGAGCATGACGGCGGAGCCCCGCACCAGGACTTCGCCGATTTCGCCGGCCGGCAGCGTCGCCCCGTCCTCGCCGGCGATGCGGACGCGGACGCAGCTTTGCGCGACGCCGACGGAGGCGAGCCGCTCGCGCCAGCGCGGATGCGCGCGGTCGGTGACCATCTCGCGGGAGAGGGCGGTGATGGTCATCGGGCTCTCGCCCTGGCCGTAGATCTGCACGAAGCGCGGCCCCATCACCTCGACGGCCTCGATGATGTCGGCCAGATACATCGGCCCGCCGCCATAGCTGATGGTCTTGATGCCCTCGCCGGTGACGCCTTCGGCCTTGGCCCGGTCGACCAGCCGGCGCACCATGGTCGGCGCGGCGAACATCGAGATATTGCCGACCCTCGGCGCCAAGAGAAGGATCTCCGCCGGATCGAATCCGCCGGAGACCGGCACCACATGGCGGGCGCCGCGGATCACATGCATGAAGTTGTAGAGGCCCGCGCCATGCGACATCGGTGCGGCGTAGAGCGTGGCATCGTTCGCGCTGACGTCGTCGACATCGATGAAATAGCTGAACGAGGCGGCCTCGATATTGCCGGCGGAGATCATCACGCCTTTCGGCTTGCCGGTGGTCCCCGAAGTGTAGAACAGCCAGATCATGTCGTCGGTATCGAGCGGCTCGGGCGCTGCCAGGGGCGGGGCGTCATAGAGGGCGGGGAAGTGCTCGCCATCCGCCTCGATGGTTTCGCGGACGCATTCGGGGAGCAGGGGCCGCAGGGCATCGCTCATATCTTTGGAGATGAAGACGTGGCCGGCGCCGCTGTTCTCGATGATCCACGCGGCTTCCTTCGGGTGCAGCTTGGCATTGATCGGCACCACCGCCGCGCCGGCAAACCAGGCGCCGTACAGCAGCTCCAGATATTGCGTGGCGTTCTTCATGAACAGCGCAACGCGGTCGCCGTGGCCGACACCGCGCGCCTTCAACGCCCCGCCGATGGCTGCCGCGCGGCGGGCGAATTCGGCGTAGTCGGCAATCACGGTTTCGCCGCGCATCAGGGCCGGTGCATCCGGCCGCAGGCGTGCCGTCCGGATCAGCCATTCCGCCGGGTTCATGCCCGGCCCTTTCCGTTCCGCGGCACTCCGCCGATCAATGCGTCACCACAGCTCCATCCCGCTCGTGCAGGAGGGAAACCCACCAATCGAGCCTTCACGACGACGTCTCCCGTTTTCCCAGGGCGCTATAGTGGCGGCTAAGCGAGCGGAGCGTCCACAACAATATATGTGGGCTGGGAAAAACCGGGAGGCGATCGAGGAGGTGCGCGCGGATCCACGAAGGAGGGCGGGACGAGGCCGGAAATTGCAAACGCCGGCGCGCGCGTGCCGGCGCATGCCAGGATCGCTCAGACGGTGCTTCGGTCGGAACCGGCCGCGCCTCAGGCGGCGGCTTTCACTTCGTCCTTCTGCGCCGCGCGATGCTCCGCATGATCGGCCTCGCCGTCGGTGCGCCGCTCGGGACCGCCATACTCGTGTTCCCGGTCCTGGCGCCGGTCGAGCGGGCCGCGGTGCAGCGACAGCATGAATTCGTGCACTTCGACGCTCAGCCGCTGGGCCTGGACCGACAGGGCGCCGGATGCGTCCTTGGTGTCGTTGGCCAGCGTTTCGGTCTCGGACGCCGTTTCGGTGACGCCCTGAATGTTGGAGCTGATGTCGCGGAAGCCGGTGAAGGCCTGCTCGATATTGCAGGCGATCTCATTGGTCGCCAGCGCCTGCGCCTGGACGGAGTCCGAAACCTGGGTCGTGGTGTCGTCGACATTGACGATGATCTTGCCGATTTCGGCGATGGCATCGACAGCGGCGCGGGTGGCGTGCTGCACTTCGGCGATGTGCTCCGAAATCTGGCCGGTGGCCTTGGCGGTCTGGTCGGCGAGCGCCTTCACCTCCGAGGCGACGACGGCGAAGCCGCGGCCCGCCTCTCCGGCGCGTGCCGCCTCGATGGTGGCGTTGAGCGCGAGCAGATTGGTCTGCGCGGCGATTCCGCTGATCAGCTCGGCCATCTCGCCGATCCGCTCGCCCGCCGTGCCGGCATTGCCGATGATGTTTCCGGCTTCCTCGGCGCGCGCGACCGCATTGCGGGTCATATCGGCCGAGCAGTTGACCTGAAATCCGATTTCCTTAGCCGAATTGGTGAGCTGGGAGCATGCCGCGGCGATGGCCTGCATCTTGGCCGTCGCTTCCTCCGTCGCCGTTGCGACGAACGTGGCGCGCTCGGCCGTGGCGCCGGAGCCCGAGCTCATGGTGCCGGCTGTGGTGCCCATGCCGTCGGATGCCGCGGCCAGATTTTCGACGATGCCGTGAACGATCTGCTCGAACTTGCCGGTTTCGAGATTGAAGGCGCCGACACGGCTCTGGATCGCATCCATGGCCGCGTTGATGGTCCGCGATGCGCCGAGCAGCGCTCCGCACATGCCCTCTTCGCGGATGTGGCGGAAATATTTGTTGCCGCGCACGGCGTACATTGCGGCGGCGGATTCGCGGACATAGGCGTCGCAGCGGTCGATCATTTCGTTGATGGAGCGCAGCAGCTCGCCGAGGTCGCCGGCCTCGCGGATGTCGATCACGCGGGCT
The DNA here is from genome assembly GCA_963727575.1 of uncultured Alphaproteobacteria bacterium. Lineage (GTDB taxonomy): Bacteria > Pseudomonadota > Alphaproteobacteria > Rhizobiales > Rhodomicrobiaceae > JAHQVI01. Next base: position 72,904 of record CAVSIA010000035.1, read on the forward strand.
TCGAAATCGCCCTTTGCCACGGCCCGGCACACGCGGGCGGCCTGGTCGATGGAGCGGCTGGCGCGGAACAGGAAATACGCCGCGGCGACCACGGCGATGAGCCCCGCCTTCGCCGCCATCGCCTCGATCACATGCCAGCCGAGCTGCTCGGCGATCGCGGAAACGATCAGGGCGGGCGCCCCGATAAAGACCGCGACCAGCGCTTTATAGAGAGAGGACAACTTCTTCATAGGATTTCTTTGTGGCGTTGACGAATTCGGTGAGGTGGTCGACGCCCGCCGCGAGCGCCTCCTTGCCGTTGCGATGCTGGGCTTCGATGCGCAGCAATTCGGCATAGATCGGCGTGATGGCGGTGATCGCGGAGCGGTTTGGCACGCGGCGGTTGGAATGGAAGCTGATGATCTTTCCGCCGCTATCGAAGGTCGGCGTGACATGGGCGAAAACCCAATAGAAGTCGCCCGCCTTGGTGATGTTCTTTACGTAGGCGAAAATTTCGCGGCCCTGCAGGATGGTGTCCCACAACAGTTGGAACACCGCGCGGGGCATGTCCGGATGGCGGATGATGCTGTGCTGCTTGCCGAGCAGCTCGCGCTCTGTATAGCCGGCAATGTGCAGAAAAACGTCGTTGGCATAAGTGATGCGGCCTTTCAGATCGGTCTTCGAAACGATGATATCGTTCGCGTCGAAGAAGATCTCCCGCTTGGTCGACTGGATTTTGTGTGCCATTGGCCGCTTCTCTACTCGATACACAATGCGGCCTCCCGCCCGCGCAGCCGCCGGGGGTCGCTTGAGGCGTCATCTTGCCGGATTGATCTGAAAAAACGGTTAGAGCCGGTAAAAAAAATAGGCAGCGCGGCAAAGGCAGCCGGGCGTAGGCGCTCAAGGCCCCGGCGTCGCCCCGCCGCATTGGCTTAAGCCTCGTGCGCTTGTCGTCGCGCAGCACGATGTAGATCGCCGGGATCACCAGCACGGTCAGCAGCGTCGACGACGCCAGGCCGAACAGCAGCGAGATCGCCAGCCCCTGGAAGATCGGGTCGAACAGGATCACGGCCGCGCCGATCATCGCGGCGAGCGCGGTCAGCAGGATCGGCTTGAAGCGGATCGCCCCGGCCTCGATCAGCGCCTGCCGCAGCGGGATGCCGTCGGCGCGCCGGTGCTGGATGAAGTCGATCAGCAGGATCGAGTTGCGCACGATGATGCCGGCAAGCGCGATGAAGCCGATCATCGAGGTCGCCGAGAACGGCGCGCCGAACAGCCAATGGCCGATCATGATGCCGATCAGCGTCAGCGGGATCGGCGTCAGCACGACGAGCGGCAGCTTGAACGAGCCGAACTGCGCGACGACCAGGATGTAGATGGCGAGCAGCGCCACGGCGAAGGCGGCGCCCATATCGCGGAAGGTAACGTAGGTGACCTCCCATTCGCCGTCCCAGAGCAGCACGGGCTTGGATTCATCCTCGGGCTGGCCATGCAGGCTGATCTCGGGCTTCGCCAGCGTGCCCCAGTCTTTCGCATCGATCGCATCGGCGACGGCCATCATGCCGTAAAGCGGCGCTTCATAGGCCCCGGCCAGCTCGCCCATCACCATCTCGGCATTGCGGCCGTTGTGACGGAAGATCGGGTAGGAGGCTTCCTCCGACTTCAGGCTGACGACATCGCCCAGCTCGACCATGCCGCGCTCGCCGGGCAGCGCATTCGCCGGAACGGGCGTGGACAGCGCGCGCTGCGTAACCGCCAGCTCGCTCTTGGGCAATTGCACGGCGATCTCGACCGGATGCCGTCCGCCGCCGCGATGCGAGTAGCCGACCGCGACGCCGCCCAGATAGGTCTGAATGGTGTCGTAGACGTCGCTTTCGCTGACCTTGTGGAATTCGAGATTGTCCTGATCGATGGCGACGCGGAGGCGCGGCGCCGGCGTGCGGAAGCTGTCGTCATCGTCGACGATGAACGGCACCTCCTTGAAGATGCCGCGGACCTCGCGGGCGACCGCGCGGCGCGTCTCGGCGTCGGGTCCGTAGATCTCGGCGAGCAGGGTCGAGATCACCGGCGGTCCCGGCGGCACTTCGACGACCTTGATCGAGGTGCCCTCGGGCGCCGGCATCCCCTTCAGCCGCTCACGGATATCGAGCGCGATGTCGTGGCTGGTGCGGCTGCGCTCGCCTTTCGGCAGCAGGTTGACCTGAAGGTCGCCCTGGCTCGGTTCGCTGCGCAGATAGTAATGACGGACGAGGCCGTTGAAATTGAACGGCGCGGCGGTGCCGGAATAGCCCTGGATCGAGGACAGCTCACCGAGGCCGGACAGGCGGGTGGCCGCATCGAGCAGCATCCGGTCTGTGGTCTCCAGCGAGGCGCCGGGCGGCAGGTCGAAGACCACCTGCATCTCGGATTTGTTGTCGAATGGCAGAAGCTTGACCGTGACCGACTTGGTCGCGAACAGGACGAGCGAAAGCAGCGTCGCGCCGCCGACCGAGAGCAGGAAGATCCATGCCCCCGTGCGCCGCGCCAGGATCGGCCGGGCAACGGCGCTGTAGGCCCGGCCGAGCAGTCCGCCATGACGCCGGGCTCGTGGTGGTCCCCGCCGTGCCCGCCGGCCTTGCCGAAGCGGACCATCAGCCACGGCGTGATGATCACCGCGACGAAAAACGACAGGATCATCGCCGCCGAGGCATTGGCCGGGATCGGCGCCATGTACGGCCCCATCAGGCCGGAGACGAACAGCATCGGCAGGAGCGCGGCGACCACGGTCAGCGTGGCGACGACGGTCGGATTGCCGACCTCGGCGACGCCCTCGATGGCGGCCTGGACGCGGCTGCGCTCGTCATCCATGGCCCAGTGACGTGCGATGTTCTCGATGATGACGATGGCGTCGTCGACGAGGATACCGATGGAGAAGATCAGCGCGAACAGGCTGACGCGGTTGATCGTGTAGCCCATGAAATAGGAGGCGAACAGCGTCAGCAGGATCGTCGTCGGGAATGACGATCAGCACGACGGCGCCCTCCCGCCAGCCGATGGCGATGGCGACAAGCAGCACGATGGACGCGGTCGCCAGTCCCAGATGGAACAGCAGCTCGTTGGCCTTGTCGTTGGCGGTCTCGCCGTAGTTCCGCGTGACGATCACCTCGACATCGTCGGGAATCAGCGTGCCTTTCAGCTCCGCCAGCCGTCCGGTGATGCTCTCGGCGATCTGCACCGCATTCGCCCCGGCGCGCTTGGCAAGCGCGATGGTCACCGCCGGCACCCGCTCCAGCGAGCCGTCCGCCGCCTTGCGGAAATGCCAGGCGCGCTGTTCCAGCGGCTTGGCGCCAACGACGACATTGGCGACGTCGCGCACATAGACCGGCCGGCCGTCGCGCGTCGTAATCAGCAACAGGCCGATGTCGGGGATGCCGTGCAAGGTCTGGCCGGAGGCGACGGCGATGCTCCGGTTGCGGTCGCGGATGCGGCCGGCAAGGAAGGAGCGGTTCGCCTCGCGCACCTTGCCGACGAGCTGGGCGAGCGTGACGCCATACAGTGAAAGCCGCTCGGCATCGGGCTCGATGCGGATCTGGTCCGGCCGCCCGCCCGAGATGTATGAGAGGCCGATATCGTTCAGCTTGGCCATCTCGGCCTGCAGATCCTCGGCCATGTGATAGAGCGCATTGTCGGGGAAGCGCGCCGCCGCTTCCCGTTTGGGCGCCAGCGTCAGCGTGACGATGGCGACGTCGTCGATGCCGCGCCCGACGATCAGCGGCTCGGGGATGCCGATCGGGATGCGGTCGAGATTGGCGCGCACCTTCTCATGCACGCGCAGGATCGCCTCGTCCGCCTTGGTGCCGACGAAGAAACGCGCGGTGACCAGGACGCGGTCGTCCTCGGTGTTGGAGTAGACGTGCTCGACGCCGTTGATCGCCTTGACGATCGTCTCCAGCGGCTCGGTGACCAGCCTGACCGCGTCCTCCGCCTTCAGCCCGTCGGTCTTGACGAAAATGTCGACCAGCGGCACCGAGATCTGCGGCTCCTCCTCGCGCGGCAAGGCGATCAGCGCGACGATGCCGAGCGCGAAGGCCGCCAGCAGGATCAGCGGCGTCAAAGGCGAGCCGATGAAGGCCCGGGTCAGAGTGCCGGACAGGCCCAGCTTGGGGTTCTCGCTCATGGTCGGATCAGACGGTCGCCGGATTTCAGGCCGGAAAGAATTTCGATGCTCGGCGGGGCGTCCTTCAGCGCGACCGGAAGGCCGGGCTGGACGACGATATCGAGAGGCGGCCCATCGCCCTGGGCGATCTTCACATAGTCGAGGCTTTCGCGCCTGAAGAGATAGTCCGAGGGGATGACGATGGTCTTGCGCTTGCCGGCGGAGATCCAGACCAGGGCGCGCTCGCCGACGAAATAATGGCCGAGCCCCGGCGCTTCCGCGTCGGCAATGACCCGCCCACCGCGCAATTCGGGATATACCTGCACGATGCGTCCGTCGGCGACCGACTTATCCTCTCCATCGCCGCCACGCGTGCCGATGCGCACCGGATCGCCTTTCTTCATGAAGCGCGCATGGCGCTCCGGAAGCTGCAGCCGCAGGAGATATTCGTTCGCGGCAATCGTTGCGACGCTCTCGCCAGCCATCATCACGCTGCCCTGCGTCACCGGCACGGTCAGCACACGGCCGGATGCCGGGGCGAGCACCTGGCCTTCCTCGATCTGGCGCTGGACGACGGTGCGGTCGGCCTGGGCCGCTTTCAGATCGTTGGCGGCGCTGTCGAATGCCGTTTTGAGCTGGTCGAGCCGCGCCTGGGCGATAACCCCGCGCTCGGAAAGCTGCACGGCGCGGTCATAGTCGGCCTTGGCGGTGTCGACGCGCGAACCGGCCGCTGCGATCTGCGCGTCGAGCGCATTCATGCGTAGGGCGATTTTCGGATCGGTGATGACGGCCAGGACCTGGCCGGGCTCGACATGCATCCCCGCCTCTGCTTTCAGCTCGGCGACGGTTCCGCCGGTGCGCACGCGGGCCTCGACCCGGTCCTTGCTGTCCACGGTGGCGAACACCGATTTGAAGTCGTCGATCTCCTGCTCGGCGACGGCAAAGCTCTGCTCGCCGCTCTGGGCCGCTGCTGCCGAAGCAGACGCGACGGTATGGGCGGCCAGGAAAAGCGATAGCGTCAGTCCGCCGGCAAGACGGCGTAAGCTCGGTGTCATCGGCAAATGCTCATCGGTCGACGGCGGCTGAATGCCGCCGGTTTCGGCGTTTGGGGAAAAGCTAGGTCGGCGGCGCCGGCAGTGCTTTGATAAACATCAACGATAGGCCCGATTAGGGCCGGACCTGTGGATCAATTGCCGCATCGGCGCGGCCCCGTCAAAACACCGACCAGCCGGTGCGGGCGGCGATCTGTTCGAGCGCCAGCGCGCCGAGGAGCGAATTGCCCTGGTCGTTGAGTGCCGGAGACCAGACGGCGATCGAGGCCACTTCCGGGACGATGGCGAGGATCCCGCCGCCGACGCCGCTTTTGCCCGGCAGGCCGACGCGAAAGGCGAAGTCGCCCGAGCCGTCATAATGGCCGCAGGTCAGCATCAGCGCGTTGACCCGCTTGGCGCGCTCGCGGGAGACGAGGCGATGCTCGTTGATCGGGTCGCGCCCGCCAGCCGCCAGAAACAGGCCGGCGCGGGCAAGCTGGCGACAGTTCATCGCAATGGCGCATTGATGGAAATAGACGCCGAGCACCGGATCGACGGCATTGTCCAGATTGCCGAAGGCTTTCATGTAGTTGGCGAGCGCGCGGTTGCGGTAGCCGGTTTCGTTTTCCGATCGCGCGACGGCGGCATCTACGGCGATGTCGTCGTCATCCGCCACGCAGCGGACGAATTGCAGGATTTGCCCGATCGCCTCGGACGGCGAGCGCCCGCCGAGGACGATGTCGGTGACGACGATGGCACCGGCGTTGATGAACGGGTTTCGTGGGATGCCCCGCTCGTTTTCGAGCTGAACGATGGAATTGAAGGGCGAACCGGACGGCTCGCGGCCGACGCGGGTCCACAGCGCATCGCCGACCTTGCCGAGCGCCAGCGTCAGCATGAAGACTTTGGAGATGCTCTGAATGGAGAAGGGCTCGGCGGCGTCCCCGGCGCAGAGGAAATCGTCGTCGACGGTCGCGATGGCGATGCCGAGCCGTTTCGGATCGACACAGGCGAGCTCGGGGATGTATTCGGCGACGCGCCCTTCGCCCAGCCGTGGGGCAAGCGCGTCATAGACGCTCTCGATGATGTCCTGGAGTGCCGTCGCGTCCATCTCTGTCCCGATCATTGCCGCCTGGTTGGTCCCGTCCGCTGTTTTGGCGCAACAATGCGGCCGTTGTCTTGCGGAAAGCTGAGCAGCCGGGCGCGTTCGGTAAGGTCGGAACCGCCTGGAGCGGGATCAGGACAACTGGAAACCGGTTTTCCGTCCGATCACGCGATAGTTGGAGCGGGCCGAAAGCGACGTTGTTTCGATCCAAGACGATCCCGCTCTAGCGCAAAATTCCCGCGCAGGCGAAGATCGACGAAACTCGCGGGTTTGCCAGTGCTGGATCCCCGTTTTCACGGGGATTTCGATTGGAGTTGTGGCGATGCCGCGCGCCGCAGCGAGAGCCTCATCCGACGCTATTGAATCGGATCGCCGGCGCTCGTTTCCTGTTCGGCCGCAATTTCCAACGATCAACCGGTATCCACGTGGTCGGAAATTGCTCTGGTGCACTGACACATTCACTTGGTTCACATGTCAGCACGCTAGCTCTTTGTTTGCGCATCAATTTTTTCAAACTCCGGCCGAAGCCTTCGTTTGGATCGATGCTCTAGCGGAGCGCCCCGGCCAGTTTCGCGTGGCCCCGCGCGGCGGCGGCGTCGGCGGCCTGTTCGCGCTTCTTGTTGCGCAGGCTGGCGTCGGCGCCGGCCCCGATCAGGACTTTGACCACATCGGCCTGTCCTTCGGCCGCGGCGACGATCAGTGCGGTGTTGCCGTTGGCGTTGCGGATGTTCGGATCGGCGCCGGCTTTGATCAGCATGTTGACGAGCGGTGCCGGGCCGGTCTGGGCGGCGAGCGTCAGCGCGGTATTGCCGGACGGGGTCGCCTGTTTCGGGTTGGCGCGCTTGGCGAGCAGGAGTTGCGCGAGCGCGGCATGACCCCGGCGAATGGCCTGCTGAAGCGGCGTGACGCCGTCGCGGTCGGCGATCGCGGGATCGGCGCCCTTGGCCAGGAGCGCGCCGGCGGTGGCAGCGTTGCCGCGGTCGGCGGCGGCCCAGAGCGCGGTCCGGCCGGCGCCGTCGGGCGTGTTCACCTTCACCCCGTATGCAATGAGCGCATTGACGATGGTGCCGTCGCAGGCAGCCGCGGCCAGCACCAGAGGTGCGGCGCCGTTCGCCGCCTGAAATTTTGCTCCCTTGGCGAGCAGATGCGGCACAAGCTGCTTGTCGCAGGCCCGCACGGCGAGCGACAGCGGCGTTTCCTTCTTCGCGCCGACCGCATTGACGTCCGCGCCCTTGGCGATAAGCAGATCGGCGGCGGCGCCACGCCGCCACGCGACAGCGAGACTCAGAGGCGTTTCGCCGCGTTTGTTGCGAGCATCGATCGCCGCGCCCTGGGCGAGGAGCGTTTCGATCGCGGGCGCGCTTCCCGACTGGGCCGCGAGCGACAATGCGCTATTGCCGTCTTCGTCGCGGGCGTCGAGATCGGCGCCTTTGCCAATCAGCGCGCCGATGATTTTTGCATGGCCTCGGAGCCCGGCTTCGAGAATGGCGGGCCGGCCGCCGGCGAGCGTCAAAGGCAAAACCGGGGGAATTGCCGACTGGCCTTTCGACGCCTCGGCCTCGGTTGTCACGTCCGCAGCCCAGCCTCCCGGCGCGGCGGCTGGCGGTACGGGCGCTGTTGCCGCGAGCTTGGCCAGCAGGTCCCGCGCCTTCTGGTAGTTCTGCGCGGCGGCGCGCGTCAGCCAGATTTCCGCCTGCGGCCGGTTGGACGGCGTGCCGCTGCCGGCAAGATACATCTGGCCGAGCGCGTATTGGGCCTTGGCCAGTCCGGCATTGGCGGCCTTGCTCATCCATTGAAAGGCGCGGGCATTGTCGCGGGACACGCCGCGTCCGGCGCGATAGAGCGATGCCAGCTGATATTGCGCCTCGGCATCGCCGGCGGCAGCCTGCCTTTCGAGAAGCGCCACGGCCTGGGCGAAGGAGCCGCTGCGCATGGCGTCCTCGACCGCGCGATTATCCTTGCCCTGCGCAATGGCGGGGACGACGCCCCCGGCCAGCACCAGGGCGGCCGCAAGCAGAATGCGTCTATGCCGTTCCATGCTTCGTCTCGACCTCTATGCCGACGCTTTTGAGAAAGTTGGTAGGCAGGATGCCGCCCGCGCAGACGATGACGGCGTCGTTCTGAATTTCGACCGGCTTGCCGTTCCATTCCAGGCGCGCCGATTCCGTGCCGATCGCCTTGACCTGCGATTTCAGCATCACGGTGAGGTTTCCCGTCGCGCTCGCCTGATCGACGCGCTGCCGGTTCCTCGGCTTGGCGCGGGAGAAGGCCTCGCTGCGATAGGAAAGCGTGACGGTGGTGTTATTCTCCTCGGCGATGCTTGCCGCGGCTTCGAGCGCGCTGTCGCCGCCGCCGACCACCAGCACGTGCTGGCCGCGATATTGCTCGGGATCGATGAGGCGGTAGACCACCTTGGACTGCTCCTCGCCGGGAACGTCCAGCCGTCTCGGGGTTCCGCGCCGGCCGATCGCCAGCAGAACGGCCCGTGCCCGCAGCATGCCGCGCGTCGTCTTGATGTCAAAACCGTGATTGGCGCGGCTCATCGATTCGACGCGAGTATTGTAATGGATCTTCAGGCCGGTATCCTTGGCCACCTTACGCCAGAAGCCGAGCAATTGCTCCTTCGAGATCTGGGTGAATTTGACTTTCCCGTAGATCGGCAGCATTGCCGGCTGGGTCATGACCAGCTTTCCGCGCGGGAAATGCGCGACTGTTCCGCCGAAGCTGTCCTGCTCCACCGTGGCGAAGCGCATCTTGTGCTCCAGCGCCGAAAGGCTCGCGGAGATGCCCGCGGGACCGGCGCCGATGATGACCACGTCGAGCACGCCGGAGGTCTTCGACCGCCCGACCTTTCGGACCAAATCCATCGCCTGGCGCCCCTGCTCGATGGCATTGCGGACGAGGCCCATGCCGCCGAGCTCGCCGGCGATGAAGATGCCGGGTACGTTGGTCTCGAAATTCGGGCCGACCATCGGGATGTCGACGCCGCGGGTCTCCGTACCGAAGACGAGCGTAATTGCGTCATAGGGACAGGATGCCTTGCACGCGCCATGGCCGATGCATTCGGTGGGCTGAATCAGCTCCGCCTTGCCATTGATCAGGCCGAGAATATTCTTCTCCGGGCACGCACGCACGCAGGCTCCGCAGCCCAGGCATAGCGCTTGGTTGATCTGCGGATGCAGCGACGCAGGCTCCGTCAGCCCGGCCTCGACGGCCTCGCCGCGCAGCACGAGATTGCGCTTTTCCGACCGCCTGCTGATCGCGAGATAGACCAGCCAGGCAACGGCAAGCGGAAGGAGATAGGCGACGAGTACCGGATCGATTGGCATGTGCCGAACTGAACCCCAAGACGATGAAAGGTCGATCACTGACAAACGGTGCACGGGAATGGCGCGGAAAAAAGGCGGTCACGGAGCACGCGCACGGTCGCACGACTCCAGGCCCTCGAAAAAAAGGGCTTCATCGCAGGGGACTCTCGCGATGAAGCTCTAGGGCAAGTCCGCAACCCACCGTCTGTAGCGGGGACCGCAAAACCGGTGAGCTGCGTTTGGTGACCACAAATAGAAACGAGCTTAATAACTGCAATAACTATTCCGCATGGGCTTGATCGATCATACACTTGATATGCATACCCGGCTTAACAACGAGTTCGGCGGCTTCGTTATTCCCTCCGCTGCAACCGAAATCATTCCGGCCCAAATAGGCACACAAACCGTTGTTGTGCCTTAACGCAACAGGTACGGCCGTACGCTGAACCGCCGGGATTTCAGGCGCCTCTCAGTCACAAAACCGCCCAATTCATAATGCGGTAACTGGCAGTGCTTGATCGCATACCCAACCATTGCGCACTGCCCGCAAGCGTCTTCCGCTCCAGGGTAGACTGCGCCCGTGCGCGCGAATGAGGGGTCATGACAGATCAAGCGTTTTTCCAGCCGTCGGCGGGCTCACCCGCGAGAACCGGACAGAGGCTCCGGAACGCACCGCTGCCGCCGCTCCCGCCCCGCGCGAAACAGGGTCAGAAGCGCCGCCGCTCGTTCACGGCCCATTTCGCCCATTACCTGACGGAGCCGCTTTTCGCTTCCGGACCGATCCTGTTCGGGGCCGCCGTCATTGCGGCGCTGACCGCAACCTGGTTCTACCGCAACGAGGGCCATCTCACGCCTGAGAACGGTGTCGGCTACTGGCTCGGCATCACCGGCAGCGTGATGATGCTGTTCCTGCTTGTCTATCCGCTGCGCAAGCGCGTGCGGGCGCTGCGGCTTCTCGGCCGCGTGCCGTCATGGTTCCGCTGGCATATGATCTTCGGCATCGTCGGCCCATCGCTGATCGTCGTGCATTCCAATTGGAGCTTGCATTCGCTCAATGCCAGCGTGGCGATGATCTCCATGCTGATCGTCGTCGCCAGCGGCGTCATCGGCCGGTATCTCTACAGCAAAGTGCATATGGGCCTTTACGGTCGCAAGACCGAGGTGCGCCAGATCCTGGCCGATACGCATCTGTTGAAACAGGCGCTGGGCGAGAACCTGCCGCAAATGGGAGAGATCGTCGACGATCTGAGGCAGTTCGAGGCGCGAGCGCTGGCTCCTCGTCGGGGCGTCCTGTCCCAGACGGTTTCGTTCCTCACCCTCGGCATCCGCCGTGCGATCCTTCGCGACCAGGTCATGCGGGTGGCAAAGGCGGCGATCGCCGACGAAAGCAGGCTGCGCGGATGGTCATGGCGCGCCCGGCGCAACCGGCGGGCGCTCGTGCGCGCGCAGCTCGGGCTCTATTTCGCCGCGGTGACCAAGGCGGCCCGATTCAGCGTCTATGAGCGTCTGTTCGCACTCTGGCATGTCCTGCACCTGCCGCTGTTCTTCCTACTCGTCGCTGCTGCGATCATCCACGTGGTCGCAGTGCATCTTTATTGAGTGGAAGGATATAGAGCGTGCTGTTTCGCTTGCTGCTCCGGCTTGTGCTCCCGATTGCGATCGTGTCCGTCCCCGCCACCACGGCGGGGGCGCAGAGTCTGTTCGACCGCCTGGTCATGCCGGGTCCGCTGATCGAGGGCCACGCGAAATACGAGAAGGACTGCAAGAGCTGCCACGAGCCGTTCGAAAAATCCTCGCAGACCACTCTGTGTCTCGCCTGCCATAAGGACATTGCCGCGGACCGGAAGTCGAAGCGCGGATTTCATGGCCTGCGTCCCGATGCGCTGACCGGCGAATGCAAGCATTGCCACACCGACCACAAGGGCCGCGACACCAATATCGTCCAGCTCGACCGCGAGTTGTTCACTCATCGCTTCGCGGATTTCGAACTGCTGGGTGCGCACAAATCCCTACGCTGCGAAAGTTGCCATAAAGCGGGCCGCAAATACCGCGAAGCGCCTCGGCTCTGCTCCGAATGCCACAAGGCGGATGAGCCTCATAAGGGCCGGCTCGGCACCGATTGTCAGGGTTGCCACAACAATGAGAGCTGGCGCAGCGTGAAGTCGTTCGATCATTCCAAGACCCGCTTTCCGCTGACCGGTCCGCATGCCAAGGTCGAATGCCAGATCTGCCATACGGGCGAGCATTATAAGGGCGTGACGACTGTCTGTTCGGCCTGCCATCAGCTCCAGGACGTGCATGGCGGCCGTTATGGCGCGAAATGCGATACCTGCCATCAGCCGAAGACATGGGACGCCATCCGCTTCGACCACGACCGGCAGACCAAATTCCCATTGCGCGGCGGGCACGCCTCGGCCAAATGCGACGCCTGCCACAAGGGCGATCTCTATCAGGACAAGCTAGCGACGACCTGTGTGTCCTGCCACAAGAAGGACGATCCGCATAAAGGCCAGCTCGGTACGAAGTGTGAGAGATGCCACAGCGAGACCGGCTGGCGCAAAACGGTGGCCTTCGATCACGACCTGACGCATTTCCCCCTGATCGGCCTGCATGGGCTGGTGCCATGCGAGGAATGTCACCGCACGCCGTCGTTCAAGGACACCTCCACCCAATGCGCCGATTGCCACAAGGACACCCACCACGAGGGCCGTCTCGGCCCGAAATGCGCAACCTGCCACAATCCGAACGGCTGGAAGCGCTGGCGATTCGATCACAACAAGCAGACCCGCTATCCGCTGACCGGCGCTCATGAAAAGCTGAATTGCCACCTTTGCCACCGGCAAAAACACGCCGTCAGCGTGGCGCCCCCTTCGACCTGCTATGCCTGCCATGCCGCGGATGATGCACATCAGGGCAATTTCGGAACGGCATGTGAAAAGTGCCACACCACAACGAGTTTCAGGCCAGGAGGTTTGCGCCGATGAGGTGCAAAGGTTGTAAATCGGCTACAGTTGACGGGATCCGGATGCGATCTTCCGCGGACCGGGGAATTGAACGGGCTCTCTGCACGTTGTCGACTGGAACGGGTAGAGGGGCACTTCCGTGACGGACGATATCCGGCATCGGATCGTGGAGCTTCTCCCACGTCTGCGGCGTTTTGCATATGTACTTACCGGGGATGTAGACAGGGGTGACGACCTGGTGCAGGAGACCTGCGCCTGCGCCTTGGCTCGCCTCGATCAGTTTCAAGCTGGGACCAGGCTCGATAGTTGGATGTTTCGCATCGCGCAGACACGTTGGTTCGATCGAATGCGGGCGCAGAAGGTTCGTGGCGAATTGCTCGACCTGGATGCCGTGCAGGACGTGCCAGGGGAAGATGGCCGCGATGTTACGGAAAGCCGGCTGACGCTGAACAAGGTGTCGGAAGGCATTTCCCGCTTACCTCACGACCATCAGGTTTTGATCGCATTGGTTGTGGTCGACGGTCTTTCCTACAAAGAAGCAGCGGATATCCTCGACATTCCGATCGGCACGGTCATGAGTTGTCTGGCCCGCGCGCGCCGGAAGTCTTTACAAATTCGCCGATGGTGCCGGTCCAGGCTCATCGGGGAAAAAGGCGGAGAGCCGGCGTGGCAAACCCGACTGACGAAACGCTGATGGCCTACGCCGACGGGGAACTCGATCCGTCGGCACGAGCCGAGGTCGAGGGGATGCTCGCCCGCGATCCCGAGGCCCGGTGCCGTCTGCAGGTCTTCCTCGCCACGGCCGCGCCGCTTGCCGACCTTTTTGGTGGTCCGATGGACGAGCCTGTGCCGCCGAATCTGATCGAAACGGTCATGAGCGCCGATATGCCCCAGGCGGGGCGCGAACGCCCATCGATTGCAGCCGCCCTGGACGGACTGCGGCGGGCGCTGTTCGCCGGGCCGGGTTGGGCGATTGCTGTGGCCTCGGCGGTGCCCATCCTGGTGGTTGCCGGCGCCATTGCCTGGCATCTGAGCGGTGGTTCGCCGGGCATGACCGAGCTGGTGGCGTTGCGTCAGGGGCAGATTTTCGCGCAAGGTCCGCTGGAGCGTGCGCTGGAGACCGCGCCGAGCGGCACGCGGATCGCCCTCGGCGGCGACAAATCGACGTTCGCCTTCGAGGCCGTGCTGACCTTCAGGAACCGTCGCCAGGCCTTCTGCCGGCAATATGACGTCGCCGCGCCGAGCAGCGAATACGCCGGCGTTGCCTGCCGGGGCAAGGACGGCCAATGGCGGCTCGAAATCCACGTCGCCGTCGCGCCGCACGAGCCGGAGAAAGACCGGATCGCACCTGCGGGGCGCGGCATGTCCGCCGTCGAAGCGGCGGTCAGCAATGTCATCGAAGGCGATGCGCTCGGCCGCCAGGACGAAGTCTCCCTGATCCAGAACAAGTGGCGGCTTTAGCCACAGCTTCGCGATACCGGCCGGCGCCCGCCGCCAGAGACCATCCTCAATCAAACGATAGATGTCAGGCCGGCCGACGCAGGACCGCGAGGTTCATGCTGCTTCGGAGCCTGAAACCGATCGACTCGTAGAGAGCGATGGCACGCGCGTTTGTCGCGTAGGCGTGGAGATAGGGCCGCTCGCCGCGGGCGACGATCTTGCCCGCGACATGAAGCGAGAGCAGCCTGCCCAGACGCTCTCCTCTGAAATCGGGATGGGTACAGACGCCGCTGAGCTCGGTATAGCCGGGTTGTCTCAGTCGCTCCCCTGCCATGGCGATCAGCCTGCCGTGCACCTTCACGCCCCAGAATTCGCCCAGGCTGAGTGCTCGCAGCGAGAAGGGGCCTGGTTTCGTCAGCGTCGCCAAGGCGAGCATCGCGGCGGCGTCGGCCTCGTCGAGCTGTTCGATGCGCTCATCGGCTACGATTTCCGGCGGCCGGTCGGCGATCATCTGCACCACCGATGCTGCGGTAACGGTCGCGAACCCGGCAGGCGCGACGATCGGATCCGACATGACCAGCATGAGGGTCTCGGCAGGGGATGCGAGTTCCGACAGCGCTTGCAGGCTTTCATCGTCCTCATTTTCAGTTGCGGCAAACGGCGCGATCGCAGACGGGTAGCGCCTTGCCAGGCCGGTGCCTTCCGCCAGCGCGGCATGGCGCGTGCGAAGGGCGCTCCAGATCGGACGGTCGAGCAAATGGGTCATCAACGCACCTTTCGCGGGGCGCCGGCACGACGATTGAGAGGCTTGTCGGCAAGCCCGTCTTCGATCGACGCCAACTGGTCGAGCAATGGTCCGGAAAGGCTTCCGCAAAGATCGGCGACGGCATTTTCGATGCGTGGCCATACATCGCGTTTGGCCGTGTCGACCAATTGCTGCCCTTTGCGCGTCAGGGAAAGGACTCGCCGTCGCTGATCGGCGGATGTCTGTTCCGCCTTGAGCAGACCCGACTTCACCAAGAGAGCCGAGCCACGCGTGGCTCCCGGCTGCGTAATGCCGACGGCTTCGGCCAATTCGCCGATCGACAGCGGGCCAAGTCGGTCGACTGCCGCCAGCAGAGGATACTGGCTCGCTTGGATCGGCATCCCCATCTCGTCGATGATGCGTTGTGTGTCCGCCTGCAGCGATTCGCCGATCCGCCGCAAACGGCTCCCCAAACACAAAAAGCCAAGTGCGCGAACGACGTCCTCGACCATCGGTGCCTCGTCAATATGCATAACAAATTATATAACAATACATATACAGGGACGGCCTGCTTCCGGCAAGGGGCATTCGCGGTCGCAAAGGAGGAGGGTGATTCTCGGTGCCCGATACTGCGCAAACAGTCGCGCAGCGCGCAAGATCATGTCTGCGCGAAATGACCTTGCTCTAACGGAAGCTGAACGGCTCGGCCGATAGCGTGACGTGGTCGTCGCTTCCCACCCAGGCCGACGTCGACGTCGGCGTCGCCGGCGAGGGGGAGGGCGGCGTAGCCCGTGCCACGACGCCCGCGCCGCCGTCGACGCAGCTCATCGGCGCCAGCGCCAGTCCCCGCCCATAGATCGGGTCGCGGCCGGGCGGCCCCAGATCGAGCACGCGGAGCCGGTCCAGCATTGCATCCTTGCGGAGATGGGCCGGCGTTTTGTTATAGAGCGTCGCGAGGATCGCCGTAATGTAGGGCACCGCGAAAGACGTGCCGGTGTGGTAGCCCTCGCGGGCATCCGGCACCGCCGACCAGATGTTGACGCCCGGCGCTGCGGCGTCGACTTTATCGCCGCGGTTGGCGTAGGGGTAGTTCTTCAGCTCCTCGCTGATCGCCGTCACCGCGACCACCGGACCATAGGACGCCGGATAACGTGGAGCCGCCGTCGGTCCGTCGTTGCCGACCGCCGCGACAAAGATCACGCCTTCCTCGCTCATCCGGTTGATCGCCTTTTCGACCAGCTCGTCGCGCGGGCCCGAGAAGCTCATATTGACGATCTTGACGTCGAATGCGCTCATCCATTCCAGCGCGTTCAGCACGCTGAGCGTATCGGTCTCCGCCTCGCCCTTCTCGTCGAGGAAGAACACGCTGGCCGCGTAGAAGCTGGCGTCGGGAATGAGGCCCGGCGTTCCGCTATCATTGTCGCCGGCGAGCAGACCAAGCACGCCGGTACCATGCCAGGTCGGCGCGGGCTTGGAGCCGTCGGGCAGAAACCCGCCGAGATGAATCTTGGCGTGCGAGAAGGACGGGTGGTTGCTGTCGACAAGCGTGTCGATCACGCCGACCTTGAGGCCGCTCGCGCAGGTCTGGATGTCGTCGTGCCAGCGTATCGCCTGTCGCCCGAAGCATTTATCGCCGGTGCAGGGCGTCCGCACGCCGTGGCGCGCGGGCTCGGACCGGTCCGGGCCGCCGCTCATGTCCTTGCGCGCCGGCTGATACACCGAATAGCGCTGGTTGACGGCGAACTCGTCGCGCGGCTGCGATTTCTGCATCACGTCGCGCGCCTGCTTGGCGTCCATGCCGGCGGGTGGCACCAGCCGTGTGACGTTGCCGCGCAAATGCGCGACATGCGCCGAGCCGCCGACATTGAAGCCGAGCTTGCGGGCCCGCGCGGCGCCTTTAGGGCTGAGATTGACGGCAAGAATTTCGTTGCTGGCGCGGGGGCTGTTGACCCGGGTGCCTCCGCCTCCGCCCGAGCTCGCCGGCAGCTTGGCCTTATTGGTGCGGCTCAAGCGCCGGAATATCTCGGCCACCGTCCGCGGCGGGCCTTCCTCGCCGTCATCGCCGCGTCCGATCCCGGTCCTGCCGCCTGAGGTGGAAACCCGGTCGCGATCCGACCCTTCCCGGCGGTCCTCGCTTTCGGAGCTGCTTTCCTGGCGATTCTCGGATTCTATTTCCGTAGACTGCTTGGCCTGCTCGCGCTCGATCTCGGCCGACTGCTTTTGCGCTTCGACCAACAGTTCCGCGGCGCGCTCACCGGATTCCTTGCTGCTTTCGGATTCCTTGCTGTCCTCGGACGATTCGCTGGATTCGGTGCTGCGCTTCTTCTTCTCTCTGGCGTGGGCAGCGGGAATCAGCAGGCTTACGACACCTCCGGAACGGTCGCCGGATGGATGGTCTGCCTGGAATGCCAGGGCGAGTGCGCCGATCAGCGCCGCAAGGACGGGTAATGATCGTCCGTGCCGCAACGATGATTGCGGCTTACGGTCTTGCCCCCCTGGGTCCCGGCTACGGAGCACGGCTCTGCACTCGATTGAGTTGACTTCGGCCGAACACTAGCAAATCGGCAGCCCGCTGGCTATCGCCCAACGCATTATGGCGCATGGAATAAAGATGCGCCCCCCTCGTTATCGTAGGGAGCTTGGCGGCGTGGTCCGGCAGGATATCGGCATCTTCTTTGGGGGAAGGCCTCGCCGTATATCTGACACATTTGCCGCTCGGCGCGCAAGTCTTTTCGTGCGGGACTTAGGGGAATCAACAAGAACGTGGCGGCCTACGGGTCGTTTTGCGGTTTTTCGGGCAGAGGGAACGGCCATGTTTCCGACACAATCGGGGCTTGGCCGCGGAGCGTATCGGGATGGGGGGATTGCAAATGCGGGTATTTCGGCCCGGCGTGATATTCGCCGCCGTGATTCTTTCGCTTATCGCCTGTCTGACCACCGCAAGCTTTGCGCAGCAGCGGGCCCGAAGCACATTCGACCATTCCACGACGGGGTTCCCGCTGACCGGCCAGCACGAGTCGGTAGAGTGCGAGTCGTGCCATGTGAACGGCCGTTTCCGCGGCACCCCGCGAGCCTGTTTCGCCTGCCATGACGGCACGGTCGCACAGGGCAAATCGACCAATCACGTTCGCTCCAACAATTCCTGCGAAAGCTGCCACCGAACCTCGGGTTGGCGCAATCTGCGCTTCGATCACAGCGAAGTCTCCGGCTCCTGCGCAAGTTGTCATGACGGCAACCTGGCGACCGGCAAACCCGCCAATCATATCCAGACGTCGGCGTCATGTGAGTCTTGCCACAAGAGCACGTTCAGCTTCTATGCCGCCCGGTTCGACCACAACGGCATTACCTCGGGCTGCGCCAATTGCCATAACGGCACGAGCGCGCTGGGCAAGTCAGGCAATCATATTCAGACGAACGCGCCCTGCGAGAGCTGTCACAAGAGCACGACCAGCTTTGCCGGGGCGACGTTCAACCATGCCGGCATCAATTCGGGTTGCGCGAGCTGCCATAACGGCACGGCCGCGCTCGGCAAGTCCAACACTCACATCCAGACCACCGCGGCCTGCGAGACGTGTCACAAGAGCACGACGAGCTTCGCCGGAGCGGCGTTCAACCACAGCGGCATCAACTCGGGCTGCGCGAGCTGCCACAACGGCACGGCCGCGCTCGGCAAGTCGAAGACACACGTCCAGACGACCCAGCCTTGCGAGACCTGCCACAAGAGCACGACGAGCTTTGCCGGGGCGACGTTCAACCACAGCGGCATCAACTCGGGTTGCGCGAGCTGCCACAACGGCACGACGGCGCGCGGCAAGTCGAACGGCCACGTTCAAACGACCCAGCCTTGCGAGACCTGCCACAAGAGCACGACGAGCTTTGCCGGGGCGACGTTCAACCACAGCGGCATCAACTCGGGTTGCGCGAGCTGCCACAACGGCACGACGGCGCGCGGCAAGTCGAACGGCCACGTTCAAACGACACAGCCCTGCGAGACCTGTCACAAGAGCACGGTGAGCTTTGGCGGGGCGACGTTCAACCACAGCGGCATCAATTCGGGCTGCGCCTCCTGCCACAACGGCACGACGGCGACGGGCAAGCCGAATGGCCACGTTCAGACGAACGCGGCTTGTGAGACCTGCCACAAGAGCACGGTCAGCTTCTCCGGCGCCGCGTTCAACCACAGCGGCATCAGCTCGGGCTGCGCGAGCTGCCACAACGGCACGACGGCGCGCGGCAAGCCGAACGGCCACGTGCAGACGAACGCGGCTTGTGAGACGTGCCACAAGAGCACGGTCAGCTTCTCCGGCGCCGCGTTCAACCACAGCGGCATCAATTCGGGCTGCGCCTCCTGCCACAACGGCACGACCGCGACCGGCAAGCCGAATGGCCACGTGCAGACCAATGCGGCGTGCGAGACCTGCCACAAGAGCACGGTGAGCTTCTCCGGGGCGACGTTCAACCACAGCGGCATCAATTCGGGCTGCGCCTCCTGCCACACCGGCACGACCGCAATGGGCAAGCCGAACGGCCACGTTCAGACCAACGCAGCGTGCGAAACCTGCCACAAGAGCACGGTGAGTTTCTCCGGAGCGACGTTCAACCACAGCGGCATCAATTCGGGCTGCGCCTCCTGCCACAACGGCACGACGGCGCCGGGCAAGCCGAACGGCCACGTTCAGACGAACGCTGCGTGCGAGACCTGCCACAAGAGCACGGTGAGCTTCTCCGGTGCCATCTTCAACCACACCGGCATCAACTCGGGCTGCGCCTCCTGCCACAACGGCACGACGGCGACGGGCAAGCCAAACGGCCACGTTCAGACGAACGCTGCGTGCGAGACCTGCCACAAGAGCACGGTGAGCTTCTCCGGAGCGACGTTCAACCACACCGGCATCAATTCGGGTTGCGCGAGCTGCCATAACGGCACGACGGCGCCCGGCAAGCCGAATGGCCACGTGCAGACGACGCAGCCCTGCGAGACCTGCCATCGCAGCACGGTCAGCTTCTCCGGGGCGACGTTCAACCACACCGGCATCAGCTCTGGCTGCGCCTCCTGTCACAACGGCACGACGGCGCCGGGCAAGCCGAACGGGCACATCCAGACCACGGCACCTTGCGAGAGCTGTCACCGCAGCACGGTGAGCTTCTCCGGGGCGACGTTCAACCACTCCGGCATCAGCTCGGGCTGCGCCTCCTGCCACAACGGCACGAGCGCACCGGGCAAATCGAACGGCCATCTGCCGACCAGCATGCCCTGCGAGAACTGCCACAGGAGTACAGTGAGCTTCTCCGGAGCGCGCATGGACCATACGGGCATCACCTCGAATTGTGCCTCCTGCCACAACGGCACCTATGCCGAGGGACGCCCCCGCAACCACACTGGCAATAAGGCCACCAAGGACTGCAGCGCCTGCCACAACACGAGAAGCTGGGACAACTAGATGGACATGATCGATCGAATTCGCCCCAGCACCATGCAGAGACATAAAAGAAGAGGGACTTTTATGGATCGTCAGAGCCGGACGATTGCGAGAGCGGTGATTGCGGGAGCGCTGGCCGTTGGCGGATTTGCCAGCGTGCCGGTTAAAGCCGAGCCGGTGACGGATCGCGTGCTATCCCACTACCAGCTCGCCACCAACAAGAACTGCATGATCCTGAAGATCAACTTCAACATCCGCATCCGCTATATCAGCCATTTTCCGGTCCACCGCGGCGATCAGCTCAGCATCATCGTTCGCCCGATCGACGCGCAGTTTGCGAGCGCCGAAAGCGTTACGCCGCGCGAGTCGCTGCGGCCGCCGTCCAACAATGCCGCGGCGCTGACTTCGATCGCCTTTGAGGCCGCCGCGGCGCAGGGTCCGGTGCTTTCGTTGCAGTTCGACCATCCGATGGCGTTCAATGTGTCGCTCGGCAAGGACTTCCAGAGCCTGCTGATCGCGCTGACTAACGGCCCAAGCGCCGATGCCTGTCCGATGCAGGACCCGTTCGCG
This sequence comes from uncultured Alphaproteobacteria bacterium, assembly GCA_963727575.1. GTDB lineage: Bacteria > Pseudomonadota > Alphaproteobacteria > Rhizobiales > Rhodomicrobiaceae > JAHQVI01. Next base: position 93,600 of record CAVSIA010000035.1, read on the forward strand.
GGACCCGCATATGAGACCGTCGTGCGCGCCGTACAGGGTGAGACGGTGGCCACACGGCGACGGGCGGGAGCCCGCGAAACGGTGATCGCCCGCCGCTTGCCGGCGGTCGAGCCCGAGCCCGATCATAACACCATCGGCGGCTGGACGACCGAAGCGGAAGACCTTCCGAATATCGGCGTCGGCGGCGGCGGCGCGATCGGGGATGCGCGCATGTCGATGAAGCAGGGCGACATCGATAATGCCATCGAAATTCTCAAGAAGACCAGCGGTCCGGATGCGCTCGAACTTCTCGGCGTCGCCTACCAGAAGGCGCATCAGCGCGACGAGGCGCGGGCCGTCTATCACGAATATCTGCGGCGCTATGCGGATCAACCGGGCGCTGACGGTGTGCGCCAGCGTCTTGCGGGTATCGAGACGGCGGAAGCCGCGCCCGTCGAGAGCTTGCGCGGCTCGCTGAAGGATGGCGAAGGCGATGCCGCGCCGGTCCGCGATACGAGCTATTGGACCATGTCCGGCAGCGCGTCGGAGTTCTACATCCGCGACGACAGCTATCAGGTGGTCCGCGACCCGACACAGCCGCTCAATCTCAACGACGAGATCGACGATCACCGCGTCCATCGCAATGTGCTTTTGTCCAGCGTCGACCTGTTCGCCGCCTGGGGGAACAGCGCATACAAATCGAAATTCCGCTTCTCCGGCACCGAGGAGCACGGCTTCGGCGACGACGAGGGCGACATCGTCAGCGTCGCCGCTCTGTATTACGACACGAACATCAAGGATTGGGGCACGACCGCCCGCCTCGGCCGCCAGACGCGCTCGAGCGACGGCGTGCTCGGCCGCTTCGACGGCGCCTATGTGAGCTGGCAGAGCACGCCCTGGCTGCGGGTCAGCGTGGTCGGCGGTTCGCCGGTCGTCAGCCGCAAGGACGAGCCGTTCAAGGACGACAAATTTTTCTACGGCGCCAGCGCCAATTTCGGCCCGGTGCTCGGCGGGTTCGACGCCAGCTTGTTCGTCGTCGAGCAGCGCGACCGCGACGTCATCGACCGGCAGGCGGTCGGCGGCGAGCTGCGCTACGTCGACATCGACAAATCCGCCTTCCTCACGGTCGACTACGACACGCATTTCAACGAGCTGAACGCCGTCATCTTCAACAGCTCCTGGACGCTGCCGGACAAGTCCACGCTGCGCGCTGCGGCCGACTATCGCAAGGCGCCCTATCTGAGCACCTGGACCGCGCTTCAGGGCCAGCAATACAAGACGCTCTACGACCTGCTGAAGGAAAACACCATCGGCGACGCCGAGCAGATGGCTCTCGACCGCACCGCGACCTACAAGTCCGCCTCGGTCGGCTATACCCGCCAGCTCTCGGACAAGCTGCAGGCAAACCTCGACTTTACCGCCGTCGACATCGATGGAACCATTGCCTCCTTCGGCGTCGACGCGCTCCCGTCGACGGGCACTGAGTTCTATTATTCGGCTCAGCTCATCGGCAACAATCTGCTGACGCCCGACGATCTCTGGACGGCCGGGCTCCGCTATTCGGACACCGAGAGTTCGAAAAACTACGCCGTCGACTTGAGCTCCCGCTACCTCTTCAGCAAGGACCTGCGCGTTACGCCGCGCTTGCTCCTGGCCTATCGCGAGGGCAAGGACATCGATCTGGTGGAATATTCGGTGCTGCCCTCGTTGCTGCTCGACTATTTCTGGACCAAGGACCTCAATCTCGAGCTGGAAGCGGGAACGCGCTTTACCTGGCGCAGCGAGGACGTGGTCGACACGCAGGACACCGAGGTCTTCGTCACCGTCGGCTTCCGCTACGACTTCTACGCGGACAGCAACTCGCTGCAATAGAGGGCGGTCCGCCGGCCACGCCGGCGGCGCTCACGATAATCTCATTGCCGAGCAGGCGCCGTCCGGGGATACTTGGGCGGCGTCATCCATTGAGGAACAGCGGCCATGACGGACACACCCGTTTCACGCGGATTTCGATCACGCAAATCGCAGACGGACCAAGCCGACCGTACCCCGCCCGGCCAGTACCTCACCACCGACTTTCCGGTTCTGACCGCCGGGCCGACCCCGCATGTCGAGGTCGCCAATTGGAGCTTTGCGCTTCAACTCGGCGGATCGCTCCTGTCGAAATGGAGCTGGCAGGAGTTTCTGGCGCTGCCGCAGACCGAGCTGCGCACCGACATCCACTGCGTTACCAAATGGTCGAAGCTCGACACCAAGTGGCGCGGTGTGACCATCGACGACCTCTTCGAAGCCGCCGGGCTCGACGAGGCGCCCGAGGCGTTCACCATGGCGCATTGCGACGGCGGCTATACGACCAACGTCCCCGTCGAGGACCTCATCGACGGCAAGGCGATGATCGCCACCCATTTCGACGGCCTGCCGCTCGCGCCCTCCCATGGCGGCCCGGCGCGCCTGCTGGTTCCGCACCTCTATTTCTGGAAGAGCGCCAAATGGCTGCGCCGCCTGCGCTTCATCGAGCAGGACGAGCCCGGCTTCTGGGAGGCGAGCGGCTACCACATCTATGGCGACCCCTGGAAAGAGCAGCGTTATACCGGTGACTGAGCCGCCCGGTCCATCGGCCCCGCGCATCGCCTGGCGCCTCGCCGAGGTGGTAGCGATGACGCAGGAGACGCCGCGCGTCAAAAGCCTGACGCTGGCGGTGCCGGAGTGGCCGGGACATCTGGCCGGCCAGCATGTCGACGTGCGGCTGACGGCGGAAGACGGCTATCAGGCGCAGCGCAGCTATTCGATCGCCTCGCCGCCCGAGACCCCCACCATCGAGCTGACCGTCGAGATGATCGAGGACGGCGAAGTTTCGCCTTACCTGACCGGCGAGGTCGTCGTCGGGGATCGATTCGAGCTGCGCGGGCCGATCGGCGGCTATTTCGTCTGGTCGGTGAAGACGCCCGGTCCGCTCGCCCTGATCGCCGGCGGCTCCGGCATCGCGCCGCTGATGGCCATGCTGCGCCACCGCGCGCTGATGGGGCATTCAAGCCCGGCGACGCTGGTCTACTCGTCGCGCAGCCTCGAGGACATCATCTATCGCGAGGAGTTGGACCGGCTTGCGGCCGCAGACCCGAGCCTTCGCGTCATTCACACGCTGACGCGGGCGCAGCCGCCGGGCTGGTCCGGCTACCGCCGCCGCATCGACGCCGCGATGCTTGCCGAGGTCGGCATGCTCGACGAACCGGCCACGAACATCTTCATCTGCGGGCCGACGAACATGGTCGAGGGCGCGGCCGACGCGCTGATCGGCCTCGGCGTTCCCGCGGCGCGCATCCGCACCGAGCGCTTCGGACCGTCGGGCTGAGGGCCGGGTGCGTCAGAGGAGTTTCTTGAAACGGGACTCACCGGATTCGAAATCCCCGCAAAGGCGGGGATCCAGTAAACTCGTGAGTCAACGGAGGACTGGATCCCCGCCTTCGCGGGGATTTCGTCGGAGTATATTGCGCGGCAGTCCGCCTGAACTGCTGACCGCCGTGGCATCGCCCGCGCCGGCACTGGCATCGCGGGCGATCAGATCCCCGCATACCAGGCATAGCCGCGGTCGGCCCAATAGCTGCCTTTGCCCTCGCCGATCGCGGCGAAGCTGTCCACCGCCTCGATCTCCATGACATATTTGGCGTGCTTGTAGCCGAGTTGCCGCTCGACGCGCAGCCGGATCGGCGCCCCGTGCGCGACGGGCAGCGTCTCGCCGTTCATGTCGTAGGCGAGGACGGTCTGCTCGTGAAACGCATCGCCCAGACCGATGCTCTCGTAATAGGGCACCGGCGGGCTGAAGCCGCCATCCGGCAATTCATCCGCGCAATGAAAGACGATGTAGCGTGCCGATGGCCTGAGGCCGACCTTGGTTAGCAGCGGTCCGAGCCGTGCGCCAGTCCATTTGCCGATGCAGCTCCAGCCCTCGACGCAATCGTGCCGCGTGATCTGGGTCCGCGAGGGCATGGCGCGCAGATCGGCGAGCGAGAAGCTCGACGGACGCTCGACGAGACCGCCGACCTTGAGGCGCCAGTCGGCGAAGCCGTTCGCCGCCAGCGCTCTGTAGGCTTTGGTATCGGGATCGATCGTGCCGTTGCCGCGGAAAGCCGGCGACAGATCCGCCTCGGTGAACTCTGCGGCCAGGGCGTCGCCGCCAAGCGCACGCTGTACGGCTCGGTTCAGCGTCTCCGCGCTCGAGAAGACGTGCTGCGCGGTTTCGCTGCTCGTGACCTGATCGCAGCCCGTCAGTAGCGCCGCGCTCAATCCGCCCGCCGCCTTCAGCAGGCCGCGTCGGCTAAGCTTACGATCGATCGGCATGGCGCTCTCCCAATTCGATGTCGTAGCGGCCGGTGATCATCGACCGCATGTTGTTCCAGAAGCCTGACAGCAGCACCATCGCGACGTGGACGACGACGAAGGCGAGCAAGCCCGAGGCGGCGAGGAAATGCAGCGTCCGCGCCGACTGGCGTCCGCCGAACAGCGCCGGCAGCCAGGGGAAGTCGGCATTGAGCTGCGGCGACATGCACAGCCCGGTAACGACGACCAGTGGCAGCAGGCCGAAAATGACCGCCAGATAGGCGAGCTGCTGGATGACGTTGTAGCGCCGCGCCTCCTCGCCGCCGGGAAAGCGCAGGCGGAGATGCTCGCGGACCGATCGGCCGATATGGCCAAGCTCGGCCCGCGTCGGCAACAGGTCGCGGCGGAAATGCCGGTTCAGCAGCGAAGTGGCGAGATAGACGGCGCCGTTGATGACCAGCACCCAGGCAAAGAAGAAGTGCCATAGCCGCCCGTCGGCGAGGCTCTGATAGGACGGGATCGTTGCCCAGCCGGGAAATTTGCCGATCGCCGCCAGGGGATGCTCGAAGGTCGAGATGTCGCCCCAATAGAGCGCGGGATGCGCATTGAAGATCTGCAGGCCGCTCATCAGCAGGAGCGCGAGGCATAGCGCGTTGATCCAATGGGTGATGCGCGTGGCGATGGAGTGCCGCCGGATCGAAACGACCGTGGCGTCTTCCTCGCGGGAATGGGTTCGTCGGAGCATGTGGATCTCCATGTCTGGTCCTGCCGGCAATTACGCGCCGGCGCGGCCAAAAGTTTCGGCCCGTCGGGACATTCGGCTGCCGGGTGGCGAGGCCGTTCGCGGCCGCCATGCGCAGCGTTCGGCCCCGCATGGTTGCAGAGGACGGCCGCGCGGCGGAACCGGGGCGGCTTCAATTTGCCGTGAGACGAAGGTGAGAGGCGCCGCTCAGCCCGTCGTTTGCGCCCGCTGATGCAGCACGCGGCCGATGAAATTCATCAGGATCTGGGCGGCGAGAATGGCTGTCGTGCCCGTGCGGTCGTAATCCGGCGCGACCTCGACCAGATCGATGCCGACCACGGAGCCGCGTTTCGCCAGACCGGCGAGGATTTCGAGCACTTCGTAATAGAGGAATCCGCCATGGCTCGGCGTGCCCGTGCCGGGCGCGATCGACGGGTCAAAACCGTCTATGTCGATGGTGACGTAGTAGCGAACGCCCGCCGGTATCCGCTCCAGCACGCCGTCCGCGCCGAGCTTTCGCGCCTGCCGCACCGACAGGATGTCCGAGCCCATTGCCCTTGCGTCCTCATAGCCCTCGCGCGCGGTCGAGGATACGTTGCGGATGCCGATCTGGCTGAGGCCGGTGACGTAACTCTTCTCCGCCGCCCGCCGCATCGGGTTGCCATGGCCATAGCGCACGCCGTGGCGCTCGTCGACGAAATCGAGATGCGCGTCGATCTGCACGATATGGATCGGCGTCTCGCCGTCGAAGGCGTTGATGCAGGGGATGTTGATCGAGTGGTCGCCGCCGAGCACGACTGGGATCGCGCCTGCCGCGAGGATCTTGCGGACGCCGTATTCGATGCCGGCATGGCTCTGGACGGTATCGGTGTGCACGATGTCGGCGTCGCCGAGATCGACGATCCGCGTGGTTTCGGCCGGCAGATAGACGACGTCGTCCTCATGGTCGTAGGCGCCGGCATGGCCGAAGGCGAACAGGGTGGACGCCTCGCGGATCGCGCGCGGCCCGAACCGTGCGCCCGCCCGCCACTGCGTGCCGAAATCGAACGGCGCGCCGAGCACGGCGACATCGGCCTCGATCGCGTCCCAATCCTCGACATAGGGGTATTTGCCGAAGGTGCAGATGCCGACAAAGGGCAGGTTCAGCCGCCCAAACTCATACCCATGCGCCATCGCCTTTTCCTTTCCGGCGAGCGTCACCCGCTTGCCGCGCCTTCATGTGCTTCCGCCGCCGCGTTGGCGGCCGCCCGTCCATCGTCCGCCCGCGCCGCGCGCCGGACTTCCTTGAGAAACTTGCTGATCAGCGCATGATTCCGGTCGCCCCGGCGCAGGGCGGCGAAGTGCTGCGAGACGAAACTGTACGCGTCCGGCCGCAAACGGCGCATTTTGCCCTGCGCCACCCAGGGATCGGCGACATGGCAGGGCAGAAAGCCGATGAAGCGCCCGGACAGGATCATCATCGCCTGCGCCTCCATCTGTACGACGCTGGCGCTCGCCCGCGGATGGTTTGCGCGGTAGAGGTCGTCGAGATAGCGGTAGCCGCGCACCGAGAACATTGCCTCGCCGATCCGTTCCTCGCCGATCTCGCCCTGCGGCACGGTGAACAGAGCATGGCCCGCGCCGCAATACAGGCCGTGCGGCTCGCTGCTCAGCGGAATGTAGGTGACGCCCGGCGCCTTTTGCGAGAACGGCCCGATGACGAGATCGTGGACGCCCTCCGACACCGCCTGTTCGAGCTGCTGCGGCGTGCCGAGGCGTAATTCGATGAACACGCCCTCCGCGTCGACCATGAACCGGTCGAGCGCCGCCTGCAAAGCGAGCTTGGGATGGCTGATGATGCCGTCGACGATGCCGATGCGCAGCCGGCCGACGAGCTGACCCTTGTCGCGACCGATGCGCGCCTCGAAGGTCTCGATGTCCTCGAAAAGCTGCTTGGCCGCCATATAGGTCGAGCGGCCGAAATTGGTCAGCCGGAAGCCGGCTCGTCCTCGGGTGCACAATTCGCCGCCGAGCTTGCGCTCCAGCGTGCCGAGATGTGTGCTGAGGGTGGAGGTGGACAGGTTGAGCGCGATCTGCGCCTCGGCGAAACCGCCCGCTTCGGCCAGGGTGACGAACACCCGGAGCAGGCGAATATCGATATTGTCGAGCCGTCTGATCGATCGCCTCCGAGGTCGCGTTCACAAAAATCGACGTTTGCTTCGCAGTTTTTCGAAGCGAGCTTCAAATAAATTCGATTTTTTCCAATGTTTCAACTGCTATCCTGGGCGAAGATGGCCGCTGAAAGCGCTGCCGGTCCAATGCTCTATGCGCGAAAAGCGAGCCGCTCAGCCGCCGCCAGGATCACATTGGCGGCCGTCACGAACCGAGGGAATTCATGCGTCATCTCTATCTCGCATCCGCATTGCTGGCCGGGCTCGCCGCCGCGCAGCCGGCCTCCGCCGAGGACACCATCCGCATGCTCGCGCCGACCTGGCCCGGTTTTGCGCCGGTCTGGGTGGCCAAGGATATGGGCTACTTCAAGGACCAGGGGCTCGAAGTCGACATCCGCTTCGAGGACGACCGCTCCAACGTGCTGGCGGCGATGGCGCGCGGCGATATCGACGTCGACATGCGCACCGTCGGCGAGCATCAGGGCCGCCCGCGTGACGCCAAGACCGCCGGCATCATCATCGGCACCATCGATAAATCCGTGGGCGGCGACGGCGTCGTCGCCGACGGCTCGATCAACACCGCGGCCGACCTCAAGGGCAAGACCGTCGCCGCGGAGCCGAACATCCCGGCGCGTCTGCTGTTGCAGCTCGAATTGAAGAAAGCCGGCCTGACGTTGAAGGATCTGACGCTGAAGGATATCGCAACGGCGGACACCGTCGCCGTTTTTGCCGACAGCTCGGTTCTGGCGGTCGCCAGCTACGAGCCGTTCATGTCGCAGGCCGTGAAGGCGATGCCGAACCGCAATCCGAAGATCATTGCCTCCTCCAAGGACAGCGACATCATCATCGACATCATCACCGCGCGTCAGGACGATCTGGCCGCGAGCCCCGACAAATACGTCAAGTTCCTGCGCGGCATCTACAAGGCGGTCGATCTGTACAAATCCGACCCCGCCAAATTCATCAGCCTCGCCGCCCCGCATTACAATCTGAGCGACGCCGAGGTGAAGGATATTCTCGACACCAGCCTGACCTACACCTCGCTTCAGGACACCGCCGACTATATCGGCACCAAGGACCAGCCCGGCCGTCTCTATGAAATCTTCGACACGGTGATGGCCCTCAATCTGGAGAACGGCGCGGCGGACAACAAGCTGGAGGCTGCGCAGCAGATCGATCCGAGCGTGATGACCAAACTTGCAGCGGAGTGATGCGTGAGCGGCGACGGCGCGGCGGCAGAGCGAATAGGCGTCGCATTGGCGGAGGATAGCCCTCCGCCTGCGGGCGAGCGTGCGGCGCCCCGGCCCCGGCTGTTCGGCTTCCGCAAGCCGATCCGCCAGAGCGCCGCCGTCGCCATCGCCATCGGAGCGTCGGCCACCCTGCTGCTGTTCTGGGAGGCGGTTGCGCGGTCCGGCCTTGCCAACCCGCTCTTTCTGCCGGCGCCGTCCGCCGTCGTGGCGGCGCTGGTGCGGATGACGCTCTACCAGGACCTGCTCTGGCACGCCTGGGTGTCGACCGCGCGCGTCTGGATCGCCTTCGGCATCGCGACCGCCATGGCCATTCCGATCGGCATGCTGATGAGCAGCTACCGGCCGATCGGCGCGGCGCTGGAGCCGATCATCGACTTCATCCGCTATCTGCCGGTGCCGGCCCTGGTGCCGCTTTCGATCATCTGGTTCGGCGTCGGCGAGGACACCAAGATCTTCCTCTTGTGGCTCGGCACCTTCTTCCAGCTCGTGCTGCTCGTCGCCGACGACATGCGCCGGGTGCCGAACGAATATTTCGAGATCGCCCGCACGGTCGGCGCCAATCAGCGCCAGCTCCTCACCGACGTCGCCTTTCGCGCCATGCTGCCCAATCTGGTCGACAGCCTGCGCATCACGCTCGGCTGGTGCTGGACCTATCTGATCATCGCCGAGATCGTCGCCGCCGATAGCGGGCTCGGCTTCGTCATCTGGACGGCGCGGCGCTACATGAAGACGCCCGAAGTGATGGCCGGCGTGGTTGCCATCGGCATTATCGGGCTCGTGACCGATCAGCTCCTGCGCCTGCTGCATCGGCGCGCTTTCCGCTATCTGTGAGGGACGACAGCTCATGCAGCCTCATGTCGCCTTCGACCGTGTGGTGAAGCACTTCGGCGATGTCGAGGTGATCGCCGAGCCGTTCAGCCTGGCCATCGAGCGCAACGAGTTCATCGTCTTTCTCGGCCCGTCGGGTTGCGGGAAGACAACGCTGATGCGCATGGCGGGCGGGCTCGACGAACCGTCGGCCGGGGTGGTGAAGCTGCTCGGCGAGGTGGTCCGCAAGCCCGACCGGCGGCGCGGCATGGTCTCGCAGTCCTATTCCTCCTTCCCCTGGCTGACGGTCGCCGAGAACATCGCCTTCGGCCTGCGCTTCCGGAACGATTTGAACGCCGCCGAGAAACGCGAGCGGCGCGACCATTATCTGGCCCTGGTCGGCCTGACCGACTTCGCCGACAGCTACCCCGCCCATATCTCCGGGGGCATGCGCCAGCGCGTCGCCATCGCCCGGACGCTCGCCGCCGGTTCGGAAGTCCTGCTGATGGACGAGCCGTTCGGCGCGCTCGACGCCCAGCGGCGCGAGAAGTTGCAGGTCGGGCTGCGCGAGCTGCACCAGCGGGATGCGCATACGGTGATCTTCGTCACGCACGATGTCGAGGAGGCGGCGTTCCTCGCCGACCGGATCATCATCTTTTCGCGGCGGCCGGCACGAGTGCTGCAGGAGGTGTCCGTTTCCGACCGCCTCGGTCCCGAACGCCCGCTGGAGCTGCGCGACACGCCGGAGTTCTTCGCCCTGCGGACCGAATTGCTGCGCGCCGTCCGCGCCAGTGCGGAGGATGAGGAATGAGCTATCCGGGCATCGCCGGCAAGTCGGTCGTGGTGACGGGCGCCAGCCGCGGCCTCGGGCTCGCCATCGCGACAGCATTCGTTGGTGCCGGCGGCTGGGTTACGCTGGTCGCGGAGGACCAGGTGGTCGAGCGCGTGGCGCATTCGATCGGCGCATATGGCGCAGTCGCCGACATTTCCGACGATGCCGCGATCACGGCGGCGCTGCATCAGATCCCGCGCATCGACATTCTGATCAACAACGCCGGCCTGGAACGGCTGACGCCGCTCGACGACAGCTCGGCGCCGAGAACGAGGCGACGTTCCGGCGCATCCTCGAAGTCAACGTCGCCGGCACCTTCTTGACGACGCGCGCCGCGCTCGCCCGGATGAGCGCGGGCGGCCGGATCGTCAACACAGCCTCGGTCTGGGGCCGCGTCGCCGAGCCGCTGTTCGGCGCCTATGTCGCCTCGAAACATGCGGTGATCGGGCTGACCAAATGCTGGGCCAAGGAGCTGGGGCCGCGCGGCATCACGGTCAATGCCGTATGTCCGGGGTGGGTGGAGACGGAAAGCTCGATGCGCTCGCTGTCGCGGCTGGCCGAACAGGCGGGGCGGCCGGAAGGCGAATTGCTGGCCGAGATCGTCGGCGCGCAGGCGCTGCCCGGCTTCATGCAGCCCGCCGACATCGTCGGCCCTTATCTGTTCCTCGCCTCAGACGGCGCGGCCAACATCACCGGCCAGAGCATCGGCATCGATCGGGGAGAAGCGCCTTGGTAGGGGAGCAGCTCGATGGTTGCCGCGCGCTCGTGACCGGCGCGGCGAGCGGGATCGGCCGGGCGGCGGCGCTTGCACTGCGCGATGCCGGCGCGACGGTCACGGGCGTCGATCTGCAGGCGGCCGGCGATCTGCCATTTCCGCTGATCCTGGCGGATGTCGCCGATGAGGACGCCGCGCGCGACGCCGTCGACCGGGCCGCGGGCGCCATGGGTGGCCTGAACCTGCTCGTCAATGCGGCCGGCATTTACGCCGACACGCCGCTCGCCAGCTTCGATCTTGCCGCCTTCGACCGCATGGTCGCCGTCAATATTCGCGGCACGGCGCTGATGGCCCGCGAGGCTCTCCGGCATTTCCGCCCCGGCGCGCGGATCGTCAACATCGCCTCCGAGCTTGCCTTTCTCGGCCGCACCGGCGCTTCCGGCTATTGCGCCACCAAAGGCGCGGTCGTCTCGATGACGCGCTCCTGGGCGCGCGAGCTTGGTCCGGACATTCTCGTCAACGCCGTCGCGCCCGGCCCGATCGATACGCCGCTGCTCGGCTTCGACGACCTGCCCGAGGCGGTGAAGGCGCTCGAAACATCCAACCCGCTCGCCCGCATCGGCCGGCCGGAAGAGGTCGCCGCCGCGATCGTCTTCCTCGCCTCGCCGGGCGCGAGCTTCATGACCGGCCAATGTATCGGCGTCGATGGCGGCGCGACGATGCGATGAGGAGTGGCGATGACTGACAGTGTGCTGATGGCCGAGCTGAGCTGGCCGGAATTCGAGGCGAAGATGGCGGCGGGCGCGCCGGTCTTCATCCCGCTGGGCGCGACGGAGCAACACGGGCCGCATCTGCCGCTCGGCGTCGACGTCTATCTGCCGACCGGCATCGCAGAGCGCGTCGCCCGCGAGGTCGGCGGCATCGTCGCGCCGACCATGCCCTACGGCTATAAATCGCAGCCGCGCTCGGGCGGCGGCGAGAGCTTTCCCGGCACTCTGGGCCTCGATGCGCATACCTTCTCGCTGGTGCTCCGCGATGTCATCCGCGGGCTCGGCACTCACGGCGTGCGCCGGCATCGTCGTGATGAACGGCCATTTCGAGAATTGCTGGCCGTCGGTCGAGGGCGTCGATCTGGGCCTGCGCGAGCTGCGCCGCGACGGCATTGCCGATATGCAGGTGATGCGCCTGGAATATTGGGATTTCGTCGGCCGCGACACGCTGGACAAGCTGTTCCCGGAGGGCTTTCCGGGGACGGAGCTGGAACATGCGAGCCTGCTGGAAACCTCGCTGATGATGGTCTTGCGTCCCGATCTCGTCGACATGGCGAAAGTGCCTTCGGACGGTCCGGCGAAGTTCCCCAATTACGACCGCACGCCCGTTCCGCGACGGCCTCGTGCCCCCATCCGGCGTGCTCGCCGACGCGCGGCCGTCGACGCCGGAGAAAGGCGAATGGCTGATCGCCGACCACGTATCGCGGATTGCGACGGCGGTGCGCGCGGAGTTCGGCCTATGAGCGCGCAGGCGGAAAAGCGCTTCTTCGAGCCTGTCGATGCCGCCGAGGTGCCGCGCTTTGCGGGCATGCCGACCTTCATGCGGCTGCCGGTGGTGGAGGATTTCAGCCAGCTCGACATCGCGCTTGTCGGCGTGCCGTTCGACGGCGGCACCACCAACCGCGCCGGCACGCGCCACGGGCCGCGCGAGATCCGCAACCAGTCGAGCATGATCCGCCGCGTCCATCACGTCAGCGGCATTGCCCCTTATGAACGCGCCCGCATAGCCGATGGCGGCGACTGTCCGGTCAATCCGATCGACCTGATGGATGCGCTGGCCAAGATCACCGCGTTCTTCTCGGAAATCCGCCGCGGCGGCGCACGGCCCATCGCGGCGGGCGGCGACCACCTGATCACCTTGCCGATCCTGCGCGCGCTGGCGGCGGACGGCCCGCTTGGCCTCATCCATTTCGATGCCCATTCCGACACCAACGACCGCTATTTCGGCGACAATCCCTATACCCATGGCACGCCCTTCCGCCGCGCCGTCGAGGAAGGGCTGCTCGACCCGAAGCGGATGATCCAGGTCGGCATTCGCGGCTCGATCTATGACCCCGCCGACTACGATTTCGCCAAGGCGAACGGCATCCGCGTGATGTTCATCGAGGAATTCGCCCGGCGCGGCGTCGAGGACGTAGCGGCGGAAATCCGCGACATCGTCGGCGGCGGCACGTCCTATCTCTCTTTCGACATCGACGTGCTCGACCCGTCCCAGGCGCCCGGCACCGGCACGCCGGAGATCGGCGGCATGTCGACGCGCGAGGCGCAGGCAATGATCCGGGCGCTGAGCGGCATCAAGCTGGCCGGCGCCGATATCGTCGAGGTGTCGCCGCCTTTCGACTTCGGCGGCATCACCGCCCTGACCGGAGCGACGATGATGTTCGAGATTCTCTGCATCATGGCGGAGGCGATTTCCGCCTGATCCGTCATCCCATCGCGGCGCCTCGGTCTATGACCGTTGCAGCGCGAGATTGACGCCCAGGCCGATCAGCAATCCGCCGCCGATCCGTCGCATGACGCGCTGTGCCCGCCCGGACCGCTTCAGCCGCCCGATCAGCGCGCCCGCAAGGACGACGCAGACCAGGTCCGCGGAGGAAAACATCAGATTGACGACTGTGCCGAGGATGAGGAACTGCGCCCAGATCGGCAGCGCGGCGGCGGTGTCGACGAATTGCGGCAGGAAGGCCAGAAAGAAGATGGCGGTCTTGGGATTGAGAATCTCGACGGTGACGCTTTCGAGAAAGGCGCGGCGCGCAGACTTGGCCTCGATGAGCGGCACCGCGGTTTCGCTCTGCGCGCGATTGCGCAGAAAGCCGAGGCCCAGCCAGACGAGATAGGCCGCGCCGAGGATCTTCACTGTCCAATACAGCACCGGCACGGCGCTAAACAGCACCGACAGGCCGCCCGCCGCGGCGAGCACATGCGCATACCCCCCGACATGGATGCCGAGCGTCGCCATCAGACCCGAGCGCCGGCCGCGCGCGATGGTCTGGGCCATGGTGTAGAGCATGGCTGGACCGGGCATGTAGGCGAAGATTGCGGCGGCGGCAAAGAACGCAGCGAGGACTGCGGCTGAAGGCATCGGCTCGGACCTGTGGCTGGCTTCGCGCCGCATATTAATGGGGCCGATCGTGCGCCGCGGGCAAGGACATTCAGGACGATGCGCCGGCCAATGGCACGCAACAATATGCAAAGTAGACGAATGCATAATTCATGCAATCTATAGTTGTATATTCCATCAGTTTGCTGACGTTCAGTAAGTATTGTCCCCAATTTCACACACTGCCGCAGATAGTGCGTGACCGATCAGCTGTTTTATTTCTCCTCAAGTGAAAATGCAGTGTAATAGCCTCCATCGAAGATGATCGGCGTGGGGGAAAAGCGCCGGTCTTGGGGACACATTTTTGGGCACTTTCGGGGGAAAGTATGAGTTCGAGTTGCGTTCGCCGCGGCTATCGCGGCGTGTTGCGTATTGTCCGGTCCGGCGTTCGCAGCCGATCTTTCGCTCAAGGACACTCCGGAATATGAAGTCGACTTGGCCCCGATCTGGACGGGCCTCTATATCGGCGGTCATGTTGGCGGCGCATGGGGAGACACCGACGTTACCGACGTCTTCGTCTATGAAGGCGACCCGCTGGCGAAGAACAGCTTCAGCACTTCGGGCGTCATCGCGGGCGTTCAGCTTGGCTACAACCTGCAAAGCGGCAACATTGTCTACGGCATCGAAGCCGATCTCGGCTATCTCAATCTGTCTGGCAAGAAGAGCGCGGCGCTCAATCCTGATGACTTCGCATATAATCGGGTCAACGGAACCTACTCGCTCTCCGGGGGCCTGTACGGGGATCTCACCGCGCGCCTCGGCTATACGACGGACAAGGCGCTGTTCTACGTCAAAGGCGGCGCGGCCTTTTTAAATGCCAATCTCAAATCCCATTACGAGGGCGAGAACTGTCTGACGCTCGGCGGATGCTGGGGCTGGGGGGCAGGTCCGTCGACCTTCGATTTCGAGAATGACGAGATGCTTCTGGGCTGGACTTTGGGCCTTGGCGTCGAATATGCGCTCAGCCCAGGATGGTCGCTGAAGCTGGAATACCAGCACTTCGACTTCGGCACGATGGCCTCGAACTACGAAGGCAGCTATTCGTTCCTCTGCCGGGGATGGGGTTGGGGGCCGGGCGAATGCGTATCCAACCTGTCGGGACGTTCGGAAACATCAATAACGGCAGACGCCGTGACGGTCGGGCTGAACTATCAATTTGGCAACGGCGAAGGCGATACGCTCAAATAGAGCGGTGCGCGGAGGCTTCTTCGTGCACGCCCGGTCGACGCGTGACGTGCACGGACGGCATTCGGCTGGCGGTTAAAATCGCGATCATGAGGGACGTCGGGAACCCTTTCCGTTTCAATATGACGGACAGGGTTCTAAATATGGCCGATCGGGCCGCTCACGCCGACCAGCAGCGACACCAGGATGAACGCCAGCAGCGCGCCGAAGTAAATCGCGACCGAGCCTGTTTCCGGCGATCTGGGCAGGTCCGTGTCGGTCTTGAACAGATCGGCAGGGTTACTTTCCGTGCTGAGCACCGGGACCGTCAACAGTGTGGCGCGGAACGGAAGCTCCGTTTGAATGGCCATTGTCTTTCTCCGAATCAATGGGAGGTGTTGAACTAACCACTTGTTTGTCGCAAGAGCGTGGCGTTCGGTTCGCGCTCCCGAGAAAATTTTTGTCTCTGCGCTCAGCGAGCCTCGCGCATCTCCTGCTTTCGCATCGGCATGGCGTCGATCACCGACGACAGCCGCTCTACCGTGAACGGCGACGAGGACCGCAGCTTGACCCCGCCGTCCTTGCCCACGAGGACCGCGCGAAACTCCGTCCGTCCGACGCCGTATGTTTCCCGCAGCGCCGAAGCGCCTTTGCCCGGCGACGGTCCCAGCTCATGCGAGACGTCGTTGCCGACCACATAGACCACGGCGATGTCGCGCTCGCGGAGCGGTCCGCGCGCTGCGCCGATGACTTGTTTCTGGCGGATGAGCGCCGGATGTGACGCGTCGGGCGCAAACACGAGGACGGGGCGGAACGTCCAGCGATAGGGATCGTGTCCGGCGGCCATCGCGGCATCTCCGAGAGAAGCCGTGCCGAATACGGCAAACACGACCGCTGCGGCGGCTCTCATCATCCTGATTACTCATGGTTGCTGTCGACGACTCAAACGCGTCTGACGACGCGGAGTTCCGTCTCGTGGCATCATGACATAACGCCACCGATGCTGAACGGTCGATGAAGGGCGATGCGTCTCGCGCGATTTATGCTGTCGGGGCGCGACGAAAGAAATCTGGCGCGTCCTGGGCGGTGCGCGCGGGAGGGGGAAGCGACGGCGCGATCGATGGCTTCGGCGATTTCCTGCGGCGCGCGCAAATCTTTGAGCGGAAGCAAAAACATCCGTTCCGCTGGTGCAGACCGGGCGGTCCGCGCGTGAGGCTTGCAATTGCGGCCTGACCGATGGAGCATGAACGCGTCAATCAACGAACAAAAACAAATTGGGAGAAGCGCCATGTGCCAGATATTCGC
>CAVSIA010000036.1:0-57506 GCA_963727575.1 uncultured Alphaproteobacteria bacterium
GCAGGCTGCTTCTGTGGTTGCCGCCCGTCGTGCAAGACGTTTCTGACCGTTTTGGTGCGTGATCGCGTGCGGTGCGCGACGCTGCGTCAGGAGTTCTCCCGCCTGCCTCGGCGAATATTGCCTTTGACCCGAGACAATGATACGTGCGGGCGCCTGATGACGATCGCGGGCATCGGCCCGGTCACGTCACCGGCGTTCACCAGTAACCGATCGTCCCACCGGCTTCCGGAATTCGCGCGCCGTCAGACCGGCACCGGGGTTGCTCCCGGCGCTCGATCAATCCGGCGAAGGCCATCGCATCGGCTGGGTGTCGCTTTGCGGTGGCGGGATGATGCGCGCCCTGCTTGCCGAAGCGGCGCAGATGACGCTAGAGCGGATTCATCTTATTCCGGATCATATCCGGCGGCAGTGAAGTAGTTGAGACATTCGTCGGACGTGAAAGCGTCGAGGGTTTTGCGATAACCTCCCAGAGATCGTCGACAGTTCGGGCGGCTGCCTTTCGGAGCAGGGCCTTCAGCTTGGAGAAGGCCATCTCAATGGGATTGAAGTCCGGGCTGTAAGGTGGAAGGTAGAGCAGCGCCGCCTCGGCGTTTTCAATCGCTTCGCGGACTCCGGAGACCTTATGAGCCGGCAGATTGTCCATGACCACGATATCGCCGGGCTTGAGTTCAGGCACCAGTACCTGTTCCACATAAGCGCGGAAGGCTGGCCCATGCATCGGGCCATCGAGCAGCATGGGGGCAGCCAGACCGTTGAGCCGCAATCCGGCCGTGAAGGTGGTGGTTTTCCAGTGCCCGTGAGGGACCGCGGACCGGCAGCGCTCTCCTTTCGGCGCCCAGCCTCGCAACCGCGCCATCTTGGTATTTGCACCTGTTTCATCGATGAAGATCAGCTTTTCAAGGGCAAGATCGGATTGGCCGTCGAACCAGGCTTGACGACGCGCGAGGACGTCCGGGCGCTGCTGTTCCGCTGCATGGCCCGTCTTTTTTTGTGTGTCAGCCCGCATCTGGAGAGGAAATACCACACGGTCGCCGCGCAGCTACATACGCCACGCTCTGCGGTGAGCGTCTCGGCAATTTCGTGCAAGGCGATGTCCTTGCGTTCCTCAATCAGTTCAAGGATGAACGCTTCATGGCTGTCAAGCTTCGAACGCTTCGGTTTGCCTTGACGTCCCGGCTCCAGCGATCCTTCTTCGCGCCACTGCCGGTGCCAGTTGATCGCCGTGGAGATGCCGACCGAAAAGCGAGCAGCCGCACCACGCGCCGACATGCCTTCATCAATCGCTTCGATCACCCGACCCCGCAGATCCACCCCATATGCTCGTGCCATACATGCCTCCCGAATCACCTCGGGATACAAAATCACAGACCGCCCGTGCTGGGAATCCCCAGCGATTCAGATTATTTTGAAGATGCTCTAGCCCGCGTCAAGAAATGGTCATGGCTGAAAGCTTGGGCGATGAACATCGCCAAGCGGTAGGGCGTGACGGCGCGGCGTTCCGATGGACAAAGCGAAATTTTCGCGTGCTTTGTCGCCCCCACAGCCGGCTTCATCTTGGGTTAAATCCGTCCACCCTGCCTCGTCAGCCGATGCTGTTCGACAGGACTCTCCAGGAAGAAGAACCCCATGCGCTGCGGACATAGCTGAATTTTTGGGCGCTCGGCGGATCGAGAGGTCGAAGCCTTTGAAATCACCCGCGCTGGGCGTTGCCGCCCAAAACGCAAATCCAGGATCGGCGGCTCTCGAACTCACGCCACTCACACAACTCATGGGAATCTCGGCGCCAGCTATGCACTCTGCTCATGGAAAACTATGAGTAGGAAGAGTTAAACGGGTCCGCCAGCATCAGATCGGAAAGATGAATTGAGCGGAGCCCTTCACGTCCGCCATGCCCTGGGCCATCAAGCGAGCATGAGGAGAAGGTCGCCCCACACAGCAAGGCTGCCACTTTCGCAGCGCCGCAATCAGGCGTGACCTGGATGATCATCTCCATGCGTCGTTCTTTCCGCCAGCGGAACGCAAGCAGGAGGTCAAATGAACCGCGCAACCACCATCTTTGCCCTGGCGGCCGCTGTCCTTTTCTGGGGCGCAGTCCTGCTCGGCCATGCAAACGGCTTTCGCATAAACCACACGCGCTCGCTTCCTGTCGGGCTATGGCGCATCGAGCCACCAGGCGGTCCGATCGAGCGCGGACAAATCGTCAGCTTTTGTGCCCCCGCCACGCCTTTCTTTCGGCAGGCCTTAGTGCAAGGATGGATCGGTCATGGCCGATGCAGGGGCGGATCGGAGCCTTTGATCAAACCGGTCATTGCGATCTCAGGCGACCATGTCGCACTCGGCGCGAACGGGGTTGCCGTCAACGGCCGGACAATACCGGACAGCGCGCCAATAGCGCTTGGCGCGGGCGAGATCCCAACCGGCTCATACGATCTGCAGGCTGACGAGCTCTGGGTCGTATCAACATTTCATCCGCGCAGTTTCGACAGCCGCTATTTCGGGGCGATCACCGGGAGCGCAATCGAGGGGATCGCAACGCCAATTTGGATCTGGCCCTGATTTGCCGACACCTGCTCGATCCACATCCCCATTCAGCGAGATCGGTATATGCGCGGCGGGGGCGGATTGTTGAGCAACACCCGCCTGGTGAGCACCAGTCTGGGAAGAGTTTCCTTGCCGCCGATGAAGTTGATGCCTTCGTCCTCGAACGCCGACGAGGTGGTTGCCCTGTTCACGCTGGTGGTGCTTCGCTTGCCGCTTTCGGAATTGCGGATCGTCGTCGCAGCAACGCCGGTTCGCCGCGCAAGGTTGACCATGGACCAGTCAAGGATCGCTCCGGCAGCCAGGGAGGGTGCCATATAGTCATTCAGCATCATGCTCAGATCTCTTATCGAGCGGCACGTGCCCTTTGAAAGTATCATCTGAAGGTCGAATGGCCTTTCAATGTTATCAAGTATAAATCGTATTGACGATGTCGCCGCAGACCAGGCCATGGAGATCGTCGCCGAGATTGGCTATCACGGCATCGAGCTGGCAGCCCAGCCGCATTGCCTGGCTCCCGGGTCCTGGAGCCCGCAGGAAGCACGCCGGCTGAGGACGATCGCTGAAGATCTCGGACTTTACATCGCCGGTTTGTCTCTTGGCGGATCCGACCTGCTCGGGGAGCCCGCTTACGAGCCCTCCTTCATGGCGCCCTTCCAGGTGCAGCGGGACCGCCGTATCGACTTTGTCCGCCGCGGCATCGATTTCGCCGGAGAGTTGGGCGTCGACCTGATCAGCTTCAGCTCCGGACCGCTGCCCCCGTACATGCCGCCGGAGGCGGCGATGGATCGTCTCGTCGACGGTCTTCTGCGCTGTCTCGATCATGCGGAGAAGGCATCGATCCGTATCGGTCTGGAGCCGGCGCCCCATCATCTGATCCACGGCTATTCGGCCTATATCGATCTGTGGAATAACTTCGATGGCCATCCAGCGCTGGGATTGTGCCTCGATATCGGCCACGCTTTTTGCAGCTATGAAGATATCCCGGCCGTCATTCACGATGCGCCCGACCTCACCCATGTGCACATCAAGGACATGTCGGATCGTGCTCAGGGGGAACTTGTTCCCGGCGAGGGCGACATCGATCTGCCCGAGGTGCTTGCCGCGCTCGACGGCATCGCCTTTGACGGTTTCGTCAGCGTCGAGCTGGGTGCTTCGGCCGATGAGCCGGAAGCCATGGCCAGGAGAAGCCTTCTCGCGCTGATGCGGTGGCTGCATCTGGCGCGAGCGGCCGCCTGAGTCCGGGCCGCTTTCGGCGGCTGGCTTCACCGGCGGCGCCGGCGATCAAATCCAACATTGGCAAAGCAAGTTCGCGTTTCCGATAGGGCGATCGCCGGGCTCGTCTGCCCTCGCGATCGGCAGGACACGAAGGAGTGCGTCATGGTCTTTGGCGGGACCTTCGCCTGGCAGATTCTGGTGCTGCTCGGCTGCATGTCCGGTTTTCTGTCCGGGCTGCTCGGTATCGGCGGCGGCCTGATACTGGTTCCCGGACTGATTGTCAGCCTGCCCTATTTCGGCATCGATGGACCGGAGGTGGCCAAGATCGCGATGGCGACCTCTCTGGCGCTGATCATCCCCACCTCCATGGCAGGCATTCAGGCCCATGCATCGAAAGGCGGTGTCGATCTGAGGCGGTTCGCCCTGCTTGGCCCAAGCATCGTCGCCGGCGCCGTCGTCGCACCGATTTTTTCGCCAGTCATCAGTTCCACCGTCCTGACCGCTCTGTTCGTCCTGTTCGCGCTTTATCGGGCCGTTAGACTCATATGCGGCTCTGAAGGTCCGGTATCGCCTACGGACAGGAGCGGCAAACCACCGGGCCTCGTTCGGCTAACGCTGACGGGTCTGCTCGGCGGCTCGGTGTCATCCCTGCTCGGGCTCGGCGTCGCCTGGTTCACGATCCCAATGCTTGTGCGCTTTGGATCGATGCCGCGCGCGATCGGCACCTCCGCCGCGCTCTGCCTGCCCATGGCGGCGTTCGGCATCGCCGGCTTCGTCGTTTCGCCAACGCCGGCCGGATGCCCGTCTGGATGCAGCGGCTATGTCTATCTGCCGGCCGTTGCCGCGATTGGGATCAGCGCGGTCCTCGCAGCGCCGATGGGCGCCAGATTGACGCATGTTCTACCCGTTCGCGCTCTGCGCAGCCTCTTCGGTCTCTTTCTGATCGAAGGCGTTGCTGCGGGGTATCGCGCCCGCATTCTTGAGGCACAGCGGCGCATCGACCGCCGAAAGACCGATGCAGACCCCGCCATTCCGCTTCCGGAGCGCGCAATCCGGGCAATACCCAGACGCTCTTTGAAGATGCCCCGGATGGCGGGCTGATCCCGGCGCGACAAACGCCGGAACCGCTGCCGCCGGAACCAAAAGCGACGCTGGTTGAAAAGGCCGGGCCGGCATCGGTCGAGCCGTTTGATCCTTATGCCGATGAATGGGAGCGCTATGCTAAGGTGCGCGAACAGCTCATTGCCCTGCGCAACAAGCGGCTGAGCCAGGCCATGGCTGCGCCCACCAGGATCAAGGGTGCCGTCCGCCAGGCGTCGCAAGGGCAAGCCGCCAAAGCCGGCGCCGATCAACCACCCTCAAGTCTGAGCGGCCAGATCGCGGCGCTTTATGCGGCGAGCACCGGGCGGCAACAGAGCCCGGCCAATGGGGATGGAGAAGAGGATATCAATCGCGCCGCCGAAAAGCGGGCGTTCCTCACCGATCGCGACCCGCAATCGCACGGGCGGAATTATCTCGCCAATGGTCGGGAGGCGCCGGTCTCACCTTATGAGATCAAGACCAGGCTCTCGCCCTCCATGACGTGCTCCTGGAGATCGCCGGCGAGCGCCACTCGATCAATCCGCGCATTCTCGGCCGCTGGATCGAACGGCATACCGATGACCGCTGCAACGGTCTCTAGGTCACCCGTGCAGGGGAACGCTGCCGCGCCGCGCTCTGGCGGATCGAGCGGGCGGAATGAATGGGAGCCGCTCTTTGCGGAAAGAGCAACGAAACCTTTGGAGTTCGCCGACAATGACCGATCGGAAGCCGTCGATGCCAACCCTGCTCCCGCGCCTCATTCGTTTCCGGGATGCGCCGTTCTATCTCGGCATGGGCCGGAACAGGTTCAATGCCGAGGTTCGGCCCTACGTCACCGAAATTCCCATAGGTGTACAAGGCATCGGCTTTGACCGTCTTGAATTGGACGCGTGGTTCGACGACTATGCCGCCCGCAACGGGCGTCCCGCACGGAAAGGAAATGACACATGGGACGCAATCAAACACCTGGGCTCTTCAAAAGAGCAGGCGTGTGGCACATCGACAAGCGGATCCAGGGGCGGCGAATTTGCCAGAGCACTGGATCGGCTAGCCCGCATTTCTCACGAGTTCGTCGGCGCATCGGGGCCTGTGACGGTGTAAACTTGTTTTGCGAGAACGAGTTATACCGATTCGAGGGAGTTCCCCGATGCTGACAGAGTGTAGCCCGAACGAGATTGATTTCGGAAGAGCGGGCGGACGCCGTGTGGTCGCGGATTTCGATGGCGGCATGGTGTCCTCGGATGCCGGGGCTCTTTTGCTTGGGGAGACGGACAAGGCGCTCCGACTCGTCGATCGCTTCGCCGCGTGCTTTCGCGATCGCCGCCATCCTGCTTACGTGGTGCACGAGGTGAAGACGTTGGTCGCGCAGCGTGTGTTCGGCCTGGCGCTGGGCTATGAGGATCTTGTCGACCATGACGAGTTGCGCCGCGATCCCGTTCTCGGTGTACTGCTCGGCAAGCTCGATCACGCGACCGCGACGCCCGGACCGCTGGCCGGCAAGAGCACACTGAACCGGCTGGAGCATGCCCCGGCCGAGGGAACCACTGGGCGTTATCATAAAATCGGCCACGACAGCGCAGCGATCGAGGCTCTGTTCGTCGACTTTTTTCTCGATGCGCACGGCAAGCCGCCGCGTGAGATCGTGCTCGACCTCGATGCCACTGACGATCCGTTGCATGGCCATCAGGAAGGCCGGTTCTTCCACGGCTATTACGACTGCTATTGCTACCTGCCGCTCTACGTCTTCTGCGGCCGCCATCTTCTGGCCGCCAAGCTTCGGCGGTCGAACATCGACGGCAGCGCCGGTGCGGTCGAGGAGACGGCGCGCATTGTCGGTCGGATCCGGGCGCGCTGGCCGAAGGTGAAGATCATCTTGCGCGCCGATTCCGGCTTCGCCCGGGAGGCCCTGATGGTCTGGTGCGAGGCCAACAAGGTCGACTATGTCTTCGGCCTCGCCCGCAACGCGCGTCTGGAGGCCCGCATCGCGGACGCGTTGGCCGACGCCCGGCGGCTGTCGGAGGCCGCGGGAGGCAAGCCGGCGCGGGTGTTTCGGGATTTCCTGTGGTCGACGAAGGGGTCCTGGTCGCGCCGCCGCCGCGTGATCGGCAAGGCGGAATGGACCGGCGGGGAAGCCAACCCGCGCTTTCTCGTCACCTCGCTGAAGCCGGACGCCTGGAGCGCCAAGCCGCTCTACGAAGATCTCTATTGCAAGCGCGGCGAGATGGAAAACCGCATCAAGGAGGCGCAAGGCGATCTGTTCGCCGACCGTACCTCCACGGCAACGATGCGGGCCAACCAGTTGCGCCTGTGGTTTGCCTCGATGGCTTACGTTCTGCTCTGCGCGCTGCGCCGGATCGGCCTGGCTCATACGCAGCTTGCCGCCGCGACCTGTGGCACCATCCGGCTGAAGCTGCTGAAGATCGGCGCGCTGGTGAAAATCAGTGCACGTCGGGTCAAGATCGCCTTCGCATCCGCCTGTCCGGCCGCCGCGGAATGGCGTCTCGCCGCAGCCCGGCTCGCGCATGCCCGCGGCTCCCCCGCGTGACACGCTAAGCTGCAACGCGCCTCTTTCGCAGCATACCCCGAGGCCCACTGGAGATCGAACAACCCGAGCCGATTCTCGAAGCCGGTCGCGCAGTCCGCGCCACCCACAAGCACGCCGCGCGGCAACGCCGAACGCCAAGCGGACGGATGACGACGCCATGACTTCAGCCGTGTGAGAAATGCGGGCTAGCCTCGCGGAAGCGGAGCAATATCTCGCAAGATTGATGGAAGAAATCCGACAGGCCCAAATCTATGGCGTCAGACCATCAAGGACCTTTGAGCAAGCGGCAGCGAAATTCGTGATCGAGAACCAGCATAAGCGAAGCATCGATGCCGATATCGGCCGATTGAAGGGGCTGATGCCTTGGATCGGCGAGTTGCCGCTCGACAAGATCCACATGGGCAGCCTGCAGCCTTGGATCGAACATCGCCGGAAGAAGGGCGTTTCTATCGGTACGATCAATCATGGCCTGAAGGTCGTCCGCAGGATCACAAATCTTGCCGCAACCGAGTGGATCGACGAAAGCGGTCTGACGTGGTTGCTGGTGCCACCAAAGATCAAGCTCCTGCCGGATACCCAGAAGCGGCAGCCCTATCCGCTTAGCTGGGACGAACAAGGACGTTTATTTCGCGAACTCCCGAAGCATCTGGAGCAGATGGCGCTCTTCGCCGTTAATACCGGATGCCGAGAAGGCGAAATATGCAACTTAAGGTGGGAATGGGAAATCAAGGTCCCTGAACTGGGGACAATAGTTTTCATCGTTCCTGGCGGCCATGTCAAAAATGGCCGTGATCGGCTGGTGGTACTGAACCGGATTGCGACTGCAGTCGTCGAGGCCAGACGCAGCATACATCACACGCATGTTTTCTCATTTCGAGGAAAGCCGATTAGACGGATGCTCAAATCCGCGTGGGATCATGCACGAGATCGAGCGGATCTGCCTCAGGTTCGTGTCCATGACCTGAAGCATACATTCGGCCGAAGGCTCCGGGCAGCCGGCGTCAGTTTTGAAGATCGTCAGGACCTGCTCGGTCACGTGTCCAGTCGGATCACGACCCACTATTCAGCAGCCGAACTTTCCGGGCTGATCGAGGCTGCAAACAAGGTCTGCGAAATCGATGGAAGGCGGCCCGAGCTGGTTGTTTTGCGAGGCGTTATCCATAACCCCTCCCGCAAAATTCCCGCAAACTCCGCACATAGGCCTCGCCTAAAATCATCGGAAGCAGGAAAAGATGCGCTAAGTCATTGAAATCATTGGTGCGGACAGAGGGACTCGAACCCTCACTCCCAAAGGGAAACGGATTTTAAGTCCGTTGCGTCTACCGGTTCCGCCATGTCCGCCGACCCTGCGCATTTGACTTATGCCTGAGCTGCGCCGGGGCTTCAACCGCTACGAGCGGGCCTATCCCGCCTCACGCCGCCGCGCGCGTCGCCGTCCGCCCCGCCCCGCCGCCATGCCGGACCGCGCCGAGGAGCAGCAGGAAAATCACCGTGCTGTTGAGCAGGTGCCAGAGAAAATGCGTGCCGAGCGGCTTGCCCATGAACACGATGTCCCGGCACCAGATCTGATCCATCGAGCGGAACGAGACCGAGACCAGGAACACCAGCCCGGCGCCGAAAAGGTAGGGCGCGGCGGGATGGCGGCGGATGATCAGCCAGAGGCCGATCAGCAGCATGGCGGCGAGGGCGGGCAGATAGCCGAAACTGCCGTTCAGGCAATTGGTCCTCTCCAGGATCGGCAGCGACAGGCCGAGCGCGTGGCAGTCGAAATCCATGGCGAGGCTGATCACATAGGCAAAGCCCCCGATCGCCGGGATCGTCAGCAGCAACGGCAGGCCGGCGTAGACGTTCAGCGCATAGCCGAGATAGGCGAGCATGAACACGCCGATCGGAATGACGTCGGCCGAGGAGGCCCACGGCTCGGCATAGGTGTGAAACAGGAAGCTGCCGACGCCGATGACGAAGACATTCGCGATCAGCAGATAGCGGAACAGCTTCTTTTCGCCCGGCCGCCGCATCAGCAGGACGAGCGCGATCAGCCCGCCGAGGATGAAGCCGAGATTGGTCAGCGCGTTCACCGGCTCGGCCCAGAAACCGGGATCCTGCCCGCGTTCGCAATAAGCGAAGATTTTTGCCGTGGTTTCCATCGCTTCGGATTAGCAGGCGATTTCCGGCCTTTCAATGGCCGTGATCACGCGCCACGTGATAAGACGGCATTGGCGGTGCGCTGTGGCGGGCGAGCTGCGGCATTTCAATTTTGCCGAATGGACTTCACCTTATTTCATCCTTATTGTTCGTAGAAATCTATGGGTGAATCGGGGCCATTTCTGGCGATCGGGAGATCATTATGGGGCACATTGTAAAAGCGGTTTTCGGTGTGGCGGCCATGTCGGCGCTGACCTTCGGCCTGACGAGCTTTGCCGATGCGGGCGCGTGCAAGGGCCGGCATTGCAAGCATGGGCGCAGCTACGACCAGGACGGCGTCTATCGCTATGTCACGGCGGAGGCGAGCATCGGCGGCAAGGCGGTGACGGCGCCTGTGCGTCCGGGCAAGTGGGGCGACGAGGTCCGCACGCCGGGCGGCAATTGGGTCGATTGCGAGATCACCTGCGAATATACGCTGCGGCGCCTGACTGTGGATTTCTGGGACGGAATGGGCCAGAATCACATGGTGTCGCCGCGTTATTTCCGCTTCGAATACGACCTGGACACCAACGCTTTCTACCGGAAGCACTACGACTGAGTGCTGGCGATCGAGTGTTTTCTTGCGATGCGGCGGCTCGGGACGGGCGGCCGCGTTTGCATTTGAGCGGACCAGGGAGCGTGGGATGACCGGTGAGGCCGCACGGATCGTTGCCGGATGGATCGACGGCTATAATGCCCGTGACGCAGCGGCGCAGGCAGCGCTTTACGCCGAGGACGCCGTCAATCTGCAATATGCGCTCGGCGACCCCATGACCGGGCGCGACGCCATCCGCGCCAGCCTCGAAGCCTTTTACACCGCGTTTCCGGATAGCAGGATCGAGACCGAGGCGCTGGTCGAGGACGGCGAGCGTGTCGCGCTGTTCTGGAAGGCGCGCGGCTCCTGGCGCGGGCCGTTCGCAGGGCGCGAGCCGAACGGCAACTCGTTTGCCCTGAACGGCAGCACGCTGTTCGTCGTCAGGGAGGGGCACATCGTGGAGCAGCACGCCTACTGGGATCGCGCCAGCCTGTTCGCACAGCTCGGGATCACGAGCTGACGCCCGCTCGTCCGAACTCGAGATCGCGTCAGGCCGGCCAGAAATTGAACACGGGCATTTGCCCCTGCCCTTTGGATTCCTTGCCGTCCAGATCGAAGATGCCGATGCCGGCATCGGACGTGGCGTCCATCGTCGCACCACCGGTCACGCCGGCCGTCCAGCCCATCCGCCAGCCGAGCTTGGCCTGGCCGAACAACATCGCACCGATGATGCCGCCGGCAATGCCGCCGACATATTTCTGATATTGCGAGGTGTCCTCGATGAACCCGCCAAGCTTGGCGAGCGGCCCTTCCTTCATGCCGAAAAGCGTTACCGCCGGGTCCATATTCGCCGGGCTGGGCAGCATCGCGAGCGGCGTACCCGCGACCATGTTCACGAGCTGGTTGCCGCCATTGGCGCCCATAGCGGAGGCCTGATTGTCCGGAACGAGGCCCATTCCGCCGCCTGAAAACATGCCGTCGGCCGCTCCGTTGAGAAAAAAGCCGCCGATGCCGCCAATGCCAAACATGGCCATCTCCCTTGACGCAGAGAATGGATCAGGACGTGGCGACTATATTACAGCGTGTATTCAGACGTAAAGATGACGATACGCCGAAATCTCGTTTCCATAAGTTCATGGAGTCCTGGCCGAGTACATCGCCAGCAAATGCGGGCGCGCCTTGCTCCGAATGCTCAGCGGATCGGCCTTACGGCTTGAGCGGCGGGGCCGAGACCTCGAATTCCCGCGACACGGGTCTGGACATTGCATCGGTCCCCATCACCTTGTCCCAGAAGCGGAAATAGAGGCCGTAATTGGCATCGAACCGGGTGTGGTGAAGGCTATGATGGGTGGCGGAGATCAGCTGCCGCCCGACCGGACCGTCGACGAAGCGCTCCGGAAGCACCTCCCACCCGGAGTGGTTCGAGCACGGCGGTTACGCTCATGAGCGCGAGCAGCGCCACCACGACGCCGATATGCACCGGGATGACGAAGGCAAGCGCCGGCAGCAGCCATGCGGTGGCCAGCGCCTCGGCGGGGTCGAAGGCGAACGAGGCGAACGGCGTCGGCTGGCGGGAGCGGTGATGACCGGCATGCATCCATCGAAACAGGCGCGGGTCGTGCATCAGCCGGTGCGCCCAGTAATAATAGGTGTCCTGGACGGCGAGATAGATGAAGGCGCTGAGCAGGATGTAGGGCACGCCGCCATAGGCGGAAACGTCGCTGTAGATCATCGTGCCGCCATGCAGCCAAAGCACAAGGACGACGGCGGCAGGCGCCGCGTAAACGGCGGAGGACAGCAGCGAAAGCCGGATCTCCTGAAGGATCGCCCGCCGCATCGGCCGGTCGCGGTTGAGGCGCTTGGCCGCCAGCTTCTCGCCGCCGCGCTGCCACAGCAGCCAGTAGGCGAGACCGGAAAACACCAGATAGCGTGCCGCGATGATCGCGGTGAGGGCGGCGGTGGTGGCGAGGATTTCAACGATCATGATCGAGCCGCATCTGAACCTATCGGCGAATTGCGTGGCCACTATATCGCCGGAGCATGCCGCTGATAAGCACGGCCTCGATATTGCGCGGATAAGCCACGCCGGCCGCATGGGCCCGCCGAGCTAAACCGGCGGCACCACCCATTGCACGTTGCCCTGCCCCCAGGCGCCGAGACCGAGGCGTTCGGCAAGGGCCGGCAGCGCCAGCCCCATCTCCTCATCCAGCTTCCACGGCGCGTTGACGACGATGAGTCCCGATCCGGCGAGCCCGCCCTCGCGGAACGCCTCGCGGACACGCAGCTCCAGCCTGAGCGTACCCGGGACGCCGAGCGCCGCCGCTGCCTCCAGGCAAGTGGCATCGTCGCCCTTGGCCTTCAGCGGATACCACAGCACGAAAATGCCGGTGGCGAAGCGCTTCAGCCCCTCGCCCAGCATGCGCGCGGCCTTGGCCGCCTCGTCCTTCTGCTCGTAAGGCGGATCGATCAGGATCAGCCCGCGGCGTTCGGGCGGCGGAAGGCTGGCCTTGACGCAGATCTCGGCGTCCTCTCGCGTCACCCTGACGCGCCGGTCGCGAGCGAAATGCGCCTCAAGCAGTCCCGGCGTCCTCCGGGTGAAGCTCGTTGGCGATGAGATGGTCATCGTCGCGCATCATCCGCGCGGCGATCTCGGGTGAACCGGGATAGAGCTTGAGACCGCCGGCCGCGATTGAGCGCGGCGAGAATGCCGCGATAGGGCGCAAGCAGCGCTTCGACCTCCAGCGCGAACGGTTGCGCCAGCCGGCCGACGCCGCCTTCCCACTCGCCGGTCTTGCCCGCCTCGACGCCGTCCAGCGCATAGACGCCGGCGCCGGCATAGGCGTCGACGACCCGATAGGGCTTCGGCTTCCGGTTCAGATGCGCCAGAAGCCGCGTCAGCACCACATGCTTCAGCACGTCGCCGTGGTTTCCGGCATGGTAGGCGTGTCGATAATTCATGGCCGAAGCCGAACGGGCAAGCGCCCGCCCGTATCCCTCACGTCTTCGGCAGGCTGAGCCGGATGTGCAGCTCCTGCATCTGCTTGGGCGAAACCTCGGACGGCGCGCCCATCAGCAGATCCTCGGCGCGCTGGTTCATCGGAAACAGCGTCACCTCGCGCAAATTCTGCGCGCCGCAGATCAGCATGACGATGCGGTCGATACCGGCCGCCATGCCGCCATGGGGCGGTGCGCCGAATTTGAGCGCGCGGATCATGCCGCCGAATTTGGCGTCCACCACCTCCGGGCCATAGCCGGCGATCTCGAACGCCCTGTACATCAGCTCCGGCGTGTGGTTGCGGATCGCGCCCGAGGCGATCTCGTAGCCGTTGCAGACCATGTCGTACTGATAGGCCTTCAGCGCGAGCAGATCGGCGTCGGACTTCGCCGCATCGAGCGCCGCCTTGCCGCCCTGCGGCATGGAGAACGGGTTGTGCGAGAACTCGATCTTCTTCCCGTCCTCGTCCCATTCGTAGAACGGGAAATCGACGATCCAGCACAGCTCGAACCGGTCGAGCTGAGTCAGGCCGAGATCGGCGCCGACCTTGTCGCGCGCGGCACCGGCGAAGCGGTAGAAATTGGCCGGATCGCCGGCGACGAAGAACACCGCGTCGCCTTCCTTGAGGCCGAGCTGCGCCTGCAGCGCGCTGCTGCGCTCGGGACCGATATTCTTGGCGACCGGCCCCGCCGCCTCGCCCTCGCGGAAGAAGATATAGCCGAGCCCCGGCTGGCCCTCGCCCTGCGCCCACCCATTCATCCGGTCGCAGAACGCACGGCTGCCGCCGGTCGGGGCCGGGATCGCCCAAACCTGCACCTTCGGGTTCTTCTCCAGCATCCCGGCGAACACCTTGAAGCCGGAGCCGCGGAAATGCTCGCTGACGTCCTGCATCTCGATCGGGTTGCGCAAATCGGGCTTGTCGGTGCCGTATTTGGCAATGGCGTCGTCATAGGAGATCAGCGGCAGTTTCTCGGTCACCGGCTTTCCGTCGGCGAATTCGACGATCGTGTCGCGGATCACCGGCTCCATCGCCGCGAACACGTCCTGCTGCTCGACGAAGCTCATCTCGATGTCGAGCTGGTAGAACTCGCCGGGCAGCCGGTCGGCGCGCGGGTCCTCGTCGCGGAAGCAGGGCGCGATCTGGAAGTAGCGGTCGAAACCGGAGATCATCAGGAGCTGCTTGAACTGCTGCGGCGCCTGCGGTAGCGCGTAGAACTTGCCCGGATGCATCCGCGATGGCACCAGGAAGTCACGCGCGCCCTCGGGCGAGGAGGCCGTCAGGATCGGCGTTTGGAACTCGAAGAAGCCAGCCTCCTCCATGCGCCGGCGCAGCGAGGCGACGATCGCGGAGCGCTTCATGATGTTGGCGTGCAGGGTCTCCCGGCGCAGATCGAGGAAGCGATATTTGAGCCGCGTGTCTTCCGGATAGTCCGGCTCGCCGAACACCGGCAGCGGCAGCTCCTCGGCTTCCGACAGCACCTCGATCGTGGAAATGCGCAATTCGACATCGCCGGTCGGCATGTTGGGGTTGACCGTCTCGGGCGTGCGCGCCTCGACCGTGCCGTCGACGCGGATCACCCATTCGGCGCGCACCGCCTCGGCCGCCTTGAAGGCCGGGCTGTCCGGCTCGACGACGCATTGCGTCATGCCATAGTGGTCGCGGAGGTCGATGAACAGCAGGCCGCCATGGTCGCGAACGCGGTGAACCCAGCCGGACAGGCGCGCCGTCCCGCCGACATTGGCGGCGCGAAGCTGTCCGCAGCTATGGCTGCGATAGGCCGGCATGGCGCTGCTGCCCTTCGAAGGCGCGGCGTTCTGCGCTTTTGCGGATGTGCCTTTTGGTTTTTGCGAACCTTTTTTGGTGGCCGTCTTTTCCATAATCGAACTTTCCGGTGATAGCCGGGCCGGCCCGGCGCGCAAGACCACAGCGCGCGGCCAGCCTTCAGATTTCAGCGGCGAGAAGCGCATGACGCCGATCGGTTGTCAACCCGCGGCTCGTTACACGGGACAAGCTTCCTCAGCTGATATATACACAGAGGGATGAATGCGATTCCTATGATCTCGACGAGCGATCAGCTTGCCGAGTTTTGCCAACAGCTTGCCAAATCCGATTATGTCGCGGTCGATACTGAGTTCATGCGGCAGTCGACATATTGGCCCCAGCTTTGCCTGATCCAGCTCGCCGCGCCCGATCTCGAGGCCGTCGTCGACCCGCTGGCCAGGAACCTCGACCTTGCGCCGTTTTTCGAGCTCATGTCCGACCCGAGCGTGATCAAGGTCTTCCATGCCGCCCGTCAGGATGTGGAGATCGTCTTCCATCTCGGCAATATCATTCCGCTGCCGATTTTCGACACGCAGATCGCCGCCATGGTCTGCGGCTTCGGCGAGGCGGCGAGCTACAGCGCGCTCGTCAAGCGGCTGCTTCGCAAGAACCTCGACAAAAGCTCCCGCTTCACCGACTGGTCGCGGCGCCCGCTCACCGAGAAGCAGCTCCGCTATGCGCTGGGCGACGTCACCTATCTGCGCACCATCTACACCAAGCTGACCAACCGGCTGGAAAAAACCGGCCGCGCCTCCTGGCTGAAGGAGGAGATGGACGACCTCGTCAATCCGCTCAACTACCGCACCGAGCCGGAGGACGCCTGGCGCCGCCTGAAAAACCGGGCGCGCAACAAGACCGAGCTTGCGGTGATGATCGAGGTGGCGGCCTGGCGCGAGCGGGAAGCGCAGAAGCAGAACGTGCCCCGCAACCGCGTCATCAAGGACGACACCATCTACGATGTGCTCGTCCAGGCGCCGAAATCGGTTGAGGAGCTGTCCAAGCTGCGGACGATCCATGACGGCTTCGCCCGCTCCTCGCGCGCCCGCGATCTCGTCGACGCCGTCCGGCTGGGTCTCAGCCGGCCGGTCGAGGATCTGCCGGATCTGCCCGTCAATGAGCCGCTGCCGCCGTCCGCCGCCGCGGTCGCCGATCTGCTGCGCGTGCTGCTGAAGGCCGTGGTCGCCAAGCATGATGTCGCGGCCAAGCTGATCGCCACCAGCGAGGAACTCGACAAGATCGCGCTGAACGACGAAGCCGAGGTCGCCGCGCTGCATGGCTGGCGGCGCGAGCTGTTCGGCGAGGACGCGCTGGCGATCAAGGCGGGCCGCATCGCGCTCACGGTCCAGGGCGGAAAGATCGTCGCCCTGCCCCGCACCGATCTCGGCGAGGCGAGCGAAGGTCCGCATCTCGACACCATCGACGATGATGACGACGGCCCCACCGAAGCCTTCGAAGCCGCTGATTCCGACGCGTCCGAGTAGCGGGCGCCATATCGGTGCCTTCGCTCCAGCCCGCCGACGGGCGTGCCGGACATTTTTGCCACAGTGCCTCACGTCCCTTCCCGCCCCACGCCTCCCGCGGCGCGGTTTGCTTTGACCACCGTCCAGGGCGCTGTTACCGAGTAAGGTGGTGATTAGGAAGCTGAGGCAGAATTAATGCGTTTATACGTTCTGCTCGTGCGCAACGCATGCGCATTGCTTCTGGTGATTGCGGCGACGGGCTGCGCAAGCCTGCCGCGGACCTATTTCACCGCCAACCAGCAAGCCATCGCACAAATCCCCGGCATTCCCGACGCCCGCTATTGGGCCGACGCCTCTGCGAAGGATTTCGAGCCGGTCATCCATATGGAGCGCATGGCCCGGGTCGCGGCGCAGATGGGCACGATGGATTTTCTCGCCATCTCGGGCGGCGCCTCCGATGGAGCCTTCGGCGCCGGCATCCTGGCCGGCCTTACCGAGCACGGCACGCGGCCAAACTTCGTCTTCGTCAGCGGCGTGAGCGCCGGAGCGCTGATCGCGCCCCTCGCCTTCCTCGGCCCCGCCTATGACGAAAGGCTGACCCAGGCCTGGACCAGCGGCATTGCCGAGAAGATCGGCGAAGGCGGCATCCTGTCCCTGCTTTTCTCGCAGGAATCGCGCCGCCTTGCGCTTTACGAACTGGTGTCCAGCTTCGTCGACGAGGACATGCTGCACCGGATCGCGGAGGAGCACCGGCGCGGACGGCGGCTCGTCGTCGTCACCACCAATCTCGATGCCCAGCGCCCCGTCGTGTGGGATCTCGGCGCCATTGCCGCAAGTGGAAGCCCCGACGCGCTGGAGCTGTTCCGCAATGTTTTGACCGCCTCGGCGAGCATTCCAGGAGCCTTCGCGCCGACGCTGATCGAGGTCGAGGCCAATGGCCACCGCTTCAACGAGCTTCATGTCGACGGCGGCGCGACGATGCAGATCTTCACGGTGCCGGAATCGATTCTGGCGCATGGCCTGCCGGCGACGGCGAAGGTGCAGGATTTGCCCTCGCATTTCTACATCATCGTCAACAACCGGCTGAAGCCCGAATTCGAGGTCGTCGAAGGCTCCGCATTTCCGGTTCTGGCGCGGTCGCTGTCGAGCCTGATCAAAACACATGCCCGGCTGACGCTGGTCGCCACCCGCGAGTTCACCCGCGCGCACCAGATCGGCTTCAACCTCACCTATATCGGCGACGATTTCCCCGCCGAGCCCAAGCCCAGCTTCGAGACGCCCTATATGCGGGCCGTCTATCGCTACGGCTATAAAAAAGCCGTCGAAGGAAGCCCCTGGAGCCAGGAGGTCCCCTTCGTCAACGGCCCCGTGGCCCCGCCGAGGCAGCAGGCGCAGCGCTAGAGCGGGATCACCTTGGATAGAAACAACTTCGCTTTTGGCCCGCTCCAAAATTCCTTTGCTGATCGCGTGATCGGACGGAAAACCGGTTTCCACCTTTCCTGATCACGCTCTAGGCGCGCGGCATGGTGTTGTCCCAGGGGCAATCGCGGGAGCCCCCGGGTTGATCGCGTGTAGGAGAATACGGCGGCTGCCTACCGCAATGCACAATTTGGTCTTTCTTTCCTCTCAAAGATCTGGTTGTTTTAGAGCCTCGCGCCGGCCATGGAGCCGCGCAGAGGGACGATGCCAGCCGGTGACGCCGGCCAAGCTCAGCCCCAGTTACAGATCAGGACACAACCCATTGACCTTTTCCAACTGGCGTCAATCCGCATTGACCATCGCATTGGCATCCGCCGCGCTCATTGCCGCCGATCCGGGCGCAATGGCGCAATCGGCATCCGGCTGCTCGACGCTCGCCGCCGAGCCGATTACCCTGCCGCAGGGCGCGGTGACCGCCCACACCACGGGCGCGGTGCCGTTGCGCGGCGGCGAAACGCTGCAGCTGCGTATGGTCGCCCCGGGCGATGCGGCGGGCACCGGCTCGATCGCAATCAGCGAAAGCGGCGAGACGGAGGCGCCGATCGTGTCCGGCGCCGCCCCCCAGCAGGCAAGCTTTACCGCGCCTTATGACGGCCTTTACGGTCTGGAATTCCGCGCGCTCGGCCCGGCACAAACGACGTTCGAAGTCACCTGCGGCTCGACCACGACCGCCCTTGCCCCCTCGACGCGGCCGCAAGCCTTCGTCGAGCGCCGCGCCGCGCATGTGCTCGCCGACGACACCTCGCAAGCCAGCCTGCGCCGGCGCGCCGCCAAGCCGAGCTCCATCGATCAGGCCGTCAAGAGCACAGCCGTGCTCGACGACAAGGGCGAGCCGACCCAGGTCACGGTGGTAACCAGCGTCCAGAACATCGCCGCCGCCGAGGGCCAGAGTTTCGCCGGCAACAAGCTCGATGTGTGGGTCGAGGGTCGCGTGTCGCAGTCCAAGCAGCGCATCGACGAAAACGGCCTCAGCTACGATGCGAGCGGCAATGCCGGCTCGGTCTATCTCGGCACCGACTATCTGCTGCGCCCCGGTCTGATGGTCGGCGCGCTGGTGCAGGTCGATCAATATAATGAGGGCTACGATCGGCTCGGCGCTTCGACGGCCAGCGACGGCCTGCTGTTCGGCCCCTATGCCAGCTTCCGCATCGCACCGGATCTCGTCTTCGACGCCCGCGCCTCCTGGGGCGGCACCGAAAACGACGCCTCGATGCCGGACGGCACCCGCATCGCCTTCGACACCGACCGCCAGCTGCTGCGCGGCCAGCTCTCCGGCAACCGCAACCTGTTCGGGCTGCAGTTCACCCCGACGCTTGCGCTTTCGGTCATCGAGGACCGCATCCAAGGGCAGCAAGCGCTGCTCGCCGAAACCGACGACGGCACCGCCGTGCTCGGCCGGCTCGGCGTCGGCTCGGCGGTGTCCTACCGCATCGCGCTGGAGGATGGCGGCTTCGTGCAGCCGACCGCGACCCTCAGCACCGGCTGGAACCTCGATCAGCTCAATTCCTTTACCTTCCAGGACGCCCAGTTCGTCAACGACACCGGCGCCAAGGCCGAAGCGGGCGTGACCCTCGGCACCGCCGATGGCATCAGCATCCAGGCGACCGGCGCGTATGAAGGGCTGGGCGAGCCGGATTATTCGGCCTGGAGCGGGCGCCTGTCGCTGACCGCGCCGTTGAACTGAGCCTGTCGCTGACCGCGCCGTTGAACTGAGGCCGCGCGGGTTCGGCTGAACACCCCTCGCGATCGTCGCCCCGGCCTTGAGCCGGGGTCCACTCGCCTGTCAGTCCGGCAAAGTTTGAGAACAAGCGATTGGTCCCCGGATCTGCACTCCGCTTCGTCTGCGGTGACACCCGTGGGGCTGTTAGGTAAGGGAAAAGGCGTGCCCATGAGCGACACCGGCGCGCCCACCGTCCCGCTTGGCCGGGTCAGATGGCTTCGCGGAGCTTTTCGCGCGGGTTGTACGGGTGCTTGCCCGCCCATTCTTCCATGAAGTCGAACAGCTCGCGGTCGATGCGCTGCGGAAGCACGACGTTCAGCTTCACGAGTTGATCGCCGGTGTTGCCGGTCTGCGAATTGCGCACGCCCTTGCCGCGCAGGCGCAGCACCTGTCCGCTCGATGCCCCTTTCGGCACAGTGAGCGAGACGCGCCCGTCGATCGTCGGCACCTCGACCTTCGCGCCAAGGACCGCCTCGTAAAGCGCAACCGGCAGTTCCAGAAGGATATTGTCGCCTTCGCGCTCGAAATAGCCATGCGTCCGGATCTTCAGCTCGATCAGCGCATCACCGGCCAGACCACGCCCCACGCCCGGTCCGCCCTTGCCTTTCAGTCGGAGCACCTGGCCCTGCACCACCCCGGACGGCACGCTGATGTCGAGCGTCTCGCCTTCGGGCAGCAGGACGCGCTTTTTCACGCCGTTGACCGCTTCGAGAAAATCGATTTCCAGATGATAGCGGTAGTCCATACCGCGCATGTTGAAGCCGCCGCCGCTTCCGGAGCCGGAACGGCCGAAGAAATCGCCGAAAATGTCGCTGAAATCGCCGTAATTCTCCGATGTGCGGGAGCGATGGCCGCCAGCGCCGTTGCCGCCGTAAAAGCCGCCCGTCTCGCGGCCGCTGGCATCGATCTCGCCGGAGTCGTATTTGCGGCGTTTCTCGGGATCGCCGAGCACGTTGAACGCCGCCGAAACCTTCTTGAAATTTTCCTCCGACGCCGCATTGCCGGGGTTGCGGTCGGGGTGAAACTCCTTAGCCAGCTTACGATAAGCGGTGCGAATCTCGTCGTGGGTCGCCGAGCGCTTCACATTCAGAATTTGATACAGATCCTGATTCTATCGTCCGCGTTCACTCCGCGCAAGCGGCGATTATTGCAGAAGGATTGGGGCAAGAGCGCGAATACATGAACCAGCATGTTTAACGATCATTCCTTACCAACCGCTCTATGGCAGTCAGGCCGCAGGCCGATTTCATTCGCGCGAAGCGAAGGCACCGAACGCGGATTTAACCAGACCAGGCTTAGGTACAATGCGTACGTCAGGCTCGCAACCGAGCATTTGCGCAAGCCCTCTCAGTCGGCGGCGCACGGATTCGCCGTCGAGAACTTCGAGGTCTGCGGGCAGCTGCAGCACGAGCTCGTCCCCATCATACCCAATCGCGGTGCGATTGATAATACCTGGCATATTCACCGACAATTTCATGGCGACGCGCGCGGCCATACCGAGGATCTGCGCGCGCCGGTTGCGTTCCGCGCCGGCCAGCTTGCGCAGCGCCGGACTGAAGTCGCCGGTCAGGGTGCGCTCATGGCCGTAATAGACGCTGAGCGCCAGAAAAGCGCGCCCCGGATGGTCGACGCCGACGAAAGCGGATTGCGCGATCAGCCCGAGCGCCTTTTCCCCGCGATAGTCGGGATGGCCTCGCCAGCCGATATCGACCAGGAGACACGCCGCCTGGCGCAGCCGCCGGTCTTCGGCGTCTTCCTCAAGCTCCGGCCCCTGGAAGAGACCGTCGGTCCAGCGGAAGAACTCGTAGCAATAGTCGAACGACCGGGCGCGGCGCGCGGCCATGTCCGCGCATGCCGAAAGCAGCGGATCGAGCGCCTGCTCCTGCGGCGGAAGCTTGACGTGAAGCATCCCTTCACGCACGCCGAATGCGGAAAACACGATGAGCGACGGCTTGACCCTGTCCGACAGGCGCTTGAGCAGCAAGAGGCCGTAGGGCAGCATTTCGCGCCGGTCGCGGGAGATCTTGGCGAGGAACTTGGCTTTCGGCGTCTTGCTGACGACGT
Source organism: uncultured Alphaproteobacteria bacterium (assembly GCA_963727575.1). Taxonomy (GTDB): domain Bacteria; phylum Pseudomonadota; class Alphaproteobacteria; order Rhizobiales; family Rhodomicrobiaceae; genus JAHQVI01. Next base: position 21,641 of record CAVSIA010000036.1, read on the forward strand.
TGCCGAACAGGTTATCGAGCTGTTTCAGCGTCATGGTGTAGTGGTGCATGATGCTGAACGGGTAGCCGGTTTCCATCATATGCAGCCGCCCGACGGATCGCCACGTGCCGCCGATGACGTAAAACGGCCTGCCTTCCCCGTGGCCGAGCCAGGGAATGCGATCGAGATACTCGTCGATATGGACGGACGCCTTGGCGAAATCCTTGCCGGCGACGTCCATCAGATTGAGGCTGCCGAGCGGCACCGAGGTCTCGGCGAGCACCTCCTTGCCCTTCAGGTCGATCAGCTCCAGACTGCCGCCGCCCAGGTCGCCGACGAAGCCGTCGGGATCGAGGAAGCCGGAGGCGATGCCGGCGGCCGCGAGCTCCGCCTCCTCGCTGCCCTTGAGCACCTGGATCTTCGCCCCGCAGCAGCGCTCCGCCTCGGCGATGAATTCGGCGCCGTCCGTCGCCCGGCGGACCGCCTCGGTGGCGAAGGCGTAGGTGCGCCGGACCCGCGCCTGCTCGCAAAGCCGGGCAAAGCGGCGCAGCGTCGCGAACGCCCGCTCGACCGCCTGACGGTTCAGACGGCCGTCCGGCGCGCGCTTGCGCCCGAGGCCGCAAAGCAGCTTCTCGTTCAACACGGGCGTCGGGCTGCGGATTTCGTCTTCATAGACGACGAGGCGAATGGAATTGGAGCCGATGTCGATGACGGCGACGGGATTTGCCTCTTGGGTGAATATTTTTCCGCGCCAATCCACGTCGATCAATCCAGCCTGTCCTGGTCTCCGCCGACGAATACTCGCGGCGGAAAGCGCGTCGCCAAAGCCTCTCCACGTCCGGAAAGGCTGGGATTGGTCATGAAATATTCGTGGGCGTTGAATGGTTCCTCATCTGGGTCCGGCTCGATGCGGACAGAGGTACCTTCGGCCAGCACCCGCCAGCTCTGCTGATTGTCCTTCAGATTGGCCGCCATGATCTGCCCGAGTATTTGCTCGTGAACCGTCGGGTTGATGATGGGTACCATAGCTTCAACGCGCCTGTCGAGGTTGCGCGGCATCATATCGGAAGAGCTGATATACACGTGAGCGGTCGCGGACGGCAGACTATTTCCGCCGCCGAAGCAGTATATCCGGCTGTGCTCCAGGAAGCGCCCGATGATGCTTTTGACGCGGATATTCTCCGACAGGCCCGGAATGCCGGGGCGCAGGCAGCAGATGCCGCGCACGATCAACTCGATATGCACGCCGGCCAGACTTGCCTCGTAGAGCGCGTCGATGATGCCCGGGTCGACCAGCGCGTTCATCTTCATCCAGATCACCGCCGGGCGGCCCGAGCGCGCATAGCCGATCTCCTCGCCGATATGGCGCATCACGCGGGCGCGAATGCCGTTCGGCGAGGTCGCCATCGCCTCCAGCTCTTCAGGCTCGGCATAGCCGGTGATGAAGTTGAACAGCCGCGTGACGTCCCGGCCGATCACCGGGTCGGCGGTGAAGAAGGACAGGTCCGTATACACGCGCGCCGTCTGCGGATGGTAGTTGCCGGTGCCGATATGGCAGTAGGTGCGCAGTTCCCCGCCCTCGCGGCGCATCACCTGGCCGAGCTTGGCGTGGGTCTTGAGCTGGATGAAACCGAACACGACGTTGACGCCGGACTTCTCCAGGTCGCGGGCGACCTTGAGATTGGCTTCCTCGTCGAACCGCGCCTTGATCTCGACAAGCGCCGTGACCAGCTTGCCGGCCTCGGCCGCCTCCTTCAGCGCCTCCACGATCGGCGATTTGCGCCCGGTGCGGTAGAGCGTCCATTTGATGGCGACGACGTCCGGATCGGCGGCCGCCTGCCGCAGATATTGCAGCACCACGTCGAAGGATTTGTAAGGGTGATGGACGACGATGTCCTTCTGCTTGATCGCGGCGAAACAGTCGCCGTTATATTCGCGGATGCGCTCGGGAAAGCGGATCACGAAGGGTGAAAAGAGGAGGTCGGGCCGCTCGTCGACGATGAGCTGGGAAACGTCGGATAGCGCCAGCAATCCCTCCTGGCTGGATACTTCGTTGTTGCCGACCTCGAGCTGGTTCTGCACGAAGCGGCGCAGCGAATTCGGCATGCCGCCTTCGATCTCCAGCCGGATGACCGAGCCGTGGCGGCGCTTCTTCAGCGCGGCCTCGAAGGTCAGCACCAGGTCCTCGGCCTTCTCGCTGATCTCCACGTCGCTGTCGCGCAGCACGCGGAAGCCGCCGATGGCGCGCACCTCATAGCCGCGAAACAGCCTCTCACTGAAATAGGCAACCAGCGATTCCAGCCGGATGAAGCGGATCGGCGGGCGCCCACCGTTGCTTTTGGTGCTGTCGCCGGGAAGCCGGATGAAGCGGTTGAGCTGGCTGGGGATGGGCAGGATCGAATGCATGATCGTGCCCGAGCCGTCCTTCTTCTGGCATTCGAGGGCCAGCACGAAGCCGCGATTGGGAATGAAGGGAAAGGGATGCGCCGGGTCGATGGCGATCGGGGTCAGCACGGGAAAGACGTGACCGAGAAAATGGGTCTCGAGCCATTTCTGCTCCGCCCCGGTCAGGGCCTTCGGCTCGACCAGCGCAATGCCGCTCTCGCGAAGCTCGCCGCGCAGGCGAACCCAGTTCCTCTGCTGCTGCTCGGTCAGCCTGGCGACCATCTCGTTGATCTTCTTGAGCTGCTCGGCGGGGGTCAGCCCGTCATGGCTCGATGTCGTCACCCCGGCATTGATCTGACCGATCAGGCCGGCGACGCGCACCATGTAGAACTCATCGAGGTTGGAGGCGGAAATGGAGAGAAATCGGATGCGCTCCAGCAGAGGATGCTTGGCGTTGTTGGATTCCGCCAGAACGCGCAGATTGAACTGCAGCCAGGACAGCTCCCGGTTGAAATAGCGCTCATGTCCGAATTCGGCTACACGCTCCGCCTCGGTGAGCCGAACCGGTTTCCTCATCGCCTGGGCGGCGCCTCGCATCTTGCGTTCTTTTCCCGCCATTGACAGTCCTTGATACCGGCGCGCTCAAGAGGCCCGCGCCGTGTTTGCCGCGCCGAAACCGGCCGCTGCACCTGCGCCGCGATCCGCCGCCTCGGCCAGCACCGGCCGCTCCAGCGCTCTCCGCACGGGCTTTGATGCATACCATGATGATATGAAAACTATTAAAACGCCAAGGCGATCGCGCATCAAAGGCCGCAACGCCGCGGCGGATGGCCCTACTCCTCCTCGGCGTCATCCCCGCCCGTGACGAATTTGGCCGCCAGCGCCCGCGTCACCCGGCGGCGCTCCGCCAGGGCGGCCCGGTCGAGCACATCCACGAGCTTCTGCGCCGCCGCCATCGAGCGCTCCATGCGCTTCAGCAGATAGGCCACCACATCCGGCTCGACGGCGATCTGGCGGTCGGCGAACAGCTTCACCAGCACCGCGCCGAGCAGCGCCTCGTCCGGTTCCTCGATGGTGACCAAGGCCGCCGATCTGAGCCGCGAGCGCAGGTCCGGCAGCGAGATTTGCCAGGCGCCGGGCTGGGTGCGGGCGGTGATCAGCACGTCGAAACGCCGCTCGCGGGCAAGATTGAGAAGGTGGAAGGCGGCATTCTCGTCGCCCGGCGCCTGATCGACGTCCTCGATGACCACCGGTCCGCCGCCATCGAGAGCCCGCTCCACCGCCGCGCCGACTTGCGATGCGCCGAACGCCTCCGCGCCTGAACGCGCGCGCCACACATTGGCAAGATGCGTCTTGCCCGAGCCTTCCGGCCCCGAGAGCACCGCGACCGGCCCCGCCCAATCCGGCCACGCCTCGACGAGCTTCACCGCCTGCGCGTTGGATTTGCTGACGAAAAAGTCCTCGCTGCCAAGCGCGGGGATGTGGGGAAGCTGGAACACGAGCTGGGAATGCATCACCGTTCGTCCCGCTGATGATGGAACGGCACGCCGTCCGCGGCGGCCGCAGCCCGCTTGCGGCGATCGTCGATATCATAGTCGGCCATGCGCCGCAGCCAGATCACCAGATAGAAGCCCGCCGACAGCGCCGTGGTGAACCCCGCCGTCCAGATCAGCACCTGGACCAGCACCACCCAGCCCAGATGCATCCCCGTCTCGCCGAGGATGAGCACCGCCAGTGCGATCTGCATGGTGGTGTTGACCTTGCTGATCATGAGCGGATGCACCGCCACCGTCCGGTCGAGCAGCCAGGACAGCAGCACCGCGCCGATGATCAGGAGGTCGCGGCTGATGACCAGGATGACCAGCCAGGCGGGCAAATAGCCGAAAAAGCCGAGAACAGCGTAAACGCTCATCAACAGCGCCTTGTCGGCGACCGGGTCGAGATAGGCGCCGAGCTCCGTCTGCCAGCCGAAGCGCCGGGCGAGGAAGCCGTCGAGCGCATCGGTGATGCCCGCCGCGAGAAACACCACGAACGCGCCGAGAAACTGATTGGCGACGATAAGCCAGACGATGACCGGAACCAGGAACAGCCGGAAGACGGTAATGAGGTTAGGCAGGTAAATAAAATGCACCTTTCGTCAGCCTCATCGCGCTACGAGCACCCAGGCGCCGCCCTGCTGCTCCAGGCCGAGCCCCTGCGACTGCGCGGCCTGGGCGAGACGCTCGGCGCCGCCGGGGAAATCGACGCTGAGATTCGCGCCGCGCGCATTGAGCGCCTTGATATCGACATTCTGAACGCCGGGCACCTTTTGCAGCCGCGAGCGCATGGCCTGCCAGGCCTTGAGGCCGGAGAATTGCGCGACCAGCGACACGGTTTCCAGATCGGCCGGACCGGCGAGCGCGCCCTGGTTGGCAAGCTGCGTCCGCTTCCAGCGTCCCTCGACGATCTTCACCGAGATCTGCGCCACCATATCCGTCGCCGCGTTGATGTCGCGCTCGTGAATGCGGAATTTCCGGTCGAAGGCAAAACCGCCGACGGCATCGCGCCCGATCAGCCGCAGACGCAGCTCGGTGGCCTGGGCGTCGACATCGGCAATGGCCAGGATCAGGTTCTCCGAGCGGTATTGGTAGGTGAGCGTCTCGAACAGGCTGCGCGGGTCGGCGCCGAGGCCATTGAGCATTTCGGGAGACAGGTTGGAGCGCGGCGGCACCAGCTTGAGCGGGGTGAGCGCGTGCTCGGTATCCACCTCTTCGAAGGCGCGGTACCAGGCGTTGCTCGAACTCAGGACGTGCGGCGCCGGCCTCGATCATTACCGGGATAAGAAGCGCCTGCGGGGCCTGCTGGTCGGTGTAAGGCACGCCGAAGCGGTTCAGAATGTCGCGGACGGCATTCGATTCGAAGGTGAAATCGAGCGTGGCGAGATAGCGCGTCGAGGAGTTGCTCTCGCGGCGCACGGCGAAACCGTCGACCATGCGCTCGACCATGTCGTCGCCGAGGACCGGCAGCCGGGAATGGACGTTCCAGCCGGTCATGCGCTTGAACAGCTTCTGCAGCGCGATCTGCTGGGCGTCGGCGAGCGCCTTTTCCTTGGCCTCGACAGCGTTATTGGCCTCGGCCGTCACCGCGACCTTGGAAACGGTATAAATCGTCGGATTGTTCGCCGCCTGGGCCGTCGAGCCGAGCGCAAGGGCCGCGAACGAGAATGTCAATGCCGCCAGTCTTGCCGTCATAATGACCTTCATTGGACGGGCGCCGCGGGGAAAGCGGGGCCAATTGTCACCAGTTTTTCGGTTTGGCCGGAGATTAGCGCGCTTTACAACGGACAAAAAGGGCGAAACGTTGTGCCCTGACGACGCGGGCCGCAATCATTGGCAAAACCCGTATAAAACCGATCGGGGCATTGACGCGCCGTGAACCGCACGCTTGTCTGCAGATTCCTGAGGATTTGGAGCAGGGACATGGCCGGAGCCGACAACAAGCCCGACGAGCCGCTGACCTATGCCAAGGCCGGCGTCGACATCGATGCCGGGAACGCGCTGGTCGACGCGATCAAGCCGCTCGCCAAGGCGACCGCGCGCGCCGGGCGCCGGCGTCGACCTGGGCGGGTTCGGCGGCCTGTTCGACCTGAAGGCCGCCGGATTTCGCGATCCGGTGCTGGTCGCCTGCAATGACGGCGTCGGCACCAAGGTCAAGATCGCCATCGAAGCCGGCCGGCATGACACCATCGGCATCGACCTGGTGGCGATGTGCGTCAACGATCTCGTCGTTCAGGGCGCCGAGCCGCTGTTCTTCCTCGACTATTTCGCCGCCGGAAAGCTCGATGTGGGTATTGCCACAAGCGTCGTCGCCGGGATCGCCGAAGGCTGCCGGCAGGCGGGCGCGGCGCTGATCGGCGGGGAGACGGCGGAAATGCCAGGCCTCTATGCCGCCGGCGACTACGATCTCGCCGGCTTTTCCGTCGGCGCGGCCGAACGCGGCACATTGCTGCCGCGCGGGGACATCGCGACCGGCGACGTCATTCTCGGCGTCGGCTCTTCCGGGGTGCATTCGAACGGCTTCTCGCTGGTCCGCCGGCTGGTCGCCGATGCCGGGCTGGCCTGGGACACGCCCGCGCCGTTTGCATCCGGCCAACCTCTGGGCGAGGCGTTCCTCGTTCCGACCCGGATCTATGTCAAGCCGGTGCTCGCCGCCATCAAGGCGACCGGTGCGATCAAGGCGCTCGCCCACATCACCGGCGGAGGGCTGCCGGAGAACCTGCCGCGCGTGCTGCCGGCAAGCGTGACGGCTGAAATCGACCTTTCGAGCTGGACGCCGCCGCCAGTCTTCTCCTGGCTGGCGCGAGCCGGGCGGATCGCCGAGGCGGAGATGCTGCGCACCTTCAATTGCGGCATCGGCCTTGCGGTGATCTGCGCCGCGAGCGAGGCGGACAATCTCTGCCGCGCGCTGGCGGAGTACGGCGAGGATGCCCGGCCGATCGGGCGTCTCGTCGGCCGCGACGGCAGCGACGCGGTCCGCTTCACCGGCACGCTCGGGCTGGCGTCATGACGGCGACGAAAACGCATCGGCGTGCTGATCTCCGGCCGTGGCAGCAATCTGCAGAGCCTGATCGATGCCTGCCGCGATCCGGACTATCCGGCCGAGATCGTCACCGTGATCTCCAACAAGCCGGGCGTGCTCGGCCTGGAGCGGGCGGCGCGCCGCAGGATTGCCGTCCCAGGTCGTCAACCACCGCGACTATCCCGGCCGCGCCGAGTTCGACGCCGATCTGGACACGGCGCTGCGCGAGGCCGGCGTCGAGATCGTCTGCAATGCCGGCTTCATGCGCCTGCTGACGGACGGCTTCTGCGAGGCCTGGCGAAACCGCCAGCTCAACATCCACCCGTCCCTGCTGCCCGCCTTCCGCGGCCTGCATCCCCAGGACCAGGCGCTCGATGCCGGCGTTTGCCTCTCGGGCGCAACGGTGCATTTCGTGCGAACGGAGATGGATGCCGGACCGATCGTTGCCCAGGCCGCCGTGCCGGTTCTGCCGGGCGATACCGCCGACGCGCTCTCGGCGCGGATCCTGGCCGCCGAGCACAAGCTTTACCCGCATGCGCTGAAGCTGGTCGCCTCCGGGCAGGCATGGGTCGAAGGCGAGACGGTGCATTACGCCTCGCCGGACGTGGCGCGCGTTCTGTTTCCTTAGGGCGGGATCACCTTGGAAATGGAAACAACTCGCTTTTGGCCCGCTCCAAAATTCTTTGCTGATCGCGTGATCGGACGGAAAACGGTTTCCACTTTTCCTGATCACGGTCTAGGGCGACGTCGGATCTTACGGTAACGAACGTCGCCCCGGACGAAGTGAAGATCCGGGGCCGACTGGCATCTCGTCCTTCAATGAGCAACGCAGGGAGGATTGGCCGCCGGATCAAGTCCAGCGCGACAAAAGCGGCCATATCTTGAGGTCGCCGGCATTCTCTATGGCCGCAGCCACCGCGCCGCCGCGATGGCCACCCGCCCCCTGACCTCGTCGAACTCATCGGCAAGGGCAGAGGCGACGGCGCGCGCAGACCGGCGCAAATCGTAGATCTGGTCCATGAGCGAGACCACCAGCGGCAATGTCTCCTGCTCGATGGCGAGCTCGAAATGCAGCTCGCAGATCAGCCGCACACGGGCGACATCGGACTCCTCGAAGTGAACGGCGTTTCCGGCGACGACGCCGCGCACCAGACCGGCTTCCACCCATTGCCGCAGAATATGCGCTTCAAGCTGGGCGATCATCGCGCAAAGCTCTCTTTCGCTGATCATGACACGCCCTCCTTCTCGCCGCGCACACTGTAGGGGTGCTCCGCCTCCCATGCCGCGATCAATTCACGCAACTCGTCGTTGTCGCCCTTCGGCAGCTTGAGGCGCAGCTCGATGAGATGATCGCCGCGCTTGCCGGTCGATCGGTTCATCGCCCCGCGCCCGCGCAGGCGCAGCACATCGCCGGTGTTGGAATTCTGCGGCACCGAGACATTGACGGAACCGGAAACCGTGTCGACACGCACCTTTCCGCCGGAGAGCGCCTCGTTGAGCGTAATGTCGAGCGATGAACGGATGGTATCGCCGTCGCGGGTGAAACGGGGATCGTCGGAGACGTTGACGGTCACGAGGGCGTCGCCGCTTTCGCCACTGCCGAAGCCCGGGCGTCCCTCGCCCCGCAGCCGCAGCGTCTGCCCGTCGGCGATACCGGCCGGGATGGTGATCGCCAGCCGCTTGCCGTCGGGCATGGTGACGGTCTTCTTCGCGCCGTTCACCGCCTCGATAAAATCGACCGTCAGATTGTAGTGAACGTCGCCGCCGCGCGCGCTGAAATCGGCGCTGCGGCGGGCGCCGCGCTGGCCGAACAGATCGGAGAAGATGTCGCCGAGGTCTTCCTCGCCGCCCTCGCCGGGATGGCCCCAGCGGTAATATTTGAAGCCGGGCTCCTGCTCGGCATAGTGGCGGTAATAGTGCTGCTCCGGACGCTCCTGCCCGCTCTCGTCGATCTCGCCTTTATCGAAACGGGCCCGCTTGTCCTCATCGCTCAGGATGGCGTTGGCGGCCGAGATCTCCTTGAAGCGCTTCTCGGCCTCTTCGTCTCCGGGATTGAGATCGGGATGATGCTTCTTGGCGAGCCGCCGGTAGGCCTTTCGGATGTCGGCCTGGGTCGCGGTTTTCGGTACGCCGAGAACGTCGTACGGATCGGCCATCTGTTCCTCTTGCGGTGGTCGTCGTCCCCCACCCTATTCATGGTGGCAAAACCGCAAAGGTTCAACTGCCTTGACCGTCCGTCCGTCGATATGGTGGGCGTTAGGCGCGGCTCGTGGAAACCCTGTCGTCGCTTTCCGCGTGCGCCGTCTGCCGGCTGGTCGCGAGCCAGGCCGCGCGGGCAAAGCAGGCCAGCATCAGCAGGGCGCCGTATAGCCAGGCCGAAAGGATGGTCCGCGCGGCAAGCTCGGCGAGCCATCCGGGCGGCGGATCGGGGTCGAGCTGCATGGCCGGCATGATCACCGGGATGGCCGTCAACACATAGCCGCCCCAGAACAGCCAGCGGCTGACCGCGTCGTCCGGCAAGGGCAGCTTGCCGCCGAGCTGGAGTGCGACGGGAATGAGGAGGAACGCGTAATAATGCGTCCAGCTCACGGGGCTCATCACCAGCGACAACAGGATGATCATCGAGAACTGCATGAAATCGTGCGGCGTCGGCGCATCGCCTCTATTCGAGGTCAGCTCCCGCCGCTCGGAGCGCAGCATCAGCCAGGCAAAGCCGCCGATCAGGACCGCGAAGATCGCGTTGCGCACGATCTTGTGCAGCAGGCTCGGCTCCATCTGCCCCCAATAGAGCAATTCGGTGGTGCCGGTCTGAAGCCGGATCAGGAAACCGTCGATCGACTGGACGTTAAAAGCCGGCATCACATTGCCGAGATTGGCCCCGACGATCTCGTCATACCAGGCCAGATTGCCGGCGATGCCGAACAGCAGCAGCGAGGCGGCGACAAAAACGATGATGGTCGTCGCGCCGCCTGCCACGACCGGCCAGCGGCGACGGACGAAGAAGAACACGCCGATCAGCAGCAAAGGCGGCTTGATGGTCGCGCACATGCCGAAGGCGAGGCCGGCGGCATATTCGCGGCGCGACTGCCAGAGCGCGAGGCCGAGCACCATGAAGAACAAGACGAAATGGGTGCTGTTGCCTTCCTTCAGCGCGTTGAGAAGCGGGCCGCTGATCAGGAACAGGAACAGAAGGCCCGCCGCGCGGACGCCCGACAGTCCGGCGATCCGGCAGAGCAGAGCCCAGGTCGCGACCACGACGGGCACGCCGACGGCGAGAAAGATCCACCCGGCGGCGTCATGGCCGAACGGCACCAGGAGCGCGAAAGGCCAGCCCAGGACCGGCAGGTTCGACCAGTTGCCGGGAATCGTGAACGGATAGGTCGCGTTAAGGCCGCCATTCCACAGATGCTCGCCCGCCGCCCAATAGGCTTTGTAGAAATCGCTGAACAGCCAGGGCGGCTCCGAGAGCGGCCACAAGCCCAGATGAACGGCGCCGCCGATCAGGATCGCGGCAAGCCACGCGTGGCCGGGATGCTCTTTGAAATATCGAACACTATCGCCGATCGGGGAAGCCAAGAGAACCTCACGCCACTGGGTATCGCCGCGCGCGTCTTAAGCCTGTCGATCGTTGTCGGAGGGGGTGGCCGCGCGCTTCTGAACAAATAGCCGGAGTGGGGCTATTGTCAATGAGGGGAGCGCTGCAGAAGCACGCGGCCGGGGGTTACAAAGTGTATCAAAGAATATCCGCCGGCCCGTAGCGGGCGGAAGCGCCGCTCATGCCTCACGCCGAGCCGATGCCGAGAAACAACTTCAGCTTGCCCAACGGCGAAGCGTCATGCGCTGAGCCGGCAAACTCGTCGTCGAAATCGAAATCGGAGGGGCGGTTTTCGACCAGAAAACGCGGGGGCGGGCCCAGATATTCCTCGTCCAGAACGTCGAGCTCGTGCATGTCGAAGCCAGTCATCATCGTCATCAGCTTAACTCCAAATTCACGAAGCGGCGGCAGGGCCGTTTTGCATAACTAAATGCAGTAACTCTCAACAGGTTCCGTATGACGGAGGCCCAGGTCAGTGACACATGCGGGAGCAAGCCTATGGGGAACTGGTGATCAGTCCCTTAACGCAGCCGTTAAAGAGCCGGATTTTTTGCCATGGCCGGCGGGGATTTTGCGCGGTGCGGCGTCGCCGCCACGGGCTGGAAACCCGTGGTGGGACTGGAAAATGGCGGGAAATTCGCGCCCCTTAAGGGGAAACGGGCTTGACTGGACGCACAGGCTGCGAAAATCGCCTCATTTCGTGCCTGCCGGGCCGCGCGGCCCTGCGGCGCCGATAATTGGCGCGTTTGCAGGTCATTGCGGGCGGCCACCGGAGCCCGAGTGTTTCGATCGCAAAGATCCTCCTCTACCGCGAGCGCGCGAGCGAGGGCGCGCCTGACGTTCCGCCAGCATCTGCTCGGCGCGCGCGAGGCTTTTCTTCACGCCGACGATGAAATACGGCGCGCTCGCCTCGCGATAGGCGGCGAGCGACGCCTTGAACGCCTCGACGGCCTTACCGGCACTGGCTTCGCCGGTCTCGCGCTCGGCGAGCGCAAACAGCGCCGCGCCGAGATTGTTCTGCATCGCGCCCCAATCGCGCGGCTGATCCTCGAAATCCAGTCCCTTCAGTGCGTCCGAGAAAGCGGTAACCGCCTCTTCGAGCGATTCGGTACCCTTTTCCCGCGACCCGAGCGACCAGAGCGCTGCGCCGAGCCCATTCTGCAGCGCCACCCACTCCTCGGGTGCGTTTTCGAGATGGGTCTCGCTCAGCGCGGCTTGATAGGCGGCGACCGACTTCTCCAGCTCTTCCACGCCCTGACCGCTGACGCCGAGCCGGAACAGCGCGGCCCCGAGCCGCCCCTCAGCCCTCGCCCATTGCAGCGGAACCGTGTCCCTGCTCCGCACCTCGAGCACGGCCATGCGCGCAGCAACGGCGTCGCCGATGATCGAGGCGCTCCGCCGCGCTACGCCGAACCGGAGCAGCACGTCGCTCAGCTTGTCCTGCGTCGCCGCCCAAAGCTCCGGAGCCGCGGCGCGTGGCCTTGCCTGCAAGAGCGCGCGGTAGATCTGCGCCGCCTGCCGCAGGGCGTCGGTGCTCCATTGCGCATTGCTCTGGAGATACAGAGCGTCGGCGCGAACCTCGTCATACTCGTCGTGCGTCTTGCCGGTCTCCCCGGCCAGCTGTGCCGCAGCACCGAAATGGTCCGCCGCCTCGGCAAAGCGCGACTGGGTCATGGCCACATAAGCGATCACCGCCTCGGCGGCCGCGGCGCCTTCGGAGACCGCCTTGCCGGCGCCGCCATGGCCCCCGCTCAGGAACATCTCGTCCTCTCTAAGCGCCGCCGCCATGTCGTTCGCCGCATCGTACCGGCCGTCCTCGATCGCGGCGACGATCTTGCCCCAGCTCTGCTTGGCGGCCGCCTTGGCAAGCTGTTCCTGTGCCTCGTCGAGAAGGTCCTTGTGCACCCCGATCTTGGCCACCAGGCGGTCGACCAGCTCTTCCGGCTCGCTCTCGTCGGTGCTGACGTTGCGCAGAAGCGGATCGAGAGCCGCGCGGCCGATGCCGCTGAGCCGGACGAGTTCGTCGGCCGTCTGCCGCTCCTCGCCGTCCAGGTTGGCGCGACGCTGATTGACCGCGCTCTTGAGCGCCCAGAGCCGGCGCTCGGACAGACAGCGGCGGATGACGAGTCCCAGGCTGCGGTCGGGACCGGGCGGCTGATCGCAGCCCGCGCGCTGCGTCTTCGCGCGCACCTCGGTGCCGCTGCTCCATGCAAGGGACGACGCAAGCGCCAATGCCAGAGCGGCAAGGCGCCCCACGCGGCGTGCGATTGCCCGTTTTCGCCGTGGATGTGCGCTGATCGTCAGCATCGGCTTGCGTCCCCGCTTGCAGACTCTTAGACCGTGCTCGCTCCTGGCGAATCGATCACGGTCACGATCTGTTCGTTGCGCACGATCTGTGTTGATTGTCGCGATCGTGCTTCGCAGCCGCACTCCCGTCCCGCTTGCGCAGACAGGATTGGCCGTCAATGATCCAAGGTCCGGCAGTTTGAAACACAGCCGACCAGCAATCAGGGTTGCTTCATCAGCACGACCGGGCGCGTGCGCTCCCTGGGCGCAAGCCAGATCTCGACGCGGCGATTCTGATTTCGTCCCGCATCGGTATCGTTGCAGGCGACCGGAAACAGCTCGCTATAGCCGCGGACATCGATCATATCCGGCGTGATATCGCCTTTCGCCGTGATCGCGAGCGCCTCGCGGACGGTTTCGGCACGCTTGAGGGACAGCGCCCTGTTGCGTTCGAACCAACCGCTGGTATCGGAGAAGCCGGCGACTACGATGCGCTTGGCGTTGAGGTCCTGCCTGCCGAGATAGCCGGCAATATTGGGGAGGTTTTGCGCCGACGCGCTGTCGAGCTGGGCCGAGCCCGTTTCGAAACGCATGGTTGCCGAAAGGCGCTCGGCCAACTCCAGCGTTTTCATCAGATCGCGCATCATGCCGATGTCGAAATCCTCAGGCGCAGCGTTCAGCGAGCTGATCACGCGGTCGCGGAAGGCCTCGAATGGCGCCGGGATGATCTCGTCGTCGAGAAAGCCGGCATCGGAGAGCGGCACGAAGGCCGCCGGCGAGGTGGCGAATGCGACGAAATCGGCGGCATTCTTGTTCTTCAGCGCCGTGGTGTAGAAATAAAGATAGCGGGACAGCGGATATTCGCGGCTCTTGACGCCGAATTCCGACGGCTGGCTCGACAGCCCGCAGCTGTCCTTGACCGCGATCGGCCGGGCCAATCCGATCTCGGCAAAGCTGGCGATACCGATCCCGCCGCGGTCTTCCGCAACCGCGCGGGCCAGCTCGGCGTCCGACTGGAGGCGCTTTGCGGCGGTCGAAATGTCGCGCTTATACGGCTTCAGCACCATGGAGCGGAAGGTGCGAAAGGTGCCGGATTTGTCGTCGGTGGCATAGATGTGGACGGGCGCGGCGGGGAATCCCAGCTCCGACCAGTCCTCGATTTCGCCGGAGAAGATCCTTGAGATTTCTTCGGAGGTGAGCGAGACCACGCTGTTTTTCGGCGAGGCGATGATGATGATCCCGTCGAGCCCGACAATGTGCTCGTGCTGGTTGCGGGTCATGTCGGTAAAGCCGGCCTGGGCGAGGTCTCCGATCTCCCGGTCGGTGATCGGACGGTCGGCCGTTCCGATATCGGCCTCGCCCGACAGCAGTGCCGGAATTGCGGTGTCGGACCCTTGCCGTTTCAGATCGATGGTGAAGAGCTTGGTACCCTTCGCATCGGTCAGTTCGAAGATAGCGGCGTCTTTCTCGTCGAGAACGGTCTTGGCCGTCGCGCCGATGAACTTGGCGTAAACGGCGACCAGATCGGGGATCAGCCGCGATCCGATCGTGCTCGAACCGACGATACGGACCACATCACCGCTTGGCGTCGGACGCTCCGGCGCCGGGATGGCGTCCGCGACCTTCGGACACCCCTCGCCCTCGCAGCTGAACTTGTTTCGGCTGACCCGGATGGTGCCGAGCGCCTCCGTCTCGACGAGGAAATTCTCTCCGTCGAACTCCAGTAGCTTGCCGCTCACCGTGAGGCCGCCCGAATTGAGCTTGAGCACCACATCGTCCGCGAAAGCGGGAGCGGTACCGAGCGAAGAGGCGACCAAGACGAATAAGGCAAAATAAAGATTAAACAAACATAACCGCAACATAAACGTCCCCCATCCCAATACGGGATAACCCTAAGGGAAGCTACCATAACCAAAATGAATTCAAATGCTAATAATTTTTCATCTGCAATATTACATCAGCAGATGAACATCCCGATATTTGCATATTTTCTATTTTTGATTGTATTTTTAATGCAGAACAACCACCTCAGGCCCTGTCTCACACCCGGTGGCTTCCATCGGCCATTTCATCGCCGAGCGCCAGGCTGAGCTCGTCGAAGGGGCGCAGATTGACCTTCCAGAAGCCGTCGAACGGGTCGCTGATATCCGACAGCATCAGCAGCAGGAAGCTGTTCAGCGCGCCCATCAGGAAGATGATGTAGAACTGCGCAAACCGGCCGGGGTTGGCCATCATGCCGATCACCGGCTTCGGCGCTTCGACAAAAAGCGGCTCGGCCATGAACGGCAGGATCAGCGACAGCGCCATCAGCCAGAGCGCCGCGATCAGATAGGGCGGGATCTTCTCCCCGACCGCGCTGATCCGCTTGGAGCGCAGCGTCCCCAACTCACCATGCGCGGTCATGATGTTCTGCAGCGAATGATGATCGTTCTCGTCGAGCGGCTTGAGCTTGGCGATCAGCGCCTGACAATCGCGCAGGATCTGCAGGTTCTCGTTCCTCAGATGCTGGTCGCGCATCGCCGCCACATTCCGCGAATAGCGCAGCAGGCTCTGGCGCAGCCCGACGATGGTGTCGTGGTTCTCGCTGCCCTGGGCGATGTCGAAATAATAGGTCATCTCGGAAATCGCGCGGACCTTATAGGCCTCGTCCGAGATGATGGTCTTCATCGCGTCGAAATCTTCGATGCCCTTCACGAGCGCGAGCGCGGTGATGATGGCGTAGAGCGTGGCCACCCCTGAATAGAAGATCTCGTTATATTTATCGTTGAAGATCAGGTATTTGGCGAATTGCGGCGCGAAATCCGACGACTGGATGAGGATATAGGTCTCCACGCAGATGCCGCCGATCAGAAGCGGCAGGATGCAACGGCACAGGATCGCGGCATAGGTCGATATGATCGCCGCGACGATCACCGTCAGCAGCACCGCGCCGAGCATCAGCCTGAGCCCGGCCGGCCAGCCGGGATAGATGGCAAGCGCAAAGATCAGGCCGACCGTGAGCAGATTAATAAAGGATAAGAAGCTCTTGGCCTGATACTCATGATGAATCAGGGGCGGATTGCCGTGGTCCGGCCGCGTCGAAGGCGCGATGTTTTCTTGCATTATACTCTCGGACTAAGCCGCGATCCGCCAGTAGTGCAGATTGGAATATGAGGACGGAGAGCAAAAAGCAAATCATATTCGCGCGCTGACCGGGAATACCGGCTCCGTCTGGCAAACCCGCAACCGGCGCGTGCCGTTATTCGGCCGCTTCGAGCGAGCGATAGCCGAACTGCGCGTTGAGCTTGTTCAGCAGGTCGATGGCTGCATCCGCGATCACCGTGCCCGGCCCGAAGATCGCCTTGGCGCCGGCGGCATAGAGCGCATCGTAATCCCGGGGCGGGATCACGCCGCCGACGACGATCATGATGTCCGGACGCCCCTGCGCGGCAAGCTCGGCCTTCAGCTCGGGTACGAGCGTCAGATGGCCGGCGGCGAGCGTCGACACGCCGATGATGTGGACGTCGTTCTCGATGGCCTGCCGGGCGCACTCGCCGGGCGTGGCAAAAAGCGGGCCGATATCGACGTCGAAGCCCAGATCGGCGAAGGCCGAGGCGATCACCTTCTGGCCCCGGTCGTGGCCGTCCTGGCCGACCTTGGCCACCAGAATGCGCGGACGGCGGCCGTCATTGGCTTCGAACGCTTCGGTCATCGCCAGGACGCGGCGTACATTGTCGTTCATCGCACCGATCTCCTGCCGGTAAACGCCGGACACCGCGTGCGTGTCGATCCGGTGGCGGCCGAACACCTTCTCCAGCGCGTCGGAAATCTCGCCCACCGTCGCTTTCGCGCGCGCGGCATCAATGCCGAGTTCCAGGAGGTTGCCCTGCCCGCTTTCGGCGCATTGCGTCAGCGCATTCAGCGCTGCTTGAACGTCGGCCTCCTTGCGCTCGGCGCGCAGCCGCGTCAGCTTCTCGATCTGCTTCCCGCGCACGGCGGAATTGTCAACCACAAGCACGTCGACCGGCAAGTCCTGTTCCGGCTGGTATTTGTTGACGCCGACGATGGTCTGCGCTCCGCCGTCGATCCGCGCCTGGGTCCGGGCCGCGGCTTCCTCGATCCGCATCTTCGGCAGGCCGGCCTCGATGGCCTTGGCCATGCCGCCGAGCTTTTCGACTTCCTGGATATGCGCCCAAGCCTTCTTGGCCAGTTCATAGGTGAGCCGCTCAACATAATAGCTGCCGCCCCAGGGATCGATGACCCGCGTCGTGCCGGTCTCCTGGGCGATGAAAAGCTGCGTGTTGCGGGCGATCCGGGCTGAGAAATCGGTCGGCAAGGCAAGCGCCTCGTCGAGCGCGTTGGTGTGCAGCGACTGCGTGCCGCCATGGGTCGCGGCAAGCGCCTCGATGCAGGTGCGCACGACATTGTTGTAGACGTCCTGCGCGGTCAGGCTCCAGCCGGAGGTCTGGCAATGGGCGCGCAGCGACAGCGAACGGGCGTCGCGCGCGCCGAGATCGCGCATGATCTTGGCCCAGAGCATCCGGCCGGCGCGCATCTTGGCAACTTCCATGAAGAAGTTCATGCCGATCGCCCAGAAGAACGACAGCCGCGGTGCGAATGCGTCGATCGCCAGCCCCGTCTTCATGCCGGCGCGGACATATTCCATGCCATCGGCGAGCGTGTAGCCAAGCTCGAGATCGGCCGTCGCCCCGGCTTCCTGCATGTGATAGCCGGAGATCGAGATGGAGTTGAATTTCGGCATGTTCGCCGACGTATAGGCGAAGATGTCCGAGATGATCTTCATCGACGGTCCGGGCGGGTAGATATAGGTGTTCCGGACCATGAACTCCTTGAGGATGTCGTTCTGGATCGTGCCGCCGAGCTTTTGCGGCGACACGCCCTGCTCCTCGGCCGCCACGATGAACAGCGCCAGAACCGGCAGCACCGCGCCGTTCATGGTCATCGACACGGTCATCTCCGATAAGGGAATGCCGTCGAACAGCGTGCGCATGTCGTAGATGGAATCGATGGCCACGCCCGCCATGCCGACATCGCCTTTGACGCGCGGATGGTCGCTGTCATAGCCGCGATGGGTGGCGAGATCGAAGGCGATGGAGAGGCCCTTCTGGCCCGCCGCCAGATTGCGCCGGTAGAAGGCGTTGGACTCCTCGGCGGTGGAGAAGCCGGCATATTGGCGGATGGTCCAGGGCTGCTGGACATACATGGTCGGATAGGGGCCGCGCAGGAAAGGCGCAAAGCCGGGCATGGTGTCCAGGAAGTCGAGGCCGGCGACCGCCCCCTCGTCATAGACCGGCGAAACGGGAATGCCTTCCGGCGTCATCCAGGGGTCGCGCGCGCTCGACTTCGGCTGCTCGTGCCGCGGCAGCGACCACTCCATCTCGGCGAAATTCGGCAATCGGCTCATGCTGCGTCCGTCCGTTATGACCCGCTCAGGAGGTTGGCGACCGTGTCGTCGTCGTCCTCGCCGAAATCTTCTGAGTCCACTTCACCGAGTTCCTTGACGCGCATGGTCTCCTGCAATTCCGAGAGCGTCTTCAACATATTGCAGCCATCGTAAATGATCCGGTCGAGGCCGCGTTTCTGCGCATTGCTGAGACTGCCGAGCACCGAAAGGTCCGCCGCCAGGTATACGGCAACCGCTCCTGCCTCCTTAAGCGCTGCCGGCACACCGCTCATTTCGCCGAGCGTCTTGTCCGACGCACAGATGCAGGCGGCCGGTGCCGGGCTTTGGCGGAAGGCGCGAACCAGCGCATCCACATCGGAATAGCCGCCCTCGTCGAGCGCTTCGATGCCGCCGGCGGCAAAGAAGCTTTTCGCCCAGCTTGCACGACTATTATAGTCCGCGAGCGCGCCCAGATTGGCAAGAAATACCGGCGGCCGGGTCTGGACGCGCGAGAGCGCCCGGTCGGAGGCGCCGCGGAGCTGCTCCAGCGGCTCGGAGGCACGTACGGCTGTCGAGGGGATGAAGTCGAACGGCTCCATCAGCGTCTCGGTCGCCCGCTCCAGGCCCTTGAGGGTCGCGCCCTTTGCCGCGGCCTCGACGATCGCGCCGAAGCGCTTACCCTTGTCCGCGCGCGGAAGCTGGGGCACGGAGCCTTCCTCGTCGAGGGTGGTGAGATCGATCGCCAGATCCTCCGGCCGCGAGAACAGCGGCTCCTCGTCGAGGTTGGGGAAGGACGACACGCCGGTGATCTTGTCCTTGTTGCGGGCCAGATTGTTGTAGCGGCGCAGCGCCACGTCGGTCAGCTTGCGCCCCGGCAGCCCCGCCTCGAGCGCCGCCAGCAATCCGCCCGCCGCCTCGACCTCGCGGAACGTCTCCCACGCTTCGGCGGCGAGCTGATGGGTCAGGCTCTCGACATAGGTGGAGCCGCCCGCGGCATCGGCGACGCGGCCGAGCTGGGACTCTTCCTGGAGGATCAGGTGGGTGTTGCGGGCCAGACGCCTGGCAAAGGCGTTCGGTGTGCCGTGCCGGGTGTTGAACGGGATGAGCAGGATGGCTTCCGCCCCGGCGAGCCCTGCGCCGAACGCGGCAGCGGCCGCCCGCAGCAGGTTTACGTAAGGGTCGCGCTCGGAGACCATCCGGAACGACATTTCCGCGATCAGGGAGGGCATGCGCGGCGGCAGGCCGGCGGCCTCCGTCACCCGCGCCCACAGCGCGCGCATGGCACGGAATTTCGCGATGGTGAGGAAGAGGTCGGCATCGGCCGTCAGCGAGAAGGCGATCGCGTCGGTGGCGTCCTCAAGCGACCAGCCGGAATCGATCAGCGCACGCCAATAGGCGATCGCACCCGCAAGCGCGAAGCCCAGCTCCTCTTTCGCCGAGCCGCCCGCCTGATGCCAGGCGCGGCCGGAAACCAGGAATGGCCGCCAGCCATACTCCTTGTCGCGGAAATAGGTGGCCGCATCGACGGCGTCGGAGAGCGCCCGATCGCGCTCCGCCGGAACGAAGCCGCTTGCCGCGATCACGCTCAGCGGATCGAGACCCGCCGAGCCCTTGATCTTCGCGGGCGGTATGCCGCGCTTTTCGATCATCGCCGACAGCAGCCCGGCGCCGGCAATCGTATCGAACCCGCCGGAGAGATAGAGGCTGATCTCCTCCAGCGGGATGCCGGCAAACACCTTCTCCAGCATCTCGACCTTGCGCGCGCCGATGAACGCGCCGCCATAAGGAAGATTGCCGCCGAACTGAAGCCAGAAGGCTGTCACGCCGCTGGCGCGATCTTCCCGAAGCTGACGGTTGGCTTCGTCGAGATCGAGATGATCGAGGAGCTGGATGATGGTCCAGGGATGCGCCGGGCTGGCCGGAAGCTTCCCTCTTATGAACGGCGCGGCGCCGACGCGGCCCGACAATGGGGCAAAGCTCGGCCCGCCATCACGCGTGTATAGGGGATCGACGGAAAACCCCTCGTAGAGGTCCGCCCGAAGTGCGTTCAGATCGCCGCCACGCAACGCCTTCTGCGCGGCAGTTTCCCATTGCTCTTTCGAGATGTCAGGAAAGCCGGCGGCCAAGCGAAATTCATCCATGCCCGTATCTTAATCGTTGGGGTACCCAGCCGTAAAGCAGGACCAAAGTCTGCCGTTAAAAGACCTTATTGATTATAAGGAAAGGTCCTTATCGGCTTGGCGGGCGGCTGTGTGGCGGGAACGTAAAATCCAGCAAAGAAAGAGACTTGCCGGCCGCGAAGCTGCAGGCAAGTCTGATCTCGATGGGGGAAGCGCCGGCGTCGATCCGTGCCGCGCCTATAGCGAGGCGCGGAAGAAACGCAGCGAGAACAGAGCGGGCGGCGTCTGCCTGCTCAATATTTCATCATCGGGTCGATGGCCTTGGCCTGGGTCACCCAGCTTTCGACCTGGGCAACGCCGGGCAATTGCCGAACCAGCTTGCGGCGGCCATTGGCCTCCAGCATCGCCTTGTGCAGATTGTCGGCGCGGCGCTTGGCCAGCTCCTTGACGGTATCGACACCGGCGACTTCGAGCAGCTCGGAGAATTCCTCGCCCACGCCCTTGATCCGCATCAGGTCGGCCATGTTCGCCCATTTCAGGATCAGGGTCTCGTCGATGCCGGATTCCGTCGCCAGATCCTTCCGGCCTTTGCGCGTCGCGGCGCGCTCGAGAAGCTGCTTGGTATTGCGGATCCCGACCTTGTCGAGCTTGCCCGCATATTTCGGACCAATGCCCTCAATCTTCTCGACTTTGTAGCTCACCATCTCCTCCTTCAATCGTTTCCCGAGCAATCCATGCCTCTGCGGCGCATAGCCGCTACAATAGCAATCCGAGAAAAAATGTTATGCATAGCGACGTAATAGCACAAAGCGATTTTGGTGCGGTTTGCAACCGGAAACAAACATGGTGCGGATAAATCCGGCGGCGGCTCGCGCCTGGCGGGTCCATGTGGCGGCGCGGACCGAGTTGCGATAGCGTGCAGAATGTGACGCGGCAGTTGCAGGACCATGGAACGGCGGAGCCGGGGGCCCGCGAAAGGCAGGAAGAAGATGAGCGATAAATCAGACGACGCCGTATTTCTCGGCAAAAGTGTCGAGCGAGAGGAGCTTCTGCTGCGGCTCGCCAATCGTCATGGCCTGATCACCGGCGCGACCGGGACGGGCAAGACCGTCTCCCTGCAGATCATCGCGGAAGGGCTTTCGGCGAAGGGCGTGCCGGTCTTTGCCGCCGATGTGAAAGGCGACCTTTCCGGACTTGCCGCAGCCGGCACCTCGAAGCCGTTCCTGGAGGAGCGCGCCGGGAAGATCGGCTTCGACGATTACCGCTACGAAGCGTTTCCCGTGATCTTCTGGGATTTGCTGGGCGAACAAGGACATCCGATCCGTGCGACGGTCCAGGAAATGGGGCCGCTCCTGCTGTCGCGCCTGCTCGAAGTGAACGATGTGCAGGAGGGCGTGCTCAACATCGCCTTCCGTGTCGCCGCCGACGAAAAGCTGCCTCTGCTGGACCTGAAGGATCTGCGCGCCCTGATCGCCTATGTGTCGGAGCGCGCGGACGAGCTGTCGGCAAAATACGGGAACGTCGCGAAAAGCTCCGTAGGCGCCATTCAGCGGCGACTGCTGGTTCTCGAAGAGCAGTCGGCGGATCATTTCTTCGGCGAGCCGGCATTCGACATCGCCGATCTGATGCGCACCGACGCGGAAGGCCGCGGCTATGTCAGCATCCTCGCCGCCGACAAGCTGATGGCCACACCGCGACTTTACGCCACATTCCTGCTGTGGCTGCTGAGCGAGCTGTTCGAGAAGCTTCCCGAAGTCGGCGATCCGCCGAAGCCGAAACTCGTCTTCTTCTTCGACGAGGCGCATCTGCTGTTCGACGAAGCGCCCAAGGCGCTGCTGGAGCGCATCGAGCAGATCGCCCGGCTGGTCCGCTCGAAAGGCGTCGGCGTCTATTTCGTCACCCAGAATCCGCTCGACGTGCCGGACACCGTCTCCAGCCAGCTCGGCAATCGCATCCAACATGCGCTGCGCGCCTACACGCCGCGTGAGCAGCGCTGCGGTCAAGGCGGCGGCGGAAACGTTCCGGCCGAACCCGGCATTCGACGCCGAGCGCGTCATCCTCGAACTCGGTGTCGGCGAGGCGCTGGTGTCGACGCTGCGGGCCAAGGGCGAGCCCTCCATGGTGCAGCGGACGTTGATCCGCCCGCCATCCTCGCGGCTCGGCCCGCTGACGCCGCAGGAACGCCAGGCGGTGATCGCCGTCAGCCCGGTCAATGGCGTCTACGACGAGGCGCTCGACCGCGACTCCGCCGAGGAAATTCTCCAGCGCCGCACGCAAAGCCGCGCCGACGCTCCGGACGGCGACGGCAACTACGAGCGCCACGGGGAGTTCCGCATCCCGAAGGCGCCCGGCCGCGGTGGCAATGGCCGCAGCTCGAATGGGGCGTCGCGCCGGGACTCCGCCGGAGACGCCTTCTTCAAATCGCTCGCCCGCTCGATTGGGACGATGCTTCCGCGCATTCTGGAGCGTATGCTGAGAGGCAGATACAGACGCTGAGCGCGATCCCGGGCGGCCGACTCCGGGATCGGTCGTGCGCAATCAAGAAAGAGACGGCGGCATCCATAAGCAGGTCCGGTTCAGAGCCAAGCCGCTGTCGAGGAGGAAGACCATGTTCGATTTCAGGCTCGCGGCGCTGACTGCCGTCATAATCTCCAGTTGCGGAATTTGCCCGGCACACGCGCAGAAGGATGCGGCGGGCGACGAACTCTACAAAGCCGAAACGATCGTTACCGGAACGGGCGTGACCGAGAGGATGCGCGGCTTCAAGATCGGCGTTCGCGAAGTCCTGATCAAGCTGACAGGACGGCCGAAAATCGCCGACGGCGAGCGGGCCAAAGCCGTCATCGACGGCGCGCCGCAACTGATCGCCGACTACACCTATGAAGACCGGATGAAGGACATCCCGATCCACGACGAGCAGGGCACGCGCGACCGCCCGCACTTCCTGCGGATGCGCTTCGACAGGACCAAATTCAACGCCGCCCTGAAGCAGGCCGGTATCAAGAGATGGTCCGCCAAGCGCCCGACGGTCGCGGTCTGGCTCGGCATCCGCGAGCCGCGCGGCAAATATATCCTGACGCGCGACGGCGATGGCGGCTACGGTCAGCGCGAAGTCTTGAAGGAAGCGTCGGCGCGGCGCGGCATTCCGATCGTCTTGCCGCTCGACGCCCAGAAGGATGTGTCGTTCAACGACATCGTCAAAAGCAATTGGAGCCCGCTATGGGAAGCGTCGAAAGCGCTCGGCGCCAATGCGGTGCTCTACGGCACCCTCGAATTCGACGGCAAAGCGCATTGGGACTGCCAGTGGGTCGCCGCGGGCGGCCGGGCCTATGCGAAGTGGAAATTGCGCGGCGTGACATTCGACGAGGCGCTGAAAGACGCGATCGACCGCGTCATGGCCGCTCACGCGCGTCAGGCGAAATATTCGAAGGAGAATTGAAAGCATGAGTGCCGTTGCGCGTTTGGTGAGCGCGTTTGCGCTGGTGGTCTTCGCCGGGGGTCTGCCTGCGTCCGCGGGGGATCAGCCGGGGCGGTTCGACTATTACTCCCTGGTGCTGAGCTGGTCGCCGACCTATTGCGCGACGCAAGGCCGAAGCCGGCCGAACGAGCCGCAATGCGCCGGGGATCGTCCTTACGCGTTCGTCCTGCACGGCTTCTGGCCGCAATATAATCGCGGCTACCCGAAGGATTGCCAGACCGGCGAGCGGCCCTGGGTTCCGGACGACATCATCAAGGGGATGATCGACATCATGCCGAGCAAGCGGCTGGTCATCCACGAATACCGCGCACATGGCGTCTGCTCGGGGCTCGACCCGCAGAGCTATTTCCGGGTTTCGCGCCAGGCCTACGACGCGATCAAGATCCCCGCGCGCTTCCAGAACGTGCAGGATTATCTGACGGTGACGCCCGATGAGATCGAGAGCGAGTTCCTGAAGGCCAATCCGGGCCTTACGCCGGAGATGATCAATATCGATTGCAAAGATCGCCAGCTGCGCGAGCTTCGGATCTGCTTCACCCGCGACGTCAAGCTGAAAGCGTGCGGCACCAACGAAGAGCAGGCGACGTTATGCTCATCGAGCAAGATCGTCATGCCGCCGGTGCGCATCGGCACCTATCGCGAGAACGATGAGGGCAATTACGACCAGGATCGGGGCGGCCGCGAGGACGGGACCTACGAGGAGGACGACGATCCCAACAATTAGCGCTACTGAGCCGCATCGGCGCTCGCGAGCGCGGTCTGAAACTGCGCGGGATATTCCGCGGCCACGACCTCGTTCATCCCGCCGGTGATCGAGGCGATGCTCCGCTCCAGGGTGGCGACGAAAAAGCTCGGGCTGAAATGGCTCTCGAAGGCGAGCCAGGCAAGGCAGACGATCAATGGGACGGAGCGGGCGATCATTACCAACCTCAAAAAGCGGGACGCGTGTTCGGGCTGAACCCCAGGGCATGCTCGGGAACCGGACGAAGCCATGAGTAAGCCACGAGGTTTAACGATCTATGGACGCGGCGAACCGAATTTCGGTTCGAAGGCGGCCTTGCGGCCGAGCGCATGAGGTTGTGACGCGGACGCAACGCCGACCGAGCGTGCACACGCGCAGGTAGAACTGCGGAAGACGAAACCGCAAAGCTTGGCGTATTTTGGGGGGGAATTTTGAGAGAGGGCGGCCGGATCCCGATGGGGGCTAGGATCCGGCCTTTTGGGCACTAGAGAGGGAGAGGATTGGTCACAAAGAGACAAGCCGAAGCCTGAAATCTTTATTTCCCATCCACTTACGCTACGCTACGCTTACTAAACTTGGTCACGACGAGAGACTGCCGAATTAAGAGCCTGAATGAGAGGAAAGGGACTATGTTGCCCAGCAGTTGGCCCTCAATTCAGCGACGAACATCTCCATCGCGTTCCTGGAATTACACTTAATACGCGCATAAAAATAATACAACCCCTTTAGGTTGCGTCTCTGCGAATTTTT
Organism: uncultured Alphaproteobacteria bacterium; assembly: GCA_963727575.1. Classification (GTDB taxonomy): domain Bacteria; phylum Pseudomonadota; class Alphaproteobacteria; order Rhizobiales; family Rhodomicrobiaceae; genus JAHQVI01. The sequence continues at coordinate 46,916 of CAVSIA010000036.1, forward strand.
TGGATAAGCTGTGAGCAAGATGGCTCGAACCCGCGAAATCATTTGCTCCACCCGGAGGCCTTCCCGGCACGGCTCGAGGGCGTCCGCCGCCCATGTCTGACGTCGCCAAAACCGTCATGATTACCGGCGCCGCCCAGCGCATCGGCCGCACCATCGCGGTCAATCTGGCGCGGGCGTCCTGGCGCATCGCGGTCCACTACCGGTCATCGCAAGACGACGCTCACCGACTGGTCGAGGAGATCCGGCGTTCCGGCGGAAACGCCGATGCGTTCCGCGCCGATCTGGCGGATGTCGACGAACTCGCGGCGCTGATCCCGCGCTGCGCCGACCGGCTCGGGGCGCCTTCGTGCCTGATCAACAATGCCTCGCTGTTTCGGAAGGACGGCTTCGCCGATCTCGACGCCGCGAGCTGGCAGGCTCACATGGACACCAATCTGCGCGCGCCTCTGCTTCTGGCGCAGAGTTTTGCCCGGCATCTGCCTCGGGGCACGTCCGGGACCATCGTCAACATCATCGACCAGCGCGTGCTGCGGCCGACGCCGGAATTCTTCTCCTATTCGGCGAGCAAGGCCGGGCTGTGGTGGATCACGCAGACCATGGCGCAGGCCCTGGCGCCGCGGATCCGGGTGAATGCCATCGCGCCGGGCCCGGTTCTGCAAAGCGTCCATCAGACGGAAGAGGAGTTTGCCGCCGAGCAGCGCGGCACCTTGCTGGGGCGCGGCGCGACGCCGGAAGAGATTGCCGCCGCCGTGCGCTTCATCCTCGACTCGCCGTCGATCACCGGGCAGATGATCTGCGTCGATGGCGGCCAGCATCTCGCCTGACTCCGAGAACCCTTGGGCTATGCCGCCGCTTCGCCGTCGGCCAGATCCGGATAGAGCGAGCGAAGGCCCGCACTCGACGCCGGACACAGGCCGCGCTCGGTGATAAAGCCGGTGATCAGCCGCGCCGGGGTCACGTCGAAGGCCGGGTTCGCCGCCGGGCTGCCGGGCGCCGCGATGTCGACCGTCGCCACCGAGCCATCCTCCAGCCGTCCGGTCATCCGGGTGACTTCCGAGGCGTCGCGCTCCTCGATCGGAATCGCCCTGCCATCCGCCAGCGTCCAATCGATCGTCGAGAACGGAACGGCAATGTGGAACGGCACGCCGTTGTCCTTCGCCGCGAGCGCCTTGAGATAGGTGCCGATCTTGTTGGCCGCATCGCCATTGCTGGTGACGCGGTCGGCGCCGGTGATGCACAGATCGACTTGGCCGTGCTGCATCAGATGGCCGCCGGCATTGTCGACGATGATGGTGTGCGGAACGCCATGCGCGCCGAGCTCGAAGGCGGTCAGCCCGGCGCCCTGATTGCGCGGCCGGGTCTCGTCGACCCAGACATGGACCGGGATGCCCGCGTCATGCGCCTGATAGATCGGCGACAGCGCGGTGCCCCAATCGACGGTCGCGACCCAGCCGGCATTGCAGTGGGTGAGGATGTTGACCGGCGCGCCGGGCTTGCGTGCGGCCTGCTCGCGGATAAGGGCGAGGCCGTGCTCGCCGATGCGCCGGTTGGTCTCGACGTCCTCGTCGCAGATCTGCGCGGCTTTGGCATAGGCGGCCGCGGCGCGGTCGGCGGGAGCAAGCGGGGCCAGGGCGCGGCGCATCTCGGCGAGCGCCCAGCGCAGGTTGACGGCGGTCGGCCGTGTCGCGCCGAGCAGGGCGACGGCGGCCTCCAAGCCGGCGTCGGAGGGATCGCCCAGCATGGCAAAGCAGACGCCATAAGCGGCCGTCGCCCCGATCAACGGAGCGCCGCGCACCTGCATGGCCCGGATCGCATGAGCCGCATCCTCGATCGTCGTCAGCCGAACGATCTCCAGGCGCGTGCGGCAGCCTGGTCTGATCGATGATGTCGGCGGACCGGCCGTCATCGGCCAGCCAGATCGCCCGGTAATGCCTGCCATTGATCTTCATGGAAATCTCGCTCCGCCCCTGGCTGCCACGGGCTGCCCGGAGCCCGCCGGACGGGCCTCGCGCTTTGACCCCGTTATATGGCGGCCCGGGCAGATTGCGCAAAGCATAAACGCGGGCGGCGACCGTGAGCACCGCAAGCCGCTACGTGCCCTCGATCTCCTCGCGCAGGATCTCCAGCTCCAGCCATTCGGCCTCCGACGCCTCCAGCTCCGCCTGAGCGTCGGCCAGCGCCGCCGAGGCATCGGCAAACGCTTTCGGGTCGCGCGTGTAGAGCGCCGGGTCCTCGAGCTTGCCTTGCAATTCGCCGATCCGGCCATGCAGCTTTTCGATGCGGCCGGGCAGCGTTTTCAGGGCGTGCTGCTGATTGAAGCTGAGGCGCTTCTTGTCCGCCTTCCGCGCCGGCTCGGCCTTTGCCGGTTTCGCCGCCTTGGCGGGCCGTACCGGCTCGTCCCGTCGCCACCAGATGTCGGCGCCGCGCTGGGCGAGCATGTCGTCATAGCCGCCGGCATATTCCGTCCACCGCCCATCGCCTTCAGGAACGATCACGGCATTGACGACGCGGTCGAGGAAATCGCGGTCATGGCTGATCAGCACGATCGTGCCGTCATAATCGCCGAGCAGCTCCTCCAGCACGTCGAGCGTCTCCAGATCGAGATCGTTGGTCGGCTCGTCGAGCACCAGCATGTTCGACGGCTTCGCCAGCGCCCGCGCCAGCATCACCCGCGCCCGCTCGCCGCCCGACAGCGCGCGAAGCGGCGTGCGCGCCTGCTCCGGCGAGAACAGGAAATCCTTCATGTAGCCGACGACGTGTCGGGGCTGTCCGCCGATCACGACATGATCGCCGCGGCCGCCGGTCAGCGCCTCCGCCAGCGGCCAGTCCGGATCGAGACTTTCGCGGTGCTGGTCGAGCGTCGCCATCTCCAGATTGACCCCGAGCCGCACCGAGCCGGTGTCTGGTTCGAGCGCGCCGGTCAGCAGATTGATCAGCGTCGTCTTGCCGGCGCCGTTCGGTCCGACGATGCCGAGCCGGTCGCCGCGCATGATCCGCAGCGAGAAATCCTTCACGACGGCGCGGTCGCCGAAGCTCTTGCCGATCGACTTCGCCTCGATCACCAGCTTGCTCGATGCATCCGCCTCCGCCGCGCCGATCACCGCCTTGCCCTGCGCCCCGCGATAGTCTCGCCGTTGCTGACGCATGCCGTGCAACGCGGCCATCCGCCGGACATTGCGCTTGCGCCGCGCGGTGACGCCGTAGCGCACCCAGTCCTCTTCCGCCGCGATCTTCCGGTCGAGCTTGTGCTGGTCGCGCTCTTCCTGGGCGAACTGCTCGTCGCGCCACGCTTCGAAAGCGCCGAAGCCGATCTCGACGCGCCGGGTCGTGCCGCGATCGAGCCAGACGGTGGTGCGCGAGAGGTTTTCCAGGAAGCGCCGGTCGTGGCTGATGATCACCATGGCGCCGCGCTGCGCGGCAAGCCGCGCCTCCAGCCATTCGATGGTCGGCAGGTCGAGATGGTTGGTCGGCTCGTCGAGCAGCAGGATCGACGGTGCCGGCGCGAGCACCTGGGCGAGCGCCACGCGGCGCAACTCGCCGCCCGAAAGCGTGGCGGGGTTCTCCTCGCCCGTCAGCCCGAGCTGCTCCAGGATATAGCGCGCCTGATAGGCATCGTCGCTCGGCGTCAGGCCCGATTGCACGAAGGCCAGCGCCGTCTCGTATCCGGACAGGTCCGGCTCCTGCGCCAGATAGCGGATCACCGCGCCCGGCTGGGCAAAGATATCGCCGCGATCCGGCTCGACGAGGCCGGCAGCGATCTTGAGCAGCGTCGATTTGCCCGAGCCGTTGCGCCCGACCAGGCAGACGCGCTCGCCCTCGCCGACCGAAAGCTCCGCCCCATCCAGAAGCGGGGTCCCGCCGAATGTGAGGCCGATATCCCTGAGCTGCAGAAGTGGAGGCGCCATGAGGCAATCTTGCTCGAAAAGAAAAGCGCCCGAGCAGCCGGACGCGCCTCTTCTCTATCGCGAATTCGGGTGAATGCCTAGGGTCAGGCGGGGTTCTGGTCGGCGACGAAGGCGGTCACCTGGTTGCCGATGTGGTTGAAGCGCACATCGTCGAAGCTCTCGCGGCGCGCCTTTGCCAAGCCCTCGCCGCAAGGCTGAGCGGCTGCCCGCGCGTCGAGCGTGTCATTGCGGATCACGTCCTGCCAGAAGAAGCCGCAGCCCTGATCCATGACCACGATCATGATGCCGTCCTCGCGGCGGTTGACGATCAGCTCCGCCCATCGCGCCGAAAAGGGCGGCGTCTGCATCCGCTTCATCAGCTCGCTGCGATAGATGCCGCGGGCGAGCCAATCCGCCTTGCGCTCGTGGCCGATCTCCAGATTGCCGTGCTCGATGGCGTTGATCATCAACTCGGCAAGCCCGGCGGCGGCGCGTTCCGGCTCCGGAAACAGTCTCGCGATCATCGGCACGAGCATGTCGACATCGTCCAGCGTGCGGAACCGAAACCGGCAGCTCTCGATCAGGCTCGCCGCGTCGCGCAGGCCGAAATCGGGCGCCGCGCTGCAAAGTTGGGTCCTGCCGATCAGGGTTTGCAGCGCCTGCTTCAGGTCGGCCAGGAGGCACGGCATGGACACGATGGTCGAAAGCCCGGCCTCGAGCGCGATGCGCATATCCTCCGGCCGGCTTGCGGCTGCGAGCGTCAGCACGGGCAGGCCCAGCGCGGCGGCTTTGTCGGCCAACGCTTCGGCGAAATGGGGGCATTTGGTATCGTCGGAGCGCCAGTCGAGGATCACCGCGCAGGCGGAATCGCTCAATCCGTCAAGCTCATCGAGGGCCGCCTTTTCCTTGCGGATGAAGGCCAGATCGCAGCCGATGCAGGTGAGTTGCTCGGCGATCTTTCCCTCGGGGGCGCCACTGCGGTTGAACATGGCGATACGGTATTGCTGCTGCGCCTCCGATCGGGGCTGATCTTCGAACTGAAGGGCCGGTCCGGTCTGATGCGCTTCGATTGGCTGAAATACCGTCATTGCAGTCCTCGGTGCCTTATAGGCATGCGTAAATTATGAATTTCCGGGCCTGATCCAACTCACGATTGCGCGTTGAGTTTCCTGCCCTGTCGATCCTGATGAAAATCTGGCCCTGCCTGGGGCGGTTCCAATCGGCTGCGACGATGCGCGGCGCCAATTCCTCGCGTCGCGCTGCAATCGGCTTGTCATAAAACGGCCGTGGCCCATTGATCAAGACAAACCGCGTGCCGCTCGCTGCGGCGCGGGACCGCTTCGCCAGTCCCGCTGCACGGATCGCCCTCATATGCTGCAACGAATGGGCCATTTCAAGCATGAACGGAACTCCGCATGCGGCCCGGACGAAGGCCCGGAAAAAATCAGTCCAGTCTGGTGATACGCACGCGGGTAATGCCTTGATCCATGAATCCGAGCGCGCGGGCGGCTTTCGTGGACACATCGATAATACGGCCCGGGCGAAACGGTCCCCGGTCGTTAATGACGACAATCACCTCGCGCCCGGACTTCAGCGCGGTCACTTTGACGCGGCTGCCGAACGGAAGGCTGCGATGCGCCGCGGTCAGCTTGTCCGGCGCGCCCTGCTGGCCCGACGCAGTCGGTCCGGTCGCGGAATAGTAGGAGGCAAGCCCCACCTGGCTGAAACTGTTCTCCACCACGGTGCCCCATGCGGCGGCGACGTTCTGCCCGGCGCGGCCTTCATAGACCCCGGTCGCAGTGATGGCAGCCACAATCAGAACGAAACGAATAAACGAACCCCACATCGCCGGCATCCCCCCAGCAAATGGCTTGGCTTCAGATCTTGAAACGCTAAGAACCCTGTGAATCGAACTATTTAGGAAGATTGTGTTCCCAAAACGGCATCATTCATGCAGCGTTCATTTTTTCCGGCTTCGCGGTGGGTTGTGCTGCGGAAAAGCGGGAACACGGGGCGCCGCCGAAACGACAGGAAAGGCGGCGAGCCCAGGCACGATCGGTGCGCGAAGATAAGCGCGATTCGGAACCTGCGCGAAGCCGCCCTGCCGACTTATAAACCATTCGAGGCCTGAGCGAGCCTTGCGCCGGTACAGGGATCGCCTGCCGAGAGCACGATCATCAGGAAAGGCATGTCGCCGTGAAGACCAGGACGGGAACCGGTGGTCCCGATCGCGCGTAAACCAAAGGATACGCAGCCCTACCGTTTCAATCCGAAACGATCATGACACACGTCCAGACCCGCGGGCACATTGCGCTCGACTTCGCCCAGGAACTTGCGGAACTCCTGAGCGCGGTGGCGTGGCATGCATGTGCCGATCACGCTGCCGGCCTTCACGTCCGTTTCGGCCGTCACGGCTGCAATGAAGCCCGCAAACAGCGTCGTCGTGCCATGGCGCTCATAGTCGTGGGTGCGCCTCTCGACCTGGCCGGGACGCATCGGCAGAAGAGGCTGCGTCCGATCGAGTGCTTGTATCTGGCTCTTTTCATCGACGCAGATCACCAACGCCTTCTCGGGTGGATCGAGATACAGCCCCACGATGTCGCGCACTTTCTCGACAAACTGGGGATCGGTCGAAAGCTTGAACGTCTCGGTGCGATGCGGCTGCAGGCAGAACGCCTGCCAGATCCGATGCACGGACGCTGCCGAGATGCCCGACGCCTTCGCCATGCCCCGCGTGCTCCAATGTGTCGCGTTCGCGGGCTTTGCCTCGAGCGTTTGGGTAACAATCTCCTCGATCCGGTCATCGCCGATCTTGCGCGGCGCCCCGCATCTGGGCTCGTCACTCAGGCCATCGAGACGATGCGTGGCGAACCGCTCGCGCCACATCCGGACCGTCTGGCGCGTAACGCCCACCGCGGACGCGATCGCGCAGTTATTCTGCCCATCCGCCGCGCGCAGCACGATCTCGGCACGTTGCGCATCCCCACGCGCGATCTTGCGCCGGCGGACACGGCGATCAAGCGCGGCCCGCTCATCGTCGCTGAGTTGGATCGTGGTCGGTATTCGATTCGCCATCATCGCCCCTGAATCGCTGATCCAACACAGAGAACCACGCCGACGAATGCCTGGCTAGAAATTTCTGAAACAGGACACTAGCGGCTGGTCTGGCGCCATTCGAGAAACTCCTCGAACAGCTTGATCTGCTCGGTCTGCTTCACCGAAGCGGAATCCGACGTCCACTGATTCAGGAACTCGTTGAACGCGACCCGCATATCCTGCAACGCTTCTGCGCGCTGGGAATTCTGCCACTCCTCGGCCGCGGCAAAGCGCGGCCAGTTGTCGACCGATGCGCTGATCTGCACGGAGCGCCATTCCGGATGGCGTGGCGGCTGCTGTAGCTTGGAGATGTTGTTGAAGAAGCGGTCGACGAATTTGGCGACCTTGGCGTAACGCGGGTTGGTCTTCTGCCAGTTATAGGTAAAGATGGCCAGCGTCACCGCAACGGTCTCGATGCTCTCGCCTTCCGCAATGAAAGACGGGAAGTCGTCGTGGACGAGCGTCGCCGGCAAATAGTCGCGCTGCAGCTTGGCCGCGAACGGAATCGGCAGCAAATGCACGTCGACATCGAACATCACGCGCTGATAGACGCTAGGCGTCGTCAGGCAGAAGCAGGCGAAGGCGTCGATGTCGCCCTTGATCAGCGCCTCGGCGGAATCCGGCGCGGCGAGATTGACCGGCTCGACCTTGACGCCGAATGCGTCGAAAATCGCCTGCGAGTGCATCTCGGCGCTGCCATGGGCGAGGCCAACGCTGACCCGCTTGCCCTTAAGGTCCTCGATCGACTTGATATTCTTGCGCGCGAGAATCTGGATCTTGTCCGGAAACAGCGTCACCACATGGGCGAGTTCGGTCGCCAGGCTCTGGCTCAGATCCTTGGATTTGCGCAGCTTTTCCAGCGCGGTCAGATCGGTGATGCCGGCATCGATGTGCCGCAGCAGCAGCACGTCACGCACATTGCCCTCGGCCCCATCGCCGACGACGGGCACGACACGGAAATCGTCTTTGTCGTCGCTCAGCGCGATGGCGAGATCTTCGGCCACCTTCATCAAAGTCAATTCCGGATGGCCTGCGACCAACAACAACGCGCCGTCATTCAAATGAGTACGCTGAGCATCCCGGTTGACTGCAGCGGTTTGCGCCGTCGCCGTGGCAGAAGCCGCAATGAAAAAAATGAGCGCCGCCAAACATCCCCAATGCATACCGTCGAATACAGAGTTGTTTCGCTCCGCGCCCGGCTTAAGATAACGAAGCATTCTTCGAGCCCCTACGAAAAATATCCCAATCACGCACGTTCATCTTGACCTGGCGGCATGCATAATGCAGTGCCTTATGCGGATTTGCAACACGGCTGTCCAGACTGCCGTAAACGTTCCTGGTCTCTTGAAGCGGCTTTGCTCATCTGCGAAGTTGCTGCTAAGGAATCCGGCATAATCAGGGCAAATATCGAACTGTGGTACCGCGTTTGGCGGTTTGATGGGATTAGCTTAATGGACCGTCGGAAGTTTCTCTGGACCTCCTCCGCCGCCGCGATGACAGTCGGCGGCACTTTGGCAACCCCGGCCATAGCGCAAGGCATAAAACAGATCAAGCTGGTGACGACCTGGCCCAAGGGATTTCCGGGCCTCGGCGAAGGCCCTGAGCGAATTGCCAAGCGCATCAATACGTTATCCGGCGGACGGCTGCAGGTGAAGGTGTTCGCCGCCGGCGAGCTGGTCAAGCCGTTCAATTCATTCGACGCGGTGAGCTCCGGCAAGGTCGAGATGTATCACGGCGCCGAATATTACTGGGACAAGAAGCACAAAGCCTTCCCCTTCTTCTGCACGGTGCCGGTCGGCATGACCGCGCATGAGCTCGAAGCCTGGATGCATTTCGGCGGCGGCCAGGAGCTGTGGGACGAGCTGTCCGCGCAATTTGGCGTCAAGGCGATGCTCGCGGGTAACACCGGCGTGCAGATGGGCGGATGGTTCAAGACGCCGATCACCTCGCTCGGCGACATCAAAGCGCTGAAAATGCGCATCCCCGGTCTCGGCGGCGAGGTCATCAAACGCCTCGGCGGCCAGTCGATCGTGCTGCCCGGCGGCGAGATTCTGGCGGCGCTGAAATCCGGCAAGGTGAACGCCGCCGAATGGGTCGGTCCGTGGAACGATATGGAGTTCGGCTTCCAGAACGTGTTGAAAAACTACATGTTTCCCGGCTTCCACGAACCGGGAACCGGCCTCTCGCTCGGTATCAACAAGGCGTTTTGGGATGGTCTGAGTGCGGAGGACCAGGAGCTGATCAAGGTTTCGGCGTCTTCGGAGAACGACGTCATGATGGCCCAGTTCAACGCCAAGAACGGCGAGGCGCTTGCGGCGCTCACGGAGAATTTCGGCGTCAAGCTGAACATCTTCCCCAAGGACGTCTGGAAGATGCTGGCCACCACCTCGCGCGACGTGGTCATGGAGCTTGGCCTCGTGGACGATCTCAGCGACCGTATCCTGAAAAGCTGGGTGAGTTTTCAGAAGCGCGTGTCGGAGTGGCAACAGATCTCCGACATCAGCTACACCGCGTTCCGCTCGATCACGCTTCGATCCTAGCGCCGGGGCGGTTTCCGTTCGGCAGCCGCGTCCTTTCGGGCGCGGCGCGTGGATCCGCCGGCGTGGCGACGGCGCCGCAAACCATGCTATGGCTTGAGCGAAAGCGAATTGCCAGGCCTCGCGCCGATATGACGAAAAAACTCACAGTTGCCGCCGCGTCCGCCGGCGCGAAAACGCCGCCCGTTCCAGAGGCAACGAGCAAGGCGGAGCCGTCGCTGTTTCTGCGGGTCAAATTCGGCGACCGCTTCTATCTCGGCCCCGGCAAGATCCGGCTGATGGAGCTGATTGAGGAACTCGGCTCGATTTCCGCCGCCGGCCGGGCCATGGGCATGTCGTATCGCCGCGCCTGGTTGCTGGTCGACACGGTCAACGCGGCATTCACCGGGCCGCTGGTTGCGAAACAGACCGGCGGCAGCGGCGGTGGCGGGGCGGTTCTGACCGATCTCGGCCGCGAGATCGTTCGCCGCTACCGCAACATCGAGACCGCTGCCGCATCCGCGGCCGCCGCCGACCTCAAGGCGCTGTCGAAGGCATTGGCGACACGCCCTTAAATCTTCAACTCCCGCGATCGACGAGGACCTGCTGATGGGAGACATTCGGGAAAATGAAGTCGCCGTGGAGACGCCGCCGGCAAACGACGCTGCGCTGCGTTTCATTGGCCGGATCTCGACGCCTTACACGGCGCTGGCGGATTGCCCGCGCCAGGGCGCGCTCGACGGACCGGAATGCCGCATCGAAATCTTCGAGCCGTGGACCGCCGCGCTTCAGGGCATCGAGACGAGCGAACGGCTGACGGTGCTTTACTGGTTGGACCGGTCGCGGCGCGATCTGGTGCTGCAAACGCCGGGCCATGGCGGGGGCGTCACGCGGGGCACCTTCTCTCTCCGCTCTCCGGTCCGCCCCAACCCGATCGGGATCTCGACCGTGCGTCTGATCCGCGTGGAAGGCCCGTTGCTGATCGTGCGCGGGCTCGATTGCCTTGACGGGACGCCGCTGCTCGATGTGAAGCCGGAACGCTGCCCGATGGTGACGGCGCGGGACCGGCCGGCCACGGATGGCGGCGCCTGAACG
>CAVSIA010000037.1:0-40525 GCA_963727575.1 uncultured Alphaproteobacteria bacterium
GTGCGTGTACTGGTTGGTCTTGCTCGCCGCGCCCTGCATCCGCTGCCAGAGCGAGCGCAAGACATGGGGCCGCTCGCCGCCGGTCTTGAAATCCGGGCCGGGCGCGAAGGTCAGTACGATGCCGGTGAAGCCCTTATCGAAATCCTCCCAGTCGATCCGGCGGCGCCCGAGCGCGGGATCGTTCACCAGAACGCCGGTCCGGCTAAATCCCTCGACGACCATGAGAGTGATTGAAACTCCAATAGATGATCTGCGGGAGCGGCATGTCCGGCAGCAACTCCGGCTCCTTGCGGAAGCCCTTGGCATCGAGGCCGTAACCCTTGGCAGCTTTGACCACGTTCAGCGCACTGCTGCCGTCACGCGTCACTCCGCACGCCCCGCGCAGCTCTTCCAGCGGCACCCAGCGGCCGAAAAAAGCCAGCACCATCGCCAAACTCGCCGCCCCGCATTCCACCGCTTCCATTTGCAGGACGGTGGGTGTGCGCACCCGCGCCGGTTTGATGCGCGGCAACGGACGGGCTCGGCGGGCGCGGCCTTGATTTCGGCGCTCATGGACATCGCCTCATCCGGCCGATGAGCTGAGGCCGAGGAGCCGGCGCAAGGACGGGATCACGAGGCTGGCCGGCGGCTGCTCGCGAACGGTCACATCCGCGCCGGCGAGAGCCCCTTCGCGCACGACGGTCGTGGGCCCGCGGCCAGACGACCATTTCAGCCCCGAGGGCGTCGCGGGGTCGCTGGTCAGATCGACGCGGACCTCGATACGTGGACCCGACGGAGAAAATCCCTGGCGAGATCGGTGTCGTTGAGCTGCCGCTGGATCGAGGCCTGGCTCGCCGGATAGGGCGACACGGAGACGACCTCGCCGATCACCGTGCCGTATTCGTCGGTTCGCACCGTGCTCGGCATGACCCGGGCGATCATCCCCGGCTTGATCAACTCGCCGCTCGTTGCGGGAATGTAGATCACCGCGCTCAGGGCCGGGTCGCCGTAGCTGATCGTCAGAATATGCGTGTCCGCGGTGATGTTGTCGCCGGGGTTGACCTCGACCTCGGTGACGCGTCCGGTCTCGATGGCCACCACGGTCCGCGCCTCATCGAGCGTGTCGCGTGCGGATGTGACATCGCTTTCCGCCTCGATGATCGCAAGGTCGATCTGGTTGAGCGCCTGATCCCGCTGACTGGTCAGCGCCACGGTCTGGCTGTCCAGCCCCTTGGCCTTGACCGCAAGATCGTCGCGGCGGGCGACAGCTTCGAAATAGGTTTGGCGGACCGGCGTCGAGGCGGGTTTTCGTGGTCAGGCCGCCGTTGAAAAGCGTCTGCGTGGCGTCGAGCTCGCTCTTGGCAGCGGTTACGCTTTCGTCGGCGTCTTGCAGGATTTTCTGCGTGGTGCTGCGCTGAAGCTCGATGCTCGCCTTCTGAGCCGGCAAATATTTGGCCCAGTAGGCGGCGAGCTGGGCGCGCTGTCGGCGCAACGAGGAGAGCTTGCGCTCGGCGGCGACCAGCCGATCCCTGCCCTCGGTCAGGCGAAGGCGGGCGACGACCTGCCCCTTCTTCACGGCATCGCCGGCCCGCACCAGGATCTCGGCAACCTCCGCGCTGGCCTCGGCGGTCACGGAAACAGTCCCGCCGGCCTTGCGCAAGAGAATGCCCTTGCCCGCTCACGGTTGTCGGCACCGTGCCAGAAAGCCCCAAGCGAGCCCCGCGAAAATCGACCGCCGCGATACCGGAGAGCGCAAGCCATCGGGTTTGCCGACCACCTTGAGCGGTGCGTTAAAACCCTCCGGCGAGGCTCGCATTCGTCATAGCCTGCTGACGAAAGATCGGACTCATCCGGTAGCCTTTCGATCCGGATCGACCCGGCCGGTCCCGGACACGGGAGACCAACGCGCAGGACCCTTCCACAAGCGAGGGGCCAGCTTAGCAACCTACAATTGAGAATTGATTGCATATCGGGCAGCACGCGCGTTTGCGCAGTCGCGATGCGGGCCGGCCGTTTTTGATCACATGGTGAAAGCGCCATTAATGCCGCCGGCGCATGGGCGGGGCCGTCGTCGGGCCATGCCGGGCGGTCGGATCCGCGATCAGCGGACGGGGACCGCAACATAGGGATTGACGAACAGGGCTCTAAGGCCCCATCTTTCAATTCGGTTCAACAAATTGAAAGGAGGTGGTCAAATGTCTCATTGTCCAGCGTCGCTCGAGGCGCATCTTGTGAGCATGGCCTCTCCCCTGGAGATCGGCCGCGCATAAGATCGCGCCGCAAGTGGCTGACAATGGAAAGGCCGTCCCATCAGGGGCGGCCTTTTGCATATCGCGCAGGTCTGAGCGGCGCCGCTAAAGCGGGATCACCTTGGATAGAAACAACGTCGCTGTTGGACTGCTCCAAAATTCCCTTGCTGATCGCGTGATCGGACGGAAAACCGGTTTCCACTTTTCCTGATCACGCTCTACAGCACGCCGGGAAACGCGCCGCCGTCGATGAGAACGCTCTGGCCGGTGATGAAGCCGGCCTGCGCCGAGCACAGGAAAGCGCAGGCCGCGCCAAACTCGGACGGATCGCCGAACCGCCTGGCCGGGATCGCCGCACGCGCCCTGTCCCGGACCGCTTCGACATCGAGGCCCTGCCGCTGTGCCGCCGCCTCTTGTCCGGCCCGCAGCCGGCGCGTGTCGAAAGGACCGGGCAGAAGGAAGTTGATCGTCACATTGGCATGGGCGACGGAACGCGCCACGCCCGCAAGGAACCCGGTCAGGCCGGCTCGGGCGCCGCTCGACAAATCGAGGCCGGCGAGCGGCATTTTCACCGAGCCCGAGGTGATGTTGACGATGCGGCCGAAGCGGCGCTCGACCATGCCGTCAACGACGCGCTGGATCAGCTCGATCGGCGAGATCATGTTCGCCACCAGCCCGGCCTGCATGGCGTCGCGGTCGATTTCGCGGAAATCGCGGAATGGCGGGCCGCCATTGTTGTTGACGAGGACGTCCACCTGCGGCACGGCGCTCAGAAGCGCGTCCTGCCCTTCGCGTGTGCCGACATCGGCGACGATCGTCAGCACGTCCGCGCCGGTCTCGTTGCGGATGTCGGCTGCCGCCTCTTCCAGCGCGGCGGCATCGCGGCCGTTGATGACGACGCGGCAACCGGCCCTTGCCAGCTCCATGGCACAGGCCCGCCCCAGACCCCGGCTCGAGGCACACACGACAGCGGTCCGCCCGTTCAATCCCAGATCCATCTCACACTCCGTATTGCTGCAGCAGTGTCAGTTTAGAGCGCAATTGCCGATCATCGAAGGGCTGAATCCGAGGGGGTGGAGGACAATGCGACCGCGCCGATCCGATCGAGGCAACGCCGCATTTTACCGGGCGTCACGCATGTCTGCGGCAGGCAAAGCTTCCGCTCGCTTGGCCTTCCGAAGCGCCGATCGATCATGGAAAATCTGGTGCGGGCGGTCGGAGTCGAACCGACACTCTGTCACCAGAACCGGATTTTGAGTCCGGCGCGTCTACCAATTCCGCCACGCCCGCTCTGAGCCCGAAGACCCCGTGAGTGCCTGACCGGTTTTCGCGGTCGGCGTTCCACCATGAACGCCCCGGTCTCGGCGCCGGTAGATTTCGGCTGTGCGCTGGCTGAAGTCAACAAAAAATGACCGCGCGCCCGGTCTGCCGTTAGAGCGGCAGACCTTCAAATCGAACCGGCGGTTCCGCTCAATCTTTTTGTTCCGGCGTCGGATTCATCCGAAAACCGCTTCGCGCTCCTCGGTCCGATGCTTTAGAACTCGCGAGCCCTGCGCGGCCAGGGCGCCGGGTCCTCGGCGGCGGGCGGCGTGAGGTCGGCGTAAAGCTGTTGCGCTTCGGCGGCGGGACCGCGCCGTTCCGCCAGTCCCTCGATCCGCAGCAAGCGCACATTGCCGAACGCCGCCGTGGTGATCACGTCACCGCATTTCACCGGGTGGGCGGGCTTGACGATCTTTTCGCGATTGATGCGGAACTTGCCCTTGGCGACGAGTTGGGCGGCGAGCGACCGGGTTTTCACGATACGCGCGTGCCATAGCCATTTGTCGAGACGCTGAGTCTGCCTCGGGTCGCCGCAATCGGTCATCGCATCAAGCTTGGTCCTGTGCTCCCCGAGCCATCCGCGCCTTCAGCTCGAGCAGCGCAGCAAATGGCGAGTCCTTGTCCGCAGCGGCGTCACTCGAGCGGCGGCTGGGCGGCGAGGCGGATTTCACCGTCTGATTGGGATGCGGCTTGCCGCCTTTGCCGCGATCCGATTTGCGCCGGTCGCCGCGATGCTTGTTGTTGTTGTTGCCCGCGGTCGTCGCGGCCTTGCCGCTCGGGCGCGCCATTGGCTGACGCCTCTTGTCGCGGCGCGCCGTCGCCCGCGGGCTTGCCGCCCCGGCGATGCTGCTGCTGTTGCGGCTGATCGGACCGGCGACGGCCCTGCTGGCGGCGCTCGTCGGCCTGCGCCCTGCGGCGGGGACGCCAGATCTCCTCGAATTCAGGCTCCGCTGCGGCCATCGGCTCGCCAGTCGCTTCGCCGTCCATAGCCGCGACGTCCGCGGCGGCAACCGGGACAGCCGCAATCTCGACGGCGGGAGCTTCGGCCGCATCGCTCACAGGTGCCACGCTCTCGGCGTCGGGCGTCTCTTCCGCCCCGGCCGCAGCAGGCTCGGCAGCAGCGGCGACAGGCTCCTCCGCCGCAGACTGAGCTTCGACCGGCTCGGACGCCTCGGCCAGCGCTTCCTCGACTGGCTGGGACGCCTCGGCGGGCGCTTGGGCTTCGGCAGCGGGCGTCATCTCCGTCGACGGCTCAGGCGCCGGTTCGGCGCTCGCCGTGATCGGTGCCGTGGCAGCCTCGCCGCTTGCGGGCGCTTCCTCCGGCATCGCCTCGGCAGCAGCATTCGCGGCCTGTGGCTGCTGCACCGGCTGAACCTGGCGGCGCTCCATGCGGAAGCCGAGCGCGAACAGCACATTGCCCATTTCCTCGGACGAGCAGCCGATGATCGACAGCATGTCCGGCTGGATCTTGAACCCGCCGCGGCCGACCGCGCCCGAAGGCGGCTCGGGCCTCTCCGCCGTCGGCTTCCAGCTCGTCAGGGGACGGATGAGGTCGGCGAGACGCTCCAGCATGTCGATACGAATGGCGCGCGAGCCGCAGACCTGGAACCCGGCGGCGCCATAGAACGGCTCCGGAATGCTCTTGTCGACGGCGACCGAGGTCAGCCCCTGCCGCGGCGGCTCCGGAAGGTTGACGAGATCCAGACCTGCCGCGGCGCCGTGCTTCAGTGCCCACAGCAGGAGCAGCATATCGGCGGCGGCTGGCTTCAGCAGCAGCGGGAAATAGATATTGTAGGCGCCGAAACGCACGCCGAATTTGCGCAATTGCGCGCGCGCCTGCTGGTCGAGCGAGCGCACCTCCTCCGCGACCGCCTCGCGGCGCAGGATGCCGAAATTCTCAACCAGCTGGAAGGCGATGCCGCGCGCCAGTCCATTGAGGTCCTGCGCCTTCGACAGGTCGACCAGCGGCTTCAGCCGCGTTTCGACCAGCAAAGCCAGCCAGGACTCGATGCGCTTGGCGATGCGCTCGCGGTCCTGCGCGGCAAGGTGCTCGTCGGCAACCAGCGAAAAGGACGGCCGCAAGGGGTCTTCGCTCGCCTCGAGACGGCCGATCTCATGGCCCTCCCAGGTTACCGAACCGCTGCGTTCGAGCCGGAACGTCTCATCCTTGCCGTCGCACAGCCGGCCCGCGCGGTCGGTCAGCTCGACGGCCAGGATCTTCGCGGCGGCATGGCGCGCGGCCTTGCCATGGACGCCGGCGGCGGCCGTGTCCGGGGTGAAGCGGAAGCCCTCCAGCTTGCCGACATAATGCTTCTCGACGAAGATCTGCCCGGTGTTCTCGATGTCGGCGTAGAGCGTGTCCTTGTCGCGCATGCTCTTCATCAGCACGCTGGTCCGGCGGTCGACGAAGCGCTGGGTCAGAAGTTCGTGGAGCGCGTCGGACAGGGTGTCCTCGATGGCACGGGTGCGCTCGCGCCAGTGATCGCCATCGGCCAGCCAGCCGGCGCGGTTGGACACGAAGGTCCAGGTGCGGATATGGGCGATGCGGTTGGACAGCGTGTCGATATCGCCGTCCGTCCGGTCGGCAAGCGCGACCTGGGAGGCGAACCAGTCTTCCGGGATATGCCCGGTGTCGCTCATCAAATGCTTGTATAGCGCCGAAATCAGCTCGGCATGGTGACTGCTGGAAACCTTGCGATAGTCGGGGATCTGGCAGACTTCCCAAAGCAGCTTCACGGCCGCCGGTGCGCCGGCCATCGCCCGGACCACCGGGTCCGCGCTCAGCGTGTCGAGCGCGACGACATCGTCGGCGGCGCGGGCACGGGTCAGGCGCGGCGTCGACGGCGACTCGCGCAGACTGTCCTTCAGCCCGTCGAGCGTACGGAAATCGAGGCTCGAATTGCGCCATTGCAGAATTTTGACCGCCTCGAATTCGTGGTTCTCAAGCCGCGCGATCTGCTCGGAGCTGAACGGCTCGACATCGCCGGTGACGCCGAACGTGCCGTCATTCAGATGACGACCGGCGCGGCCGGCGATCTGGCCGAGCTCGCCGGCGGAGAGATCGCGATGGGCGCGGCCGTCGAATTTGCGCGTCGCGGCGAAGGCGACATGGTCGACGTCGAGATTGAGGCCCATGCCGATGGCGTCGGTCGCCACCAGGAAATCGACGTCGCCCGACTGATAGAGAGCGACCTGGGCGTTGCGCGTGCGCGGGCTGAGCGCACCGAGCACCACCGCCGCACCGCCGCGCTGGCGCCGGATCAGCTCGGCAACCTCGTAGACTTCATTGACGGAGAACGCCACGATTGCCGACCGGCGCGGCAGACGCGTGATCTTCTTCTGCCCGGAATAGGTCAGCTTGGAGAGCCGGTGCCGGGTGATGAAGTTCGCGCCCGGCAGAAGATCGCGGATCGGGCCTTCCATGGTGCCGGCGCCAAGCAGCAGCGTCTCGCTCTGGCCGCGCGCGGAAAGCAGGCGCTCGGTGAACACATGACCGCGCTCGGGATCGGCGGCGAGCTGGATCTCGTCGATGGCGAGAAAGTCCACATCGATGTCGCGCGGCATCGCCTCGACGGTGCACACCCAATAGCGCGGGTTCTCCGGCTTGATCTTTTCCTCGCCGGTGATCAGCGCGACATTGGCCTCGCCGACGCGGGCGACCACCTTGTCGTAGACCTCGCGCGCGAGCAGACGCAGCGGCAGGCCGATGAGCCCGCTTTCGTGACCCAGCATTCTCTCGATCGCAAGGTGGGTCTTACCGGTGTTCGTCGGCCCCAGAACGGCAATCACGGAATGCGACGGCGCAGTCCGGCGCGGGGCAGGAGCGGAAGCAATCGAGGTCATTCAGGCAATTCCCCAGGGTTGGCGCTCATAGGGTTAAATGCGCGCAACTGTCGGTTGCTCTTTCCGTATAGAGCACAGGCGAAGCCGGTTTGGCCAGCCAGGAAATCCGATTTCGGAGCCCCCGCTTCGGCCATCCGCCGCCATCAGTTTAACAAATCCCTGCGCCATCTGGAAAAGATCATGAACAAGAAGCGTACGAATCAGGCAAATATCCCGTCTTCACATTTTGTTCCCGGCCGAACGAGCACCGTTATTGAAGCAGTGCGCCTCTCGCCACGCCAGCGCTTTCCACAGTGAAGCCGGAAGAAGTCAGCGAGGCCGTGCCCACGGGCGTCGGAAGATAAATGTAATAAGGAACGTAAAGGTCGGCCTCTTTGAGCGGCACCATCCAGATTTCCATGCCCTCGGTCTTGGCGGCGAAATTGGCCTCATCGTCACCGCGTCTATGACCGGCGATCGGCTGGAACTTGACCTTGCAGACGTAAGCCGGCCCCTTATAGCCGTGGCCGGTGTCGACCGTCTTGGTCTTCTTGTAGCTGAGCTTGATGTCGTAGCGCGCCTTGCCGTCGAAGATCGGCAAACGCCGCGTGCAAACTTCTTCGCCGCTTTTATTGCTTCCGATATTGGTGAGCATGATGACCGCGCTCAGCGGATCGACCACGTTGCGCATATGCTTCTGCGTGACCGGAACGCGCGAAGCGGACTCCTTCTGCGGCGGGCTCACCGCGATCTGCTTGACGTTGTTGTTGGAGAACTCGACGTCGACCTTCTCGCGCTTGTCGCTCGTGGCGTAGCCGAAGCTGTAGGAATCGGGCCGGGGGCGCTTGGCGAACACGCGTCCCGACGACGACGAATCCCCGCGCCAATCGAAGATGATGCCGGCGAGCACGCTGATTCTGGCGCGCCCTTCCATGCGGTATTCGTTGTTGTCGATCGTCGAGGCAAGCTTGAACTGCCCGATGCCCAGCCCGTTGAAGCTGATGTTGTAATCCGCAACGACGCGCTTGGCGCCGGCGGCGGATGCGGGCGCGGAAACGCCGGCGAGGCAGGCACTGAGCAAAATCGAGGAAGAAATAAGAGCGATTTTACGAGGAAACACGCGAACAGCGTTCATAGCGTACCTTTGACCGACCGTTAAGCTGAGCCGCCGACAGCTCAATGAGTGGCAGAACCGGAAACCTGAACGCTGTTATTAGGACGAGCCCCGCCCAGCTTCCCAGTGGCCGTCTATCAAAGGCCTTATTTTCGAAATTCGTCAATTCTATGTTTCACGCATGCCGAGAACCCCTGACTGTGGCCGAGTTGCAAGGGTTCGCAAGACCGGATGAAAACCCGGCCGCATCGTGATTTTTTCGAGGCCGCAGAAGACCTAGATCAGGCGGCGCGAATGCGCGTGAGGAAGTCCTGGATATGCGTCTTCAGCGCGGCGGCATCCTGGCCGAGCTTGGCTGCCGCGCCGACCACATTTTCCGCCTCGCCGTCGGTCGTGGCCGCGGCCTGGTCGACGCGCTTGATGCTCTCGCCGACCTCGGCCGCGCTGCGTGCCGCCGCCTGCGTCGACAGCGCGATTTCGTTGGTCGCCTCGGCCTGCTGCGAGATCGCCGATTCGATCGAGGTGCCGATCTCGTTGATGCGCAGGATGGTATCGTCGATGCCGCGGATTGCGGAGACGGCTTCGTCGACGGCAGACTGAATGCCGGAAATCTTGTCGCGAATGTCCTGCGTCGCCTTGGCGGTCTGCGATGCCAGCGACTTCACCTCCGCGGCAACCACCGCAAAGCCCTTGCCGGCCTCGCCCGCGCGCGCCGCCTCGATGGTGGCGTTGAGCGCGAGGAGATTGGTCTGCGTCGCCACGTCCTCGATGAGCTGGACCACCTCGCCGATTTCGACAGCCGCCTTGGCGAGCACTTTCATGATGCTGTCGGCGTGCTTGGCCTCGTTGACGGCGCTGCGGGCGGTCTCGGTCGATTGCGCAATGCTGCGGGCAATTTCGCTGATCGAGGCTGACATCTCCTCGGCCGCACTCGCCGCGCTCTGAACGGCGTTGCTGGCGCTCTCGGCGGCATCGGTGACCGACGTGGCGCCGCTGCTTGTGTCGCCCGCCAGCACAGACATGTCGCGCGCGGTCTTCTCGATCTGGGCCGCGGCCGCGGTAAGCGCGTCGGAAAGCTCATGGCCGGAGTGATCGAATGCGCCGATCAGCGCCTCGACTTCGGACTGCCATCTCTGACGCCGGCCAAGTTCCTCGGCCTGGGTCGCCTCCAGCTCGCGCACCTTGATGGCGTTCTGCTTGAATGTCTCCACCGCATCCGCGATCCGGCCGAGTTCATCGTGGCCCCCCTTGGGCACCGTAACGTCGAGCTGGCCGCCGGCAAGGCCCGAGATCGCCGCGCTCAGCCGTTCCAGGCGCTGGAACACCGTGCGCCGGAGCAGGAGCAGCGCCACGACCACGAAGATCACGCTGGCCAGGGCAAAGCCGATCAGCAGGTAGGAATTGCGCTCGATGATGGCGACGGATCCAGACACGGCGCCGTCGGCTTCCTCGTGAATGGTGTTGGCCGCCGCTCTGACCTCGTTGTTGAGCGCCGCGGCCATGGTCTTGGTCTTGGCGACCAGCTCCCAATTGGCGGCGATCGCCTCAAGCTCGGCGGTGCGGACCGGCAATATGCCCTTGGTCTCGTCGGCAAAGCCGAGCAGCGCCTCGATCTGATCCTTCAGACCGGCGGTCGCCGGCTGTTTGACAAAGGTTTCGTTCGCCGCCTGAAGCGACGCTTTCGTCGCCGTCACCCTTTCCCGCAAAGGCGGCAGGACGTCGGCATCGGGCGCAAGCGAAATCTCGGTGAGCAGTCCGATCAGCGTGTTGCTCTCCGCGCGTGCCACCGCCAGCGCGTCCATCTCCGGCAGCTCGTTCGCCGCAAGCTTCTCCAACTCGCCCTTGATGACCACCGGGTCGCCGCTCTCGGTCGCCGATTGCAGGCCGATCGTCAGGTTGAAATTCGCATCGTCCAGCAGCGGCGCAATCTTCAGGCTGAGATTCTTGTGGGCCGCAAGCGCTTCCTTGACCAGCGCCTCGCGCTGCGCCCGCTTCGCAAGGCTCGCTTCGACCGAAGCGCCGAGCTGGTCGCTGCTCGCCTTCAATTCGTTCGCCGCGTTGCGCAATTTGTCGATGATGGCGGCCGGAATGGCGCCAGCGGCCGCAAGACCGTCGAGCTTGGCGGCAATCGCGGTCCGCGCCTCACCCAGTTTTTGTTGCGTGGCGTGGAGACTGGCGCTGTCGCTGGTGGTGGCGAGCAGAACGGTGGACGCGGCGAATTCGCCCGCCTGGCGCGTCAGAGACAGCAATTCATCGAGGCTGGGCATGCTCTGCTGATCGATGTGGCGCAGGTTGCGCCCGATCTCGCTGTAGGACAGGAGTGAGGCACCGGTCGCGGCGAGCGTGAGCACACTGACGGCGACGAAGGCGCAAAGCAGCTTGGTTCGGATGCTCAATCCCGAGAGCCATGACCGTGACGCGTTGTGCTGATTGCTCATCTGTTCTCCCGCTCTCGATGCGGCCGCCGCCCGGTTTCAGGTCCGAGGGCGTGGTGTAATCTCGGAATTGGATAGGCAGGCGCGGGGGAAGGCCGGGACACCGGAAGGCGCCCCGGCCGTCATCATCTAGCCGTCGGCGCCGAGCGTGTGGACCGGCTTGAACTTGCCGCCCTCCTGGATCACGGTCAGAAATACCTGATCCATGCCCTGATTGTCGTCCTTGCCATAGGCGAGGGTGACGCCGCCGAGATCGAAGCTGTTGCTCATGACCGCATCGAGGAGCGCCTGGCGTGTCGGCTCGCCGGAGACCTTGCCCAGCGCATCGACCACGAGCCGGCCGACCATATAGCCTTCCAGCGAGACGAAGCCCGGCTCCGCGGACGGATTGGCCGCCTTCAGCGCCGCCTGATATTTGGCCACCAGCGGAATGGTGCTGTCCTCGGGGAACGGCACGACCTGGGTGATGACGACGTCCTTGCCGTCGGCGCCGAGCTCCTTGGCGAGCGCGTTGGAGCCGACGAAGGAGATGTTGACGAAGGTCGCGTTCAGCTTGACCTTGCGGGCCAGCTTGATGAATTCGGCGCACGGCTTGTAGGCGCCGACCATGATAACCGCTTCCGGGTTGCCTTTGCGGATGTCCAGCAGCGCGCCCTTCACCGCGACGGTGTTGCGCTCATACTTGCCTTCCGCGACCAGCTTCATGCCGCGCTTGTCCAGCGCCTTCTGCACCCCGGCAAGACCGGCGCGGCCGAAGCCGTCATCCTGATAGAGGATGGCGATGTTCTTGACGCCGCGATCCTTGGTCAGCCGTTCGACCATCTCTTCCGTTTCCTGGAAATAGGACGCGCGGACATTGACGACGTTCGGCTTGAACGGATTGCGCAGGAATTCCGCACCCGTGAACGGGCCGATGAAGGGGACATTGGCCTCGGTGGCGATCGGCTGGGTCGCGGACGATGTCGGGGTGCCGACCGGGCCGATCAGGGCGAACACCTTGTCCTGCTCGATCAAACCCTTGGTTGCCTCGATGGATTTGTTCGGCTCGTAGCCGTCATCCTTCGAGATCAGCTCGAGCTTGCGGCCATTGACGCCGCCGGCCTTGTTGGCCTCATCGAAAGCGGCCAGAATGCCGTCGCGCATGCCGGTGCCGAGCGCCGCCGCAGGGCCCTTGAGCGCCGCGGCCTGGCCGAAGACGATCTTGTCGGCGGTAACGCCGGGTTCCGCAAATGCCGTCGCCGCGCCGATGGCAAGGCCAGCAACAGCCGCCACAATGCCCGACGCAATTTTGTTTACACGCATAACAACGCCTCACCTATTGATTACGCTATCTGGTCTACCAAAGAGGCGTTGCGATTGGGTTCGACCGGCGAGGGCTATTTTCGGCGATTTGAGGTGCAGGCATTTAGATCTTGTGAGCCATGAGGGTGTGGCACGTCCGCCCGGCGGCCGGAAAACCGGAGGAAAACCGAGGCCGCGCAAGCCCCCGCACGGCTTGACGAACGCGGTTGCGCTCTTTATACATGCCTCTAACGTCGGCCCTCGCGCTGCGGTGGGGTCGTATTTCCGTGACAAAAAGAAGTCTGAAGAGCTGGAGATCGCCATGTCCCGCCGGTGCGAGCTTACGGGTAAAAATGCCCAAGTCGGCCACCTTGTCTCTCACTCGCAGATCAAGACGAAGCGGCGTTTCGAGCCGAATCTCTGCGATGTGACCCTGATCAGCGACGCCCTGAAGAGGAATGTCCGCTGCCGGATCAGCGCTCATGCGCTGCGCTCGGTCGAGCACCGCGGCGGCCTCGACGCATTCCTGCTGAAGGCGAAGAACGAGCAGCTTTCCGACCGGATGCTGAAGCTGAAGCGGGAAGTCCAGAAGGCGACCTCCGCGCCCGTCGAAGTGGAAGCGGCGGCAAGCTGAGCCGCTGCTGGCGCCGTCAACGACCTCTTTCCTCCAATGCCTCGCTTGGCCGAACGGCGATCACGCCGTTTGCGGGCTATGCACGCACGCCATCTCGACTTCGGATGTGATCCCTGCCGAAGCGGGACGCAGGGTTCAATCGCGCTTGAGCGCGAACTGAACCAGCAGCGTCCGTTGGAAGAAGTTGAAATTATCGTCCGACATCAGGCTGATCAGCGTTTCGCCATCCCGCTCCGTCGCCGCCATCGCCTCGAAATTGTCGATCCCATAGCGCGTATCGGCGGTCAGCAGCACCTCACCCTTTAATACCGCGCCGGGCTTGATCTCCTTCGCCGGGATCAGGCGCAGCCGAATGTCCAGCTTGAGCGATGAACGGATGAAGCTGCGCTCCAGCACGAGCAGGCTGCCGTCCTTCAGGCTTTCCAGATCGGTGACGTCGAACGCGTCGTTGCGGGTCAGATAGAGCGGATGCGACTTGCCGTCCTTGATCAGCGCGCCCGAGTGATTGCCCTGCTTCGAAAGCTTGCGCTCGGCAAAGGCGATCAGCCCGCCCGTATAAGGACCACCGCGGACCACGGTGATCCCCTCCAGTCCCTGATTCGCGTCCATGCCCCGCAATTCGCGCGGGATCTTGACGCCGCCGACCGGCCCGCGCATGACGCCCTTCTCGAACACATATTCCTCGATCCGGTGGCTTCCCTCGAAGCCGATCAGATACCGCCCCTCCAAACCGCCCTGCTTGATGGCGGTCAGGGATTCGGCGTCGCGCTTGTACCTGCTTTGAATCGGCTGCCCGTCCTTCTGCGTCAACGGGCCGATCCTGGCGTCTTCCAGTCCGGTGACGCGGCCGTCGCCGAAGGCCAGCCTTGCGCTGAGCCAGCTTCCGGAATCGGAGAGCGCGAGGATGGTTTTGCCGTCGGCGCTGATCGACAGGCCAGAATAGCCGCCGAAAAACGGCGTCTTGGCGGACAGAGCCACGCCGCCGCGCCATTCCAGCCGACCGAAATCAGTGCGGGACGGTTTGGTCGGATCGAAATTGATCGGATGCGCCCGGATCTCCACGGCCATCGGCTGCAGCCGGGCGATGTCGGCCTTCTGAGCGGCATCGGCAGCAAGGATCGCCAGCACGAGAAGCAGCAGCACGCTGAGCGCGGTCAAATCCGGCGAGTGCGCCTCGACGAAGCGCGAAAATCTCGCAAATCTCATGCAGTCGAATTCCTCTCGGCCCCGCGGCGGGCGAAGCGCACACTATTCCGACCGGACCCCGCAATTCAAGGCCCGCAAATGACGGATGCGCGCGGCCTGATACCGCACGCCAGTCCTAACGGAAAAATGCTAAGGAGCCGTCAGCGCGGAAGGTCGGTGCTGCCCATCAGATATTTGTCGATGGCATGGGCGGCCTGGCGCCCCTCACGGATCGCCCAGACCACGAGCGACTGACCGCGCCGCATGTCGCCGGCGGCGAAGATCTTGTCGCGGCTGGCTTGATATTCGCGGTCGTTCGCCTTGACGTTGCCGCGCCGATCGAGGTCGAGCGCCAGCTCGTTGATCATGCCGTCATGGACCGGGCTGACAAATCCCATCGCCAACAGCACCAGATCGGCCTTCAGCTCGAATTCGGAGCCTGGCATCCGCCTTCATGCCTTCGTCGACGCGCACGCAATGCAGCGTCTCGACCTTACCGTGAGAGCCGGAGAAATGCTGCGTCATGACGCTGAAATCGCGCTCTGCGCCTTCGGCCTGGCTTGAGGAGGTGCGCATTTTCAGCGGCCATTCCGGCCATGTCATCATCTTGTTCTCGCGCAGCGGCGGCTTCGGCATGATCTCGAGCTGGGTGACGCTCAGCGCGCCCTGGCGGAAGGATGTGCCGATGCAGTCCGAGCCCGTATCGCCGCCGCCGATCACGACGACATGCTTGCCGTGGGCCAGGATCGGCTCGACGCTGCCGAGCGGTTCGCCGGACACGCGCCGGTTCTGCTGCGGCAGGAAGTTCATGGCGTATTCGACGCCATGCAGCTCGCGGCCCGGGATCGGCAGGTCGCGCGGCTTTTCCGCGCCGCCGGCAAGCAGGACGGCGTCGTATTGCGCCTCGAGCTCGGCGATCGGCTTGTCGACGCCGACATGGACATTGCAATGGAAGGTGACGCCTTCGGCTTCCATCTGCCGGATGCGGCGCTCGATCACCCATTTCTCCATCTTGAAGTCGGGAATGCCGTAGCGCAGCAGCCCGCCGGGAAAGGCGGATTTCTCGTAGACATGGACCTCATGGCCGACGCGGGAAAGTTGCTGGGCGGCGGCAAGCCCGGCGGGGCCTGCGCCGATCACGGCAACGCGCTTGCCGGTCTTGTGCTCGGCCGGTTCGGCGGCGATCCAGCCTTCCTCCCACGCCTTGTCGGCAATCGTGCATTCGATGGTCTTGATGGTGACGGGCGCATCTTCCAGATTGAGCGTGCACGACGCTTCGCACGGCGCGGGGCAGATGCGGCCGGTGAACTCAGGGAAATTGTTGGTGGAGTGCAGGTTCAGCGAGGCTTCGCGCCAATCGCCGTGATAGACGAGGTCGTTCCAGTCGGGGATCTGGTTGTTGACCGGGCAGCCGGAATGGCAATAGGGGATGCCGCAATCCATGCAGCGCGCCGCCTGCCGGCTGACATCGCGCTCCTCCAGCGGAATGACGAATTCGCGGAAATGGCGAACCCGGTCGGAGGCCGGCGCATAGGCCCGGTCCTGCCGATCGATCTCCAAAAAGCCTGTGACTTTCCCCATTTTCGTCTCCCGTCTGCGTTGCGCTTCCGCGGCTTACGCGGCAAGCGCCAGATGCAACTCGTTTTCACAGCGGCCGATCCACGCCCGCAAACCGGGCCGTCCGGTCAGATCGAAACCGCCCTCATGCGCAACGCGCGTATAGGCAAGAAGCGCGATATCGGCCACCGTCATCGACGGCCCGGCGAGCCAGGCGCGATCCGCCAGATGCTGCTCCATCAGGTCGAGCGCGGCTTCGCCTTTCGCAACCCGCCAGGGCTCGCGCGTCTGTTTCGGCTGGCCGCGATACACCATGTGGAACCGGCAGACCCCGATATAAGGCTCGTGGGAGTATTGCTCCCAGAACAGCCACTCGTCGACCTTGGCGGCAAGGAACGGGTCGGCCGGCAGGAGCGGCGAGCCATGCGCCAGATAGCGGATGATCGCATTGGATTGGGCAAGCGTCCGCCCGTCGCCGAACGCGACCGCCGGCACCTGACCTTGCGGAAATTTCGCAAGAAACGCCGGCTCGCGGCTCTCTCCTTTGGTGATGTCGACGGAGTGCCAGCGGTAAGGGAGGCCGAGATATTCGGCCGTCCACTTCACCTTCAGGCAGTTGCCGGATTTGAGATCGCCATAGATGTCCAACGGGGCTCAGCTCCCACGCGCAAGCTGTACGCCGATCTCGAGGACGTCGAAGCCGGTCTGATCCGCCGCCTGGGCCCGGCTCATCTGCTCCAGCGCCCGGCGATACTCGATCGGCATCACCTTGACGAATTTCGGCAGATAGGCCTCCCAGTTGTCGAGGATCAGCTTGGCCCGATCCGAGCCGGTGTAGTGCCGGTGGTTCTCGATGAGCTGACGCAGGCGGATCGGCGTCGAAGCGCGTCATGTCGCGCTGCACGTCGACCAGCCCGTGCCCCTGAAGATCGCCGGCCTGATGGCCGAAGCGGTTCATCCGCTCCTCCTCCGCCGGGATCGGCTCCAGATCGACCATCGCCATGTTGCAGCGCTGCTCGAAGGTGGCGTCCTCGTCCAGCACATAGGCGACGCCGCCCGACATGCCCGCGGCGAAATTGCGCCCGGTCTTGCCAAGCACGACCACGATGCCGCCAGTCATATATTCGCAGCCATGATCGCCCGTGCCTTCGACGACGGCCATGGCGCCGGAATTGCGGACCGCGAAGCGCTCGCCGGCGACGCCGCGGAAATAGCATTCCCCGGCAATCGCGCCGTAAAGCACGGTATTGCCGACGATGATGCTGTCCTCGGGCACGATCCGGGCCTCTTTCGCCGGACGCACGATCAGCCGTCCGCCCGACAGACCCTTGCCGACATAGTCGTTGGCGTCGCCAACCAGATCCAGCGTGATCCCGTTCGCCACCCACGCGCCGAAGCTCTGGCCCGCGGTGCCGCGCAGCGTGATCCAGATCGTATCCTCCGGAAGCCCGTTATGGCCGTACAGCTTGGCGACGGCGCCCGAGAGCATAGCCCCGGTGGTCCGGTCCGTATTGCGGATGGTCAGGTCGAGCTTGACCGGCTGCCGGTCCTGAAGCGCCGGCCGGGCGAGCTGGATCAGCTTGCGGTCGAGCACTTCGTCGATCGGATGCTTCTGCCGCTCGGAATTGAAGGTCGCAACCTCCGGCGGCACGTTCGGCTTGAAGAACAGGTTGGTGAAGTCCAGGCCGCGCGCCTTGTAGTGCGCGATGGCGCGCTCCTTGTCGAGCCAGTCGGACCGGCCGATCAGCTCGTCGAACTTGCGCACGCCGAGCGCCGCCATGAACTCCCGCACCTCTTCGGCGATCATGAAGAAGAAGTTGATCACATGCTCTGGCTGGCCCTTGAAGCGCTTGCGCAGCACGGGGTCCTGCGTGGCGACGCCGACCGGACAGGTATTGAGATGGCATTTGCGCATCATGATGCAGCCGACCGCAATCAGCGGCGCGGTGGCGAAGCCGAACTCGTCGGCACCGAGCAGCGCTCCGATGACCACGTCGCGCCCGGTGCGCACGCCGCCATCCACCTGCACGGCGATACGGCCGCGCAGCTCGTTCAGCACCAGCGTCTGATGGGTCTCGGCGAGGCCGATTTCCCAGGGGCTGCCTGCATGTTTGATCGAGGTGAGCGGCGAGGCGCCGGTGCCGCCCTCGAAGCCGGCGATGGTCACATGGTCCGCACGCGCCTTGGCGACGCCCGCCGCGACCGTGCCGACGCCGACCTCGGAGCCGAGCTTGACGCTGACATCGGCATCGGGATTGACGTTTTTCAGGTCGAAGATCAGCTGCGCCAGATCCTCGATCGAATAGATGTCATGATGCGGCGGCGGCGAGATCAGACCGACGCCCGGCGTCGAATGCCGGACCTTGGCGATGATCGAATCCACCTTATGGCCGGGAAGCTGACCGCCCTCGCCGGGCTTGGCCCCTTGCACGATCTTGATCTGCATCATGTCGGAATTGACGAGATATTCCGTGGTGACGCCAAAGCGGCCCGAGGCGACCTGCTTGATCGCCGAGCGCATGGAATCGCCGTTCGGCAAGGGCTTGTAGCGATCGGTTTCCTCGCCGCCTTCGCCGGTGTTCGACTTGCCGCCGATCCGGTTCATGGCGATGGCCAGCGTCGTATGCGCCTCGCGGCTGATCGAGCCGTAGGACATGGCGCCCGTAGAGAAGCGCTTGACGATGTCGACGGCCGGCTCGACCTCCTCCAGCGGGACGGTCCCATGCCCGATCTCGCCGGAATCCTTGATCCGGAACAGACCGCGCAACGTCATGAGCTGCTCGCTCTGATCGTTGACCATGCTGGAGAACTCGCGAAACCGCTCCGGAACGTTGCTGCGCACCGCATGCTGCAGCTTGGCCACGGTTTCCGGGCGCCACATATGCGCCTCGCCGCGGATGCGGAACGCATAGTCCCCGCCGACATCGAGCGCGTTCTTGAATACGGGGGCGTCGCTGAAGGCGAGCCGGTGGCGCTCGGCGGTTTCCCGGGCGATCTCCTCGAGCCCGACGCCCTCGACCTGGGTGTGGGTGCCGGTGAAATATTTCTCGACGAAGGACGACCTCAGGCCGACCGCGTCGAAGATCTGCGCGCCGCAATAGGACTGATAGGTCGAGATGCCCATCTTGGACATGACCTTGAGAATGCCCTTGCTGACCGCTTTGATGTAGCGCTTCTCGGCTTCCTCATAGTCGATCGGCTCATCGATCTCGGGCAGCATCGCCTCGATGGTCTCGAACGCCAGATAGGGGTTGATCGCCTCCGCGCCGTAGCCGGCAAGCGTGCAATATTGATGCACTTCATGCGCCTCGCCGGTCTCCACGACCAGACCGACCGAGGTGCGGAGGCCCTTGCGGATCAGGTGATGATGGACCGCGGACGTGGCCAGAAGCGAGGAGATCGCGATCCGCTCCGGCCCGACCATGCGGTCGGACAGCACGATGATGTTGAACCCGTCGCGAACCGCCTGCTCGGCCTGGTCGCTGAGGTGATCGAGCGCGTCCTCCATGCCCGTCGCGCCGAGATCGGCGCTGTAGGTGATGTCGAGCGTCCGCGTCCGGAACGGCACGGCGAGGGCGCCGTCGAGCGCGCGAATCCGCTCCAGCCGCTCATTGGTCAGGATCGGCTGGTGGATTTCGAGACGCTTCTGCGTCGAGGTGCCTTCCAGGTCGAGAATGTTCGGCCGCGGCCCGATGAAGGAGACCAGGCTCATGACCAGCTCCTCGCGGATCGGATCGATCGGCGGGTTGGTGACCTGGGCGAAGTTCTGCTTGAAATAGGTGTGCAGCAGCTTGGGCTTGTTCGAGAGCGCCGAGACGGGCGTGTCGGTGCCCATCGAGCCGACCGCTTCCTGGCCGCCCTCCACCATCGGCTGCATGACGAACTTCCAGCTCTCCTGCGTGTAGCCGAAGGCCTGCTGGCGGTCGAGCAGCGGAATGTTGGAGCGCGCCGCCGCGACGCGCGCGGACGGCAGGCCGGAGACGCGGATCTGGCCGGCGTCGAGCCAGTCCTGGAACGGATGCAGCTCGGCCAGCTCGGCCTTGATCTCCTCGTCGGAAACGATGCGGCCGCGTTCGAGGTCGATCAGCAGCATCTTGCCCGGCTGAAGGCGCCATTTCTGCAGGATGCGCTCTTCCGGATAGGGCAGCACGCCCATCTCGGAGGCGAGGATCACCTTGTCGTCGTCGGTGACGAAATAGCGAGCGGGGCGCAGGCCGTTTCGGTCGAGCGTCGCGCCGATCTGGCGGCCGTCGGTGAAGGCGACCGCTGCCGGGCCGTCCCACGGCTCCATCAGCGCGGCGTGGTATTCGTAGAAGGATCGGCGCTTCTCGTCCATGAGCGGATTGCCGGCCCAGGCTTCCGGGATCAGCATCATCATGGCGTGCGGCAGCGAGTAGCCACCTTGAACTAGGAATTCCAGCGCGTTGTCGAAGCACGCGGTGTCGGACTGGCCCTCATAGGAGATCGGCCACAGCTTGGAGATGTCGTGGCCGAACAGCGGCGAGGAGACGCTCGCCTGGCGCGCCGCCATCCAGTTGACGTTGCCGCGCAGCGTGTTGATCTCGCCATTATGGGCGACCATCCGGTAAGGATGCGCAAGCCGCCAGGACGGGAAGGTATTGGTCGAGAAGCGCTGGTGGACCAGCGACACCGCCGATTTGAAGCGCGGGTCGTGCAGGTCGAGATAGTACTCGCCGAGCTGAAAGGCGAGGAACATGCCCTTGTAGACCAGCGTCCGGCACGACATCGAGACCGGATAATATTCCGACCGCTCCTTGCCGCCGCCGAGCGCCACGATGCGGTTGGACGTCACCTTGCGGATCAGGTAGAGGCGCCGCTCGAAATCGTCGTCGGCGCCGACCCCTGCGCCGCGGCCGATGAATACCTGGCGGTGGAACGGCTCGGCGACGGTCACAATTTTGGGCAAGCCTGCATTGCTGACGGGCACATCGCGCCAGCCGAGCAACACCTGGCCCTCTTCTGCGATCACCGGACTCGATAATGGCCTCGCAGCTCTTGCGCGCGGATTCGTCTCGCGGCAGAAAGAACTGGCCGACGCCATATTGGCCCGGCTCGGGCAGCGTGAAGCCGAGGCGGCCGGCTTCCGCGACGAAGAATTCATGCGGAATCTGAACGAGCATACCCGCGCCGTCACCGGCCAGCGGATCGGCGCCAACCGCCCCGCGATGGGTCAGGTTGACGAGGATCTTGAGCCCGTTCTGGACGATGTCATGGCTCTTGGTGCCCTTGATGTCGGCAATCAGCCCGATTCCGCAGGCATCGTGCTCGAAGTCCGGCTTGTAGAGCCCTTGCGAGCGCGCAAAAAAACCGCCGCCCTGCTCACTCGCAGAGGAGGCGGCGCTGTTCGGCTTCCATTCCGTCATGGTTATATCACTGACCCCGATATGCTCTGCAACCGGCTAAAGCACCGGACGATCACAATCAAGCAGCAGGCCGCTCATGCCCCCGGAGAGGTCCCCCAACGGTCCTACGATCTTCGTTAAACGGAAGCTCACGTTGATCATCCGGTCCAGAGAGAACCGGCTCGTCATCTTCCGCTTCGCTCGGAACAGTCAGTCATCCCCGCTCGCCGGTCGTTCGGCGCGCAAGAAAGCCCGCCCGTTTCTTTTCAACCGCTTGAGGAAAAGACGAGCGAGCGCACTGCCACAAAGGACAGCATGACTGACCTACCGCTTCGAAGATGACAGAAATTATTGAGGATGGCAAGCGGACGCGCCGCGTTCAATAAGTGAGAAAACGCACCCGTCCTTCGCAGCGCACAAGCAAAGCGTGCATCGCACGCCGCGACGCGGTCACAGATCGCGGGCGATGCGCCGCTTGATTTCCGCGATGCGGGTTTCGTCGCGGCGATAAAATGTCCACTGCTTGATGCGCTTGGATTGGACCAGCCCGGCGTGAACCAGCAATTTCATGTGCTCGCTCAGCGTTGGCTGGGTCACCCCCAATTTTTCCGCAATCAGCGCCCCGCAGACGCCGTCGTCGACCAGGTCGCCGTCGGCCTGCTCGCGGAAATGCGCGCGCGGCGCTTTCAGCCATTCGAGGATCTGAAGGCGGCGTTCGTTGGATAGGGCGCGCGCGATTTCGGCAAGATGCATTTAGGAACTTTCCTAATTCCCTAATTCATGCCATCGATGGGCCGAACCATCCAGCCGGTCGACAAACGGGACGAAGTATCATGACATCGCATCAACAGAGCTATTCGATCAACACCGGGATCAGCGTCGGCAGCCTGGAGCTGATCGACGTGCCTGGCATCGCCGGCGCGGTCGCCGAACAATGGTTCAATCAGAGCCTTTGCCGGATCAACGATTGCGTGGTCAGGCTCGGCGTGGTCCAGGGCGAATTTCACTGGCACAAGCACGATGCGGAGGACGAGTTCTTCTTCATCCTCGACGGCACGCTGCATATCGATCTGGAAGACCGCACCGTCACGCTCTCGCGCCATCAGGGTTTTGCCGTTCCGCGCGGTGTCGTTCACCGCACCCGCGCGCCCGGACGGACGATCATGCTGATGATGGAGGGCAGCGGCGTTGTCCCGACGGGCGACTGAACGCCGCCCCTGACGGCCAGGCCGCGCCGGCTGGAGCATGATCGCTTCATAGAGAAGCGCTCACGCTCAAGGGTCCTTTGTTTTCTGACGATTCTTCGGAAAACCGGGGGGCTTTTCCCGATCCGAATTTTAATCGAGATCGGCGACAGCCGCGGGCCCGCCGCCATGGATCCGCTGTGCCAGCGCCGCCTCGACGAAACCGTCGATCTCGCCGTCCAAAACCGCCGCCGGGTTGGTGTTTTCGATCCCCGTACGCAGGTCCTTGACGAGCTGATAGGGCTGCAGCACGTAGGAGCGGATCTGATGGCCCCAGCCGATCTCGGTCTTGCTCGCGGCTTCGGCCTGCGCGGCCTCCTCGCGCTTCTTCAGCTCCATCTCGTAGATGCGGGCCTTCAGCATCGCCCAGGCGGTCGCCTTGTTCTTGTGCTGCGAGCGTTCGTTCTGGCACTGCACGACGATACCGGTCGGCAGATGCGTGATGCGCACCGCGCTGTCCGTGGTGTTGACGTGCTGGCCGCCGGCGCCGCTCGACCGGTAGGTGTCGATCCGGCATTCGGTCTCGTTGATATCGACATTGATGGTGTCGTCGACGGCCGGGTAGACCCACACCGAGGCGAAGCTGGTGTGACGCCGGGCGTTGGAGTCGAACGGCGAGATGCGCACGAGACGATGCACGCCGGACTCTGTCTTCAGCCAGCCATAGGCATTCTGGCCCTTGACCAGGACCGTGATCGACTTGATCCCGGCCTCTTCGCCCGGGCTGGTCTCGATCACCTCGGTCTTCAGCCGGTGGTCCTCCGCCCAGCGCAGATACATGCGCGACAGCATCTGTGCCCAGTCCTGGCTCTCGGTGCCGCCGGCGCCGGCATGGACTTCGAGAAAGGCGTCATTGGCGTCGGCCTCGCCGGAAAGCAGCGCCTCGACTTCGCGCTTGCCCGCGATCTTGACGAGTTCGGCCAACGCCTTTTCGGCCTCGGCGATGACCTCCTGGTCGCCCTCTTCCTCGCCGAGCTCGATCAACGCGACATTGTCGTTCAGGCCGTTTTCGAGCTCGCTATAGGCTTTGATGGCGTCTTCGAGCTGCTGGCGCTCGCGCATGATGAGGCGCGCTTTCTGCGGATCGTTCCAGAGGCTGGGATCCTCGGCGCGAACATTCAGCTCCTTGAGGCGGGCGTTGGCTTTATCCCAGTCAAAGATGCCTCCGCAGCAGCGAGAGGGATTCACGAATCTGATCGACCACGGCCTGCGTTTCAGCACGCATTGTTCAGTCTCCATCGATGCAATTGAATGAGCGGCGCCGCGCGTTTCAGCCGGCGCGCTCATGGAAATCCTGCCTCAGTACAATCCGCCCGCCTGCGGCTGCCTCGTCAGGCCCGAGCCGACATTGACGCCGCCGCCTCCGCCGGAGGGCTGCCCTTCGACTTCGGCGCCCGGATAGGTGACGAAGGAGAACGGATCGGCGGGCTCCTCGTTCGGCTTGTAGGCTTCCAGGATCGTGCGTTCGGCGCCGCGCTGCGCACGCATGCCGGTCTTGGCGTCGATGCGCACCAGCTTGATGCCGGGCGGGACGCGGAACGGCGTGGCGGGCTTGTCGGCCAGCGCCCATTTCATGAAGTCGCGGAAGATCGGCGCAGCCACACCGCCACCCGTGGCCCCCTTGCCCATCGGCTTCGGCGTGTCGTAGCCGACGAAGACGCCGGCGACGAGGTCCGGCGAGAAGCCGACGAACCAGGCATCCTTCTCGTCATTGGTGGTGCCGGTCTTGCCGGCGAGCGGCTTGCCGACCTTGGATACCTTGTAGCCGGTGCCGCGCTTCACGACCCCCTCGAGCAGCGAGGTCACCTGATAGGCGGTCTGCGGGTTGACGATCAGCGGCCGCTTGTCGGTAAGCTGCGGCTCGGGTTGATTCTGCCATTCCTGAGCCGCGCAGTTCGGGCACTCGCGATTGTCGTGCCGCCAGATCGTGCGGCCATAGCGATCCTGGATGCGGTCGATCAGCGTCGGCTGCACCTTGCGGCCGCCATTGACGAAGGAGGAATACGCCGTCGTCATCCGCAATAGCGTGGTTTCGCCGGCACCGAGCGCCATGGACAGCAGCGGCGGCAACTGGTCATAGACATTGAAACGGCGCGCATATTCGGAGATCAGCGGCATGCCGAGATCCTGGGCGAGCCGGACGGTCATCAGGTTGCGCGATTTCTCCAGGCCGAGCCGCAATGTGGACGGACCGTAAAATTTGTTCTCGTAGTTCTCCGGCTTCCAGATGTCCTGACCCTGGCCCTGGTCGATGGCGAGCGGCGCGTCGAGCACGATACTGGAGGGCGTGTAGCCGTTGTCGAGCGCTGTCGCGTAGACGATCGGCTTGAACGCGGACCCCGGTTGGCGCTTGGCCTGGATGCCGCGGTCGAACTGGCTCGAGGCGAAGCTGAAGCCGCCCACGTCGGCGAGCACGCGGCCGGTATGCGGGTCCATGACGATGATGGCGCCGTCGACTTCGGGAATCTGCACCAGGCGCCAGCCTTCCGCCGTGCCTGCGTCTTCCTTCTCGTCGTCCTCGTCGTCCTGATTTTGCTCCGCTTTCGGCGCGACATAGACCACGTCGCCCGGCGACAGCACATCGGTGACGGCCTTCGGCTTCTTGCCGAGCTGGACATGGCCGTTGCTGCTCTTCTTGCCCGTGCGCGCCCATTGCACGTTCTTCAACGGCAGCGCGACCTTCTTGCGGTCCTTCTCCACCTTGCCCGAGGCGGTGTTTCCGGGGCGGAGCCCGATAACGGCGCGGTCCGCGGTGGCATCGAGGACGACGCCAAGCTCCCACGGCGCCAGATCGGACAGGATGTCGATCTTGGCGAGTTCCTCGCCCCAGTCGCCGCTCACCGGGATCTGCTTTAACGGACCGCGGAAGCCGAGCTTGCGATCATAGCGCACGAGGCCCTCGCGCAGCGCCCTGCGGGCCAGCCGCTGCAATTCGGGGTCGAGCGTCGTGCGGACCGACAGGCCGCCGCCGTAAAGACTGTCCTCGCCGTAAAGGTCGATCAGCCCCCGGCGGACTTCCTCGGCAAAATATTCGGCCGCGAACTGCGACCCGCCGAAGGAGCGCGGATTGACGTTGAACGGCCTCTTCTGCGCTTCGGCGGCCTCGGCGGCGGTAATGCGATTGTCCTCGGCCATGCGCCCGATCACCCAGTTGCGGCGGGCAAGCGCGCGCTGGGTATGGCGAAAGGGGTGGTAATTGTTCGGCGCCTTGGGAAGGGCGGCCAGATAAGCCGCCTCCTCGATGTCGAGGTCCTTCAGCTCCTTGCCGAAATAGTTCAGCGCAGCCGCGGCCACGCCATAGGAGCCCATGCCGAGATAGATCTCGTTGAGATAAAGCTCGAGGATCTTTTCCTTCGGGAACGCGCGTTCGATGCGGATGGCAAGGATGGCTTCCTTGACCTTGCGCAGAATGCTGCGTTCGTTCGACAGCAGGAAGTTCTTTGCGACCTGCTGCGTGATCGTCGAGGCGCCTTCCATATTGCCGCCGCCGCTGATCATGCGCTGGGCGTTCTTCACCATGGCACGCGCGAGCCCCTGGAAGTCGAGACCGGTGTGCTGGAAGAAATTCTGATCTTCCGCTGCGACGAAGGCATAGATGATGCGCTTCGGAATGGCGGTTATGGGCAGATAGATGCGCTTTTCGCGGGCATATTCGCCGATCAGGCTGCCGTCGCCGGCATGCACGCGGGTCATCACCGCGGGCTCGTAATTGGCCAGCCCTTCATAATCGGGGAGTTCGCGCGAGATCTGCCACAGGAAGTAGCCGGCAACAGCGGCGCCCACCAGGAACAGAATGCCGCCGGCCGTGAACGCAAACCCTAAAAACCGCAAGGTCAGGCTCGTCCGGCGTTTTCGCTTCGCCGGCGGAGGCATCATAGGCCCGTTCAAATGCATCGCTTGCTTTTAATCCCGGTTTGGCTGCCCAGCAAAACGCTAAAATCGTGGCGTCATCCGGGCCGGTTAGCCTGGAACGCTCACCATACGTTTTGCAAAAAAAGCGCCAATCAATTCCATGATCGCTTCTGCAACCTTTGACCGCCACTCATCGGAGGTCAAGGATCTTTCATCTTCCGTATTGCTCAAATATCCGAGTTCGACAAGCACCGACGGCACGTCCTGCGCTCTGAGCACGCGGAAATTGGCGAAGCGATGCGGACTTGTCGTCAGCGCCACCGTTCCGTTCAGGCCGTGCAGCAGCAACTGGGCGAACGATACGGAGAGATTCTTCGTCTCCCGGTGCATCAGATCGATCAGAATGCTCGCCAGATCGTCGTCCGCCGAGTTCGGCAGTTCCACGCCGGCCAGGATATCGGAGCGGTTTTCGCTTGCCGCCACGATTTTGGCCAGTTCGTCGGACGCGTCCTCGGACAGCGTGTAGATGCTGGCGCCGCGCGTTTCCCGGATCACCCTGGCGTTGACCAGCGGGTTCTTGGGGTCGAGCGCGTCGGCGTGGACGGAAATCAACAGGTTTGCCCCCTCTTTGCGGGCGAATTCGACGCGATCGTCGAGCGGGATGAAGATATCCTCCTCCCGCGTCATCATAACGCGGTAGCGGCCGGCCTTCTCCAGCTTCTCCTTCAGCACCTTGCAGAAGTCGAAGACGATGTTCTTCTCATATTTGCCGCCGACGCTGATCGCGCCCGGATCCACGCCGCCATGACCGGGGTCGATGACGACGACGGGCTTGCCCGCTCCCGGCCGGCTCGGCTCCTTCGCCCCGCCGCGGCCGGCTTCGGCCTCCTCGGTGCTGGTCTGAAAGCCGCCGGGCGACACCGACCGCAGCAAGCTCTGCTGCTCCCGCTGCCTTTCGAACTTCTCCGGCGTTGTCCGCACCAGATCGACGACGAGCCGCGCCGGCTGGCCATTTTCGGCCGCGCGCACGAACGCCTTGTCGATCAGTACCGGACCGACCACATCTATGACGATACGCGACTTTCCTGGCGCGAACAGGCCGTAGCGGAATTCGCTGACGAGCCCGCGCCCTTTCCCCCCGGCGCCCGAGGGCATCTGGAATTTGACCTCGGGCAGATCGATGATCACCCGGTAAGGGTCGGAAAGCAGAAAAGCGCGGAATTCCACGGTTTCGGACAGGTCGGCAACGAAGCGCGTGCGCGTCAGATCGCCCCCGATGCGGGCGTCGTGCGCAACCGCCGATCCTTCGGCGGCCCAAACCTGATTTTGCCGACCGCCCAACAGCAATGCGGCCACCGCAAGGACGATCAGAATGAAAGGCCTTACCGTATCAGCACGCATGGGCACGGCAAAAACTCCTCTCTCGCCGCCTCCGGAGGAGATGAAGCGGCACTATGCGGGTTTCAGGGTCCATGATAAAGACGAGAATTAAGGTAACGTTGTGATTTGCGTGTTACGCACAGTCCGTCATACCGGTGACACTTGCCGAGCGCTGCGACAGAATGTATTAGTTTTGACTCGCAAGGGTCAACTGGCAGAAGCGCCGGCCAAAATCAGCGGCAAGCTCCGTTAGGCTTGGCAATTTTTTTGCGATGATCCGCAAGCTAAAGATCTCGTTCCTCTAGTGCGATGCTCTCAGGGGCTGGCCCGATGAGCGAGTGGATTTCGATTTCACAACGGACGCGGCAGACCGGATAACGGGAAAGCGGCGTCGGTATCAATAACTTGGAATTTTCGTTCCTCGCGGAAATGTAAAAATCGCAGCAGGAACGCGGTGTGGGCTGTTTGTAAGCGATTAACGCGGTCCCCGCCCTAACTTTGAGGAATTTGAATGTCGCGGATCCTGCAAACTCGATCCGCTCATTCTTGGCAAACAATGACCGTATTGCGCTCCGGCTCCGAAATTCGCGCTCCCCACGAAAGATGCAGCTCAACGAGCGGCAGCCGCAGTGCTGCCCCGGCGGGCCGTGTCGTGCGTGCAGCCGCGGATCGATGCACGGCCGGCTGCGAGCGGACAACACGCGCCCCAGCGCGGAGGCAAGTTCTCGGATCACAGG
Source organism: uncultured Alphaproteobacteria bacterium (assembly GCA_963727575.1). Taxonomy (GTDB): domain Bacteria; phylum Pseudomonadota; class Alphaproteobacteria; order Rhizobiales; family Rhodomicrobiaceae; genus JAHQVI01. Next base: position 28,153 of record CAVSIA010000037.1, read on the forward strand.
TTCAGGGTTTTCGATCTCCGCCCCTCTGGTGCGCGGGAGATAATAAGACATGGGAAACAAAATGCTTATCGACGCCACGCACCCGGAGGAAACCCGGGTGGTGGTGCTTCGCGGCCATCGCGTCGAAGAATTTGACTTCGAGTCCGCTTCTAGAAAACAGCTTCGCGGAAATATATACCTCGCCAAGGTCACCCGGGTAGAGCCATCGCTCCAGGCGGCCTTCGTCAATTACGGCGGCAACCGCCACGGCTTTCTCGCCTTCAGCGAAATTCATCCTGACTATTACCAGCTGCCGATGGCCGAGCGCCAGGCGCTGAAACAGGAAGAAGCGCGGGACTCGCGCGGCGGGTCCGACGACGAGGACCATGGCCACGGCGGCAATGGCAGCGGGAACGGCGCACACGATCACGACGAGACCAGCTTCGCGCCGGTCAGCATGGGCGACTTTCATTCCGCCGACTTCGACGACGATGCAGAAGATGACGAGGACGACGAGCATGCGACCGCCGCGCTCGAAGCCGCTCTGCCGGCGGCGAAATATTCGGCGAAGCTGAGCGAGGGCGGCGACGACGCCGACGATCTGTCCGACAATCTGCCCCCGACCGACCGCCACGCCGAGATCGAGAGCTTCGATGACGGCGACGAGGCGCCCAGCAATCTCGACGCGTCCGACGATGATGACGACGACGCGGACGAAGCGCCAGCCCGTCGAAGTTCGCGGCGGCGCCCCCGCAGGGGCCGCAACAGCCATGACGGCGAAGAGGGCGGCGATCTCGATCACGTCGAATCGGTCGGCAGCGAGGATGCGCTCGAAGAATTGCCGCAGCGCCATCGCCGCCGCCGCCGGACCTACAAGATCCAGGAAGTGATCAAGCGCGGGCAGATCATGCTCGTTCAGGTGGTCAAGGAAGAGCGCGGCAACAAAGGCGCGGCGCTGACGACCTACCTGTCGCTCGCCGGCCGCTACACCGTACTGATGCCGAATACCGCCAGCGGCGGCGGCATTTCCCGCAAGATTTCATCGCCCGCCGACCGCAAGCGTCTCCGCGAAATCGCGACCGAGCTCGACGTGTCCGACGGAATGGGCCTGATCATCCGCACGGCAGGTGCGTCGCGCACTAAGACCGAGGTCAAGCGCGACTACGAATATCTGCTGCGGCTTTGGGAGAATGTCCGCGATCTGACGCTCAAATCGAGCGCGCCCTGCCTCGTCTATGAGGAAGGCGACCTGATCAAGCGCTCGATCCGCGACCTCTATAGCCGCGAAATCGACGAAGTGCTGGTCGCCGGCGACGACGCGTATCGCGACGCCAAGGACTTCATGCGGATGCTGATGCCCAGCCACGCAAAGAACGTCCAGCCGTATAAGGACCCGGAGCCGGTGTTCACCCGCTACGAGGTCGAGCGCCAGCTCAATGCGATGTTCAGCCCGCAGGTGACCCTACCCTCCGGCGGCTACATCATCATCAACCAGACCGAAGCCCTCGTTGCGGTCGACGTCAACTCCGGCAAGTCGACGCGCGAATATTCGATCGAGGACACCGCGCTCAAGACCAATCTGGAAGCGGCCGAGGAGGTTGCCCGCCAGCTCCGCCTCCGCGACCTCGCCGGCCTCATCGTCGTCGACTTCATCGACATGGAGGAGAAGCGCAACAACCGCGCGGTCGAGCGGAAGCTCAAGGAATGCCTGCGGAGCGACCGGGCGCGCATCCAGGTCGGACGCATCAGCCATTTCGGCCTGCTTGGAGATGTCCCGGCAGCGCATCCGCACGGGCATGGTCGAAGGCTCCACCGCGCCATGCGTGCATTGCCAGGGAACCGGCTTCGTCCGCTCGACGGAATCCGTCGCTCTGTCGGTGTTGCGGAGCCTGGAAGACTATCTGCGCACCAACACGCCATGCGATCTGCACGCGGTCTGCATCCACCGAGGTCGCGCTCTACATCCTCAATCACAAGCGCATCTACATCCACGACATCGAGGCGCGTCACGGCGTGATCATCAGCATCAGCGCCAGCGAGCGGATGCACGGGGCGAACTTCTATATCGAGAAGGTCGCGATCGCCGCGGCCGCCGGCGGCGCATCGAGCGCGCCGGTCAGCCAGAACGACCGGATCATCCAGCCTTTCGAATCCGAAGGCGGCGAAGCGGGCGACGACGCGAATGGCGGCCGGTCGCGGCGCAGACGCCGCCGCAGACGCGGCGAAGGATCGGAAAGCGGCGAAGGACGCGAACGCGTGGCCCGAGCGCCACGCGAGGACCGTCCGCCCCGCGAAGAGCGTCCGTCGCGCGAGCATGTCGCCGAGCCCGATGAGGCGGATGCCGAATTTGCCGGCGACGCCGAAGGCGCAGAGACGGACGGCGAAGACGGCGGCAAGACGCGGCGGCGGTCACGTCGCCGGGGACGGCGCGGCGGTCGGCATCAGCGTACCGCGCGTGCCGGTGAGGCAACGCCCGGCGAGGAGGCCGAAATCGGCAACGCCGACGAGCCGGACATCCAGCCCAATGAGCCGCAGGCGCCTGTCCAGGTCGCGGCGGTAGCCGAGGCCGAAGCCACGCTCGGACGAAGGGCGCTCAGGCCGAAGCCGTCGCTCAGGACGAAGCCGTTGCTCGCGAAGAGGCAGACTGATCGTGGAGACGCCGCTTCCGGCATCGGAGCCGGTGAAAGCCGCGGCGCCGGCCGAGGTCATAGAGGAGGCTGTTGCGAAGGAGCCTCGGATAGCCAAACCTTTCGCAGCATCGAGCCTGCAGCCGAACCCAAGAAAGCCAACGGGTCCGGCCGCGGCAACGGACGCAGCCGGGAACAATCCGCTCATGAGGGCGGCAGCGGGAGCCTGGACGATGATCAGGAAGCTGAAACGGCGTTAGCCGACCCCGACGCACCGCCGCTGCCCCCGAAACCGCGCGGAAACAAGCGCGGCTGGTGGCAGCGCCGCGAGACGTAATTCAAGCGAGCGGCGGCGGCAATCAGCGGCGCAGAGTGCGCAGCCGCCTTGCCGCCTCCGCCATCGCCTCATGGGTTCCGGCATAGGAAAAGCGAACGAACTGGCGGCCGCGCACCGGATCGAAATCGAGACCGGGCGTCGCCGCCACGCCGATTTCCTCCAGCAGCCGCTTGACGAAGACTTCGCTGTCATCCGTCAGATCCGAGACATCCGCATAGAGGTAGAACGCCCCGTCGGCCGGCGCCAGCTTGTCGAAACCGGCGCGCGGAAACTCGTTCAGCAGGAGCGCGCGGTTGCGGGCATAGACGGCCTTGTTCGCCTCCAACTCCTCGACCGCGTCGAACGCGGCAAGCGCCCCGACCTGTGACGCGCCGCAGGCGGAAATGTAGAAATTCTGCGCCAGCCGTTCGATCGTCCGCACGAGCCGGGGCGGCACCACCATCCATCCGGTCCGCCATCCGGTCATCGAATAATATTTCGAGAAGCTGTTGATGATGATGGCGTCGTCGTCGAAGGCGAGCGCGGTCTGCGCCGTCTGGTCGTAGGTGAGGCCGTGATAGATCTCATCCGAGATCACCGTCACCCCGTTCGCCCGGCACCAGCCGCAGATCGCCGCCAGGGTCTCGTCGCTCATCATCGTGCCGGTCGGATTTGCCGGGCTGGCGAACAGAATGCCGGCAGCGGCGCGGCCGCCTGCGGCCGCAGCGCCGGCGAGCAGGTCGGCGGTCGGCATCCAGCGCTCATCCGGACCGACCGGGACCGCGACCGGCGCAAGCCCCAGCGCCTGCACGATATTCCGGTAGCAGGGATAGCCGGGCTCGGGCAGCAGGATCGGCGCGCCTTCGTCGAACAGCGCCAGGAAAGCGAGCACGAAACCGGCGGACGAGCCCGCGGTGACCACGATCCGCTCGGCTCCGACGTCAAGTCCGTAGGCGCTCCGGTAATGCCGCGCGATCCTCTCGCGCAGCGCCGGGATGCCGAGCGCGTCGGTATAGCCGAGCACGTCGCGGTCGATCGCGGTCTTCATCGCCTCGCGCGCAATCCGCGGCGCCGGCGTGCCGGGCTGTCCGACCTCCATATGGATGACGTCATGGCCTGATGCCTGACGTTCATTTGCGGCGCGCATAATGTCCATCACCACGAATGGCGAAATCTCGCTTCGCCGCGACGAAACAAAAGGAGGGATCGGCCTATGCTGAAATCCGCTGCTGTCTTGCACTGCTCGCCGCCTCACCTTCGAAAATTGTCATTGTTATGCCCAATTGAGCGTGCTTCATCCTAGCAACATCGAACGGGCAGTTCACGATATCGTGTCTGCTTTCAAACGCTGAGTTGACCGGCAAGCGTGGCCACTCTAGGTTTCGCATTCGGTTTGACAAGCGAAATTGGCTTCGAGCGAACCCCTGAAATGATAAGACCGCACCTATTCTATCCGAGCTTGACGCTCGCTTGGCACGCGTCCCGTCGTACCACGCGCCGTCTCGCTGTCGCGTGCCTGACACTGGCGCTGCTGGTTACGCAGACGGCCCAGGTCTATGCGGCGAGTTTAATTCGCGATTCTGAGATCGAGGAATTGCTGAGCGACTATGCCTCGCCGATTTTCCGCGCTGCCAATCTCGGCTCGCAGAATATCAACATCCACATCGTCAGCGACAGCTCCTTCAACGCCTTCGTCATCGACGGCCAGAACATGTTCATCCATGTCGGCGCGATCACGAAATCGGAAACGCCGAACCAGCTCATCGGCGTCATCGCTCACGAAGCCGGCCACATCGCCGGCGGCCATCTCGCACGGTTGAAGGTGCAGATGTCGCGCATGGAATCGGCGGCGCTGATCATGAACCTGATCGGCATCGGCGCGATGATCGGCGGCGCCGTGTCCGGCGGCGGCAACGACATCGGCGAGGCCGGCGCGGCCGTGCTGTACGGCGGCAACTCGATCATCCAGCGCACGATCCTGTCCTACCGGCGCGCCGAAGAGTCGGCCGCCGACCAGGCCGCGGTTTCTTATCTGAACCGCACCAAGCAGTCGGCGCGGGGCATGCTCGAGACCTTCCGGCATTTCGCGGATCAGTCTCTCGGCTCGGTCAACTATGTCGACCCCTACATCCAGAGCCATCCGATGCCGCAGGCGCGTATCGCGCAATTGCAGGATCTGGCCGAGCGCAGCCCCTATTTCACCCAGCGCGATACCCCGCAGCTCCAGTTCCGCCACGACATGGTCCGGGCCAAGCTCGAGGCGTTCATGAACAAGAACAATGCGCGCTACGTGCTGCGGAAATATCCCGAATCCGACCACACTCTGCCCGCCCGATATGCCCGCGCGATCACCACCTATTTCACCTCCGGCGTACAGGGCGCCATGCCGCAGCTCGACGCATTGATTGCGGAACATCCCAATAATCCTTATTTCCATGAGTTGAAGGGCCAGTTCCTTCTGGAAAGCGGCAAGGTCCAAAACTCGATCAGCCCGCATTGCGAAAGGCCGTTTCCCTTGCCCCGGAGCGGGTTTGATGCGCGTTATGCTCGGGCAGGCCTTGATTGCGACCAATGACGGCGGCGTTCTGAAGGAGGCCATCGGCCATCTGCAGAAAGCGCTGGTGAAGGAAAAGCAATCGGTGGTCGGTTATCGCCAGCTCGCGATCGCCTATGGCAGGCTCAATCGCCTGCCGGAGGCCCAGCTTGCCTCGGCGCAGGCTTTCTTTTTCGAAGGCAATGCGGATTATGCAAAGGTTCATGCAGAGCGTGCCATCCGCGCCTTCCCTGAAGGGTCCCCCAATTGGGTGAAGGCGAACGACATCATCAGCGACGTCGAAACCTACAAGCAATTGGCTAAAAACTAAGCCGCGCCGGCTAGAGCAGAACATTGGAGCACATCGAATGAGCTTCAAGCGCTACCTTTTCGGGGCGGCCGCAACCCTCGCCGTTGCGGCGACCGCCCTTACCCCATCCAGAGCCCAGGACAAAGGCTGCGTTCGACGATGCGCAGAAGGAAGCGATCCGCGCCATCATGAAGGAATATCTGCTGAGAAGCCGGAAGTTCTGCGCGAGGCGCTGCAGGAATTGAACCGGCGCCAGGAACAGGCGGCCGAAGAGGAGCGCAAGAAGGCGCTGTCCTCGATCTATAAGGAGCAGACGCCCGTTCAGCGCCGGCGAGGGCAAGGTCACGCTGGTGGAATTCTTCGACTACAATTGCGGCTATTGCCGCAAGGCGTTCGAGCCAGATCATCGGCCTCGCGACCGAAGATAAGGATCTGCGGGTCGTCTTCGTCGAATTCCCGATCCTCTCCGAAGGCTCGCGCGTCGCCAGCCAGGCGGCGATCGCCTCCACCAAGCAGGACAAATATTGGGAATTTCATCAGGCCCTGATGCAGCATAACGGGCCGGTGACGTCCGACACCGTGTTCAAAGTCGCCGGAAAGATCGGTCTCGATATCGAAAAGCTGAAGGCCGACATGAAATCGCCCGAAGTCAACGAGCTGATCGAGAAAAACCTGCAGCTGGGAACGTCGATGGGCGTGCAGGGCACGCCGGCCTTTTTCATCGGCGACGAGGCCATTCCGGGTGCGCCGGACGAGTTGAAGAAGATCGTGGAAGCAGCCGTCGCCAATATCCGCCAGAAGGGCTGCAGCGTCTGCTGACGTTGCGCAGCGCACAAATATCGGCAATAGTTCGACAACGAATTGGATAAGGCCGCTGAACGGCGGCCTTATTGCTTTTGGGACAGGCGCCCCGATCATCGCGCTCGTTGTGACCTGACGTGGAATGAAACCGATCTACATCCTCAACGGCCCCAATCTCAATCTGCTCGGAAAGCGGGAGCCGCATATTTACGGCGCCGAGACACTGGCCGATGTGCAGCGCCGCAGCGAGGCGAGCGCTCGGCAGCATGGCCTCAGCGATCGATTTCCGGCAGAGCAATCACGAAGGCGTCCTGATCGATTGGGTGCAGGAGGCGCGCGACAAAGCCTCCGGTCTCATCATCAATGCCGGCGGTCTGACCCATACTTCGGTGGCACTGATGGATGCGCTGTTTACGCTCGACAGTCCGATGATCGAAGTGCACCTGACCAATATCTATCGGCGTGAGCCTTTCCGGCATCATTCCTATATTTCCAGAGCCGCAACTGGGCATTATCTGCGGCTTCGGTCCGAAAGGCTATGAACTGGCCCTCGACGCTCTTGCGGAGCGGCTTCAATCAGGTGAGAAGAACGGGCTGGACGTTTGACGGGGGACGACGGCAGTGACTATTGAAGATGAATGGCAAGAACAAACATCAACTGGTCGATGAGGACGTGATCCGGGGGCTCGCGGAGCTGCTGAACGACACCGGCCTCACCGAAATCGAGATCGAGCAGAAGGGGCTGCGCATTCGCATCGCCCGCAATGTGACGGTCGCGGCGGCCGTCGCGCCTGCCCCTGGTGATCGCCGCACCGGTCGGCGAAGCGGTCACCGCCGCGGCCAGGGACGCCGACAATCATCCCGGCACGATCAAATCCCCGATGGTCGGCACCGCCTATCGGGCCGCCGAGCCTGGCGCGCCGCTCTTCGTCGAGGTCGGCTCGGTCGTCAAGCAGGGCCAGACGCTGCTGATCATCGAGGCGATGAAGACGATGAACCATATCCCGGCGCCGCGTCCAGGCACGGTGAAGGCGATCCTGGTCGAGAATGAGCAGCCCGTCGAGTATCGGCGAACCGCTCATCATCATCGAATAGGCGTCGTGGCGGGAAATGTTCGATAAGGTGCTCATCGCCAATCGCGGCGAAATCGCGTTACGCGTTCAGCGCGCCTGCAAGGAACTCGGCATTCAGACGGTCGCCGTGCATTCCACCGCCGACGCCAATGCCATGCATGTGCGCCTTGCCGACGAAAGCGTCTGCATCGGCCCGCCGTCCGGCTGCCGAAAGCTATCTGAATATCCCGGCGCTGCTGGCGGCCTGCGAAATCACCGGCGCCGACGCCGTTCATCCCGGTTACGGCTTTCTGTCCGAAAATGCCCGCTTCGCCGAAATCCTCGAAGAGCACGACATCACCTTCATCGGCCCGACCTCGGAGCATATCCGGCTGATGGGCGACAAGATCAAGGCCAAGGAAACCGCCAAGAAACTGGGCATTCCGGTCGTTCCCGGCTCCGAAGGCGCCGTCACCTCGACGACAAGCGTCGCGCAAGGATCGCCCGGCGAGATCGGCTATCCGGTGCTGGTCAAGGCGGCGGCCGGCGGCGGCGGACGCGGCATGAAGGTCGCCCGGACGGAAGAAGAATTGCCGGTCGCCCTGGCGACGGCCCGCGCCGAAGCCAAAGCGGCATTCGGCGACGATGCGCTCTACATGGAGAAATATCTCAGCAAGCCGCGCCATATCGAAATTCAGGTGCTCGGCGACGGCCGGGGCAACGCCATTCATATCGGCGAGCGCGACTGCTCGCTGCAGCGCCGGCACCAGAAGATCTGGGAGGAAGCGCCCTCCCCCGCCCTCAATGCCAGCCAGCGCGAGGAGATCGGCGCGACGGTCGCCAAGGCGATCGGCGAAATGGGCTATCGCGGTGTCGGCACGGTCGAATTCCTCTATGAGGACGGCGAGTTCTTCTTCATCGAGATGAACACGCGGCTTCAGGTCGAGCATCCGGTGACCGAGATGATCACCGGCATCGACCTGGTGATCGAGCAGCTTCACGTCGCCGCGGGCGCGCCGCTGACGCCTCAAGCAGGAGGATGTGCGGTTCGAGGGCCATGCGATCGAATGCCGCATCAATGCGGAAAATCCGGCGACCTTCATGCCCTCGCCGGGCCGGATCAGCTATTTTCACCCGCCGGGCGGGCTCGGCGTGCGCGTCGATTCCGCCGTCTATGCCGGCTATTCGATCCCGCCTTATTACGACAGCCTGATCGGCAAGCTCATCGTGCACGGCAAGACCCGCAATGAAGTGCCTGATGCGGCTGCGGCGCGCGCTGAGCGAGTTCGTCATCGACGGAATCGAGACGACGATCCCGCTTTTCAACCGGCTGATCGTCGAGCCGGAGATCGTCGATGGACTTTACGACATTCATTGGCTCGAAAATTATCTCGGAAAGCGCTAGACTAAGTCAAGCAAGCCGGTCAGAGGCCCTGACGGCACCGGGATAGCCGCCGAGAATGGGATCGCACTCGAACCTTTCCATAGACATTACGCCGCATGTGCTGATGAAAGCCTATGCCTGCGGCATCTTCCCGATGGCCGAAAGCGCCAACGATCCGACGCTGTATTGGATCGAGCCGGAAGAGCGCGGAATCCTGCCACTCGATCGCGTCCAGGTGTCCAAAAGGCTGGCCCGGACGATTCGCCAGCAGCGCTTCGACGTCAAGGTGGACAACGATTTCGATGCGGTGATCGCCGGCTGCGCGGCCTCAAGGCCGGGTCGGCGGACGACCTGGATCAACAAGCGCATTGCCGAGCTGTACGGCGAACTCTTCAAAATGGGCTATTGCCACACCATCGAGACCTGGCTGGACGGCCAACTCGTCGGCGGACTTTACGGGGTGCATCTGGGCGGTGCGTTTTTCGGCGAGTCGATGTTTTCGACCGAACGCGACGCCAGCAAGGTGGCGCTGGTCTATCTTGCTGCGCGGCTCATTCGCGGCGGCTTCAGGCTGCTGGATACCCAGTTCGTTACCGACCACCTCCGACAGTTCGGCGCGGTGGAAGTCTCCCGGAGCGAATTCCACAAGCTGCTGAGCGAGGCGCTCAGAGTTCATTGCGGCTTCCACGCACTCGGCTTGGATGCATCGCCGGCCGAAGTCTTGCAACTCGTCAGCCAGACATCGAACACCGGATGCTCGACGCCGTGAAGCCCCGGGCTTTCGGCGAACATCCATCCGGTAAAGATCCGCTTTTCCGTATTGTCGAGCTGGGTCTCGTCGATCTCGACGAAGGCCGCCGTCAGCGGTTCCTCGGTCGGCGGACGGGTATTGCAGACCCGCGGCGTGATCGTCAGCGGCCCGAATTTCTTCGTCTCGTTGATCGGGATCTCCAGGGGCGAAATCCGCGCCGTGACCTTGTCCAGCGCCGCGAACACCGCGATCGGGTTCTGAATGTCCTGAGCATATCCGGACGGCGCCCAGAAAAACACCGCGGCCGACCATAGAATGACTATGCGCTTAAGCATCGAGCCTCGTCTGCATGGGATTGCCTTGTCGCCGCGCCCACACTAACCGGCTTTGTGCGCGCATCAAGGCATTTTAAGGACACCGCGTGCAAGAGCCCGCCGACATCGGTTTAAGGCGCAATCGGCGGCGCCGCAAGCCGTGCCAAATCGCTGTGTTCGAAATTCACTATGTGGCGATAAGTCGGCGCATTTCTTGCAATTCTGTGGTAGATGATTGAGAGCAGTTAAGCACAATAGAGAAAATTGATCCCCTTCGTTTCGGACTTGCTTGATCAAGTTGGACTGCGTTCAAACCAGCATCTGCCACCGGCCCGGCCATGAGCGTGCTTCGCGATCTGACTTCGTCAAGTTCGGCTATTCCCGTGTTGGCAACCGCTGTGTACGGCGTAAAAAAAGCATCTTACGGGCCGTATTTGCCCGCAAGTTGGTGGCGCGGAACGGTGTGGCGGAATGACCGGCCGGTTTGCGGCAAATGCCGCTGAGACCCCCAGGGAAATTCAAGTTCCAAGGTTTCGGCAGCGGCCATGGTCTGGGGTCATGCACGTGTTTGAGACGTTAAAGGTAATTTGTAACCAAGCGGGCGGGAAGTCCATGAACTCGTCGATTTGGCAGTTGAGCAACACTCTCGCAAATTCTCGCGGCAACGCGGCGCCACGCGCGGGGTGTGACCGCATGCGATCGTGGCTCCGGGTTGCCCGGCAAACGATACTCGCGCCGCTTTCCGCGGCAATGCTGCTGTTCGCTTTCACGCCCGCGGGCGCCGCCGACGTCTATAAGCTGGGTCCGCAAGACAAGCTTAGGCTACGCGTCTATGAGTGGCGCGCGCCCGTAGACCAGATTTACGAATGGAAGGCGATGAATGGCGACTTCGTCGTTGCCGCCTCCGGCACCATATCGCTGCCGTTAATCGGCGAGGTTCCCGCCGCAGGACACACCACCAGCGAGCTTGCCGACACGATCGCCAAACAAATGGCGCAGGAAATCGAGCTCCGTTTGCCGCCGAAAGTGGCAGTCGAAATTGCGGAATACCGGCCTTTCTACATTGTTGGTGCGATCGCCAAGCCCGGCGCCTATCCATTCCAGCCGGATCTGACCGTTTTGCGCGCTTTAAGCATCGCCGGCGGTCTGCCGCGCCCTGCCGATCTTGGCATGATGAGGCTCGGGCGGGAGGTGATAACCGGGCGCGGCTCGATGCAGCAGCTTGTGGGTAAGATGAATGAGCTGTTGGCTCGTCGAGCTCGTCTCACCGGCGAACTTCATCAGGTGGAAAAGATCCAATTCCCGGAGGAACTGGAGAAGCTGCGCGACAACCCCGATGTGGCGCAGATCCTTGCGCAGGAGGAGGGGATCTTCCAAGCCAGACGTACCGCGCTCTCGACACAGATCGCGACGCTCAAGCGCTTGAAGACCTATCTGTTCAGCGAGGTCGGATCGCTGGAGGCACAGGTTAAGCTAAAGATGAAAGAGGTCTCGACCGTCCAGCAGGAGTTGGGCGACATCGTCACCCTCGTCAAGAAGGGCCTCACGCCGTCGGCGCGCCAGTTTTCGTTGGAGCGGCTTCTGGCGGAGATCTCCAGCGAACAATTGCGACTGGAGACGTCGCTTCTCAAGGCTAAGCAGGAGATCAGCCGTACAGACGTTTCGATCGATGAGGCGCAGAACAAGAACGCCATCGAGGTGGCTTCCCTGCTGCGCACAACGGAGGCCGAGATCGACGATACGCAGATGAAATACAAGACGGAGGAGAAGCTTCTCTATGACTCCGAGGTCGTATTCCCGCGGCTTCTGACCTCGCGACGGCAGAACTCGGAAAAGAACGAACCGCGCTATTCGATCGTGAGAATCGTTGACGGCACGTCCGAGGAGCTGAAGGCCAGCGAGACGACCGACGTGCTTCCTGGCGATACGATCAAGATTGAGCTCCCTTGGCCAGACGATCTGACGCCGCTTCTGGGGGGGACACCGCGAGCGACGCAGTAGCGGCGCGCCGTATCCACTTGCTCGCACGTTCCTTGAGCCAGGGACTGCGGACAATCGCCTGCGCGGCTTCTCTTCCGCCGACCATTGCCGGCCCCGCTCGACCATCGAGATGGCTCGGGCCAGCCATGCAAGGCAGCCGCCAGCAGGCGCTTACAATAAATCAACGCCATCTGTCTCAAAGATCGCGACGAACGACACGCTCATGGCGCGCTCCTGTTCCGGCGCGATCTGGAGGCGGTGATGCATCTCGCGGCGCTGGTCGACATCGCCGATCGCTCTTCAGCCGTGATGAACATCGCCTCACT
>CAVSIA010000038.1:0-147550 GCA_963727575.1 uncultured Alphaproteobacteria bacterium
TGGCAAGATCGTCGTCAAGGACTGGCTGCCCGCAGCGGCATCCGGGGCCACGATGCAGGAGCAGGGCGGCGTCTGGAACTGCACCGGGAATGCGCCGCAGATCATCTGCACGCATCCGGTAACGACGATCAAGCCGGCCCAGCAGAAGACCTTGAGCGTCTATGTGTTCGTCGATCCGAAGAGCTATCGATAGCTGCTCGTTGCTGAACCACGCCAAGATCCTGCAGGCGCCCGGTGGCACCACGCAGAACACCAGTGCTGCCAACGACCAGTCGTCGGCCACGCTGGAGTTTCCGCCGCTGCTCGTCGGCGACCAGTCGTTCTGCTACTCGCCTGAGCCGATCAAGCCTTGCCCGCCCGGCTTCCATTGGACTGGCAATCGCTGTGATCGGGGCGGTCTGGTCCCGCCTCCGCCTCGGGAGTGCCCCGAAGGCTATGTCGGGAATATCCCGACTGCCGGAAGATCGAGGATCCGGGTTGCACAGGTGGCCAAGTCCGCGATGACGGCCAGTGTGTCTGCCCGCGTGGCAAGCACTGGAACGGCGAGCGGTGCGTCCGTCGGGACTGCCCGGAAGGCACGCGCGGTATCTACCCGCATTGCCGGAAGGTCATCATCGATCCGCCGCGCTGCACGGGTGGCCGTGTCCGCGACGGCGGCCAGTGCGTCTGCCCGCGTGGCAAGCACTGGAACGGCGAGCGGTGCGTCCGTCGGGACTGCCCGGAAGGCACGCGCGGTATCTACCCGCATTGCCGGAAGGTGATCGTCGATCCGCCGCGTTGCTCGGGTGGCCGTGTCCGCGACGGCGGCCAGTGCGTCTGCCCGCGTGGCAAGCACTGGAACGGCAGGCGGTGCGTCCGTCGGGACTGCCCGGAAGGCACGCGCGGTATCTACCCGCATTGCCGGAAGGTGATCGTCGATCCGCCGCGTTGCTCGGGTGGCCGTGTCCGTCATGGTCACCGGTGCGTCTGCACGCGCGGCAAGAGCTGGAACGGCGAGCGCTGTGTGCGTCGACACTGCCCGGAAGGCACGCGTGGTGTGTATCCGCGCTGCCGCAAGATCGTCCGCCATTGCCCGGACAACATGGTCGGGCGGCCACCGAATTGCCGCAAGATACAGCGCATCCCCCGGCAGCGGCTCTTCGAGCGGCAGTTCCGGCGGCCTCAGGGACACGTCAGGCCGAACGGCAATCGCAATTTCCAGCGATAGAATAAAACAGAGGGCCGGCCCAGTTCCGGCCCTCTTGCCTTTTCGAGCCGATCGGCAGCTTCCTCCCCCCGGCCACGGCGAGCCACACTCCCCCAATACCGAAATCCGGTTGCGCATCTCCCCCGCTCGTCCGACAGTGCTCCGGCGGCATTTTCGAATTCGAAAGCAAGGAGCGGGATGTTTGTCGCGCCGCATTGCCCAATTCTGGTTCCAGGACGAGAGCGCCCTCGTGGCGCTCCAAGCTGAAGGAACCCCACAATGTCGATTTCAGAGATGACCAGAGCGAAATTCGGCCCGCTCGATGCCATGGAGCCGGCAATCACGGACGAGGCCCGCTGGGAGGCCGTCACGCGGCGGGACCGCGAGGCCGACGGCGCATTCTTATATTCGGTGCTGACGACCGGCGTCTATTGCCGCCCGTCCTGCGCTGCGCGCCTGCCGCGCCGGGAGAATGTGGCCTTTCATGCGACTACTGCCGATGCCGAGCGCGCCGGGTTCCGGCCCTGCAAACGGTGCCGCCCGAACGAGCGCCCGCTCGCCGAGCGCCAGGCGGCGCTGATCGCGGAAAGCTGCCGGGCGATCCGGGAAGCGGAGGAGCCGCCGCGCCTCGATGCGCTGGCGGACAGCGCCGGCATGAGCCGGTTCCATTTTCACCGCGTGTTCAAATCGGTGACCGGCGTGACGCCGAAGGCCTATGCCGATGCCCAGCGCGCCGAGCGGATCCGCAACGGGCTCGGCGGCGCCGGCACGGTGACCGAGGCGATCTACGACGCCGGCTTCAATTCCAGCGGACGCTTCTATGCCAAATCCGCCGACGTGCTCGGCATGACGCCGACCCAGCTTCGCTCGGGCGGCCGGGATCTGGCGATCCGCTTTGCCGTCGGTGAGACGTCGCTCGGCACGATCCTCGTGGCGGCGACGGAGAAGGGCATTTGCACCATCCAGTTCGGCGACGACCCCGACGCGCTGGTGAAAAGCTTGCAGGACCGATTTCCTGCCGCGCGGTTGATCGGCGGCGACAAAGCGTTCGAGGCCTATGTGGCGAAAGTCGTCGGACTTGTCGAAGCGCCGGCCAAGGGGCTTGACCTGCCGCTCGATGTGCGCGGCACCGCGTTCCAGCAGCGCGTCTGGCAGGCGCTGCGCGCAATTCCCGCCGGAGCGACGGCCAGCTATGCCGACATCGCCGAGCGGATCGGACAGCCCAAGGCGGTGCGCGCCGTGGCGCGGGCCTGTGCCGCGAACGAGATCGCCGTGGCCATTCCCTGCCACCGCGTGGTGCGCAAGACCGGCGCGCTGTCGGGCTATCGCTGGGGCGTGGAGCGCAAACGGGCGCTGGTTGCGCGCGAGGCGGGACGATGAGCGGGCAGCCGGCACGCACTCCCGAGACGACGGCGAAGGCGGCGATGGACCTGCCTTCGCGCATCGAGGGGCTCGATTGGTCCGCCATCGGTTCCAGCCTGGACGATTACGGATGCGCGGTCATAGGACCGCTGCTCAGCGCGCAGGATTGCGCCGCGCTCGCGGCATCCTATGACCGGGATGCGCATTTCCGCAGCCACATCCACATGGCCCGTCACGGGTTCGGGCGCGGCGAGTACAAATATTTCGCCTATCCGCTGCCGGAGATCGTGGCGGCGTTGCGGGCGGCGCTCTATCCGCCGCTGGCTGACATCGCCAATCGCTGGAACGAGGCCATGGGGATCGCGAGCGGTTTCCCGCCGATCACGCCGCCTATGTCGGCAAGTGCCACGATGCCGGCCAGACCCGGCCGACGCCGCTTCTCCTGCATTATGGCCCTGGCGACTATAATTGCCTGCATCAGGATCTTTACGGCGAGCTGGTGTTCCCGCTCCAGGTCGCCATCCTCTTGTCTCGGCCCGGACAGGATTTCACCGGCGGCGAATTCGTGCTGACCGAGCAGCGGCCGCGCATGCAGTCGCGGGCCGAGGTCGTGCCGCTTCGCCAGGGCGAGGGCGTGATCTTCCCGGTCCATCACCGGCCGGTGCGCGGCTCGCGCGGCGTCTACCGCGTCAACATGCGCCACGGCGTCAGCCGCCTGCGCTCGGGCCGCCGCCACACGCTCGGCATCATCTTTCACGACGCCCAATAGCGGTCGGCCGGCGGCTAGGGCGACGGACTTTTAAATGGAATCGGAGGCGCCGCGCCATCTTTTTGTTTTGGCAGCGGATTTGTCCGAAAACCGCTTCGCACTTTTCGGTCCGTTGCTCTAATTAGTGCATCGATCCAAACGAAGGTGACAGCCGGAGTTTGGTAAAATTGATGCATCAAATAAAGAGCTAGTGTCCGTTTCGGAAATTTCTAGCCAGTTATTCGTCGTCGTGATTCCCTGTATTGGATTAGCGATTCCCTGGGAGCGATGATGGTGAGTGGAAAACCGAGCCCGATCCAGCTGAGTGCGGATGAGCAAGCCATGCTCAATGGCCGTGTCCGCCGTCGCAAGATTACGCGCGCGGATGCACAGCGCGCGGAGATCATCCTGCGCGCGGCGGACGGGGAGAACAACTGCGAGATCGCGTCTGGGGTGGGCGTTACGCGTCAGACCGTCCGGCTGTGGCGCGAGCGGTTCGCCAGGCATCGTCTCGATGGCCTCGACGACGAGCCAAGATGCGGTGCGCCACGCAAGATCGGCGATGACCGTATCGAGGAAATTGTTACCAAAACGCTCGAGGCAAAGCCCTCGGACGCGACACATTGGAGCACGCGCGGCATGGCGAAGGCGTCGGGCATATCGGCGTCGTCCGTGCATCGGATCTGGCAGGCCTTCTGCTTGCAGCCGCATCGCACCGAGACGTTCAAGCTGTCGACCGATCCGCAATTCGTCGAGAAGGTGCGCGACATCGTGGGGCTATATCTCGCTCCGCCAGACAAGGCGCTGGTGATCTGCGTCGATGAAAAGAGCCAGATACAAGCCCTTGATCGAACGCAGCCGCTTCTGCCGATGCGTCCCGGTCAGGTGGAGAGGCGCACCCACGACTATGAGCGCCACGGCACAACAACGCTCTTTGCAGGCTTCATTGCCGCCGTGACGGCCGAGACAGACGTGAAGGCGGGCAGCGTGATCGGCACATGCATGCCGCGCCATCGCGCACAGGAGTTCCGCAAGTTCCTCGACGAAGTGGAGCGCAATGTGCCTGCCGGTCTCGACGTGCATGTCGTGATGGACAACGCCTCGAGCCACAAGACAAAGCTGATCCGCGATTGGTTCGCCAAGCGGGCGCACTGGCACGCGCACTTCACCCCGACATCGTCATCGTGGATCAATCAGGTCGAGCGTTTCTTCTCGCTGTTGGCCGAAACGCTCGATCTGGCGCGTTGCGCAGTTCGATACTCTGCGCCTACGTCTGATCAAGGTCGCCGCCCGGGTGGTCGAGATGAAAACCCAGATCCGGCTGCACCTGCCGACCGCCTGTCCCTACCAACCCATTTTGAGGGCCGTCCTTGGCCGGCTGCCGCGGCTCGTCACCTGAACGCCGGGGCGCCGATGCCCCCGAACGAGCCCACCCCTTTAACCGCAAAAAACGCCTTGCCGGCCGCCAATCTCAAGCGGGATGCATCCGCGCGCCGGTAATCTGCCAAGATGCACATGAGCGCTGATACGTTCAGCGAATTCTCACCGCCGTGAATAGATCGGGCTAACTCGTAACGGCGATGCTGCGGTTGGTGGCAAGGGCGCCGCGCTGTCACTGACTGGGCCCGAAGGCGATGTCTATCTCGCACATATTTTGCCGCTCACCGGCGGCCGTCGACGCGCGGCCGCGTCCGAGACCCAGGCGGACGCCGCACTGTTTATCGATAAGGCCGTGCTTGGCATGACCCCGGTCCCCGAGACCATTGCATTGCACTATAAGCTGACCCCGTCGGAGTTACGCGTGCTGCTTGCCACTGTCGAGGTCGGCAGGATCGCAGACGTCGCCGATGCGCTCGGCGTGGCGGAGAGCACCGTAAAAACCCATCTGGGAAATCTCTACGCAAAGACCGGCGCCAACCGACAGCCCGATCTTATCAAGCTGGTGGCGCGTTTCTCAACGCCGCTGTTGCGGTAGATTCGACGGCAGGAGAGCATACCGTGCGATCGCGGCAGGCGGTCGCGGCGGAGGCGAGCCTGCCGTGCGTTCCGTTTTGGGTGATCGGCCATTCGCTGGGCGGCGCCATGCTGCCATTTCACCGCGCCCACGCGCCTGATCGCCGTTGCAGCGCGCCGAGGCGGTCGTGGATCGGACCGAAATGCGATCGGCCATGAGCACGAGGCGTGTCCCGTCAGGCGGCTCGCGGGGCGAGCACATGAAGCGCGCCGGGGTCGATCGAATAGCGGAGCGGCGTCTCCAGCTCTTCGATCTCGCCGTCATTGGAGACCTTGACCTTCGGCCGGTGACTCCGCAGCACAATCCCGTCGGCGCAGAATTCCTCGACCTCGGGATCGCGGGCATGCCTGCCGAACATGCGGCGCAGCACCGCCCAGCCCATCGCGCCGCCGGTCTTGTGCTTGGACAGGTAAAGCGCCAGCTTGCCGCCGCTGATGGACGGCCGCGTCAGCGCCATCGTCGGCCCTTCGGTCAGCGGATTGTTGGAAATCGCAATAGATAGGGCGCGCACCCGGCGCGCCACATGGCCATCGTCGATCTCGATGGCGAATCTTCTTCGATTGGCAAGGAAGTTTTGAAAAATCGAGAAATATCCCTTGATCCGCTCGCCCCAACTCGCGCCGCGGAGCGCCTGGCGCTGCTCGGTGACCCGGATCGGCAGGCCGAGCAGCGAATTGCACAGGAAAACGTGGCCGTTGACGTCCGCCACGTCGATGGCGACGGCATTGCCTTCGCCGATGACGCCCGCCGCTTCCTCAGGCTCGAAGGGGATGTTCAGATCGCGCGCGAGACGGTTCAGCGTGCCGAGCGGGATAATGCCGAGCAGGACTGACTTTCCCGCCAGTTTCTTTGCTGCGGCAAGGATACTGCCGTCCCCGCCGCCCACGACGAGCGCATCGATATCGCCGGCCAGGGCGCGATCCATCGCCGCATCGAGGTCCGCCGGTTCGACGAGATCGACCCGCACATCGTTGCTGTTCGCCACCAGTCGCTTTTCGATCGCCCGCGCGACCTGCTCGGGGTCGCGACTGAGCATGGTGCCGGCCCTGATGTTGAGTATCGCATGTATTCGCATGCCACCGAAACGGCCCTGACCCCGGCCGGTTCCTTCTTCTGACATCGCCATAGGCACCTTTCTCCGCGGCTCGGCACCAGCGGCCCAGCCGAAACTCGCAATCCTTTGAACCGCATAAGTTCAGCAGCCCTATTTCGGCCTTTGACCAGTTATGCCATTATGTGCGCCAATCGCTCGCAGAAGTGGAAGCCGGTCCATGCAGTCGAGCGTGAAAATAAGCAACCCCTGTTCTGGGAGGAAGGGATACGATGCCGGAAGTATCTATGGAAGTGAACGGCAGGCAGGTGAGCGCTGATGTCAGCGGCAATACGCTGCTTTCCGAGTTCCTGCGTCAGAATTTGCACCTCACGGGAACCCATGTCGGTTGCGATACCTCGCAATGCGGCGCATGCGTGGTCCATCTGAACGGCAATTCGGTGAAGTCGTGCACCGTGCTGGCCGCACAGGCGAGCGGCGCCAAGGTGACGACCATCGAAGGGCTGTCGAGCGGCACCGACCTTCACCCCGTGCAGGCGGCGTTCCGCGAGGCCCACGGCCTGCAATGCGGCTTCTGCACGCCGGGCATGATCATGTCCGACGGCGGATCTGCTGGCCAAGAACCCGAAGCCCACCGAGGCGGAAATTCGGAGCTGGCTCAAGGGCAATATCTGCCGCTGTACGGGCTACCACAACATCGTCAAAGCCGTTCAAATCGCCGCCGCTCAGATGAGCGGACAGGCCGTCGCCGCCGAATAAGGCGTTTGAACGAATTCATTCCGGAGGAAGCAAATGACGGTCCAGGGCATCGGCGCGGCGGTCAAGCGGCGCGAAGATTTCCGCTTCATCAAGGGCGTCGGCAAGTATACTGACGACATCAATCTCCCAAACCAGACCTATTGCTACATTCTGCGCTCCACGGTGGCGCATGCGAAGATCCGCTCGATCGACGTGTCGGAAGCCAAGAAGGCGCCGGGCGTGGTCGCGGTGTTCACCGGCGAGGACATCGATGCCTCCGGCGCGGGCGGCCTGCCCTGCGGCTGGCTGGTGACGAGCCTCGACGGCACGCCGATGAAGGAGCCGAAACATCCGATCCTGGCAACCGGCAAGGTCCGCCATGTCGGCGATCCGATCGTTGCGGTCATCGCCGAGACGCTGCAGCAGGCGAAGGACGCGGCCGAACGCGTCTCGCTCGACCTCGAGGAGCTGCCCGCCGTCGTCAACATGAAGTCGGCGCTCCAGGGCGGCAGCTCGGTCCATGACGAAGCGACCGACAATATGTGCTTCGACTGGGAGCTGGGCGACAAGGCCGCGACCGACGCCGCCTTCGCCAGCGCCGCGCATGTCACCAAGCTGGACCTCATCAACAACCGGCTGATCCCGAACGCCATCGAGCCGCGCGCCGCCATCGGCCAGTACGAGATGGGCACCGAGGAATACACGCTCTACACCACCAGCCAGAACCCGCATGTGATCCGGCTGCTGATGGGCGCCTTCGTGCTGTCGATCCCGGAGCACAAGCTGCGCGTCTACGCGCCGGATGTCGGCGGCGGTTTCGGCTCCAAGATCTATCACTATGCCGAGGAAGCGCTGGTGACCTGGGCGTCGAAGCGCGTCGGCCGTCCGATCAAATGGACCGCTGAGCGCAGCGAAGCCTTCCTGTCCGATGCGCATGGCCGCGATCACATCACCCATGCGGAGATGGCGTTCGATGCCGACGGGCGCATGACCGGCTTCCGCTGCAATACGCTCGCCAATATGGGCGCATATCTGTCGACCTTCGCGCCCTGCATCCCGACCTGGCTGCACGGCACGCTGCTCGCCGGCCAATATGTGACGCCGGCGATCTATACCAACGTCAAGGCTGTGTTCACCAACACCGTTCCGGTCGATGCCTATCGCGGCGCCGGCCGTCCGGAGGCGACCTATATTCTCGAGCGCATCGTGAACAAGGCCGCGCAGGAGATGGGCAAGGATCAGGCGGAGCTGCGCCGGATGAATTTCATCCAGCCCAACCAGTTCCCCTATCAGACGCCCGTTGCCGTGGTCTACGACACCGGCGACTACGAGCCCTCGCTCAATAAGGCGATGGAGCTGGCCGACTATGCCGGCTTCGAGAGCCGCCGCTCCGCCGCCAAGGCGAAGGGCAAGCTGCGCGGCATCGGCGTCGCCTCCTATATCGAGGCGTGCGGCATCGCACCGTCCAGCCTCGTCGGCGCACTCGGCGCGCGGGCCGGCCTTTATGAAGCCGCAACCGTCCGCGTCAACCCGACGGGCAGCGTCACCGTGCTCACCGGCAGCCACAGTCACGGCCAGGGCCATGAAACGACGTTCGCCCAGGTCGTCGCCGACAAGCTCGGCATCGACATCAACAATGTCGACATCGTGCATGGCGACACCGACAAGGTGCCGTTCGGCATGGGCACGTACGGCTCGCGCTCGATCGCGGTCGGCGGTTCGGCGCTGGTCAACGCGCTCGACAAGGTGATCGAGAAGGGCCGGAAGATCGCCGCCCATCTGCTCGAAGCCTCCGCCGATGACATCACCTTCGAGAACGGCGCCTACACGGTCAAAGGCACCGACAAAACAAAGGCCTTCGGCGAAGTGGCGCTGACCGCCTATGTGCCGCATCAATACCCGCTCGAGACGCTCGAGCCGGGGCTTGAGGAAACGGCGTTCTACGATCCGAAGAACTTCACCTATCCGGCCGGCACCTATATCTGCGAGGTCGAGATCGATCCGAAAACCGGCCAGACGGAGATCGTGTCCTTCGCCGCCGCCGACGATTTCGGCAACATCATCAACCCGATGATCGTCGAAGGTCAGGTCCATGGCGGCATCGCCCAGGGCGTCGGCCAGGCGCTTCTGGAAAATGCGGTCTATGACGAGAACGGCCAGTTGCTGACCGGCTCCTACATGGATTACTGCATGCCGCGCGCCGACGATGTGCCGTCCTTCAAGGTCGAGACCATGCCGGGCACGCCATGCACGCACAATCCGCTGGGCGTCAAGGGCTGCGGCGAGGCCGGGGCGATCGGATCGCCGCCCGCGGTGATCAACGCCATCGTCGATGCGCTGAAGGAATACGGCATCGACCATATCGACATGCCGGCGACGCCCGAAAAGGTCTGGCGCGCGATCAACAGTGCCTCCAAGCCGATGGCTGCGGAGTAAGGGTGTGACGGAAAACTGCGTCTGACGGTGGCTTGCCCTCTCCCCTGACGGGAGGGGGCGGCGCAAAGCGCCGGGCGAAGGCGGCTAAAAGCCGAACATCCTCGCCGGTCACCTCAAGCGCCGGCCCGCTCCCGCAAGGGAAGAGGGCAAAAAGAGATGCAGGAGGAAACAGATGTACAGCTTTGATTATGTGCGCCCCACGTCGGTCGCCGAAGCGGCGCAGGCGCTCGCGGGAGGCGGCGACGCCACGCTCATCGCCGGCGGTCACACGCTGATCCCGACGCTGAAGCAGCGCCTCGCCTCGCCGAAAAAGGTCGTCGACATCAGCGGGATCGACGAGCTGAAAGGCATCCGCCGCGACGGCAACAATCTGGTGATCGGCGCGGCCACGACCCATGCCGAAGTCGCCGCCAGCCAGGAGGTCCGCTCGGCGATCCCGGCGCTGGCGAAACTCGCCGCCGGCATCGGCGATGCTCAGGTCCGCCATCGCGGCACGATCGGCGGTTCCGTCGCCAATAACGATCCGGCGGCGGACTATCCGGCGGCGGTCCTCGGCCTCGGCGCCACCATCGTCACCGACAAGAGCCAGCTCGACGCCGACAGCTTCTTCACCGGCATGTTCTCGACCGCATTGCAGCCGGGCGAGATCATCACCTCGATCCGCTTCCCGATCCCGGAAAAGGCGGGCTACTCGAAATTCGAGCAGCGCGCCTCGCGCTACTGCCTCGTCAGCGTGTTCGTCGCGCGCATGGCCGGCGGGCTGTTCTCCTCCGGCGGCGTCCGCGTCGCGGTGTCCGGAGCCGGGCAGAACGGCGTGTTCCGCGTGCCGGAGATGGAACAGGCGCTGAAGAGCAATTTCGCTCCGTCCGCGGTCAGCGGCATCAAGGTCCCGTCCAGCGGCCTGATGAGCGACATGCATGGCGGCGCCGAATATCGCGCAGCCCTGATCACGGTCATGGCCGAGCGGGCCGTCGAGGCGGCGCTGGCATGACGCATCCGGCCGCATTGCTGTCGCCGAGCGCGCAGAGAGTGCAGAGCGAGGCCTGCCGCTTGGGCCTTCACGTCGCCGTTCTGGAAATGGCGGACAGCACCCGAAGCGCGGAAGAAGCGGCGGCAGCCTGCGGCTGCGAGGTGGGGCAGATCGTCAAGTCGCTCGTATTCCGGGGCGCCGAGACCGGAAAACCCTATCTGATGCTGGTCTCGGGCTCCAACCGCCTCAATGAGAAAGGCGTCGCCGGCATCGTGGGCGAGGCGCTGACGCGGCCGGACGCCACCTATGTCCGCGACGTGACCGGCTTTGCCATCGGCGGCATCCCGCCCTTTGCTCACGCCTCGCCAATGACCGTCTTCATCGACGAGGACCTGCTCCGCTTCAAGACCGTCTGGGCGGCAGCGGGCACGCCGCGCGCGGTGTTCGCGGTCGGCCCGTCCACGCTCGCGAACGCGGTCGGCGCAAAATCCATAAAGGTCACTTGATGGCGGATCTGCCTGCGAATGTTGCCGAGACCAAGGCCCTGCTGGCGAAGGGCGGCTATCTGGCAAGCGAGGCGCTGGCGACGTCCGTCTTTCTCGCGCTGACGCTGAAGCGGCCCTTGCTGCTCGAAGGCGAGGCCGGCGTCGGAAAGACCGAGCTGGCCAAAGTTCTGGCCGACGTGCTGGGGCGCCCGCTGGTGCGCCTGCAATGCTATGAGGGGCTGGATCTGGCGTCGGCGGCTTATGAGTGGAACCACAGCCGCCAGCTTCTCCACATCCGCGCCGCCGAGGCCGGCAACGGCACCAGCACGGCGACGCTGGAGCGCGACATATACAGCGCCGACTATCTTCTCAAGCGCCCGCTTCTGCAGGCGCTGGAGCTTTCGGCGGAGGGCAAGAGCCCGGTGCTGCTGATCGACGAGCTCGACCGCGCCGACGAGCCTTTCGAGGCGTTCCTGCTGGAGATCCTCGCCGATTACCAGATCACCGTCCCCGAACTCGGCACCATCCAGGCCAAGGAGCCGCCGATCACCATCCTGACGTCGAACCGTACCCGCGAAGTGCACGACGCCGTGCGCCGCCGCTGCTTCTATGTGTGGATCGATTACCCGACCGCGGCGCGCGAAACCGAAATCCTCAGGCTGAAGGTCCCCGAAGCCCCCGGCAGCGCTGACGGCGCAGATCGTCGAATTCGTCCAGTCGATCCGCAGCATGGACCTTTACAAGAATCCCGGCATCGCCGAGAGCATCAACTGGGCGCAGGCGCTGACCTCGCTCGACTGCGTGGCGCTGGAGCCGGAGGACGTCAATTCGACGCTCGGCACGCTGCTGAAATACCAGGACGACATCGCCCGCATTCAGGGAACCGAGGCCGCGCGGATCCTGGAGCAGGTCAAATCCCGCGCTCGGGAAACCGCCTCGGAAGGGCGTGCCGGTGCGTAGGCGCCGAACCGCGGCACTCGACCGCGCGGCCGCCTCGGCGCCTTCTCGAAGCATCCAGGGCGGGGAAGCCAGTCCCGATTTGCTGGGGCCTCCATTCCTTACCCCGGCCCTCTCCCGAGGGAGCTACAACCTCG
Organism: uncultured Alphaproteobacteria bacterium; assembly: GCA_963727575.1. Lineage (GTDB taxonomy): Bacteria > Pseudomonadota > Alphaproteobacteria > Rhizobiales > Rhodomicrobiaceae > JAHQVI01. Next base: position 12,085 of record CAVSIA010000038.1, read on the forward strand.
TCCGTTGGACTACAACCATGATTGATACGGATCAGAAGCCCGGCCCGGACGGTTCGCCCCGGCGCCTGCGCGCGAACCTCGCCACCGCCGAGGCCGATGGCGGCCGGATCGCCTCCAACATCCTTCACTTCGCCCGGCTGCTTCGCTCCGCCGGCCTGCCGATCGGGCCGCAAAAGATCATCCTGGCAACTCAGGCGGTGATGGCGGCGGGGATCGACAATCCGAAGACGCTGTACTGGACCTTGCACAGCGTCTTCGTGTCGCGCCCGTCCGAGCACGACATCTTCAATCAGGCGTTCCATCTGATCTGGCGCGATCCCGACTATCTGCAACAGCTCCTCTCGGTGATGACACCGACCACGAAGGCCGCGCAGGCCCGGCCGACCGATCCGATCGCGCGCCGCCTCGCCGACAGCCTGTTCCTGCATCGCGGCGAGATGGGCGCGGTCGAGCGCGAGGAGATCCAGCTCGACGCCAGCGGCACGGCGAGCGACGCAGAAGCGCTGGCGGAGAAGGATTTCGAGCAGATGTCGGCGGCCGAGCTGGTGCTTGCGCGCCGGGTGATCGCCGATCTCGCCGTCGCGCTGGCGCAGATCAGGACACGGCGTTTCGCGCCCACCCACGCCTCGGGCGACCGGCTCGATCTGCGCCGCATGCTGCGCACCGCCGGCACCCAGGGCACCGAAGCGCTGCTGCCGCTGTTCCGGAAACGGCGCATGCGCCGGCCGCCGCTCGTCGTGCTCTGCGACATCTCCGGTTCGATGGACGCCTACGCGCGGCTGTTCCTGCATTTCCTCTATGCGCTGATGAACGCCCGCGAGCGCGTGAACTGCTTCCTGTTCGGCACGCGGCTGACCAACATCACCCGCAATCTGCGCGACCGCGATCCGGACGCGGCGCTTGCCAAGGTCGCCGCACAGGTCTCCGACTGGTCCGGCGGAACGCGTATCGGCGAAAGTCTGGCGGCGTTCAACCGGCTGTGGGCGCGGCGCGTGCTTGGGGCAGAATGCCACCGTGCTGCTGTTCACCGACGGCCTCGACCGCGCCGGCGGCGAGGGGATTGCCGATGCGGCACGGCGGCTGCGCTCGTCGTCGCGCCGGCTGATCTGGCTCAACCCTTTGCTGCGCTACCAGCAATACGCTCCACTGGCCGCGGGCGCGCGCGAGCTGGAGCGCCATGTCAGCGAATTGCGTCCCTGCCATAACCTGTCCAGCCTCGCCGGACTTGCCGATGCGCTGGCCAAGCGCCCGTCGGCGGCGATGCGGCGCGATTAAGTTTCAAACAGGGCGTCACCCGGACGCAGCGAAGCGGAGATCCGGGGACCAGGCATGGACCCGCGAGGACTTGCCTCTTCGATGGCCGAGTTGGCCCCGGCTCGAGGCCGGGGCGACGACCGGTGGGGGCGTCTGGAAAGGCCGCGCGTCAGACGACCAGGAAGTAGATGATCACGACGAGCGCAAACAGCAGGGCCCAACCGATGATCCAAGCCCAGGTCGGCACGAAGGCGCTCATCGGCATCGGCTTGTCCTCGACCTTCTGACCGGCAAGGAGCTGCTCGAAGCGGTCGAAAAACTGCCCGGCCATCATATGCGCGGTCGAATTGATCAGCCGCGATCCGATCTGGGCCAGCTTGCCGGAGACCTGCGCATCGGCATCCCAGAGCAGCTTGGTGCCCTCCGATGCAGGCTCAAGGCGCACCTTGGCGCTCCCCTTCGCACTCCCGGCCGCGCCTCCGGAGCCTTCGCCTGACAGCGTATATCCGTTCGGCGGCGTCGATATCCGTAATCTGCACATTGCCTTGAAAGCGCGCCTGAACCGGGCCGATCCGCGTCGCCACAGTCGCGCGGTAGCGATTGTCGCCGAGCTGCTCGAAGCTTTCGCATCCCGGGATCGACTGGCGCAGGATCTCGGGATCGTTGAGCGCCTCCCACACCGTTCGACTGGGGCAGGTGCAGCGTTTTTTCACCGGACATCTTCATGGGCGTTCCCCTTTTTATTACGTGTAGGCGGCCGCTGATCTAGCCGGGCCGGACCAGCTCCCACTGCTCGTCGACCGTTGCATAGTCGTTATACCCGCAACGCGCGATCGTCTGCGCCCGGACGGCATCGAAGCGTCCGTCGCGGATGAATTCATCCCCGATATGCGTGGCGACGACCTGCCCGATGATCAGATACTTGTCCATCGTCCGGCCTTCGAGGTCTTCGAGCTGGATGAAATTGACGACCTTGCATTCGAGCGCCGCCGGGCTTTCGCCGACATAAGGCGGCTTGACGAGCTGCGACGGGGCCATGGTCAACCCGGCGAAGTCGAACTCGTTCCGGCCCTCTTCGAGGTTGGCCGATGACAGGTTCATCTTCTGCGCCAGCGGCAGCGTGGCGAGGCTGAAAGTGAATTCGCCGGTATCGCGCACGTTGCGGGCCGAGTGTTTGAGCCCTTCGCTGGAAAAGGCGATCATGTTCGGCCGGCTGGCGACGGCGTTGAAAAACGAGTAAGGCGCAAGATTGATGTGGCCTTCGGTGTCGCAGCTCCCGATCCAGCCGATGGGACGGGGCGCGATGATGGCCTTGAATGGGTCGAAAGGCAGTCCGTGCGGTTCGTCGGCCGTATAGAACAAGGTGCAATCCTCTATGGGTCTCGCGAATTGGCCTCACCTTAGCGAAAATAGGGGCGGTTCGTGAATGATTTTCGTGCCACGGGGCGGCTATGGCCGGATGCGATAGAGAACGTGCGGCTTCAGCGGGCAGCCGTCCTCGACGCAGGGATGGGCGAAATCGCCGTCCTCATCGCGGACCATGCCGATCCGTTCCATAACGGCACGGGACCGTTGATTGATCCGCGCGGTCATCGACAGGATCTCCCCAAGTCCGAGCCGCTCGAAGCCGAAGCGAAGAGCGCAGCGGGCGGCTTCCGATGCATAGCCCCTGCCCCAATGAGGATGCGCAAGCCGCCAGGCGACCTCGACGCCGGGCGTAAACGGCGCCTCGAACGAGATCGCGCGCAAGCCGGTGAACCCGATAAACCGCGCCTCGCCGGGCGCTTCAAGCGCCCAATACCCGAAGCCGTGCGCCGCCAGATCCGCCTCGATCCGCTCCGCCATGGCGTCGCTTTCCGCCCGTGTGAGGCGAGCGGGGAAGAACTCCATGACGCGCGGGTCGGCGTTCATCGCCGCGAAGGTGTCGCGGTCCCCCGCGAGCCAGGGGCGCAGGATGAGGCGGTCGGTGGTCAATTGCATAGCCGGCATTCTGGCAGTGAATTGCGACGACGCAATGCTTGTGTCGCGCGATGTTAGATGCCATCTGCAAAACTGGACCTCGCGGCTGCGCCATCTGCGACCGCGGCAAAGTCGTCGACAGCCTGCCCGACCGATCTCTCAATTCCGCCGCGCAGCGACCACCGCCTGACCGGCCTTCGGCCCCTTGCGATTGAAGACATGCAGACCCGTATTCTCGTCCCGGTTATCGTCGCCTGCGCTCTTTTCATGGAAAATCTGGACTCAACCGTCCTCGGCACCTCGCTTCCAGCCATCGCCCGCGACCTGAACGAAGACCCGATCGCCCTGAAGCTGGCTTTGACCAGCTATCTTCTGTCGCTGGCGGTGTTCATTCCGGTCAGCGGCTGGCTCGCGGACCGGTTCGGCGCCAAGCAGGTGTTCCGGCTGGCGCTCGGCGTGTTCATGGTCGGCTCGATCGCGTGCGGCTTCGCCACCGGCCTCAGCGGCTTCGTCGTCGCCCGCATCATCCAGGGCGCCGGCGGGGCGATGATGACGCCGGTCGGACGGCTGGTCATACTGCGGTCGGTGCCGCGGGGCGAACTGGTCTCCGCGCTGGCCTGGTTCACCATCCCAGGCGTCGCCGGACCGATCCTGGGGCCGCCCGTCGGCGGCTTCATCACCACCTATTTCAGCTGGCGCTGGATCTTCTTCATCAACATCCCGATCGGGTTGCTCGGCATCGTCCTGGCGACGATCTATATCGGCGATATTCGCGAACGCGAGACAAAGCCGCTCGACGGCCGCGGCTTCGTGCTGCTCGGCATCGGATTGTCGGGGCTGGTGTTCGGTCTAGCCGTGCTGGGACAGACGCTGGTTCCGTTCTGGGCCGCCCTTGGCCTGGCCGGCCTCGGCATCACCTTCTGCTGGCTCTATGTGCGCCACTTCGGGCGGGTTGCGCATCCGGTCCTCAATCTCGACCTGCTGAAGGTGCCGACCTTCCGGGCGAGCGTGCTCGGCGGCTCGGCATTCCGCATCGGCATCGGCGCATCCGCCTTCCTGCTGCCGCTACTGTTCCAGATCGGCTTCGGGCTGACCGCATTCGCCTCCGGTCTGCTGACATTCACAGGCGCGCTCGGCTCGTTCTTCATGAAGTTCGCTGCCGCGCCGATCCTGCACCGCTACGGCTTCCGCAACGTGATGATCGTCAATGCCGTGATTAGCTCCATCTTCGTTGCCGCATTCAGCCTGTTCACTGCCACCACCCCGCATGTGGTCATCATCTGCGTGCTGCTTGTCGGCGGCTTCCTGCGCTCGCTGCAGTTCACTGCGGTCAACTCGCTCGCCTATGCCGATGTCGACGACCGCGAGATGAGCCAGGCCACCAGCTTCGCCAGCGCGGCGCACCAACTTTCATTGTCGATCGGGGTCGCCTTTGCGGCGCTGGTGCTGGAATTGGCGCAGCTCATGCGCGGCGATAATCTGATTCTGATCTCCGACTTCGTCTCCGCTTTCGTCGCGGTCGCCGTCGTCGGCGCGCTTTCGGCGCTGGTCTTCATCACCCTTCCCGCCAACGCCGGTGCGGAGCTCACCGGCGGTTCGCGCTCCGGCGGCGACGAGGTTGATCGTTCGCCGCCGCAAAGCCCTGCGTCGGGAGCGCAAGGGACGGCGTAGATGGGGCGCTGAGCAGACCTCTACGGGCCCGTGGCGAGCGCTGGTCGATAACCAGCCGCGCGGGCGGCTGGTTGATATCGTCTTGCCAGACCTGCGCGCGCCTTAATGAATATCTGCGCAAACGTCAGTATTATTACTCACCGTGTTTTTACGCATGTCGTGGAGATGGGCGCCCAGCCGGCGACCGATACCGCGCGAATACTGATTAAGTTCAACTACTTATATGCCGCAAATCCGCCATAAGTGTACTAGCTAGTTACCGGAATGCGGCGGATGCTGCGTCTGGCGTGTGTAATGCAATATGCCGATCCAGGAAAATATGGTAAAACACACGGACTTAGCCTGAATGAGCAACACTTCAGTATAACGGGGAAGTTGTACTGAAAATAAAATCTTCGACTGGATTTTTGGCCTACGAGGAAATGCCGATTGAGAATAAGTGATATGCGTTTTGCTCTATTCTAAATTGGCCGCAATAACGACATATTACAGACCAATCCTAATATGCACATATATTGTATGCAAAGCCGAATTGGCCAGGGGGCTGGACAATGGTACCGCAGTACAGACTTGGACACGGGGATCGCTCGCAGATCCAACGTCCGCTACTTGAAATCCGTTCGATTTCCAAAGGCTTCCATGAGCGGCCTGTGATCCGGAATCTGTCCCTGACTATGGACGCCGGTGAGATCATCGGCGTGTTCGGTGAGCGAGGCTCCGGGAAGACGGCTCTGATTCAGCTTCTTTCGGGGCGTATCGAAGGCTGCGCAGGTCGCATTCTGCTCCGATCCGAAGACATAACCTCTTCGGGGCCGGCCTATCGGGAGCAACTCGGCATTGTGCCGAGCGCGCCGACAAGCAGTTTGTTTCATGACATGACCGTGCTTGAGAACGTGCTGCTGAAGGGCGGCGTTGAACAACGCGCTTTCTATCCCCGCCAGGGCGGCGCGCCTTATGCCGATGAAGCCACCGATCTGCTCGAATTCGCCGGGCTCGCCGACATCGCCAATCAGCGTGTCGATACGCTCTCCTGCGCGCAGCGCTGCATACTGACGATCGCGATTACGCTCGCAACCAACCCGTCCCTGCTGCTGATCGACAACCCCGCTGTGGGAAGCAAGTCCGGACGCACGCAGATCGCGACGCTGCTGATGCGCATTGCCGATCGAGGCATCTCGATCCTGATCACGTCGCGCTTTTTCTACCCGATCGTGGAGATTTGCGACCGCATTGCCGTTCTGCACGGCGGCGGGATCGTCGCCAAGAGCGCGCCGCCCCGCAAGGTGGGCGGCACGTCGGCCATATCAAGCTATCTGGCCTGTCCCTGATATGGATAGGCGCCGTCCGGGGCAGCGGCGATCATGTTGCCGCTCCGCCGGGCCGCGCAGCCTGAATGCCGTCACGTGCCGACATCCGCGTGGTGCTCGACTTCAAGGTCGAAAGCGGCGGCGATCAGGGCGCGGGTGTAGTCGGTCTTGGGATTGTTGAAGATCTCGTCGGCCGTGCCTTCCTCGACCACCTTTCCCGCCCGCATCACGATCACCTCGTTGGCGAGCGCGCGAACCACCCTCAGGTCGTGGCTGATGAACAGATAAGCCAGGTCGTGGCGCTTCTGCAGGTCGCGCAGCAGGTCGACGATCTGCGCCTGCACCGAGACGTCGAGCGCACTGGTCGGCTCGTCGAGCATGACGAATTTCGGCTCCAGCACCATGGCACGGGCGATGGCGATGCGCTGCCGCTGACCGCCGGAGAATTCGTGCGGGTACCGGTCCTGCGTCTCAGGGTCGAGCCCGACTTCCTCCATCGCCTTGGACACGCGGCGGCGCCGTTCGAGCCGGGTCAGGTCCGGGTTCTGGATGATCAGCCCTTCCTCGATGATCTGGCTGACCGAAAGACGCGGGGAGAGCGAGCCGTACGGGTCCTGGAAGACGACCTGCATGTGCCGGCGCAGCGGGCGCATCTGCTTGGACTTCAACCCGTCGAGCCGCTTGCCGACATAGGCGATCGCGCCGCGGCTCGAGATCAGCCGCAGAAGCGCGAGGCCGAGCGTGGTCTTGCCCGATCCGGATTCGCCGACGACGCCGAGCGTCTGCCCCTCGCGCAGCTTCAACGACAGCCCGTCGACCGCCTTGACGTAATCGACCGTCTTGCGCAGGAAGCCGCGCTTGATCGGATACCAGACTTTGAGATCGTCGGCTTCCATGACGACGGGCGCCGATAAGTCCGCGAGCGGCGGGTTGCCCTTCGGCTCCGAGGCGATCAGGTGCCGCGTGTAGGGATGCTTGGGGTCGGCGAAGATCTCCTCGACGGTGCCGCGTTCGACAATCTCGCCATAGCGCATCACGCAGACCCGGTCGGCCATCTTGCGGACGATGCCGAGATCGTGGGTGATCAGCAGCATCGCCATCCGGAATTCGTCGCGCAGCTCGTTGAGCAGCGCCAGGATCTGCGCCTGGATGGTGACGTCGAGGGCGGTGGTCGGCTCGTCGGCGATCAGGAGGTCGGGCCGGTTCGCCAGCGCCATGGCGATCATGACGCGCTGCCGCTGCCCGCCGGAAAGCTGGTGCGGATAGGATTTCATCCGCTCTTCCGGATCGCGAATGCCGGCCCTGGTCAAGAGCTCGATGGTCCGCTCACGCGCGGCCTCCGCGCCCATGCCCTGATGGAGCTTCAGCACCTCGCCGACCTGCTTTTCGACGATATGCAGCGGGTTGAGCGAGGTCATCGGCTCCTGAAAGATCATGCCGATGTCCTTGCCGCGGATCTGGCGCATCTCCGCTTCGCTCATCTTGAGCACGTCGCGGCCCTTGAAGAAGATCTCGCCGCTCGGATGGCTCGCCGCCGGGTACGGCAGGAGCCGGGTCACCGACAGCGCCGTGACGCTCTTGCCGGAACCGGATTCCCCGACAAGCGCGACCGTCTCGCCCTTCTTGATGTCGAAGGAGATCGACTTGACCGCGTGGGTGACCGTTCCGGAACTATGGAAGTCGACCGAGAGGTTGCGGATTTCGGCGAGCGTCTCTCTATCAGGGCTCATGGCGGCGCCTCTCACCGGTATATCTTGCGGGGATCGAAGGCATCGCGGATCGCCTCGCCGACGAATATCAGCAGGCTGAGCATGATGGCGATGACGAAAAACGCGGTCAGGCCGAGCCAGGGCGCCTGCAGATTGTCCTTGCCCTGCGCCAGCATTTCGCCGAGCGAGGGCGATCCCGGCGGCAGGCCGAGGCCGAGAAAATCGAGCGAGGTCAGCGTGGTGATCGACGAGTTCAGGATGAACGGGATGAAGGTCAGCGTGGCGACCATCGCGTTCGGCAGCAGGTGCTTGAACATGATCTTGGCGTCGGAGAGGCCGAGCGCGCGAGCCGCTTGGATATATTCGAAATTGCGGCCGCGCAGGAATTCGGCGCGCACCACGCCGACAAGGCTCACCCAACTGAAGGCGAGCATGATCCCAAGCAGGATCCAGAAGCTCGGCGCGATCACCGCCGAGATGATGATGATCAGATAGAGCGTCGGGATCGAGGTCCAGATTTCGATGAAACGCTGGAAGGTCAGATCGATCCAGCCGCCGAAATAACCCTGAATGGCGCCCGCGGCAATACCGACGATCGAGGAGAAGAATGTCAGCGTCAGTCCGAACAGCACCGAGATGCGGAAGCCGTAGATGACGCGGGCGAGCACGTCTCGGCCCTGATCGTCCGTACCGAGCATGTTCTCCCAGGACGGGTGCGAGGGTGCGGGCTCGGGCAGGGCCAGATTGATGGTGTTGTAGCTGTAGCGCAGCGGCGGCCAGATCGACCAGCCGCCCTTCTCCTTGATCAGGTCCTGCACATAGGGGTCGCGATAGTCCGCCTCGGTCTGGAACTCGCCGCCGAATGCGGTCTCCGGATAGGTGTTGAAGATCGGGGTGTAATAGCCGCCGTCATATTTGATCAGCAGCGGCTTGTCGTTGGCGATGAACTCGGCGAACAGCGTGACGATGAACAGCACAAGGAAGATCCACAGGCTGTAATAGCCGCGCCGGTTGGCCTTGAAATTCTCCCATCGCCGCTGGTTGATCGGCGACAGCTCGAAGCGGCCCTGGCGGAGGGCTTCGTCGACCGGACGAACGGTTTCCAGCTCTTCTTTGGTTACGCGGGCTTCCATCATGAGCGTCAGACCTCCCGCGACTTCGAAGTCGATGCGCGGATCGATCCATGTATAGGTCAGATCCGAGATCAGGTTGATGACCAGGCCCATCAGCGAGAAGATGTAAAGCGTGCCGAACACGACCGGATAGTCGCGCTTTATGATGGACTTCGAACGAGAGCAGGCCGAGCCCGTCGAGCGAGAAGATCGTCTCGATCAGCAGCGACGCGCCGAAAAATGCGCCGAGAAAGGCGGCCGGGAAGCCGGCGACGACCAGCAGCATGGCGTTGCGGAAGACGTGGCCGTAAAGGACCTGGTGCTCGGTCAATCCCTTGGCCCGCGCAGTCATCACATATTGCTTCTTGATCTCGTCGAGGAACGAGTTCTTCGTCAGCAAGGAGAGCGTGGCGAAAGCCGACAGCGACATGGCGGTCAGCGGCAGCGCCAGATGCCAGAAATAGTCGATGATCTTCATCGGCCAGGAGAGCTGCTGCCAATTATCCGACGTCAGGTTCCGTAGCGGGAACAGGTCGAAGAACGAGCCGCCGGCAAACAGGACGATCAGCAGAATGGCGAACAGGAAGCCCGGGATCGCATAGCCGACGATGATCGCGGCGCTGGTCCATACGTCGAACGGCGTCCCGTCATTGACGGCCTTGCGGATGCCGAGCGGGATCGAGATGCCATAGCTGATCAGCGTCATCCACAGCCCGAGCGAGATCGAGACCGGCATCTTTTCCAGGATCAGGTCGATAACGCTGACGTCGCGGAAATAGCTCTCGCCGAAATTGAAGGTCAGATAGTTCTTCATCATCAGGAAGAACCGCTCGAGCGGCGGCTTGTCGAAACCGTATTGTTTTTCCAGGCTCTTGATGAATTCCGGGTCCAGGCCCTGCGCCCCGCGATATTTGGATGCGACCGACGATGCGCCGGGGCTGTTGCCCGGCTGACGTTGCTGATTGCCGAAATCGCCCGATTGCGATCCGCCGATCCGGGCGGTTGCGCCGGCATCGGTGCCCGTGAGCTGGGCGATCATCTGCTCCACGGGGCCGCCCGGCGCGAACTGCACGATGATGAAGCTGATGATCATGATGCCGAGCAGTGTCGGGATCATCAGCAGCACGCGGCGGAGAATATAGCTACCCATTGTCTGATTGGCGCCTTCTATCGCCTGATCTTGGCGTCTTTTTCGGCGTCGTACCACCAGGTATCGAGGACGCCGCGCCCGTATTTCGGCTTTGTCGCCGGCCAGGAGAACCGATCCCAGAACGCCAGCGCGTGCGCCGCCTTGTACCATTGCGGAACCCAGTAATGTCCCGCGCGCAGCACCCGGTCGAGGGCGTGAGCGGCGGTGCGCAGCTCGTCGCGGCTCCGCGCCTGAAGCATCCGGTCGACCAGTGCGTCGACGGCCGGATCGGCGATGCCGGACAGATTCTGGCTGGCCTTGGTATGAGCGGCCTCGCTGCTGAAATAGTTCCGCATCTCCGGTCCGGGCGTCTGGCTGAGTACGAAGCGGGACATGTCGAGGTCGAAATCGAAATCTTTCAGGCGCACCTGGTACTGCGCCGGATCGATGTTGCGGATCGAGGCCTGGATGCCGAGCGAGCGCAGCTTCTGGATATAGAAGCCGAAGATCTTCTCCAGGCCGGGCTCCTCCATCAGCAGCTCGATCGCGAGCGGCTCGCCTTTCGCGTCGACGCGCACGCCCTGATCGTTGACGACCCATCCGGCTTCGCGCAGCAGCTTGGAGGCCTCGGCAAGCGTCCTGCGGTCGCGGCCGCTGCCATCGGTCACCGGCGGTCTATAGGGCTCGCCGAACACTTCAGCCGAGAGCTTGTCGCGAAACGGCTCCAGCAGTTTCAGCTCGGCTTCGCTCGGCGGCCCTTCGGCCTTCAGGTCGGAATTGACGAAGTAGCTGTCGGTGCGCTTATAGAGCCCATAGAACAGGTTCTTGTTGGTCCATTCGAAGTCGAAGGCGTAATCGAGCGCCGTGCGCACGCGCGGGTCTGAAAACTTGTCCCGCCGCGTATTGATGAACCAGCCCTGCGCGCCGGCGGGGCGTTCGTCGGGCAGCGTCACCAGCTTGATCCGCCCGTCGCGAACTTGCGGGATGTTGTACTCGGTCGCCCAGCTCTTGGAGGTGAACTCCTCGCGCAGATCGTAGGCGCCCGCCTTGAAACCTTCGAGCCCGGCCGTGCGGTCGCGGTAATATTCGTAGCGGATCTGGTCGAAATTCCAGCGCCCGCGATTGACCGGCAGGTCGGCGGCCCAATAATCCGTCACGCCGCTTATAGGTGATGGTGGTGCCGGCCTTATAGGAGCCGACGTCGTAAGGCCCCGAGCCCATCGGCACTTTCAGGTTCGGCTTGTAGAAGTCATCATTGGCATAGAACGCCTTCGATACGATCGGCAGACCGGCAACGATCATCGGCAGGTCGCGCAGATTGTCGCCGGTGAACGAAAAGCGCACCGTATGCGCATCGATCGCCTCGGCCTTCGCCACATCCCTCAGCGGCGTCGCATACGCCGGATGTGCCTTCGTCGGATCGCGGAGCTTCTCATAAGTGAAAACCACATCATCGGCGGTCACGGTGGAGCCGTCGCGGAATTTGGCCTCGGGCCTCAGATAGAAGGTCACGGAACGCTTGTCGTCGGCGACCTCGGCGCTTTCCGCGATCAGGCCGTACATTGCGTCCGGCTCGTCCTCGGCGCGAACCATCAGGCTGTCGAACAGAAATTCCAGTCCCTGGGCGGGATCGTCGCGGATGATGAATTGGTTGAAGCTGTTGAAGGTCAGCACCGCGGCCACGCCGATCGTCCCGAGCGTGCCGCCCTTGGGTGCGTCGGGATTGACGTAGTCGAAATGCTTGAAGTCGGCGGGGTATTTCAGTTCCCCGAAAGCGGACAGGCCGTGCCTTTTTTCAGCGGATTGCGCGGGAAGCGACAGCAGGCAGGAGACGACGAGCGATGCGAGAATTGTGTAGGCCTGTCTGTTCACCACGCACTTAACCTATATCTGATCACGGAAGGTCAGTTCGACGAGAGTTTCGCCGCCTTGGCCTGGTCATACCACCAAATCGTCGGAAAACCGATGGACCGCGACGGCAGCGGATCGGGATGGGCGTATTTATCCCAATAAGCGATGCGTTCGAAAGGGGCATAATATTGCGGGACGACGTAATAATTCCAGAGTAGCACACGGTCGAGCGCATGGCAGGCGGCGATCAGGTCGTCCCGATCCTTGGCGAAGATGATCCGGTCGATCAGCTTGTCGACGGCGGGATTCTTGATGCCGATCGTGTTCTGGCTGCCGGGACGGTCGGCGGCGGCGCTGCCCCAATAGTCGCGCTGCTCGTTGCCGGGCGATTCCGACTGGCGAAAACCATCGACGATGATGTCGAAGTCGAAATCGTTGGTGCGCGCCTGATATTGCGCGGCGTCTATGACACGGATCGACGAGCGCACGCCGAGCTTCTCCAGCGCCTGCGTATAGGGCGTAACGATGCGGACGAATTCTGGCGAAACCAGCATGAACTCGACATTGAAGGTCTCGCCCTTGGCATTGGTCAGGACACCGTTCTTCACCTGCCAGCCCGCCTCGTTCATGAGATTGAGCGCCTGTCGCAGATTGCGTCGGTCGACGAGCGTGCGATCGTCGTTAACCGGGTTCTTGTATTCCTTGGTGAACACCTCCGGCGGGATCTCGTCCTTCACCGTGTCGAGGATCTCCAGCTCCTTACCCTGCGGAAGGCCGGATGCGGCAAGCTCGGTGTTCTCGAAGAAGCTGGATGTGCGCTTGTACTGCTCGTAGAACAGGTTCTTGTTCATCCATTCGAAATTGAACATCAGATTGAAGGCGTAGCGCACGCGCGGGTCGGAGAATTTCGCGCGGCGGGTATTGAGCACGAAGGCCTGCATGGGTTCGGCCAGCGTCAGATGGATATCGCCGCGCTTCACCACCTTGCCGGCCTTCAGCGCGGGGAAATCGTATGCCGTCGCCCAGTTCTTGGCCGAGTTTTCCGAGATTAAAGTCGACGCGGCCCGCCTTGAACGCTTCGAAGGCCACCTGCCGGTCGCCGAAATATTCGTAGCGGATCTCATCCAGATTGTTCTGGCCGACATTCGCGGGAAGATCCTTGCCCCAATAGTCCTTGACCCGCTCATAGGCGATGAACCGGCCGGGCTCGAACGACTTCACCTTATAGGGGCCGCTCGATAGCGGAACATCCAGCCAGGTCTTGGAGGGATCGTGAGCCGCACCGCCCTCGCCTTCGTAAAAATGCTTCGGCAGCACGACGATCTGGCCAACGATCTGCGGCAGCTCGCGATTGTTCTTCTCGTCGAAGTAGAACGTCACTTCATTGTCGCCGGTTTTCTCAGCCTTGGTAACGTTCTTGTAATAGAACGCGTATTGCGCGTTGTTTTCCTTCAGCGTGTTGAGACTGAAAATCACATCTTCAGGCGTCACCGGCTTGCCGTCATGCCAGCGCGCATTGCTGCGCAGCTTGTAGGTTGCCGAGGAGAAATCGTCCGGGTAGGAAACCGATTCGGCGATCTGGCTGTATTCGGCGGACGGTTCGTCGAGGCTTCCGGTCATAAGCTGGTCATAGATCAGCGTGATGCCGGCCGCCTTCTTGCCCTTGTAGGGAATGAAATTCAGGCTGTCGAAAGTGCCGATCGCGGAGAGGCGCGCGGCGCCGCCCTTGGGCGCGTCGGGATTCACGTAATCGAAATGCTTGAAGTCGGGGCCGTATTTCGGCTTGCCGATCAGCGAGGTGGCGTGCCGCGGTTCGTCTGCCTGCGCGCCTGCGGCCAGCAAAAGGATGATCGGGGCGGCGGTCAGGATGGTCAGGCTTTGGCGCAGCCATGCGTTCATATTTTCAAATCCGATATGTTAACGCTCTCCGTCAGCATAATACGGAGCGATTTGGCCTTAGAATGGAGTGATGCAATTCCAGGACCAAGTTAAAAATCCTTCATGCACTTGGGCCGAAAGCATATCGGCCCGGCCCGGCTGTGTCATTGCATGAAGAAGGCGGGTCCCGATCTTAACCGCGCTTGAACCGAATGGCCGGCGCTGGAGTGTCCGAAATGCAGCGCCGGCGGAAGATCGATGCGAAGCCGGAAGAGTTAGTTCTGCGTGGCCGGGACGGGCGATGTGGCACTCGCATTGGCGCCAGACGGCGCGGCGGTTTCGGCAGGCGGGTTCGCGGCAGGCTGGGCCTGGCTGGGCGCAGCCTCCGCGGCTTCACCGCCTTCGGCAGGCTTCGCTTCTGCGGGCTTGGCCTCTGCGGGTGTGGTCTCCGCGGGCTTAGCCTCGGCAGGCTTGGTCTCGGCCGCGGGCGTTGCTTCGGCGGCCTTCGGCTCGGCGGCGGGCTTGCTCTCGGCAGGCGCCTTGGCGGCCTCCTGCTTCGGCGCGGCCGGCGTCTCGGCAGGCTTGGCCTCTGCGGCCTTCTCTTCCGGTGCGGCGGCCGCGCTCTTGTCTTCCGGCAGCGGCGGCGCATTCGGGCTGATCGAGCGCAGATAGGCAATCACATCGGCGCGGTCACCGTCTTTCTTGACCCCCGCGAACGACATCTTCGTGCCCTTCACGCAGTCCTTCGGGCTGTGAATGAAGCAGTTCAGCTTCTCGTAATCCCAGTTGCCGCCGAAACTCTTCAGGGCCTCGGAATAGGCGAAGCCCTCATGGCTGGCGACGGGACGGCCGACGACGCCGTGAAGATTGGGGCCGATCTTGTTCGGTCCGCCCTCGTCGAAAGAATGGCAGGCGGCGCATTTCTTGGCCTGGGCCTCGCCGGCGTCGGCCTTACCCTGGCTCAGCAGCGCAGCAAGGGTGATCTTGGGTTCTGCGGGCGCTGCGGCCTCGCTGCCGCCGGCCGCCTCTCCAGCCGCCGATTCATGTCCGGTCGAAGCCTCAGGCTCACCGCCTCGCGGATAGATGATGTTAACGAATGTATTCGTCCCGAAGACCACGAGCAGCGCCGCCAGCGTCGCGCCCGCGATCATGTTGATCAACCATTTATCCATAAGCCGCCCTTTCTTCTTGCCGTCGCTCCGAAGAAGCCTTTACCAAGCCGGCCTTACTGAATTCCAAAAATTTTCCTGCTTGCCAATACGACAGCTCATGGCGCAGAAAAAGCCCTCATTGGGGGCGAATTGTCTCAGCCGGCTCGCAACAGCTGGTACCCTTAGCATCGAATGGCTGAATAAGACGGAAAGGAGGCGCGAATGGCAAGGGCTTTAATCGTGATTCCGTCACGCATTGGCGCAACGCGTCTTCCGCGCAAGCCGCTCGCCGAAATCGCCGGTGAGCCTATGATCGTGCACTGCTGGCGCCGTGCGATGGAGGCCGATGCCGGCGATGTCGTCGTCGCCACGGACTCGCCCGAAATCGCGGCTGCCGTCGAGAAAGCGGGCGGAAAGACCGTCATGACCCGCGCCGACCATCCGAGCGGCTCGGACCGGGTTTTCGAAGCCGTCAACCTCATCGATCCGTCGAGCGACTTCGACATTATCGTCAACGTACAGGGCGATCAGCCGGTGCTGGAGCCCTCGCTGATCCGGGACTGCGTGGCGCCGCTTGCCGATCTGGCCGTCGATATCGCGACGGTGGCCGTGGTCATCACCGACCCTGCCACCGTGATGGAACCGAGCGCCGTTAAGATGATCGGCACGCCGTCCGGCGCCCCTGATACGCTGCGCGCGCTGTATTTTACCCGCTCGCCGGCCCCATACGGCCCCGGCCCGCTCTATCTTCACATCGGGCTCTACGCCTATCGCCGCAAAGCGCTGGCCAAATTCGTCGAGCTGCCGCCGTCGCCGCTGGAATTGCGCGAGAAGCTCGAACAGCTCCGCGCCCTTGAGGCCGGAATGCGCATCGACGTCAGGCGCGTGGACAGCGTCCCGATGAGCATCGATACTCCGGACGACCTGGAGAGGGTGCGTGCCTATTTCGCAGCGGCAGCCGCGCGTCCCGCAATCGCCGCCGCCTCGTAACCAGTAGGGTCACCCGCAAATGTCTTCAGCCGCGCACAGAATGAAAAAGAAAGCCGGATCGGGCTCGCCGAAAGAAACGCCCCTAAGCGCCGAGGCGAAGAATGTCATCCTGTTCCAGGGCGAACTGGGTGCCAATTCGCATCTGGCCTGTCTCAACGCCTATCCGGACATGCATCCCGACCCCTGCCCGACTTTCGAGGACGCGATTTCCGGCGTCCGTCACGGTCAGGCCCGTTACGCGCTGATTCCGATCGATAATTCGGTCGCCGGCCGCGTTGCCGACGTCCACCACCTGCTTCCGGGATCGGAGCTTTATATCGTCGGCGAGCATTTCGAGCGCATTTCGCACCAGCTCATGGCCCTGCCCGGCGTCACGCTCGACGAGTTGAAGTCCGTCCACAGCCATACCCACGCCCTTGGCCAGTGCCGCCACATCATCCGCAAGCTGGGCCTGCGGGCGGTCACGGAAGCCGACACGGCGGGCGCTGCGCGCCAGGTGGCCCAGGAGCAGGACAGGTCGAAGGCGGTGATCGCCACCAGGCTCGCGGCCGAGATCTACGGTCTGGAGATACTGCGCAGCGACATCGAGGACGCCGCCCACAACACCACCCGTTTCATCACGCTCTCGGCCAAGCGCGACGACGCACCGGCCGGCAACGGCGCGGTGATGACCACCTTCATCTTCCGGGTTCGCAACGTGCCGGCCGCGCTCTATAAGGCGCTCGGCGGTTTCGCCACCAACGGCGTGAACATGACCAAGCTGGAATCCTACATGGTGGAAGGCAATTTCTGGGCGACGATGTTCTATGCCGACGTCGAGGGGCACCCCGACGAGCGACCCGTCCAGCTTGCGCTCGAGGAGTGCCAGTTCTTCTCCTCCGAGTTCCGCATTCTCGGGACCTATCCGGCGAGCCCGTTTCGCCGGCAGATGAACAGCGCCGTCGAGTAGGCCGGTCCGCTATCGGCTTCCTGCGTTGGACAGCGCCCGCCGGCCGAACCTGCCGCCGCAGAGCGGGACAGCAGGAAGCTTGCCAGCGCGCCTCCCGCGGCCGAGACCAGCGGCAGCGGCTGCGCGCCCCAAATGCTGAAAACCAGCCCGCCGATCGCCGAGCCGCCGGCCATGCCGAGATACAGAGCCGAGGCATCGAGCGCCAGCACCAGATTCCGGCCGACGGCGCCATCGTCACCAGCCCGGCCTGCTGCGGCGCCATCATCATCATTCCCGCAATGGCCCAAAGCGCCAGCAGCGCCAGCGATTCCGTCTCCGAGTGCGGCATGGCGTAGAGGGCCACGAGGATCGCGCAGAGCGCAACCAGGCTGGCGACGATCAGGCGGTCGGCGCTCCCTGCTTGCCTACCTGTAGCTGACCACGTCCGGCAGATCCGAGCGGTAGAATCCGCCGCGGTTCGGCATTTCCACCTTAGGCAGACTGTCCTTATCCATCCTTTTATCCTCGGCAATGATATTGCCGCGATTGAGGATGTAGGCGGTGACGGCGTAGACCTCTTCATCCGTGAGCGAGCCCGGCTCGTTGAACGGCATCGCCCGGCGGACATAGTCGAACACCGTGGTCGCGTAAGGCCAATAGCTTTCCACTGTCTTCTTCGGGCTGCCGCTGGCCAGGCTGCCACGTCCGCCGATCAGGGCGACGCCGCCGGTGCCATCGACGCCCTGAAGGTCCTTGCCGTGGCAGGCCACGCATTTCTCGGCAAAGACCTTGGCGCCTTCCTTCGCTGTCGCGCCGCCCGCGGGGAGATGCTGACCGTCCGGCGGAATGGCGATCGCCCAGGCCTTGATCAGCTCCTCGGGCGCCTTGTCGCCGAAGCCATAGCGGCCGTCGAACTGCTGCGCCGAACCGGAGACGGCGGCGACAAACGCGCTGATCGCCACGCTCGCGCCGATGATGAATGGGGCTCGCTTAGACATGGACATTGGCAACACTCCCGTCGGCTGCGACCTGCCAGCTCTGGATTGCGTTGAGGTGATAGGTCGAGCCGTATTTGCCGTTCAGGCCGCGGACCGCGACCAACTCCTTAAGCGTCGGCTGCACATAGCCGGTCTCGTCGATGCAGCGGCTTTGCAGCACCACCTCCTTGCCGTCCCACTGCCAGGGGAAGCGGAACCGCGTATGGCAGATCGGCAGGACCGGGTCGTCGAGCGTCGCCGGATACCAGCTTTTGCCGCCATCGGCGGAGATCTCGACGCTGCGGATGCGCCCGCGCCCCGACCAGGCGATGCCGGTCACCTCGTAAAATCCCGGTCCCGGCAGCTTCATCTCGCCCGACGGGAAGGTGATCACCGATTTGGCTTCCATGACGAAGGAGAACTGGCGGGCTTTGCCGTCCGCCATCAGGTCGGTGTATTTGGAGGTTTCCTCGCGGGTCATGAACGGCTTGTCGCTCACCTCGAGGCGGCGCAGCCATTTGATGTGCGTGTTGCCCTCCCAGCCGGGAAGCAGCAGGCGCAGCGGATAGCCCTGCTCCGGGCGGATCGCCTCGCCGTTCTGGCCATAGACGAGCATGGCGTCGGACAGCGCTTTCTCCATGGTGACGGAGCGGGTCAGCACCGCGCCGTCCGCGCCCTCGGCCAGGATCCATGCGGCGCCGTGCTTCAGCCCGACCTCGGCAAGGATCGTCGACAGCGGCACGCCCGTCCATTCCGAGGTGCTGGTCAGGCCGTGGGTGCCCTGTACGGTCTTGAGGGTCGGCTCGCGCCACTCCGTCAGCGAGTTGCCGGAGCATTCGATGAAGTGAAAGCGCGACACGGCGGGATAGCGTTTGAGTTGCTCGATGGTGAAGGTCACCGGTCGGTCGACCATGCCGTGAACAAGCAGCTTATGCTTGGCCGGATCGATCGTCGGGGTACCGGCGTGATGCCGCTCGAAATGAAGGCCGGAGGGGGTGACGATGCCGAGCCCGGCCGACAGCGGCGTCATTGTCCAGGAGGTGAAGTGGGTCGGGTTGGGATATTCCCAGCGCACTTCGGTTTCGAACTGCGAGCGGGTTCCGTAGCCGCCGTTGCGGTTCATCGGGTCGCCGAGCTCGTTCCACGGCTTGTCTTCCGGCGGATAGTATTTCGCGCCCGGCGGGGCGTCCTGGGCTCGGGCTGCGACGGAGCCGCTTAGCAGCGCGGCGGCGCCGAGCCCCGCCCCTTTGAGGAACTGCCTGCGGCCGGCGGTGGCAAACATGCCCTCTTTGCAGTCGCAGTCCTCCTTGTCGGCTCTGAGCGCGGAGAGATGCGCCTCCTCCGCCTCGACCATCGCACGGACCTGCCTTTGCTGCTCATCCGTGTAGAGGGGTCCCGACTTGGTTCGCGACATAGGAAACCTCCTGTAATATCAATCGGTAAGTAGGAGGAACCCGTGTCGGCCGTTTTTGTTCATATGCGGCCGCGGACCGCCGTTCAGCCGTTGGTCGGCCAGTGGCGGTGATATTCGTCGATGACGAAAGCATGCGCGTGCTGCAGGCCGCCGCGGATCGGCCGCGCGCCGCGGACGTGAGGATGGGTGCCCGGCAGATCGGCGTGGACATGGGTGAGCGTCGCCGGGTCGCGGGCCGGCCAGAGCACCAGTGCCACAACGGCGCCGATGCCGGCGACGAGAGCGAGCACGAAGAAGGCCGCCGGGATGCCGACGGCAGCGCCTATCGCACCCGCAAGCGGATAGGTCAGCAGCCAGCACAAATGCGACAGGGCGAATTGCGCGGCGAATACGGCCGGACGGTCGACCTGATGCGAGGACCGCGTCAGCAGGCGCCCGGATGGGGTGAGCACGCTCGAATAGCACAGCCCCAGAACCAGCCACAGCGACAGAAACACCGGCCAGCTCGCATACCCGGCGACAACCAAGCCGCCCATCAGCGTGAGGCTCGCCGTAAGACCGAACGCGCCGGCCAGCATCACGGTACGGTCCGCGACGCGCTCCAGCAGTTTCGGCAGAGCGAGCGCCGCCGCCATCGACCCGCCGCCATGCACGGCAAGCGCCAGCGCGACGTCGGTATCGTCGCCGCCAAGAGCGCCGCGCACGAACACCACCGTATTGACGATCACCATCGCGCCGGCCGCTGCGGCGGCGAGGTTGACGGCGAGCAGGCCGCGCAGTCGGGGGGTGGCCAGATAGAGACGAATGCCGCGCGTGACACGCTCGTAAACGGTCCCGTTTTCCGCGCTTCTGGCAGCCGGGGTCAGCGCCGCCGACAGGACGAGAAGCGCGGACAGCATGAAACCGAGGGCCGTCCCGGCAAACAGCCAATGAAAGCCGATTGCGGTGAGAAGCGCCGCGGCGAGAGCGGGACTGATTAGGTTCTCAAGGTCGTAAGCGAGGCGCGAAAGCGACAGCGCCTTGGTGTATTCCGCTTCGTCGGGAAGGATGTCCGGGATGGTCGCCTGAAATGCGGGCGTAAACGCCGCCGAGGCCGATTGCAGCAGGAAAATCAGCACGTAGACCTGCCAGATCTGATCGACGAACGGCAGCAGCAGGGCGACGCCGGCCCTCACGAGATCGAGGCTGACCAGCACCGCGCGGCGCGGCAGACTGCCGACGAATGCACTGGCAATCGGCGACAGGCCGACATAGGCGATCATCTTGATCGAAAGCGCCGTGCCGAGCACGAGACCGGCATCCGGCCCGGCGAGATCATAGGCGAGCAGCCCCAACGCGACCGTGGCCAGCCCCGTTCCGATCAGCGCGATGAGCTGAGCGGCGAAGAGATGGCGATAGACGCGGTTCCGGAGCGGCGAGAGCATGGCCGGATTGTTCACGTTCGCGCGCGGCTTGCAAGCGGTCGCGGCGTTCCCGAGGGCTCAAAGCGGGATCGCGCGCCCCGCCAGGGCCAAAGCGGCGGCGACGCCCAGCACGCCGGGAATGCCCCAATGCCGCCAGAGCAGAAGATAGCCGCTGACCAGCGTCAATAGGGCGACGCGCCAGTCGAGCGTGTCGAGCTGCGGCGTCCAGAGCTGCGCGGGTCCGAGGCGCTCAAGCGAGACCGTTCCGAAGAAGACGTGAAGGGCGAACCAGAGCGCCAGATTGAGGATAACGCCGACGACCGCCGCGGTGATGCCCGAGAGCGCCCCCTTGAGCCGTGGCTGGGCGTTGATCCATTCGATGTAGGGCGCGCCGACGAAGATCCACAGGAAGCAGGGCGCGAAGGTCGCCCATAAGGTGATCAGCGCGCCGAGAACGCCCATCAGCCAAGCCGGGCCGCCGCCATGCTGATAGGCGGCGACGTATCCGACGAATTCGGTGACCAGGATGAGCGGCCCCGGCGTGGTCTCGGCGAGGCCGAGCCCGTCCATCATCTGCCCGGCACTGAGCCAGCCATAATGGGCGACAACGTCCTGCGCCATATAGGCGAGCACGGCATAGGCGCCACCGAAGGTCACTACAGCCAGCTTCGAGAAGAACCAACCGGCATCGCTCAGCACGTTGCCCTGCCCCAAGGCGAGTGAGAGCACGCCGAGCGGCACCAGCCAGAGTGCGAGCCAGATCAGCGCCGTGCGCACGGTCGCGCCGAAATGCGTGCGGACCGGCGGCTGCGCCGCCCCATCCGAGGCCAGGCCGCCGCGCACATAGCCGTACAGCGCCGCCGCGAGGACGATCAGCGGGTATGGCAGGGCGAAGACGAAGATCGCGGCGAAGGACAACGCGGCGATGGCCCAATGGTCCGCTCGCTTCAACGCGCGCCGGGCGACGCGCAGCAGGGCCTCGACGACGATCACGACGACGGCCGCCTTGATCCCGAAAAACACCGCCTCCACCAGCGGCACCTGGCCGAACGCGGCATAGGTCGCCGCCAGCAGCAGCACCAGCCCCGCCCCCGGAAGCACGAACAGAAGCCCGGCGGCGAGCCCGCCCTTGACCCCATGCAGACGCCAGCCCGAATAGGTGGCGAGTTGCATGGCTTCGGGGCCGGGCAGCAACATGCAAAAGCTGAGCGCGCCGAGATATTGCTGCTCGCTGAGCCAGCGCTTCTCGTCGACGATGACCCGGTGCATCAGCGCAATCTGCGCGGCCGGACCGCCGAACGACAGAATGCCGATCTTCGCCCAGCTCCGCAGCGCTTCGGCAAAGGACGGCAAGGACGCCGCTGTGGCGTCAGCCTCGACGAGGACTTCGGTCAGGATCGCACTCCTATGCGGGGCTCATGTTGCGGCCGTGAAACAAGCGGGCCGCGGTCATGGCCTTGCCGCTTCCGCGGGTTTGCCGCCGGTAAGCACGGCGCGCACTTTCCGGGCGAGTTGGTCGACGGTGAACGGCTTGACGATCAGGTCGACATCGGGATCGAGCGTACCGTCATGAACGATGGCGTTCCGGGTGTATCCGGTGGTGTAGAGAACCTTGATCGCGGGATATTTCCGCTGCGCGGCCTCCGCCAGCTTCCGCCCGTCCATGCCCGGCATGACAACGTCGGTAAACAGCAGCTTCACCGACGGCTCGTCGTCCAGCAGGGCGAGCGCCTCCATGCCGTTTGCAGCTTCGCAGACCCGGTAGCCCAGCTCACGGAGCGCAGCGGCGCTCATGCGCCGGACGTGATCCTCGTCTTCGACCAGAAGGATGGTTTCCCGTTTCGAACCGGCGGGCAAAATCTCATCGGCGAGAGCATACGCTTTGGCGTTCGCGGCGGTGGCGCCATAGGCCCGTGGCAGATAGAGGCGGATCGTCGTCCCGCGGCCCTCCTCCGAGTAGATCGCCATGTGGCCGCGCGATTGCCTGGCGAAGCCGTAGACCTGACTGAGCCCGAGGCCGGTGCCCTTGCCCGCCTCCTTGGTGGTGAAGAACGGCTCCACGGCGCGGGCCATGACGTCCGGGCTCATGCCCGTTCCGGTATCGCTGACGGCGACCACCACATATTGGCCCGGCGACACGTCGTCGTGGAGCGCGGCGTATTTGTCGTCGAGATAGGCATTGGCGGTTTCGATGGTGAGCGCGCCGCCCTCCGGCATGGCATCGCGGGCGTTCACGGCGAGATTGACGATGGCGCTTTCCAGCTCGCTGGAGTTGACATGCGCCTTCCACAGCCCGCCGGCCTGGACGCATTCGACGGTGACACGCTCCCCTAGCGTTCGCCGCAACAGCTCCGAGGTGTCCAACGTGAGCTTGTTGACGTCGATGACGTCCGGAGACAGCGGCTGATGACGGGCAAACGCGAGCAGGCGGCGGGTGAGCTGGGCGGCTCTGGACGCGCCCTCCAAGGCATTGTCCAGATGATTGCCGATATCGGTCTGCCCCTTGGCCAGGCGCCGCTTAACGATGTCCAGATTGCCGATGATGATCGCCAGCATATTATTGAAGTCGTGGGCCAGGCCGCCGGTGAGCTGGCCGACCGCGTCCATCTTCTGCGCCTGGGCCAACATGCCTTGTGTCTTCATGAGCTCGGCCGTCCGCTCGACGACGCGCTGCTCCATGGTGCCGCTGAGGTCCTGGAAGCGGCGGATGGCGAAGCGCATCGCGCTGATGAACATCACGTCGGCGGTGGCGACCAGAATGAACAGGGCAAGCCCCAGGCCTTGTTCCCAATTCGCGATCTCGAGCGTCCATTTCGGCGGGAGGATGAATACCCACGCCGCCAGCGTCGAGAGCACGACGCAGAGCGCGCCGGCTCTCAATCCGCTGATGAGCGTCGCTACGATGACTGCGGGGAAGAAGGTGATGTACTGGACGCCGGCCACATAAGGATCGATGGCGACCCGCAGTCCCGTGGCAATTGCTGCAATCGCCACCGCCAAACCGTATGCACCGGGCCGCCCCTCCTCGAACGCCGGAATCTCGATATACAGCTTCTTAAGTCTATGCATGTCGCGCCGACACTCCCCAGGGCCGTCGGGCCTCTTTTTTCTCTACGATGATTTCGGGAGCGCTGCACTACCAATATTAGCGCGAAACCTCAAGATCTTGAGGCGCGGGGGGCTCGCGGATCGCCGATGCCACCGAGCGTTGCGGCCGGGATTGGCGGCGAGGCGCCGACGGCGCTCAGGTGAGCGCGGGGCCGGCAGCCTCGCTGGTATCCAGGCCGAAATGCCGGCGGGCGATGAGGCAGGCGTCGTCCCCCGGCTCGCATGCGCGGCACACATCCGGCCGCACGCCGTAGACACTGCAGCCCGTGGCGACGCCGACGTCGCCGACCAGGGCCGAGCACCGATCGCCGTTACACCGCATTCCGGACCCGCTCGCATCGACATAGGCTTCCGGGATCCGCTGGAGATCGGCATCGGTTTCCATGGTAAAGCGGGGCCAGTCCCGCGAGAACGCGCAACATGCTCCGCAAGTCCGGCAGTCGGGCGCCGGATCCGGCGCGATCGTCGCGGGCGCCCATCTCGGTTCGTGATCGTTCATCGCGCTTTACTTGGGGTGGGCGTAACACTATCGCCGTTCGCGCGCCGCCGGCAAGGCCGGGCAGAAACGCAAAAGCCGCCCCGGCAAGGAGCGGCTTCGCGATCAGCGCGGCGAATCCGTCGCGCGGTCTTTATTCCGATTAGGAAACCTGGAGGGTGCTCACGGCAATCTTGCCGCTGCGGGAATCCCGCTGGGTCTCGAAGCTGACCTTCTGACCCTCGACCAGCCCACGAATTCCAGCGCGTTCGAGCGCCGTTGCATGCACGAAAACGTCGTTGCCGCCGTCATCCGGTGCAATGAAGCCGTAGCCTTTCTGGCCATTGTAAAATTTAACGGTACCTTGATTCATGATATCGCCTTCTCGCTGCGAAAATGCACATGGGCAACCGGCATGATCCGACCATCCGGCAACCCGATATTGTCGAAGTTTGGAAAGAGTCTGAACGTGCACCCGGCTGCGCCAAAGGTGAAACGGCCTCATCGTCTGGCCAAAGTCGAGAGCGCAGACTAGTCCTTAACAACGTCGTTGACAAGTCACACGTAGCATCTGCGCGATTTCTTCCACGCGTGTTCGCGCGCGGGGGCGCATTGCCCCGACCGAGCGTCCCCATGATCCGCCAGCGAATTCGATGGCGCTTCGCCCGCCGGCGTGCAATTGTGGAAGCGGACGCATCGCGGCTCGCAGCGAGTTGGCGTGCCGCTGCCCGGCTTGGAGCGCCGGTGCCGTTGGTTACGATGACGATGCCGGGCCGAACCGCCAAGCTGTGCTCTCGACCCGAACGATCTGAACATCTTGCCCAATCGGACGTGCCTCCCGGAATCGTAACGATCACCGGCTGCGATCCGCCTCAAATCGAGGACTGCCATGTCAGACCATAAATTCAAGTCAGGCGAGACGCTTAACTACATGCCGCATCGCATTAATTTTTCGGTCGGGCCGGGAAAGTGCCGCGTTGTCCGCCTGCTCTCCACAGAGGGTGAAGATCCGCAATACCGCGTGAAATGCGCCAACGAGAACTTTGAGCGCGTCGTCCGCGAGAGCGAGTTGCATTGATTCGTCTGCCTGCTTCTGTGCGGTTTTGAAACGGCACCATGGCGAGACGAAGACGGAAACCCTTCCAACCTCTGACCTGGATCGAAAACGGAGCGGCAAGGGGGAGTAAGCGAGCGAGAGGTTTTTCACGGCACGCGAAAAAATAGGCGCATTTGCGCGATGTCTACAAGGTCATGTGTAGAAGTTCTGGCGGTTACAAACTTGCAAAAGCGTTGCCGCTGTCGACACATTTTTTCGAAAATCCTAGAAATTCAACGTCGTAATCCCCATCTTATGAGCATGGTTCTGTTCACGCCCACAGCCCGGTTTAGTCGCCGCCCGACGTTATATTCCTCAAATCGTCCCCTTTTGCCCGATAATCTGGACAATTCCTGCGCCGCGCGTTATCGCGCCGCGGCTGTTTACAACCCGTTCTAAACTGCCAACGCGCGAAAGGAGTACGGATCATGCCTTCGCAGGGCATTTCAAAGGAAGAAGTCCGGCGCCGAGCCGAAGTCCGAGCCCAAAAGGCCGAACAACGCAGGCTGGAAGCCGTTCGCGCTCTGGAGTCACAACAAGCGGTGCGTGATGCCGAAAAGGCCAAGACCGAGCGCTTGCGCGCCCTTCGCCTTGCACGAGAGGCGGAAGCGGAGCGGATAGCTGAAGAGGGAAAGGCGACCGCAAAGGGCGCCAAGAAGACGAAGGCGACCGCAAAGAGCAATTAGCCCCGGGGAACGCGAGGCAGTCGCCGATCGAGTTGCGTGCGCGCCGCTATGGCGCGCTTTGCACTTCACAACCAGAACCCGGCCGCGTCCGAGCCGACACCCTTCCACGCGGCATCGATCACGGTCATCCGCCTCGACCAGTTCGTCTCATCTTCGCTGCACACCCGCCTCGCCACCCGCATCATCTTCTCCGGGCTTTGCAGATTCCGGAACAGCCCCTGACCGATCTGTCTAACCGACAGCCGGAGTGCGCCGTCCACCGGCAAATCGGCAATCAGATCCATGGCGATCTTGAACGGCGTGACCGCCGGTCCGGATCGCGAATAGAGCGCGTGATTGATGGCGTCGGTTTCGTCCGCTTCGAGCGTGCTGCGCATCTTCACGATTTCGCCGACAAGGCTGCTGAGCGCGCGCTCCATGTCTTCAACTGTTGCATCCACCTGACCGTGTTCGATCATCGTTACCTCGATGTGTTCCCGCCTGCCCGGACGCGAGCGCGTCGGTTGCCGGGTACGCCGGCGCCGGGAGCGGCGAGCCTGATTGATGTGATGAGCGGCGGCTCACAAGTGCCGCTGGGCGATATTCGCGTTGATACCGGTAGAATTGACTTACGCAGGCGGAGGACGTCGCGGGCTGCGCCTCCCGGGTTATTCACCTGCAATTCGGCAGGTCGGGGCGTTCGTTCCGGATCATCCGGCGTCGACGGTGGGGATTGAGCGGAAATTCGTTCTTGCACCGGGCCCGTTCAACCGGTGGGTCTCGTTCCAGATCCCCGCCTGATGGCGGAACTGCGGTCCCTTCGACCGTAACACGCTCTATCATACACCCTTTCTCCCGGGGCGATGAGATTAATTGGACAGGGACTTGCACCTATCCGAGCTGGCCTGGGACGAACCCTGCAGAGCGTGGCGATGCGGAGCCTCTTGCCAACAACGCCAAAGATGTCCTTTCGCATTGCGCGGTCCGGCTCCGCATATTACCACTAATCGATATAGTGTCCGCCGGGCGCTCGCGGGGGCTCCGATCCTTGTGCGATACGGCTTTGTGATGAAAATCCATCAGGTCGAAGCTGCAGAGATCATCGATACGATCCGGGAAGGACTTATCGTCCTCACGGATGAATTCGTCGTGGAGTTCGCCAACCGAAGCTTTCTCGAGCTGTTCCAGGTCACGCGCGACGAAACGCTGGGCGTAAAACTGGATCAGCTTGGCAATGGCCAGTGGGCTATTCCGGCGCTGCAAGACAAGCTCGAAGAGGTTCTTTCGAGATATTCCCCGTTGGAGTCGTTCGAAGTCGATCATGTCTTCAAGACCGTCGGCCGCAAGATCGTGCGCCTGAATGCCCGCCCCTTCGAGGAACCCGAGACATTCACCCGCAAGCTGGAGGAATGGCTGCAATCGCTGCCGAACCTCCAGGCCAAGACGAAATCACCCCGACTTAATACGCGTACCGCCTGATGAATTCGGTCGCGGGGATCGGCTGGCCGTCGAACAGGTCGAATCCCGCCTCGTGACCATCATAGACGTCGGCTCCGGAGACGGGCCGCACATATTGTCCGGCGACCCAGCCGGTCTCCACATTGCCAGTCGGCAGAGGGCCGGTGACTTCGATCCAGCGGTTGCCATGGGCGTCCGTTGCATCCCGTCCGGTGGGCTGCAGCACCGTGCCATCCGGAAAACCGCCAACTCGCGCTTCGCCGACCGAGGGACCGGCGCGCAGGTTCAGCCCGGCGGACGGCACCACTTCGACCAGCCCTTCCGTCTTGCCACGCACATATTCATCCGCGACCCAGCCTTCCACGATGTTTCCCGCGGGGGTCATGCCGATGACCTCGGACCAATGGCGGCCATCGTCATCGGTTTCCTCGCGGCCGGTCGGCAGGACGGGAGCGCCTTCCGCGAAAGCGCCGAGCTTGGGCGCATCGATCGACGGCCCGGTGCGGACATTCAGGCCGATCCGCGGCATGACGTCGACCGGGGTATCGGCCGGGCCCGCAGGGGGCGGCACGGTGATGGCACCTTCCGGCGCCGCCGGTGCTGTTAATGAAGGCGGAGCGCCGGGCGCCTGCGTCAGCGGCGGTGTGATCGTGGTCGGCACCGGGATGGTATCGACCTCGACCTCGCGATCGGTGCGCAGGTCTTCGAGCTTGTCGCTCATCCACGCTCCCGCGCGGCCCAGATTGGCAACCGCGATCGCCGCCAGCAGGCCGCGGTTGATGTTGGCGATCTTGCCGGGCTTGACGGTACCCGGCATACGGAAGACAGCGCGGAGCGCGCGCTCGAACTTGCCCGCGGTAACGCCGTCCACGGCCCCGCCATGGACGCGCGCATATTCATGCAGCGCCGACTGTGCGCCGAGCCAGGCGACCGTTCCATCGACGACCGCGAACAGCGCCCCGCCGACGGGATTGGCCGCTATTGCCGCAATGTCGCCTGCAAGGCGCGCACCGCCGCCGACGCTGAGCGAGCCCAGCGATGCCGCGTTCAGATATTTCGCCCAGGGCCGCTCCATGATCGGAATGCCGGTTCGGCCGCCATAGTTTTCGAAATAGGCCTTCGCCGTCATGGTCAGGAGAGCGGAAATGTCCGCCGCCGATGCAAACCCGCCGAGCGCCGCCTGCCAGCCTTGCCCGCTCGCCGCAAGAGCGTGCCCGTTGGCTGCGGAGGCGCCCAGCGAGAACGAGGCGGTCTCGGCGATCCGGTCGTTCACGGCGCGGCCTGGCCGAAGCTGCGGATTGAACATGTCGAGCGAGGACGCCTGAAGCCCGAGCGCACGGTCGACATCGACCTGGTAAAGCCCGATCAGCGCAGCGGTCGCTTCGTCCTTTCGCTCCTGGGTCCAGCCTTCGCGCTCGACGGGAATGCGGTCGATGGCGGCATGGTCGACCTGGAACTGCATGGTCAGGTCGGCGACGTTCCTCAGCCGCTCCTCGGACACGTTGGACGCCTTGCCCACCGTCATCACGCCGTCGAGGAAGATCGAAAGATTCTCCGGGGTCACATTGCGCCGCTCGAAGATCGCTTCCCAGGAATTGCGCACGAATTCCTTATAGGCCAGCCTGCTGTGGAAGAATTCCTGCCGCATGATCGCCGCCAGATTGACGAGCGGCGTCTGCGAAGCGGCAGCGCCCGCGGCGGTCAGCAGCCCCGAGCGGACGAAATCCCCGAACAGCCGCCAATTGGCCGCGCGCTGGGTCGCTTCGTCGGCGGGCGTACCGCGCGAGGTGAAGCGGGTCACGTCGTTCTCGGCAACGCGGCCGGTCTGATCTCGCGGCGGCGCCTCGCCGAGACGGGCGGCGTCCCACATCTCGGACAGCGGCGGGTGCTCGGCCGGGTGGGTCAGGTCGAGACCCTCCGCAGGCGGAAGCCGCCGCGCGGTGCCGCTCATCGCACCCATATCGGCGATAACCTGATCGAAGCGCGCGTTCGCAAGATCGTTCTGGATCTGCCGGCCGCGTCGCAGCTGCGCAAGATCGCTCTGCATCGTGGCGATCTTGGCCCGACCTTCCGGTGTGGTGCCGAGCTCGCGCTCAGCCCATTGCACGACGCGCTGCTCGGCATGGTCCAGAACCGAGACGTAGTTATCGCGCAGGATCTGCCGCAGCGCAGCCGGGTCCTGCACCGCCAGCTTCTCGAAGAACGGCATCAGCGTCGTGGACGCCTGGCGGTATTGGGGCGCATTGTCCGGTTTGACCGTGTCAGAACCGAAGATGATCGAATCCGGATACCTCCGGGCGAACGCCGTCAGCCCGTCCGACATCGCATCGTCCATGACGAACGCCTCTCCGACATCGTTCCAGGAGATGTCGAACTTGACGTTCGGCGCCCGCTCCTTGGCGTCGAAGATCCTGCCGATATGAGCCGGAACTTGCGTGCCATCGCTCAGTGTCACCATGCCTTCGCCGGGCCGCACGTAGCGTCCGAGTCCGGTGTGGGCCAGCACGATATTGGCGTTGTCGTATTGCGAGACGAGATCGACGAGCTGGTCGAAATACTCGTAATCGTGGTCCGTGGTTCCCTCGAGACGGCCGTCTTCGGCATGGGCGTGCGCCTCGCCCCAGTCGCAATGGATCAGCACGCCGATGCCGGTCTCGTTCGCGAATTCCAGCACCTTCTGCAGGTTGACGAAGGTCTGCTCCTGGCGGGCGTGCATCGCCTCGATGTCGGTCCGCAGGCCGCGCGCCGCCGTCGCGATGCGGTCGGTATCTCCGCTCGCCAGCGCCTCGCGAAGGTCGTTGACCGGCTTCTTCACCTGTTCTGAACGTGCGCTATTAGTGAAATCGGTGAGAGCCCCATCCAGCCTGCCGAGCATCGTAGCGTCGAGATCCGTCGCCGCCCCTGCGTCCTGGAGCGTCTCCAAGAGCGCCTTCGAGGCGGGGTGCTGCAGCATCGTGGCATCGCCGCGAAGCAGCGCCGTCACCATTTCCTTCTCCAGCGTCATTTCGCCGAGGAAACTGTACATGCCGGGGTTTTCCAGCATCCGCTCCTTCAGCCGGGCGACGGCGCCGGGATCGCCGGGATTGAAGGCCGTCAGCGAAAGATCGCCGCGGACGGCCAAAGCGGGATTGGCGTCGTAGGCCTGGCGCAGCCGACGCTTCGTGCGCCAGCCAAGGCCGCTGATCTTGTCTTCGAACAGCGCTCTCGATGTTTCGGCCGGATTGCCGTCCGCATCGCGGCGCTCGCCGATGATCAGCGTCTCGATCTCCCGCGCAAGATGCGGATCGGAGCGCTCGACCTCGTCGATGGCATTCATCCACCTGCGGTAATCGTCGCGCAGTTTGGTGAATTGCCGGGTGTTCGCCAGATCGAGCACATGCGAATCCAGATGCAGATCGCTCGCATTGCTGTTCGAGTAATGAGCATGACCGCAGGCCTGCGGGATGTCGCCGATCAGAATGCGCGAGAACGGGCCGACCATGTTGATCAGGTCCTGCGGCCGGTCGCCGCTTTCCTGCGTATAGGGGCGGGAATGCGCGTGAATGTCGGCGATCAGGTCGACGAGGGGACCGGCGAGCCGCAGCGACTTCGGGGATGTTGTTCGCCCATTCGGAAGCCACGTACTCCTTGCGCAGCCCAAGCGCGGAGGCCCATTGCGCCGGTGTATGCGCACGCTCCAGCGTCCTTTGCCGCAGCCGTCCGCCCGGCGCGGCGTCTCGTGCGCGCCTCCTCGACGGTCGGCCGTCGGCGCGGCATGCAACTCCGACAGTTCGCGGAATCGCGCAAGCTGCATCGGATCGCCATCGAAGACGGCGCTGCGGAACGCACTTTCGCCCATCGACAGGAAGACCTGCTCCGCGACCATGGCCTCGACGGAATGGGCCCAGCGGGCGGGATTGCGACCGCCGTCGGCGAGAACCTGTTCCTGTGCGAAATCCTGATAGAGACGCTCATTCTCGGGCTGGCCCTGGCGCCATCCGGAATAGTCCGTCTCCCGCCATGCGAGATATTCGGCCGCGCCGAGCAGCATGTTCGATTTCTGATCGAGCACGGGAACCTCGGCGCCGGCAGCGACGCGGCGGAACTCCGGATTCATGTATGACCGGATAAGCTCGTGTGCCACCTGCGAGCGGGCGAGTGGACCGCCATCGGTCAGCGCGCCTTCCTTGACGACGATGACGTCGGAGCCATCCGTTCGCTTCGCATAAACCGCACCTTCTTCGGACGTCGTGGCGCGTTCGGTGCCATTCAGCTCGGCATTGATCGTGCGGAAGGTCGGATCGTCGACGACGACGAAGCGGGACGCCGACGAGGCGTTCTCGTCGAGGCCGAGCGACTGCCTGACGTCGGCGTCGATGCCCTCGATCGCCTGCCGGGTGACCGTCGGCGCCTCCTCGCCATCTCCGGCACGCAGGCTGACGGAGCGCCCGTCCTCGGCGGTGAAACGGATCTCGCCGTCCTCGCCGATGTTGAGCGTGCGCTCGCCGGCCGGGATCTGCGCCTCCAGATCGTGCCAGAGGTCGGGCATCTGGGCGTTGTAGTCCGGGCGGCGGATCATGCCTTGAGCATCGTCGATCTGCACCCGGCGCCCGTCGCGCGCGGAGGTGAAACTAACGCCGTCCTCCGAGAATTCGAGCCGGCCGAGGCTTTCCGGGATGGCGGCGCCGCGATTGTTCATCTCGACGGCGGTCGCGATCTCAGACTTCAGCGTGTGGTTCGCTTCGACGATCCTGTTGGACACGTGACCTGCGGTCATGTCCGCGAGGCCTGTGCTGAAGGTGAGAACCTCCCAGCCGAGCTGCTCGGTGCTCATCTCGCCGGCATGGGTCGCCAGTGCATAACCCTGCGTTCCGGTCTGGTAGGCGCCGACGGCGAAGGCGCCCGTGCCGAATGCCCGCGTGCTCAGGCTCGCCGCGGTCGCCAGCCGCGAACCCTGGGCGGCAACGCGCAGGACCCCGGAGCCCCCGAGGGCGAGCGTCGACAGCGCAATGCCGGCGCCGCTGATATACACGCCGCGCGCGTTCGGATTGTCCCAGCTCATGGACTGTCCGTGCTCGCTCATGCTGTGCCACTGATCCCAGGTGCGGTAGGCGCCCCACCCGAGACCGCCGACGATGGCGGCGCCGACCAGCAGGGAGCCGCCGCCGGTAAACGGCGTCGCGGCGATCGCGCCGGCGATGCTCAGGCCGGCGATGGCGATGTCGCCGACGAATTTGGCGCGCTCGCCCCAGGTAATGCGTCCGGCGACCTGCTCGGAATAGATGCGCCCGTCATGGT
This sequence comes from uncultured Alphaproteobacteria bacterium, assembly GCA_963727575.1. Lineage (GTDB taxonomy): Bacteria > Pseudomonadota > Alphaproteobacteria > Rhizobiales > Rhodomicrobiaceae > JAHQVI01. The sequence goes on from CAVSIA010000038.1 coordinate 44,897, forward strand.
CGATGTCCTCAAGCAGGCTTCCTCCGTAATTCGCATCGCGAGCAACGAATTCCATATAGCGTTCAGGGACATAGATCTTGGCATCGTCCGGCAGTGCGTTGTCGTTCTGGAAGTCCTCGAAACTGTCGAAGCGCCAGTCGCCGTGGATTCGGTCCTCGACGTCGTCGCGCAGATTGCCGTCTTCGTCGAAGACGTCGGTGTTGGTGTAGATCGTGTTGCCAAGGATCGTCGCGTCGATGAGGGTGATGTCGCCGTCGCCGTCCTGGATCTCGAACAGCGCATAGCTCTGCGCGCCGACCTTTTCGCCGGCAAGGAATGCCGGGATCGCCCGCACCTGCCCGCCGCCGCCGGACTCGTCGATCATCACCTGCACGGCCAGGTCGATCTGATCGCGTGTCTCGCCGTCCGTGAACCAGTCCTGGCTGTTGTCGAGATCGTTCGCGGCATCGACATTGTCCGGGGTCAGGCCGAGGGTGCGCCCGACCATGTTGCGCACTTCGGGCGTGTCCTCCAGCGAGATCCACTGTGTGATGTCGGGGCCGGTCTTGAACGACTTCGAAGAAGTCTCCGAGCACGAGATCCTTGTCCTGCTCGAAGTCGGTGAAGATATCCCTGATGTGCTGGGTGTTGCTCTGCTCGCCCCAATACTGCATCGCGCGATCGTAATCGTCACTGATGTTCCAGGAGGCTCCTCCCGCGGTCTCGTCTGCAAGCTTGACGATCGCCGCCGACAAAGCCGGGCTCTCGCCGGCGAGCAGCGCGACTTCGAAATGCTGGTAGTATCCCGTTTGAGGCACATAGAAGTCGTAGAGGCTGTCGCTGCCCTCGGGAATGCTCGTATACCAGTCCGCGGCCGCATCGGCCCGGGAGGGCGCCTGCTGGACGATCTTGCTGAATTGCAGGAAGAATTCCGAGCCGCCATAGATGCCTTGCAGCCTCAACAGGTCGAAATGGCCCATGACGGCGTCGGCGAGATGTTCCGCGGCAGGCGCCGGCATCTGGTCAAAGTTCTCAGCCAGCCACTGCGCAGCAGGGTCGGCATAGAAGTCTTGCTCGCCGTCGATCTCGTTTGCGAACGCCGCCGCCTTCTGATCGAAATAGTCCTGGTCGAAGATCGGCTCGCCGATGTCATCCCAGAGCTGGGTGGCTTCGTCGGGCGAGAACGCCGCGTCGATATTGGTGTCGAGCAGGTTGAGCGCGTCCCGATCCTTGCCTTGCGCAACCAGGTCCGTCACGCGGTCGGAGACGTAGCCGTGGCGCACCTGCATGGTCGCCAGGATCGCCGCCTGGGTCTCGTTGCTGAACTGCACCTTGTCGCGATCGCCGAGCACGGCACCGGCGAGGCCGAACACGTCGCCGTCGCGCCGCCAGATCGCGCTGTTCTGCGTTCAACTCGACCTGTTCGCCATCGATGGTGACGACGAGCGTGTGAACATCGCTCTGCTCCAGCCCGACGCCGGCATCCTGCATCAGCGCGAACATGATCGGATCGGCTTCGGCGATGGACTGCTCCTCGGCGCTCAGGCCCGAGCTTCCCGTATAAACGGGGCCGCCGATCTCGGCGATAAACGCGGCGGTGACGGGATCGCTTTGCTGAAGCTCATAGGGGGCGTCTGCATAGCAAACCTGGTCGTTGCCGGACAGATAGGCATCGACGCGGTCCTGGATGCGCTCGTGGGTGTCATCCACCAGCGCGGCGGTGTCCCGGCCCTCCTTGAGCTGGTCCCCAATGGACGTGTAGACGTCATTCAATTCCAGCGCAGGATTGCGCGCGTTGAGATTGTCGATGGCCCGCTGTAGCTCCGCATCCGTGAAATCGGTCGGGATCGAACCGGTGTGGACGTCGGTAAGCTGTTGCTCCGCCTGTTCGAGTGCGGCAGCATTGTCGCCGCCCTGATGGCTGTCGGCCGCCGCCTTGGCATTGTCGCGATGGACCTCAGCGACCTCGTTGACCAGATCCACCGGAGCGCTCTCATAGGCCCGCATACGGTCGCGGTTGAGCACGACGCCGTCGCGCAGCGAGGTGAAATAGTCTTCGAGTCCGAGCCCGCCATAACGGGTGTTCATCGTGTCGAGCGCCGCCTGAATATCGGCGTCGGAAAAATCGGTTGGAACCTCGCCATTGGCGGCGGCGGCGAGTTGCGTGCGGGCGGCCTGGCGCATTTCGGCGAATTCCGACATCCCGATCTGCCCCCGCGCGCCCTGTGCGAGCTCGTCGATCTTATCGAGATGAGCCTGAGCGGCCTCGGTGCTCATCTCGGTGAGGACGCGATCCTGGAACGCGCCCGCTTCGGCTTCGTAGTCGGCTTGGGCGCTTTCGAGGGCGCCGGGCTCGGCGGCCTCGCCCTGGGCTTCGACCTCCTTGACGTGCCGATCGGCGCGGATCACCCGCGTCCGCTGAATCTGCAGGTCGCGCTGTGCGGGTGTCTCGGAAATCACCTGCTCTTCGGCGCGGGTGATCGCCTCATGGGCGATCTGGCTGGGAACGTCATCCCCGGTCACGCGGCTTTGGATGACCTCGGCCTGGGCGTGAACGGCTGCCTCGGGATCCTCGGCGGCGCCGGCATATTGGCGAAGCTCGTCGGCGGCATCCTCCTGGACCTGCCAGGCGGCCTCATACACCGCCGTTTCCTCGGTATCGCCGGACTGGCCATTCTGGCGCGCCTGCGCCCAGCTTGCATGAGCCGCAGAAAGGCGGTCGAGGCCGGAACCGCGTCAGCATTTGGAAGAGCGACGCTTTTTCAGCGGGGTCAGCCGGCCGGTTTTCGGCCGTCGGCAGGACAGGAGGCGTCGGCAGCGCTCCGCCCTGGCTTCCGGGCAGACCGCTTCCCGGCGGCGGACCGGAGCGGCTGGTCGTGGTGCTGGTTGTGTGACCGCCCCCACCTGAGCCGCGGGCGGACGACGTGCCCGTGTTTGAAGAGCCGCTTGAGCCGCCTCCGCCTGAACTCGGGCGCTGACCGGCGGGCAGCGCACCGCCCTGCGAACCGGGAAGGCCGCTTCCCGGTGGCGGGGCGGCCGGGGGATCTTTGCGTACCGGGACCTGCGTGACCAGCCGTCCACCGATGTCACCGACGATAAACACGTTTGCCGCCTCCATGCTGCCGGGCGTAGGGCGCGCGGTGTCCACCAATCCGCTCGAGCGATGGGATCGACCCGTCCCGCGCGATCGCTCATCCGTCGAGGGCGTTCTGTCCGGACGCCCTTACGTTCCATTTTATTAAAACGTAGATTAATTCCGCATACAAGGCCGACAAAATAAAAGCGTTGGTTTTGAATGTAACAGAGAAAATTCCGATTTTTCGTTTGAAGAACTTTCCAATAATTACGCATTTAATGTCATGAAAGTCACCAAACGCGCAAGGAACTCCCCCGGATCGTCCGGCGTCATGCACGCCAACTCGGCGCCGACGCCCTCGCACTGAAGAATAAGCCACGGGTCGAGGCGCCCCCGTGATTCGCACAGTTTCGATCTTCTTCAGTTGCGGCTGGTTGCGGCCGACTGACCCAACCGCGCCGGCTTTTTCATGCTACGGCGCGCAATTCGCTATAGATTGAGGTCGATCAGCCGGCCCGGCTTATGCGACGCCGCAACGACCGGCACCGATCGCGTGCATCAGGACGAGGAAAGCCCATGGACCTTCATCTTCGCGGCAAGCGCGTGCTCATCACCGGCGCGTCGAAGGGCATCGGCGCGGCAGCGGCGGAGGCGTTCGCCGAGGAGGGTTGCGATCTGCACATCGCCGCCCGCAGCACCGATGCGCTTGAAGCGCTAGCTCAACGGCTCTGGACCGCACACGGCGTCGGCGTCACCGCCCACACGGTCGATCTGCGCAAGCAGGACGACATTGCCCGGCTGGCGGCCGCCGCCTCCGATATCGACGTCCTGGTCAACAATGCGGGCGACATTCCGGGCGGCTCGATTGAAAAGATCGATGAAGAGATCTGGCGCCATGCCTGGGAGCTGAAGGTGTTCGGCTATATCAACCTCACCCGCCTGATCTACGCGACTATGAAAGCGCGTGGCGGCGGCGTGATCATCAACGATATCGGCGCGGCCGGCGAGCGGTTCGACTTCGACTACATCGCCGGGAGCGCCGGCAATGCCGGGCTGATGGCGTTCACCCGTGCGCTCGGCGGGCGCAGCCCCCGGGACAATATCCGCGTCGTCGGCATCAACCCCGGCCCGGTCGAGACCGAGCGGATGATGACCCTGCTTCGGACCCGCGCGCGCAACACGCTCGGCGACGAGAGCCGCTATCCGGAGTTGATGGAGCGGCTGCCGCGCGGACAGGCGGCAAAGCCGCGCGAGATCGCCGACATGATGACGTTTCTGGCGTCCGACCGGTCCGGCTATACCACCGGCGTGATCGTCACCATCGACGGCGGTCTTTCGGCGGCCGGGCCGTAAGCCAAGGCGCGGACCGGCCGAGCCGGTCTTGCGGCTCGGACCTGCGCCGCCTATTTTCAGCGAACGAAATGAAGGACATGGGGAATCCGGATCGGACCTTGGAGGGTTTCGGTTCGCATACCGCAAACAGGGGGATTGATGACCTTTCTAACTCCATACAATGCATGGCTTCTCAGTATCCTGCGCATCATGACCGGCCTTTTGCTCCTGCAGCACGGTTTCATGAAATATCTGAACTTCCCCGTCGGGCCGGCGAATAACGCCTCGCCCTTCACCATGGGCGGCGCCGCCGGCGTCCTCGAGCTGGTGGGCGGCGTTCTCCTGATGGTCGGCCTGTTCACGCGCCCCGTGGCCTTCATCCTCTCCGGCATGACCGCCGTTGCGTATTTTTACGCCCATGCGCCGCGCGACTTCTATCCGATCCTCAATGGCGGCGAGCTGGCCGTGCTGTATTGCTTCGTGCTGCTCTATATCGCTGCGGCGGGCGGCGGTGCGCTGAGCGTCGACCGGGCGATCCACTCCGACGCCTGACGAATTCCGGCTTCTGCCGAGGGCATGTTGCGCGTAACCTGACAGGGCGAATGGCTTCATCCGCCCGGCGGCAAAGCCTCCACGGGCCGGAGGAGGCTATTCGGATCATTTGAGAAGGGCGAACCCATGGACGTCAAAGCCGAGCCGGGTCACGATGCGTCAGCGAATGCGGATGAAGATTTCTGGCGGCGGGCCCGCGACCATCTCATTCGCTATGGCGGCAGTTTCGTGCCCCTGATCATCGAGCGTGCCGCGGGCGTCTATGTTTACGACGCCGACGGGCGCGCCATTCTCGACTTCACCTCCGGGCAGATGAGCGCGATCCTCGGCCACGGCCATCCCGAGATCGCCGAGGTCGTTGCACGCCACGCGCGGGACCTCGATCATCTGTTCAGCGGAATGCTGACGCGCCCGGTCGTCGATCTGGCGGCGAAGCTTGCCGAGATCACGCCTGCCGGGCCTGGACAAGACCATGCTGCTGAGCACCGGCGGCGAGGCCAACGAGGCCGCCATCAAGATGGCCAAGCTGGCGACCGGCAAATACGAGGTCGTCGGCTTCGCCCAGTCCTGGCACGGGATGACCGGTGGCGCCTCCTCGGCGACCTACTCGGCCGGACGCAAGGGCTACGGCCCGGCCGCAGCCGGATCCTTCGCCATCCCCGCGCCCTACCCTTACCGGCCGCGCTTCGAACGCAACGGCCAATATGACTGGCGCGCGGAGCTCGACTATGGCTTCGACCTGATCGACCGGCAATCGACCGGTAACCTCGCCGCCTTCATCGCCGAGCCGATCCTCAGCTCGGGCGGCATCCTCGACCTTCCGGAAGGCTATCTCGCCGCGCTCAAAGCGCATTGCGAGGCGCGCGGCATGCTGCTGATCCTCGACGAGGCGCAGACCGGGCTCGGCCGGACCGGACACATGTTCGCCTTCGAGCGGGACGGGATCGTGCCCGACATCCTTACGCTCTCCAAGACGCTGGGCGCGGGACTGCCGCTGGCGGCGGTCGTCACGTCGAAAGAGCTGGAGCAGCGGTGCCACGATCTCGGCTTCCTGTTCTACACCACCCATGTCTCCGATCCGCTGCCGGCGGCGGTCGGCAACAAGGTGATCGAGATCATCCTGCGCGATGGGCTGACCGCACGCGCCGTGGAGGCGGGCGCCCGGCTTCGCCGCGGGCTGGAGCAGATCGCCGAGCGCTACGACATCGTCGGCGACATCCGGGGCCGCGGCCTGATGCTCGGCATGGAGATCGTCCGCGACCGGGCCTCGAAAGAGCCGGCCCCGGAACTCGGCGCCGCCATTACCCGCCGGCTGCATGGAGCTCGGGCCTGAGCATGAATATCGTGCAGCTCGAAGGGCTTGCCGGGGTTTTCCGCATCGCGCCACCGCTGACGATCGGCGACGATGATATCGATCTTGGCCTGTCGATCCTGGACGAGGCGATGGGGTCGGTCTTGTCGGAGATGAAAGGCGTCGCCGGCTAGCGAAGCAGGCGCAAATTATCCGACCACCTCCTTGTCGTCGCGCATGCTCAGCGGCAGATCGATCGAGCAACGCACGCCTTCCTTGCCGAATTCCAGGCGCGTCTCGGCGCCGAGCGAATAGGGCAGAGCCTGGGTGATGAGCTGCTGGCCGTAGCCCTTCTTGGCCGGCGGCGTCTCGGGCCGCGCGGCATCGGCGCGCCGCTCGACCCAGTCCAGCGTCAGGCGCCGTTCGCCGTCGCCGCACTGGCGGAGGCCCCAGCTCACCGATAGCGAGCCTTCGCCGCTCGACAGCGCCCCATGCTTGCGCGCATTGGTCGCCAACTCGTGGATCGCGAGGGCAAGCGTCTGCACCGTCGTCTTGCGCAGCGCCACCTCCGGGCCGGCGACCGTAATCTGATGCTGGAAAGCCTGACCGCAGACCGCTTCGAACTCCATCGTGATGAGGGCGTTCAGCGTGATCGGCTCGCGGTCCGACCGCGACAGGAGCCCTTGTACGCGCGACAGCGCCGTCAGCCGGTCGCCGAAATGCTGCTTGAATTCCTCCGGCGTATCCGAGGACTTCATGGTCTGGTGGGCGATCGACTGGACGACCGCCAGCAGATTGCGCGTCCGATGCTGAAGCTCGGCCACCATGACGCTTTGCTGGTCCTGCATCCGCCGCAGCTCGTCGATGTCGGTACAGGTGCCGAGCCATTCGATGATCTTGCCCGTGTCGTCTCGCATCGGCGCGCCGCGCGCCTGCATCCAGCGATAGGCGTTCTGCGTCTTGGAGAAGACGCGGTACTCCGCCTCGAAGCGCGCGTTTTCCTCCGCCTCGCGCCACACCGCCATGACCGCCTCGTGATCGTCCGGGTGCACCGCATCGAGCCAGCCCAATCCCTCGCTCGCCTCGGCGGTGAGACCCGTAAAGGCGTTCCATTGAGGGCTCGACCAGGTCCACAGCCCGGCATTGAATGCGCTCCACACCAATTGCGGAATCCCCTCGACCAGGGCGCGCATCCGCAAGTCGCTCTCCCTGACGCGCGCCTCGAACCGCTTGGCCGCGGTAACGTCCTGGGCAAGTCCGGCTGCGCGGGTGACGGCGCCCGAGCCGTCCCGCATCGCAGCCGTCGCCCGGTCGCGGATCCATCTGAGCTGACCGTCCGGCAACACCACGCGGTACTCCGCCTCGAAGGGCGGCCCGCCGGCGATGAAGGCGTTGAATTTCGCGGTGACCTCCTCGCGATCGTCGGGATGGAGCAGCCTGACCCAGCTCGACTGGTCCTTGAGCAGCTCCTTCCGGTCGAGCCCCCACAGCCGCTCATAGGCCGGGCTGATATAGAGGACCTGACGCTCCGGAAGCTCCGTCACGTAAAAGGCCGCGTCGACATTGTCGGCGATCTGCTGGAAGCGCGCCTCGCTCTCGCGAAGACCCAACTCCGCGCCCGCCCGTGCCAGCGCCGCCCAGGTCATCTCCGCCGCCTCCTCGGCAAGCGCGACCTCGGCCGGCCGCCAGGCTCGCGGCGCCTTGCCGTGAACGCATAGCAAAGCGACCAGATGGCCGTTCTTCTTAAGAGGGATGCTCAAAAGCGCCTTGATCGACGCCTTGTCGAAGTTGGACAGCCATTCGGGGCAGGAGGTGCGCGGATCTCCCCCGACATCGGCGATGACGATGGTCTCGCCGCGCCGCAGATCGGCGGCAAAGGCCGGTCCGAAATCGTCGAGCTTATGCCGGCCTACGCAGCTTGGCATCGAGCCGTCCTGCCAGTCATGCTCGACGATGGCGAAATCGCCGCTCTCATCGATCTTGCCGTAGGCGACCTGTTCGGCACCGAGCCGGCGGCCGAGTTCCTCGGAGGTCAGCGCGAGCACGTCGTTCGGGTCGAGCAGCGGGCGCAGCCGGTGCTCCAGTTCGGCGTGGAAATGCTGGCGGCGCTCGGTCAGCACCTTGACGCTGGTCTCCACCGCAGTGACGAGGATGCCGGCCACGTCGCCCGCCTCGTCACGCAGCGGACTATAGGTCAGATCGAACCAGCTTTCCTCGGGAAGGCCGCCGCGCTTGATGGTCAGTTTCTGGTCGGCGCAAGAGCACCGCTCGCCGCGGAGCACGGCCTCATAGATCGGCGAATTGAGAGGCCAGGCGTCCGGCCAGCATTGCTCCGTCATCTGGCCGAGCCCGGCCGGATGCCTTGCGGCCATGATGCCGCAATAGCCGTCATTATAGATCTGCACCAGCTTCGGGCCCCATAGCGCAAGCATCGCCATCGGCGACCCCAGAATCAGGTCGACGGCGGTCCTCAGGCTTTGCGGCCAGCTCAGTATGTGGCCGACCGGGGTTGACGCCCAGTCATGCTTGCGTATTCGCTCCGCCATATGGCCGGAGGCGGTCGGCCAGCGCCCCGCCTCGGGACCTGCCGGCCACGTGTCGCTTTGGTTCATGCTTTCCCAATCTGTTTCGACCAAATACGATGAACGGGAAACGGTCCTTCGTTGGGATAACGGCAGAAAGCCTCCGGCGATCCCGATCCGGGTAAAATATTGTCGGGGGAGCGGTAAACAGTTGGACACTTGCGGACGCGTATAGCGGGGCTCCCGCAAGTCTCGGGAACCCCGACATGATCCGTGTGTTGCGTATGTGAATCTTCAGGAGACTGGCATGGCGCCGCGCTCGTTCTGGAAAGGCTATCTCAAGCTTTCGCTGGTCACCTGCGCCGTCTCGATGACGCCCGCGACGACCGACCGCGAGAAGGTGCGGTTCCACACGCTCAACAGCGAGACCGGCAATCGCGTCAGAAGCCGCTATGTCGACGAGGAGACCGGAAAGCCGGTCGACGATGCCGACGAGGTCAAGGGCTACGAGACCGAGGAAGGCCGCTACGTGATGCTCGAGGACGACGAGATCGAGGCCGTCGGACTGGAGAGCACCCGGACCATCGACATCGAGAAATTCGTCCCAGCCGACTCCATCGACTGGATCTGGTACGACAAGCCGCATTACCTGATGCCGGACGACGACGTCGCCATCGAGGCGTTCTCGGTGATCCGCGAGGCGATGGCGGCCACGAATACGGTTGGCATCTCGCGTCTGGTGCTTTACCGGCGCGAGCGCGCGGTGATGCTTGAGCCGCGGAGCAAGGGCATCGTGCTGTGGACACTGCGCTACGGGGACGAAGTGCGCGACGCGGACGACTATTTCGGCGACATCAAATCCGAGAAGGCCGACCCCAAGCTGGTCTCGCTGGTCGAGACGCTGATCGACGATCTGTCCGAGCCCTGGGCACCGGCGATGGTCAAGGACCCGGTCCAGGCTCGGCTTCTGGAACTCATCGAGAGCAAGCGCAAGAAGACGGGCAAGAAGCCGGCGGCGAAAGGCGAAAAAGGAGGAGCCGGAGACGCCCGGAAATGTCGTCAGCATCATGGACGCCCTGAAGAAATCGATCTCCGAGGAGAAAAAGAAGGGCCGTTAATGGCTCAGGCGGCGCGCTTTCCGCGCTTGCGTCCGTTGAGCGGGACGGCCGCTTGCCAGAAATCCTCCCAAGGGTCTGCCTGGAGCGCGGCGACGCGCGGCAGGGCATTCATCACCGTGTAATAGGCAGGCCCGATCGCCGGGCTGAGTTCGCCCCAATCGAGCGGCATCGACACCGCGGCACCGGGCCTTGCCCGCGTCGAATAGGGCGCAACCGCCGTCGCGCCGCGTCCATTGCGCAGATAGTCGACGAGGATCTTGCCCTTGCGCTTCGATTTGGCCACCGTGGCGACGAAACGATCGGGGCTGTCTGCCGCCATCGCGTCGGCGATCGCCTTGGTGAACGGCTTCACCACATCCCACTCCGCGTCCGGCATCAGCGGCGCAACGACATGCAGCCCCTTCCCGCCCGAGGTCTTGACGAAGCCTTCGAGCCCCGCCTTGCGAAGCCGCTCCCGTACCTCGTTCGCCGCGTCGATCACCTCGCTCCAGGCGACGTCCTCGCCGGGGTCGAGGTCCATGATGATCATGTCCGGCTGCTCCAGAGCGTCCAGCCGCGATCCCCAGGGATGGATCTCCAGGACGCCGCCCTGCACCAGCCCGAGAAGCCCCGGCAGACCGTCGATGGCGATGATCGACTGATCGTCCTTGTCCTCCGGATCGTGGGCCTCCAGGATCTCCTTGCTCTGGCCGCGCCAGACGTGCTTCTGGAAAAAGCACTGTCCGCCGACGCCATCCGGACAGCGCACCAAAGCCAGAGGCCGGCCGGTGATGAACGGTCCGATGCGCGGCCAGACCTCGGAATAATAGTCGGCGAGGCCCTGCTTGGTGACGCCGGCCTCCTTCCAATAGAGACGATCGGGATGGGTGAGCCGGACCGGCGACGCGGGCCGCTCGGCGGGTTCCTTGCCGGCGGACTCCCTGACGACGTCCTCCGCGCGTTTGTCCTCGCGCAGCCCGCGAAATGCGGCGTGGCGCACGACACCGTCGGCCGTCCAGCTTCGGAACTCGACCTCGGCGACCAACTCGGGTCGAACGAAGCGGGCTTGCCGCACCTCCTCAGCCGAGAGCTTGGCGGCAAACGGGCTTTTGGGGATGCGCATCGGGTCGAGCCGCTTGAAGAGATCGGCCGCAACCTGGTTACTGAAGCCGGTGCCGACGCGCCCGGCATAGGTCAGCTTGCCCTTGATGTAATAGCCAAGCACGAGCGATCCGATGGCTTTGGCGGAGACGGTCGAGGGCACATAGCCGGCGATCACGAATTCCTGGCGCTCGGAGCACTTCGACTTGATCCAGTCCTTGCCGCGGCCGGAGCGGTAGGGCGCATCACGAAGCTTGGAAACCACGCCTTCGAGGCTCAGCCGGCAGGCATGGCGCAGGACCAGTTCACCATTCTCCTCGAAATGGTCGCTGTAGCGGAGCGCCGGGGCCGCGCTCGGCGAGCAGGGCCTGCAGCGCGGCCTTGCGCTCGATCAGTGGTGCGGGGCGCAGGTCGCGGCCGTCGAGATAGAGCAGGTCGAAGGCGTAGAACGCAAGACGATCGCCGCGACCGGCGGAGAGGTCGGCCTGCAATGCCGAGAAATCGGAGCGCATGACCGGCGCCCTCGACGACGACCTCGCCATCGATGATGGCGTCCTCGACCGGCAGGGCGGCGATGGCGGCCGTGACGGCCTTGCCGAATTTCGCCGTCCAGTCGAGCCCGCTCCGCGTCAGCAGCTTGACCTTGCCGGAACGGAGCTGTGCCTGGAGCCGGTAGCCGTCGAATTTAATCTCGTGGATCCAGTTCGCGCCCGGCGGCGGCACGCTCTTCAACGTGGCCAGCGCCGGCTCGATGAAGCCGGGAAAGGCCGTCTTCTTGGCGCGCTTCGGCGGCTTCGGTGCGGGCGGCGGATCGATCTGGCCGGTCTTCGACGACCAGCCCGGCGCCTCGCCTTCGACATCCTTCACCAGCCGCCCGGTCTTCACCGATTCCGGCCGCTCCTCCAGGATGTCCGGCGCATCCTCGTCGCGCGCCTCCTCGTCGTCGCCCTTGATCAGCAGCCAGTTCTCGCGCTTCTCGCGCGGCTTCTTCGCCATGCGCACCAGATGCCAGCGTCCACGGAGCTTTTCACCATGCAGCTCGAAATCGAGATGGCCCTTGGCATAACCCTTCTTGGCGTCGCCGATCGGCGACCACCGGCCGCGGTCCCAGACGATCACCGTGCCGCCGCCATATTCGCCCTTGGGGATCGTGCCTTCGAAGCCGCCATATTCCAGCGGATGGTCCTCGACATGAACGGCCAGCCGCTTCTCGCCCGGAACCAGGCTCGGCCCCTTGGTGACGGCCCAGCTCTTCAGCACGCCGTCCATTTCCAGGCGCAGATCGTAATGCAGCCGGCGCGCGTCGTGTTTCTGGATGACGTAGCTGTCGCCGCCGCGCGCCTTCTTCGCGCTACCGCGCGGCTCAGGCGTGGTGCCGAAATCGCGCTTTTTGCGGTAAGCGGTCAGTGCCATCAGCTTGCCTTGCGGCGCGGGGCCGGCTCCGACTTTCGGGCGGTCTTGCGGGGCTTGGCCGTCTTGGGCTTCGCTTTCGGCGCCGGTTTTCCGGACGCTCCGGCGCTCTTGCGAAGCGCGTCCATGAGGTCGACGACCTTGGTTTCCTTCGGCTGCTTCGGCGCCTTGAATTCGCGTCCGGCGATCTTGGCCTTCACCATGTCCGCCAGGGCCGCCTCGTAGCGGTCGTCGAATTCGCGCGGATCGAACTTGCCCGCTCTTGGTGTCGATGATGTGCTTGGCGAGGTCGAGCATCTCGCCCTGGATCTTGAGTTGGGGAATGTCGTCGAACGCCTTATCCGCCGGGCGCACCTCATAGTCGAAATTCAGCGTATCGGCGATGAGGCCCGGGCCTTCCGCCCGCAGCAGCAACGTCCGGACACGGCGGAAAAGCACGGCGCGCGCGAGGGCGGCGACCTTCTTGTGCTTCATGCCTTCGCGCAGCACGGTGAACGCTTCGTTACCGATGGCTCCCGACGGCGTCAGAAAATAGGGGCGGTCGAAATAGACCGTGTCGATCTCGGGATTGGGAATGAACGCCTCGATCCGGATCGTCTTGTCGCTTTCGGGAACGGTCTCGTTGATCTCGTCCTGCTCAAGGACGACGTAATGGTCCTTGCTGATCTCGTAGCCCTTGACCTGCGCCTCGCGCTCGACGGGACGCTCGGTCTCCTCGTCGACGAACTGGCGGCGGACGCGGTTGCCGGTTTTACGGTTGATGGTGTGAAAGGAGATCCGTTCGGAGGTCGTTGCGGCCGCGTAAAGCGCGACCGGAAACGCAAGCTCCGAGATCTTGATGAAGCCTTTCCAATTGGCACGCGGGGCCACGACGCGATACTCCGGTGGTACTTGCCAGTTTAACACAGGTGCGGCCCGGTTGTTCCGCATTTATGAGTTGCAGGTGCTTGGGGACCGCGTTTTTGCGCGGCGGGGGCCGTCGCGGCTGGAACTCTGTTTCAGAACGAGAATTCCGCATGAAACACATGATGGAGGACGACGATGCCTGCAAAATCGAAAGCGCAGCAACAGGCCGCGGGCGCGGCCCTGGCGGCGAAGCGCGGCGAGAAGAAAAAGAGCGAGCTCCAGGGCGCATCGAAGTCGATGGCCGAGTCCATGTCGAAGAAGGAGCTGGAGGACATGGCGTCGACGAAGCGCAAGGGTAAACCCGAGCACGTCTCGAAGAAGAAGTAGACTGGCCGAACGCATGCCCCGCCGATGGCCTCGGCGGGGCTTTGCCAGGTGCCCGGCGTTACGACCTGACGGTCAGCGTGCCGGCGTCGGGGTCGACGATCACATACTCGCCGGTCTTGATGACCCCGGTGATGTCGATATCGAAGCGGTCGATCATCGGCAGGTCGGCGAAGGCCGCGCCTTGCGCCATGATGGTGTTGGCGAAGTTGAGGATCAGCGCCGCCGGTGCCACGCCTCGCGCCTTCATGTCCCGCAGCATCCAGGCCGTGGCAACGCCGCCCTTGGCCGCGTTCAGGATCAGGATCTTGCCGACATAGTCCTGGCCGAACAGAGCGTGCGCCGGCCGTGAAAACACGCCCTTGACCAGATCGAGGTCGTAGCGCGCGGAGAAATTGTCGTTGGCGACCAACGCGGCGCCTTCGACGCGCGGCCCGATGCCGACATGCCCGCGATAGATCCGTTCGCTCATGGGGCCAGCCTCCCGGCAACCGCGGCGTCGACGCATTCGCCCATATCCGCAAGATGGGTCTCGTAGCCATAGCCGCCGAGGATGTTGACGATCTTGGCCGAGTTGGACAAGAGCGAGCGCCAGCCATTGGCCTCGCCGATCTCGCGCGCGTGCATCTGATAGAAGCAGACACCCTTGAGCACGATGCCGCCGGCGTCCTCGATGGTGCCGGTGATGCCCATGCGGTCGGCGGCGGATTTCATCTCCGGCGAGGTCGCGGCGATCAGCGTGACCTTGTCGTGGATCTTGCGGCCCTTCATATGTCCGGCCAGCATTTCCAGCTCGAACAGCGAGAGCTGCGGCGCGGCGAAGACGACGACATCGAGCCGGTCGTCCTTCGCGCCGAAATCCTTGAAAAAGTCCGCCAGATGCGTGGCGGTGATCGGCCGCGCGTCGGGCGGGCTGCCGTCGAACACGGAGGCGAGATCGGGCGCTTCGGGCGTCACGCCGACCATATGGAACAAGGGCGTCGAGCCGAAGCTGGCGAGCGCGGCGCCGAAATGCTTGATCTCGTCGGAGGTCGGCCGCCCCTCGACGCCTTCGACGACCGGCACTTCGAAATAGGATTTCATCTGCCGTCCGATAATCCCGCCGAGCGCGCCCCAGTCGCTGAGCCCCTTCGGCTGGGTTTCCAGGACGAAGCGGGTGGTGCCGCGGCGATGCCGGTCGAGATGCAGGCCGTAGCGCGGCACGCGGCCGGTCAGCGAAGCCGCCAGCGCCGAGGGGCCGCCTTCGAAATTCGTCCGCGCTCCGAGCACCGAGTTGGCATAGATCGACGAGCCGGTGTCGCCGAATGCGATATGCTCGCCCAGCACCGGCGGATTGATGGTCTGATAGTTGATGCAGGTGTCGGTCATCATGAAGCCGAGCGCACGGAACGCGGCGTCGGCGCGGCGCTCCATATCGACGAAGCGCTCGTCCTGCTTGATCTGCTTATAGGCGGAGAAGTCCGCGCCGCGCGGATCGGTGACGGACGGGATGACGACATGCGCCTCGGCCGGATCGTGCGAGCCGATCCACTCGACGAAGCGGACGCCCTCCTCGCCGGTCGCCTCGGTGTCGGCCATCAGATGCACCTGCGAGACCTCGACGAGGTTCTCCGCATCGAACATCCGCGCCACCTTCAGCAGCATTTCCATGGCCCATTTTCGCGGTGCGCCATGTTTGCCCGCGAGGAGGTCCTGTTCGTGATCGGTAAGGCGTGTGGTCATCGGCGGGCGATCTCCTCCATGGGTGGTTTCTGCGGCCGCGGGCCGGTCATGAGCGCCCGGCCGCGCCCTGGGGGAGGGCGGCCGCGATTGACTGGATGGCTTGCGGATGTGGTGCGGCGCCCCCCACTGTGCGAAAACTATATAGTTTTCCCGAAATTAGGCAGGCGACACCCCACGCTGTCAAGGGCAAGGATTGCAAAAAAGCAGGACCATGAGCCGTCCGGCAGGCGCCCGGACCCTAGCGCCGCGGTGCGTGACCGCCGATCGATGCGCTGATCTCTTCCGCCGCGCGATGGACCAGCGGGCCGAGTTCCATCGCCCGCTCCGGCGTGAAGCGCACGGTCGGCCCTGACACGGAAACGCCGGCAATCGCCTCACTATATTCGTTGAAGATGGCGGCCGCCACGCAGCGCATGCCCAGATTTCGCTCCTCATCGTCCACCGCCCAGCCGCGGCGGCGCACTTCCCCCAGCTGATGGAAAAGGTCAGCCGGCGCGACCAGCGTCCGCTCGGTAAACTTTGCCAGCCCGCGCTTGTAGAGGATCTCGCGGACGCGCGCATCGGGCATTTCCGCGAGCAGCGCCTTGCCCACCCCGGAGGCGTGGATGGCGGCGCGGGAGCCGGCGCGGAAGAAGGCCCGCAGCGCACTATGGCTTTCCACCTGCGAAATGAACACCACCTCGCCGCTATCCTCGATGCCGAGATTGACCGTCTCGCCGGTGCGCTCCATCAGCTCGTGCATGACGAGACGGCCGATCCCGGCAAGCCGCCTGTTGCGCAGAAAGGCCGTGCCGACCTCGAACGCGCCAACGCCGATCAGCCAGAGCCCGCGCTCCTCGTCATGGAACACGAATTGATGCGCCTCGAGACTGGCGAGGATGCGGTGCGCGGTGGATGGCGCGAGGCCGGCGCGTTGCGACAGGTCGGTGAGCGTCAGCCCGTCGGAGCCCGCGATGATGGCCAGGACGGCGAGGCCGCGATCGATCGCCTGCACCGATCCCGTGGATTCGGCAACGAGCTTCATCGAGCGCGGCCGGCCTCTGAGCTTCTTGACCTCGGCGTGCTTCACCATCGGAATTGCCTCGCTTCCCAATGCCTGCGACCACTCATCGCACGTTTCTAAAGCCCTGAAAACCGCGGATCTGGAATGCTCGCCGTACTGTGCAAAAATACAAGCGCATAATTTGAAATGAAAAAATGGCCTTTTTCTGTATCATGGAAATGATTTCCGGAAAAATTGACCAATTTATCCACTGCCCTTATCCTTATCTCAAACGACGAGACAAGGGTGGAATGACATGGCCAGGATGAGAGCGGTCGAGGCAGCAGTGCGCGTCATGGAGCGCGAGGGCGTGCGCCACGCATTCGGACTTCCGGGCGCGGCGATCAACCCGCTTTACGCGGCGCTGAACCAGCGCCAGAGCATCGAGCACATCCTCGCGCGCCACGTCGAAGCCGCCTCGCATATGGCCGAGGGCTACACCCGCGCCAATCCCGGCAATATCGGCGTCTGCATCGGCACCTCGGGCCCGGCCGGCACCGACATGATCACCGGCCTCTATTCGGCGATTGCCGAACTCGATCCCGATCCTGTGCATCACTGGTCAGGCACCCCGCGCGCGCCTCTACAAGGAGGATTTCCAGGCCATCGACATCGAGTCGATCGCCAAGCCGGTGACCAAATGGGCGGTGACCGTGCGCGAACCGGCGCTCGTGCCGCGCGTGTTCCAGCAGGCGTTCCACATCATGCGCTCCGGCCGTCCCGGCCCGGTGCTGATCGACCTGCCGCTCGACGTGCAGATGGGCGAGATCGAGTTCGACGACGAGACCTACGAGCCGCTCCCCGTCTACAAGCCCGCCGCCACGCGCCGGCAGATCGAGAAGGCGATGGCGATGCTCGCCGGGGCCGAGCGCCCGCTGATCGTCGCCGGCGGCGGTATCATCAATGCGGACGCCTCGCGGCAGCTCGTCGAATTCGCCGAGTTGACCGGCATCCCCGTCATCCCGACGCTGATGGGCTGGGGCGCGATCCCCGACGATCATCCGCTGATGGCCGGCATGGTCGGCCTGCAGACCAGCCACCGCTACGGCAACGCCACGATGCTGGCCTCCGATTTCGTGCTCGGCATCGGCAATCGCTGGGCGAACCGGCATACCGGCTCCATCGAGGTCTACACCAAGGGCCGGAAATTCGTGCATGTCGACATCGAGCCGACCCAGATCGGCCGCGTCTTCAATCCCGATTACGGCATCGTCTCGGACGCCGCCGCCGCGCTCGACCTGTTCGTCGACGTGGCGAAGGAGTTGAAGACGGCGAAGAAGCTGAAGAGCCGCAAGGCCTGGGCAGCCGAATGCCTTCAGCGCAAGACAGTCCATGCTGCGCAAGAGCCATTTCGATCAGGTGCCGCTCAAGCCCCAGCGCGTCTACGAGGAGATGAACAACGCCTTCGGCGGTGACGTCTGCTACGTGACGACCATCGGCCTGTCGCAGATCGCCGGGGCGCAGTTCCTCAAGGTGAACAAGCCGCGCAACTGGATCAATTGCGGCCAGGCCGGACCGCTCGGCTGGACGCTGCCCGCCGCGCTCGGCGTCGCGTCGCCGACCCTAGCCGCCCGATCGTGGCGCTGTCAGGCGACTACGATTTCCAGTTCCTGATCGAGGAACTGGCGGTCGGCGCGCAGTTCAAGCTGCCCTACATCCATGTCGTCGTTAACAATTCCTATCTCGGCCTGATCCGCCAGGCGCAGCGCGGCTTCGACATGGATTTCCATGTCCAGCTCTCCTTCGAGAACATCAACGCGCCCGATCTCGACGGCTACGGCGTCGATCATGTCGCGGTGGCGGAAGGTCTGGGCTGCAAGGCGATCCGGGTGAAGAGCTCGAACGAGTTCCAGCACGCCTTCGATCAGGCGAAGGCCTGGATGGAGGAATACCAGGTGCCGGTCGTGGTCGAGGTGATCCTGGAGCGGGTGACGAACATCGCCATGGGCACCGAAATCGACAACATCACCGAGTTCGAGGAAATCCTCGACGTGGTCGATGCCCAGGCCACCGCGCTCGAGCCGGCCTGAGTCACTCTAGCAATTCGATGGTCGCGCGATCTGACGGAAAACCGGATTCCACTTTTCCTGATCGCGCTCCAGCGACGGAAACACTCTTCGGGGACGCTGAAACCATGCCGAAATTCGCGGCCAATCTGACCATGCTCTTTAACGAGTTGCCATTTCTCGACCGCTTCGAAGCGGCGGCCGATGCTGGCTTTTCCGGCGTCGAATATCTGTTTCCCTACGATTTCGACAAGAACCAGCTCGCCGTGCGCCTCGGTCGCTACGGCTTCACGCAGGTCCTGCACAATCTGCCGGCCGGGGATTGGGGTGCGGGCGAGCGCGGTATCGCGATCCTGCCCGAGCGGACCGGCGAGTTCCGCGACGGTGTCGCCCGCGCCATCGACTATGCCGGCACGCTGGGCTGCCGCCGGATCAACTGCCTTGCGGGCATCACGCCCAAGGGCGCCGACCCCGAACGCCTGCGCGAGACATTCCTCGCCAATCTCCGCTACGCGGCCGACGCGCTGAAAGCGGCCGGCATCAAGTTGCTGATCGAGCCGATCAACACCCGCGACATTCCCGGCTTCTTCCTGACCGGCACTCGCCAGGCCATCGACCTGATCGAGGCCACCGGCTCCGACAACATCTTCGTCCAATACGACATCTACCACATGCAGATCATGGAAGGCGATCTGACCCGCACCATGGAGGCCAACCTGCCGCATATCGCGCATATCCAGCTCGCGGACAATCCGGGCCGCAACGAGCCGGGGACCGGCGAAATAAACTTCCCGTTCCTGTTCAAAAAGCTCGACGAAATCGGCTATGACGGCTGGATCGGCTGCGAATACAAGCCAGCCGCAGGAACGGTTGAAGGTCTGGGCTGGTTTCATCCCTATGCGAGCCGCTAGATCGCGATGATTTTGGACGGGTTCAATCCAAAATCATGAACAGTGATCTATACCAATAGTTTAGAGCGGGATGGCGAGCGGAAAACCGGTTCCCACTTTTCCTCATCCCGCTCTAGACTGAGCGACTATCGATTCAAAGGGCAAGGAAACCACCATGGCTAATCTCGGCTTCATCGGCTTAGGCATTATGGGCGCTCCGATGGCGGGGCACCTGATCGCTGCCGGCCATCACGTCACCACCTCAACACATCATAAGCCGGCACCGGCCGACTTGACCGGTCTTGCCTCGGTCGCCACGCCCAAGGCGGTTGCGGAAGCCTCGGAGATCATCTTTCTGATGCTGCCGGACACGCCCCAGGTCGGCGACGTGCTGTTCGGCGCGGACGGCGTCGCCGAGGGGCTTTCGCCGGGCAAGATCGTCGTCGACATGAGCTCGATCTCGCCGATCGAGACCAAAGATTTCGCCAAGCGCATCATCGAAAAGGGTTGCGATTATATCGACGCGCCCGTGTCCGGCGGCGAGGTCGGCGCGAAGGCCGCCAGCCTGACGATCATGGTCGGCGGTTCCGAAGCCGGCTTCGCCAAGGTGCAGCCGCTCTTCGAGCTGATGGGCAAGAACATCACCCTGGTCGGCGAGGCCGGTGCTGGGCAGGTGACGAAAGTCGCCAATCAGATCATCGTTGCACTGAATATCGAAGCGGTCAGCGAGGCGCTGCTGTTCGCTTCCAAGGCGGGCGCCGATCCGGCCAAGGTCCGGCAGGCGCTGATGGGCGGGTTCGCCTCCTCCCGCATCCTGGAAGTCCACGGCGAGCGCATGATCAAGCGCACCTTCAATCCGGGCTTCCGCATCGCCCTGCACCAGAAGGACCTGAACCTCGCACTTCAGGGTGCCAAAGCGCTCGGCATCTCGCTGCCGAACACGGCGACCGCGCAGGAGTTGTTCAACGCCTGCTCGGCGAATGGCGGGGCCGGCTGGGACCATTCGGCGATGGTCAAGGCGCTCGAATTGCTTGCCAACCATAAGGTGGCCAACGACGCCGATTGAGAGCGTCGATATCTGAACGCGTTCAGTTTCAATCACGGGGCTGACACGTCGGCAGGCACCGCCTTGCCGCGACTGGAGGAGTGCGCCATGAAGATATGCATTTACGGAGCCGGTGCGATCGGCGGCTATATGGCCGTGATGATGAAGCGCGGCGGGGCCGACGTGTCGCTGATCGCCCGCGGCGCGCATCTGGATGCGATCAACGCGGGCGGCCTGACGTTGCTGATCGGCGACGAGACGATCACCGAGCGGATGCCCGCGACCAAGGACCCGCACGAACTCGGCCCGCAGGATTATGTGATCGTCGGCCTCAAGGCGCATCAGGCGTGGGAGTCGGCCGAGGCCATGCGGCCGCTTCTCGGCCCCGGCACGGCGGTGGTCACGGCGCAGAACGGCGTGCCGTGGTGGTATTTCTACGGGCTGGGCGACGAATATGCCGGGCTGCGGCTCGAAAGCGTCGATCCGGGCAACCGGCAATGGAACGCGATCTGCCCGGAGCGCGTGATCGGCTGCACGGTGTACCCCGCCACGGAGATCACCGAGCCGGGCGTCATCAAGCACATTTACGGCAATGCATTCGGACTGGGCGAGCCCAACCGCCAGCCGAGCGAACGGATCGCGCGGCTGGCCGAGGTGCTCGAAGCGGGCGGCCTGAAGCCGCGCCTTTACGACGATATCCGCGACGACATCTGGCTGAAGCTCTGGGGCAATCTCTGCTTCAACCCGATCTCGGCCCTCACCCAGGCGACGCTCGATATCGTCGCCACAGATCCCGGCACGCGGCTGCTTGCCCGCAACATGATGCTGGAGGCGCAACAGATCGGCGAGCATTTCGGCGCGCATTTCCGCGTCGATGTCGACCGGCGCATCGACGGTGCGGCGAAGGTCGGCGCGCATCGCACCTCGATGCTGCAGGACCTCGACAAGGGCCGGCAGCTCGAGATCGACGCGCTGGTGACGTCGGTCCAGGAGATGGGCCGCATGGCAGGCATCGTCACGCCCTATATCGACAGCGTGCTGGCGCTGGTGCAGCAGATGGGCCGCAGCCGGGGCGTCTATCCATGCTTCCCCGAAAAGGCCGCGACGCCGGCGGCCGAGGCTGACGCGAGCCCGCAGCTTGCGCCAGTGGCCTGAGTTGGGCGGGGCGCTCACCGGCGCCCCAACGGCCGCGCCCGAGAATCCCGGCATTCCTCATCCGCCGCACACCGGCTATGGTGGCAGGCACGATCCACGGATGGGAGATCTCGGATGTCAGGACTTGCGAAACCCGCCATTATCGGCGTGCTTGGGCTCGGCGATATGGGCGCGGGTGTTGCGGCGGACTTGAAGGCCAGCGGTTTCGATGTCGTGTCGACGCTCGAAGGCCGCTCCGACCGGACGCGCGCGCGGGCCGCGGAGGCGGGCGTCCGCGTGCTGCCCACGCTGAGCGACGTCCTGGGCGCTTGCGACACGTTTCTGTCGATCGTGGCGGCCGATCAGGCCGAGCCGCTGGCCGCCGCCGTCGCCGACGCCATCGACGGCCGGCCGCTGCATTTCGTCGACTGCAACTCCATCACCCCGTCAAAGACGCTGCGCATCGCCCGCCGCATCGAAGAGGCCGGCATCACCTTTTCCGACGGCGGCATCATCGGCTCGCCGCCCGGCAGCGGAAGCCGCACGCGGTTCTATGTCTCCGGGCCTGGCGTCCGATGTCCTGACCACACTGGAGAGCCCGCAAATGGCGGTGTACCGGCTGGGCGACAGCCTGAGCCAGGCGACGGAGATGAAGGTGCTGTTCGCCGCCGCCAATAAGGGCGCGACGGCGCTCCTGGTGAATATCCTCGCCGCCGCCAAGGGCGTTGGCCTCATGGACCGCCTCGTCGGCGAACTCGACGCGGCAAGGCCCGGCCTGCTTGGCTGCGCGCGCGGGTCGGGACCGGAGCTGATCGACAAAGCCGCCCGCTGGGCCATCGAGATGGAAGACCTTTCCCAGGGGCTGGTCGAGATGCATGCGAGCGGCGGCTATCATGCGGCCGCCGCGGAAAGCTATCGCCAGCTCGCCGCCAACCTCGCCGACATGGAACCGGACGGCGACCGCCTCACCCGCGTTCTCGACGCCTGGATCGGCCCAAAGTGAGATCGGGCCTGCCTGAGCGCTTGGTCGTCAGACGTCTTTGACGAACGCCGCGAACCGATCGGCATAATCGGGATGCCAGCGCGACAGAGGCGGACGGTTTTCGACGATGTCGCCCGCGGCCCAGAGAATCCGGCGTTCGTCGAGCGCGCGCGGCACGTCGTTGTCGGGACAGAGAATGTAGAAGTCGCCCGCTTCCAGCCGCTCCATCATGAAATCGACGGTCTGCTCCGGTGTCCACGCGCCGGCCGGCTTCTCGACGCGCCCCCGCGCGGTCAGCCCGGTGAACACGAAGCCGGGGATCAGCAGATGGGCGCTGATGCCGCGCGCCTTCGGTGTTGCGCAACTCGTGCTGCAGCGCTTCGGTAAACGCCTTCACGCCCGCCTTGGCGACGTTGTAGGCCGGATCGCCCGGCGGCGTGGTAATGCCCTGCTTGGAGCCGGTGTTGATGACGAGGCCCGGCCGTCCGCGCTCGATCATGCCGGGCACGAAGACCTGGGAGCCATGGATCACGCCCCACAGATTGACGCCAAGCACGCGGGTCCAGTTCTCCTCCGGGCCGAACATGGTGCTGCCCGGCTGTATGCCGGCATTGTTCATCAGCACGTCGGTGCCGCCGAACCGGTCGCGGACGGCGGCCTCCAGCCGGCGGACGTCGTCGACGCGGCTGACATCGCATTCCATGGTCATGACGCTTGCCGTGCCGCCCGGCGCGGCTGCGGAAATCGCCTCCGCCGCAGCTCGCGAGACGGTCGGCGCCGAGATCGGCGATGCACACGCGAAGCCCGAGACCGGCGAAACGAGTGGCTGCGGCAAGACCGATGCCCGCCGCGCCGCCGGTAACGACGGCAACGGAATCGGGGGTCAACGCTGGGTGAGACATAATGATGCTCCTGTGTGGTCGATCCGTGCCGCGCCCATGGGCTCAAAGGCGGGGCGGCAGGTCGGCGTAGCGCCTTGCTTCAAGACATTTAAGTTAGAGTTTTAGCCGCGATCGCCCGCCGCCGCTACCCGGCGAGCGGCCCGCGCCCCGGCGCCCGGCATCCCGGAGGCGGACTGTTAAGCAATAATGCTGTTTGTAGAAGGCCGCGGCTTGATCCATATCTAGCGAACCGCGCATCGACGGCGATAGGACCTTATATGAGCCCCGCATTCATGGAATTTGTCGGTTCGGCTGCGGCGTGTCTGACGACCGCTGCGTTTTTCCCCCAGGCGATCAAGACGATCCGATTGCAGGAGACCGCCGGATTATCGCTCAGCATGTATGTGCTGCTCGTCGCAGGGGTCGGGCTCTGGCTCGTCTACGGCCTGCTGATCGGAAGCTGGCCGCTGATCCTGGCCAATGGCATCGTCATCCTGCCGCAATTCACGATCCTGAGCCTGCTGCTGAAAGAAACCTGGCGCGGCCGCGTGTTCCGGGCGGACTGAGACCCTCAATAGCCGCGCTGCGGGTCGACCGCATAGAGCGGCGGCTCGCCACGGCCGATGCGCCGTATGCTTTCGGCAACGATTTTCGCCGCGGCCTCGGGTACCGGGCTGCTCGCCTGATGCGGTGTGATCAGCACATTCGGCATGTGCCATAGCGGACTGCCGGCGGGCAGCGGCTCTTTGGCGAACACATCGAGCGTCGCACCGCCGAGATGGCCGTCGCGCAGAACGGCGATGAGCGCGTCTTCATCGACCACGGGGCCGCGCGCCACATTGATCAGCGTCGCGCCGCGCTTCATGCTCCGCAGGCGTTCCTCGTTCATCAGGCCGCTCGTGGCAGGCGTCAGCGGCAGCATGATCACCAGGATATCGGCCTCGGCGATCACGCGGTCCAGCCCGTCGGCACCGCAGAAGCTGCGCACCGCCGGCAGAACCTTCGGACTGCGCGACCAACCGACGACGTCGAAGCCGAGACCGGCCAGCGCGTCCGCTGCCGCCGAGCCAAGCTCGCCCAGCCCCAGCACGCCGACCCTGGTGGTCGACAGCGGGCGCTGCGGGAGGTTGCGCCATACGCCCTCGCGCTGCGCCGCTTCGAATTTGTCGAAGTCGCGCGCATAGCGGATGACGGCGAACAGCACGTAGCTGGTCATCATCGCCACCATGCCTGGGTCGGACAGCCGCACGATCGGCACATCCGGCAGATCGCCGCGCCCGACCAGCGCGTCGACGCCGACACCGAGATTGACGACGAGACGCAGATTGGCGAACGGCGCGAAAAAGCCCTGCGGCGGTTTCCAAACAATGGCGACCGTGACCTTGCCGCAGGGTCGGGAATGTCGGGAAAGATGCGGAAATCTGCCTCGGGCAGTTCAGCGGTCAGTGCGGTGCGCCAGGGCGCTGGATCATCCACCGCGCTGTAGAATAAAACCGTGTCTCTCGCCCGCCCATGACGTCCCTGCCTCTTCCCGTCGCTGCTGCATCCGCTTACCTGCCCGGCGCCGTGAGAGCAAGACCGCGCCCGACGATGACGGGCCGTATGGAGAAGTTGGAGCGTATACCCTTCACGGCAGGCAGCATCAGCAGCCGGTTGCTCAGCTGCTGCTCACAGGCGGCGATACCGGCGACGACGATCTCGGCGATGAGGTCCGCCTCGCCGGCAGGATCGGTGCGCTAGCCTCAGAGCCGCTCGTCGCGCAGATGATACCAGCGGTAAAGCATCGCCTGACCCAGCCGGCGAAATGGCGCCAGCGGATGGCCGGGAAGCTCCGAGCGAAAAGATCGGCAGGTCGAACGCCGCATCGGGCTTGCCCGCCACGAGCTGGGCGAGCCGCCGTCCGGCCTGCGCCGAATACATCACGCCATTGCCGCCATAGCCGAAAGCGTAGTACCAGGCGCTGCCGGCCTCGGGCTGCACGATACGCGGCATCATGTCGTGACTGACATCGACCCAGCCCCACCAGGAATAGTCGATCTCGATCCCGCCAATCGGCGGAAACTTCCGGGCGATGGCATCGATCAGGATCTGCTTATGCTTCGGGTTCGCCGCGTCCGCGCCGGTGATCGCGGCGCGGCTGCCGATCTGCAGCCGGTTGCCCGGCAAGAGGCGGTAATAGAAGCGCAGTGTCCGCGTATCGGTAATGACCTGCCGGGTCTGAAATTGCAGGCCGCGATTTCGTCCGCAGTCAGCGGCCGGGTCACCATCGAGTTCGACAGGATCGGCATGTAGCGGTCGCGGAGCTTGGGGTGCAATTGCCGCGAGGTATAGCCGCCGGTGGCGACGGCAACGGCGCGGGCTTTGACCACCCCGCCCGGCGTCTGCAGATAATGGGCGCCCCCTTCGCGTCCGCCATCCCGTGACCGGGCTTGCCGGATGAATGCGTGCGCCGAGGCTTCGAGCGGCCCGCGCATAGCCATAGGCGAGCTTAAGCGGATGCACGCCGATGCCCTCCGGCTCATGCATCGCGCCGACGGCTTCGGCATCCCTGAGATAGGTCTGATGCAGCTCCGCACGCGTCAGAATGCTGACCGGATAGTTGAAGACATCGCGCAGCACCTCGGCTTCGGCCTTCAGCTTTTCCAGCGCCGACGGCTTGTGGGCGATATAGAGATGGCCGCCGGGTTGCGCGTCGCAGTCGATCTCGGCGATCAGCGCCTTGAACGTGTCGAACCCGTCCAGGATTTCGCGATGCATTCGCTGTGCAACGTCCGCGCCCCAGCGTGCGATCCACTGTGATCGGGACAGCCGGCCGGACGCCGCCTGCGCCTGGCCGCCATTGCGGCTGGTACAGCCCCAGGCGAGGCGGTTGGCTTCGAGAACCGTCGCCTTGATGCCGTGCTCGCGTGCCAGAAACAGGGCGCAGGCGAGGCCGGTGAAGCCCGATCCGATGATGGCGACGTCGACGTCGATGTCCGCCGCGACCGGCCCGTCATGGTCGGGCTCGGGACCGGCGGAGGCCGCCCAATAGGTCGGCGCATAATCTTGTCCGTGGCCCGGCGTCGGCGCGGCAAGCGGATCGTAGAGCGGATCGTAGCGGCTCCACGGGCGGTCGTCATGATTGGTTTGGGCGAGTGCTATGCGACGCTCCATGACGGTAAATAGGCCTGTAACGCTAATATCTTAGCAAGGCGGCGGGCTTCCGTCCATCGAACGCCGCGGACGCGAAAGCCGCCTCCCACCTTTCCCAATCGTGCGCTAATGCGCGTTCCCCGACTGGCTCTTGCTTGCAAAGACCGGCGCCGGCAGCCCATTCATCGTCACATTGACGCAGGCAGGCTTGCCGCTGGCAACGGCGCGCGCCAGGGCGGGGCCGAGATCCGCCGCATCGGTGACGAACTCGCCGTGGCAGCCGACCGCCGCCGCCGCCAGATCGTAGCGGGCATACGGGTTCAGCTCGCAGCCGATCAGGCGGTCGGGCCCGAAATCGCGAAGCTGGATCAGATGCTCGGCGTTCCAGCGGGCGTCGTTGCCGATGATGGCGATGACCGGCGCCTCGGCGCGGACGGCGGTGTCGAACTCCATGAAATAGAAGCCCGCCGTGCCGTCGCCGAACAGGACGAAGACCGGCGCGTCGGGCTTCGCCAGTTGCGCGCCGATGGCCTGGCAGATGCCGCCGCCGATCGCACCCGACGTGCCGTTGATCATCCGCCGGCGGCCACGGACGAAGGCTTGCGCCCATTGCCCGAATTCGCCGCCATCCACGACCACGATCGCATTTGGATGGCGCGCCAACGCCGCTTCCGTCGCCGCGCAGATCGCCTGCGGGCCGGTACCGTCGCCGGTTTCTCCGCTGCTCCCGGCCAGGGTCCGGTCGTTCACCGCATCATTGACGGTTTGACGCCATGCAGACCTCAGGGTGGCAGAGCGCGGCGCTGCCTCGATCAGTGCGGCGGCGGTCAGATCCGCGTCGGCCTGCGCCGAAAGCGTGAGCCGCGTACCCAAAAGCCGCGCGGCGCGGGAAAGCGCGTCCCGCTCCGGGTCGACCACCGCTACACGCGCGTCTCCCAACGCCGCCGCGGCGCCGAAAGCGCTGGTGAAATCGACGAGCTTGCCGAGATACACCACCAGATCGGCGTCGCGCAGCACATCGGCGAACGCGCCGAGCGCGGGATCGCGCAAGCCGCGCGGGCTCTCCATCGGCACGACAGGCGCATCGGCGGCGTCGGCAAGCCGTCCAAGCGTTTCCGCGCCGCGCATCATGTTCAGCATTGGCCCGGTCAGGATCAACGGTCTCGCGGCAGCGCGAAGCAGATCGGCGAGCGCATCGCGATCCGCGTGAGCCAGCGGCATCGCCGCCTTTTCAAGCGCATCAGGCACCAGCTCTGTCACCGCGCCGGCATCGGCGGTCAGCACATCGGCCGGCAGCGCCAGATGCACCGGGCCGGGCCGTCCGGAGAGTGCGACGCGCACCAGCTCGGCAACGTCGCCCGCCAGATCCTCGGGCCGCATACACCGCCGGGACAGCTTCACGAATGGCGTCGCCGCAGCCACCTGATCGAATTCCTGAAATGCACCGCAGCCGTCCTTTGCCACAGGCGCGTCGCCGCTGAGGAACAACATCGGCGTTTCCGACATGCGGGCCGAATAGAGCGCTCCGAGCGCGTTGCCGAAGCCGGGCGCGGCCGTGACCAGGGCGAAGCCGAGCCCGCCGGACGCCTGCGCCCAGCCTTCGGCCATGAACACCGCGCCCGCCTCGTGCCGGGTGTGAACGATGCGCAGGCCCTGATCGATCGCGGCATCGTAAACCGGCATGATCTGATTGCCCGACAGGGAGAAAACCGTGGACGCCCCCGCCTTGCGGAGCGTCGCGGCCAGAACATCAGCGCCTCTCACAAATCCACCTTTGTCGTTTGTTGCCATCCATGCTTTTCGATTTTTGCCGAGCCTGCCCGGCACCGGTCACAAGCTCGACAGCGCCCGAACCGTCAAATTCACGCCGAGCAGGAAGAGGCCCGAAAGCACCAGAGACCGGAACAGCCGCTCCGGTATCAGGCGTCCGGCCAGCGTTCCCGCCCAGATGCCCAACCCGCAGGGCACGGCGCAGCCGAGCGCGATCAGGAAACGCTCGCCATTGAGCACGCCGACCGCGAGGAACGACCCGGCAATCAGGATGCCGGACAATAGGAACAACAAGCCCAGCGCGGTGACCATCGCCTGACGCTCGAGGCGCAGCGCGACGAAATAGCTGACGAAGATCGGACCGTTGATTGTCGTCAGCGTGCCGAGAATTCCCGCGGCGACGCCGACGATCGAGCCGATCCCGGCCTCGGCACGCGGCGGAATGCGCAGGTCGGGACGAAACAGCAGCCAGAACACGAATGCGATGATCAGGATGCCGACGCCGAGGATCAGAAGGGTGCGATCGATGATCGGAAGCAGCAGAGCACCGACCGGCGCGCCGATTGCGAGACCCAGCATCACCGGCCAAAAGCGGGCGAGGGTCCTGGTCATGAGGCCGCCGCTGGTGAACTGGAAGATGTTGATGAATGGCTGTATCACGGCAATCGCCGCGAGGACGATGTCGAGTTCGACGAAATAGCTCGATATGGCAATGACGATCATCGGAAATGCGAAGCCGACGCCGCCTTTGGCAAACCCGCCGGCGAAGAATGCGACCGCCAGTACGATGGCCTGAACGGGCGTCAGGTCCACGCTGCCGATCATTCCGCTTGCCGGAGCGCGGCCGCATTGTCTCGCCGGTCGCCGATGCCCCTGCGGATAAGCGCGACCAGCGCGAATACCGTCAGCGCCCAGAAGGTCCAGGTAATCGGGCTGCGCACCAGGATTTCCGGAGCGCCGCTGGACATCAGCATCGACTGCCGGAAATTGTCTTCGAGCAACGGTCCCAGGATGAAAGCGATAAGGAACGGCGCGGCGGGAATGCCGAGCCTGACCATCAGATAACCGAGCCAGCCCATGACGAACATCACGGCGACGTCGAACGTCGAGTTGTTGACCGCATAGACGCCGAACACGCAAAGCACGAGCACGCTCGGAAACAGCAGCGATTTCGGCACGTCGGCGATGAACCGGAACATGCGGATCGCGATGAAGCCGAAGAAAAGCAGCAGCACCGAACTGATCATCAGGCCCATGAACAGCGCGTAGATGATATTCGAGTTCTGAACGAACATCATCGGGCCGGGCTGGAGACCGTGGATCATGAAGGCCCCGATGATGATCGCGGTGATCACGTCGCCGGGCACGCCGAGCGCCAGAAGCGGAATCAGCGTCGCGCCCGCGACGCCGTTATTGCCGGACTCCGATGCCGCCACGCCTTCCAGCTCGCCCTTGCCGAAATTGGCGCGGTTCGGGCTGTTGCGGCGCGCCTCGCTATAAGAGAGGAACGCCGCCGGGGCCGCCCCGATACCGGGGATCGCTCCGAGGATCACGCCGATGAAACCGCCGCGCAGGATCGTGCGGAAGCAGCTTTTATATTCGGCAAAGGTAACGTGGTCGCTGCCAAGCTCGCGCATACCCTCATGCGCATCGCGCGGCGACCGCGCATAGGCGATGATCTCCGGTATTGCGAACAGACCGATCAGCACGGCGATGAAATTCAGCCCGCCCATCAAATTTGCCTCGCCGAAGACGAAACGGTTGGTGCCATAGACCAGATCGAGGCCGACGGTCGCGAACAAGAGGCCGAGCGCAGCGGCCAGGATGCCTTTGACCAGACTGTCGCCGGAGACGCCCGCGATGATCGTCAGCGAAAAAACGATCAAGGTGAAGAATTCCGGCGGCCCGAAGCTGAGCGCGAACGCCGCCAGCCACCCGGTCAGCAGGATCAGCGCGAGGTTGGAGATCAGGTCGGCGGTGCAGGAGGCGTAAAGCGCCATGTCGAGCGCCTTGCCGGCCTTGCCTTGCTCGGCCATCGGATAGCCGTCAAGCACCGTGGCGCTGGATGCCGGCGTGCCGGGGGTCTTGATCAGGATCGCCGGGATCGAGCCGCCGAAAATGCCGCCCTTGTAGACGCCGAGCAGAAACAGGATGCCGTAGATCGGCGGCAGGCTGAACGTGAACGGCAGCGATAAGGCGACGGCCATGGTGGCCGACATGCCGGGGATCGCGCCGGCGATCACGCCGATGACGATGCCTACCGCCAGCGAAAGCAGGCTGCCCCATTGGGCGACCAGTGCAAAGGCCGGGCCGATATTGTCGATAAAGCTCATGGCAGCCTCACAAGCTGCCCCTGCGGGATCGGAACCCCGGCGACCTTACTGAAAAACCCGTAGATCATAAGCGGAAGCAGAATGGCGGTGAGAATGGTGGCAACGGGACGGCGCGCCTGGACCATAAAGGCATAGACAAGCAGCGTCAGACAGGAGGCGATGGGCATTCCGAGCACAGGCATGGAGAAGAAAAGCGCGGCCATCAGAATGGCGGTGGCAACGACGCGCATAGCGGGATGCCATCCATCTTCGGACCCGACATCGTCGAGTTTCTCCGATGCGCCGACGAAGCCCCGAACAACGAGGATTGCGCCGATGATCATCAGCGATACGGCAATAATGTTCGGCCAGATCGTCGGCGACAGGACGGCGATGCGGACATTGGCCGGCGACGTTACACCATATGGAACGAGGACCAGCAGCAGGAACGCGCCGAATGCGATCACGCAGACGCCCAGCCACATGTCTCTGGTAAGCCTAAACATTCATGCTCTTCCCCCGGGAACGGGAGCGGCAGAGACCGCCGCTCCCAAAGAAGGCTAGCCTTCGATCCGCATGCCGAGCTCGTCGACGAGCTTGCGGAAGGTTTCGTACTGCTTCTCGATGAAGGCCTGGGATTCCTCCGGCGACATCAGACGGATGATCGATCCGCGCTTCGTCATCTGATCGAGAAAATCCTTGTCGGCCGTGGCCTTGGCAAGCCATTCGCGCCATTTCGTGGCGACCTCGTCGGAAATGCCCTTCGGTCCGGCAATGCCCGTCCAGCCGACGAGCTGTTCCAGCTCAGGATGACCGAGGGAGCCGGCGGTCGGCGCATCGAAGCCTTCCACGCCTTCCTTCGGCGTCACGAGAAGCGGACGGAGCTGCTTGTTGGCCACGAAGCTGGCAAGCGCCGAGGAGTTGGTGCAGATGAAATCGGCCGTGCCGGAGAGCACCGCCGTTGCCGCAGCGCCACCGCCCTTCAGAGGAATATGGATTGCATCCTCCATCGGCTTCGCGACGCCGAACGAATGCAAGACCATCGCGCCGGCCAGATGCAGCAGCGAACCGACGCCGGACGAGCTGTATTTGACCGTCCCCGGATTGTCCTTCACCTTCTTGATCAGATCGTCCATCGTCTTGATGTCGGACGATGCCGCAACGGCGCAGACGACGGGATTCAGCTCGTACACGCCGACGAAGCGGAAATCGTCGAGCGTATAGGGCAGCGTCGCCTTCATCGCCGGATTGACCGTATGCGAACCGACACGCGCGGTCAGCATGGTGTAGCCGTCCGGATCGGCATTCTTTACCGAGACCGAGCCCGTTGCACCACCGGCGCCGGTCCGATTGACCATCAGCACCGGCTGCGGCGCAATCTCGCTGAGCGGCTTGGACAATGTCCGCGCCGAGATGTCGGTGGCACCGCCGGCGCCGTATGGAATGACGAGCGTAATCGGGCGCTCTGGATATTCGGCCCGCGCCGGCGCCGCAACACCGATTGCAAACCCGACTACGGCGAGGGTGCCGATAAGCCCCCCAAGCCGTGTTTTGCCGCTTCTGTCCATGGTCTTCTCCCTTTCCTGGTGACTTGACTTCTGGTCAGTGCGTACCGGAACGAGGCGAGATGTCGATATCGAGCTTGATAACGTCGCCTCGGTACACAACGTCGGCTGCGTAGATACACCATCCTTCCAGATCGGTGATCGTACGGCGCACCTTAGCCACGGGCGCGCCGAGCGGAAGTCCGAGATAGCCTGCGACGTCGGGGTCGGCCCCGTCAATCGCAAGCGTCTGCGACGCCCTCCCGATCGTCACGTCGGGCATGCGCGCCAGTATGGGCACGACGATTTCCCTGCGGAACCGTGCCGGATCTTTTAGATAGATCTTGGCGGCAAGATAAATATCTATGACACAGAAAGACCTTTCACCCCGGTAGTGAACACGCTTGATGTGTTGATAGGCGGGCATCGGGCGGCCTTCATTCGGCAGAATGCGCGGCTGGCGCTGGGCGGTTTCCACCAGCAGCAGCTTCGGCTTCAGCGGCGCGACCATCTCGACCAGCGAGTCCCAGTCGGAGGCGAGCTTCAGCCAGCGAAGCTCGCGCGGCTCCGATTCCACGAATGTGCCGCGGCCGCGACGGCGGCGGACCAGCCCCTCGGCTTCGAGCACGCCGATCGCCTGACGCACGGTCGCCGAAGCGACGCCGAATTCCTCAGCGAGCGTTCCGATCGAGGGCAATCGCGCACCAACCTCCCATTTGCCGGAATCGATCTGCCCACGCAACGTTCTGGCAAGCTGAGTATAGATCGGCACCGTATGACGTTCCATGGCCATCCCCATTGCCGCGGCGTCCGGCGAAAGTATAGTCATCTAGTCTTCTATATGTCCAGCGACCAGTGGCTCGGTGCATCATATCGACCGCGTGCAGACGGCCTACCTCTTAAGCGGTAGGCCGACCGGCCCTGTAGCAAGTCGCGGGCCGTCGGTGGCCGGCGCTTCCGATGCCGGCTTCAGCGTTCGGTCATGACGTCCGGATCACATAGACCGGGCTCGTCCAGGCGACGGTGCCGTCTTCCTGGGTGAGCTTGATATAGATGACATTATCCGCGCCGCCGCTCTTCAGCGGAATGTGGCGCGTCAGCTTCAGGTTCTTTTGCATGAGCGCGTCCGGCAAGCGGAAGATCCGAATGCGCCGTCCAAGTTCGCCCCCGGCGTCGTGGACGATCTCCTCCTGGTCGATTTCGGCCAGATCATGCGTGCATGTTATCAAAGGTGTTTCGACGGTGAGCGTACCATCCGCGCGGCCATCCGCCCATAGATCAAATCCGCCGAAATTCCCGGTGGTCAGCGCCTGCCAGACGACGAGATCGCCGGCCTTCTGCTCCAGGCGCTTGTCAAGATTGAAGAAATTGATCGGTGCGGTGCGCATGATGGTGTTGCCCGACAGCCGCGCCGTCCCGTCCCAAATCACCTCGCGGGCGCGGCCACGATATTCGGCGCCTTCCCAGATCACGCGAATCCGGCTGCCGAGATCGCCTTCTTCATAGGTGCGGATCGATGCAATTCGTTCACGGCCGTTGAAGATCTCCAGCTTCTCGATCGGCGCGGAGCCGTGAATATCGAGGCTGAGCGTCATCTGCGTCGCGGCGGTCTCGACGATGTCGCCGATGGTCGCTCGCTTGGCCGGACGGCCGTTGGCCTGGCCGAGCTTCGGGTCGTCGTGGTGGACGATGATGCCCGCGTCGAATGTTGCGGCGAGGTCGATCACCGGGCGACCGCCGGCGCCGCCGGTCGTTGCATAATGATGCCGCTTGCGGATGCAGTCGAGGATCGCCGCACGGGTAAGCTCTTCGGCGAGAAAGCAGGTCAGCCCGCCGACCGCGCCGAATTTCGACGCGCCGGGATAGCTCGCGCCTGGCCGTCCCTTGTGGCCGTCGGAATTGCCGACGATGCCGACGCGGTAGCCCATGTCGAGGGCATCGTGCAGCAGCCATTCGAAGGTGCCCCAGGAGGAATGGACTTCGACGGATTTCTCGAACCGGCCGTCATGGGCGAGTTTGATATCGGCGTAGCGTCCGCCGCAATGGGCATACATCAGCACGTCCCACTCACCATGGGCGGCGAAGGCTTCGAACAGCTCTCCGGCATTCAGTGCGTCCGTATGCAGATCGCTTTTGTCGGGAAGCAGAGCGTGCGAGGAGCGGCGGATGGTGCGCCCTTCATTCGGGAAGAAAACATTGCGGTCGCCGCCCAGTGCGGTGTTGCCCGACCATTCATAGCCAGGAATGGCGACGAAGCGCCCGGGCTCGTCGAACTCGGCGCACAGCGCGTTCAAATCGCTCCAGAAATCGAGTGTCATCTGGAAATCGTTGCCCTGATGGGCGCAGGCGTCGACAAAGGCGCGATCGCGGGCGAAGGCGAAATATTCGCGCGCGCTGCCGGTGCCGATGGTTTCTTCCGACTGGCCGTGGAGGTCCGCCCAGTAATGCTTTGGGCCGTCGGCTGCAATGCGCAGCGGATTGGTGATCGCGGCGGTCTTGCCGCTCGCATCGATGAGATCGACGGTGACATCGCCCGGTTCGGCAATGGTCAGGCCGTCGACCGATGCGGCGAATGCTCCGGGCGAAAGGCTGAGCGTCTCAGGCAGTCCCGATATGGCGCCGCTCGGGCTCAGCGTGAAGACGGCATCGCATTTGTCGCTCGGATTGCCCCATTCGTCCTCGCCTTTGACCTTGAGGCCGAAGGGCTCGCCCGGCCGGCGGCGCGTCGGCAGGACGGCAAGGAAGCGGACGGGCGGTCCTGGCTCGATCCTGACGACCGGCTGCATTGGAAGCGGCTGGTAGGTGAAGGTCGCGATCGGGTCGACAAGGACGTGGAACTCGTAGCTCTCCTCGCAAAATGTCTGCATACGGATGCCTGGCGAACCGCCATCCCGCGCGCCGAACACGACCGTGATGGTGTCGCCCTTTTTCAGATAGCCGCGAACCACCTTGATATAGAGCGTCTGGTCCCACGGCCGGACGTTGCCTTTCGGATCGAAGCGGTAGTCGAGCACCGCGCCGTTCGAGGCGACGACAGTGGTGTATCCGGCGGCGGCGGGGTCGGTGAATTGGGGCTTGCCCTGGTCGGAGGCGAAACGGAAGCAGATCCGCAGCGAACCGGAATCGTCGATGCCGTAGGTGCCTGCCGTATAAACGACGGCGAGCGTCTGGTAGGAGCCGGCGGTAACCGGACGATCGGGCGCGAGCGTAACCGAGCCGAGATGCTCGGCCGGGATCGGATTGGCGAGCGGCGTGCTGCTCAAGCCGGCAAGCCAGGGTTGGCGAATGTCCGTTCCCATATCCGGATCAGATGCCATGCGAAAGCCCTCCTGTGGCGCCACTTATATCTTGATCTTGGGCGCGAGATCCTCGTTCGACCAGGCCTCCCCTGCAAGGAAAAAGCCCCCCACATTCAATCTATAGCACTTTCTTTCGACGTGCCAGCTGCACAACCACTCCCGTGACGTTAATCGGCATACATCCGAGAAACATGGGATATACGCGACATACGCTTTTTCAAAATGATACATTTCCTCAGCAGCAACCAGTCGGTATTCGTTTTTATCACTATACAATACATTTTATACTCTGAAATGTGCCAACAAAATTCGAAATATGCTTTTGTGAATGGCCCGATGTATCGACCAATAAAGAGACTCGCGATCAAAACAAGAATAGCTCCCCACCTTATTCGCGCCAAAAAGCACTATGGTGTTTTTGGCGGTACCCCGCCCTGGCTGCGTCGTGCAGGGCGCGCCCGGCATGCTGCCAGCCATGGTGGCACTCCTGCGGGCGCGCCCTTATATTCAGGATCGACTTTCGGCTCTGCATGCGGCATGGAATTC
This sequence comes from uncultured Alphaproteobacteria bacterium, assembly GCA_963727575.1. Lineage (GTDB taxonomy): Bacteria > Pseudomonadota > Alphaproteobacteria > Rhizobiales > Rhodomicrobiaceae > JAHQVI01. The sequence continues at coordinate 80,792 of CAVSIA010000038.1, forward strand.
TGCCGTAGAACCGGCCAACAGGAAATAACCCAATCGAAACCGAAGATACATTCGAGGAATTTACGGCCGAACCGCCCGCGTCGAAGCGCGAGCGCGACACGGCGCGGTTGGAGCTGATCGCGCGAACGCTGCGCAGTTTCGCAGCCGCCGACCGCCGCCAGCCGAAGGTTCAACTCCTGGCAAGCGCGATCTCGGAGCTGATCGAGCGCGGCTTCTGGCGGCCGGGCGATCGCCTGCCGACCGAAAAGGAACTGTGCCAGACCGTCGATCTCAGCCTCGGGACCGTACAATCGGCGATGCGAACGCTGACGGGAGAAGGGCTCATTGAACGTCGGCGCGGCTCCGGCTCCTACGTCGCCAATGCCAGGGATCTTGGCTCCACCGTCTGGCATTTCCGCTTCCGGACCCGCGACGGCTCGGGTCTGCTGCCCTGGGAGGCTGAAGTCCTGGCGGTTGAAGAGGTGACGCGTGGCGGAGCCTGGTCGGAGTTCCTCGGCTACGCGCCGAGCTACGTGAAAATCAAACGCCTCGTTTCGGTCGGCGGAAAGTTCAAAGCCGTGGCCGAGATGTATGTCGACGGCGCGCGCTTTCGGCCGCTGCTCGATACCCCCCTCGACGTTCTGTCGAGCAAGAATCTGCGCGTCTATCTTCATGAGCGGTATAACGCGCCGACCTTCCGCTCCATTCACCGGGTGGCCCTACATGTCCTCGACGCCAAGGCCGCGCGCTTGATCGATTGTCCGGCAGGCGCGGCCGGTTTGAAGATCAAAGCGCTGAGCTACAGCTTCCGCGACACGCCGATCTCCTATCAGGAGATTGTCATTCCGCCCATCGATTACGAGCTGGAAATGCTCGGCTAGCGGGCGGGCGCCGCATATCTTCAGATGACGGATGGCCAACGGCCGACGGGGCACCCGGCATGGGATGCCCCGGCCTCGGTCTCGGGCGCGGCCCGAGAAGATGTCCGACCGATCACCTGCAGGAGCAAGATCCGCCGACCCCGCTAAAATTATGTCTGGCGAAGTTTTCCGCGTCGGACCGTGTGGGGAAGCGCCCGAAAGGACACGCGCCTCGCTGACCGCGCATCTGCTCGTCGGATCGGGAATCGATGACGATCTGGCCATTGGCGCAGAATACGCCATAGGATTCCTCTGTCTGCGCCGTGGACGGTCCAGCGAGCGACAGGGTGAGGATGGCAGCGGCGGCAAATTGCTTCAGAAGGAACTTGCTGTTCATCAGGCTTGCTCCGATCGTGGAAAGGGGGCCGTTCCGCGCGTCGATGTCTTACAGCATCTGATTGGACCCGGCGCCAACCATTGGCAATAATTCAATTGGGGGGATCTCGGGGGGCCCCGGGCTCACGAGCCCGGACATTGGATGCGAACGATACTGGCATATTGCGCTGCCGGATCGTCCGAAGGCGGCGGCATGTTCAAAAGCGATCCACTGGTCGACCGCGACGCCGGGTCACTGACCTCGGGCACACAGCCGGTTGGCGCGTCGATCAGCTTGACCGGGTTCTGCTTCGCCAACCCGAAATCCACATAATTGGTCGGATCGTAGATCGCGAAGCTGAAGCCCTTCGCCTCGGAAATCGGCAGCGGCTTGGCCAGCGGCAAGGTAAAAAACAGCGTGAGCTTCTTGTCGTGATATTCGAGCCAGTAATCCTTCGGCGCCACCCGCGCCAGCGCTTGCCCCGCGTTCCGCGGAAAGGTGAAATAGTCGAATTCCTTCAGTGAGCTGATGTTCACCTCGGCCAGCGCCTTCAGCTCCTCGCGATCATAGGCGCCATCCTGATTGGCGTCGCTCCCTTCGACGGCGAATGCCGAATAGGCCTCGTCGAAGGTCCATTGGTGCCGAAAGCCGGTGAGCTGTTTCCGCGCGTCGAAGAGCAATTCCGTCTTGACGGTGACCCAGACATGCGGATGGGCGTGCGCCGCCGTGATCCGCAGGATAGCGAGACACGAGACCGCCGCCGCCATTGCGGCAATGCGGATCGACCATGAAACATGCATACGAGTTCCTCCGATAACGGAAGTTTTTCTCATTGAGCGCGGCTTTGCGGGGGCCGATGCGCGACTAATCTTTCCGGGTCGCAACTTCGGCCGCTTCGATCGTGTAGCCGGTGGCGGCGAGGCCTGTGAACTGCCGCGCGGTCTTCAGCGTGCCGGTGACGTAGACCGGATCGAACTGCCCGGCGATCTCGAAGGCGTCGCCCGCCTTCACGTAGATGATCTGGTTCGGCGGCGGCGGCGGTACATGGATGCAGGCACCGACGAACGGCACCAGCAGGAATTCCTTCACCTTGGTCGCGTCGAAGTCGAGCGGCACGACATAGCCGCCGATGCGGACGCGCTTGCCGTCGAGTTCCGGGACCACCGCCGGCGGTTCCTTCGAGCCGGGTTGTTGCGAACGCAACGACATCCACGGCGCTTCCGGCGTCTGGGGCGCGACGACGGCGGCGTCCGGCCCGCCCGGGCGCGCCCGGCCCGGACCTGCCGCCCATGAAGCTCCTCGATTTGAGTGCCTGCATATGCGCCGCAGGCGGAACGAGCTCGGCCCAGGCCAAATCCCGGGTCTCCTCGCCGGGCGCCGCCGACGCGGCGGCTGGAAGGAAGGCAATCGCTATTGCCACAAGTGTTGAAACGGATCTTCATCAGTCAATTTCTCCTGTCATGTTCGAACGGTCATGCCGTCCGCCAAAGAGAGTCGGTAGGCGCGCAGGGCCGGAAGCAATCCGGCCAGAATGCCCGCCAGCACCACGCCGCCGAGATTGATCAGCTCACCGCTCTTCAGCGGCTCGATGGCGATATAGAGGCCGTAGACACGGTCGATATAGGGCTGCAATGCGAGCAGCGCGCCATAGAGCAGCGCAATGCCGGTGATGGCGCCGAGCACGATCAGCAGCGTCGCCTCGGCGACCAGCAGGCCGAGGATGGTCGCCGGCCGCGCGCCGACCGAGCGCAGGATCGCCATCTCGCGCCGCCGCTCGTTCAGCGTGGTGAGGATCATCGTCACCATGCCGAGCAGCGCCGTCACCACGACCATCGCGGACACGGCCGCGAGCGCGGTTTCGGCCGTGCCGACCAGCCCCCAAAGCTCCTGCAGCGTGGCGCCGGGCAGGATCGCCGAAAGCGGCTCGACGCGGTATTCGTTGATGGCGCGCTGCAGCCTGAACACCGCAAGCTTGGATTTGAGCCCGATCAGCGCCGCCGTGATCGCGGTCGGCGTGAGATCCATCTTGCGCACCTCGTCCGCCGAGACGGTCTGGCCGGGAATGCGCGCGCCGCTCTGCCAGTCGACATGGATCGCCTCGATGGCCTCGCAGAGCTGACATGCACGGTGCGGTCGACCGGCGTGCCGGTCTTGGCGAGGATGCCGGAGACGCGGAACGGCTTGTCGTCATGTTCGAGGAAGCCGGTCGAGCCCAGCCCGTGGGCGACGATGATCTTGTCGCCGATCTTGTAGCCGAGCTGGGCCGCGACATCCGCCCCGATCACGGCGTCGAACAGGTCGCTGAACGGCGCGCCCTCGGCAAATTCCAGCGTATGCGTCCGCCGGTAATGGTAGCGCTTGAAATAATCCGGCGTGGTGCCCATCACCCGGAAGCCGTGATGGCTGTCGCCGAGCGAGATCGGCACGATCCAGTCGATATCCGGCGCCTTGGCGATCTCCTGATAGGTCTTCCAGGTGACGTTGTTGGTGGCGTTGCCGATGCGGAACACCGAATAGAGCAGCAGATTGAGCGCGCCGCTCCGTGCGCCGACGATCAGGTCGGTGCCGGAGATGGTGTCGGCGAAGCTCTGGCGCGCGCCGGTGCGCACCTTCTCGACGCCGAGCAGCAGCATGACGCTGACGGCGATGGCGAGAATGGTCAGCATCGCCGTCAGCCAGCGATTGGCGAGCGACTGCCAGGCAAGGCGGAGAATGATCATGGCGTCACCGCCCCGCGCTCGGTCCGCGCGATGCTCGTCAGCGGCGCGACGCGGCTGAAGCGCGGCGCCAGGCTTTCATCATGACTGACCATGATGAGCGTCGCGCCGGCCTCGGCCACCACGGCGAAGAGCAGATCGAGGAACGCCTGCTGCCGGTTGCGGTCGAGGCTGGAGGTCGGCTCGTCGGCAATGATGATCTGCGGTGCGCCGATCAGCGCCCTCGCGGCCGCGACGCGCTGCTGCTGGCCGACGCTGAGGCTGGCGGCGGATGCGCCCTCGATGAGCGATGGCTCTATGCCGAGGCTGGCGAGAAGCCGTCCCGCTTCGGCTTCGGCACTGCCTTTGGCGGTCGCGCGGGTCCGCCGCTCCGCCGAAAAGCTCAGAGGCAAGAGCACATTGTCGAGCACCGAGCCATAGGGCAGCAGATTGAACATCTGAAAGATGATGCCGAAATGCTCGCCCGCGGAAGCGGTCCCGCGCCGCGCCGCTTAACGCCCCGATGTCGGTGCCGAGGATGGTGATGCTGCCCGCCTGCGGCGTGACGATCCCGGCAAGCAGGCTGAGGAAGGTCGACTTGCCGCTCCCCGACGGCCCGATCAGCAGCAGGCGCTCGCCCTCCTGCAAGGTGAAATCATCGATGGCCAGCCGGAAACTGTCGCGGCTGGGCCAGGCGAAGCGAACCCCGGACATCGAAACGATGTCCGGAGCCGCGACCGGCGCAACGGCCTTGACCTGGTGCAGGGTCATGACCGCCGCTCAGCCGATCTCGCCGAGTTTGAGCTTGGGCTGGGCACGGGTGACCACGTAATGGGTCTGGCCGGTCTCGGTCACCAGATTGATGTCCAGCTCCCGAGCACCGGCGAAGGCGTCGAAATATTTGAAGTCGATGCCAGTGAGTTTGCCAGGTGCCGCGCAGTCGATCGCATAGGTGACGTGGAACTCGGAATGGTGATGCTCCCCGCCCTCGCCCGCGTGACCGTCATCCTTATGCTCGGCCTCGGCATGGTCATGTTCGCCTTCCGCCTGGATCGCGACATTCGCGTCGGCCAGCTTGCATCCCGCGCCTGCCGGGAGCTTGAAGAGCGCCAGCGCATCTCCGAGCGTGGCTTTGGCCTTCTCGACCGCGGCCTTCTGCTCAGGCGTGCTCGCCTCGTGCTCGAAACCGACGATGTCGGCGCCGGGCACTTCAAGCTCCATCGAGACGCGCTTGCCCTCGATGGCGATGTTCAGCCGGCCATGGCCGTGCTCGTGTGGGCCGAGCTGGCGATGCTCTTCCGCTGCCAGCACAGGGGCGCTCGCCACGAGCGCTGCGGTGGCCGCTGCAATGAAGTGAATTTTATGCATTGTGATATCTCGTCTTTGGAGAGCACACGCCGTTCGGTGTCTCCGTTCAACCCAGACCTGCCGCCAACTCATCCGATAACGGATCGGTTCCGCAAGCCAGACCAAATTCTTCAAGGGAAACAGCGCCCAGGCGTTCAATGGACGAGCGTCAGCCCGGCGCTGTCAGGCTCCGGCGGAATGCGGCGGCGCGCGAGGGTTGAACGAGGCAGACGGAGCGAGCCCGGCGATGTGGCCCGCGGAGACGATCGGCTCGGACCGATCGATCGGCCCTGGAGGGCAAAGCTCCGCCGCGCCGGGCAGCAGCAGGCCGCCCGCGGCCGCCTGGGCCCAGCAGAGCGGACAGAAATCGTGGCCGTGGTGCGCCGGGACCGCCGGCCCATTGTTGCCCGCCCCGGACGCGGGCGCGGCTCCCGGATCGTCGGATCCGCTGTGCAGCGCGGCAAGATGGACATGGCCGCTCGTCACGGCGAGCTGCGCCACCATCATCAGCGCGGCGAAGCACATGACGTAAACGGATCTGATCCTGCCTTTGCGCATCCACATGCGGGTGTGCCATCGATATGAGGCGAGCTGCGAAACAGCCCATAGGCCGGCGACCTGCGTTAGCCTACCGCCGATCTTCTAGTTTGCGCTTCCAAAAGCGGGCAAAATCGAGGCGAAGCGGATGCATTCTTGTTCACAATACGGACGAGTAGCGCGTACGCGCCTAGCTGTCAGGGGTTCCGGGGCTCTGCGAAGCCGGCCAATGCGTCAAGATGCGTCAGCAGCTTTGCCCGAAGCCAGGGCCGTGATCGCTCACTTGCGATCGAGCCCGAGCCGCTGGCGGGCCTCTTCCGCGCTGGCGAGCTCGCCGCCAAGGCTTTCCACGATCCAGCGTGCCTTTTCAACCAGCTCACCGTTGCCGCTGGTCAGCTTGCCCCTGGAAATGTGCACGGTATCTTCCATGCCGATGCGGACATTGCCGCCCAGAATCCAGGATTGCGCCAGCATCGGGAAGGCGGCGCGGCCGATGCCGAACGCGCCCCACTCCGTGCCTTCGGGCAACAGCGACCTCGCGAACAGCATCGACTCCGTGGTGGCGGAGAAGCCGTATTTCGCGCCGAGCACGATGCAGGCGAGCGCCGGCGTCTTGAGCGTGCCGTCGGCGATCAGATCGTGGGCGATGTGGATGTCGCCGGAATCGAACAGCTCCAGCTCCGGCTTGGTGCCGCTTTCATAGATCGCCTCGGCCATGATGCGGATGTTGTCCGGCGTGTTGATCACCGCCTCGCGGCCGAAGGTCATGGTGTTGAGGTCCAGCGAGCAGACATCCGGCTTCAGCGCCACCACATGCGCAACGCGCTTCGAGGGGTGCAGGAAATTGGTCCGCGGTCCGGCGACCGCGGGATCGTCATCGCCCGGTTGAAAACGGCCGCCCGGCCCCGTCGTCAGATTGACGATCACCGCGCTGTTTTTCGCCCGGATGCGCTCGACCGCCTCGCGGTAATGCTCCAGCTCCATGGACGGAACGCCCGTGCCGGGGTGGCGCACATGGATATGAACCATGGCCGCCCCGGCGTCCGCCGCTTCGAGCGCGGCGGCGGCGACCTGGTCGGGACCGAGCGGCAGATGGGGGTTCATGTCCGGGCGGGTCAGATTGCCTGTAACAGCGCAGGTGAGGATGGTCGTCTGTCTGCTCATAGCCCAACTTGCTCCCTATACCAATTTAGCCGGCGCTTACCGCGCCGTTCGCGAGACCGGGACCTGAAATCCAGAAGCGTGGGTCGCTAAACCCGCGATTGTCGCGCGCCGCCGCCGGCGTCCTCGCCCGATTGTCTTGCCCGCTTCGCAGCCGATACCGGCCGCCAGATCTTCCGGCCGTCCACCTCGACGATGCCTTCCGCGGGAAGCCGCGCCGACCCGCGCACCACCAGATCGCCCTTGATCCGCTTCTGGCCGACATTCCGCTCGCCGCCCTCGATCTGCTTCATCAGCATTTCGATTGCCGCCTCGACCATAATGCCGATCGGTTGCTCGACGGTGGTCAGGGCGTAGCTGTCCCACTGGCCGAGGCTGGCATTGTCGTAGCCGACGATGGAAACGTCCTCCGGAATGCGCAGGCCGAACTCGTATCTCGCGACATCCATGACCGCGAGCCCCATGTGGTCGTTCGCGCAGAACACCGCATCCGGCGGGGCCTTTCGGGAGAACAGCCGCCGCGCCGCCTCCCGCGCGCCTTCATGGGAATAATAACCCTCGACCTTGATCATGTCATTGATGCCCGCCGCACGGAGCCGCTCGCGGCAGCCGGCTTCGCGGTCGCGGTTCGTGGAGCTGCCCGCGATCCCGGCGACATAGCCGAACGAGCGGTGCTTTCCGGCCAGCAGGAAATCGGCGACGCGGCGGCCGCCGAGCCGATTGTCGCTGGTGACGCTCGAAACCGCCGCACGGTCCGTGGTGCGGTTGAACAGCACGATCGGCACGCCGGCGGCCGCGCATTGCTCGGCCAGCTCGGAGGACAACGTGGTCGAGGCCAGCACCAGGCCGTCGACCTGGTATTGCAGGATCTGCATCATGCCCGGATCGGCTTCGCGTTCCTTGAACCCGGTGAACAGCAGCACCTGGTAGCCGAGCGTCTGCAAGCGGCTGGTCAGCGTTTCGAGGACCTCGGGATAGAAGTGATTGTCGAGATAGCCAATTGCCACGCCGATGATACGCGAGCGGCTCGTGATCAAGGACCGTGCGATCGCATTCGGCCGATAGCCCAGCTCCTTGGCCGCATTCAGCACCTTTTCCCGGGTGCGCGGGGACACGCTCGCGCCGGGGGTGAAGGTACGCGACACGGCGGATTGCGAGACGCCCGCGCGCCGGGCGACTTCGAGCGAGGTGACTCGGGCCTTCATCATCGGCTCATTCCGCCGTCCATCCTCCGTCGACCAGAAGGGCCGACCCGGTCATCAGCGCGGATGCATCTGAGGCGAGGAACACGACCGGCCCCATGATGTCCTCGACCCGCCGGGACCGCCGGAGCTGAACCTTGGATTCGACCCAGCTCCTGAATGCCTCGTCGCCGAGAGCGCCGCGCGTGAGTTCGGTTTCGATGAATGTCGGACAGATGCTGTTCACCCGGATGCCGTGGACGCCGAGCTCGATGGCCATCGCCTTGGTCAACCCCTCCACAGCGTGCTTCGATGCACAATAGACGGAGCGCTTCGGACCGCCGACATGGCCCATCTGCGAGGAAATGTGAATGATCGAGCCGCCCTTGTCCGCCGCGATCATCCCGCGCGCCACGGTCTGGGCAACGAAAAACGCGGCGCGGAAATTGAGGTCCATTACCGGATCGAACTGCTCCGGCTCGACGTCCACGAACGGGGCGTGGCGGGCGAGACCGGCATTGTTGACCAGGATGTCGAACGCCGCCATGCCTCCGATCACGTCGCGAACCTGATCGAGGTCGGTCACATCCAGGCGCACGGCTTCGGCGGAGCCGCCGCCCGCGGTGATCGCTCTAGCGGCCGCTTCGATCTGCGACGCGGTGCGCGCTGCCAGTACGACATGGGCGCCCGCCTGGGCAAGCGCTGCGGCTGAAGCGAACCCGATGCCACGCCCCGCGCCGGTCACGAGCGCCCGGCGTCCGTCGAGGCGCATCGACGGCAACATCGGTAGTGCGGCGCCCTCAGCCATCGGCGATGCCTCCGGCAAATCCATTCGCCATCAGATCACGGACCATCGCCGTATTCACATCGCCCGACCGGAACCGCTCGCTGCGCAGGATATCGAGGTGCAGTTGCGCCGTCGTCTTCACGCCCTCGACGCGGGTCTCGCCCAGCGCCCGGATCATGCGGTCGATGGCCTCGTTACGGTCCGCGCCCCAGGTGATGATCTTGGCGATCAGCGAGTCGTAGAAGGGCGGGATCGTGTAGCCGGTTTCCAGATGACTGTCGATGCGCACGCCAGGCCCGCCGGCCGGCAGATAATCGGTGATGCGCCCGGGCGACGGCATGAAGTCGCGCTCCGGGTCTTCGGCATTGATCCGGCACTCGATGGCGTGTCCGCGAATGCCGATATCGCTTTGCCGGAGCCCGCTCGACCTGCCCGTCCGCGATGCGGATCTGCTCTTTGACGAGATCGATACCGGTGATCATTTCCGTAACGGGGTGCTCGACCTGAATGCGCGTGTTCATCTCGATGAAATAGAATTTCGCCTCGACGTTGTCGTACACGAATTCGACCGTCCCTGCACTAGTGTAGCCGACGCGCCGGCACAGATCGACGGCCGCCTCGCCAAGCGCCGCGCGCGTTGCTGCATCGATCGATGCAGCAAGGCGCTTCCTCGATCAGCTTCTGATTGCGCCGCTGCGAGGAGCAGTCGCGCTCGCCGAGATGAATAACGGTTTCGCCGTCGCCGAGCACCTGCACCTCCAGGTGGCGGATGTCGGTGAGATATTTCTCGATATAGACGGACGGGTCGCCGAAAGCGGCGCCTGGCCTCGCTCATCGCCTCGCTCAATCCGCGGTCGAGCTGCGCCGGGTTCTCGATGACGCGCATGCCCCTGCCGCCGCCGCCGGCCGAGGCCTTGACCAGGATCGGAAAGCCGATCGCCTCGACGATCCGGCGCGCCTCGTCCGGGTCCGCCACCTTCCCGTCCGAGCCGGGGATGGTCGGCACGCCGGCCTGCTTGGCGATCCTGCGCGCCTCGATCTTGTCGCCCATCTGGCGGATGATCCCGGCATGGGTCCGATGAAAATGACGTTCTGCTCGCGCGCAGAGCTCGGCGAAAATCGGCATTTTCGGCGAGAAACCCATAGCCGGGATGGATCGCGTCGACGCCAAGGCGACGGCCGCGCCGACGATGCGTTCCTTGCTGAGATAGCTGCCGGCGGCGCTGGCTCCGCCGATGCAGATCGCCCGGTCGGCGCTGCGGGCGGGCAGCGAGCCGGCATCCGCCTCCGAATGGGCAAGGACGCTCTCGATGCCGAGCTCCCGGCAGGCCCGGATGATGCGCAGCGCGATCTCGCCGCGATTGGCGACGAGAACCTTGCGGATCGGTCTGGTCACGTCAGCTCCCGCTCAGCTTGATGAACATCAGCGGCTGGCCGTGCTCGACCGGCTGGGCATCTTCGACCAGGATGCGCGTGACCATGCCGGTGACCTTGGCCTCGAGCGAGTTCATCAGCTTCATCACCTCGATGATGCAGAGCACGGTGTCCTCGCCGACCGCGTCGCCGACCTTGACGAAGGGCGGATCGCCCGGCTTCGGGCAGCGGTAGAAGGTGCCGACCATCGGCGCGGTGATGAGCGACTCGCCCTCGCCGGCTACCGTCGCGCCGGACGCCGCCGGTGCCGTCTCGGCTTTCGGCTTGGCCGCCGGGACCGCGGCCGGCGGCGCTGCGCGGCGCGGCGCGGCGATCGCGCTGCTCGCCGCGGGCAGCCGGCGCAAGCTGGCCATCGCCGCGCGACAGGGAAATTTCCACGTCGCCGTATTTCAGCGAAAACGCGGTGACGTATTCCGTTTCGCGGATCAGATCGATGATCGCCTTGATTTCTTCGAAGTGATTTCATTCCGACACGTCTTTCACTATTCACTCACTGGACAGAGATGTTCAATTCTAGGTCGCCGCGTTTGATAAAGACGCTGCGGTGGCGTTCCTCGGCGACGATGGTCTTGATCATCTCCAGAAGCGACATCGAGCCGAGCGACCGCTTTGGCCCTGCGCGCTCTTCATCTCGTCGACCTGATTGCCCGCGAACATCACCCGCAGCAGCAATTCGTCGTCGCGAGCCGAGGGATATTTCCTGCGCAGCACGGGAACAGCGGCTCAAGCGGCTTCGGCTCGAGCGGGATGTCCTTGGCGCCGTTGGCAACGATGCGGTCATAGACGTTCGGATCGACCGGACCGAGCAGCTTGCCGTAATAGCCGAGCACGTATTTCTTCACTTCGTTCGGCACGATCGCGTAGCGCTCGCCGTGGATGACGTTGAACACCGCCTGCGTGCCGACGAATTGCGAGAAGGCGTGATCATGATCGGCCAGGCCAGCTCCTCGCGGACGCGCGCGCATTCCTCCAGCAGCTCGTCGAATTTGTGCGCCGAGGCCGGCCACGCGCAACTGTTCGCGGAAATTGCTCAGCATGCCGCCGGGAATCTGATGCTGGTAATGGAAGTTGTCGTATTCGACCGGCACGCCGACCGGCTTGCTTCTCGCGCTCGGCGATCTCGGCGAAATGCTCGCTGATCTTGTCGATCAGTTCTCGTCTTTGATGTTGACCTCGAAGCCGAGCTGGCGAAGGTTGCGCGCCACGGTCTGCACCGCCGGCTGCGCCGCGCCGTTGGCGAGCGGCTTGATCGACAGATGCAGCTGGTCGCAGCCGAGCTTGGCGCCTTCCAGGTAGACCAGCGGCGCAAGTCCCGTCAGGCAATGGCTGTGGAGTTCGAGCGGCCGGTCCTTCACCACCTTGCGCAGCGCCGGCACCAGCGTGCGGATGCGGTCGACGGTCAACAGCCCGCCCGCATCCTTGATCATGATGCAGCTCACGTCGGCGCGGTCGATCAGCGCCTTGGCCGTCTTGACGTAATGCTCGTCGGTGTGCAGCGGGCTTTCGCAGAAAGACAGCGCGCCGAAGGTATAGGCGCCGAGCTGCCTTGGCCGTGCTTGAGCTGGTCGACGATGTTGTCGACGTCGTTGAGGCCGTCGAACGCGCCGATAACGCGGAAGCCGTTGGCGTAGAGCCGTTCGACCCAGAGCTGGTTGATGTCGTCGGGCAGGAAGTCGAAGGCGGCGATGCTCTTGCTGCGGATCAGCGAGCGGAAGCGCGTGTGCGGCGCCGCCTGATGCACGCGCCGCACGCGCTCCCACGGATCTTCCTGGAGGAAGCGCACGCAGACGTCGAACTGGACCGTGCCCATCAGGTCGACGAATTCGAAGCCGATCTCGTCGATCGAGCGGCAGGATCGGCAGCATGTGCTCGGTGCGCATGCGCGTCGACCAGAGGCACTGGTGGGCGTCGCGGAGCGTCGTGTCGATGACGCGGATTTCTGTCTTTGCGGCTTCACTCATTCGGAGGTTCCAGGAGCTGTTACGGTCGCGGGGCGCAGCGTGTTCAATCGGTCTTTGCGGGCATGATCGGCGGCAGGTGCTCGACGCGGGCGATGTCTTCGAGCAGCAGCAGCATCGCCGTCCAGTCCTCGTTCTCCCGGTGCCACGGTTTGGCGAGGCTGAACGCCTCACGGGCGATGGCCCCGAGCATCATCGGCACCCCGGCATCGGCCGCCAGCGACAGGGCGTGCGAGACGTCTTTCTGCGCCATGCGCAGCGGAAAGTCGGGTTCCAGATCGCCCGCGAGCACCTTCTTGGGATAGTTGACCAGCAACTGCCCGCGCCCGGCGGTCGTATTGCTGAGCACTTCGACGGTGACGGCTCGGTCGAGGCCGACCTTGTTGGCGAGGGTCAGCGCCTCTGCGGTGAGCATCGTGCCGACCATCGACATGTAGTTGTTGACCAGCTTCAGGCGGATGCCCATCCCAGCGGGCCCGGCGCGAACGGTCTTGTCGCCGATGCAATCGAAGAGCGGTGCCGCTTCTTGGATGTCGGCTTCGTCGCCCCCGGCAATGACCAGCGAAGTGCCTGCCGCAGCGTCGCGCGGTGTCCGGCCGAGTGGTGCGTCGACGAAGCGATCGCCGAGATCTCGCACGCGCCCGGCGATGGCGTCGCTGCCGCTCGCCGAGATGGTGCTCATATCGATGACGAGGCCGCCCTGGCCTAGTCCCCGGCAGGCACCGTCCTCGCCGAGCAGCGCGGCCTTGACATGGGACACGTCGGGCAGGATCGACATGACCACCTGCGCTCCAGCGGCCGCTTCGCGCGGGCTTGCCGCGACGATGCAGTCAAGGTCGCGGAACGGTGCGACTGCTTTCTCGGAGATGTCGAAAACGCGGAGCTTGAACCCGCCGTTGATGAGATTGCGCGCAATGCCGCTGCCCATCACGCCCAGGCCGATAAAAGCGACGTCCATGATCAAACTCCCTTCGACGCGGGATTTCCCCCGTAAGGGGCCCAGCCCTGCAGGGCAAGAAAGCCGCCGTCGCACGGCACGGTGCAGCCGACGATTGCACCGGATTGCGGCGACAGCAGAAACCGGATGACTTCGGCGACCTCCTCGGGGCGCAGCAGGGTGCCGGTCACGGTCGTCCGCGCCAGGGCGCCCATGTCCCGGACCTGCCCCTCTTTCTTCTTGCGGGTGAGGAAGGGCGTGTCGGTCCAGCCCGGCGCGACGGCGTTGACGCGCACGCCCTTGTGTCCGAATTCGCCCGCCAGGATCGTGGTCAGATTGACGATCGCGGCCTTTGCCGGCGCGTAGGCGTATGTCGGCCCTGGGCTGAAAGCGGTCACGGACGCCACGTTGACGATCGCTCCGCCCTTGCCGTGTTCGGCCATGCGGCCGGCAAACTCCCGGCAGGTCAGGAACGTCCCCTTCAGATGTGAGCCGACGACGACGTCCCATTCGTCCACCGGCATTTCATTGGCGAGGCCCGGCACTTGCGGCGCGCCCGCGCAGCAGACCAGGCCCGAGATCGGGCCGAAATCGCGTTCGACACTGTCGGCAGCGGCGGCGAGACTGCCGGCGTCGACGGCATTGCAGGCATAGGCTTGCGCGCCGCTGGGGAAACTCTCCGCAGCCGCCTTGCACCGGTCGAAATCGATGTCCAGCAGCGCAACGCGGCCACCGCCCTCGTGAACCAGCCGCGCGGTCGCCAGGCCGATACCGCTGGCGCCCCCCGTTATGACCGTTACCCCATGCATGGGAGGTTCCTCATTTCACGAACATCAAGGAAAGCTGCGGGACGAAGGTGATGATCAGTAGCGTGACGATCAGCACGGCAACATAGGCCATGGCCGTCCGCGCAATCTCCGAGAATGGCGCCCCCGACATGGCCGAGGCGACGAACAGGTTGAGACCGATCGGCGGGGTGATGAACCCGACAGCGAGCGTCGAGACGATGATGACGCCGAAATGGATCGGATTGAAGCCCATCTGCGTTCCGATCGGCACCAGGATCGGCGACAGCAGCAGGATGTTGGGCGCCGCCTCCATGATGCATCCGACGATCAGCAGCAGCACCAGGATCGCAAGGGTCCGCAGGAAATTGCTGTCCGAAAAGCTCATGAAGAAGTCGAGCATGGCCGCCGGAATCCGGAGCATGGCGATGTTCTGCGAGAACACCAGGGCGATGGCGACGACGGGAGCGATCAGACCACAGATCTGTGCGCTTCTGTTCAGGACCGCGGGCACCGAGCGTAAATTGATCTGGCGGGTCACGAACAACCCGACGCACAGGCAGTAGACCGCCGCAACGGCCCCCGCCTCGGTGGGCGTGAAGATGCCGGCATAGATCCCGATAAGGATGATGGCGACAGCGCCGATCGCCCATTTCGTGCCGTATGCCGTCCGGCCGAGATTGCCCCAGGTGAACGGTGTGCTCAGGCCATATCCCCGGCGCTTGCAGATAACCCAGGCCGTAACGGCCATGACGGCGACCATCAGCAGGCCGGGCAGGATGCCGGCGATGAACAGGTCGCTGACGCTTACCCCGACGGTGACGCCGTAGAGCACGAAGGCGATGCTGGGCGGGATGATGATGCCGACCACGCCGCCCGGCGGCAACCGTGCCGGCGGCGAAGGACCGTGGATACCCCTCTTCCTTCATCGTCGGCAGCACGACCCGGCCGACGGTGGCGACCGTCGCCGCGTTCGACCCGCTGATGGCGGCGAAGATGCCGGACGCGACGAGCGTGGCGAGCGCAAGACCGCCGCTGAGCCATCCCACTGCGGCGCGCGAGAAGCGCATGATCTGGTGGGCGATGCCGCCCGCGGCGATCAGGTCGCCGGTGACGACGAACAGCGGCAGCGCGATCAGCGGAAACAGATTGAGCGAGTCGAACATCGTCAGACTGATGTTCATCAGCGGAAACTGCTTCGTGACCAGCGTCAGCAGGATCGCGCCGATCCCGAGCACGGTGACGACCTCAACGCCTGCGAAGAACAGCACGGTGAGCAGAATGATGATCCAGTCAAGGCTTCCCATCGTCGATTATCTCACCAGCGTTAATGCCGAGCGCTCAGTCCAGTGCGGCAAATTCCATGATCAGAGGTTCGTTGGCGCGATAGCGGATGATCGAATCGATCGAACGCTGCACGACGCGGATCGACACCAGCAGCCAACCGAACGGTATCGCCGCCGTCGCCAACCAAAGCGGGAGATTCACGCCCATCATCTGCTGCTCGAACATCACGTTGTCGGCGATCGGCTGATAGATGTAGATGATGACGACCGCGCTCAGCGCCAGGAGGCAGACGTCGGCAAGCAGAAGCATCGCGAGCTGTGCCGGAGGCGGCAGCGCGTCCCTTATGGCGGTAAATGCGAGATGCGAGCGCGACCTGGCGAGGCCGGCCATCGAGATGTAGGTCAGCCAGATGAACGCGTAGATGCTGGTTTCCTCCGCCCACAGAATGGACGAGCCGAAACCGTAGCGGGCGACCACCTCGCCGAACACGACGGCAATGATGTAGATGTAGAGCAGCACGCCGAGCACGAATTCGACGTTCTTGTCGATGGCGGCGATGATCGAGCGCATGAGGGTCTCCCGAAGGCCAAGAACCGGTCCGCAGCGGTTGCGGACCGGCATCGTCAATGCTACTTCCACCAGCGCCGCGGCGTCGGATCGCCGGACTGCGCCAGCCTTGGCCACCAGCTCGTATTCCTTGCGGCCATATTGGTCGATGAGGCCGTTGAGCTTGTCCTTGTTGCGCTCGACGGACAGGTAGTCCTTCCACTCGGCGCGTTCGCCGTCGGTCAGATTGATGATCTTGGTGTTGCCGGCTTTCCAGCCGACCTTGGGCGAGTTCGGGCTTGACGCCGATGGCGTCGCGCAGCATCGGCTCGAAGTCGTCGTAGATCTTCTTCTGCACGACGAACGCGGCTTCCATGATGACGTCTTTGAGCTCGGGCGGGAGGGCATCCACCCAGCTCGTGTTCAGCCAGATGCCATCGGAATTGTACATCCATCCCGTATCGACGATCTGCCCGATGACCGGGGCCATGCCGCCGTCATAGACCGATGTCGGCGAGACATGGATGCCGTCGACCGCGCCGTCCTTCAGTGCCGTGAACACTTCCGACCAGGCGATCGGCGTGCCGTTGGCCGGCAGGATCTCGAATGCGGCCTGTTCCAGCTTGGACCCGGTGACGCGCATCTTCATGGCGTCGAGATCGGCGGGCTTCCTGACTTCCTTCTGCACGGTCTGCGACATCTCCAGCCAGCGCGGCACCGGAAGCAGGAAGGCCAGCATCAGCCGGCGCTTGGCCGAATCGGCCCGCACCGTGTCGTTGAATTCCTTGCTGAAATAGACCTTCCAGGCATTCTCCTGCGCTCCGATCGCATAGGGCACGTCGGTGACGTTCCAGATCGGCGCGAGCTGGGCGGCATTCTGGGTCGAGCAGGAGCCGCCCTGAATGATGCCTTGCTGGACCTTCTTCAGCGCCGTGGTCTGCGAGCCGAGCGCTCCGGCGTCGTGAATGTCGACGTAGATCTGGCCGTTGCTCTTCTCCTCGACCTCCTGCTTGAATTCGGGCGAGCCGATGATCCAGGTCGAATGCTTGATGACCGGCCGGTCCGGAAATTTGTTCAGCGTGCCGTCGAGGCCGAGCGTGAGCACATGCTTGGCGGCGGCCTTCTTCTCCGCTTCGCTCGCGGCGGCCTCGGCGAAGCTCAGCGCTCCGCGGGCAAACATGTAGGTCATGCCGACGCTGGCGACCGCCGCGCCATATTTGGCGGAGATCTTAAGTGCTTCGCGGCGGGTCAGTATGTTACGGGGATGTTTCGGGCTTCCCATTTCGTCCTCCCTGGGTTCATTCAGTTGCCGGAGGTCACCGATCTTTCGCCGGTTGACCTTGGGGGTTCCATTCGATCTGCGGAATGTTGGTGATCGGCGGCGGTGGCCAGTGGTTACCGCGCTGCGCGGAGAGGGTCCGATTGCCGCCGGGCGTAAACGGTTTGGCGGGCAGGCCTTTCAACACGCCGTTCTCGGCCCAGGCTTCGTCACCGCCGTAAAGCTCGGCGATGAGCAACGCGGTCAGCTTGCGCCGCACATCGGCATAGCGCTCATCGTCGGCGATATTGACTTCCTCGGTCCTGTCTTCCTTGAGATCGAACAGGAGAACCGCGTTGCCGACAGGGTAATAGATCAGCTTAAAGTGGCCGTCGCTGACCATGCGCGAGGCGTGATCGTCATCGGCGACTTCGCAATAGATGTAGTCGCGCCGCTTGTCGCCGATCGCGGATATGCCTTCCGCATGCGCAGGGATCGGGATGTCGCAAAGGTCGAGCAAGGTCGGCATGATGTCGGCCCACCCAACCAGCCGGTCGTCGACTTTCCCTTCCGGCACGCGGGCGCTCCCGCGCGCCCCGATCAGCAGCAGCGGCACGTTCACCGATGGCTGGAACAGCACGCGCTTGGCCCACATGTCGTGGTCTCCGAGCATATCGCCGTGGTCGGACGTGAAGCAGATGATGGTGTTGTCCAGCAGTCCCTCTTCCCGAAGCGTTCCGATCAGCACACGGATCTGGTGGTCGAGATGGGTGCAGAGGGCGTAAAAGGCGCGGCGAATGTCCCGCACGGCGGTGGCGTTGAACTTGCGGCCGCGTGTGATCGAAGACTGCAACGCGAATGGCAGGTCGTCGAGATTCCGGCTCCACGCCCCTTTGCGCGGCTCGTCGATTTCGACATCCCGGTACATGTCGAGATAGTCACGGAGCGGCACCATCGGCGGATGCGGATGCCGGTAGGAGCAGTACCAGAACGCCGGGCGCGTCGGGTCGCGGCGCTTGATCGTGCGCGTCATCTGCTGCGTCGCCCAATTGGTGGCGTGCAGCTCTTCCGGCAAATGCCAGGGCCGGTTGACGTAGTCGTTGTTGCTCATGCCATGCATGAACTGGGCGCCCGGATGCCCCTTCTCCGCGAGGAACATCTCATAGTCGTCGGTGACGCCGTAGAGGGTGCGTCCTTCCTCGTCGAGGATGACGTCGTCGAAGCCGATGCGATTGCGCTGGGGATAGACGTGCAGCTTGCCGACAGCGAAAGCCTGATAGCCCGCATCCCGGAAGCATTGCGCCATTGTCGGCACATCCGGCATTTCGAGCTTTTCCTTGTACATCCTGTCGCCGTGGCTGCGCGGCGTCAGGCTCGTATGCAGCGTGCGCCTGGCGGGGATGCACACCGGACATTCGGTCATGGCATTGGTGAAGCGGATGCCGCAGCGGGCGAGTTCATCGAGCGATGGCGTCTTGATCGCCGGATGCCCGGCTATACCGAGCAGGTCCGCCGGCCAGTGATCGGTGCAAATCAGAAGGACATTCGGCCTTGCGGCTCCGTCGTTCGCCATTTCCTCACCTGTTGTTTTCTTGTTTTTGTTTGATCCGCGCCGGTTTTCCCGGCGGCAGCACGCTCATCGTCGTCAGTCAGCCGCCTCCGCATACGGAACGTTCCGGCCGCCATAGCGGCGGACGCGGATATTGGCCTGCTCGGCATGTCCGCGGAAGCCTTCCAACATGCAAAGCCGCGAGCAATATGCGCCGACCATCGCCGACGCCTCATCGGTCTCCACCTTCTGCCAGGAGCATGTCTTGAGAAACTTGCCGACCCACAATCCGCCGGTGTAGCGCGCCGCGCCCATCGTCGGCAGCGTATGGTTGGTGCCGATGACCTTATCGCCATAGGCGACATTCGTACGTGGTCCCATGAACATCGCGCCGAAATTGGTCAGATTGTCCCGGAACCAGTCATCCCGATCCGTCATCACCTGGACGTGCTCGGAGGCGATGCGGTCAGCCTCGGCGAGCATCTCTTCGTAGGAGTCGCAGACGATCACCTCGCCGTAATCGGCCCAGGACTGGCGGGCGATTTCAGCGGTCGGCAGGATTGTGAGGAGCCGCTCGACCTCGGCGATGGTTTCCCTGGCCAGTTTCTCCGAATTGGTCAGCAGGATCGAGGGCGAGGTCGGTCCATGCTCGGCCTGGCCGAGAAGGTCAGTCGCGCAGATCTCGGCGTCGACCGTCTCGTCGGCGATCACCAAGGTCTCGGTCGGCCCCGCTAGAAGATCGATCCCGACGCGGCCGAACAGCTGGCGCTTGGCTTCGGCGACATAGGCGTTGCCGGGGCCGGTCAGCATATCGACCGGGTCGACGGTCTCGGTCCCCAAAGCCATTGCGCCGATGGCCTGGACACCGCCAAGGACCAGGATCTGATCGGCACCTGCCAAGTGCATCGCCGCGACGATCGCCGGATGCGCTCCGCCTTTATAGGGCGGCGCGGTGGCGACGATCCGCTTCACGCCGGCGACTTTCGCGGTGACGACGCTCATATGGGCCGAGGCCACCATCGGGTAGCGCCCGCTCGGCACATAGCAGCCGACGGCGCCGACGGGGACGTTGCGGTGTCCGAGGATCACGCCCGGCAGGGTCTCGACTTCCAGATCCGTCAGGCATTCCTTCTGGCGTTCGGCGAAGTTCCGGATCTGCGCCTGCGCGAACCGAATGTCCTCCAGATCGCGGGCGGCGACCTGGGCGACGGCGTCCTCGATTTGTTTCGGGCTGAGGATGAAAGAGTCCGGGCTCCAGTCGTCCAGACGCTGGGACAGGTCGCGGACAGCCGCATCGCCGCGGCGGCTGATGTCGGCGAGAATGGTCTCGACGGTTTCGCGAACTCTCGCGTCCGCTTCAGCCTTCTCGTCAGCTCCAATTCCGCGTTTCAGATACCGGGTCATTTCACACCTGATTGAGCTGTGTTAAGACTTGCAAACGTATGCAGGACTTGTCAAGCGACTTCGCGCATCGCGATTTTGAGAAGGCACGGTGCTGACGAATGCGAGAAAAATCGCTGCAATAGCGAGCGGGCATGTGCTTCAATGACGCCGCGCGCGGCACCCAGGCATTGGAAGAATGATGAGCGACAGCAGTAGGTTAGGCATTCGAGAGGCAGGGAACGTCGTCAGTCTGCCGGGCGGTGAGACCGTGGTCGGAACATCGCATCCGGTGATCGCAGCGGACGGCGAAGGGCCTGGCCGCCGCGTGAAGCTGCGTCCGTCTCGGATCGGCCGGTACGCCGTCACCAATGCCGAGTTCGGCGCCTTCGCAAAGGCGACGGGCTACCTCACGGACGCCGAGCGCTTTGGCTGGTCCTATGTGTTTTACCTGCTGCTGCCGGAAGACCGGCGCGCCGGTCCGGTGCCGGAGGGGACCAGTTGGTGGCGCGTCGTCGAAGGGGCCAGCTGGCACGCACCGGAGGGACCGGATTCGTCGGTCGATGGACGACAGAACCATCCCGCCGTGCACATGTCCTGGAACGACGCTAGCGCGTTCGCCGTCTGGGCCGGAGGCCGCCTGCCGACGGAAGCCGAATGGGAGCACGCGGCGCGGGGCGGCCTTCCAAACCCAAAATTTCCCTGGGGCGATGACGAACCGGATGATGAAACCGTCTTCTGCAACATCTGGCAGGGACGCTTTCCCGACCAGAACACGCTGCGGGACGGCTATCTCGGCGCAGCCCCCGTCGACAGCTTCGCCCCGAACGGTTACGGGCTCCACAATATGTCGGGCAATATCTGGGAATGGTGCGCCGACGCATTCCGTATCCGCTCGCTTTCGAAGAGCGCCAAAAAGCGCAACGCCCTCGCCGCCGCGGAAAACGAGCGCGTGGTCAAGGGCGGATCGTATCTCTGCCACCGAAGCTATTGCTACCGCTACCGCATCGCAGCACGCAGCGGCCGCAGCCCAGACACCTCGGCCGGAAACACCGGCTTCCGGATCGCCTTCGATCTTTGAACGCCGCTCCCATGCGAGCGCCTAAACGAACCGAAATGGGGAGGAAAACCTTGTCAGATCCGAAGCAAGCGGGGGTTGGCGCCGTCACTGCCAGTTCCGCCGAGGCCGCCGAAGCCGGCGAAACTATCCTGTGCGCCGGCGGCAATGCGGTCGACGCTGCCGTCGCCACCGCGCTCGCATCCTGCGTCACCGATCCGTGCAACACCGGCCTCGGCGGCTATGGCGGCCACATGGTCATTGCACAGGACGGCCCGCCGATATGCGTCGATTTCAATGCCTGGACGCCGGCCGGAACCGAGGCGTCCGCGCCGCGCGCCGGGATCGGCGCCAGCACCGCGCCGAGTGTGGTCGCCGGATTGTCGGTCGCGCTCGACCGGTTCGGCTCGATGGATTGGGCGCAAGTGAGCGCGCCAGCGATCGCCCTGGCGGAGCGCGGCGTAAAAACCAACGCAGCGACCTCTCGCGCATTCGACCAGGCCAAAGGCGCGGCTGTTCTCGCCGAATGCTTCGTGTTCGACGAAACCGCGGCCGGCGTCACCTTCCGCCAGCCCTTGCTGGCAAAAACGCTGCGTACCCTCGCCGATCAGGGCGCCGGCTGGTTTTATCACGGCCCTAACGCCGAGCTCGGCAGCCGGCTGCTGAGCGACAATGGCCGTCCGGTCACGCCCGATCAGTGGCGCAATGCCGTCGACGCCGTGGGCGTTGCGTCCGCCCCGTCGCTGCGGGTGGGCGACACAGTCCTTTACTCGGCGCCGCTGCGCACCAGCGGTTCCCCTTGCATGTTCGCGACCGCGGCGGCGGGGGCCGGGATCGCAGAGTGCCAGAAGCTCGGATCTCCCGCCGCCGTCGCCGAATGGGCGAGGACCATGGCCTCGATCTGGAGCTACAGGTTCGGGACCGAAACCGGCAACGCGTTCGAAAACATCGCTCTCGAACAATGGGTTGCCGTCGCGATAGGCTTCCACGAGCCCGCCAGCCCACGCCTCGGGACCGGACATACCTGCCATCTCAACGCCGCAGACAGTCGCGGCGGACGCGTTGCCCTGACGCTGACCCACGGCCCCCGATGGTTCGGCGCGCGATGGGCGCTGCCCGACACCGGCATCGTGATGAACCTGGGCGGCGCGATGTTCGGCATCCCCGGCCCCGTCGACGGCGAAGGCCGCAGATACGGCGTGACCAACATGTCGCCGACGCTTGCGATGAGCGACAACGGCGCTCAGATCGCCATTGGCTGCCCCGGCGGCAAGCGCATCCCGGGCATCGTCGCAACCGCGCTGGTCCGGCATTTATTCGCCGGCTTCGGCCTCCAGGAGGCAATTTCGCTCGGCCGCTTCCATGCCGAAGATTTGAGCCGGACGACGCTGGAGACCGGGCGATGGGACCAGGCAACGCGCGATGCCTTGGGCGATGTGTTCGCTGCGGTGGGCGACGAGAAGCCGGAGGAATATTACGGTCCGCTGACCGCAATTGCATACGATCCGGACGGGGCGGTTTCGCTTGGTCTCGACGACCGCTGGCAGGGCTATGGCACGATCGTTCGCTAACTTGGGACGGGCCTCCCGCAACGGCGGTGAACGTCTTAGTCCCGGACCCGATTGCGATAATTGTCATCCGCGTGCGCTTGACAGCTTCGCCGGAACGTCCCTATCTTTGGTATTCAATTCGGAAATCGAGACCGTTTGTTTCGATATGCTGTGCCTTAAGGGAAGCGACTTCCCGATGTCGAACGCCGACGACACCGCCGTCCATGCCCGATCGGAGAGCAGCGAGATCACGCTGCGCGGAGCGTGGAGGTGATGGCCTGGATCTTGGCCGGCGGGGCCGACACGTCTGGACGAATCGATGCAACCGGGGCGACGCGCGCCCTATCCGAATTCGACGCCTGCTCGTCAGCCGCCGGACGAAAGACAGGCGACACACCTTAGCCCGATGGAGATCGCCGCAATCGCTGTGTAATGCACAGCCAAATGTATCAGACGCCAGTTTGCAAACGTATGCGTTTTGCCTTTGCAGCAAAGGCGGCGAGGCCAAGCAGGCAATAAGCAATGGGAGGAAAGTCCAATTGGCGATGACGACGATGGGCGGCGCCGAGACGACCGGTACCGCCGCCACCGGTAATACCGGCAGCGGACTGAAAACGGTCCTGTGGAACGCTGCTTCACTGCTGATCGCCCTCGCGATCTGGCAGGTCGTGGCGATACTCGTTGCCTCGCCGTTCTTCCCCGGCCCCGTCGCCGTGCTCAATGCTTTCATCCGGCTCAGCTCCCGCGGCGACACCTTCGGAAACTCGCTCTGGACCCATTCCTGGGCAAGCATCGAGCGTGTCCTCGTCGGCTTCGGGCTCGGCGTTCTGGGGGGCGTTCCACTCGGCCTGCTGCTGGGGCTTTATCCGGCATGGTATGCACGGACCCGCTCGGTGCTGGAGCCGTTCCGCTTCATCCCTCCGATCGCGTGGATCCCACTCGCCATCATCTTCTTTTCCGGCCTCACCCGCTTCGCCTTTCTGATTTTTCTGGGTGCGTTCTTTCCGGTGTTTACGTCCACCCTCGTCGGTGTCGCCCGCGTCGAGCCGATCCACCGCAAGGTCGGCCTCGTGCACGGTGCCAGCAAAGCCTGGACGCTATTTCATGTCGTCGTGCCCACCGTGCTGCCCGACATTCTCGCCGGCATGCGGGTCGGCCTCGGCGCCGCATGGCTGACCATCGTCGCGGCCGAGCTGGCCGGCGGGATTTCCGAGGGTTTAGGGCGCATGATGATCAATTATGCGGAGCTTCTCCAAGTACCCGAGGTCATCGTCGGTATGCTGCTGATCGGCTTCATCGGCTTCGCAATGAACGAAGTGCTGCTGCTCGCCGAGAGATACCTGTTCCGCTGGCGATGGCAGGTCAGCTTGTAATGGGGCCGATATGCTGAAGACCACGCACGGACAGGCTCCCGCCAAGGTCGAGGTCGACACCTCGCACCGCTACGGCGATCTGGTGGTCCATGAGCACCTCAAATTCGCGGTCGCCGCCAATGAATTCGTCTGTATCTGCGGCCCCTCGGGATGCGGCAAGACCACGCTCCTGGACAGCCTCGCCGGCATTCTGAAGCCGACCGGCGGACATGTGCTGATCGATGGCGCTCCGGCTGACCCGAAGCGGCAGAGCATCTCGTTCGTGTTCCAGGAACCTTCGACATTTCCGTGGCTTACGGTCAAGAACAACGTTGCGACCGGCCTCAGGGTGAAAGGCGGCGCGAGGAGCGACATTGACCGGAAGGTGCGCGAGACCATTGAGATCGTCGGCCTCACGGGCTTCGAGGATTACTATCCTCACCAGATTTCCGGCGGCATGAAGCAGCGCGTTGCGATTGCGCGCGCTTTTGCGACGGATGCCGATCTCATTCTGATGGACGAGCCGTTCGTCAGTCTCGATCAGCCGACGCGCGAGCGCATGCAGAGGGAAGTGCTGGACATCTGGCGGCATCGTCTGCGTACGGTGATTTTCGTCACCCACAATATCGAGGAAGCCATCTTCCTCGCCGACCGCATTCTCATCCTTTCGGAAAAGCCTTCGCGGATCATCGCCGACATTACCGTCGAAATTCCCCGTCCGCGTGATCCGCTTGCATACGAATTCACCGAATTGCGCGGCGAATGCGCCCGCCTGCTCACCCGACCCGCTGAATCGGCCGGAACAGCGCCACCGCCTCAGCTCCGCAAAGCGCGAACATAGGCAACCAACGACAAAAATCCGCGATCAAGCGGAAACCCTCAAACTGGGAGGATCCAATGAAAGAAAGACGAAGCCTTTTGAAGATGCTCGCCGGCGCCGCGATGAGTGCGGCACTGGTGGCAGGCACTTTGTCCGCAACGGCCCCTGCCCGCGCCGACGACAAGATGGTCACCGTGCGCCTTGGCGACCAGACCGGCTCCGAGGTCGATTACGCCGCGATCTGGGTCGCCGAGATGAACGGCTATTACAAGGACGAAGGCATCCAGATCGAGCGCAAGACATATGGCAACGGCCCTGCGGCCTTGCTCGACCTCAACAATCTCGAAGCCGCTCTCGCCGCCATTGCGCCGCATATGCAGTTCGTCGCCCGCGGCGGAGACCTCCGCATCGTGATGTCGGTCACAAAAGGCAACGCTCCGATCGTCGGCAAGAAGCAATATAAGTCGGTAAAGGAACTGGACGGCAAAAAGGTCGGCACGCCCGGCATCGGCACCATCCATGACGGCGTGCTCGGCTATATCGAACGCGCCGAAGGCATCAAGGTCCAGCACGTTCCCGCCAAAATCAGCGACGTCGCCGTCATGATCCAGAAGGGCGAAGTCGAGGCGTTCATCGGCTGGGAACCGGCTTCCGCCGCCGCCGTCGCGCAGGCGCCGGACCTGCTGCACTACATCCAGCGGATGCCGCCGATCGAGAACTCGGAAAGCCTGGAGCTCGCCTTCAGAACCGACTACATCAAGGAGCATCCCGAGGTGGTCGAACGCTTCGTCCGCGCGACCTTGCGCGGCATCGAGTGGATCAAGAAGAATGGCGACGAGGAAACGGCAAAGCTGCTCGCCAAGAAGGTGAACGATCCGAAGTCGTATAATGTCAATCTTGACGCGCTCAAATCCGTGGACGTTACGAAGCCGCGGCTCGACATGCCGTCGACGCGCCTTTGGCTGAAGACGATCGCCGATCAGGGCAAGATCCCCGAGGACCTCGTGAAGGATATCGACGGATGGGTCGGCCGTTATCTCGACTACTCGTTCCTCGACAAGGCGGAAGCTTCGCTCAAATCCAAATAAGGCGATGCGTAAGGGGCGCGGCTGAACCCGCGTCCCTGCTCAAACTCGATCAAGCGGGTGACTGAACTCGGGCTGTCGCCCTCTCAGCCGCGAACCAGCGCGCGGCCGACGGCGCGGGCGATCACCCGCTCTTCATTGGTGCCGATGGCCAGGATGGCCGTCCGCCCGGCGCCGATATTGACCTGATGGCTTTCATTCCGTGCGGTATCGATCTCAATGCCGAACCAGTCCATGTGCTCGCAGACGCGGCGGCG
Source organism: uncultured Alphaproteobacteria bacterium (assembly GCA_963727575.1). Lineage (GTDB taxonomy): Bacteria > Pseudomonadota > Alphaproteobacteria > Rhizobiales > Rhodomicrobiaceae > JAHQVI01. The sequence goes on from CAVSIA010000038.1 coordinate 106,971, forward strand.
GATCAAGGCCGATTTCTCGCCGATGCCGCCGCAGAACACGAGCGCGTCGAGCCCGCCCATAACGGCAGTCAGGGCGCCGAGCTCGTAGCGGATACGGTGAACGAAATAGTCGATTGCCTGGGCCGCTTCAGGAGCGTCGGAGGCTTCCAGCTCGCGCATGTCGCTGGTCAGCCCGGAGATGCCGATCAGGCCGCTTTCGCGATAGAGGATCTGCGAAATCTCTGCCGAATTCAGCTTCTCCTCGTCGAGCATATAGAGCAGCACGCCCGGATCGAGCTGGCCGCAGCGCGTGCCCATGGCGAGGCCGTCGAGTGCGGTGAAGCTCATCGTCGTGGCGATGCTCCGGCCGCCCTTCACCGCGCACATCGAAGCGCCGTTGCCGAGATGGGCGATGACGACGCGGCCCGCCGCCAGGGTCGGCGCGATCCGCGCCAACTCGCGGGTCACAAACTCATAGGAGAGCCCGTGAAAGCCGTAGCGCCTGATGCCCTTGTCGTAATAGCGGCGCGGCAGGGCGAAGGCGTCGTTCACCCAGGAATGGCCACGATGAAACGCGGTGTCGAAGCATCCGACCTGGGTCGCATCCGGAAAAGCCGCTGTCGCGCTTTCCACCGCCGCAAGATTATAAGGCTGGTGCAGCGGCGCCCACGGGATCATCTCGCGCAGGCGCGCCCTGACGGCAGCATCCAACACGCAAGGCGCGGTGAATTCCGAGCCGCCATGCGTGATCCGGTGCCCCACGCCCACGACGCGGCGGTCGCCGAACAGCGCTTTGGTATGCGCCAGGATCTCGCGGATGGCGATGGCGTGGTCGGCCTCGCCGATCTCATGCGTCTCGGTCTCGCCGCCGGCACGCCCAATGCGCAAACAGGCCGCGGAGCCAAGGTTCTCGACCTGGCCCCGCGCAAGTTCCTGGGGCTCGTCCCCCCGCGCAAACAGCGCGAATTTCATGGAGGACGAGCCCGCATTCAGCGTCAGGATCGTTTCATCTGTCATCGAATGCCTGCGGAGCCAGCGGGTTAGAGCGTGATCAGGAAAAGTGGAAAACGGTTTTCCCTCCGATCACGCGATCAGCAAAGGAATTTTGGAGCGGGCCAAAAGCGAAGTAGTTTCTATCCAAGGTGATCCCGCTCTAGAGCGGCCGCTGGGGCTGCATGTCGTCGGGGCTGATCCGGGCGACGACGACCGGTGTCTTCATCGCGTCGCGCCGGAACGGCTCGCCGAGCTCCTGGTTGAGCACCGCCTCGATGAAGGTGGTGACATTGCCGCTCATCTGCTCCTCGACCGCGACACGCAGCGCCTCGGTCAGTTCCGCCATGGTCGTCGCCTGCACGCCCTTGACGCCGCAGCCTTGCGCCACCTTGGCGTATTCGACGCCGAGATTGAGCTCGGTGCCGACGAAATTGTCGTCGAACCACAAGGTCGTGTTGCGCTTCTCCGCACCCCATTGATAGTTGCGGAAGATCACCATGGTGATGCCCGGCCAGTCATTCCGTCCGCATGCGGTCATTTCGTTCATCGAAATGCCGAAGGCGCCGTCGCCGGCAAAGCCGACGCAAGGGACATCCGGCCGCCCGATCTTTGCGCCCAGGATTGCCGGGAAGCCGTAGCCGCACGGGCCGAACAGACCCGGGGAGAGATATTTGCGCCCCGCCTCGAAGGTCGGATAGGCATTGCCGATGGCGCAATTGTTGCCGATGTCGGTGGAGACGATCGCGTCCTTCGGCAGCGCCGCCTGGATCGCCCGCCACGCCATACGCGGCGACATCCGCTCCGGCTCGCGGGTTCGCGCACGCTCGTTCCAGCTGGTGCCGGCGTCGTCCTCCTCGTGATCCATCGAGGAGAGCGTCTGCAGCCAAGCCGATTTGGTCTGGTGAATCAGCCCCTTGCGCTCGTCGCGCCCTGCGTCGCCGGCTTTCGGCGAAAGCTGCTTCAGGATGCTCTCGGCAACCTTCTTGGCATCGCCGCAGATCCCGACCGTGACCTTCTTGGTCAAACCGATGCGGTCCGGGTTGATGTCGACCTGGATGATCTTGGCGTCCTTCGGCCAGTAGTCGATGCCATAGCCGGGAAGCGTGGAGAACGGATTGAGCCGCGTGCCGAGCGCCAGCACCACATCGGCCTTGGAGATCAGCTCCATTCCGGCTTTGGAGCCGTTATAGCCGAGCGGGCCACAGCTCAAGGGGTGCGAGCCGGGGAAAGCGTCATTGTGCTGATAGCCGCAGCAGACCGGCGCATCGAGACGCTCCGCCAACTGACGGCTGGCCTCGATCGCACCGCCCAGCACCACGCCCGCGCCGTTCAGGATCACCGGGAATTTCGCCTCGGAAAGCAGCCGCGCCGCCTCGGCAATCGCCTCATCGCCGCCGGAGGAGCGCTCGAGCTGCACACGCTGGGGCAGCTCGATGTCGATGACCTGGGTCCAGTAATCGCGCGGCACGTTGATCTGCGCCGGAGCCGAGCCACGCCATGCGCGCTCGATAACGCGGTTCAGCACCTCGGCGATGCGGGAGGGGTCGCGGACTTCTTCCTGATAGCAGACGCAATCCTCGAACAGCGCCATCTGCGGCATCTCCTGGAAACCGCCCTGCCCGATGGTCTTGTTCGCCGCCTGCGGCGTGACCAGCAGCAGCGGCGTATGGTTCCAATAGGCGGTCTTCACCGGCGTGACCATATTGGTGATGCCCGGACCATTCTGCGCGATCATCATCGACATCTTGCCGGAGGCGCGGGTATAGCCGTCGGCCATCATGCCGGCATTGCACTCATGCGCACAGTCCCAGAACTTGATGCCCGCTTTGGGAAACAGATCGGAGATCGGCATCATCGCGGAGCCGATAATCCCGAATGCGTGCTCGATGCCGTGCATCTGCAGCACCTTCACGAAGGCTTCTTCGGTCGTCATCTTCATCGTCGCAGTTCCTTTCAGGTCCCTCGCAAGGGTATTCGATGTGAGAGCGTTGCATGGGCGCCGGGCGGGCAAATCGAAATCAGCTCCTAAATAGCAGGCGCGCCCTTCGCTGTCGGCAGTCTCTCGCGCAGGAGAACGGGAATCTGGCTCGGCACGTCGGCAACCGCGACGCCGGCCGATTCCAGAGCCTTGCGCTTAGAGGGATAATCGCCTTTTCCGCCCGAGACAATCGCGCCGGCATGTCCCATCTTCTTGTCCGGCGGGGACTGGCGGCCGGCGATGAAGGCCACGACCGGCTTTTTCATCGTCTGCGCATACTCCGCCGCTTCCTCTTCCGCATTGCCGCCGATCTCGCCGCAAATGACCACGGCCTCGGTTTTATCATCTTCGTCAAGGATGCGCAGCGCGTCCGCCGTCCGGGTGCCGATCATCGGATCGCCGCCGACGCCATAGAACACCGACTGGCCAAGTCCCGCCTGGGCAATGTTGAGGCTGATCAGCGTGCCGAGGCTTCCCGAGCGAGAGATGACGCCGATAGTACCTGGCTTGAAAACGCGCGGATTAAACGCGGGCATGATGCCGACGAAGCATTCGCCGACGGTAACGAGGCCGGCAGTGTTCGGGCCGACGATGCGCGTACCGTTCGCCCCCGCGGCGACATGCATCTCCATGACGTCATGCGCGGGGATATGCTCGGTCAGGCAGACCAGCATCTTCGCCCCCGCCTCGCAGGCGTCGATGGCGGCCTCCTTGGCCATCATCGGCGGGATGAACATGCAGGCGATCTCGAAGGGCGTCTGCTTCGCCGCCTCGCGCGCATTGGCAAAGACGGGCACGCCGAGATATTCGGTGCCCGCCTTGCGCGGATTGACACCGCCGACGACGGTGGAGCCGTAAGTCTGCATCGCCTCGGTCCAGAACGAGCCCTGCTTGCCCGTGATGCCCTGGACGAGAATGCGGTCGCTCTTGCGCGGGATCATGCCACGGCCCTCCCTTCGGCGGCGGCGACCGCGGCTTTGACCGCGTCGTCCATCAGGTCGTAAGGCTCGATGCCGAGCCGCTCGCGAACCAGCGCCACCGCCTCATCCTCGCCGGTGCCGTGGATGGTGAAGAACACGGGGATGTCCGGCCGCAGCTCTTCCCAGGCATTGACGACGCCCGCGGCCATGACGTCGGTGCGGGCGAAGGCGCCGCAGAAATTGACCAGCAGGCTCTTGATGTTCGGGTTCTCCAGAAGGATCGACAGCGCCGTCTTCGACTTGGTGTAAGCCTCGCCGCCGATTTCGAGGAAGTTGGCGGGCGAGCCGCCGTAATGGGCGATGACGTCCATCGTCGTCATGGTGAGGCCGGCGCCGTTGGCGAGCACGCCGACGGAGCCGCCGAGCTCGATATATTTGAGCCCCGCCGCGGCCGCCTTGGCTTCGAGCCGCGTCTGCTTTTCACCCGCCGCAAGAGACGCGATCTCCTCCTGGCGCGGAGCGGCGCTGTCGTCGACGGTCAGCTTGCAGTCGAGCGCCACGACCGCGTCGCCGGTCATCACCACCAGCGGGTTGATTTCGATCAGCTCGGCATCGAGCGCGCGATAGGCAGCGTAGAGGCGCAGCAGCGTCGCCGCCAGCTCAGCCTCGACCGCATCGAGGCCAAGCCCGTCGAGCGCCGCCCGCGCCGTCGTGTCGCTCAGCCCTTGCGCGATCGGGATCGCGAACCGCCGCATGGCGCGCGGGTCCTTCTCCGCGGCCTCCTCGACATCCATGCCGCCCATCGGCGAGAACAGCAGCATCGGCCCTTTGGACGCATCGTCATTGACGATGGCGGCGTAAAGCTCGCGCGCGATCGAGGTTTGCTCCTCGATCAGCACCTTCTCCACCGGCCATCCGCCGATCTCCATGCCGATGATCGCCTCGGCGTGGCTGCGGGCCTCTTCCGGGGAGGTCGCCAGCTTGATGCCGCCGGCCTTGCCGCGCTTGCCGGTCGGCACCTGCGCCTTGACCACGCATGGGCCGATCCGCGCCGCCGAAGCCTCGGCTTCGCCCGGCGTCCAGGCAAGCTCGCTTTCCGGCACCGCAATTCCGAAGCGCTTCAGCAGCGGCTTGGCGGCGTGCTCCTCAAAGTTCATCTGCGACGAAGCCTCGTTTTTATTTACCGTAGCGATCCCAAAACGGCCCGAAAAGATCTTCCTCGGACGGTTTGTCCTCCGGAATGGTCGTGACCAGATGGGTGATGTTGATGAAGTTGGTGTAGTTCAGATTGTCGCTGATCGTGTTGCCCGCCCAGGTGCCGCCGGCCATCGACAGCGTGAACGGCAGCGAATTGTCGAAGCTGCCGCCATTGCCGAATGTGTGCGCCTGGTTGACGAGCACCCGCACGACATCGGTCTCCGCCGCCAACTCGCGGGCGTGGTCCATGGTCTTGGTGTGGATGCCGGTCGAGTGGCCCTTGCCGTTGACGTTCAGCACGTCGGCGACGATGCGCTTGGCGTCCTCGAAATCGCGTGCGCGGTAGACGGTGAGGACCAGCGACAGCTTTTCGTCGGCGAAGTCGTGCTTGCCGCCGACCTTCGGCTCCTCGACCAGGAAAAATTTGGATTTGCGCGCCTCATCCGCGAGCCCCATCGTCGCGGCGACGACGTCGGCGTCCTTGGCGATGATGTGGCGGTTGAGCTTGCCGTTCACCCAGAGCGTGGAGCGGATGCTCTCGCGTTCGGTCTCGCTGGCGCGCCAGCCGCCGGCACGTTCGAGCGCGGCAATGGCGTCGTCGTAGACGTCGTCCAGAATGATGACGGCGTTCTCCGAGGAGCACGAGGTGGCGTTGTCGAAAATCTTCGAAGCGCAGATCTTGGCCGCCGCGTCGTCGAGATCGGCGGTCGAGTCGATGATGACCGGCACGTTCCCAGCGCCGACGCCGATGGTCACGGTGCCGGACTGCATCGCGCGGCGGACGTTGTCCTGCGAGCCGGTGACGACGGCAAGGTCGACCTGCCGCATCAGTTCCTCGGTCATCGCTTTGGATACCGGCGGCGGCAGGATCTGGACGAGGTCTTCCGGATGGCCGGCTTTCTTCAGCTCGGCGCGGATCAGATCGACGGTCTTGCCGGTGGTGACGGCGCCAGACGGCGACGGCGCGATGATCACGGCATTGCCTCCCTTTATCGCCATCATCGCCTTGTTGGCAGGGGTTGCCGCCGGGTTGGTCGACGGGCATACCGCGCCAACGACGCCAACCGGCTTGCCGTAGCGGACCATGCCGCGGTCCGGGTCCTCGGAGATCACGCCGACCGTCTTGGCGCGGAGGAGATCGCGCAGCGTGCCGAAGGTCTTGCGCTGGTTCTTGACGATCTTGGAGGCGACATTGCCAAGCCCGGTATCTTCGACCGCCAGTTCAGCCAGCATCCGCGCATTGTCCGGCTTGTAGATCGCCCAGGCGATCGCGCGCACCGCATCGTCGACGCGAGCCTGATCGTGGTTCTCGTAAGCAGCCATGGCGGCGCGGGCGCGGGCGACGGCCTTTCCGACCTCGATCTTCGGATCGGGCTCGGCTCCGGCAACCTCGCGCACGCCTGCTGATTTCATGTCGGTCGGTGATGACATCGCTTTGGCCTCCAGTCGTCCCCCCGGACGCTCTGCCCGGGGCCATCTTCCACATGTCTCATTCCGGTTCGGTCGGCCGGAGAGGCAACATCCAATTCCGTCAGCCCACTGACGGGACGCCGCCTCGCCGGCCTTTCGACGCTATAGATCCTTGAGGAGCTCCGTCAGGAACTTCTGACGCCGCTCCCACATCGCCTTCACCTCATCGCGCCCCATGATGCGCACGGGCGAGCCGCCATTCGCCATCTGCTTGGCGACCTGCTTGTCCTTGAACATCGCAGGGACCACTTTCGCCAGCTTGTCGATCACGTCCTGCGGGGTACCTTTCGGAGCCATGATGCCGCGGAAGTTCACCGAGGAATCGTCAACATCGAAGCCCTGCTCCTTGAACGTCGGCACGTCGGGCAGGAACTCCTTGTTCCGCTCCAGATCCGCAATGGCGAGGATCTTCAGCGTGTCCTGGCTGCGATAGGCGTCGGACAGATTGTTGACGCCCGCCATGACCTGGCCGCCGATCACCGATTTCAACGCCGGTGCGCCGCCCTGATGGGGAACGTAGGTGAGCTTGGCGCCGGTGACCTTCTCCATTTGCAGGAAGGCGATGTGGTGCCCGACATAGAGCCCCGCGCCGGAAATCGTCACCTTGCCGGGGTTCTCCTTGGCGAACTTGACGAGATCGGCGACCGAGTTGAACGGGCTGTCCTTACCGACCACGAGCACGGCGGGATCGGCGCCCCAATTGGCGATCGGCTCGAGATTGTCGATGGTATATTTGGTCTTGAACTTGATCGACTGGGCGATGAAATGCGGCACGTTATAAGCGGCCAGCTCGTAGCCGTCGGTCTTCGCGCCCGAGGCGAAGGCGTTCCAGCCGACCTTGCCGCCCGCGCCGGGCTTGTTGATGATCACGATCGGCTGGCCGAGATATTCCTCATTGCCTGCAACCATCGTGGCGATGCGGGCCTGGAAGTCGGTCGCGCCGCCCGGACTGTAGGACACCATCAGGCTCACCGGCCGGTCGGGATATTGTTGCGCCCCGGCCGGAGCCGAGAGCGTCAGTGCGGCAAGCGCTGCCAGTCCTGCAAAAACTCTTCTCATTCGCATTCCTCCCATATCTCAGTGTCGTTTCGTCCCGGTATCCAGGATCTTCCTTCTTGTCCTAGAGAAGCACGCCGCGCGGGGTCTGCACCTGCAGCCCGACCGAAAACACGACGTAGATGAGCGCGATGAAGCCTGCGGTGATCGCAAGGCGGACGGCCCAGGTCCGCGGGCTCAAATGCGGCTCAGAGTCATAGAGCGTATAAAGCGCCAGGAACGCCACCGCCGCGCCCGCGTAATAGCCGAGCCCGGTCGCCAGCACGAACACATAGAGCAGCATCAGCGCGATCCCCGGCGCGACCGCCACGACCTGCGCGAGCGTGAAGCCCGCCCCCGTGCGGTTCGCGCCGCGCAGCGCGCGGGCAAAGGCGAAGATGCCGAGGCCGACCATTGTTACGGCGATAAGCTGCGGAAAAAGATAGGGCGTCGGGTCGTCGACCCGGAAGCTGACATAGGCGAGCCACAGGCCGAGCGCGAGCAGCAGCCCGGCGGCGATGGATTGCTGCGTGCGGCCCGCATTGTCCTGTTGCCAGCTCATGTCAGCGCTCCTTCCACCGCATCGATCCGCCGGAGCCGGATCTCGGACGCCACCGAATAGGCGAGCGAGGCCAGCACCAGGGCGATCAGCAGCAGATTGAGCGGCCCGGTGCAGAAATAGGCCAGCACCCCGTCCTGCGCCTCGGCGATGATGCGGCCCTGGACATAATTGGTCTCCGCGATCGGCCCGAGGATGACGCCGAGCACCAGCGGGGCCGGGCTGAAGCCGTATTGCTGAAGCACATACATGCCGAGGCCGAGCATCAGCATGACCACGACATCGGACTGCGAATTCTGCACCGAATAGGCGCCGAACACGGCAAAGACGAGGATGGCGCTAGCGAGAATGGCGGGCGGAATGCGGATCACATGCGCGGCGAGCCCGGCGATGTAAAGGCCGAAGACCATCATCAGCGCTTGCCCGATCAGCAGCGAATTGATGAACGCCCAGGCCACGTCGCCGTGCTGGGTGAACAGGTTCGGGCCGGGAAAGATGCCATGGATCAGCAGGCCGCCGAGCAGCACCGCCGCGGTCGGGCTGCCCGGAACGGAGAGCGTCAGCAGCGGTACGAGCGAGGGGCCGACCATGGCGTTGTTCGCGGTCTCGGCGGCGATCACGCCCTCGGCTTCGCCGGTGCCGAAAACGCGGCGACGCGGTGAGAACCGGCGGACCTGGTCATAGGAGACGAGCCCGGCAATCTGGCCGCCGGCGCCGGGAATGAGGCCGATGATGATGCCGACGACGCTGCCGATCGAGCAGGCGCGCACATGCCGGAAGGTCTCCCTGACCGATGCCCAGACGCTGTGCGGCCGCACCTCCATCATGTTGTATTCCCGGCCCCGGCGCGCGTTCTGCAGCATCTCGATGATCTGCGGAACAGCGAACAGGCCGATCAGCGCGGCAACGATATTGACCCCGCCCTCCAGATGCTCGGAGAACACGAAGCGCTCCACGCCCTGGACCGAGTCGTAGCCGATCATCGCGATCCAGAGGCCGATGCAGCCGGCCAGCAGGCCCTTGACCACGGATTTGGAGTCGAGCGAGCCGATGATGGTGACGCCGAGAATGGCGATCCAGAACAGATGCGACGGGCCGAAGCCGAGCGCCCATTTCGCCAGGATCGGCGTGAAGAAGATGAGGACCAGAACGCCGAGCACGCCGCCGATGAAGGAGGAAATGAAACAGAGCTGCAGTGCCTTGGCGCCGTCGCCGCGCTTGGCCATCTCGTAGCCGTCGAGCGCCGTGGCGATATTGGCCGGCGCGCCGGGGATCTTCAGCAGCACGGCGCTGACGGCTCCGCCGGCGACGGTCGCGGTATAGGCCGCGCCGAGCAGCATCAGTCCCTGCGCGGGGTCCATGTGGAACGTGAACGGTATCAACAACGCCACCGCCATCGTCGGGGAAAGCCCCGGCGTCGCCCCAAGAAGCAGCCCACCGACCGTCCCGGCGCACAGGATCGCCATGGACGATAGCGTGAAGACGGGGCCAAAATGCTGCAGGAATTCCATTAGCAACTCACCCTGATAACGTTTCCTTCTAGCGGGTCTGGTGCCAGCCTTTGTGATCATGCTAGGTAATGAAAACGGCCTTGCAAACGTTTTCATTTGGCAAAAGTGCTGTGCTTCGCCATTGATCGGGTCAGAAATGGGACGCAAATTGCTGCGCTCGAGCGTGCCAGGGCATCGTCGACGTCGCAGCGCGGGCGAATGTTTCCCCGGCGACCGTCTCTCGCTATTTCAACGCGCCGGAGATTGTCCGCTACGCCACGCGCAAGCGGATCGAGGAGGCGGTGAACGCGCTCGGCTACGTGCCGAACGGCGCGGCTCGGAGCCTCAATCGCGGCGCGAGCGGCACGATCGGCCTCATCGTACCGACCATCGACAACGCCATCTTCGCCGAGCTGGCGCAGGCTTTCTCGACTGCGCTGTTCCGTCATTCCCGCACCATGCTGATCGCCGCGCATGGCTACGATCTTGCGCGCGAGGCGATCCTGGTGGAGTCCCTCCTCCAGCACCGCGTCGACGCGCTTGCCTTGGTCGGTCTGGAACATGAGCAAGCCACCTTCGAGCAGCTCCAGCGGCGCGGCATCCCGACCGTGATGCTCTGGAACTACCGCAAGGGCGGCCGTCTCCCTTGTGTCGGCGTCGACAACCGCGAGGTCGGGCGCGAGGCGGCCGGGCATCTGATCGGGCTCGGCCATGAGGACATTCTGTTCCTGTTCGCCGAGGGGGGGATGAACGACCGAGCCGCCGACCGGCGATCCGGAGCCTTTGCGGCAATGACCGAGGCGGGCATTCCGGTGCGTCCCGAGCGCAGCGTCATCTGCCCCTACGACGTCCAGGCGGCGAAGGAAACTGCGGTGCGGCTGCTCGATGTCGACGACCGGCCGACGGCGATCTTCTCGGGCAACGACGTGATTGCGCAGGGCGTGCTGTTCGCGGCGCTGGCGCTCGGCCTTCGCATCCCGGAGGAGCTTTCGATCATCGGCATCGGCGATTTTCGCGGCTCTTCGGCGGTCGAGCCGGGCCTGACCACGGTGCGCATCCCGGCGCTGCTGATCGGCACGCGGGCAGCGGAGATCCTGGTCGAGATGATCGAGGCGACCGACGGCGAGACCGGCTATGACGAGCGCTTCGCTCCGGAGCTCCTCGTGCGCGGCTCCACGGGGCGGCGGCAAGGGATCGGGACGCTCTCCTGACGGCGTGTCTTGGTCGCGCTGGAACGAACGGAGCGATGCAGGGGATAACTACATGCCAAATATCTAAGACGAAATCCCCGCAGCAGGCGGGGATCCAGTACACTCGTAACTCCGCGGAACAATGGATCCCCGTTTTCACGGGGATGTCGTCTGCGTTTGTTGCGAGCGATGCAATCTTATCTAATGCTACCCGCTGCTTGAGAGGCGCAGCGCCTCACTGACTTGGCGCCGATCCCGCCGGGGCGTTCTGCGCGGCGGACTTGGCCAGCATATCGCCCAGGAGTGCCGAGAGCATCCCGGCGACGCCGTCGCCGCCCTGGCCGACCGTGACCTGCGGCACGAATTTATGCGCATTGTTGAACACCGCCGAGATCACGTCCGGATGCTGCTGGGCGAACTGCATAAGCAGCTCGAACTGGCGCAGCTTGACCGTCGCATCGAGGCCGAGCACGTCCATCTGCTTCTTCTGGCCTTCGGCAATCGCCGCCAGCTTGTCGCGTTCGCCGAGGCCGGAATTACGCGCGGCCTGGGCAAGCTGCACCGAGCGCTGCACCTCGATCTCGGCCTGGACGAGCTCGGTCTGCTGATCGGCAGTCGCCTTGGCCTTTTCGGAGGTGACGCGCTGCTGCTGGGCGGCCTGCTCCTGGATGAAAGCCTTGGCGAGCTGCGTGGCGAGCTGCTCGCGGCGCACCGCCACCAGCAGCTCCGGCGGAATCGCCGGCTCGCCGAGCCGCACCTCGCGGATGGTAACGCAGGATTTGCGCCCCTCCGGCCGGATGCGGCGCTCGATCTCGGTCTCGATCAGCGGGCGCTGATTGATCAGGTCGAGCACCTTGGTCGGCCGGTTGACGGTGACGATGATCGGCTTACCCTCGGCGTCGAGCACGGGACGGTTGTTCTCGTCGACCTTGGCCTCGGTGACCTCATAGGTGCCACCCGCCACGTCGCGGGTGATGGCGCGGATCGACGGGGTGAGCACCCGGTCTTCGATCTGCTTCAACGTGCCGATACCGGCGACGACGCAGGATGCATCGTTCGGCGCCACCTGCGCCACGACGCGCAGCTCCAGCGGCACGTCCCAGCCTTCCATTTTCAGGAACACCGCGCGGTCGGCGTTGTTGTCGTCGATCGGAATGTCCTCTTCCGTACGCTTCTGAACGATCTCGCCCTTGGTGTCGACGGTCAGCGAGATCTGCGCCCTCTTATAGCCGCCGGCATAGGTCCAGACCTGCGCGCGGGTATCGACGTCGATGATCGTGAAGGCGTTCTGGTTGAGATAATATTTGCCCGGCTGTAAGGACTTGGACCAGACGCCGATGCAGCCTACGGGCACGATCGGTGCATCGATATGCTGCTCGCCGCGGCTTTCATCGCTGCTGAGGAGGTCGCAATTTTCGGGCTTGGCGGCCTCGAGCGTGCCGAAGTCGACAGCGGCGTGCACGTTGGATTTGACGACGCCGACGAAGCCGGCGGGCACCTCGACCGCATCGGTCAGCTCGACATTCCAGAGATAGTGGTTGAGGCGATAGCGTCCCGGCGTGAGCACGCTGAGCTGCGGGCCGCGCTGGCCTCCATTGGTCAGGAACCGCTCGGCATCGAGCATGGAATAGCCCTGCTCCGGCGGGAACGGATCGGCGAAGGTCTGGCCGAAACGCAAGGAGGCGCCGTCGCGCGCCGTGAGGATGCCAACCTTGCCTTGCGGAATTTCCAGCTCCGGCCGTGACGTATCGACCGTATAGAGAACGTTTATCAACGGCTCGAAGTGGAAGCCCGGCGCGAGAATGCGCGCCTGCGGACCGTTTTCGCCAGCCGTGGCGATGATCTTGCCGGACGGCAGCGCGCTTCCGGTATAGACGCGGAACAGATGCGCTGAGTGGCCGTCCGGGACGTAGACGAAAGAGGTCGAGGCGACGCTGAACAGCACGATCAGCACGCCGATGAGGGGGATGGCAATGCTAGGGACCACGCCCTTGAAGCGCTCGGGAAGCAGAGTGGGCGCGAGTGCGATGATCAGCACTCCAATGACCACACCGATAATCAAGCCAATCATCTTCCCCTCCACGCTCGCGGCAGCACAGGCCGTCACGCCCCCATATTAGAGGTATCGTCTACACACTCCCTGTGAACGCGCCATGAAATCCACGCTGCTCGGTTAACCATTCAGAAAGGGTGCGATGAGGGATGCCTGCCATGCCGAGAGCCGGGAGCGCGACGGCGCGGCCAGCGCCGGACGTCGCGCTCCGAATGACGAAGTCGGGCCTGGGTGCTACTCGATGACGATCGTCGCCACGTAGTCCATCTTGCGATCGGGGTGATCGGGCGGCAGCATCGTGTTGATCAGATAGGACGTCGGCGAATAATTCTCCGGCACCTGCCGGTTGAACAGCGCCCGCGCCACACGCGCCTTCATCCGCCGCCAGCCGCTTGCGCTGATGCCGAGATAATATTTCTCCAGCGGACCGAATTTCGGCTTCATCTCTTCCGCCAGCGCGCGGTGGCCGGGCGAGAGCTTGGATAAAGCTTTCGGATTTTCGACGAACACGGCGTGGAGCAGCTTGTCTTCATCGTCCTGCGGAAGCCCGAGCGCGTTGATGACCAGCAGCGGACCATCGGCGAGCCCGGCATAGGAGCCATTGCCGCCGTGATCGACATAATTGCCGGTCGCGCGCAGCGGCGTCATCACCGGTTTGATGCAGGAGGGAACGCTCTTGCCCTTGAATTGGTCGTCGCTCGCCTTGGCGTCGCAATCCCGCATCGCCAGGACCGACCAGGCGAATTCGGAGCAGAACATGCTCACCGTGCCGGGAGGATTCTGACCTAGGGCGATCTGGCCGAGTTGCTGGACGAAGGTCAGCGGCTTGCGCGACGAAAATTTCGGCGCGTTATAGTCCTGGTTGAAGCTGACCTGGGAGGGATAGACCTTCTTGGCACGCGAAGTAAGCCGGGTCGCCCAATCGAGCACGTGGGCGCGCTGCTCGTCCGTCAGCCCGCGCGGGCGGATGATGTGGATCATGTTGAGCGTGCGGTAATGCTCGCTGGTCAGCCGGCCGTCATAGCGGGAGCCGAGATATTCGGCGTTTAGCGGATTGTCCAGATTGTGCAGCTCGCCGTCCTTGATGTAGGCGAGGCCGGTGTGCGAGATGCCCATCTGCACATTCGGGTAAGCGCCGGTGCCGCCCCATTCCGGGCGCACGGTCAGCATCACATCACCGGTCTGCACCAGTCCGCTCTTGGCCAGCCGCTTGGTCATGCCGTTGCGTTTGACGATGACGAGGCGCAGGCCGACATCGCCCTGCTTGCCGATGGCGTCGGGATGTTTGAAGTCGACCAGGCGGTCGGAGATGTTGATGTCGGAGGGCAGCGGCAGGCGCGCGCTGGCGGGGAGTGCGAAATAGACGGGAATGCCCAGCTTGCGGGCAACGTCCTTGTTGGTCTTCTCGTTGAACGTAAATTCCTTCGCCATGGCTGGCGCGGCGGCGGCTGCCAGCCCGCCGAACAGAACGAATGCAACGGCGAGGCCGAAATTTCTGAGGTTTTTAGCCATGACCACCCCTCTCAGAGCGAGCTAGAGCTTACGCAACTTGCGGCCGTTATGGCCAATTTGACCGGCAGCTATAGCATGAGCCGGGGCCTGTGCGCATCTGTCTCGATACGCATCCACACTCTGAGCTACCGCCGGATCTGCACATGGATATGATCGTCGTGACGGGCGGCATGGCACCCCTGGAATCGTAGGAGCGGCGAGCCGACGCCGAGGCGACGCGCGAGATAAGGTTCGAGAAACAGCTTGTCCACGCCGTATTCCGATCCGGCCGACACCAGCCATGCGACCGCGTCGCGCGTGCGGCCGGCGTCGAGCGTCAGGCCGGGCAGCAGCGGCTGCAGCCAGTCCATGTTCCATCTAAGGTCGAAGCCGGCTTTGCCCCGGCAGGCGCTCTGGTCGGATCCGGCCGGCTGCTCGAAGCCCCAATAACCGATCGGTGATCGCAGCGCACCCGGCAGATACTGCCCTGCCGCGTCGTCATAGTAGAAGGCCAGATCAAGCTTGCGCCCATCGTCATGGGAAAGGTGGGGAAAAAGCGGATAGTCGTCGAAAAACGGGAAATTCGCGTCGAGATAGAGTGTCCTGGTCCCCGGATACACCTCGTCCATGTGCCGGGCAAGGGCATCGATCATCGATCTGAGCCGCGGGTCGACATAGTTCCGGTTGAGTGCGCAGTAGAGAACATTGCCGGCGGCGTAGTGGCGGTCTGGGCCGAATCCGCATGGCAGCGGCACGCGGCCACCGATGGCGGCGAGCGGCGGCACGATCAGCACCGTCATCGCGGCATACACCAGCGCGAACGCCAGGATAACCGGTCCCCGCGACCGCCGGGCGACGAAAAGCTTTGCCAGCAGCCAGCCGATGAGGAGCGCAACGCCGCCGATCTGCGTGAGCAGCGTCAGCAGGACGAACGCAACGATACCGAGGATTACGCTCATGGCCGAAGGCTGCCCACTACCCGTTTTCAACAGCCGATGATGGGACGGTTAGCGGTCCGAGCGCGGCTTCGGCAGGCTCTTAGCACGGAAGCGGCGGCGCGCCAATCGCGTAGAATCGACGGTCGGGCAACGGTTTAGCCGGAGGTGCTGCCCCAAACCGCGCGCCCCGGCGGGACCAGCGTATCGGGCCAGCGGCATTGTCGTCATATTCAGAATCGGGAGACCAGTATATTGCTTTTGATGCATCTGGCTCGGGGGATCACGCTATGGCATATTCGGCCCGTCCGCACTTCGGGGATGTGAGATTGGAGGAACACCTATGTCGGTGACGCGACGTCATGTTCTTCGTGGTCTGGCGGCGGCCCCGCTTGCGGCAATGCTTCCCGCAGGCATGGCAGCAGCCGAATCAGGCCACTTCGTCGGCTCGGTCGTGGCCCAATGGGGCGACAACGGCCTCGATATGACGCTGATTCAGCCATTCGAATTTATCGGACCAGACGGCCAAAGCTGGCCTGTGCCGGCAGGCGCGAGAGTGGACGGCGCCTCCATCCCGCGCGTGTTCTGGTCGCTGATCGGCGGCCCGTTCGAGGGGCTTTACCGCAATGCCTCGGTCGTGCACGACTATTATTGCGACGTGAAGGTGCGCAGCTATCAAGCGGTGCATAAGGCGTTCTATGAAGCGATGGTCGCCTCCGGCGTCGATCCCGCCAAAGCGTGGCTGATGTTTCAAGCGGTCAACCGCTTCGGCCCCCGCTGGGCGGATGCGGCGCCCTCTGGCGAACCATGCGGGCCGACCGGGCAAGGCAATGATTTCCGCCCATGCATGCGCGGATTTGCAGCGCGCGCCCCGGCTCAGCCGAAGGTGGACAAGTTCGAGCTGGAATCCTTCCTCGCCGACGTCGAAGACAAGGCCAACCCTAGCGACGTCGCCAAGCTGCGCCAGGCGATCGACAAGCTGCAATAGGCGGCCTTGTTAGGCCGCCTTGTCGAGGAACGCTCGCACGTCCGCAGCGCGTGGGATCGGTGCAACCGCGCCGAAGCCCGTGGTCGAGAGTGCGGCGGCGGCGTTGGCGTAGGCCGCGGCGGTAAAGGCGTCGTCGCCTGCAACGAGCCGGGCGAGAAGCGCGCCGTCGAACACGTCGCCCGCTCCGGTCGCGTCCACGCAGCTCACCCGCTGCGGCGGAATTTCGCGGATTTCGTCGCGCGTCGCGACCAGCGCGCCGTCCGCACCTAGGGTCAGCGCGACGAGTTCCGCGCCCTGGCCGATATAATGGCTGACGATGTCGCGCGGGTCTTCGAGCCCGGTCAGTTGCCGCGCATCGTCGAGCCCCGGCAGCAGGATGTCGGCGAGGGTGGCGGTCTCTGCGATGACGGGTTTTGCCGTCTCCAGCGGCCAAAGCAACAGCCGGAGGTTGGTGTCGTAGGCGATCTTGGCGCCCGCACGCCTCGCCTGCCGCACCGCCTCCGCGACCGTTTCGCGGGCGGAGACCGAGATCGCCTGGCTGATCGCGGAAATGTGGAGGATCCTGATCCCGGCGAACAGTTCCGGCGTCATCATCGTCGCCGTCATCAGGCTTGCCGCCGAACCGCGTCGATAATAGGTGAAATGATGGCCCTTTTCGTCGTGGTCGACGAAATAGATGCCGGTATGCGAACCGCCGTCGCGCCCGACGCGGGTCACGTCAACGCCCTCCGACGCCCACATCGTCATCAGATCGTCGCCGAACCGGTCGGGACCGAGCCGGGTCAGCATTCCCGACCGCGCGCCCTGCCGGGCCGCCGCCACCGCGACATTGGACACGTCGCCGCCGAATCCCTGAAGCCATCCGCCATCGGTCTGCTGATTGAATTCGACGAGCGGCTCGCCGAGGCAGAGAATATCGAGCCCGCTCATGATCGGCTCTCCACGGCTTCGACGAGCTGGCGCGCGGCGGCGGCGATGTCGCCGGCGGGCTTGCCGGGCTGATAGAGCGCCGAGCCGATGCCCGCGGCACTGGCTCCGGCCGCAAGGAACGCGGCGATGTTCGCGGCATTGACCCCGCCGGTCACGCAGAGCAGCACGTCTTTCGGGAGCACCGCGCGCAGACCCTTCACCACTGCGGGCGAAATCGCGTCGCCGGGAAAAATCTTGAGCCCGTCGGCGCCGGCATCGATCGCGTTGAAGGCTTCGGTCGGCGTGAGGATGCCGGGCATGGAGACGAGGCCCGCCGCCTTGGTTGCGCGGACCACATCCGCGTTGAAATTGGGCGCAACGATCGCCCGTCCGCCCGCCGCGGCAACCTCGGCCACTTGCGCCGGCCGCAACACGGTGCCGGCGGCGATGAATGCCTCCTCGCCGAAACGCTTCGCCAGCGCCTCGATGCTTCGACACGGCTCAGGCGAATCCAGCGTCACCTCCAGAACGCGAAAGCCGGCGTCGACCAGTGCGCCGCCGACCGCCTCCGCCTCGTTTATGCGCAATCCGCGCAGCACCGCCAGGAGGGGCATCCGCGCAAAAGCGCTTTGCAGCGATAGGGTCATGACGCATGTTCTCCTCAGGTCTCATTTCCGACTATCATGCGCGCCCGGAACCGGTCGACCAATCAGATTGACGGCACAGATCGCCTCGGTGAATATGGTAGCGCTACCAGAGGCCGAATTGACAATTCCGGAAGCGCCCCGATAGATGTCAATGTGCAAGTCTGGGCCGACGCATCCGCAGCGGCGCCTCTGAATGACGGGACCATATGGGTAAACGCCGCGGCTCCGGACGGCCGACCATCAACGACGTTGCGCACCGAGCCGGCGTGAGCGCAATCACGGTTTCTCGCGCCCTCCGAATGCCGTCCCAGGTATCGGCTGAACTGCGCGAGCGTATCGAGACCGCCATTAAGGGCCTCAACTACGTGCCCGATCCCAAGGCGCGCGCGCTGGCCTCGGGACGCACCAACGTCATCGGCGTGCTAATTCCCTCGTTAAGCAACATCGTCTTTGCCGACGTGCTGCGCGGCGTGCACGACGCGGTCGCCGGCACCGACTACCAGATCCAGATCGGCAATATGCGCTACCTTCCGGAGGAAGAAGATCGGCTGATCTCGCTGTTCGTCGGCCAGCGTCCCGCCGGGCTGATCGTGACCGGCATCGGCCAGTCGGAAGATGCGCGCCGGCTCCTCGTCGAATGCCGCCTGCCGATCGTGCAGATCATGGAGATCGCGCCGGACCCGGTCGACATGATGGTCGGCTTCTCGCATGAGAGGGCGGGCGAAGCGGCGGCGGAGCATCTGATCGCCGCCGGATACAGCCGGATCGGCTTCGTCGGCGCCCGCATGGACCCGCGCGTCAGACGCAGACAGGAAGGCTTTCGCGCCGCCTTGCGCAGGCATAAGCTCTATTCGCCCGAGCGCGAGATCACCACGAGGGAGACGACCTCGGTTTCGCGTGGCCGCGCGCTGCTGCAGGAGTTTCTGGCGCGCGACCCAACGATCGACGCGGTGTTCTGCGCCAATGACGACCTCGCCCTCGGGGCGCTGTTCGAATGCAAGGCGCAAGGGCTCGACGTGCCCGGCCGGATCGGCATCATGGGATTCAACGACCTGGAAATGATGGCCGCCGCCGAACCGTCGATGACCAGCGTCCGCACCCGGCGCTATGAAATGGGACGCCGCGCCGTGGAGATGGTGATGGACCGGCTGCATGGCCGCGGCCCGGAGCACAAGACATTGGACCTCGGCTTCGAGCTGGTCGCGCGCGACAGCACGGCTCGGCCGCCCGCATCGCCGGGGCGGCCCCCGCGGCGCGGGACTGGAAATCCGACGCGCATGGAGGAAGCGAGATGACATCACAGCTCCGCATCGGCCTCATCGCTCATGACGCCCGCAAAGCCGAGATGGTCGAATTTGTCGGCCGTCACCTGCCGTTCTTCCGCGGCGTCAGCCTGGTCGCCACCGCCGCCGACCGGCGCCCGCGTCGCCGACGCCTATTCCGACCTGGAAGTGGCGCGGCTGAAAAGCGGACCGTTCGGCGGCGACCAGCAGATCGGCGCGATGATCGCCGAGCAGAAGCTCGACGTGCTGATCTTCTTCGTCGACCCGCTCACCTCCATGCCGCACGACGTCGACGTCAAGGCGCTGATCCGCCTCGCCGCCGTCTACGATCTGCCGCTCGCCTGCAGCCGGGCGACGGCCGAGCTGCTGCTGCGCGGGCTTGCCGCGAACGCGCCCGAGGAGACCGACGCGTAGAGCGCGATCAGGAAAAGTGGAATCCGGTTTTCCGTCCGATCACGCGACCAGCAAAGAAATTCTGGAGCGAGCTAAAAACCAAGGTGTGTCACTCTAAGATGATCCCGCTCCAGGTCTCGCGCGCATCCGTCTTTCTCATAAATCGGAAACCCGCAAGCCTACCATAGTCGAAACACCATTCACGAAGTCGCCATTGCACGCAAACGGTGTTAGCGGTACCATGGCGACAGGCGCGGCACTGAAGACCTGCGCGATTTGGGACGAAACGATGGGAGGAAGTGGGATGTTGGCCAAGCTGTCTGCGGCCGCGATTGCGGCTGTGGTTTTGACGCCCCTTGCTGCATTCGCGGCCGGGCCGGAAAAAGTCTCGGGGCCGGGCGCTTCGCCCGAATGCTTCAAGCCCTGGAGCGATAAGATCGACTATCTGAAATGGCCGGCCAAGAAAGGCCCGTTCCGCATCGCGCTGGCCAACGGCTTCGTCGGCAACACCTGGCGCATTCAGATGGTGAAGACCGCCAAGGCTTTCGTCGAGCAGGCGGGCATCAAGGAAAACATCTCCGAGTTCAAAGTGGTCTCCACCGGCACCGACGTTGCCGCGCAGATCGCCGCGATCGACAATTTCATCAATTCCGGCTACGACGCCGTCGTCACCATCGCCGTCAATCCGAAAGCCTTCACCCCGGTCATCAAGCGCGCCAATAAGGCCGGCGTGGTCATCGTTCCCTTCGACAATGTCGTCGACAACGACAACGTGCTGATGGTCAACGAGGACCAGCTTCAGATGGGCCGGCTCATGGGCGAGTGGCTGGTCAAGAACATCCCGAGCAAGTCCGGCAAGATCCTGGAAGTGCGCGGGCTGCCGGGCAATTCCGTCGACCGCGATCGTCATAAGGGCTTCCGCGACGTGATGGAGGCCACCGGCAACAAGTTCGACATCATCGAAGTCGTCGGCAATTGGGACGACGGCACCGCCCAGAAGGTCGTCGCCGACGCGGTCGCCATTCATAAGAAGTTCGATGGCATGTATGTGCAGGGCGGCACTACCGGTGCGGTCCGTGCACTGATCGATGCTGGACACCCGTTCATCCCGGTTTCCGGCGAAGGCGAGAACGGCTTCCGCAAGTTGTGTGCCGAGCACACCAAGGACGGCTTGCTGTGCTCATCGGCGACGCAGTCTCCGGCGCTCGTGTCGATCGCGATCAAGGCGGCGATCACCGCGTTGAAAGGCGAGACCCTGCCGCAGATGGTGTCCGTGCCGATCCCCTATGCGGAGGCCGGAAAGTTCGAGGCGGGCAAGAACTACTACCCGAACCTCGCCGATAATTTCTTCGTCGGCAACAGCTTCCCGGCCTGCGACGTCAACATCGCCGGCGCCGAGATCATGGCGAAGAGCGAGACCAATAACTGAGGGGGCATCCCCGGGGCAGGCGCGGACCTTGCCTGCCCCGGTTCCTTACCGGCCAACGCAGCCGTCACGCCTGGGAGCGCCCGTGCCGCAGCCAGTCTCTCCGCTTAGGACACCCGCCGAACCGGTCCTGACGATGACCGGAATCTCTAAGCGTTTCGGCGGCGTGCAGGCGCTGAGCGAGGTGGATTTCGCCTGCCATCCCGGACGCATCCATGCCGTGCTCGGTGAGAACGGCGCGGGAAAGTCGACGCTGATCAAGATCCTCGCCGGGGTTGTTCAGCCGGATGAGGGGCAAGTGGTCTTCGACGGCCGCGAGGCGCGGTTCCCGCATCCGAGCGATGCCACCGCCGCCGGCATCGCCACGATCTTCCAGGAATTGTCGCTGATGCCGCATCTGAGCGTCGCCGACAATATCTGCATCATCGACCCGCCGCGCAAATGGGGATTCATCGACCGCCGCGCCCAGCGCCGCATCGCCGCCGAAGCGCTGGCGCGGGCCGGTGCGGAGGACATCAACCCGTCGGCGCCGGTCGCAAGCCTGCCGCTGTCGCGCCGCCAGATGGTGGAGATCGCCAAGGCGCTGTCCCGCCATCCCCGGCTGCTGATCCTCGACGAGGCGACCTCCGCGCTCACCGCCGCCGACGTCACCCGCGTCTTCGAGGTGCTGAAGCGGCTGCGCGAGGACGGCCTCGCCATCATCTACATCTCGCACCGCATGGCCGAGATCGCCGAGCTCGCCGACGATTGCTCGGTGTTCCGCAACGGCCGGCATGTAGCGACCTTCAAGGCCGGCACGAAGACCGACAACGAGGTCATCGAGCTGATGATCGGGCGCGAGGCGAGTCCATGCCTTCCCGCCGAAGCCGGCGCGTCCAGTGACGGAAGCCGCGCCGGTTCTCGAAGTCAAACATCTGAACTGGGAAAACCGCCTCAAGGACGTATCGATCAGTCTGCATCGCGGCGAAATCCTGGGGCTTGGCGGGCTCGACGGCCAGGGCCAGATGGAGCTGCTGCTGGCGCTGTTCGGAACGCTGCGCGGCATGAGCGGCGAAATCTATGTGGACGGAACGCGCGTGAAGCCCGGCAGCCCGAAGGCCGCCAGGGACGGACCGCTCGGCCTCGCCCTCATCCCGGAGGACCGCAAGAGCGACGGCCTGATGCTGCCGATGTCGGTCAAGGACAATCTGACTTTCGCCGCGCTCGACCGCGTATCAAGCGCGGGCGTCATCTCGCCGGCGGCGCAGAACGCGGCCGTCGAGGAGATGGTTCGCCTGCTCGGCATCCGCATGGGCTCGCCCGATACGCCGGTAAGCACGCTGTCCGGCGGCAATCAGCAGAAGGTCGTGATCGCCAAATGGCTGCTCAACAAGCCGGCGATCATCCTCCTGAACGATCCGACGCGCGGCATCGATGTCGGCACCAAGCAGGAGCTTTACCAGCTTCTGCGCAAGCTGGCCGCCGACGGCGCCGCCATCATTCTCTACTCCACCGACTATTACGAGCTGATCGGCTGCTGCGACCGCGTCGCGGTGTTCTACGATGGCGGCATCGTGCGCGAGCTGGCGGGCGATGCGATCACCGAGCAGGCGCTCGTCGCCAGCGCCTTCAACATGCCCATCGCGGACGTCCAAGGCGCTTCCATCCCAGGAGCCCAGGCATGAGCACCTTCCGCTACCGCCTCATGGAGCATCGCGGAACCCTGCTCGCCGCCGCCGTTTTCCTCGCCCTGTTCACCTTCTACATCGCCAATTCCCATAGCGGCCTGAACGCCGCCGTCGCCACGACCATCGCCAACAAAGGCGTGCTGCTGGCCATCGTCGCCATGGCGCAGACCCTGCCGATCCTGACCGCGGGGCTCGATCTGTCGGTCGGCATGGTGTTCGTGCTGGCCAACTGCCTGGCCTCGACCTTCGTGGTCGGCTCGCCGCTGGAGACGGCGCTCGGCATCGTCCTCGTGTTGATTGCCGGCGTGGTCTGCGGACTGGTCAACGGACTGATCATCGTATTCGGCCGGCTGCAGCCGATCATCACCACGCTGGCGACCGGCGCCATCTATTTCGGCTTCGCACTGTGGCTGCGCCCGGTGCCGGGCGGCGATGTCAATGGCGACCTCGCCGACGCGCTGACCGGCCAGCTTCCCGGCGGCATTCCGGCGATGCTCGCCGTGCTCCTCGCGGTGGTCGTGCTGATCTGGGTGCCGTTCCGCAATTCGGTCATCGGGCGGGCGGCCTATGCCATCGGCTCCTCCGAGCCCGCCTCCTACATTTCCGGCATCCCGATCGGGCGGGTGAAGATCGCCGTCTATGCGCTGTCGGGGCTGCTCGCCGCGATCGCCGGACTGCTACTCACCTTCGTCACCTATTCCGGCGAGGCATCCTCCTCGATCGGCGGCACTTACACGCTGAACTCGATCGCCTCTGTGGTGATCGGCGGCACCTCGCTGATGGGCGGCTTCGGCAGCGCCATCGGCTCGATCATCGGCGCATTCGTGCTGCGCTCGATCGAGGATCTGCTGTTCGTGCTCAATCTCGATCCGCTCTGGCAGCCGCTGTTCCAGGGCATCATTCTGCTGATCGCGGTCAGCCTCGGCGCCTTCCGCCTTCTGCAGATGAAAAACCGTCTCAACCTGTTCCAGTGATGCGAAGGGCGCGGCCGACATGTCCGATTTCGTGATGCAACTGCGCCGCAATATCGACCCGGCGGTGCTGATCGCGAGCGCCTGCGTCGTCTTGCTGCTGATCGGCGGCAGCCTCTATTCACCGAACTTTCTCTCGCCCGAATACCTCCTCCAGCAACTTCGCGTCGCGTCCTTCCTCGGCATCATCGCGACGGGCTCGATGGTGATCATCCTGCTCGGCGATATCGATCTGTCGATCCCGTGGGTGGTCACGCTCGGCGCCATGATGGCGACCGCGTCCGCCGGCTGGTGGGGCGAGCTCGGCACGGCGCTCGCCATTCCGTTCGGCGTCGCCTGCGGCGCGATTGTCGGCATCGTCAGCGGCTTCGGCGTCGCCTATCTGCGCGTGCCGTCGATGATCTTCACCCTGGGCATAAACGCCGTGGTCCAGGGTCTCGTCATCGTTCACACCGGCGGCTTCGCCCCACAGGACCGTGCCACGGATACGATGCACGAGCTGGCGACCGGCATCGGGCCGTTCGGCATCCCCAATGCGCTGCTCTTATGGCTCGCCGTCGCCGCGGCGATGATCTTCATGCTGAACCGAACGACGCTCGGCCGGAAGATCTACGCCATCGGCAACAGCGAGCGCGCGGCCTATCTGTCCGGCGTCAATACGCGGATGGTGGTGCTGACCTGCTTTGCCATTGCCGGCGCCTGTTCGGGGCTGGGCGGCGTGCTGCTCGCCGGCTATGCCACCAAAGCCTACCAGGCGATGGGCGAGCTGTATCTGCTGCCCGCCATCGCTTCGGTCGTGCTCGGCGGCACGCGCATTCTCGGCGGCAAGGGCAGCTATGTCGGCACCATGGTCGGCGTCATCCTGATCACGCTGCTGCAATCGATTCTGTCGGTCATGCAGATGCCGGAAATGGGCCGGCAGATCATCTATGGCGCGGTGATCATCGCCATGCTGCTGACCTATGGGCGCGGCGCGAAAACGCAAGGCTGACGCGTCCCTGCCCGCAATTCCCAGAGCCGGCTGCGATGTGTGCTACGGTTTGCACCGCAAGATGCGATCCAGCTGACAGCCGCCGCCGCGCGTGGCAGAATTCGGATGCCATCAACGGAGATCCGGCATGGGCGGTCCGCTGCATGGGCTGAAAATCGTGGAAATGGTTGGAATTGGCCCCGCCCCATTCTGCGCGATGATGTTCGCCGACATGGGCGCCGAGGTCATCCGCATCGACCGGCCGGGCGCGGCGGACGCCTCGCTCACGGGCGGCAAGGACCCGCGCTTCGACATCACCGCACGCGGACGGCGGTCGCTCGCCATCGATCTGAAGCAGCCGGAGGCGGTCGAGATGGTGCTGCGCCTGATCGAGCGCGCCGACGTGGTGATCGAGGGGTTCCGGCCAGGCGTCATGGAGCGGCTCGGCTTCGGGCCCGACATCTGCCTGGAGCGCAATCCGCAGCTCGTCTACGGCCGCATGACCGGCTGGGGCCAGCACGGCCCGCTCGCCCATGCCGCCGGTCACGACATCAACTACATCGCGCTGACCGGCGCGCTTCATGCGATCGGCGACGCCGACGAGCCGCCGACGGTGCCGCTCAACTATATCGGCGATTTCGGCGGCGGCTCGATGCTGCTGGCGTTCGGCGTGCTCTGCGCGCTTTTCGAGGCGCGGCAGTCCGGCAAGGGACAGGTGGTGGACGCCGCCATGACCGACGGTTCGGCGCTGCTGTCGGCGATGATGTACGGCTTCAAGGCCGCCGGGCGCTGGACCAACCGGCGCGGCGAAAACCTCCTGGATGGCGGCGCGCATTTCTACGACACCTATGCCTGCGCGGACGGCAAATACATCTCGGTCGGCGCCATCGAACCGAAATTCTACGCGCTGCTGCTGGAGACATGCGGCGTCTCCGATCCGGCGTTCGCGGCGCAGATGGACCGGAGCACCTGGCCGGAGCTGAAAGCGAAGCTCGCGGACCTGTTCCGCAGCCGGACGCGCGACGAATGGTGCGCGCTGCTTGAAGGCACGGACGCCTGTTTCGCTCCGGTGCTCGATTGGGACGAAGCCCCGCGCCATCCTCACAACGAGGCGCGCGAAACCTTCATCGCGCCGGACGGCGTGGTCCAGCCCGCGCCCGCGCCGCGTTTCAGCCGCACGCCCCCGACGACGCCGGAACCGCCCGTGACGCCGGGCGCGAACAGCGAGGCGATCCTGCGCGATTGGGGCATTCCGGCCGACGTGATCGCGCGGCTGAAGGAGGCCGGCACCATCTGACGACGGACAATTGAAGCGGCCCGGAAAAAACAATGGCGGGTTTTAGGGAGGAAGATTATGGCGGCAGCAACGTGACGACCGCGCCCGATGAAAACGGCTGTCGCCCCGGACGGAGCGAAGCGAAGATCCGGGCCTAATCGTATGGCCGCCAAGCATTGCGACTTCGAAAGGCGCGTAGACCCAGTTCAAGGCCACGGGCGAAGACTGGTCGGGCGTGCTTTGCTGGTCGCTCCGCGCTCGTTCCGCTCGGGCATACCCAAGAGGTGAACTGCCCATGTCCATCGATTTCACTCCGTCCTGGCTGGACGAAGACCTGCGCATCTTCCAGGAGACCGTGGAGCGGTTCGTCGAAACCGAGTTGCGCCCCGGCGATGAGGCGGCGCGCAAGCGTGGTCACGTCGGCCACGAGATCTGGCGGCGTGCCGGCGAGGTCGGGCTCTTATGCACCGACATCCCCGAAGCCTATGGCGGTGGCGGCGGCGATTTCCGCCACGAGGCGGTCTTCCACGAGGCGCGGGCTCGGCGGGGCCTCAGCCGGGATGAGCACCGGCGTGCACAGCATCGTCGCTCATTACCTCTTGAATCACGGCTCGGAGGAGCAGAAGCAAAACTACCTGCCGCGCATGGCGCGGGGCGAGCTGGTCGGCGCCGTCGCCATGACCGAGCCGGGCGCCGGCTCCGATCTGCAGGGCATCCGCACGCGGGCGGAACGGCGCGGCAACGGCTATGTCATCAACGGCTCCAAGACCTTCATCAGCAACGGCCATCTCGCCGGCCTCGTCCTCGTCGTCGCCAAGACCGATCCGGACGAGCGCGCCCGCGGCATCTCGATCATGATCGTCGAGACCGAGAATTGCGAGGGCTACCGGGTCGGCCGCCTGCTCGACAAGATCGGCCTCAAAGCCCAGGACACCGCCGAGTTGTTCTTCGACGACGTCCAGGTCCCGGCGGCGAACCTGCTCGGCGGCGAGGAGGGCCAGGGCTTCTATCAGCTGATGCGGGACCTGCCCTATGAGCGTTCGATCATCGGCGTCGGCGCCGTCGCCGCGATGCAGGGCGCCTATGAGGAGACGCTGGCCTATGTCCGCGACCGCAAGGCGTTCGGCCGGGCAGTCGCCGATTTTCAGAACACCCAGTTCCAGCTTGCCGAGATCGCCACCATCGTCAAGGTCGCGCGCAGCTTCGTCGACAGCTGCGTCGAGGACCTGCTCGCCGGACGGCTCGATGCGGCCACCGCTGCGATGCTGAAGCTGTGGACGTCGGAAATGCAGGGCAAGGTCGTCGACCAGTGCCTGCAATTCTTCGGCGGCTATGGCTACATGACCGAATATCCGATCGCGCGCATGTACACCGATGCCCGCATCCAGCGCATCTACGGCGGCACCAACGAGATCATGAAACTGGTCATCTCACGCGCGCTGTAGCTGCGCCACACCGACAGGGAACCGCATGGACCAAGACAGACGATGGCAGATCGACGAGCGCGTCGCGGTGATCAGGCACGAGGACGGCGTCGCCGAGGTCCGGCTGCATCGCCCGGAGAAGATGAACGCGCTGGATTCGGCGATGTTCTCGGCGATCCTGAAGGCCGGCCAGCATCTCCATGGCATTCCGACCGTCAGAGCCGTGGTGCTCTCCGGCGAAGGCCGGGCGTTCTGCGCGGGACTCGATATGCAGAGCTTTCAGCGCATGGGCGCCGGCGAAGGCGGATCGACGGCGGCGCCAGGCGGGGCGAGCATTACCGAGCGCACATACGGGCTCGCCAATGCCGCCCAGCATGTCGCGCTGATCTGGCGCGAGCTGCCGGTGCCGGTGATCGCCGCCGTTCACGGGGTCGCGTTCGGCGGCGGCCTGCAGATCGCGCTCGGCGCCGACATCCGTTATGTGACCGCCGATACGCAGATGTCGGTGATGGAAATCAAATGGGGCCTCGTCCCCGACATGAGCGGCATGCTGACGATGCGCCGCCTGGTCGCTGCCGATGTTGCGCGGGAGCTGGTGTTCTCCGGCCGGATCGTCTCCGGGCAGGATGCCGTGCGGATCGGGCTGGCGACGCGCGTCTGCCAGGACCCGCTTGCCGAGGCGCTCCAGCTCGCCCGGGAGATTGCCGAGCGCAGTCCCGACGCGGTCCGCGCCGCCAAGCGCCTGCTCAACCTTGCCGACAGCGCCGATGCGGCCGAGCTGCTGATGGCCGAATCCATCGAGCAGGAGCGGCTGATCGGCAGCGCCAATCAGATGGAGGCGGTCAAAGCCAATATGGAAAAACGGGCCCCGAAATTCCGCGATCCCGAAAGCGCATGAGCGGGACGCAGCCCAATGCATCCAACGATACGAAGAGGAAATGACCATGGCTGAAGCCTATATCGTCGCCGCCGCAAGGACCGCCGGAGGCCGCAAGGGCGGACGGCTGTCCGGCTGGCATCCGGCCGACCTTGCCGCCGCGGTTCTCGACGCGCTGGTCGCGCGCTCCGGCGCCGATCCGGAGTTGATCGAGGACGTGATCATGGGCTGCGTCGGCCAGGCTGGCGAGCAATCCAACAATATCGCCCGCAACGCGGTCATGGCGTCGAGCCTGCCGGAATCGGTCCCCGGCACCTCCGTCGACCGGCAATGCGGCTCCTCGCAACAGGCGCTGCATTTCGCGGCGCAGGCGGTGATGTCCGGCGCCATGGATGTCGTGATCGCCTCGGGCGTGGAAAGCATGAGCCGCGTGCCGATGGGCATGCCGGCGATCCTGCCGCGCAAGAACGGTCTCGGCTTCTATGTCAGCCCACAGATGGAGAAGCGCTATCCGGGCGTCGAATTCAGCCAGTTCATCGGTGCCGAGATGATCGCCAAGAAATACGATCTGTCGAAGGATGCGCTCGACGAATTTGCGCTCGGCAGCCATCGGCGGGCGATCGCGGCGACCGAGGCCGGGCGGTTCGGGGATGAGATCGTGCCGGTCGAGGCGCGGCTTTCGGATGGCGAGGCCGGCGGTATGCACACCGTCGACGAAGGCATCCGCTTCGACGCCTCGCTCGACGGTATCCGCAGCGTCAAGCTGATCCAGGAGGGCGGGCGCGTCACGGCGGCCTCGGCTAGCCAGATCTGCGACGGCGCCTCGGGCGTGCTGGTCGTCAACGAGCGCGGGCTGAAGGCGCTGGGCGCGAAGCCGATGGCGCGCATCCACCACATGACCGTCATCGGCCACGACCCGGTGATCATGCTGGAGGCGCCGATCCCGGCGACGGAGCGGGCGCTCAAGAAAGCAGGCATGAAGATCGGCGACATCGATCTGTTCGAGGTCAACGAAGCCTTCGCGCCCGTGCCCCTCGCCTGGCTGCAGGAGACCGGCGCCGATCCGGACCGCCTCAACGTCAATGGCGGCGCCATCGCGCTCGGCCATCCGCTCGGTGCGTCCGGCACCAAGCTGACCACCACCCTGCTCAACGCCATGCAGCAGCGCGCCGCGCGCTACGGTCTGCAGACCATGTGCGAAGGCGGCGGGCTCGCCAATGTGACGATCTTCGAGCGGCTTTGACATGGCGCCAGGAGAGGCGGAAGCGACGACCGGCTTCGCCTCTCCCCGCGCCACGGACGACATAAAAGCGGATCTTTAGGGAGGCCCCGAATGTTCGGACTGATGCAGGACAGGCCTTTGATGATTTCGTCGCTGATCGAGCACGCGGCCACCTTCCACCCCGACCGGGAGATCGTCACCCGGACCATCGAAGGCCCGATCCACCGCAGCAACTATCGCGAGATTCGCAACCGTTCCAGGCAGGTCGCCAATGCCCTCAAGGCGCTCGGCATCGGCGTCGGCGACCGCATCGGCACGCTGGCCTGGAATACGCACCGGCACCTGGAGCTCTATTACGGCGTCTCCGGCAGCGGGGCCGTGCTGCACACCATCAACCCGCGGCTGTTCCCGGAGCAGATCGAATACATCATCAACCACGCCGAGGACAAAGTCCTGTTCTTCGACATCAGCCTGGCGCCGCTTGTGCAGAAGCTGGCGCCCGCACTGAAAACGGTCACCGCCTATATCGCCATGACCGACCGGGCGCATATGCCGGCCGCCGATCTGCCGAACCTTCTCTGCTACGAGGACTGGATCGCAGCGCATACGGACGATTACGTTTGGCCGGAATTCGACGAGCGCACCGCCTCCTCGCTCTGCTACACCTCCGGCACCACCGGCAATCCCAAGGGCGTGCTCTATTCCCACCGCTCCACTGTCCTGCACACGCTGATGGCCTGCGGGGCCGACGCCTTCGGCATCGACGCCGCGTCCTGCCTGCTGCTGTTCGTGCCGATGTTCCACGCCAATGGCTGGGGCATGCCGTATGTCGCTGCCGCGGTCGGGGCGAAGCTGGTACTGCCCGGCCACGCGATGGACGGGGCGAGCGTCTGCGAGCTGATACGCAACGAGCAGGTGACCTTCTCGCAAGCCGTGCCGATCGTCTGGCTGATGCTGTTCCAATATCTGGACGCACATCCCGAGATCGATCTCAAATCTCTCGGCCTACGGAAGATAGGCATGGGCGGCGCCGCACCGCCGCGCAGCATGATGGAGCGTTTCGAACAGCGCTACGGCCTGGAGGTCATGCAGGGCTGGGGCATGACCGAGACGAGCCCGATCGGGATGATCTCGGTGCCGCTGCCGAAACATGCCGGGCTATCGCCGGATGCGATGATCGACGTCAAGCAGAAGCAGGGGCGCGGCGTCTGGGGCGTCGAGGTCAAGCTGGTCGACGACACCGGCGGCGAGCTGCCGTGGGACGGGAAGACCTCCGGCCACCTGATGGTCCGCGGTCCCTGGATCGCCAGCGGCTATTTCAAGCAGGAAGGCGGGCAGGTGCTCGACGCCGACGGTTTCTTTCCCACCGGCGACATCGGCACGATCGACGCCGATGGCTATCTGCAACTCGTCGACCGCGCCAAGGACGTGATCAAGTCCGGCGGCGAATGGATCTCCTCGATCGAGGTGGAAAACGCGGCCATGGCGCATCCGGCCATCGCCGAGGCCGCCGTGATCGGCGTTTCCCATCCGACCTGGCAGGAGCGGCCGCTGCTGATCGCCGTAAGGCGCGGCGACGCGGACGTATCGCGCGACGAGCTGATCGCGTTCCTGCGCGAGCGGATGGCAAAATGGTGGCTCCCGGACGACGTGATCTTCGTCGAAGAACTGCCGCGAACGGCAACGGGGAAATTGTCAAAGCTGACGCTGCGCAAACAGTTCAAGGATTACGAGCTGCCGGCGGCTTGAGAATGGGCATCCTGCCGTCGCCTCGATCCTCGCAGACAACCGACATATCAGCATATGTAAGGCGTATAGGGAGGTTTTGCCGATGACGAAGAAGCAAGCACAGCAATGGAGGCAGCCCGGCGGGCAGATTCCAGCCGAGCACCTGCAATTCCATCGCGGCGGCTCGCTCTGGGCGAAAGGCCAAATTCTGGATGGCCAGCAGACCGGCTATTGGGAGTGGTTCCGCAAGGACGGGACCAAAATGCGATCAGGCTCGTTCGAGCACGGACAGCAGGTCGGCGAATGGACGACCTACGACAAGACCGGCGCCGTGTATAAGGTCACGACTTTTAAACCTCGCAGCGGACGTTAGCGCGACACGATCTCAAGCGGCCTTTTGCGATCCGACACCTTTCACGGGCGCGTCGAACTTCAGGCCGGCATAGCCATCCATCACGCGCACGATCTTTGCATTGGTGCGCAAGCCTTTGGGTTCTTCGAGCGTGACGCTCGCTCCAACGTCGAGCCCTTCGGGCAGATCGATGCGCGCGCCGGTCTCGCTGATGTCGTGCATAACGGACGGGATGTGACGCCCGTCGGCGACGATGTCGACCGTCTCCTCGGTCCGGACGCGCAGGCTGGTGCGGCGTTCTTTTACGTCGGCGGTCACGTCGTTCAGAAAGACCTCAACGGCGCCGGAGAGATCCAGGGACACCCGGCGAATATCCTCCGCAACGGCCCGCACGCGCGCCGCCTCTTCCGAGGTGTTGGCGATTTCGGCGGACACGATCTCAACGCCGGCCGTGGCGTCCTGGGTTCCGCTCGATGCCAGGCGGATCGATTGGGCGATCTCGTTGGTCGCGTGGTCCTGCTCCTCGACCGCCCCCGCGATTGCGGCAGTGAAGCTGCTTACGTCGCCGATGATTGCAGTGATGGAACGCAGCGACGTTACGGCGCTTTCCGTCGCATTCTGGACGCCGGAAATGAGGGCGGCGATTTCCTCGCTCGCTTTGCCCGCCTGGTCAGCAAGGGATTTCACCTCCGTGGCAACGACTGCGAAGCCCTTGCCGGCCTCGCCCGCGCGTGCCGCCTCGATGGTGGCGTTCAGCGCGAGCAGATTGGTCTGTGCGGCGATCGCGGCGATCATCTTGACCGCCTCGCTGATCTTGACGGCGGAGGCGGCGAGCCCGGCCACCTTCGTATCGGTATCCGACGCGATTGCGGCGGCGTTGCTGACGACGCCCTCGGTCTTGCTGGCTTGGCCGGCAATTTCGCGAATGGAAGCGGAGAGCTCCTCGGCCGCGGTGGCGACGGTCCGGACATTGTCGGCGGCAGTGGCAGAGGCCGCCTTCGACTTGCCCGCCTCATTGGTCGCAAGGTCGGCGGTGCTGGTTAGCGCGTCTGCCGTCGTCTGCATCCGGCTCGTTTCGCGCTCGAACGCGCCGAGCAGATTTGCGATCTGGCTCCTGAAGCTGCCGATCAGCGTCTCGACATGCGACTGGCGCCGCGCCTCCATTTCGAATTCCCGCCGTGCCGCACTCTGAAGCTTGTTGCGCTCGATCGCGTTGTCGCGAAAGATTTCGACGGCGTGCGCCATGTCGGCGATTTCGTCCTTGCGCTCACGATATGGGATCTCGCCGGTGAGATCGCCCGCCGCCAGTCGGCGCAAGACTTCGGTCATGGTCTTGATCGGCCGCCCTATACCGAGCTGCGAAAAGACCATCGCCAGGAGACAGACCAGCAATGTTGCCGACGCCATCCCGATGGTTTCGTTCAGCGTTCTTTGGTAGGCGCCGTCGGCCTCTTCGGAGGAGCTTTTGATTTCGCCGTCATTCTGTTCGACCAGGGTTTCGACAAGACGCCGGTTCTCAAGAAACAGACCGTTTACCTGTTTCTGAAGTAGTGCCCGGGCTTCGTCGGCTTTTCCGGCGTTCGATAGGCTCAGGATCTCCGAACGCTGCGCTTTATAGTCAGCGAAGTATTGTTCAATTTTTGCGAAGCGCTCGGCCTCATCGACATGCTCCGGTTCGATAAGACCCTTGTAGAATTGCGAATTCTTGTCCCAAATCGCTTCAGCCGCCTGGAGTTCGTCTTCCGCCTTGCCGCGATCTTCGGCGGTCGACGCCATCACATGCTGGGCCTCCGCCATCTGCATCTCCATCCAGGACATTTGCATGTCCTTCGCGGCGACGACACTGGGCACGAGGTCTCTGTAAGTGGCTTGCACGGCGACGCCGAGGCCGCTCACGCTCGACAGAGCGAGCCAGCTTTGCGCGCCGACCAGGAAGACAATTGTCAGAAAGATCGCCAGCAGGGTGGCTCGTATCGACAGTGCAAACATGGGAAACGTCTCTCGATCCGCAGTTAAGCTATAAGGCGTCCAGCGACGCGCGCCGATCGCAAACGCAACCCGGCAATGCGATCCTACAGGCTTACCACCGAATCGTTTATTTGGCGTTTCCTCGGGTTTGCCGGCTGCCCCCACCGGCTCAGGGTTTGTGCAGGGGGCCGGAACAGGCGCGGCTGGGTGCGGCGCGAAATTGCCGCGCTTCACGAGCGACGACCGGGTTGGCCGCAAACCCGGCCCTCCTCGAACCCATCGAGGCTATCAGACGTCCGTGGCCCGGCCGGCCTGCGCGCACAGGCTGACCGGCACGACCGATCGCGCGCTAGTTGATGCCGCTTTCCGCCTGAAGTTTTCGGACATAGGCTACGATCCGGCCAATCTGTTCATCCGTGACGCCCGGAATCGCGGGCATATCGCCGAACGACCAATGGTGGCTTTTCACGCCTTCCTTGACGGCCTGATAAAATGCGGCGTCTGCATGGTGGTTCGGTTCGTAAGTCTTGTCGACCAGCGGCGGCCCCTTGTCGCTTCCCGAGGCGTCAGCGCCATGGCACACCGCGCAGTTCGCGCCGAAAAGCTGTGCGCCGCTCTGACTTTGGTCCGCGATGGCGTTGGAAACGTTGGCTATCGTCAAATCGTTTTTGGGTCCGCGGATTTTGTCGATCGTGACACGATGTGCCTCGTATTCCGGTTTGCCGCTGGCAATTTCGGACTCATAGGCGGTTGCAAATTTTGCGCGGATGTCGGACGCCGCCGCATCGTCACCTGTGCGCTTTGCCACAGTGAGTGCGAGCGCCATCGCCAACAGATGATTGGGCGATGTCTGCTTGAGAACGTCGATCTGCTTGCGCACCTCATCGAGATTGCCGACCACCAAATTGATGAGCCCCAGATGGTAATGGGCGTCGGCGTCGAGCTGGGGGACGAGCTGATAGGCTTGCAGAGCCATGGGGGCGAATTGCTTGGCCTGCGCGGAATCTCCGTTCTCCTCGGCTGTCATGATGCGATTGAACAGGCGATCCGCCGCTTCCCGCGGCGACATGGTCGACAGATCGACAGACTGCGCGGACTGCCCGGCCTGTGGAGATTGCGGGACCTGTGGGGATGAAGCGGAGCCCCCGGGCTGCGATACGACCGGCGGGGATTTTTGCTCTTTCGTGAACAGGCTCAACGCAACGATCCAAGTCCCCGCTGCGACGATCGAGACTGCGCCAATTGCAAACGGCTTCCAGTTCCACCCCGGTCGGTCCAAGCGCCCGCTGGTGGGCGCGCCGCATTCGTGGCAGAATTTTGCGCCCGGCTGCAGGCTCGCCTGACATGAGGGACATTTCGATTCAGGTGACGGATTGTCTGTGCTTGGCATTCGGCTCTGATCTCAGCGGGAATTGCAGCGGAACGTCTGCGGCTCATGCAAAATCCATTGCGACCATAGATTTAAGGCGCGGTCGCGACGGCGCTCCGATTTCCCTCTTCCATCATGAAACGGCCTGAGCGGCGGGTTTATTCCCTGCGGCGCCGGGTCAGCGGCCCGCGCCGAGGCGAAGGCAGAAGTTGTCTTGGCAGCCATTCACGGCATTGCGGAGCCTCAATACTTACGTGCTTCCTGGTCGGAGACAGTCCGGCCGACGAGCCAAGCTTGCCCAATCCCGCCTCCGAAGCGCGCTCCCGTCTCAAGGCACTTTTTCGCAACGCCGGAGCCTGCTAGTTTACGCGCCGCTGTGCCTTATCCCGAAAGCATCGACCATGTCAGACGCCATTCCCTTCCTGCCTCTCATCCGATCTCTCCCCGCGACCGTGCCGTTCGTCGGCCCCGAGACGCAGGAGCGCCGGATGGGCCAGCGCTTCCGGGCCCGGATCGGCGCCAATGAGAGCGTATTCGGCCCGTCACCTGCGGCAATCGAAGCCATGCGCGAGGCCGCGGCGGAGTGCTGGAAATACGGCGATCCGGAGAATTACGAGCTGAAGGTCGCGCTCGCCGAATTTCACGGCGTCGCGCCCGAAAACATCGTCGTTGCCGAAGGCGCCGATGCGCTGCTCGGCTATCTGGTGCGCATGGTGGTGGCGGATGGGACACCGGTCGTCACCTCGCTCGGCGGCTATCCGACCTTCAACTATCACGTCGCCGGCTTCGGCGGCCGTTTCGTTCTCGTTCCCTATAGGGACGACCGAGAGGACACCGAGGGGCTGATCGCGAAGGCCGTCGAGACGCGCGCGCCGCTGATCTACCTCGCCAATCCCGACAACCCGATGGGAAGCTGGAGCGACGCGGCCACCGTGCAGCGGATGATCGACGCGGTCCCTGCAGGCTCGATCCTCTGCCTCGACGAGGCCTATATGGACTTCGCGCCGGAAGGCACCGCACCCCCGCTCGACGTCACCAACCCGCGCGTGATCCGCTTCCGCACATTCTCGAAAGCCTACGGCATGGCGGGCGCACGGGTCGGCTACGGGATCGCGCATGAAGAGCTGGCGCTCGCCTTCAACAAGGTCCGCAATCATTTCGGCGTCACGAGCATCGCCCAGGCGGGCGCCCTCGCCGCGCTCCGGGATCAGGACTATATCGCCAAGGTGCGCGGCTGGGTCGCCGAGGCGCGGGCCGGCATTGCCGAAATCGTGACGGCGAGCGGGCTGAAGGCGCTGCCGAGCGCGACGAATTTCGTCGCCGTCGATTGCGGCCGCGACGGTGCCTTCGCCCGATGGATGGTGGAAGAGCTCGCCGCGCGCGGAGTGTTCGTGCGCATGGCCTTCGCTGCGCCGCAGAACCGGTGCATCCGGATCTCCGCGGGCAAGGCCGACGACCTCGCCGCACTCGCCGATGCGCTTCCGGGCGCGCTCGACGCCGCGCTGGCAAGGCTGAGCACATAAAAAAAATCCGCCAGCTGTGTGGCGCCGCCGCCCGTCCTGAGGGAGCCTCGCCCGCATGGTCGGGCGAGATAAGCTGATGTGGAGGGAATGATCATGAGAAAGAGACTTGCAGCCTTCGCGTTCGTCGCCATCGCCGCCGGGGGCACCGCGCTCTATGCCGACGATAGGAAGCCGGTCGCCACCGAAGCACCGGCCGGCAGCTACACGCTCGATAAGGCGCATTCGAGCCTGATCTTCCGCGTCAACCATCTCGGCTTTTCCCACTTTACGGCGCGGTTCAAACGCTGGGACGCGACCCTGGCATTCGATCCCACCGATCCCGCGTCGATGAGCGTCACGGCCACCATCGAGCCGCTGTCGCTCGAAACCGACTATCCCGATCCCAAGTTCGACTTCAACGCCATGCTCACCGGCGCCGAATGGCTGAACGCCGCCGCCTTCCCCAAGATGACGTTCACATCCACCAAGGTCGAGATGACGGGTGCCGACACCGCGAAGCTGACCGGCGAGATGGGCCTGCACGGCATCACGCATCCGGTCACGCTTGACGTCAAATTCAACGGCGGCTATGCCGGCCATCCGCTGGACCCGCACGGGCGCATCGGCTTTTCCGCCCACGGGTCGCTCAACCGCTCCGATTTCGGCATCGCCTTCGGCGTTCCCGCGCCAGGCACGACGATGGGCGTCAGCGATGAGGTCGAGATCATCATCGAAACAGAGTTCAACGGACCGCCGCTCAAGGGTGCGAAGGTAACGCAGTAAGGCCACCGAAACACCGAAGCCAAAGAAAAAGGGCGGGGGTGATCCCGCCCTCTTCTCGTTCCGTAAGCCCGAAATCAGGCGAGCTGATCGCCGATCGGCAATTGCCGGATGCGCTTGCCGGTCGCGGCAAAAATCGCATTGCACAGCGCCGGGGTGAACGGCGGCATGCCCGGTTCGCCGACGCCGGACGCCGGCACATCGACCGGATGATCGACGATGTGCACATTGGTCTCGGCCGGCAATTCATTGATGCGCAGGAGCTGGAAGTCGTTGAAATTGCTCTGCTCCACCGCACCGTCCTTGAGCGTGATCTCGCCATATTTGGCCAGCGTCAGGCCCATGACCGCCGCGCCCTCGATCTGCGAACGCACTCGCTCCGGATTGACGCAGAACCCGCAATCGATGGCCGTGTCGACGCGCGGCACGGTGATCTGGCCCTTGTCGTCGACCTTCACATGCACGACCGTGGCGACATAGCTGACGAACGAGCGATGCGCGGCGATGCCGAGCCCTTCGCCCTTCGGCAGCGTTTTGCCCCATCCGGCCTTCTCCGCCGCCATCTCGGCAACGCGCCGAAGCCGGCCGGTTTCGATCGGATAGGTCTCGAACGGCTCGCCATAGTCCCAGAACTCCGTGGTCACGGATTTGCGGGGATCGACGATGCGCTCCGGCCCGATCAGCTCGAGCAGCATATCCTTCGGGTCGCGTCCCAGCTCGTGGGCGAGCTCGGCGATGAACGACTGCGTCGACCAGGCATGGGCGACATTGTTCACCGACCGGAACCAGCCGATGCGGACATGGCTCTGCGCCTCGCCGCTCTCGACGCGGATGTTCGGCACGTTGAACGGTGCGTCGACGAGGCCGAGGCCCAGCTCGATGGCGCCGGGATGCTTCGGGTCCGGCATGAATAGCGCCATGAAGCTTGGCGAGGCGCTGCGGTGACGCCATGCGATGACCTTGTTGTCGGCGTCGAGCCCGGCTTCGAAACGCTCAGCCGTTACGGTATGGTAGAAGCCGTTGCGGATGTCGTCCTCGCGGGTCCACACCACCTTGACCGGCGCGCCGTCCATGGCCTTGGACACCAGCGCCGCCTCGATCGCGTAGTCGCATTTCGACTTCCGGCCGAAGCCGCCGCCGAGCAAAGTCTCATGCACGGTCACAGCCGAAGGGTCGACGCCGAGCGCCGCGGCGACATCGCCGCGAGCCCCGCCCGGACTTTGCAGCGGTGCCCACAGCTCCCATTTGCCGTCTTTCCCGCGCGCGGTCGCCGCCGGAGGCTCCATCGTGGCGTGAGCCAGATGCGGCGAATAATAGCTCTGGGTGAACACCTTCGCCGCCGAGCCGAGCGCGGCATCGACGTCGCCTTCGTTCCGCTCGACCTTGCCGGGCTTGGTGACGGCGTCCTCAAGCTTGGCCCGGTAGTCGGCCGAGTTATAGGATTTGTTCGGTCCGTCATCCCAGGTGATCTTCAGCGCCTCGCGCCCCTTGATCGCCGCCCAGGTGTTCCTGGCGATGACCGCGACGCCGCCGAGCGGCGCGAACTTGCCGGGCATCGGCGTTCCGGGGATCGAGATGATCTTCTCGACGCCGGGCACCTTCTCCGCCTCGCTGGAGTCGAGCGAAGCCACCTTGCCGCCGACCACGGGCGGCCGGGCGATCACAGCGAACTTCATGCCCGGCAGCGTCACGTCCTGGCCGTAGATGGCCTTGCCGGTCGGTGATGTCGACCAGATCGGTGATGCGGACATTGCCCTTGCCCATGTAGCGGAAGGCGCTCTGCTCCTTGAGCTTCACGTTCGCCGCGTCGGGCACCGGCTGCTTGGCCGCGTCCGCGGCGAGATCGCCATAGCCGAGCTTGCGTCCGCTCGCCTTGTGCACCACCTCGTGGAGCTTGGCTTCGACCTCTCCGACATCCACGCCCCATTTGGCGGCCGCGGCGGCTTCCAGCATCATCCGTGCAGAGGCGCCGCATTGGCGCATCGGCTGGATGAAGTGGCGCGTCGTGCGCGAGCCGTCCGTGTCCTGGTTGCCGTAGACCTCCTCGTCGCCCGGCGCCTGGACGATCTTCACGCGGGCCCAGTCGGCGTCGAGCTCATCGGCGATCATCATCGGCAGGCCGGTACGCGCGGCGCCCGTGCCCATCTCCGCACGCGCGGCGACGATGTTGACGGTGCCGTCCGGGTCGATGGAGACGAAGATCTTCGGGTCGCTGACCGTGCCGTGCGGCATGGCTGTCGCGCCGGTCGGATAGCTCTTGGCGAGCGCCGAGCGAACGCTCGGCAGCTGCAAGGCGAGCACGAGACCTCCGCCCGCTGCGATGCCCTTGAGCACGCCGCGACGGCTGACATTGGTAATCTGAATTTTGCGATGCGTGTCGAGTTCGGTCATGTCACGCTCCCGTAGCAGCGGCGCGAACGGCCGCATGGATGCGCTGATAACAGCCGCAGCGGCAGAGGTTGCCGGACATGGCGCTGGAGATTTCCTCGTCGGTCGGCGAGGGCTTCTCGTTCAGCAGCGCGACGGCCTGCATGATCTGGCCGGCCTGGCAGTAGCCGCATTGCGGAACGCTGACCTGCTGCCAGGCAAGCTGCACGCGGTGCTGGTTGTTCGGATCGAGCCCTTCGATCGTGGTGATCGATTTGCCTTCGGCGTCGGACATCGACATCATGCAGGCGCGCACCGCCTGACCGTCGACATGAACCGTGCAGGCGCCGCACAGGCCGACACCGCATCCGAATTTCGTACCGGTGAGCGTCAGCTCGTCGCGCAGATACCAGAGCAGCGGCATCGACGGATCCCCGTCAAAAGCCCGCTCCTGGCCATTCACGTTCAATTTCGTCATCATATCCTCCCTAAACGCAGAACCCTTAGCCATTGGGATCGCTTCTTTTTTCACCCGCACCTCGGGCAAACAAAGCCGCCGATAGCTGGCTGGTTATTTTAATTTGAACTAATTAAACTTCGTTCTATCCGGCGAGACAGGGTACGCTTGATGTGAACCGCGTGCAAGATTGCAGATAAAGGCGCCCGATCGGGCAGCAAACATGCCTGCAGGTCTACGGCTTCATTCAGCCGGGCGAGCAACGACGCCCGCAAAGACGCTGATCAACGGGTGTCTGTTTGATGGTGCAACTATTCGCGCCGGGTCAGGCCGCGGCTCAAAAGCGCCTTTGTATCCCAGCAAACAACCCTGAAAACGAGCCCCGCCGAAGGCCGGCGGGGCTGCCGTTGCTTACGATCCGGTCAAGCCGTTCGCGATCACTTACAGCTCGCCCTTCTTCATCCGGTCGGCGATATGGTCGGCCTGACGGATGGCGAGCGATACGATGGTCAGCGTCGGATTCTCGCTCCCGCCGGTGGTGAACTGGCTGCCGTCCGACACGAACAGGTTCGGCACGTCGTGCGCCTGCCCCCATTTGTTCACCACGCCGTCCCGCGGCTTCTCGCTCATCCGGTTGGTGCCCAGATTATGCGTCGAGGGATAGGGCGGCGTCGGGAAGGTGCGGACCGCGCCGACCGCGTCATAGACCGCGCT
>CAVSIA010000039.1:0-91448 GCA_963727575.1 uncultured Alphaproteobacteria bacterium
TTCTTTCGGAACGCGATCCGGTAGAATTCATTCAGCACCGTCCTGTGGAAGCGCTCGACGATGCCGTTGGTCTGCGGGCTCTTGGTCTTGGTCCGGGAATGGTCGATGTCCTCGACGGCGAGATAGAGGCCGTATTCGTGCCGCTCTGGATTGCCGCAATACTCCGTCCCCCGATCGGTCAGGATGCGCTGGAGCTTGATCTCCTGGCTCTCAAAGAACGGGATCACTCGGTCATTGAGGATCTCGGCTGCGGTGATCGGCGTCTTCCGGTCGTAGAGCTTGGCGAAGGTGACCTTCGAATAGGTGTCGACGAAGGTCTGTTGGTAAATCCGGCCGACGCCCTTCATATTGCCGATGTAGAACGTATCTTGAGCGCCGCAATAACCGGGATGTTCACTCTCGAACTCGCCGTGGTGCTTCCTTTTCCGCCTTGGCTTTCTCCAACGCGGCGAGCTGGCTTTCGGTGAGGATGCCGCCTTCCTGCGCGATTTTGGCCTCCATCGCCTTGAGCCGCTTTTTCATCGTCTCCAGATCGTGCCGCAGCCAGACGCAGCGTAACGCCGGCCGGTGACACGGTGATGCCGCGCTTCTTCAATTCGTTGGCGACGCGAAGCTGGCCGAAGGGCGGCTGTTCGATGGCCATCTCGACGATCGCCGCCTCGACCTCCTCGGCGACCCGGTTGCGCAGCAGCGGCTTGGCTCTGGAAATCTCCTGCAACGCAAACTCACCGCCTTTGTCGTACAGCTCCTTGAAGCGATAGAAACTGTCGCGGCTGTAACCCAGCATCTTGCACGCCTGGCTGACATTGCCGAGCTGTTTGGCCAGTTCCAGCAATCCGAGTTTGGCGCGAATGACTTTCTGATCTTTCGTCATGGTGTTCTCCTCTGTTCGCCGAGGCGGGGCGCTCCGCAACCCCG
Source organism: uncultured Alphaproteobacteria bacterium (assembly GCA_963727575.1). GTDB lineage: Bacteria > Pseudomonadota > Alphaproteobacteria > Rhizobiales > Rhodomicrobiaceae > JAHQVI01. The sequence goes on from CAVSIA010000039.1 coordinate 919, forward strand.
ACCAGCTCCGCGCCCCGCCTCGGCTATCTCTGCGCCGTGGGGCCAGAACACCATGTGTCCGGTTAAGTTTTAGCTAATGCACCTAATTCACCGTCAGAGGTGTCCACATCCCGGCGGCGTAGTGGCCAGGCAGATTGCAGATCAGCAGATAGGAGCCCGGCTTGAGATCGAGCGCGAGGGTCTTTTCGGCATTCGGCTCCATTTGGTCGGTCTCGCCGATCACCTTGATCTGTTTCTCCTGGACCTCGCCGGTGCTGAAATCATAGGGAAGCGGCGCGCCCGGATTGTCGACGGCGACGACGAGCATCTCATGGACGATGCTGCGCGACAGATTGGACACATCGAAGGTGACCTTGCCGGCCTTGGCGGTCGCGACATCGTAGAGTTGAGATGTGGCGCGGTGACTTTAGGTGCGAACATATCCGTTTCCGCCTCTTTCGTCTGGCGGTGCCTTACGAGTTCGCCCGTGGCTCCGTTTCCACATCCCGCTCATCGAACCGGACATGCAGATCTCCCGCATCCGGCTCTCGGACAAGACATCACGCCTTCGCCCACGACTGGTCACGCCCCCGCGCAGTCAGACGCACGAGCCCGAAGTGCCCGTAGAGATGCGAGAGTGGATAGGTCCCGCCCCTGTGTCGTGTGACCTTGTGCTTGTTGCGTAACCACCGGCGCAACCGCATGGCTGCGTGGTTGTCGAGCGCCCGGTACGCTTTGCTGACGGTGCCCACTCGAAAGTAGTTCGCCCAGCCTCGCAGCACCCGGTTCAACTTGCCCACCAGCTTTGCGGTGTCCTGCCATGTGGTCGCTCGGATCGTCAGCGCGTGGATCGTCTCGACCGCGCGCCTGATCGCCTTCTTTGATGGCCGGTGGCCCAGATTGGCCTTGCCGGTCTTCGGCGAATAGATCCGTCCGAACGTCCAGCCCAGGAAGTCAAACTCCTCCTCCGGCACCTTGCAGATGCGTGTCTTCTCCTCGTTGACCGTCAGCTTCAGCTTGCCCATGATCTCGCGCAGTCGGAGCAGCGCCTCTTCGGCGTGGCCCCGCCGGCACAGGATCACAAGGTCGTCAGCATACGTTACGATCCGGCTATGGAGGCTTCGCTCCAGCCCGAGCTTCTTCCATCCCAACACGAACCGGCGCATGTAGAGGTTCGCCAGCAAGGGTGAGATGGGGGAGCCTTGCGGGATGCCGCGGCGGCTGTCCCTGGCCTCGGTGGTGCGGGTCTTCCGCCCCCGCTCGTCGGTTTCCTCGACAGGACATTCCAGCCACATCCTGATCAGATGCAGCACGCGCCGGTCAACGATCCGGCGCGTCAGGGATTTCAACAAATCCGCATGCGGAATGCTGCCGAAGTAATCCGCGAGGTCGGCGTCGACCACATCACGATAGCCGCGGAACAGCAGCCCTCCCACCTCCGCCACCGCCTGCCCGGCATTGCGGCCGGGACGATAGGCATATTGCTCGGGAGGGAGATCAGCTTCAAAGATCGGCTCCAGCACCAGCGTTGCCGCCGTCATGCAGACCCGATCCCGCAAGGTCGAGATGCCCAAGGGGCGGAGCTTGCCGTTCGCCTTCGGGATATACACGCGCCTGATCGGAGCCGGTTGATAGGTCTCCTCCCTGAGCGCAAGCGCCAGTTCGCCGAGCCACCGCTCGACCCCATACGCCTCGACATCCGCGAAGTCCTGGCCGTCCACGCCCGGCGCGCCCTTGTTGGAGCGGCACTGGGCATAGGCATGCGCCAGGATGTCGGCGCGGTTGATCTTGTCGTACAGGGCGTAGAAGCGATAACCGGCTTCAGCCTTCGCTTTAGCATGCAACGCCGTCTGCAGCTTCTGAACACTCTTCGGAGTTGATAGGTTACCCAATCCCCGGTCCCTCACCACGTTCTGTGTTCGTCTTGAACTGAGGCCCCTTCCCTCCACCGGCATTACCCGGCTTCAGCGGTACTACGCGCCTCTCCGCCACCCCATGCCGCCCGGCCTGTCCCTCGCGGGCGTCCGGTTGGTCATCCCTGACCGCGACCTGGGGCTTCCCGTGTTGCGTACGCTTTCCTTGTGTACATGCTGCCGCCAGTACCCCGGTGCAGCGACCGGACGTCGTCTTCGCTCGTATCGCCCGGCCATATCAGCCTTCCCCGATACACCAGTCGGGTCGGCCTGCACGTCGTCCTTTTCGAGGCTTGCTCGGCGTTCACACACGTTGCGGCCTGTACACTCGCGCCGACCACCAATTCGTGGCCCGCTATCCGAAGGCTTCAGCCATTTCGTTACCTCCACGACTGCTCCGGTTGCTTCCGGCTGGAGCGATTTGGCCGGGTGGGGCTTGCACCCACTGGAAAGCGCCGCCTTGCCACGGCGCACGGTGCGGACGGACATCATGCCCATCATACCGTGCCCCATCATCATTCCATAGCCGCGCCCCATCATGGGAGCCGGGACCGTAGTCCTGGCCGTAACCCCGTCCCATCATGCCCGGGCCGTAGCCCTGCCCATAACCTTGCCCCATCATCCCCGGACCGTGGCCTTGCCCGTAGCCCTGGCCCATCATCCCGGGACCGTAGCCGGAGAAGCCCGTGCGATCGCCGGTGCCGAGCAGAGCGGTCATATCGAGCAGCGTGACCTTCACGGTCGAGCCATCGGCCGCATTGGCGGAGTTTGCGATCAGGACTGCCAGCGACAGCGCAGCAGCGGCTGCGCGCAGGAATTTAGGCATCGAAAGTCCTCCATTATCTGATGGCTGCACAGCGATCGGCCGGTCCCGTCGCCGGGGCCCCGCTGTACACGCCGATTGCAATTCGAGGGGTGTAAAAGCCGGAGCAATAATCCCTCACTGAAGCGGCCGATTGGTTTGGCTGCGCCGGAGTAAAACTGCGGCAGTTAAGGTCCCTTGTCTGATTCGGCAGGGGGCGGGGGATGAAGACAGTGGAGCTTTATGCGAGGGTCCGGCACGCGGTGCTGATCGAGGGGATCAGCGAGCGTGCCGCGGCAGATCGGTTCGGCATCAACGCCCGAACGGTCTCCAAGATGCTGCGGTTCTCGGTGCCTCCGGGATATGTGCGGACGAAGGCGCCATTTCGGCCCAAGCTCGACGCCTTCACCGGGGTGATCGATGCGATTCTGGCGGGCGACAAGGATCGGCCGAAGAAGCAGCGGCACACGAGCAAGCGGATATTCGAGCGGCTCCGGGACGAGCACGGCTTTATTGGCCGGCTGACGATTGTAAAGGACTATGTGGCGGGTTGGCGCCGACGGACACAGGAGATGTTCGTGCCGCTCGTCCATCCGCCAGGGCATGCTCAGGCTGACTTTGGCGAAGCGATTGGCGTGATCGGCGGCGTCGAGCACAAGATCCATTTTTTTGCGATGGACCTACCGCATTCCGACGCGATTTTCGTTGCGGGCTATCCGGCCGAGACAACAGAAGCGTTCTGCGATGGGCATGTGCGGGCGTTTGCATTTTTTGACGGCGTGGCGCAGTCGGTTCTCTACGACAACACCAAGATCGCGGTCGCCCGCATTCTCGGCGATGGGAAGCGGCAGCGGACGCGGGTGTTCAGCGAGTTGCAGTCACATTATCTGTTCGCGGATAGGTTTGGTCGTCCGGGCAAGGGCAACGACAAAGGGAAGGTCGAGGGGCTGGTCGGTTATGCCAGGCGGAATTTCCTCGTGCCGGTGCCGGTGTTCGCCGACTTCGAGGCGTTGAACGCGCATCTTCTGGAGAATTGCCGGAAGCGTCTGACCGACCGGCTGCGCGGCCATGCCGGCACGATCGGCGAGCGGCTCGATCAAGACCTTGCCGCCTTTCAGAGGCCGCTACCGGCGCCCTATGACGCTTGCGAGAAGACACCAGGGAGCATCAGCTCGCTATCGCTGGTACGCTATCGGCGGAACGATTATTCGGTGCCGACGGCCTATGGACACCGGAAGGTATTGATCCGGGGTTATGTGCATGAGGTCGTCATCGCCTGCGGTGCTGAGGTGATTGCGCGCCATCCGCGCTCCTATGAGCGCGAGGACTTCGTGTTCAATCCGCTGCACTATCTGGCGCTCCTTGAGCAGAAAACCAACGCGCTCGACCAAGCCGCGCCGCTGGCGAATTGGACGTTGCCTGAAGAATTTGCCACTATGCGGCGGCTTCTTGAGGCCCGGATGGGTAAGCCAGGCAAGCGCGAGTTCGTGCAGATTTTGCGGCTGATGGAAGTGTTCGCGGTCGGCGACGTGGCCGCCGGCGTCCGCGATAGCATCGCGCGCGGGGCGATTGGATTTGATGCCGTGAAGCATCTGGTGCTGTGCCGGATCGAGCGGCGCCCGCCACGCCTGGACATGACGGTCTATCCGTATCTGCCCCAAGCGAAGGTGGCGACGACATCGGCGCGCTCCTACTTGGATCTGTTGGCCGGAGCGGCAGCATGACCGATACGCCACAGATCCTGCTCGCCTACCATCTGAAGGCGCTGAAGCTACCGACATTCCTGCGCGAATACGACAAGACCGCGCGCCTGTGCGCGGCTGAAGGCGTCGACCATCCGCGTTACCTGATGCGGCTGGCCGAGATGGAAATGATTGATCGGGAACGGCGCATGGTCGAGCGCCGGATCAAGGCCGCCAGGTTCCCCGCGGTCAAGAGCTTGGACAGCTTCGACTTCCTCGCCTTGCCATCGCTGAATAAGATGATGGTGCTGGAACTGGCGCGCTCGGATTATGTGGAGCGGCGTGAGAACATCATCGCCGTCGGCAACTCCGGCACGGGCAAGAGCCACATCGCGCTCGGGCTCGGGCTGGCGGCCTGCCAGAAGGGCCTGTCGGTCGGCTTCGTCACGGCGTCGGCCCTCGTCCACGAACTGATCGAGGCGCGGGACGAAAAGCGGTTGCTGCGCCTTCAGCGTCAACTCGCCGGCTACAAGCTGCTGATCATCGACGAACTCGGCTATGTGCCGCTGTCGCCAACCGGCGCCGAACTGCTGTTCGAGGTCTTCAGCCAGCGCTACGAACGCGGCGCGACGATCGTCACCAGCAACTTGCCGTTCGACGAGTGGACATCGGTGTTCGGTTCTGAAAGGCTGACCGGCGCGCTGCTCGACCGGCTCACGCATCACGTCCATATTCTGGAGATGAACGGCGACAGTTACCGGCTCGCTCACAGCAAGCGGCGGTCGCGCCGGACCCGGCCGGAACCGCCGCCCGAAAATACCCCTCCGCCGACGGATGCCGACGTCCAGAAATAGCGAGCCCCAAGCAAAAAGGCCTCCGATATCGGAGGCCTTTTTGCTTGCGTAAGTGCTGCACTTTTGCTCCGGCCAGCCGCTGCACAATCTCTCCGGCGTTGACACTTTTAGGAAGCATTTGCCTTGAAAGCCGTCGCGTGTCTCGCTCTTCGTAGTGAAATATAGGTAGTGTCTCAGTTTGAAATTTTTGCGGTTGATCTCTGGATTGGGAAGCGACGGAAGTATGTTATGGGTGGGCATATTCAACCAGATGATTCGCCATGCCTGTCCTCAATCTTATGCTACCCACTCGCCTCGACGGGCAATCATTACGCGGTGTAATACGCCAATTTTTAGACGGTTGTCCTGACAACAGTATACCCGATGAAGTGTGCTTGGATTTCCAGCGGCTGAGCTTCATAAAGCCAGCAGGGGTGACCTTCCTTAGCAACTTCATTTCATGGCTGCACTTTAAAGAGGTTGACGTAACGTTTTCCGGTCACGAGCGCAACGCTGAAGCAATCAGATTTCTCGATGACTCGCTGTTTTTTGAGCAGCACTTAGGTGACAAGCTCAACCCAAATGCGCGCCCTCGCCCTACGACACGCCCTCTTGTAATGATCAATCACGATCATAGCCACGCTTGGGTTCGCCATAATTTTGTGCCGTGGTTAGCAGCTGCACTGAATTTGTCGAATGCCTCTCTGCATCCTCTTCAGGTGTGCATCTCGGAATTGTTTAACAACATTCAGGATCATAGTAGCCGGGACATAGGCAGCGCGTTTGCGCAGCACTTTCCAAATGAACAGCTTGTTCGTATATCCATTGCGGACTTCGGTCGGGGAATCCCGAGGCTTGTGCGCGATTTGCATCCTGACTTAAGTGATAATGAGGCTATAAAAAAGTAAGCGGTGCTGTGTGGCCCTTAAAGGTCTGGCTTGACGTAGGTCACCTGCGCGCGGAGCGCGGCAGCCATTTCTGCGCGAGCGCATTGACGTGGCGTTCCAGGTCAGCCTGATTGACGATTGTGGGATCGAAGCCTGCCGGAGGAGTTTCCGGCGCTTCGGCATGACCGGGATGAGCAGCGTCGGTGATCGCGGCCAGAAGCGTAGCATAGCCTTCCGGACCGCCGACATCCTCAGGCGGGCAACGGCCGAATGCCTCAAGTAGGAAGGGCATGCCGGCGGTATCGGTATTTTCGAACCAGCGCTCGAGCTTGATGACGTGCTGCCAATCATCCCCAAAGTCGTAGAGATAGCGGATGGTCTTCGCCCCGGTGTCCCTGACGATGTCGTAGAGGCGGGCTTTTCGTGCATTGACCGGCTGCCCGCGCGCGGGGTAGTGCGGATCGGGAATGCCCCAGTCGATACCGCCGGCGGTGAAGGCGTAGAGATGGGTGTTGGTCCAGCCGAATGCGGCCTGCAGGGTGAGATGCAGCCGGTCGAGCCGGATCGTCAGCGGAACGACGAGCCGGCGCATCACCTCCGGCTCGACACGATCCAGCGTCACCTTCAGGCGGACGGCAGTTTTGGCGATGCTCATGCGGCGGATCGCTCTTGCTCCACGGCGCCGGCGCTCTTGAATGCCGCAGCCCAGGGCATGAGTTCTTCAATCCTAGCCATCGACCAGCCGCCGACAAGCTTTTCCAATACATCGGCCAGCCAGGCTTCGGGATCAACCGCATTGAGGCGGCACGTCTCGATGAGCGAAGCCACGCACGCCCACGTCTCGGCACCTTCGTCACAGCCGGCAAAGAGGGCATTCTTGCGGTTGAGACAGATGGGCCGCATGGCCCGTTCGACAGCATTGGTGTCCATCTCGATGCGGCCATCGTCGAGGAAGCGGGCGAGGCCTTCCCAGTGGTTGAGGCCATAGCGGATCGCCTCCGCGGTCAGGCTCTTGCCCGACAAGATGGTGAGCCGCTGCTCGAACCAGGCCTTCAGCGCCAGGACGAGCGCCTTGGAGTGCGCGTGCCGGCCGGCCCGCCGCTCATCGGCCGGGCGACCGCGCAAACTGCGCTCGATGACATAGAGCTGGGCGATACGCTGCAGCGCCTCCTTCGCCGTCGGGGCAGCGCCGCGGCGTTCGATCTCCACGAAGCGCCGCCGCAGGTGCGACCAGCAGAAGGCCAGCGTGATGCGGTCTGCGCAGTTCTTCTCTTTCGCCGGATCGACCAGCGTCTTGTAGGCGGTATAGCCGTCGCATTGCACGATGCCGGCATAGCCCTCGAGCAGCCTCAGGGCGTGGATAGCGCCGCGCCCCGGCGCATAGGTGTAGGCGACGCCGGGCGGCTCGGGGCCGAGCCATGGCCGGTCGTCACGGGCGATTGCCCAGAAGTACCCCTTTTTGGTTCGACCGCGACCAGGATCGAGAACCGGCGCTGTGGTCTCGTCGACGAGGATCTTGGACGAGCCCAGCAGGTTCGCCTTCAGCCGCTCGTAGATGGGCGCGAGCTCGGCGCCGGCATAGCCGACCCAGAAGGCAAGCGTGGAGCGGTCGATGGCGAGGCCCTGCGTCGCCATCATCTGCGACTGGCGATAGAGGGGAAGGTGCCAGGCGTACTTTGCCGCCAGCACATGGGCGACCAGACGCTCGGTGGGCAAGCCGCCCTTGATCAGCCGCTCCGGCGCCGGCGCCTGGATGACACTGCCGGCACAGGCGCGGCAGGCGAACCGGGGCCGGCGGGTCACGATCACCCGATACTGAGCAGGAACGACATCGAGGCGCTGGCTCTCGTCGGCGCCGATCTCATGCATTGCCGCCTGGCAGCAGGGACAGGCCGTGCTTTCGGGCGCGATCGTCTCGATGACGCGCGGCAAGTGCTCGGGGAGAGCGCCGCGGTTGCCGCGCCTGGCGGCGGCGCGCTCGCGCTGCTTCTTTGGACTGCCTTTGTCCTCCTCGGCCTCGAGCGCCGCGACGGCTTGCTCGACGTCCTCCAGCGCAAAATGCAGCTGGTCGTCGTTGAGCTTCTCGGAAGACCGGCCATATCGGGCGTTGCGCGCGACATCGAGGAGATGTTCCAGCCGGGCGCAGCGGGCGATGGCGGCATCGCGCTCGGCGATCACCTCGCGCACCAGCACAAGCAAGGCTTCCGGATCGGTCGGAAGAGCCTGCGGGGAACGATCCTCAGGGGCGGGCGTGGTCTCGATCATGGCGACACTCCATGCCATGCTTCGGGCCTTGCTGCCCATCGGAAATCAAAAGCTCCAGGACATTAAGCAAGCGCCTTTGGCCGCAGCGTGCGCGGCGCGTGCATTCGGGTCCAGTCCATTCCGGACAGGAGAGCGGCCAACTGCGCCGCGTTCATCCGCATCACCCCATCGACGATCGGAGGCCATTTGAACGCGCCGTTCTCAAGCCGCTTCCAATAGAGCACGAGCCCGCTGCCGTCCCAGACCAGGATCTTCACCCGATCAGCGCGCCGGCTGCGAAACACCAGCGCCACGCCGGACAGCGGGTCCTGCCCGAGAACCTCCTTGGCGAATAAAGCAAGGCCGTCGGCGCCCTTGCGGAAATCCACCGGCTTGGTCGCCACGAACACTTTAAGCCCCGCCGGCGGCGTCAGCATTCGCGGCTCCGGCGCAAGGCGGTGAACACATCGGTGAGCATCCCGATGTCGGTGCAGCCGCGCACGCGCACCGTTGCGCCAGCGATCTCCACCTCCAGGTCGAACGCTGCCGATACGGCAGGCAAAGCTGGTCCTGGCGCATCGGCGTTGACCATGATCGGCACGAATGCCGGTGCCGGCTCCCCGCCAACCGGCGCCGGCAACGCGAGATGGCCCGTTCGCGCCAGACGCCGCCAGTCATGGATCTGCTGAGGCCGGCATCCATGGCGCTGCGCGACTTGAGTGACCACCGCATCCGGCGCCAGGCTCTCCAGGACGATGAGCGCCTTCAACGCGTCGGGCCAGCGACGCCGGCCGGGCGCACCAGTGAACAGCTCCATGCGCCGCGGCGCATGCCGCCTGGGGTCGTCAGATCTGTCGTCAGATTGGAGCACTGTCCGTTGCATGGGACCGTCCGTACGCGATCCCAGCTTGCGCCGCTACGAACAATCCAAGGGCCTCGCGGCACCGCTTACATAAAAAAAGCAGTCGAGGTCGGTTTCACAACACGCTCAAACCTAGGAAACATGGGTGCTGGGTTGGATTTTTTGCTTCAAACCGCTGTAAGCACGAATGGCGGCAGTGTAACTATTTTTTCGTTGGGGGGAGGTGTACGGTTTCTTAAGGAAGGGAACGGAATTCGGAGTATCGAGTTGCCAAGCAATGGGTTTTGTCCAGGCACCACGATTGACCTTACCTTTAGAACTGATACTATAGAATGTTTGGACGAGGAGCCGGAGGAGCTAGAATGGTAATCCATGTCCATTTGGTATCAAAGTCTGCGGACACAGCACTTCAAGGCAAAGTGGTGTTTGAGTGCCTTGTGGAGGCGCTTCAGCGTGACGAAATCATAATCGTCTCATTCAAACACATTGATACCGCCACCTCCTCTTTCGTGAACGCTTCTTTCGTGCAGCTGCTATCGAGGCTATCATTTGCTGACATAAAAAAGAGGGTAAAAATAATAGATTCAACTCGGCAAATAAATAACATGATACGCATGAGACTAACCCGAGAAGCGGAAATAGCAGCCTAACTAGGCTGCTTTTTTCTTGTAGGGTCCTCGCTTTTTCGGCGGGTTAGCTGCATCAATAATCGCAATTACGTCTTCCCAGCTCCACAGCTTGTCGGTGAGACCGGCAGCCATTGCAGGCGTGACACGCAGCGATTTATGTATGCGGATAAAATTGTAGTACATGAAGTAGAGCGCCAGCGCGTGGCAGTGGTTCTCATACTTCTTTGAAAAGGCGTTCGTCAGGCGCGTGAAGCGGCGCATTGACATACGCATCGTCAAGTTCTGCCGCTCGGCGTATGACGTGCTGACATGCTTTGCATTGGGCTTGCCGATCTTGACTGTCTTCTTGATGCCCGTGCATTCGGCTGGGCTGTACCGGCCTTTTGGAGTGTCGGACGATGAGCCGAACAGCTTGACCAGCATGGCGTAATCAATATCGGAGCCGAACGCGCCTTCGATGGCGTTCAGATAGGCCCTATGTCCATCCGTGGTCATCTGAACGCGATTGTTCAAGCGTGCTGCCAGATCGTCCATGAACTCTTTTGCGTACTCGGCATCCCGTCCGCCAACGTACCAATTGCAAATCAGCTTGCTGTCTGCACAGATCGAAGTCCACGTCCAGACGTCGCCAGCGAATGTAGGAGCTGCCTTCGCGGCTGGTGCATTCTTAAGGGCAGCTTGTTCATGCCCTTAATATATGAACTTTTATGCTTAGCGTCAAGCATGATTGCACAAAAAAACTCAGGATGGCATCATTGCCTTATGCCATCTGGCCATACCTCTTGATTAGGCTAGATTAATTTTCTGTCGTTTGGGTGAAGGCAACAGATGAACCATTCACCTCAGCGGACATGTCGCTTTCTTGCGTCTCACATAATGGGCAGGGCCCGATATAGACCCACTTGTTGCCCGCACGCTCAACGTCCCTGGAAACCTTGGCTCTATGACTTAAGGCGGACCAAACGTTGTTTGGCGGACTCTTGGTGTTCAATTCAAAGCCAGATTGAAGCAGGATATCGGTTACCTGCCGAGTAGACATCGGTTGACCATTCCCATGATCTCGCAAAATGGTCATGCACTTTTCGCCAATTCCCGTTCCGACAACGTTGGATCGTTTAATGTCGGCGTGCGGAGATGACACACTGGGAGTAGTTTGCGGTGAGGCAGCAACAGTTGCTTTCGGAGCAGCCGTTTCTTGTGAGGCTGGGTTAATTTGAGCCATGGCCTCAAGCAAGCTTATTACTCGATCAAGCTCATCTCGCTTTGTGCGCAGATCAGCTACTACGGCAGCATAATTTGCTGTTGAAATATTTTCGGAAGGCATTGGCCCAATCCTCCTATTAGTGGTAGAAGAAGGGCAACGCAGTTGCGCACGCGACAGCGTTGCCCAAAGCCCTCTCGGGCCTAGGTGCTTTTGGCAGTCATCTTCTGAACCTCCTTTAGCCGGTTGGTGCGGACGCATTACTGCTTTAGTGGGCCGATAGCTCACCAGCGCGACGCAGGATACCACCCTGTCGTCGCGCCTTTACCTTATGAAGCATCCATCTGTATCGCACCAGAGCCGTCTTGGCTTTTTCAACATGGTGTAATTCCGGGATCGCGCCTCAGTAAAGCGCGGGGAATCAGCTTTCCAAAGGCAACAAGGCTGGCGCGACTTGAGCTGGCGCAGCGAGTGAGGAGAGCGATGGAACGCTATGTTGGATTGGATGTGTCGTTGAAGACGACGGCGATTTGCGTGGTGGACCGGAACGGCAAGATCGTCAGTGAGGCGATGGTCGGCTCCGATCCGGATGCGATCGCGGCCTTTGTGAAGGCGAAGGCGGCCGATGCTGTCAGGATCGGACTTGAAACGGGGCCTACGGCGACCTGGCTGTGGAGCGAGCTCAAACAGCGTGGGCTACCGGTTATCTGCATCGATGCCCGGCATGCCAGGGGCGCGCTGAAGATGCAGATCAACAAGAGCGATCGCAATGACGCCTTCGGCATCGCGCGCATCATGCAGACCGGTTGGTTCAAGGCGGTGCATGTCAAAACGCCAGAAAGCCATGCGATCAAGGCGTTGCTGGTTAGCCGAGCGCTGCTGGTGAAGATCAAGCGGGATCTGGAAAACCAAATCCGCGGTCTGCTGAAAAATCTTGGGCTCGTCATCGGCCGGGCGAAGATGACGGTTTTCAGCTCCCGTGCCGAAGCACTGATCGCGGATCGACCGGAGATCGCCGTTGCGGTTCGGCCGCTGCTTGAGGCGCGCAAGACCATCGAACGCCAGATCATCGATCTCAGCGGCAAGGTGATCAAGCTCGCACGCCGCGATAGCCAGGTCCGGGCGTTCATGACAGCACCAGGCGTCGGGCCGATCACCGCCCTGCTGTTCAAGGCGACGATTGACGATCCAAAGCGGTTCGAGCAATCGAGAAATGTCGGCGCCTATCTCGGATTAACGCCGCGGCGCCATGCCTCGGGCGAAGTCGACTGGACAGGACGAATTTCGAAATGCGGCGACGCACTCATGCGCTGCTATCTGTTCGAAGCCGCCGGCGTGCTGCTTACCCGTGTGCCGAAATGGTCGCCACTAAAGGCCTGGGGCATGCGGCTGGCCAAGCGCAATGGGTTGAAGAAGGCCAAAGTGGCAGTCGCGCGAAAGCTCGCTATCATCCTGCACCGCATGTGGCTCGATGGCACGCAGTTTAACTGGCAGACAAAGGAGGCGGCGGCCTAGACAGAGAACACCAAGCTTCCCGTAAAGAGCGGGAGACGCTGTCCCTGCCGGGACGATGCGGTGGCGAGATCGTCCGATTCCTTGCGAGCGCTCCCGGGCGACCGCGATTTCAACATAGATCCGCCAACGTCATCTTACGCCATCATGCGGAGGGCAGCGCCCCTACCGCGGAGAGAACCAAGGGCTCGGCAAGGACATTCGTGGAAAGCTTGACATCCAGACCCGGAATTAGAGAACAGGAGTTTGATCCAGACAAGAAGCTACACCAGAATCGCAAGATCGTGGCTTGGGTTGAGGGGTGATCTGTGTAAGGATTTATTTAAAGGGCGAGTGACTGCCAGACAGTCTACTCCTTAGACCACCGCTTTGCGGCAGCCTTCTTTGCGATTTCCGCACGACGTTCTGGCGTCATCTTCTCGGCGCGCGCTCTGCCGCCGCGCTGTCCCAGAGACTGCGCAGCTTTATCCTTGCCATCGTCAACAGGCTTGTCTTCCTCAATCTCGCCTGTAGCGATCTTGGCGATTTTGACAGCTCTGGCGATGGCGTCGGCAGGACGTTTCTGGCCTTTAGGTCCGGTTGGCATTATTTGGCCTTCCTCTGGCTTCTGTACGTGCAGAAACCGACATACAAAGTTGCAACGAGGAAGCCAAACGCAACAGTTGTCAGATACGGCGTAGGAAGAAACTCAACATTCGTAAGGGTGATGTACATGCCCAAGATCAGCATCGAAAAGACTGCTCCATCGCAGCCTGCTGATAGCGCCTTAAGAACGCATTTCGTTTTCGGTCCGATGTCTTCCACTTTTGGCTCCCATGCTTTACGCTAAGCATATAGGAGCGAGAGCGGGAATTCAAACCGTCGTCAAGATCGAGAAATTTCAAACTGAGACACTACCGAAATATAGCTTCACCAATGGATAAGTTCCTTCGGTTATCCCATATTCCGCATCTAACGCGCCCTTATTTCTCGCATAATTCTCAACGACAAAAAAAACTATTGGAATATAAATGGTAGTTATCAAAAGCAATGCCAATCTATTTATTATGATTAAATGCTTGTTGTTGCGAAAGAACCATGACAAGGAAAACATTTCTACGCTCGGCAAGCATAGCGCAGCCAAAATCACATACCAAATCTGTTTGAATACCCATATTCCATATCCAATATAAACAACACTCAGGGTAAATGCATCGCTATCTACCTGATGAACATTAATGCCAATCTGCTTTAATGTGCCATAATAGAGAGACCAGCCAGCAACTAGTATCAACGCCCCAATTAAGCTACTAACCAAGGCAACGCCGGGGATGATACGGTCGATGTGGAAAATTTCGTGCCGGTCAGACCAACCGTAGGTTACTTCAACGGCGCCATATGAGCTTCCGGACAGACGGATTCCCTGCTGATCGCCTCTGTCGTCGGCATTGCCGGAAAGGGATTTGGTCCCGTCCATTCCGCCCCAAGAAGAAACTGCCATAGCGAACTTACCTGCGACTCCAGCGGATCACCGTAAACGACCTCCACACCGTAAGCCAAATCGGAGTTTTGCGAAACCACCCGCTCTCCGATAATTGGCACTGACTCACCAAACGGATTCCAGGGATATGCATCTCCCAAAACCTCGGGTGGAACCGTGCTTCTGCAAAAGCCCCAAGCCGTTGCCCACAACTTTCCCAGAATCCTGGTCGCCGCGTGGCACACCAAATCCTCGTCTTTGTTGTCTGGCTCAGCATCATTCAACGACTTGCTCGTCTTGGGGGGGAGACTTTGCTGCTGAACATCTGATGGGGTCGGGTCTGCGTGGGCGGGAACCGGGGTTGTCAACCACAGTAGCGAGGCCGCCACCAGCACCACGCTTACCGACCGCAACATTTCGCGGCCCCGGCGAAGAAATGCTTCCGCCATCGGCCAACAATGCGCCTGCAAGGGCTCGTCCCCGACGATGGCCGCTCCGCCGAGGAGGCCACGCTTGTCGATCGCCTCTAATGCCGCGGTCAGATGATCCCCCGACAGATGAGATTGCTCGCGGCGTTCGTCACGCTGGTTGACGATACAAAATGCACAGTTAAGCGGACAGCCTCCTGGCAAAACGGCCGTGACCACAATGCCAGTAGGTGGAATACGGTCCCGTTCCACACATGCCGTCAATGCGACGTAGCCCATATCTGTTCACCCTCGATGCATAGCAAGAATAGAACTTGCGACCGCATGCGGGGGGAGAAGCCAGCCTACATTGTTTCTTATTCGGTACAAATTGTTCATTAAAGAAGAAATTGCGAAGGAGGCCCATTTTTCACTGCTTTTGTGACAAATTTCTAGCTCGTGGAATTTGAATTACGCACGGATGAAAAGAGCAGCGCGCGGGGAAACAAGGATTTCATCACAAGGATCGGAAAGATCTCGTATCCAACTCGGCAAAAGGGCGGATGCCGCGTCCAAATTCCGGGCATGACGCTCATCGGAATCAAGGTTGAGACGCCCACAAACTGCCATGCAAACGGCGTGATAGCGGCCAAGTGTGTCTCGCCCGAGCTGACGAGAAACAACAAAACGACGCCGAAGGACGCTCCAGCGAAAGGACGGATTGTTAAGGCCGCAAACTTTATGCGGCTGCGCTGACTTGCTCCGTACACAGACCAACGATCTGCGCCGCGAAGCCGTCTATGTCATCGACATCTGTAGGCAGCGTGAGCCCGGTGGGTGTGCCCGTTCTCATCGAATCCAGGGTCTCGATCCGGCCGGCAGCGTCGATGCGAATCAAATTCGCCCGGGCCTTTGGCGAAAGCACCTCCAGACCAACGGATTTCAGCCGCTCTTCCCAATCTCCAAGCATGGCGAATTCGTCGGAAACGCGAAGCCGAATGCCCGCGCCATCGGCATGCTTGAGCAATGCCGGAAGGTTCTTCCAGGCCTCGCGCATAATGCGTGGATGGACGGTCAGCGGGGTGGAGCGCGAGGAGGTAAGAAGCGGGGAGACAAGAAGCTGCGGGATTTTGTTTTCGGCAGTGAAATCGATGATCCCGCGGATCGTATCGAGGTTGCCTGGCATCAGGATGGTTGCGATCGAAAGCCGCTCGCGGAGGTCCGGGAATTCGGACGCAGCCTTTAGACCTTTAGATATTCTCGCAAACGCTCCGGGCTTCCTACGAATCTCGTCGTGCTTTTCACTCGCCGCATCCAAACTGACCAGAATCTTGGTATTCTCGAGCCGTCTTAATTGTTCAATGAAATCAACTAAATTATATCCGTTTGTAATCAAAGCGGTTGGCGCATTGCTTTCGCTGGCCCGGCGAAGAAACGCTTCCGCCATCGGCCAACAATGCGATTGCAGAGGCTCGTCGCCGACGATGGCCGCAGCACCAAGAAAACCCCTCCGATCAATAGCATCTAACGTGGCGACCAAGTGATCAGAGGAGAGAAAGGACGTATCAATACGTTCTGCCCGCTGAGCAACTATGCAAAATGGACAATTAAGGTTGCATCCGCCGGGCAAAACCACAGTAACCACCGGCTTTGCGGGAGGCATGCGATCAGTTCCGACAAATGCACTTAGCGCGGCATAAGCCATGTCGTTCCTCTTTTTTTATGCCGGGCGCAGATCCAATGTTTAGACTGCCGAGGCGGGATTTACGATGCAAGTCGATCGATGCTCAAGGAAGATCGCAGGCACTTAGTTACCACAAATCCCGTTACTTTCTATCCTGTTTCGAACAGGAAATTGCAATCAGATGGCGGTCGTGTTTCCACAGCCACGGACGATCGTTTTTCTTTGTAAGAACTCTAATGGCTCTGTTCGCGTTGAGTATGGACTTCATCCAATGGCGGCGGCCAGTGCGAGGGGAACCCCGGATTTTTCCAGCGCTTGCCGCCAGCCGAGATAGTTCGGCAGATATTTCGTGGCCACGCCATTGAAACGGTCCAGCCACTTCTTGAAGCGGCTCACATAAGCGTTGATGGTCTGGATGTGCAGCACCTTTTCGTGCACATGCTCGCCGTGGCTGGCGATGATCAACTCGTATTCGATCGCCTCTTGTTTGGCGAAAGCGATCAGCGCCGGATCGCCGTCCATGCAAAGCAGAGTATCAGTCTTCGAAATCACGTCCTTCAGGACCGCGCTGACGGCGTCTTCCGAGCGATTGGGCAACACCGCATTCAGATGATGGCCGTAACGGTCACGTGCGATCAGGATCGGCGTTTGTTCGCCAGACAAGCCCGGCTTTTTAGCCTTGCCGCCGCGCTTCCTCGCCTTGCGCGGCAATTGCCGCTCGCCCTTCCTGCTTGCCAGAATGAAGCATTCATCGACCTCGACGATGCCGGTAAGTTGATGATCCCGAAGATCTTTCCGCGCACTCAGAAAGCGGTGCCGCCAGCGGAAAGAGGTGCTCGCATTCACGCCGGCCCGCACCGCAGCCGCGCGGACCGACTCAGAGGCGTTGAGGGCGTCGGCATATTTCAGCCAGCGGTCCCGCTTGCGAAGCCGGGCCAGCGGCGTATCGGTCAGGGCGTTGAACGTTCTGGCGCACGCCAGGCATTTGTAACGCCGCAGTCCTCGCGCCATCCCATGGCGATGAATGTGGCGTTCCTTGCAATGCGGGCATTTCAGATCGGCTTGAAACTTGCCATCAATTAGCTTTTGCGCCGTATCGCCCGTGCCCCGCTTGCTTATCGCATCGACCAGCTTGTGGGCCTGCGCGGGGGTCAGTTCCTCGATAAGTTCTGCCAGACGCCGTTTGAATTTGCGGTGCTCCATGATCGGCCTCCCATAATGAGAACTAATCAGGAACATTGAGCGACGTCAATCCCCATACTCTGCGCGAACAGAGCCACTCTAATTATCTTAACTGGCTATGTATCCAAGTTGTTCCCGGTCGGTGGCTCATCGGGCTGAATGCCGGCAGCAAAATGGAGCGCGCGGGGAAACAATGATAGAAGTATAGAGATAGGTAATACTTCGAATCCCACTTGACGCAATGCTGCCGCAGCATTCAAATTCCGTGCATGCAGGTCTCCCAAGTCAAGTCTTAAACGCCCTCTCGCCGCAAGATAAATTGCACGCTGGGCGTCATCGTAACGGGCGCCAGGTGAATTGCGCTTTATTACATAGAATAGATCTTCTTCAATGGACATTGGCTTGTTAGACGGACGACCTCGACTACGTTGTATCGCTATTGGTCCTTGCTTAGAAAAATTGTCGTTTTTCTCAATGGAGCCGGCTATTTGCTCGTGTGGCGGGATGAAGTATCGAACCTCGAGACCCTCTGGCTCGGTCGGCAAAGGTCTGACCAATACGTCCCAATATAAGTCGTGACCAAGTAACGTCTCTGTTTCTCGCAGTTCGGTTGGATAAGTGCGGGGAAGCACATGCCCACTGTCGAATTGAACAAATCCTCTCAACTCTTCGAGCCGGGCAAATTCCTGGTCAGGACGCCATTCGGCTATATAGTCGTCAAATTTATCGCGCTTCAGCAATATACCTGTTCTTGGGTCAATCAGCGGGGGCTTGCGGATCACCACGCAGCACCGCGTGCTCAACGCACGCCAGCGGGACCAATCGACCTGATGCTGTTGAATTGGATATTTATAATCGTAATTTTCTGGAAATAATGCGAAGGCTGTTATGGCCGTCGAAAGCAAGCCGATATTGTATAATATATTAAACCCTTCTTTTCCTGCTTCGAATACGGCCGTATCGAAAACAAAAATCAAAATGCCTTTGTGGTCTTTTTCAATAAATTGACTTGTAACATGATGAAATCCGCTCAGTATTTCTGTGGGATGTGGTCCTATGAGAATGTCTCGAGCGGCGGCTACGATCAGCGCGCCTTCTTTTTCACCGGCTTCGCTTACGAATGCGCTGGCTCCGATACGTTCTTCGTCGATGAGCCTAAAGCCCCGGATATCCATGTCCTCTCGCGACCATTGGCGGGAGCGCCCTTCCGACAGTTCTGCGAGCAGTTCGCGAATGATGATATCGGCAAATGAACGGGCTTTGGTTTCGGAGTCCTTACCCGCAACCCCCGCCAGCGCCTCCAATCCGCCCGGCCACGTAAACACCAGCGCCGAAACGATTTGCCACGCGTCCGTCACCGTCGTGTCGGCGCGGCCGGCTAGCTTGGCGTAAAGGCTGGGGACGGGGGTTGGCTTTGCGCCGAACATCTCGTCAAGCGTCTCTTCGAGGCGTTCGCGTGCGGTCTTGCCGGACTTCTCCGCGGGCGCGCCGGGGCCTTTACGGCCTCTCGCCGAGGCGGAGTATCCCCACGCCTGGAGAAGGTCGCGGATCGTTTTGCCCGGATTGATCTGAAAGGCCGCGTCGAGCGCCGCCTGCCGCTGTTTGGATGTGCGGGCTGCCGCAAATTTGTTCAGCCGCGCCGTCCATTCGCGCCGCGCTTCCAGATCCCCCTGTCGTCCTCTGGATCGACTTATCATCGGAATCCTCGAATCGCTTTCTCGTGCCGATCGGGGAAGTGCTGGATATTGCGAGAGAATTGTCCGTGTCATCTCTCTTAAGCGCGAAAGGAAGCCTTATAGTCCTGTACCAAATTCCAAGCCGGATGAAAAGTTTTCGTGCGTTATAAAACTTTTGCAACTTTTAAAAATGAACAGTAGCTGAATTAGTTTTTGGTGCTTTAATTTTTGCACTGAATAGAATATCCTTTGATTAATGTCAATGCCATAGCCCTTAAAAGGTGAATGCCGATGGGCTTCGATCTGTGAACCAAGCAAAAAACGCTTAAGAAACAATGAACAAGATAATCGCGCAAGAGATCGCCGCCGGCTTGGCGGTGAGTGAAGGACAGGCTTTCAACGAGGGCCGGACAGGCTGATATTGCGATCCGGTCGATGGAGGGCGCCATGCGCAACATCTACCGGATTATGGCAATGATGGTCTTTCTGGCGACCGTCGGTCAGTTCCTGATCGACCTGCGCGGAGCGATCCACCAGATCGGCGAAACGGGCCCGCCGCCGAATGTTGCGGGACGCGGGCCGCCGGCTCCCACGGTGGAACCTGAAAAGTCCACCGACACGCCGATACCGCCGGAACAGGCGTGCGATTGGAAGATCTACGAGCCGACGATCGCTCGGTTTAAGAGCGAGCCCAAGCCCGCAGATGTCGATCGGTTCAAATGGCTGGGAGCCGATCCGCACCACCAGTACTTCTACGACTACGCAACGGGCAGGATCTACTGCACGGAGCAGCCGAAGCCGAAGGGACCGTTGGTGCATCCCGCGCAAAAGCGGATAACGCGGCGCAGACACATGGCGATCCTGTACTGCATCGTCGTCATCGTCGTCAGCTTCCTGGGCCTGACCGTCATCGAAATGATCCGGTCGGCGCAGAAAAACAGGAAGAACAAGAAATAGAGAGCGGCCGCGCTTCTCGTAACGGCCGCTCTCGCACGAGTTGGCAACGTCACGAAGGCAGCGCCTCAGCGGAACACCCCGCCCCCAAATTCCACCTTACTTCGGCAGCAGCACCCAATAATCCAGATCCAGAATGACGCCTTCCTCGGGCGTATTCTCGTCGGCCATCAGCGGGAAGCCGTCGCCATTCCGGTTTTTCAGCCCGATCGTGCGAATGCGCAGCGCGCCGACATCGTCGCGCCCCTGCAGCTCCGCCTTGTCCAGAACCTCACTCCATGCATAGACGGTGTCGCCGGCAAAGGCCGGGGCGACGTGACGGCCGCCATTGATGGCGGCGATGTGGAAGGCGTTGCCGAGCCCGTTAAAGCTGAGCGAGCGGGCGAGCGAGATGATGTGTCCGCCATAGACTAGGCGGCGGCCGAAACGTCCCCCGCCCTCGGTGTGCTGGTTGAAATGAACGCGCGCCGTGTTCTGGTAGAGGCGCGTTGCCATCTGATGTTCGGCTTCCTCGATGGTGAAGCCGTCGACATGATCGATGCGCTCGCCGACGTCGTAATCGCCCCATCGCGCCGCGCTTCCGGACAGCGCATTGTCATAACCCGCCAGCTTCAACGATGGAATCGAGCCGCCGAGTGTCGACGGATCGACACGGTCGGGGAGCGGCGGGATCTCGGCTTTGGGCGCGGCCGAGGCGGTGTCGCGCTTCCGGACCATCACCCAGCGCGCATATTCGAGCACGGTGCCGCCGTGCTGGTTGCGCCCCATCGAGCGGACATAGACGACGCCGGTCTTGCCGTTGGAGTTTTCGCGCAGCCCGATGACCCTCGACGTCGCCGTCAGCGTGTCGCCCGGAAAGACGGGCTTCAGGAAGCGGCAGTCGGCATAGCCGAGATTGGCGACGGCGTTGAGCGAGATGTCGGGGACGGTCTTGCCGAACACCACATGGAAGACGAGCAGATCGTCGACCGGCGAGGCCTCGTATCCGATCGCTTTGGCGAAGCTTTCTGCGGACTGAACCGCAAAGCGGTTGCCGTAAAGCGCGGTGTACAGGGCACAGTCGCCGGTGGTCAACGTGCGCGGTGTGGCATGTTTGATCACCTGGCCGATCGTGAAATCTTCGAAGTAGTTCCCCGTGGTCGTTTTCGCGCCCATCGTCCCTCTCATTCGTTTCTCTTCACGGTGACCTTGCTGCGCCGGGCCCGGCAGCCGATCTTAGCAGAAACCGGCAAATGCGCATGATGTCCATGCGTCTATGAAGCGAAGTGCCGCGCCGCTGGCAGAGCCGGCGGGTTTGCATTATTCGGGTGATGCGGGCGGGAGAAGCCGATGACGGTGTCGCCGGCCCTTGGCGTGTTGATGAAGGATTATGAATGGCGAAGCGAACTCGGTCTGTTGCTGGCGATCGTCCTGGGGAGCGCATTCGTGGCGGTGCAGTTCATCTATCCATGGATCGAGCCCGCGGCCTTCTATTATGACGTCCGCGGCATCGATGTCTCGCACCATCAGGGCGTCATCGATTGGGACCGGCTGAAGGGCTCCGGCGTCGACTTCGCCTATATCAAGGCGAGCGAAGGGGAGAACCGCAACGATCCGCGGTTTTCCCGAAACTGGTTTGCGTCCGAGCAGGCGGGAATCCTCCGCGGGGCCTATCATTTTTTCACCCAGTGCCGGCCGGGCCAGGTCCAGGCGGAGAACTTCATTCGTATCGTGCCGAGCGACCCGAATGCGCTCCCGCCGGTGGTCGATGCCGAGCATATGGGGCCATGCCGCGATACCAAGCCGGTCGCCGACGTCGCGGCGGAGCTGGCGATCTTCCTCAAGACCGTCCAGGAGCATTACGGCAAGCGGCCGATCATTTATACGACGCGGGAGTTTCACGACGCCTATCTGGCCGGAAAATTCCAGAAAGAGAAATTCTGGGTGCGCAGCCTGATGCTGGCGCCGCGATTCCGGAAGGACCAATGGGTGTTCTGGCAATATCACAATCGCGGCTGGAGGCGGGGCGTCGACGGCTATGTCGACCTGAACGCGTTTCGCGGCTCGCTTGCGGACTTGCAGGCCTTGCGCTGACGCCGTCGAGCACCGCTCGCTAAAGGAGATCGGTGGTCCGCCGAAATGCAAAACGCGCCGTCAGCGCGAGCGCCACCACGGCCAGCCCCGCGGCGAGGCCGAGCCATATGCCGACACCGCGAAAACCGAACACGAAACCCAGCAAATAGGCGAGGACGGCGCCGATCCCCCAATAGCCGACGATGCCGGCGATCATCGGCACGGCGGTATCGCTCAGCCCGCGCAGAACGGCGGCCGAGACGACTTGCGCGCCGTCGACGAGCTGGAACATCGCGGCAACGCCGAGATAGGACACCGCCAGGGCGAAAGGGATGCGGTTCTGCGGCAGCGCCGGATCGAGAAATAGCGCGATGAGCTGTTCCGGGACCAGGTAGAAGGCGATCGCGGTCGACGCCATGAAACCGGTCCCGAGGCCGATGGAAACCCAGCCGGCCTTTCGCACGCCCTCGGCGCTGCGTCGCCCGGCTGCCAGACCAACGCGAACCGTCGCGGCGTGGCTCAGGCCCATCGGCACCATGAAGGCGATCGCGGCGATCTGCAGCGCGATGGCGTGAGCCGCCAACTCGTTGGTTCCCAGCCAGCCCATCATTTGGCCGGCGACCGCGAACAGGCCGACCTCAGCCATCAGAATCAAACCGATCGGAACGCCGAGTTGGAGAATCCTGAAGAAGCGCGGCCAGTCCGGGCGCCAGAAGCGGACGAACAGCTCATAGCTTCGATAGATCGGCCGCGACAGCGTATAGGTGAGCATCAGGGCGAAGGTCATGATGTTGACCAGCAAGGTGCTGATCGCGGCGCCCTTGAGTTCGAGCCGCGGCAGGCCCCAATGCCCGAACATCAGCGCATAATTGCCTGCCGCATTGACCGCGATGGCGGCCAGCGTGATCAGCAGGATGATCTTGGTGTCGCCATGCGGCGCCAGCATGCCTCGAAGGGCAATGACCGCGAAAGCGGGCAGGAAAACGCCGACAATGGGCCTGGCGTAGGTCGCGGCAAGTGCGCTGACCTGCGCCGACTGACCGAGGAGCGAGAAGAGCGGCTCGATATTCCAGATGATCGGCATCATCACCAAGGCGATTGCGATTGCCACCCAGAATCCCTGGCGTACCGAGCGGCGCAGGCTGGTGACGTCGCCGCTTCCCCTTGCCTGTGCGACGAGCGGGGTGACGGCGGAGACGAGGCCGATGCCGAACATCAGGAACGGATGGAAAAAGCTGACAGTGAGCGTGCCGGCGGCGAGAAATTTCGGCCCGAGCCAGCCCATCATGATGACGTCGGTCGTGAACAAGGCGATCTGCGCGAGCTGGGCGATGACAAGTGGCCAGGCGAGCCGGAACGTCGCGCGGATCTCCTCGCCCCAGCTCGTGTCGGTGGCGTCGTTCGGAAGCGGCAGCTCCGGCGCCTGGTTCATCGTGACGGCCATGTGGGTTTATCCCGGCGAGGCATGCGGGCGGCTCGGCAAGCCCCTCACTGCAAGCCTTCGCATGTGGTCAGGCATTCGCAGAAAACCATGTCTGCAAGCGATGTGGCGGGCGAGGTCCCGGCGCATCCGCCGATCGTCCGAAAACGGAAAACGGGCGCCGACAGATGCCGCGCCCGTTCAACCAATGTCGGTGTAGGCTTGGCTCAGTACGCCGTCGCCGTAACCCCGACGCCGTCGCGCTTATACAGGTCGCGGCGGAAATGCGCTTTGCCGTCCGGCGTCGCCCAGGCGGTGACGTAAGCGAAATAGAGCTTGATCTTGCTCTTCACCTGCACGTTTAGCGATTCCCCGCTGCGCTTCATGCTCATCACCTTCGGCAGATCCCAGCCATTCTCCTTCAGGATCCAGGCGGTGAGCTGCGGAATGTTCTGAATGCGAACGCAGCCGGAGCTTTCGGCGCGGAAGTTGCGGGCGAAAATGCTCTTCGAGGGCGTGTCGTGCATGTAGACCGAGTAGGGATTGAAGAAGTTGATCTTCAGGAACCCCAGCGGGTTGTCCTCTCCGGGTTTTTGCGCGAAGAACAAATTGTTGGCACTCGCACTCGACCAGTTGATCGTCTTCGGATCGAGCGGGTGCCCGGCCTTATAGGCATTGTAATCCGAATAAACATCGACGCCGTAGCGCTCGAACACCTTCGCGCCATTGCCGTTGCGGGCCTTGGGAACGAGATCCTCGTGGATCACCGTCGGCGGCAGGATCCAATCCTTGTTGAAGTTGATTTCGTGGATCTGCGACTGAAGGATCGGCGTCGGCCGGTCGATCTTGCCGACGACCCCTGCATGGCGCGACACCACCTGGTCTTCCTCGACCGCCTCGATCTGAGCGGCGGGAATGTTGACCAGAATGTAGCGGCCTTTGGTCGGCGCGGCGAGCGACTGGATGCGAGTCAGGTTCGTGCGAAGCTGACGCAGCCTTGCGCTTGCCGGAACGTTGAGGGCCATGACGGTGGCCTTGTCGACGACGCCGGTCGGCGCCAGCCCGTTGCGGGACTGCGCGGCCTTGACCGCCTTCTCGACATAATAATCGAAAGTCTGCGGATAGCCGCTGTCGGAAGCGAGATCGCCCTCGGCCTGCAGGCGCTGGCGAAGCGCCACGACCGCCTGATGGGTCTTGCCGACGCGCAACTCGACCATCGGCAGATTGTCCCAGCCACCGCGCTGCACGATTTCGGCATAATGCTTAATCGCAGCCTTCAGGTGATCCATATTGGTGAGCGAGATCGTCGGATAGCCGCGAGCCGGCTGCTGCTCCCACTGGCGGGCGAAGGACCGGTCGAAGCCTGGGTCCCAATCGCCGGAACCGCCGTCGTTGAACTTCATCCAGTCGTCGATCGACGCCACGGTCTGGGCGTGCGTCGCCGGAGCAACGAGCATGCCGCCAATGGACAACGCTGCCGCAACCGCGGCCGCGCGAAGTGAAAGTGCCCCCAAATTACACGTCACAGTCACCTTTCGCACTCCCCTATGCTGTCTGCTCTGCCGCACCGCGATCCCCCGCGTCAAAAAAATACCTGGACATCAACACAACGTCCGGTCGCGCTAAAATGGGTCTGCGACTTTGCACAAACCCGTTCTTAAACCGCATCACGCGCGGCGACAACTCACAAAGCTTTGTTGCTGCTCCAAAGCGCCCGCAGTGTGGCATGGCCTCACGGGCCGCACTCGCGCCGCCGTCTTCGCGCGATGCCAAATTTTACCTATGCCAAACAAACTGTGGGAAAACGCGTCCGAAATCAAGCGCTGGCCGACATTCCGGAACTTGTGCTGGACACCGTTGAATTATTGCAACAATTCGCCGCCCAAAATTCAATCAAAGCGGGTAAAGCCGGACCATTTCGTCGAACCGGCTGCCCCGTTTTCGCTAAAGTCTATACCGGATCTGGTCGCCCCAGAATCGCTCAAGGCGGGACAAGCTGTGATTAAGAGCCTTCAGATCCGCCACCGACAGCCCGGCGACCTTCTCTATCATCGTCAACTGCCGCTCGAAAAGGCCGTTTACAATGTTGTAGACGTCTTTGCCCTTCTGCGTCAGCCGAACGCGGACCGACCGGCGGTCGGTCTTGGAGCGCTGATGGTGGATGTAGCCACTATCGACGAGCTTCTTCAGATTGTAGGAAACGTTCGAGCCGAGATAGTAACCCCGGGTGCGGATCTCCCCGGCGGTCAGTTCGCAGTCGCCGATATTGTAGAGCAGAAGGGCCTGGACACCGTTGACGTCCGTGCGCCCGGCCCGCTCGAATTCGGCCTTAACAACATCCAGAAGCAACCGATGCAACCGCTCGATAATTTTGAGCGAAAGCAGGTATTGCCCCATAAGCGGGCGCTCGTCGGACCCTGACTCCGTCCGCGTATAGTCTAGAACAACGCTCATTACGCGCCTCTCAGGTTGGTAGCGTGGCTGATTGCTACCATAGCGCGCAATTTGCTAAATTGACATTAATTATACAAGCTAGAATTGTAGCATCGAGGTGTTTTATGCGATTTTAAGTTGCATTCGATTGGCCTCGGAGAAACTTGATAATCCCTGAGAAATCAACACCACTACCGCCTTGGGCTGCGAAAAGGCTGTAGAGCTGCGCCGCTTCGGCGCCGAGCGGGGTGGCTGCACTACTTCTGGTTGCAGCATCCTGCGCGAGGCGCAAATCCTTCAGCATCATTGCCGCCGTAAACCCGGCCGCGTAGTCGCGGTTGGCGGGCGATGTCGGCACCGGGCCCGGCACCGGGCAATAGGATGTCAGCGACCAGCACTGGCCGGATGCCTTCGATGCGATGTCGAACAGTTTCTGCCGGTCGAGCCCCAGCGCGTCGGCGAGCACGAAGGCTTCGCACACCGCGATCATGGAAATGCCCAGGACCATGTTGTTGCAGATCTTGGCGGCCTGTCCGTTTCCGGCGCCGCCGGCATGAACGACCGTCTTGCCCATGGCCTGCAGAAACGGCTCGGCCCAGGCGAACGCCTCGGCGCTGCCGCCGACCATGAAGGTCAGCGTTCCCGCCTCGGCTCCGCCGACGCCGCCCGAGACCGGGGCATCGATCATCGCCATGCCGGCCTTCTCCGCTTCCGCCGCAACATCGCGCGCCGTGGCGACATCGATCGTCGAGCAGTCCATGAACAAGGTGCCGGGTGCGGCTGCCGCGAGGATACCGCCGGGGCCGAGATAGACCTCGCGGACATGGGCGCCCGCGGGCAGCATGGTCACGACCGCTTCGGCTCCGGCGACGGCATCCGCCGGCCCGCTGGCCGCGGTCGCGCCGAGACCGGCGGCGTGCTGAACGCTTGCCGGGACGACGTCGAACACTTTGAGCTGGTGGCCCGCTTTGAGCAGATTAGCGGCCATCGGGCTTCCCATATTGCCTAAACCGATGAATGCGATCGTTGCCATGGCGGTGCTTCCCTTATTGCCGTTTCGGCTTTTGGTCGGTTTTCTTGCGCTACTCTACCAGATCCCAGCGGTCGTCGAGATCCAGGGCGAGGTCTCCGAGAGGAGCGAAACAGGCGTCGACCATTTCGTCCGTCACCTCCTCGAGCGTAGCGGGCTGCCATTTCGGAGACCGGTCGCGGTCGATGAGGGCGGCGCGCACGCCTTCGCGGAGATCATGCCGCTCCGCCATGCGGTGCACCAGCCGGAATTCGATCTTGAGCTCGTCCTTCAATGTCGTGCGGCGCCGTCCGTCGTTGATCTGCTTGAAGGTGACCTTCTGGCTCAGCGGTGCGCGCTGGCGCATGGTTGCCGCGGTGGTGCGCGCCCATTCGGCGTATGGACCGGTTTCGGCGTCGAGCGCGGCAAGTATCGCCTCGACGCTTTCGGCGGCGAAGATCCGGTCGATCGCGGGGAGCAAGGCGGCAAGCTCGCCTGCGCCGGGATCGCTGTGGAGCCCGTCGAGCACCGGATCGATCGGATCGCCTTCGATCATCGCCTGCCGAATCTTATCGAATGCGGCGGCGTCGATGCAATGTGTGGCGACCCCGAGATAGAACGCGTCGGCCCGCCCGACGCTGGCGCCGGTCAGTCCGAGGTAAAGGCCCGTCCGACCGGGGAAGCGGGGCAGGAAGAAGCCCGCGCCGATATCGGGGAAGAGGCCGATGCCGGTTTCCGGCATGGCGAAAGCGATATTCTCGCCCGCCACCCGATGCGTACCGTAGAGCGAGATGCCCACGCCCCCGCCCATGACGATGCCGTCGATCAGCGATACGTTCGGCTTGGTGAAGCGCTCCAGCGTCCAGTTATGCTGATATTCCTCGCGGAAGAACTGCATCGACGCCTCGAAGTCCGCATCGAGCCCCGCGACCAGCGCGCGGATGTCGCCGCCGCCGCAGAAGGCGCGTCCGGGCGCGGCGTCGAGCACCACGCCATAAATGCGCGGTGCGGCCGCCCATTTCAGATACTGGGCCTCCAGGGTCTTCATCATCCCCGGCGTCAGGGCATTGAGGGTCTTGGGCCGGTTGAGCGTCAGCAATCCGGCGCGGCCTTCCTCGCGGACGATGAGTTCTTCGGGGGACGGCGTCTCGGGCATGAAATCTCCTGACGAAGGCGCGTTTCGGTTTAAAAGCATGAGGCGGAGCCGAACACGCTTGAACGATCCTGCGCACGCTATACATCGGCGAGGCGGCTGGACAAGTGAAACAATCGGCTGTGTGAGTTGTTCGGGTTTTCGGTAGGCTCGGTATGTCGAAAAAGATGAAAACCATTCTGGCGCTGTTCGCCATGCTGTTCGGATTCCTGTTCGGAGTGGGGCATGTGCGCAGCATTCCGTTTCCCGCCAGAAAGCCGCCGGTGACGCTGGCCAGGAGCGACAAGCCGGCCGAAAAGGCGGAACAAACAGAAAACGGCGTGCATGAGAGCGAAGGCCCGGCTGAGAATGAAGAGATGGATGAGGCCGACAATCGAGGCGATGAGGACGATGTCGGCCTGCCGGTGAAGCGGTCCGAGGCGTTGAAGGAGGACGAGGAGGAGGAGGAGACGCCGTCGAAACAGGCGGAGGGTGAGAAAGAGCCGTTCGCCGAGGAGGGCACCGGGCTTGCCGATGGCGAGGTTCCCGGGATTCCCCCCGTGCCGCTGCGCGGGGTGCCGCCGTCATTGCGCAATCCGCGGATCGCCAAGCAGCAATACGGGCCCCCGCCTCCGCCCGATACCTGGACGGAGGAGAAGATCGCGGCCGCGAAGTCCGAATGCGACAGCCTGATCTCCGAGACCAATTTCGAGTTCGAGCCGCTCGCGCCGATCCGGGAAGGGATCTGCGGCGCGCCGGCGCCGATTTCGCTGTCGGAGCTGAAGCTGACGCCGGCCGTAGAGATAACGCCGGCGGTGAAGACATCCTGTCCGATGGCGGCGGCGCTCAATCGCTGGATGAAAGAGGTGGTCGAGCCGCGCGCCAAGGAGCTGCTGAAGGACGATATCGTCAGCGTCCGAAATCTTGCGTCCTATGTCTGCCGCACCCGCTACAACGATCCCACCCAGCGGATCAGCTATCACGCCTACGCCAACGCCATCGACATCGCCGGGTTCACCACCTCCAAGGGCGAGGAGATCACGGTCCTGGACAATTGGAAGAGCAACGACGACCGGGCGAAGTTCCTGAAGGAGATTCACGAGGGCGCCTGCAAGATCTTCGGCACCGTACTCGGTCCGGAGGCGAATGCGGCGCATCGCAACCACTTCCATCTCGATATGGCGAAGCGGCGCTTTTCGGCTTACTGCGAATAAAATAAAGACGGCCCCACGGTGGGGCCGCCTCCAGGCATGTTGAGGAAATGAGAGGCTAGAACTTCCGGCGGCGATAGTCCTTGTCGTTGCCTTCGTCGTCATAGTCGCCGAGCTTGTCGAAGCATTTCTGCAACTCGCCCGAGCGATAGCGGAATTCATCCGCAAGAAAGGCGCGCCGTGATTTCATGCACCAGCGGAAATGCGCCCGCTCTTCGGTGTTCCACTCGCCGCCACGCAGGCCGCAATTATATTTCTGGTTTGCTTCAGCCTGGACGGTCGCAATCTTTGCGTAGGCGTCGCAGTTGGCGCGCTTGCCGACGCGGTCACCCTTATTGTCGTCTCGGCGGTCGGCCCGACGATCGTCGCGGCAATCTTTGAGCTCATCCTTGCGGGCGTCGGCTTCCTTCTCCGCCTGTTTCGGGAAGAGCATGCACCAGCCGAAATGGGCGGCGCGATTTTCACTCCAGCGCGACCCTTTAAGGCCACAATTCCTGCGTTCATTGATATCGTTCTGCTCGACGGCTTGGCGTGCGTAGCCGTCGCAAAAATCGCGGCGGCCCTGGGCATTGGCGGACGTCGCGGTCAGCGACAGCGCGCCGATGGTGATTGCAGCCGTCAGGCCGGTCAAAGAAAGGGTGAAACCTCTCGACACAGACATGTTCGTTTCCTCAAAACAAAAAGGTATTATTGGGCGTACAGTGCCCGGCTCTCCTTTAGCGGTTTCATTCGTGAAAAGCACGACAGTTTGTGGGGATGAGGCAAGATGGAGCAGCACACATACATAAAGTTTTGCGGAGATGAGGGAATTGCTTCTGTTCTGCGGCGTTGATAAAAACTGACTGGAACGGGTTTGGGAGAATGCGCAGCCATGGATAAGAAAGTGGAGAACCGCGGCTTGGCTCAGCGGCACACCGCCGACGCGCCGGTGATGCCGGCGCCTGGATTTCCGACGACGCGGATGCGCCGGATCAGGCAATCGGAGTGGTCGCGGCGCCTGGCGCGCGAAAACCGGCTGACCACCGACGACCTGATCTGGCCGATCTTCGTTCTCGAGGGGGAAAACCGCCGGGAGCCGATCGCCTCGATGCCGGGCGTCGACCGGCTTTCCGTCGATCTGGCCGTTGCGGCGGCTGAAGAGGCAGCTAGCCTGTCGATTCCGACGATCGCTCTCTTCCCTTATACCAGCATGGATCTGCGCGACGAGCAGGCGACCCAGGCCGTCAATCCCGACAATCTGGTCTGCCGGAGCGTCCGCGCGATCAAGGCGGCCGTGCCGGAGATCGGCGTTCTCTGCGATGTTGCCCTCGACCCCTATACCTCGCACGGCCATGACGGCGTGTTCGTCGGCGAGGAGATCGCCAATGACGAGACGGTGGAGATTTTGATCGAGCAGGCGCTGGTGCAGGCCGAAGCCGGCTGCGACGTGCTGGCCCCGTCCGATATGATGGACGGCCGCATCGGCGCGATCCGCCATGCGCTTGAGGTCCGTGGGCACCGGAATACGCTGATCATGGCGTATGCGGCGAAATACGCGTCCGCGTTTTACGGGCCATTCCGCGAAGCCGTCGGCTCATCCTCGACGCTGAAAGGCGACAAACGCACCTACCAGATGGACCCGGCCAATTCCGACGAAGCGATCCGCGAGGTCGAGCTGGACCTGGCCGAGGGCGCGGACATGGTCATGGTCAAGCCCGGGATGCCCTATCTCGACATCGTCCGGCGGGTGAAGGACACTTTCGGCGCGCCAACTTTCGTTTACCAGGTGTCCGGCGAATATGCGATGCTGATGGCCGCCGCGCAGAATGGCTGGCTCGACCGGGAGCGCGTGATGCTGGAAAGCCTTCTGGCGTTCAAGCGCGCCGGCGCCGACGGGATCCTGACCTATTTCGCGCGCGACGTTGCCAAGCTGTTCAAAGAGCGGGGCGCGTGATCCGCGTGATCGCCCGCGCTGCAGGATTGCCGCAGTGAGAAAACACAAATGACGTCTGCCGCGCCGGACCAAGTGGGCACGCCGATGGCGGTCACCTATAGCGACGTCTTCGAAGCGACCAAGCGCATCAGCGGCCGCGTGCTGAGGACGCCGACGCTGCCGGCGCCGAAGCTCTCGCAGATCACCGGCGCGCATGTCTTCGTCAAATACG
This sequence comes from uncultured Alphaproteobacteria bacterium, assembly GCA_963727575.1. Lineage (GTDB taxonomy): Bacteria > Pseudomonadota > Alphaproteobacteria > Rhizobiales > Rhodomicrobiaceae > JAHQVI01. The sequence continues at coordinate 32,226 of CAVSIA010000039.1, forward strand.
AGAATCTCCAGGTGACTGGCGCGTTCAAGGATCGCGGCGCGCTGGTCAAGCTGTTGTCGCTGACCGACATCGAGCGGGAGCGCGGCGTGATCGCCATGTCGGCGGGCAACCATGCGCAGGCCGTGGCGTTTCATGCCAAGCGCCTGCGGATTCCGGCGCTGATCGTCATGCCCGAAGCGACACCCTTCGTAAAGGTGAGCAACACCGAGGCCTTCGGCGCCGAGGTCGTGCTTGCCGGAACGACGCTTGCCGAGGCGCAGGCGACGGCCCTCGCCATCGCGGATCAACGCGGCTTGACCTTTGTCCATCCTTACGACGATCCGCTGGTGATCGCGGGGCAGGGCACACTCGGCGCGGAATTCCTCGAAGATCAGCCGGATCTGGACTGCGTGATCCTGCCGATCGGCGGCGGCGGACTGATCTCCGGCTGCGCCGTTGCAATGAAGAAGCTCAAACCCGACATCGAGATTTTTGGGGTCGAGGCGGAGCTGTATCCTTCGATGAAGGCGGCGCTCGAGGGCAAGGAAGCCGTGTGCGGCGGCCAGACGCTTGCCGAGGGCATCGCCGTCAAGAACGCCGGGCGACTGACCACGCCGATCGTTGCCGAGCTGGTGTCCGAGATCTTCCTCGTCAGCGAGTTGCAGATCGAGCACGCGGTTTCGGCGTTCCTGTCGCTGCAAAAGACCATGGCGGAAGGCGCCGGCGCCGTCGGGCTGGCGGCACTCTGCGCCAACCCGGACCGGTTTCGCGGACGCAAGGTCGGACTGGTGCTCTCGGGCGGCAATATCGACGTGCGCATGCTGGCGTCGATCATGGTGCGTGGGCTGGAGCGGGAGGAGAAGATCATTTCGCTGCGCCTTGTCATCGACGATCAGCCGGGGATGCTCGGCAGGGTCGCTACGTGTCTCGGCGAGGCGGGTGCGAACATCCTCGAAGTGGGACATCGCCGGATGTTTCTGAACGTGCCCGCGAAAGGCACCACGCTCGACGTGATGATCGAGACCAAGGACGCTCGGCACGGCGCCGAGATCATCGCCCGTCTCGAGCGTAGCGGCTTTAGCGTATACCGTCTCGAATCTCGCGCGATTACGCGTGCGGATAAGCTCGCAAACTGACGGATAATGGAAAGTTCATTTAGATTGTGATCAAAAGCTATACATTCAGCAGAGCAAGTTCGCCTACTTGCAGGTCTATGAAGTTTTTCCTATCTGTTGGATAAGTATTAATACGCAAACCCCGAGCGTTCCGGTCCGGCAAACTTTTCCTGCGCATGTGTGTTTCTCTTGATTTAGGTGGCATGTGTCACTTAAGCTATGTGCCTGGGAGAGTGAGGTGCGATTGCGCAATGGGTATCGACAGGTGACGAGTGAGGCCCTCAGGTGACTGAGCAGAGTCGACGTTTCCCAGAATTCTATGTGACGGCTCCGCAACCCTGTCCCTATCTGTCGGGACGTTTGGAACGGAAAATCTTCACCCATTTGACGCCGGACAAGTCTCCGGCGATGATTGACAACCTGCTCAAGGGCGGGTTCCGGCGCAGCCAAAATATCGCCTATATGCCGTATTGCGACGGCTGCCAGGCCTGCGTTTCGGTGCGGATCGTCGTCGACGAATTCGAGATGAGCCGGTCGCTCAAGCGTATCCTCAAGCGCAACACCGACCTTCAGACCCGCCGCGTCGACGCCATCGCCACCTCCGAGCAATATTCGCTGTTCCGCGACTATATCGGCGAACGCCATTCCGATGGCGGGATGGCCGACATGTCGGTGTTCGACTATTCGATGATGGTCGAGGACAGCGCGATCGAGACCTTCATCACCGAATATCGCCGCAAGCCCGGCTCGCGCCTGCTCAGCAGCGCGGTGACCGGCGACCTGCCTCTGGCGGGCGCGGCCCTTTGCGACCGGCTCAGCGACGGCCTTTCCCTGGTTTACAGCTTCTACGATCCCGACCTGCATGACCGCAGCCTCGGCAGCTATATGATCCTGGAGCATATCGAATACGCCCGGAGCCTGAAGCTCCCTTATGTCTATCTCGGCTACTGGATCCAGGGCTCCCGTAAGATGACCTATAAGTCGCGCTTCATGCCGCAGGAAAGGCTGACCCGGCACGGCTGGGTCCGCGTCGCGACGGACTCCGTCGGCGCCAAACCCGCCTGACAGCCCACCGGGTGACACATCTTTCTTGTGCGAGCGGCTTTCCCTCCCTGGCGGCAGCATCGGTCAACACATCGCGTTGCACTCAAATCTTCCTATCTCGCGAAACCCACATGCGGTTCGATCGCGTCCGGGACCCGGCGTAACCTGCGACGCGGGATGGGGGGCTCGCTACCATCCTCCAAGGTTGCGTCGAGGGCATCGCGCAGCCGTTCGGGCGGCAGATGGAAGCCCTGCCGGTAATCGCCCGGCGAACCGATCACGGCCCGGTAGTTCAGACCCATGCGCCGGGCGAGCCAGAGATAGGTGCTCTTGATGCAGTTTTCCGGGAACAACTCGATGAGTGTCGCACCCGGCCGCGCGAAAATCAGATTGGTCAGCCCCGCACCGTGGACGGCGACGATGACGTCCGCATTCCCGAACCTCTGGACCTGCTCGGCGTGGTTCTCCGAATGCGCCTCGAAGCGGGCAAAACCTCGCTCGGCGGCAATCGACTCCAACTCGGCTTCGTTCGAAAGACGCCGCTGCTTTGCCTTGCCCCTGCTGAAGAACATCAGATCACCGCCGGTCGGCCGCGCGAGGCCGTAATGCCGGTGCAGCAGGTTCGCGACCGTGTCCGCCCCGCTGCGCGCGACCGGCAGCCATTCAGAGTTGCGGCACCCATTGTGAAGCCAGAGATAGGCGTCGATTTCGGCTCGTTCGTCGGCACCCACGGGCTCGAACCGGACGTGGGGATAGGCGGCGGCGACCGCCTTGCAAACCTGATGCTGGAAGGCCGGCCCGCCCGCCGGCACCAGGACGGTCAGCGGCCGCTTCGTGTGCACATCCTGCCGGAGGTATTCGAGCAGCGGCAGCAGGCTGGCGAAGAAATGAAAATAATGTCTGGTGCCGTCGAGCCAGGTGACGAGACCGTTGCTCAGCCGGCGGCACTCCAGGCGGCGCGGCCGGGCGCGGTTCCAGTTCGGCGTCTCGGCGCCCGATTGACTGAGCAACGCCCCGCTGGCCGTATCGACGACGGCGCCGACGTGCCCGAGCACGGCGCAATTCCGGATGACGGCGATCTCGTGGCGGAAGATCGGCGGATAGGCCGGGCCGCGGCCCGGATCGATCCGGTCGTTCTCGGCGGCGCGCTTGACGAGCTTCATGCCCTCGGCATCGAAGGCGCCGGACTCCACCGAAATGGAGTTATCCATGATCTGCACCGCGATCGATGTCGCGGCCACGCTGCGCCTCGGAAAGGAGAGCCGCCGCGCCAGCGGCCCGTGCCGGAGAACGCCGCGCCACAGGGCCCAACGGGCCCATCTGATATTGAGGCGCCTACGGATAAACGATTTCTGTGCTGGCCAAGCCATGTCCTCTATCCGCAAGCGGTTCCAACAGGAAACGAATAGAGGCCATCCTTAAATACACGTCAAGATTGCAATTCACTTATTACGCAATTTATCGGACATATGCGCGGCCATTAACCACGGTTTTCAGGCCGCTATCGGGCTGCCCGGATTGAGCAGGCGTTAAACGGTGAAGAAAAACAAACACACCCGCTCGCATTTTCCCCGCATGCTTAAATCCGAATTTACCTTTCTTGTCTTCAATAGGGCTCATGGTCAGGCGAAACGCAGTCTTCAGCGTTACGCTTTGGTACGAAGATCAACGATGCGTTCGCGTTCATTGCTAAAACTCTCGCAATATTGAGGCCTTTTCCTTGAAGGCCGTGCGGGCAGGCGGTGTAATCGCAAGCGTCGATGGTTTCGCGAGTTCGCAACCTATGTTGCAAAACAGGTCAAGAGTATGAGTGCTCCCATCGCCGCGCCGGTGCGTTTTTCTCGAGTTAAGGCGGTCGCCCCACCGACAACGTCGCTTCGTGTCAGGCAGGCCCGCGAGAAGCTGATGAACCAGGCCGGGATGCGGCCGGAGTTCAACTACGAGCTTCTTGCGATCTTCGTCCGCTCAGAGCTGACGGCGTCGCTCGCCATTCCGGTCCTGGCGGTGGTCGTGGCGGTCGGGCTGCTGCCCTGGGCGCCGGTCGAGGCGCTGCTGTTCTGGCTGGCGACGGTCTTCATCTCCAAGGGCATTCTCATCTTTCTGTGCCGGCGCTTTCAGATGCTGCCGCGCAAACAGGCGGACTGCGATCTGTGGCGGCGCTATCTCTCGGCGGCCGAATTCCTCTACGGCACGACATGGGCATCGGTGGTGTTCGTCGATTTCGCCAAGCAGGATCAGCACTCGGCCTTTTTCTTCCTGTTCGCCACGATCATGGTCGTCGTCGCCATGCGCACGATGTTCGCATCGACCGTGCTGCGCATCCTCTATGCCGGCACGATCCCGATGACCACGGCGCTCGTGCTGCGCTTCATGGTCGCCGAGCACCCGTTCTACTGGACGCTGGCGGCGGTCGCGATCGGCATCCATGTCTATCTGATCTTCCTCGCCAACGGCCTGCAGGGCACGGTCCTGGCCATGCTGGAATACCGCGCCGAGAAGGACGCGCTGGTCGGCGAGTTGGAACAGGCCAAGGCGGTTTCCGACGAGGCGCGGCACCGGGCCGAGGCAGCCAACCTGGCCAAGTCCAAATTCCTCGCCAATATGAGCCACGAGCTGCGCACGCCGCTGAACGCCATTCTCGGCTTCTCCGACATGATGCGCTCGGAAATGCTCGGGCCGCTGGAGAACCCGACCTACAAGTCCTATTCGGACGACATCCACAATAGCGGCGAGCACCTGCTCAACCTGATCAACCAGATCCTCGACCTGTCGCGCATCGAGGCGGGGCGTTACGAGCTCAGCGAAGAGCCGGTGGTGCTGGCCGACGTCATGGACGATTGCCGCCGCCTGCTCAACCTGCGGGCGGAAAGCAAGGGGTTGAAGGTTGTCGAGGATTTCTCCGAGGACATGCCGCGGCTGTGGGCCGACAAGCGGGCGATCCGCCAGATCTGCCTCAACCTGCTGTCGAATGCGATCAAGTTCACCCCGCCAAGCGGCACGATCACGCTGACGGTCGGCACGTCGCGGCGCGGCGAGCAATATATGAGCGTCAAGGATAGCGGGCCCGGCATTCCGACGGCGGAAATTCCGCGGGTGATGAGCCCGTTCGGGCAGGGCTCGCTGGCCACCGCCACCAATGAGGGCGGCAGCGGTCTGGGCCTGCCGATCGTCAAGGGACTTGTCGACCTGCATCGGGGCAAGTTCGACCTGAAGACCCGGCTGCGGCAGGGCACCGAAGTGAAGATCAGTTTCCCGGCGAACCGGATCATGCAACCGACGCCAGCCTTGGCCGCGAGCGAAATGAAGCCGCTGACGGCCCCTTCCGAGCCGGTCGTACTGCGTGCAAGCAACGGCTAAGCGCACCCGGTTGGTCCGCCGTCCTGCTTGGCCGCAGGCGGCGGACATTCGTGTTTACGTGGCGCGTCGCGATTGGCGAGCTATCGTCGGACCGAAGGGCGAGTAGGCCCCGGCTCAAGGCCAGGACGACGAGACATATCCCAATGTTTCCGAACACGGCGTCGCCCCGGCCTTGAGCCGGGGCCTATTATCATTTCCGCAATTTTAGACGTGGCGGAAAGACATGTGGGCACTTCTGAGCGGCCCTTCCGTGGACGGCCGCCCCTGTGCCGGACGCAACCCTTACAGCGTCAAGCTCTTGGCGATCTGCGCGGCCTCTTTCTGCTTGGCGTCGATCTGGGCATCCAACTCCTCCTGCTCCTTGCGGATGGCGGTGAGGCGGTCTTCCTGGTTGCGCAGCGTGTCGAGATAGCGCCGGCCGAGATCGGAGCTCTGGCCCGCCGCTTCCAGGTTCTTGCGGATGCGCTCCTGGTCGTCGGAGATGCCGGCGACCTCGTTTTCCAGCTTCGAGCGCTGCTGCGCCGCCTTGTTGATCGCCGTCACCACCGCGCCAAGCTCCGAGATCGCCTTCTTCAGTGCCGGGCCGGCATTCTCCAGGCCCTGCAGCGTCGCATAGATCCGGCCGGCATCCATCGTCGTCAGATGGATGGTCTGGCGGTCGGTGCGCTCCAGCGTCAGCGATGCCTTGGTGGTCTGGCCCTTGGGCGCATCGACCCGGTATCGCAGCCGCGAGGTGGTCGTCTCGATCCTGGCCGTGTCGCCGGCGGGCTGCCAGCCGTCGCCGCGCGGTTCCTCGATCACGATCTCCCGGTCTTCCTCGGCCGGCGGGGTGATTTCATAGTCGATGGTGTGCACCGATTTGGTCGTCAGCGTGAGCTGCCCGCCCACCGCCTTGCCGAGGCGGGTCTGGCGGATGCCCTTGTCGGCGCGGCGGATGTCGGTCTTGGCGTCGAGCGCGAAGATGACGAATTTCGAAGCCGACTTGCCGGTCAGCGGCAGTTGCGCATCGCCGACGAAATCGGTGCGGTCGCCGGTGCTGTCGAAGGCGGTGATGATGCCCGCCGGCAGGGCGGTCTCGGTATCGTTCTTGAGCTGCACCGAGGCGAGCGGATGCACCGCGTTGGTATCCGGCTGGTAAAGCCAGGTCCGGGCGGCGGTGATCTCGCGGTCGACGAACGGCACCATCATGGTCGAGCCGTTGGACAGCGTCACCTTCTCCGGGAAGCGATAGGAGATCTGGGTCGCCGCCTCCTCGGCTTCGGCCGCCTGGGCGACGCCGCCGATCTGCTGAGGCACCGCGTCAGCAGCTTCCTCAAGGGCCATGCCGGACCCATAGGCGCCCGGTTTGGCCGCAAACGCGCGATCGCGGGACTTGGCCATCAGCGCCATGCGCGGGGGTGGTGCGCTCGGCGCCGGGGCCGGCTCCTCGGCTTCGTCCTTGCGCGGCACGATGCGCTGCGCGGCGGTGACCGGGATCTCCGGCCGGTCGATATAGAAGGCGGTGTACAGCTGCTGCTTCAGCGCGACCGGATTGCCGGAGATCAGCGCCAGATCGACGTCGGTCCAATCGCTGCCGGTCAGGTTTTCGACCACCGCCCAGCCCTGCAGCCGCGCCTTGTCCGCTTCGGTCTTGGGCAGCACCAGACGGTATGCGGTCTTCCACACCGGCGCGGCCACCACATAGCTGAACCCGACCTGCCGTGCCGACTTGCCGAGCAGGTGGATCGACAGCTTGCGCCGCTCCTTGGCGCGGTTCTCGGCGATGCCGGCCAGCGCCTTGTCGATCTGCGCCTGCGTGTCGGGATCGACGAAGCGGACATTGGACAGCTCCTCCAGCACCGCCTGCACGAGACCGTTCTCGGTCATCAGCGTCAGCCGGTGCCGCGTGGTCTGGCCGCCGCCATTGGGGAGCTGCACGGCCTCCTCGTTGACGCGGAGCAGCCGCCCTTGCGCGCTGACGCTGCCGTCGATGATGACTTCAGAGCCGACCAGCGATGTGAGCAGGTTCGGCAGCGAGTTCGAGCGCTTCCGGCCCGAACGGCAGATCGCGGAACAGCTCGGCGAGCGGCGCCTTGCCGGGCAGGCTGACCGCGCCGATTGCGCTTTGCGCGTCGAAGATGGTCAGGCTCTTGAGCATATCGTCGACCTGGTCGAGGCGGACGCTGAGGTCGAGCGTGATGCCGGGCGCGACTTCGCCGGAATGGGTGAATTGCGCGAGGCCGGCCGTCGACAGCACGACGCGCTTTAAGGGCAGCTCATCAGCCATTGCGGTGGACGACAGGCTGGCGGTGATTGCTGCGACTATGATTTTTTTCATATGCCCCTTCCATCTGTGTAGCGTCCTCGTGCGTCGGCGGCAGGAGGCACCGTCGGACGCGTCGCCCTGGCCCCGGCCTTGCAGGCTTTTGCGGGATTGTTCCGCGGGCGCCATGAATTGCCGATGAATGTGGCTATCAATAAGGCCGGGCGTGGACGCACGCTATCGCAAACGGAGTTTAATGAAAGGCGGGAAAGTCCCGATGCTCAATGCTCTCACTCTGATCCTTTGCTGTCAGCTCGCCGGCGAGCTGCTCGTCACCGCGTCGGGCCTGCCGGTCCCCGGCCCGGTCTGCGGCATGGCGCTGATGTTCGCCGGGCTCATCGTTCGCGGGGGAATTCCGGACGATCTGGGCGTTGTCGCCGACACGCTGCTCGGCAACCTGTCGCTGCTGTTCGTGCCCGCCGGCGTCGGCGTCATGCTGCATCTGCGGCTGATCGAGGCCGAAATCCTGCCGATCTCCGTCGCGCTGATCGTCTCGACGCTCATCACCGTCGCCATCACATCGCTGCTGATGCAATGGTTCAACCGCCGGGCGGGCAATACCGGCTCGGGCGAGGAGCGCGGCTTATGACCGCCAATCTTCATGAGATCTGGGTCTATCTTGCCGCCAGTCCGCTGCTGCACCTGACGCTGACGCTAATCGCCTATCAGGCTGGGAGCTGGGTCTATCGGCGCGGCCGGCTGAACCCGCTGCTCAATCCGGTGCTGCTGGCCGTCTGCCTGCTGGTCGCGGCGCTGACGCTGACCGGCACGAGCTATCAGACCTATTTCCAGGGCGCGCAGTTCGTGCACTTCCTGCTCGGCCCGGCGACCGTGGCGCTGGCGATCCCGCTCTACCGGCAATGGGAGCGGGTCAAACGCTCGGCGCTGGCGATCCTGACCAGCATTCTCGCCGGCTCGCTGACGGCGTCGATCTCGGCATTCCTGCTGGTGCGGCTGCTCGGCGGCGGTTGGCAGACGGCGGTGTCGATCGCGCCGAAATCGGTGACGGCTCCGGTGGCGATGGGCATTTCCCAGCAGCTCGGCGGGCTGCCATCGCTGACGGCGGTGCTGGTGATCCTGACCGGTATTCTCGGGGCGATGCTCGGCCCGCCGATGCTCGACCTGCTTGCGCATTCGCGACTGGAGCGCGCGCGGCCTGGCCATAGGCACGGCGAGCCACGGCATCGGCACGGCCCGCGCGTTACAGGTCAACGATGTGGCCGGGGCATTCTCAGGGCTGGCGATGGGGCTGAACGCGCTGGCGACGGCGGTGCTGCTGCCGCTGTTGTGGCGGTTGTTCTTCTGAACGGCGGGACAGTCAGGGTCATTTTGCGTTCATTCTCGGGATGATAGCCGGAATGGGACATCAGCGCGCGAGACGGAGAGGTGTGATGGGCGAGTTGGCAAACCGGGACATCGACCGCAGGACGGTGCTGCGCGGCATTGGCGCGGCGGGCTTGATGCAAGCCGCCGGTCTGTCGCCGGGGCAGGCGGCGCCGAAGCGGCACTTCCGCAACGCGCTCTCGGTCAGCCCGTTCACCGACATGCTGTTCGCCGGCGGCATGACCTACACCGACGGCAAGCTGACCGCGCACAACACAGCCGAGCTGCAACGCCTCTACATGGCGCACGGCGCAACCGAGATCTTCGCCCGCATCGGCACGCTGCGGACGTTCAAGCCGGGCGACGGCGACCACAGCGTCGAGCGCGGGCTGGAGAGGGCAAAGCTCGCCAAGTCGTTGGACCTGCCGTTCAATCCCGAGCTGGGCCTGTTCGCCAGCTATGGCGATGTGCTGTCCCAGCCAGGCCCCGATTTCAGCGGCTATTCCTCGATCAAGCTGCCGCGCCCCTGGGCCGCGCTGTCGATAAAAGAAATGGCGGCGGCGATGCGCGAATACGGTGCGCTGATCGCCGCCGAGATCGTGGCGACCGGTGCGAAGGTGAATGTCTGGGACATCGGCAACGAGGTCGAGTTCGGCAGCGCGGGTGTCGCCATCAACTCGCATAAGCCGGATTACCGCGCGCCCGACGGCGTCAATCCGGCGATCGGCAAGGTCGGGCTCATTCAGATGATGCAGATGAGCGAACGCGACCGGATCGCGTGGCTGCGGAAGACTCTCTGGCCCCATCTCGGCCGGCTGTTCGCCGCCGTTGCCGACGGCGTGCGCTCAGTCGACAAATCCGCCCGCTTCAGCACGCATATCAGCGGTGTCGGCATGAAGTCGCCGCGCCTTGCCGTGGCGTTTTTCGAGGCGATGGGCGAGGCCGGTTATGAGCCCGACCAACTCGGCGGCTCCTATTACCCGAGCAGCGATCCCGACAAGCCGGACGTGCCGGACCGGGTGGCGCGGCTCAAGGAGACCGTCTCGGCCTTAAATGAAAGGCTGCGGCGCAAGGTGTTCCTCGCCGAGTTCGGCTATCCGGGATCGAAGCAGCTCCAATATGGCGGCGGCAAATGGCTCAACGCGGTAAAAGGCTATCCGCTGAAGCCGGAAGGGCAGGCGCGCTTCATCCGAGACTTTGCTGAATGGGGCGCCGGGTCCGGTCATCTGAGCGGTATGCGTCCCTGGGCGCCGGGCCTCATTCTGCCGGTGTGGAACGCAATGGCGCTGTTCGAGCTGCGCGGCAGGCGCGCCATTGCCCGGCCCGGTCTCGATGCCATCGCCGAAGGCGCCGCCCGCGTCTGACTGCGCCCAACCGCCGCACCCCTGACGGTCAATCGCGAAATATCGTGATGGCACTATGCGCACCGGTTATGCGTTCCCATCTTGTTGGAGATGGCGGCTGCATAATATTTGCGCTAGACTTGCACGCTGCGGCGCAAAGTTGCCGCCACGAACAATCGATCCCGACCAAGCGAACGGATCATTACGGAAGGAGTACGTCCCCATGAAGAAGACCTGGACAAAGCCTCAGGTTTGCGAGCAGGACATCAGCCTGGAAGTGACCGCTTACGTGGCCGCTGAGCTGAAGAAGTAAGCGCCTGCCGAGCGAATGCTCATCAAAGTACTTGGATCGGCTGCGGGCGGCGGCTTTCCGCAATGGAATTGTGCATGTGCCAATTGCGCAGATGTCCGGCGCGGTGTAACCGGGCTGAAGCCTCGCAGCCAATCTTCGATCGCCGTCAGTGTCGATGGACGCAATTGGTGCCTGCTCAACGCGTCGCCCGACCTTCGCGAGCAGCTGGCCGCCAATCCCGAGTTGTCGCCGAGGCCGGAAGCCGGGCTGCGTAACAGTCCGCTGAAGGCAGTCGTGCTGACCAATGCCGATGTCGACCATGTTGCCGGGTTGCTCAATCTTCGCGAGGGGCAACCTTTTTCCGTTTATGGCAGCGCGCGCGTTCTCGATGCGGTGACGGACAACCCGATTTTCGACGTGTTGCGGGAGGATCTTGTTCCCCGCATCGTTATCGCCAATGGAGACGTGTTCGAGCCGGCGGGCTGCGAGGGCCTGACGGTGGAGCTGTTCAGCGTGCCGGGCAAGGTGGCGCTCTATCTGGAGAACCCCGATGCAGGCCCCGATTTCGGCTCCGGCGAGGGGGACGTCGTCGGGCTGAAACTGACCGAAACCGCGAGCGGCCGATTTGCCTGCTATATTCCCGGCTGTGCGTCGGTGGACGGCAGGCTGAAGGATTGGATCGCCGGTGCGTCGGTGCTGCTGTTCGACGGCACGCTTTACGACGACGAGGAAATGTTGCGGCAGGGCTTGCTGCAAAAGACGGGGCATAGAATGGGGCATATCAGCATGTCGGGCGACGACGGATCGGTCGCCCAGCTCGCCGACGCCAATGTCGAGCGGCGGATTTTCATCCACATCAACAATTCCAACCCCGTGCTGCGCGAGGATAGCGCCGAGCGCCGTGCGGTCGAAGCTGCCGGATGGACCGTCTCCGAGGACGGCATGGAGATCCGGCTATGAGCGCGCCGCTGCATCCGGAGGAGCTGGAAGCCCAGATCCGCGCGGTCGGCGCCGAGCACTATCACGACAAGCACCCGTTTCATCATCTGCTGCACGGCGGCAAGCTGAACAAGGGCCAGGTGCAGGCCTGGGCGCTGAACCGCTATTGCTATCAGTCGGCCGTGCCACGCAAGGATGCGGCGCTGCTCGCGCGCACCGACGACCGGCAGCTCAGGCGCGACTGGATCAAGCGCATCCTGGATCATGACGGCCAGGCCGGCGAGGAAGGCGGCATCGAGCGCTGGCTCGTGCTGACCGATGGCCTCGGGCTCGACCGCGACTATGTGATCTCGATGGAGGGCGCGCTTCCCGCGACCCGCTTCGCCGTCGAGGCCTATGTGCATTTCGTCGCCGAGCGGACGCTCGTGGAGGCGGTCGCTTCGTCGCTGACCGAGCTGTTCGCGCCGAAGATTCACCGCGAGCGCATATCGGGGATGCTGGAGAATTACGACTTCATCGGCGAGCCGGTGATGGCCTATTTCCGCCGCCGGCTCTCTCAGGCCACGGACGATGCCGGCTTTGCGCTGGATTACGTCAAGCATCACGCGCTGACCCGCGACGCCCAGGACGCCTGCGTCGCCGCCGTACGCTTCAAATGCAACGTCCTGTGGGCACAGCTCGACGCGCTCTACCACGCCTATGTCGAGCCCGGAAACATCCCGCCCGGGGCGTTTCGCCCCGACCGCTAAGCGATTTGAATCGTTCATAAGTCCGGAGCGCTTCGACGGCGGCGCTTGCGGCCCGCCGTACCTGCCTTGAACCCTTGCCCGGTTAGGACGTTATCCGTGGGCGGTGCAGCGGGATGGAGGAGCGGAGGTGGCGTCAAATCGTGGCCTGAACGAGAAAGAACGTGAGGAAGTCGAGCATCGCCGAAGCGTTCGCGCGCCGGTGCTTTACGAATCCATCCGTCAGGCCGGCGAGGACGAGCTGGAGCGTCCGGTGATCTCGCTGTGGTGGTCGGGTGTCGCCGCGGGGCTGTCCATTTCCGCCTCGGTGTTTTCAGAAGCCTTCTTTCATGTGCACCTGCCGGATGCACCCTGGCGCCCGCTCGTCGAAAATCTCGGCTACACGGTCGGCTTCCTGCTCGTCATCCTCGGGGGCTTCCAGCTTTTCACCGAGCAGACCGTGACGGCGATTCTGCCGTTGCTCAGCAAGCAAACCTGGGAGAATTTCGTTCGCACGGCCCGGCTTTGGGGTGTCGTGTTCGTCGCGAACCTTGCCGGCGGGCTTGCGGCCGCGCTCTTCGGCGCGCTCAGCCCTGCGGTGCCGGCCGAGCAATACGCCGCCTTCATGGACATCTCCCGCCAGTTCGCCGATCAGAGCTTTCTGAACCTGCTGCTTCTGGGCGTGCCCGCCGGATTTCTCATCGCGGCGCTCACATGGCTGCTGCCGAATTCCGAGGGTAGCAAGTTCTGGGCGATCCTGGTCGTCACCTACGTCATTGCGCTGGGTGACTTTGCCCATGTCGTCGCCGGTTCGGTGGAGGTGTTTCTGTTGCTGATCGCCGGGGAGGTTTCGGTGCTGCACGCCTTTGGCGGCGTCATCCTGCCGGCGCTGATCGGCAACATCATCGGCGGCACGGCGCTGTTCTCGATGATTGCCTACGGCCAGGTCAGCGAAGAGATGTGACGCGGCTCGCGGTAACCGCGCCAGCGGCTTGGCTCACCGCTTACTCCACCATATCATTATAGACGCAAAGGCCGGTTCCGGCGGCTCTGCCTCGCGCGGTAGGCCCAATATCGACCTATACATCGGCCGCAATTATCGTCATAAATTGTGGCCAATACGCATCGATGCATGCGCGTAGACCGGTTCTGGCCGGCTACGCGCTAAGCAAGACCGGCTCACGTCGGCGCGCCCGTCAGGGCGATGAGGGGAGCATCGGGAAACCTGGGAGGACAGGATGAGTGATTCTGCATTGGGCGTAGGAGAGGCCGACGGAAGTCCGATCCGGACCAACGACTATCAATGGTTCCGAAGCTATCCGAAAAACGTCGACTGGTATGCCGAGCTGAAAGCCGAGCCGCTGCCGGACATCCTGGACCGCACCGTGCGGGAATTTCCGAATGCGACCTGCACCTATTTCATGGGTGCGACCATGACGTACAAGCAGATCGGGACGCTTGTAAACAAGGCCGCCAAAGGGTTGCAGCAGGCGGGCGTGAAGAAGGGCATGCGGGTCGGGCTGCTGCTGCCGAACGCGCCGTATTTTCCCATCCTCTATTACGCCATCCTCAAAGCGGGCGGCGTCGTGGTGAACTTCAATCCGCTCTACACGATCGAGGAGATCGCCCATCAGGCCAAGGACAGCGGCACATCGATGATGGTGACGCTCGACCTGACGGCGCTGTTTCCCAAGGCCGAGGCGCTGCTGGCGTCGCATACGATCGACAAAGCCATCATCTGCCCGTTTGCAAGCATCCTCCCTGGCCTGAAAGGCATGCTGTTCAAGCTGCTGAAGAGCAAGGAGCTGGCCAAGCTCGATGCGTCCCCTCAGCGTGCGAAGATTGTCAAATATGACGATCTGATCGCCAATGACGGTCAATACATCCCGGTCCCGATCGACGTGAACGACGTCGCCGTGCTGCAATATACCGGCGGCACGACAGGCATCCCCAAGGGCGCGATGCTGACGCATTCCAACCTATCGATCAATCTGAAGCAGGCCGATCTCTGGGAGCCGGGCGTCCCGAAAGGGACGGAGCGGATCATGTCGATCCTGCCGTTCTTCCATGTCTTCGCCATGACCTCGATCATGAATCGCGGTATCTCGAACGCGTCGACGATGATCCTGGTGCCGCGCTTCGACGTCGAGATGGTGCTCAAGCTGATCCGCGACACCAAGCCGACGGTGATGCCGGGCGTGCCGACGCTGTTCAACGCGCTGCGCAGTCATCCGAAGCTGAAGCCGGAGGACCTGAAGTCGCTGCGTAGCGGTGTTTCGGGCGGCGCGCCGCTGCCGGTCGAGCTGAAGCGCAATTTCGAGAAGGAAGCCGGCGTCATCCTCGTCGAAGGCTACGGCCTCTCCGAGACCTCGCCGGTCGCCACCTGCAATCCGCTCGGAGGTCCGCTCAAGGAAGGCTCGATCGGCCTGCCGATGCCGCGCACGATCATTTCGCTGCGTTCGCTCGAAGATCCGACCAAGGAGGTTCCGCTTGGTGAGAAGGGCGAGATCTGCATCGCCGGACCGCAGGTGATGAAGGGCTATTGGAACAAGCCGGAGGAGACCAAGGCGGTGTTCGTCGGCGAGTTCTTCCGCACCGGCGACGTGGCGACCATGGACGAGGACGGCTTCACCTATATCGTCGACCGCATCAAGGACCTCATCATTGTGCTCCGGCTACAATGTCTATCCGCGCCAGATCGAGGAGGCGATCTACCAGCATCCGGCGGTCGAGGAGGTGACGGTGATCGGCATTCCGGACGCCTATCGCGGCGAGGCGCCGAAAGCGTTCGTCAAGCTGCGCGACGGGAAGACTCTAACCCCGGCGGATATGTTGAAATTCCTCGAACCGAAGCTGTCGAAGATCGAGATGCCCGCGCAGATCGAGTTCCGCGACGAGTTGCCGAAGACCATGGTCGGCAAGCTGTCGAAGAAGGAGCTGCGCGCCGCCGAGACCACGCACTGAGCGGAATCCCGTCCATCGCTCCTAACGTCGCCCCGGCGTCTCAGCCGGGGCGTACTGGCCTTTCAGTCCGGCGTGGCGCGCGGAGCTAGGATGTTTCATGCCGCCGCCCGCCGGTCGGTCCTGACCAGGCTCATCAGCACCAGGCCGACCGTCAGAAACACCAGGATCACCGACATCGCCGTTTGCAGGCTGCCGGTCATATCGGCGACCAGGCCGATGACGAACGGGGCGGCGAAGGCGGTGACCTTGCCGGAGAAGGCGAAGAAGCCGAAGAACTCGCTGATGTGCTCCTCCGGTGCCATGCGGGCGAGGAGGCTGCGGCTGGCCGATTGCAGCGGGCCGGAGGCGAGACCGATCAGGACGGCGAAGGCCAGGTAGACCTGCTCGCCAGCACTGCCGAAAGCGGCGGCCTCCGCCTGACGCGGAGCGACCTCCAGCGCGAACAGCACATGCGTTGCGTCGATCGAGATCACGCCCGCCGCGCCGACGATCAACAGCACCAGCGCGCTGACGATCACGGCTTTCGATCCGAGCCTGTCGTCGAGCACGCCGCCGACCGCCGCGCCGATCCCGGCCGCGATCGACAGGATGATGCCGAAATAGCCGACGACGATGGTTTGCCAGCCGAAGATGTTCGCCGCATAGATGCCGCCGAAGGTGAAAATGGCGAGCAGGCCGTCGATGTAGAGCATGCGCGCGATGAAGAACAGCGCGATGTCCCGAAAGCTGCGGATATGGCGAAGCGTCCGGCCGAGGGAGGCGAAGGCGGAGCGCACGGTCGCACGCTCGGCGTCGGGTTTCGGCGGGGCGTCCGGGGTGAACAGGAAGAACGGGATCGAGAAGACGATGAACCACAGCGCCGCGAACGGACCGACGATGCGGTTCGGCTCCTCGCTCGCTGCGTCGAGCGGCAGCACCGGATCCAGGCCGAACATCGTCCGGCCGGTGTGGCTGTCGACGAGGATGAACGCCGCCATCAGCACGAGGCTCACCAGGCCCCCGGCATAGCCGAGCGCCCAGCCGCCGCCGCTGATCCGCCCGAGCTGCTCGGCGGTGACCAGCCGCGGCATCAGCGCGTTGTTGAGCACGATGCTGTATTCGCCGGCAATGGTCGCGATGGCGAGCGCCGGGAGGATCAGCCAGACATATTCCGGCGCGCCGGGGATCGCGTACCAAAGCGCCATCTGCCCGACCACGAAGCCGATCGAGAGCCAGCCGATCAGCGGCTTGAGCCGGCCGCGGCTGTCCGCCACCGCGCCGAGGATCGGGCTGCCGATCGCGACCAGTATGGCGGCGACGGACATGGTATAGCCCCAGAGCGCGGCGCCGCGGGTGGCGTCACCGATGAAGGTGGCGGTGAAATAGGGGGCGAACAGGAAGGTCGTGATCAGCGTGTAGAAGGGCTGCGCCGCCCAGTCGAACAGCATCCAGGAGGTGAGCGCGAGCGGTCCCGCGGAACGGGCCGTCGCCGCGGACCCGCCCACGGCCGAAGCTGAAATTGTCATCCTGCGTCCGCCCCCAATGCGCGCTGATTACAACTCGGCCAGCTCCCTCAATTGCGAGACCGCGACGGTGAGCTTGGCCAGCGTAAGCTCGCTGCCGTTGAGGATTTCGTCAATGCTATTTCGCGCCCGCGTGACTGCCTTCGCGTGCGATGCGCGCCACGCCTCGAAATCCGGGACGCCACCATCGGCGATGGCGAAGATCTTCTCCACGATCAGGCGCTGGGCCGAGGCCACGGCGTTGAGCGTGCTGCTGACGGCCAGGCGGTCGTAATAGTCCGACTGCGAATGCTGCTCGCTGGCGCCGCGCATTTCCTCGACGCGGAAATGGCTGCTGACGCGCAGGAACAGGCGCGCCACGTCGATCACCGGGCGGTCGAGCTTGACGGCAAGGGAGATAATGTCCGGCCCGTCGGTGAGCGCCTTCAGCACGGCGAAGCGCCGCGCCGGATCGACGGGGAAGTCGTCCGAAGCCAGCCGGTTCTGCGCGTCTTCCAGGCGGCCGATCAGCCATTCGTCGAAGATCGTCTCGACATTCTCGGTCAGCGCGTCGAACCCGTCGCGATAGCGCTCGATCAGCGAGGACAGCCCGTCGCGGAAATTGCCGTAGCGCAGGAACCACGCCGTCTGCCGCCGCAGCACGTCCTGCACCAGGAGATACAGCTCAAGCTGGCGCTGCCCGTCGATCTTGCCGTCGAGCTCGTCGATGGTGTGGAAGAACGCGCTCAGCCGGAAGACGCCCATCGCCGCGGCGAAGGCGAAGGCGATGTCCTCGGTGCTGCGCCCGGTCTCCTCCTTCAGCCGCACGATATAAGTCGATCCGCCGCGATTGATGGCGCCGTTCGCCAGCATGGTGGCGATGATTTCCCGGCGCAGCGCGTGGGTCTCGATCTCCTCGCGGAAGCGCTCGCGCATCGATTGCGGGAAATAGTCGGCGAGGACTTGGCTCAGATACGGATCGTCGACCACGCTGGAGGCGATCAGGTCGCTGTAGAGCGCGATCTTGGAGTAGGCGAGGAGGACGGCCAGCTCGGGGCGGGTCAGATGCTGGCGCTTGTCGCGCCGCCGGTTGATCTCGGCATTCGCCGGCAGATATTCGATGCCGCGATCGAGCAGGCCGGTATTCTCCAGCGCCGTCATCAGCCGGGCCTGGAAGCCCAGCTCGGAAACGCCGCGCTTCTCGCCGAGGCTGATGGCAAGGGTTTGCAGATAGTTGTTCTGCAGCACCTTCTCGGCAACCTGGTCGGTCATGTCGGCGAGGATGACGTTGCGCTCCTCCATCGAGATGGTCTCGCTGCGCAGGGCGGTCGCGAGGGCGATCTTGATGTTGACCTCCATGTCGGAGGAATTCACGCCGGCGGAATTGTCGATGGCGTCGGTGTTGATGCGGCCGCCATGATTGGCGAATTCGATCCGCGCCCGTTGCGTGATGCCGAGATTGGCGCCCTCGCCGATGACTTTCGCGTTCAGGTCGAGCGCGGTGACGCGGACGGCGTCATTGGCGCGGTCGTTGGCCTGCTCGTCGGTCTCGGTCGAGGCGCGGACATAGGTGCCGATGCCGCCGAACCAGAGCAGATCCGTCTGGACCTTCAGGATCATGCGGATGATCTCGACCGGGGACGCCGCTTTCTGTGAGATGCCGAGCAGAGCCTGAATCTGATCGGATAGCGGGATGCTCTTTGCCGTCCGGCTGAACACGCCGCCGCCCTTGGAGATCAGCTCGCCATTGTAGTCCTGCCAGCTCGACCGGGGCAGCTCGAACAGCCGCTTGCGCTCCTGCCAGCTCGTCTCGGAATCCGGCGTCGGATCGATGAAGATGTCGCGGTGGTCGAAAGCGGCGACCAGCTCGATCTTGTGCGAAAGCAGCATGCCGTTGCCGAACACGTCGCCCGACATGTCGCCGATGCCGATCACGCGGAAGGGCGTGGTCTGAATATCGACGTTCATCTCGCGGAAGTGGCGCTTGACCGCTTCCCAGCCGCCGCGCGCGGTGATGGCCATCTTCTTGTGGTCGTAGCCGGCCGAGCCGCCCGAGGCGAACGCGTCGCCCAGCCAGAAGCCGTTGGACACGGCCAGCGTATTGGCAATGTCGGAGAAGGTGGCGGTGCCCTTGTCGGCGGCGACGACGAGATAGGGGTCGTCCCCGTCGATGCGCAGGGTATCCTCAGGCGGCACCACCGCGCCGTCCTTCAGATTGTCGGTGACGGAGAGCAGGTTGCAGATGAACGAGCGGTAGCAGGCGACGCCCTCGGCCAGCGTCTCGTCGCGGGTCGCGGTCTTGGGGATGTTGCGCGGGACGAAGCCGCCCTTGGCGCCCTGCGGCACGATGATGGCGTTCTTGACCTGCTGCGCCTTCGCCAGGCCCAGCACTTCGGTGCGGAAATCCTGCGGACGGTCGGACCAGCGCAAGCCGCCGCGGGCGATCGGGCCGCCGCGCAGATGCACGCCCTCGAAGCGAGGCGAGGTGACGAAGATTTCCGCGAAAGGCTTCGGCGCCGGCATGGCGTCGACTTTGGCGCTCTTCACCTTGATCGCGATCGAGGCACCGCCGGACAGCTCCGTCGCCGGCTGGTAGAAATTCGTGCGCAGGCTGGCCTGGATCAGATTGAGCAGGCGCCGCAGCATGCGGTCCTCGTCGAGGCTGGCGACGCTGTCGAGCGCGGTTTCGATGCGCTTGACGATCGGTGCTGCGTCTTCCTGGCGGTCATCGAGGCTCTTGCCGCTCGAGGGGTCGAACAGCATGTGGAACAGCAAGACCAGGTCGCGGACGATGTCGCCATGCTGCGCGAGGGTCTGCGCCAGATAGACCTGCCCGAACGGGGCGCCGATCTGGCGGAGATAGGAGCCATAAGCCCGCATCAGCGCCGCCTCGCGCCAGTCGAGCCCGGCTTCCAGGATCAGCCGGTTGAACAGGTCGTTGCCGGCGTCGTTGCGCCAGATCGCCAGGAAGCAGTCCTCCAGGCGAAGCTGGTGGGTGTCGAGGTCGATCGGCCCGCCATTCGCGGTCTCCAGCAGGAGCTGATGCAGGAAGACCTTCACCGTCTGGCCGTCGCGCTTGAGCGAGACCTCGAAGGTCTGCTCGGCAATCACCGAGAAGCCGAGATTTTCGAGCACCGGCACACGGCGGCTGAGCGAGATCGGCTCGTGAAGCTGATACAGCATGACCTGCAGCTCATGCGGCGGCTGGTCGTCCTGACGGAAGAAGTCGACCCCGATCGGGACGTCGGCCGACATCGTCTCCATCTTCTCGATATCGACGAGCGCGCGGGCCGGATTGTTCTCATAGGCATAGCCCGGAGGGAACGCCTTGCCGTAGCGCTCCCACACGGTCGTGACCATGCGCCCGTATTGGTGGCGGACCAGGTCGAGCAGATCGTCCTGCCAGTTGCGGACCAGCTTCTCGACGTCGGCCTCCAGCTCCTCTTCGGAGACTTCGGGGATGGTGCCCTGATCCTTCCACAGCACGACATGCAGACGCACGAGCGGACCGATGGTGAAGACCGGGGTGAACTCGCTCATCTGCGCATCGAACGCGCCTTCGAGGAGCTGAATGATTTCCTGGCGGACCTCGGTCGCGAACCGCTCGC
This sequence comes from uncultured Alphaproteobacteria bacterium, assembly GCA_963727575.1. Taxonomy (GTDB): domain Bacteria; phylum Pseudomonadota; class Alphaproteobacteria; order Rhizobiales; family Rhodomicrobiaceae; genus JAHQVI01. The sequence goes on from CAVSIA010000039.1 coordinate 52,698, forward strand.
GCATGACATAGATGAGGACCGAGGCGAACCGCCCGAATTCGTCGCGCCGGGCGAAGACGCGCGTGCGCGGCATCAGTTCGAGCCGTACCAGCGAGTCGGCGATTTCGGTCAGCTGGTCGGAGGAGATCTGGAAGAGCTCGTCGCGCGGGAAGGTCTCCAGGATGTTGGCGAGGACCCGGCCGGAATAGCTGTTCTGGCCATGCGCCAGATTGCGGAACACCTGATCGACCTTGTGCCGCAGGAACGGAATCCGCGTCAGCGATTCATTGTAAACCGCTGCGGAGAACAGGCCGACAATGCGCAGCTCGCCGGTCAGCTCGCCTTCCGCCGAATAGAGCTTGATGCCGATGGAGTCGACATGCACGCGGCGCTGCACCGGCGAGATGAAAGTTCGCCTTGGTGATGATCAGCAGTGCCGGGGTGCTGAAGAACTCCTGCGCGATCGGGCTCATTTCCACATCCGTCCCCGTGCGTCGCAGCACATGCAGGTCGGGATCGCGCAGCAGGCCGAGCGCGGTTTCCGGCTTCGTCTCCAGATGCGGATCGCCGTCGCGCATCGAGAAGGCATATTCGCGCGCGCCGAGGAAGGTAAAATGCCCGTCGGCGAGCCATTTGAGGAACTGCACGGACTCCGCGAGTTCGTCGACGGCGACCGGCGGCGGCATGTTGACGTAGGAATCGATCACCTCGCGCATCCGCGACAGCATCGCCATCCAGTCGCTGACCGCCGCGCGGGCCTGATCGAAGACCATTCCCAGGCTGCGGATCAGATCGTCGCGGATGTCGGCGTCGGTCAGCGGGTCGATCTCGATATGCAGGAAGCTCTCGGCGCGGCCCATATTGGCCGGCGCACTCTCCGAGGTGGCGAGGCCGGTCAGCTTGCCGGCGGCGTCGCGGTGGACGCGGAAAATCGGATGGGCGACGAAGCGCGCGTTGAAGCCGCGGCTCATCATTTCGGCCAGCACCGACGACAGCAGGAACGGCATATCGTCGTTGACCGCCTCGATGACGGTTACCGGGCCGGCTTCACTCGCATCTTCGAAATCGTAGATGCGCAGCTTGCGCTCGTGCGCCTTTCGTTCCTCGAAAAACGAAAACGCATTCAGCGCGATCTTGGCGAGGCGCTCCGGCGGAAGCTCGTCGGCGGAGCTTTCGCCGGCCTTGGAAAAGAGGGAGGAGGTGAACTTTGCCGCCAATTGCCCCGAATGGCCGTCTCCGGCGACGGCCTTTTCGACCTGACTTGAAACGGTAGCGATATTCAACTCGTTCATGGCGCGGTCCCGGCCTTGTTCCTGCTCGTCATCTGGACGGTCTCAAAACGGCACACTGTCGGACCAATACGGTTTCGGCAAGCCCCGTGACGCATTTTTGAGCAGAGTTCGAGGTTCAGAATGGCGCTTCGGTGTTTGTGGATAAGTATTATTTCGCGGGTACAGGGGGCGATTGTCCCATAAAGTGTATTTCGAAACCATGCACGCATGCGGTGTGTCTTTATGTTTGAGAGCCCTTCTGTGCGGTCACTGGACGTCTGCGCCGTTCCTCTGCCGCCCGAGGCGGACGAGGAAGCCGCGCCAATTCTGGTCTGCATCGGCGTTTGCACCGCCGGTCGACCGCGCCTGCTGACCAAATGCCTCGCCTCCCTGGTGCTTCAGCGCGCCCCGCGCGGCTACGCCTTCAGCTTCGTGGTGGTGGACAACAATTCCGATCCGCGCGCCCGCCCCATTGTACAAGCGGCCGCGGTGCATTCGCGGTTCCCCATCGATTACGTGCATGAGCGGCGGCGCGGCATCTCCTTCGCACGCAATCGCGTCCTGGAGGAGGCACTCGGCAAGGGTGCACGCTGGGTTGGCTTCATCGACGACGACGAGACCGCGCCGCCGAACTGGCTGCTGAAGATGATCGCCGCGGCGCGCCGCTATCAAGCCGATGTGCTGCAAGGGCCGGTGACGCCGTCTTTTCCGGATCCCCTGCCGTTCTGGGCGGTGCCGAAGCCGGAGGAGCTGCGCGAAGGCGAGGCGATGAAATTCGCCGCCACCGGCAATGTGCTGTTCGATGCGGCGCTGATCGATGCCGACGGGCCGGGGCTGCGCTTCGATGAAGCCATGGCGATCAGCGGCGGCGAGGATACCGATTTTTTTCTGCGCGCCAACCTCGCCGGAGCCAGGATCGTCTATTCGGCAAAGCCGGCCGTGTTCGAGGAAGTCCCGCCCGAGCGGCTCACCTTCCAACGCCAGATGCGGCTTGCCTTTCGCTGCGGCGCGAATGACGTCTACATCAAGCGAAAGCTGTATGGCGGCACGCGCATGTTCGTCCGCCGCCTGCCGCAGATCCTGTTGCGGCTGGTTCGCGGCGCGCTGCAGATGCTGATTGCGCCGGCTTTTGCCGTGCGGGACCCGCAGCGCTTCAAGACGGTCGCCCTGGATGCCGGCTGGAAGATGTGCAAGAGCCTCGGCGTGCTGGCCGGGTTGATCGGGGTGCGGCCCGGCGGCTACCGCCGGATCGACGGCTATTGATTGCGGCCCGTTTCCGCGCAGGCTCACAAAACGTTGTGCGATCCGTCGCAATAGGGCTCGTCGCCGGTCTGCTTGCAGCCGCACAGATTGACCGTCTCGCTGCGCTCCGCCTTGAAAATCAGCGGCAGGATATCCGTCCCGGCATGAGAGCCGTCGCAAAAGGGTTGGCGGGCCGACCGTCCGCAGCGGCACCATGAATAGCTGCGGCCCTCGACCAGCTCCACGAGGTAGGGGTTGAGCTGCGCGGGAACCGGGTCGGCCATGATGTTCTCCCTTCTTCGATCTGAGCGGCTTGGATCGCCGAATCGTTGCTCAAGCCATTAGCGTAGGAGGGGAGGGCGGCGCAAGCACCGCGTGTCCCTGCGAGGCTGCGGGTCGTAAAGCGTGCGCGCAGGGCTCAGGCCGACGAGCGCCCGCCATGCGAGGAGGTCAGCCAGCCGATCAGCTCCTTGGCGACCTGATCGAAATTGGCCTGCGAGGCGATGATGCCATGCGCCGGATCGCCCTTGGAAGCGGGCGAGCGGGCGGTGAATTCGCGCGTCGCGATCACCCGGCTGCGGCTCTCGTGAACCAGCTTGGCGAAGAGCGTCACCACCGCTTCGGCGCGGCCCTCGCCGACTTCGATCTCGAACTGTCGGATTTCGATCGCGAGCGAATAATCGCCGTTGACCCGGTCCTGCGTGCTCAGCACCGATGGCAGCCTTTGGTCCCGCTCCGGGCGGCTATTCCTGGCCGTTTTCGCGCGCGACGATCGGCCCGCCGCGCCACCGCCGCATCAGCACGAAGCTGATCGCCAGCCCGGCAAGACCGAGCCCGGCCATGGCCAGATACGCCCCTCCGCCGAAATTCCTGTAGAGCGGGCCGGCCATCAACGAGGCGGACCCCATGCCGATGCCCATGGTGATCGAGGCATAGAGGCCCTGCGCCGAGGCGGAAAGGCGGTGCGGGATGGCCTTGTCCATGAAGTGCATGGCGCCGAGATGGGCCGCGCCGAAGGTGAGGCCGTGGAGGGATTGCACGAGAAACAGCAGCGCGAGCGGCGGATCGAAGGCGGTGATCGTCCAGCGGATCACGGCCGCGCCAGCGGCGATCGCCAGAAGCTGCACGGGGCCGACCCAGCGCCCCACCCGGCGCGCATAGGCGAACAGAACGATCTCGGCGATCACCCCGATGCCCCAGAGCGGCCCGATGACGCTCGGCGGAATGCCCGCCGACGTCCAGTGCAGCGTGCCGAAGATGTAATAGACGACATGGGCGCCCTGGATCGTGCTGGTCGCGGCCAGGAACAGCCAGAGATCGGGCTTGGCCATCAGCCGGGTCATGTCGGCGATGCGAAGCTGGGTGCGCTTCGGCGTGGGCGCGCCATCCGCTTCGGCCCCGCCATCGGCGTCGTCGCCTGGAAGTGCGTAGGACACGATAAGCACGGTGACCGCCGCGCCGATGAACAGCACGAGCGCGGCGCGTGGGCCCCAAAGGTCGACGGAAAACCCGCCTGCTGCGGTCATGACGATGTAACTGAGCGAGCCCCATAACCGCATCTGCCCGTAATCCGCGCGGCCCGCACGGGCACCGGCGAGGGCGAGCGAGTCGGTGATCGGCAACACCGACATCCAGAACAGCGTGTAGACCACGATGACGGCAAAAATTGCCGGGAAGCCGGCCGCAAAAGGCAGCGTCGCCACGGAAAGCACCGCGCCCCAGGCGAGCGCGTTCAGGAGCCGCGCAGGCCGGCCATATCGGTCCGCGGCGAAGGTCATGGCCGGGGTGAAAATCGCGCGCAGGAAGACCGGGATGGCGAAGGTCAGCGAGATCTGGAAGTCGGTGAGGCCGCGCCATTTCAACCAGAGCGGCATGAACGGCTGATAGCAGCCGACCAGAAGGAAGATCGCGATGTAGAAAGCCGAAATCCGGAGTGCGAATGCATCTTCTGGTAACGGTCTTGGGAAGACGGTTGTCCGGAGCACGGCGGGCTAAACCAATCGCTAAGAGATTTACTGCATAGTCACGCCACGAAAGACGTGCCCGTTCCCTTCAACGACGTCGAGCGTAAACAAGCGATGCCGTCATCTATGTCACATATCACGACGCTCACGGCGGACTACGACGCCATCGAGCGGGCGATCCGCGAGACCGGCCGTGGCCGCTGGTTTCTCGCCTGCTATCTTGAGCGTAACCGTTCGGCCGAGACCCGGATGCTGCTTGGCGCGATCGCCAAGCTGGAATCCGCGATGCGTGACAACGGCCACGTTCTGAGCGATCCGGCCGCGCTGGAAACTGTCGCCGTGCTCCGCGAGTTGATCGATCAGGCCCGCAGCGATATGGCCCATTTGCCGCGCGTTGACAACAGCACGGCCGAGCTTCCCGTCTCCCGCTTCAATTTCGAAGGCATTCCCGGCGCTATCGCCGGTGAGGTCCAGGCGATCCGCGACGCAGCCGCAAGCATCCACAGCGCCGCCTATGCCTTGCAGGCCGCCGGCGTGTTCCAGGGCGTGGCCCGGCAGATCGCCGAGCGTGCCGATGCCATCGAGCATGCCTGCGCCACCCAGGAAGCGGCGCTGACCCGCGCCACTCGCATGGCAACCCTGCTCAGCGACATCGAAGCCGAGCTGATGAGCAGCTTCGAGGACGCCGAAACCTTCGCTGCCAAGTTCGGGGAGCCAGTTGCCGAGATCCGCGGCATCGACGGCGCTTACATGTCCGACCGCTATATCCCGGACGAAGTCGTCGAGGAAATTTCCGCGGCCCTCGGCGATGACGACGATGACGGGTTTTACGGCCCGTCGAGCGCCTGAGCGGCTAAACGCCCGCGCTCAAGCAGTCGTTGAGCATCGCCGGCTCGATATTCCCGCCTGACAGGACGATGGCCACAGCGCCGCCGGATGGCTTGTAGCGCCCGCTGAGCAGCGCGGCCAGCGCCACGGCGCCGCCCGGTTCGACCACCAGCTTCAGCTCATGGAAGGCGAAGGCGACCGCCTTGCGCGTCTCGGCATCCGGCACCGCGAACCCGCCCGTCAGCCGTTCGCGGCCGACTGCGAAGGTCAGCTCGCCCGGCTCCGTCATCAGTAAGGCATCGCAGATCGAGCGGGCGTCCGGCGCGTTGCGCTCGCGCTGGCCGCTGCGCAGCGAGCGCGCATAGTCCTCGAAGCCTTCCGGCTCGACGGTGTAAACGTTGCACGCTGGCGCGCCGTGCTTCACCGCCAGCGAAATGCCCGACGCCAGCCCGCCGCCGCTGCACGGCGTGAGCACGGCCTCCAGCGCAGCGCCTGCATCTTTCGCCTGCTCGACGATTTCCAGCCCCACCGTGCCCTGTCCCGCGATCACGTAAGGGTTGTCGAACGGCGCCACGAACTGTGCGCCGCGCTCTTCGGCGACGGCGGCGGCGATGGCGTCGCGGTCCTCGGTGTAGCGGTCGTAATGGACGACGTCGGCGCCCGAGCGCTTGGTCCGCATCACCTTGATGGCGGGCGCGTCGGACGGCATGACGATGGCCGCGCGCATACCGCAGAGCCGCGCCGCCTCGGCGACGCCCTGGGCGTGATTGCCCGACGAGCAGGCGACCACCCCGCCGGGGAAGGCTGCCCGGTCGATGCGCGAGATGCAATTATAGGCGCCGCGGAATTTGAAGCTGCCGGTGCGCTGCAGGACCTCCGCCTTCAGCAGCACGCGGGTGCCGATCCGGTCGTTGAGAAAGGCGGATTCCAGAAGCGGTGTGCGGACCGCGAAGGGGCGGATGGTGACGGCCGCCTCGCGCACATCGGCGACGGACGGAAGTTGAACGGGTAAGGTCATGGTGAGCCGCTGCAAGCCGTGGTGATGTTGGCGATGAATTGACGCGCGCAGGTTTCCCAGCTGAAGCCGAGAGCATAATCCCGGCAGGCGGCGCGGTCCATGGCGAGTGCCTGCATGGCTGCCTCGCGCAAATCGGTGCCGAGCCAGCCGACCTGGCCGTGGGCGATCACGTCTTTCGGGCCGGTCACCGGAAAGGCGGCGACGGGAACGCCCGAGGCAAGGGCCTCCAGCAGAACGACGCCATACGTGTCCGTCAGGCTGGGAAAGACGAACGCGTCCGCCGAGGCGAAGGCTTCGGCCAGAGCCTCGCCGAAGCGCGGCCCGGTGAACGTGGCGCCGGAATAGGCCGCTTTCAGCTCCTGAAGCTGCGGTCCGCCACCGACGACGACTTTCTTGCCCGGAAGGTCGAGATCGAGAAATGCGGCCAGATTCTTCTCGACGGCGACACGGCCGACATACAGGAACACCGGTCCCTCGCCGAACAGCCGGACATCGCGCGGCCGGAACAGGTCGGTGTCGACGCCCCGCGACCAGGGCAGGAGGTGCGTCAAGCCTTTCGCCGCAAGCTCCTCGCGGAGCGATGCGGTCGCCACCATGGTGCCGCGCGCCGCGTTATGAAACCAGCGCTCGAGCGCATAGCCCCACGACACGCGCACGGGCAGGCGCGCGGCGGCGTATTCGGGAAAACGGGTGTGATAGCTGGTGGTGAACGGCCGGCCGGTTTTGAGACACGCCGCGCGGGTTGCCAGACCGATCGGCCCTTCCGTGGCGATGTGGATGAAATCGGGCGCGAACGCCTCGATCCGCGACCGCGCCTCGCCGGCCCCGATCAGCGCCAGACGGATCTCGCGATAGGTTGGCAGCGGGACCGTGCGGTAGCCGTGCGGAGTGAGGAACAAAGGCTCGTGCCCCAGCCTTTCAAGCTGCTCGCCAAGCCGCATATAGGTTTGTACGACGCCATTGACCTGCGGACGCCATGCGTCCGTCGCGATCAGGAACCGCATCAAGCGGCGGCTGCGGTCTGCGCAAGTGCGGCGGCTTCGGCCTGCTCGATCTGGACGATGTCGAGCCAGCGGATGATCTCGAACTTGCCGTCGAAGGTCTCGCCCACGGCCGTGCCGCTCTCCACCCAGTCGCCGCAATTGATGTAGCTGATCCCGGCGATCTCGCGCATCGCGGCGAAGTGGATGTGGCCGCAGATGACGCCGTCGGCGCCGTGACGCTTGGCCTCGCCGGCGAGCGCATTCTCGAAATCGCCGATATAGTTCACCGCCTTCTTCACCTTGTGCTTCAGATAGGCGGAAAGCGACCAGGAGGAGAAGCCGAAACGGCGGCGGACCTTGTTGAAGGTGGTATTGACACCGAGGGCGGCGACATAGGCCCAGTCGCCGAGAAAGGCCAGCCACTTGACATATTTGATGACGACGTCGAATTCGTCGCCATGCATGATCAGAAACCGCCGGCCGTCGGCGGTGACGTGAATATCGTTGAGCTTGAACTCGATGCCGCCGAAATGCTGGCCGCAATACGCCCGCAGCGCCTCGTCGTGATTGCCGGGAATGTAGATGAAGGTGGCCCCCTTGCGGGCCTTGCGCAGCAGCTTCTGCACGACGTCGTTATGGGCCTGCGGCCAGTGCGGCGTGCGGCGGATGCGCCAGAAATCGACGATGTCTCCGACCAGATAATAGGTGTCGGCGTCGAACCTTTTGAGGAATTCGATGAGACTCCCCGCCTGACACGCCTTGGTCCCAAGATGGACGTCGGAAATGAAAAGCGTGCGGTAGCGCTTGCTCAGGCCGATTTGCTGGCTGGGTTGCTGCACAATCCTATCCCGAACGCTGTGTGACAGGTCGTAGTGTTGGGGATTCGTGTTTCAGATATATGACGCCGACGAGACCGCTCTGTTCCCCGCATCGAGGGCCTTCGAGGCCAAACTCGTCACCTTTTAGCTTCATTGCTGTAAGGGCGCAACGCTTCAATAATAGCGTACCTTAACGCTTGGTGCAGCCTGGATTTCCAATCCAACGCCTTAACCAAGCTGCCCACTAGGGGATGCATCGTTTCCCATCTCATATTTAAACTCTACACTATCAGGGGGCGGGCGGCACTAAACAGCGGGTGTAGTATGATGCGTTACGTTATTGCCTTTATTTCCTTCATTCTCCTATCTGTCGGCGCGAGCGCTGCGGCCAACGCGTCGGTGCTCATCAAAGTCGACCGAGGCGAGCAGCGAATGCACGTCTATGTCGACGGCGAGCTGTATTATGTCTGGCCGGTTTCGACGGGGCGGCGCGGCTATTCCACGCCCACTGGGTCATACCGGCCTTACTCGCTGGACCGCTACCATCGGTCGAGCCGCTACGAAGATGCGCCGATGCCCTACTCGATTTTTTATCGCGGCGGATACGCGATCCACGGCACCTATTCCGTTCGCCGTCTTGGCAGTCCGGCCTCGCATGGCTGCGTGCGCTTGCACATGTCGAATGCGCGCGAGCTGTTCGAGCTTGTCCGCTCCTACGGCAAGGGGGCGACGCGGATCGTCATTTATCCTTAGCCGAAGTAGAGGCGCGCGGATCGGCGCCGCGCGTTTTCCGCAGTTCAGCAACGAAATCGCGCAATCTCGGGCGTTCCGCCTCGAGGAACGGCAGCGGCCGGCACAGGTCGATTGCGGCGATGCCGATCCGGCCCGTGAACGCGCCGTTCATGATGCCTTCGCCCAGCCGGGCCGACAGCCGCGCCGTCAGCCCATGACCGATCAGCTGCTGGATGACGTCCTCACCCAGCGCCACGCCGCCGGTCAGCGCCAGATGCCCCAGCACCAGCCGCGCCAGACGCAGTGAGCCGAGAAAGCCCGGCCGTCCGCCATAAAGCGTCGCCAGGCGGCGGACCATGCCCAGATTCTCGATGGCGACGAACGAGACGTCGACGATCGCCGACGGACTGACCGCGGTGATCATGGCGACGCGGCGCGCCGAGGCCGAGATCGACTGCCGCGCCTGCCGGTCGAGGGGGCTCAGCATTTCGCGCTCGGTCAGGATCAGCAATTCGCGCGCATTCAGCACCTCGCCCCGATGCTCGGCGAGCCGCTTGGCGCCCCATTTCAAGTCGCCGCGATCGCTGAACAACCGTTCGATCTGAAGGGAGGTTTCCTCGGCGCGCTGCTTGTCCGCTTCGGCAAGGGCGTTCTCCGCACCGAGCCGGATCGCGGCGACATGGCCGAGGCGGAAGAAGCCGAGCAACTCCCGGCCCGCGATCATCAGCGCGGCGAGGCCGGCGATTACGGCGAGGGCGAGCGCCAGATAGCCGAGCCAGCCGCCGCGGGCGAACAGGTCGACGATGAAGTTGGTCACCCAGATGCTCAGGCCGATCGAGATCAGCCCGCCGATCGCGCTGAAGAAGACCGTACCCCAGCCGATGCTGCGAAAGCGCATCAGCTTGGCGACCGCCGAGGTCGTCTGCGGCGCGGACAGATCCTCCGCCGGAGCGGCCGCCGGCTCCGCATCGATCGGGGCCGGCTCGGCGGCGGTCAGCCGCGTATCGTCGAGGCGGAACACGCGCGGCTTGCGGTGCGGATCGTCGGCGCTCATTCGAGCTTGTCTCCGAATAGGAACTGCATGGCCCGGTCGAGCCTGATATGGGGCAGGACCGGCGGCCGCCCAAATCCGCGCGCCTCCAACGCCGGTGGGCGGAACCGCAGGAATGCAAGGCTGGTGCCGCCCAGCGCCTGCAGCATCGAGTTCGTTTCGCCGGTCGTGAAGTCGGGCAGATCGCCGGGAAACAGCGCCACCTCGTCGCGGCCGTCGAAGCGCTCGCCGTCGAGCATCTCTCCGGGCAGCGGCGTTCCGGCGATGCAGGCGAGCTGATCGGCGCGCTCGCGGGCGTGAATCTCGTGCGTCGCGCGCACGGCGGCGAGCGCCACCGACTGCACGCTCGCCCCGGCGAACAGAGCCCGGTCCATCGCCTTGCGCACCAGCTCCTGGAGGATGATTTCAAGCCGGTCGTGGCTGGTGTGGTGGATGTGATCGGCCTTCGACGCGGCGAACAGGATGCGGTCGATCCGCTTGCCGAGGATGCCGGACAGCCAGCTATTCGTGCCCGGCCGGAAGCAGGTCAGAATCGCGTGCAATGCCCGCTCCAGATCGTCGAGTGCGGACCGTCCCGCATTCAGCGCGCCGAGCACGTCGACGAGCACGATCTGGCGTTCGAGCTTGGCGAAATGGTCGCGGAAGAACGGTTTGATCACATAGGTCTTATAGGCCTCGAACCGCCGCGCCATCATGGCGTGCAGCGATGCGCGCGGCGCGCTGGAGCCGGGGGCGATATCGAGAGGCATGAAGGTGAGGGCGGGCGAGCCTTCCAGGTCCCCCGGCATCAGCATCCGGCCCGGGGAAAGCGTGGAAACCAGACTGCGCTCGGTCCGGCATTTGCGCAGATAGGCGGCGAACAGCTCGGCGCCGCGCATCGCCACCGATTCCTCCGCGGGGACCGCCGGGTCGATGGTCGCCAGAAAGTCGTGCCAGTCGCGGGCAAAGCCGCGGCGCTCCGGTGTGCGGCTGAACGCCACCGCCTCGGCCGCCCATTCCTCGAAGTCGAGCCGCAGCAAAGGCAGGTCGAGCAGCCACTCGCCGGGATAGTCGACGATGTCGATATGCTGGGTCGAGGTTCCGAACTGCCGCCGCACCAGCGTGGTCGGCTCGTATTCCAGCGTCAGCCGGAGCTGGCTGATCCGGCGCGTGCTTTCCGGCCATTCCGGCGGTGAGGCGGTAAGCTTTGCCAGATGGTCTTCATAGGGAAAGCGCGGGATGCTGTCGTCGGGCTGCGGTTCGAGGAAGGCGCGGACAATGCGGCCCTGCATTGCGGCATTCAGGAAGGGCATCCGCCCGCCGGCGATCAGATTGTGGACGAGGGCCGTGATGAACACGGTCTTGCCGGACCGGGCAAGCCCCGTCACGCCGAGGCGAAGGGAGGGCTTCAGCCAGTCTCCGGCTTTACTTCCGGCCGACCGCGCAAAGTCGGCCAGATCGTCAAGAATCAAGAGCGTGCCTCACCGGCCGGCTGGCGGATTGGCGCAAAATACCTAAAAGCGGCGCCACCGCGGCTGAAAGGGACTGTACGCGGGTAGGTCTTCCTCGTCGTCATTGTAATAGTCGGAATTGTCCGGCTGGTCGGCATAGCTCGGACCGGAGTAATAGGAGCCGTCATAGCGGCTGTCGCGGCCAAAGCGGTCCCGGCGGTAAGCATAGTCGCGGGACGGATACTCGTCGACGGTCGGATTGCGTCCGGTGTAGCGCGGATCGCCGCCATACGCCGGCTCCTGATCGGCGCGTTCGTCGGCCGGCGGCGCGTAGGACCGGCTCGCCCGCCTGTCGGTGTCATAGCGGTCGGGCGCCGTGCGATCGGCCGGGTCATCGGCCGGCGGCGCATAGGACCGGCTCGCCTGCCTGTCGGTGTCGTAGCGGTCGGGCGCGGTGCGATCGGCCGGGTCGTCGGCCGGCGGCGGCGCATAGGACCCGCTTGCCTGCCGGTCGCTATCGTAGCGGTCCGGCGTCACCCGATCGGAGGGGATGTCCTCGCCCCGCGCGACATAGCGGTCCGAGCCGCCGCTTTGCATGCTGAACAGCAAGCTCGATGCGCTGCCATCCTCGGTGTAGCCGGTGATCTTGCAGCCTTGGCCGGAATAGATCGGCGCCTGACCCTGAAGCAGGATCTCGCCCTTGTTCTTGTCGTAGGCGCCCTCGACGAAATAGTCGACCGGGTCGCAGCCCTTGCGAAACAGCTTCGCATAGCCGGCGAGGCGGCCGTCCTTCTTTTCCTCGCCGTCGAAGAGGACGGTGCCGTTATGCACGCCGGCCGCGCCGAGATTGTCGCGCGGCTGCTCGTAGAGGAACCGGCGCTTCTGGCCGTTCTCCTCGAATCGCATCAGCGAGCCGTTATGGTCCCAGGTGCTGGTCGCCGCAAAAGCCTGTGCCGACACGAACGGCAGGCCCGCCGCAACAGCGGTAATGGCAAAGATTTTCCGAACGCCGCGCATTCTCGGATCTCCTCTAAAACCCGGCACCTGTCTTATAGCACGAAGTGTCGTGAAACGCGTTTACGTAGGATTAGCTCTCTTTACGACGCATCATAAAGGCCAATCGTTCAAAAAGATGAACATCCTGTTCGTTTTTGAGAAGGGCTCCATGTAGGGGAGGGATTAATTTTTTTGTATCACGTTCTCTCAGAATCTCCGGATCGACATCTTCGTTAAGCAGCAGCTTGAGCCAGTCGAGCAGTTCCGAGGTGGACGGCTTCTTTTTCAGCCCCGGCACTTCGCGAACCTCGTAGAACACCTTCAGCGCCTCCTTCAGCAGCCGCTGCTTCAGTCCGGGGAAATGCACATCGACGATCTCGGTCATCGTGTCGGGGTCGGGGAACTTGATGTAGTGGAAGAAGCAGCGGCGCAGAAACGCGTCAGGCAGCTCCTTCTCGTTGTTGGACGTGATGAAGACGACCGGGCGCTGCTTGGCCTTGATCGTCTCGCCGGTCTCGTAGACGTAGAACTCCATGCGGTCGAGTTCCTGCAGCAGGTCGTTCGGGAACTCGATATCGGCCTTGTCGATCTCGTCGATCAGCAGAACCGGGCGCTCGTCCAGGGTGAAGGCTTCCCACAGCTTGCCGCGGCGGATGTAGTTGCGGATGTCCTTGACGCGCTCGTCGCCGAGCTGGCTGTCGCGCAGGCGGCTCACCGCGTCGTAGTCGTAAAGACCCTGCTGCGCCTTGGTGGTCGACTTGATGTGCCACTCGATCAGCGGCACGCCGAGGGCGTCCGCCACCTCATGGGCAAGGATCGTTTTGCCGGTGCCCGGCTCGCCTTTGATCAGCAGCGGGCGCTCGAGCGTGATGGCCGCATTGACGGCGACGCGGAGATCCTCACTCGCAACATAGGTATTGGTGCCTTCGAAACGCATTGTCTGTCCTGGTTCTTTGCATCCAACCGTAATTAACGGTTAGGCGGCCCCGCAGGCAAGCATTGAAGGAGTTCCGCGCGTCTTCAGCCTTCGAAAATCGCCGCCCGCGATTTTTAGACGAATTCTTCGCGGCAACCTTCGTGCCTGTTTACCTTTCATAAGCGTTGATGGTGCAGATTTAGAAAAGATCTTAGTTCAGCTTTTGTGAGGAGGCGTAAGATGGGGCTCATCAATGCACTGGCAGGTGCGCCGGTTCTGCGTCAATTTGGTCGGGCGGCTTCGTTCGAATTGCCCGACGATTTCCGCGCTCACGAGCCGGAACTCAGCATGCCCTGGGACAATGAGGACTTCGACGCCGCGGACGCTGCGCTGGAGCGGCAGCCCGCGCCGAGCGAGGTGTTCCTGGTCTGCGAGCAGGCCGGCGTTACCGGACGCGGCGAGCCGGTCTTCGGACGCGCCTTCGCTTCCGGCGACGAGGAGCTTGCCCTCAGCGAGGACGGCTATCTGATCAACGGATCGGGCCAGTTTCTGCTCGGCCTGCCGCTCGAAGAGGGCGGCAAGGCGGCGGGTCTGGAGCCTCAGGTCGTGCGTCTGGACGCTGGCGGCATCGAGACCACCGGGACCAGCCGGATCACCTATCGCGGCAACCTTCCGGCCTACCCGCTGACGGCGAATGCCGATTTCGACGTCGAGCAGAGCGAGCTGCTGGACAAGACCCTGTTCGCGCGCGACCCCTCGGTTCACGGCTCGGGCATCGTTCTCGGCGACGACCGGCTGAAATTCCTCGACCGTTCGCTTGCCGGCGGCTCCATCACGCTGATCTCGCCGGAAGGCAAGCCGGTCCACCTGGTCCTGCGCTGGGGAAAATTGAGCTCGGCACGCAGCGCCGGCCGGGATAGCTGGAACCTGTTTTACCGGGTGCGGCGCGATGCCAGGGCCGGCGAGGTCGCCTGGCGCAATACCGGTCACGCTTTCGTGTTCAGCGCCGACGGCCGCCTCACCGAGGATTCGCTCGTCGTGCCGGTGATCGACATGATGATCGACGGCGTCCGCATGGGCAACATCTCGCTGATCTTCGGCGCCGGCGGGATCACCCAGTTCGCCGACCGCAGCGGGCTGGTCAAGGTGCTCAAGGCCGAGGCCGACGGATGTATCGGCGGGGCGTTCACCGGCCTGTCGATGTCGGGACGCGGACGGCTGTTCGCCCATTATGCGAACGGCATGATGCGTCCTGTCGCCGACGTGCAGTTCACCGGCGAGGAAGGCTGGTTCGGCGGCGGCGACGAGGATGATTGGGACGAGGCCTACGAGCGCCGAGTTGCTTAAACTCTAAGGCTCTAAACAATTCATCTTTTTAGAAAATTGCCCTTGCGTCGTAGATCGGATTGCAGGGTGCGGCGTGTATTTTGTCATCGTCGCGCTTGACTTGGGAGCGATTACGGCTAAATACGTGCCGCAACCAGACGGTCAGCAATGCCTTGATCGAAATCGGTTAAGGCGCAGTCTGACGCGTCGAGCGCGGTATCGCCTTATTAGCAAGAGGTCCTGTATGGGCGGCTCTGATCTGCCGGACGACTATCGGCCGTCGGAAGACGAGCCGTTTATGAACGAGCGGCAGCTCGCCTATTTTCGGAAGAAGCTGCTTGACTGGAAGGCCGAGATCCTGCGGTCCAGCCGCGAAACCCTCGATTACCTTCAAGAAGTCCAGTCATCATCCCGATCTGACCGATCGTGCCAGTTCCGAGACCGAGCGTGCGCTTGAATTGCGCGCCCGCGACCGGCAGCGGAAGCTGATTGCCAAGATCGACGAAGCGCTGGTGCGAATCCAGGATGGTTCGTATGGCTACTGTGTCGACACCGACGAGCCAATCAGCCTAAAAAGGCTTGAAGCCCGGCCCGTGGTCGAGCGGAGCCTGGAAGCGCAGGAGCGGCACGAGCGCCGCGAGCGCATCTACCGGGATGAGTAGTCGGCTGGCCGTTTGACGGCAGGGCGGCGGTTCGGTTCATAAACGGCAGAACATCAAGGGATATGCCAATGGCTGTCTTGGTTACCGGAGGCGCCGGCTATATAGGCAGCCATATGGCACTCGAACTCGCCGACAATGGCGAGAGCGTCGTCGTCGTGGACGATCTGTCCACGGGGCTGAAGCGGCTTGTCCCGCGGGAAGCGGCATTCGTCGAGGGCGATATCGCCGACGAGGCGCTGCTGGCAAAGCGTGTTCCGCGACCACGAGATCGAAGCGATCCTGCATTTTGCCGGGTCCATCGTCGTGCCCGAATCGGTGTCGGACCCGCTCGGCTACTATCTCAACAACACGGTGAAATCGCGCGCGCTGATCGCCGCCGCCGTCGCCCACGGCGTGAAGACCTTCATCTTTTCGTCGACCGCCGCCGTCTACGGCATTCCCGAGCACGTCCCGATTGCCGAGACGGCGCCGCTGCAGCCGATCTCGCCCTATGGCGCCTCGAAGATGATGACCGAGAGGATGCTGGCCGACACGGCGGCCGCGCATCCGCTGCGCTTTTGCGCGCTCCGCTATTTCAACGTCGCCGGGGCCGACGCGGCAAGCCGGTCCGGGCAGGCCTCGCCGAAGGCCACGCATCTGCTCAAGGTTGCCTGCGAGGTGCTGACCGGCAAGCGCAGCCATCTCGACGTCTACGGCACCGACTATCCGACCGCGGACGGGACCTGCGTGCGCGACTACATTCACGTGACCGACCTGGTCAGGGCGCATTGGCAGGCGCTGCGATATCTGCGCGGCGGCGGCGACAGCGTGGTGCTGAATTGCGGCTATGGCCGCGGCTATTCGGTGCTCGAGGTGATCGAGACCGTGAAGCGCGTGTCGGGCGTGGATTTCGAGGTCCGGTTCGCCGAGCGGCGTGCGGGCGATCCGGCGGCACTGGTCGCCGAGACCCGGGCGATCCATCAGCTGTTTCCCTGGCAGCCGCAATTCGAGGATCTGGAACTGATCGTCGAGCACGCGCTCAATTGGGAGCGGAAGCTGCACGCGCATCACGTTGCGGAGCGCACCGCCGCCGAATAAGGACTGCGAGGCCGCGCTGGCGCGGTCCCGCCGGGATTGCTCGTCCCGGCGGAATAAGGCGTCGGTTATTCGCTTTTTTCGGCGGAGGGCTCGGCGTTCTCGGACGCCGCCGGCGGATCGGCAGGGCCCCCGGCTCCGACGTCGGGCGCACCCGCATCGGACGGCTCGTCGAGAAACATCAGCCCTTCCTCGATCGAGACGACTTCCGTGCCGTCGAATTCATACTCCTCGCCGTCGGACATTTTGATCGTGCAGCCCTTCTGGCAGATGTCGAGGACCTGCGACGGCTTCACGACGACTTCCTGCGACGCTTCCTTATCCTTCTCCTTCTCTTTTACGACCAGTGTCTGGTCGCTGGTATCGTGATTGGTCACCTGAATCGCGCTAGGCGCTCGGGACCGTGAAAAGAGCCGACAGGCATATGGCGCAGGCGTAAACGCTCCGTGTCATCATTCGCTCACTGTGGGTTGAGTTCGAGGGATCAAAAGAAATGAAGGGAAGAATTGCTTCTTCCCTTCTCACTTAGCATTGCGGCTGTTATTTTTTGCCGCCTTTTTTCGCGCCTGCGGATTTGGTTTCGGCCTTGGTCGTGCTTGCTGCAGCTTTCGGCTTGGCCTCGGTCTTCTTCTTCATTTCTCTCTACCTCTAGAAAAGCGGTCTGTGCATCCGCCGATAAAAAATCTGTGCTGATGCGGGGGGCCACACAAACGAATTTTTTCTTTGCTTAGTATCGAAAAAATCGATTGATAGAGCCAAGAGTGCCTGGGCCATGGACATCACGCTCGCCAAAACATTTCTCGCCATCGCCGATACCGGCTCTTTCGTCGAGGCAGCGGAAAGTCTTCACGTCACTCAATCGACCGTCAGTTCACGGATCAAAGCGCTCGAGGATCTGCTCGGCAGGTCGCTGCTCGACCGATCGAAGACCGGCGCGACGCTGACGCCGGCGGGCCAGCAATTCCACAAGCACGCTCTGGCGCTCGTCCGCGTCTGGGAACATGCGCGCCTCGAAGTGCGGCTTGCCGAGACCCACCGCGACCACATGCGGTCGGAGCGCAGCCCAGCTTCTGGCACGGGTTTCTGTTTCCCTGGCTGACCTGGATGCGCGAGCGCAGCCCGACATCGCCGTCACCGCCACGGCGACTGGCTCGTCGATCAGGCTGATGGACCGGCTGATCGACGGCACGCTCGATCTGGCGATCATGTACCGGCCGACCAACCGCCCGGGCCTGATCATCGAACATCTGTTCGACGAGGAGCTGTTCTGGTCTCGGCGGGCGCGAGCGCGAGGGACCGGCCTCCGATTATGTCTTTGTCGAAATGGGGGCCGGAATTCGAAGCGGATCACGCGCTGGCGTTCCCGAACAGCCGGCTCGGCGGGCCTGGCGCTCAAGCTCGGCGCGATCGGCGTCGCCGGCGCTGCTGGCGACCGGCGGCGTCGGCCTATTTCCCGATCCGCACCGCGCAAGCCCTATCTCGATCGCGGCGAACTCACGCCGATGAAACGCGCTGCCGCGTTTCGTCTATCCCGCCTATGCCGTCTATCCGGAAGACCGCGACGAGGAAGCCTACCAGCCGATCCTCGGCGGCCTGAAGCAGATGGCCTCCGACGTTGACCTGATCCCGCCCCGCGTCAGGCGATGAATGGCTCAGGCCACCTCCAACACGATCCGGCCCTTGACCTTGCCGGCGATGATGTCCGGGGCCAGCTCGACGACGTCGCGTATCGGACGCGTCTGCGTCAAGCCGTGCAGCTTGGCCAGGTCGAGATCCGCGCCAGCCGCGCCCAGGCTTCGGCGCGTTTCGGCTTCGGCGCCATCACCGAATTGATCGCCGGCAAGGGTAACGCCGCGCAGAATGAACGGCGCGACGCTGGCCGGCAGGTCCATGCCCTGCGCCAGACCGCAGGCGGCGACCGTCCCGCCATATCGGGTCTGCGCCAGCACGTTGGCGAGCGTATTGCTGCCGACCACGTCGACCGCGCCGGCCCAGCGCTCCTTGGCCAGCGGCCGCGGCGTACCGCGAACTCGTCGCGCGCGACGATCTCGGCCGCACCGAGCGATTTCAGATAGTCCGCCGTCTCCGCGCGGCCCGTGCTCGCCGTCACCCAGTAGCCGAGCTTTGCCAGCAGCGCGATGGCGACGCTGCCGACACCGCCGGCGGCGCCCGTTACCAGCACGGGCCGCTTTCCGGCGTCACGCCATGGGCTTCGAGCGCCATGACGCACAGCATCGCCGTATAGCCGGCGGTGCCGATCGCCATGCAGTCGGCAGGGGTGAGCCCGTCGGGGATCGGCAGCAGCCAGTCGCCGTTGACCCGCGCCATTTGCGCATAGCCGCCATAATGCGTCTCGCCGACGCCCCAGCCATTCAGCAGGACCTTGTCGCCTGCCTTGAAATCCGGATGTGCCGAGCGGTGACCGATGCCGGCCATGTCGATGCCCGGGATCATCGGCCAGCGGCGCACGACCGGCGCCTTTCCGGTGATCGCCAGACCGTCTTTGTAATTCATCGTTGAATGGGTGACCCGAAGCGTGACGTCTCCCTCCATGAGCTGGTCTTCGGTCAGACTGGTCCATTCCGCGGTCTGTCCGGCGTCGGATTTGGAGATCAGGAGAGCGTCGAAGGCGGTCATCGGGCGAGATCCTTATGCTACGGCTGGCGCCCACCTTGGCAGCAATCCGTTGCTACGATCAAGCGCTTCGGGCCGGGAAGCGTGCTACTGAGCGCCGGAAATGGAGCAGCATTATTTCCGTATTAAAGATACTACAGTCTCTCAGCCTGTTGACTAGAATATAGCCCAAGCAAGTCAATCCGATACGTGATGTTGCGGTGCACTATAATATTTTCTTGCAGACATTGGGCACAACACCTTAGCATACCGCGTTCGGGTGAGGCCGGCCTCGGCCACCGTCTTGGAAGCAGGCGGAAACTTCTTTTCCCGCGACCTCTTAAAAGCGTGTGGTTCAGGCACTAACATATACGGCACCCCATCAGCCATTATTTGGGAGGCAAATTATGGGACTGACTGCGAATTGGAAAACGATTGCGACAATCCTGGCATTCGGCTTCCTGGCCGCAATGGTCCTCGGCATGGTCTGAGACCAGGCCACAAAGATAAAGCCCTTCAAACCAAAGAGCCGCGGATGACCCGCGGCTCTTTTTTGTCGTCTGACAGGCAGGGTTCTCGCATTATTCGGCCCGGCTTCCCGGCTTCGGTTCCGCGGCGGCGGCGTGTTGTCCGCTCGGAATGCTGGCCGTGCTCGCCATCCGCGACTGGAACCAGCCATGTTGCGGAAACATGCGCTCGCGAAAGAACTGCGTGACCTGCGCCGGTTCCATGATCTTGATGAAGTCGGCGGAGGGCGGTGCGATCAGCAGCACCGCGATAAGCGCTCCCGCCATCAGCGGCCGAGGCACTGGCCGATCTGGAGATCGAACAGCTTCAATGCGCTGCCGAAGGAGCGCTTGAGCCGGGCGCCGCTGAAATCCACCGCATAGATTTCGTCGAGGATCAGGTGGATCAGAAAGCCGATGAACACGAACAGGCCGGCCATCCAGGCGGTGATCGGGCCCTGCCCCAGTGCGTAGGCCGACAGCACCGCGGTTGCGACCATGAAGAACACCGCCGCCAGCAGCGAATGGAAGATGCCGCGATGGATCGCGGTTCGATGAAACACATGATAGGCGCCGTACCGGATGCCGGCGAATACGCGCCAGCCAGATGATCCAGAGCTCGGTGATCGAATAGCTGACCTTGAGGTTGAACAGCACGATGAAGGAGAGCAGGAAGCCGAGCCCGGTGAACAGCAGGCGCGAGGGAACGGCTTTTTCCAGATCGATGTCGGGAAGCACGCTGCCGATGACGCCGGCCATGGTCAGCGTCAACAGATCGCCCGCCGGTATGATGTCCGCCGCGTAAGTCGCCGAGGCCGCCAGCCCCGCGCCAACCGCGCCCCAGCCCAGATGTGTCGCAAAATCCGCCATAGCCTACCCTCGTGAGAAACTGATGGGCGGAGCTTAGGCGATTCGACCCATGGAACCGCGTGGCGGTCCGGCTTGTTACACAGGAAACCGGCATCGCGAGCCCGGCACGATCGCGGTCGACGCCTCTGGATATTGTGGATAAGTAGCGGAAAACCGTGGTGTTCGGGCCAGTGTCAAGTGCATTCATTCCCTAGGTCATAGTTTTGACACAAGGCCGGGACATAAAAGCAACATAGCGACAACAAGTGACGGCGGGTGCGAATGGCGGAATATCAAGACATCCTTAGGTTCCTGGCATTGAATCCCCGAACCATGAGCCAGATAAGCAGATGCATGCCTCGCTCTTGGAAATGCTCGCAAAAAAGTTACGTGGCGAGACTGTTAATATCGAAGAGGAAGTCTTGAAGAATCAGGTAAAGCTGCCAAATAATAGCAGGCGATACCATTAGATTATTTCGTTATTTGATTTGCGTGTGCGTATGAGTAAGCGTTGCGTTTGTTGCGTCGAGTAACTGGAAACATTGGGCCAGGGAATAACTGAAGCACGGCATAGTACCGAGTTAGCCAATTGCAGTCAGTTTCGCGTTCAGACTTGCTTTTGGTGCCGATGCGAGAGTTGCCCTGACTGAAAACCCCTTAGACGGACGAGGCAAGCCTCGTCCGTCGACGATGAGACGATATTGGATTTGATGATTTTCTAGAGAGGCGCGGACCTATCGCCCCCCCAATGCCCCCATTGGTCCGCCCTCTCGCCCCCCTTTGTGACCCTGCAAGAAACTTCAGCCGTTCTGAGACAATCAGAACGGCTTTTTTTTTGGCTGCCTCGGTCGGTAAGGGCGTCGCGCTTCGGCTGCCAGAGCGGGATCATCTCAGTCGGGAACAGTGTCCACTTGCGGCCCGCTCCGGATTCGGTCGTTGAACGCGTGATCGAACGGAAAACCGGATTCCACTTTTCCTGATCACGCTCTACGCTTGCTGCGCAACCTGCGGAGAGGGCGCGCGTCCGATATCCCGATGGCGCGCCCAGTCTATGATCGGCTTCTCGAAATACCGATAGGAGCAATACGCAAGGGAGACCGTGATTGGCCAGGCGATCAGGAACCAGAAAATGCGGTCCGTGAGCGCCAGATCGCAAATCTCATGGCCGGTAAACATGACCCCGAGCCCCCACACCACAAACGCGTGATAAAGATAGCCGCCGTAGGAGATCCGTCCAACGAGTGCGACCGGAGCCCACGCAAGCGGGCGAATGATCGGGACACGAAAAATGGCGAACAGGATCGCCGTCGTTGAAAGCAGGTTCACGACCACATAGACGAACACCTCGCGCAATTCACCGTAAAGCGCTCCGGAGAGGATGCGGCTGAATAGGCCCTCGCCCTCTGCCGGATGGGTCTGGTTCACCAGCACATAAGCCAGAAAATAGACGACGGCAACGACCGAGGCGACGGCCAGCGCAACGTAGGGGGCCACTGCCGCTGACGGATGTCGCGCTCGAAATAGGCGATCAGACAGCCG
This sequence comes from uncultured Alphaproteobacteria bacterium, assembly GCA_963727575.1. Taxonomy (GTDB): domain Bacteria; phylum Pseudomonadota; class Alphaproteobacteria; order Rhizobiales; family Rhodomicrobiaceae; genus JAHQVI01. The sequence goes on from CAVSIA010000039.1 coordinate 74,495, forward strand.
AGGAAAAACGCGTCGAAATGGACGAATGACGCGGCATAGACCGCGAAATAGGCATTCCACCCGTCGATGTGAAATGCAGAGGTCACGGCCACTGAATAAAGATAGCGGATCAGCGGGCCGGCAAGGACCATCGCCACCAGCACCGCGACATAACGCGCGCGGGAAAGGAACAAGAAGAGCAGTGGTCGGATGCCCATCGAGCGACGCCGCAAGCCGCCGTCTGATCGCGGCTCGATGGATCATGCATGCGGAAAAGCGCGCGCGATCAGCGCTAATGCACGGCGCGGTCGGCGCTCCGGCCGGGCTCTCCGCCCACGAAGCTCACGCCGCAGCCTCTGAGCGTGTCGGCGAAGCGGCGCGCTGCGGTCAGCGCCGGCTCGATATTCTGGCCGCCCAGCAGCGTGTAGGCGCAGACCTGTAGGGCGGGGCAATCGTGGTGTTCGCTCGCCGCGACGAGCGTTACGGCGAGGCACTCGTCCCGGCAGAACGACCTGCAATTCTCCGGAAGCAGCTCGATCCGCCTCAGCCCGGTGCTCCGGATCGCGTTGACCCAGTCGGCAAGGCCGGCGATCGCGGCGCAGGCGCTGCAGCCCAGCTCGCTCGAGAAATGGTCGCAGCATCGCTGCCAGCACGCCGTCTTGCCGCTGTGGTAGCCGTGAAGCCAGTAGCGGAAGCCGACGCCGACCAGTTGCTCGCCCGGTGGCAGGAAACGCGAATCGACGCCCGACATCTTGAGCGCCTGTGCGACGTAGGTCTGAGATCCTTCTGTATTCATTGCGGCAACCCTTAACGCTTGCGTCCAGCGGGCCGAGCGCATCGCCCGGCCGCATAGTTTCGCCCTGTCAGGAACTCGGACCCTGGTCGAAGCCGACCTCGTCGACGATCTCCGACGCCCGCTTGCGGTATTTCGCGATCTCACCCAGCGGCAGGTCGTCCGGCTTCAGCTCGCCCCAGGATTGCACGATCTCCGAGGCGGGCACGCCCTTCTTCAGCGGATATTCGTTGTTGATATGGGCGTAGAGCTTCTGCGCCTCGTCGGAGGTCAGATACTCGATGAGCCGAATGGCGTTTTCCTTGTTCGGCGCGTGCTTGGTGAGGACGACACCGGAGATATTGATATGCGTGCCGCGGTCGCCGGCATTGGGAAACAGCACCTTGATCGACTTGGCCCATTCCTTCTGCTCGGGCTCTTTCTCGTCGGTCGCCATCAGCGCCATGTAATAGGTGTTGGCGAGCGCCAGATCGCACTGGCCGGAATAGATCGCCTTGGCCTGGGCGCGGTCGTTGCCGGACGGCTTGGCGGCGAGATTTTCCTTCACGCCCTTCAGCCAGGTTTTCGCGGCGTCCTCACCCTTATGGGCGATGATCGAAGCGAACAGCGCGATATTGTAGGGGTGCTGGCCGGAGCGGCTGCAGATCTTGCCCTTCCATTTCGGATCGGCAAGCTCCTCGTAGGTGATGCTGTCCTGCTTGACGCGGTCCCTGGAGGCGTAGACGACGCGGGCGCGGGAGGTCAGGCCCACCCAATTGCCGTCCGGATCGCGGTAGCTGGGCGGAATGTTCGCCTTCACCGTTTCGGACGCGATCGGCTGCGTAATGCCCTGCTCGACCGCGCTGGCGAGCAGGCCGATATCGGCGGTGAGCAGCACGTCGGCGAAGGTGTTCTCGCCTTCCGCGTCGATGCGCTCGATCAGGCCCTTGTCGGCGAAGATGACGTTGGTCTCGATCCGCGTCTTCTCGGTAAAGGCGTCGAGCAGCGGCTGGATCAGATAGGTCTGACGAAGCGAGTAGACGTTGACGCTGTTGCTGCCGGCGAAGGACGGGCCGGAAGCCGCGACCAGGAGGATCGAGCCGAGGATGCAATGCGTGGGAGGAAATTTCATCAATGGTCTCCAATGGCGGCTGTCGCGGTTCGGATGCGATCGCCTTCGCCGGTTTGGCCGCAGCGGAATTCATCAGACCCGACAGAAACAATTCCCGAGTGAATTTGTCAAGAATGTTAATGTCGCGCCGGGACGACTTGCCGCAGAACATCGATGTAATTGCAGAAGCTTAGAACGCTTCTAACAAGATCTTTCCAATAGATTGCCGCCGAAGGGGTCACTGGCGGGCAGTCTGACGGGCTCTGAAATGTTTTTTTCCGCAAGGGAGCGAACCAAATGCCGTATCCCGGTGACTAAGATTTAGCGGCTCACCTTGATTAGCGCTGTGACCCGGGTAACAGCGGATTGCCAGGGTTTAATGCAATCGTGATGGTGCAATTGAAATCGAGCATTCGGAAGTTATCCATTCGAAGACGTTGCGCCGCCCAGGATTTTGCGGGGACCGAGAATGACACCGCCTGCAATCAATATGCTGATTGAAGCCGTGGGCTACGCCGCTAGCGCGCTCGTGCTGGCAACCTTCTGCTTCAGCGACCCGGTCCGTCTTCGGATCTTCGCTTTGATGAGCAACATCGCCTTCATCGGCTTCGGGTTTCTTGGCGCGGTCTATCCGGTGATGGTGCTGCATATGATCCTGCTGCCGATCAACAGCTTTCATCTGGCGAAATTGGTGATGGCCGGAGGCGCGCCGCATCGGGCGATGCCCTGCGTCTGGGCAAGGCGCTGGTTCACCGTGCGCTGCGATCCGATCCGTTCAGACCGCCGCATGCCATTGTCGTCCTGACCTGTGAGAGCGTCTCTTCCTCCCACCTGGGCGGCCAACTGGTCGCTCTCTTTTTTTGCAAATCGTATCCCCGCGCGGCGTGACTAACCCAAAGCAGCAATCCACCCGATGGAGAACCCGATGCACATATCAGCCATCCCCGGAATTCTCGGTACTAGCCTTGATGATGATATCCAGGACAGCTCAAGCGGAGATTTCGGGCATTGGGCGGCAACGACACCGTCTTCGGCAACGAGGGCGGCGACACGATCTACGGGGGCGGAGACAATGTTCTCACCGGCGGTGCCAACCAAGACACGTTCATTTTTAATTCCGTTAACGCCGCCGCCGCCTTCGGCCCCGACACGATCCTATTATAGACTTTAAGGCCGGTGCGGGTAGCGAAGATGTGCTTGAGCTCGCCAGCCTCGGATATATCAAACTCGCCAAGGTGCTCGCCGACAGCGTTGAGGTCAAGGGCGACGCGGTCATCCAGATCGACGCAGACAATTCCATTACGCTGACCGGTGTAAACATGACCGATCTGCACTCGGACGATTTTATCTTCCTGTAGGCCGTCAGTCGAACGCCCAGAGCTTGTCGCCATACAGCAGCACGTGGCGGCGGGCCTGGGCTTCGAACAGCGCGGCGATGGCGCCATCCTCGGTGTTCAGACCGCCGGCATAGGCGCCGAACGCCGGCATCAGCAACAGCTCTGCGCCGAGCACGAAACACCGCGCGGCGATGTGCCGGCCGGACGGGCGCACGACGCGCTTGGGGTGATAATGGCCAGCGACGACCGGCGCGGCGCCGTCCTCCGGACGGTGGCAGAGCGTGATCGCGCCCACCGCGGCGCGGCGCTCGACCTTTCCGCCGAACGCGGCCGGCGTTTCCGGGTCGTGATTGCCGGCGATCCACACCCAGTCGGCGACCGAGGCCATCAGCCGCCCGAGCATCACCGCGTCCGCAGCCTTCATCCGCTCGCCGGCCTTCACGTCGTGAAAGCTGTCGCCGAGGCAGATCAGCGTCCTCGGCCGATAGCAGCGGATCGCGGCGGCCAGCCGCAGCAGCGTGTCGCGGGTGTCGTAGCAGGGGATGGGGTTGCCGCGCGCGGCGAAGAACGAGCCCTTTTCCAGATGCAGGTCGGAGACGACCAGCATGTCGCGCTCGGGGAAATACAGCGCCCCGCAGGCGTCGAGCACCAGCGGTTCGCCCGTGAACTCGGCCTCGATCTGCGTCTGGCAGGGCGACGGTCTAAGCGAGGGCTGCACGGACATCCTCGATCAGCTCCTCCGCTTCCAGCGCCATCTGCGCCTGCGCCAGCAACGCTTCGACGCCCGCGCCGTGGACCTGCTCGGTGCGAACATCGGTAATCACCGGGATCGCGAACGGCGAAGCGCGGTCCAGCGCATGGAACAGGAGATTATCCGAAAACCGCAACAGCATGTCCGACAGGCGTTTCAAATCCAAAAGCTCCCGCTCGGCGTCGCGCCGGGCAACGGTCAGCAACACATGGTCCGGCTCGTGGCGGCGCAGCACGTCATAGATCAGATTGGTGCTGACCGTAAGCTGCCTCATCGTCGCGCGCGCCCCGACATGCTGCTGCTCGGCGAGGCCGGCAACGGTCGCCACATGGCGGAACGAGCGGCGCAGCATGGCGGCGTCCATGATCCATTCCTCCAGATCATCGCCCAGAATGTCCGGCGATAGGAGGGCCTTGGCCGCGTCTTCCCCAACTTCCTCCAGATGCGCGATGGAGAGGCCATAATCGGTGAGCGTGAAGCTCACAGGTTTGAGGCCCTGCCGCTCCATGCGCCGCGTGACGAGCAGACCGAGTGTCTGGTTCGCGCGGCGGCCTTCGAATGTGTAGAACACGGTGTAATAGAGGCGCCGCTTGGGGAAATGCTCGATGAGCAGCGCGTCTTCCGGCGGGATCAGCGAAAACTCCTGCTGCAGCTTGAGCCATTCGCGCACTTCGGCCGGTAGCTTGCGCCAGGCGGAGGGCGTGCTCAAGACGTGGCGCACGCCGTCGGCGAGGAAGGTCGACAGCGGCATCTGGCCGCCGGCATAAGCGGGGATCTTCGGCTGTCCGCCTGTCACCGGCCGCGCCTCGACGATCAGATCGCGGATGCGGACAAAGGCCAGCAGCTCCCCGGCGAACATGAAGGTGTCGCCAGCGGTCAGCCCTTGCGCGAAGGACTCCTCTACCTCGCCGAGGATGCGCCCGGTCTTGCCGGTCTTGTTCAGCTTCATCACCTTCAGTCGCGCCGCCTCGACGATCACGCCGATATTCATGCGATGACGGCGGCGCACGGCGTTGGAGGCGACGGTGAAGCCGCCGTCCTTCGCGGGGATCAGACGCCGGTAGCGGTCGTAATTGGCCAGCACGTTGCCGCCGTCGACGGCGAAGCGGAACAGCTTGTCGAACTGGTCGCGGGGCAGGGCGCGATACGGCAAGGTGCGGGTCACTTCGGCGTAGATGTCGCCGGGATCGATCGCCCCGCCGCAGGCGCAGTTGACGATGTACTGGATGATGACGTCCTGCGAGCCGGAGAACGGCTCGTCGCCATCGAGCCGGTCTTTCGCGATCGCATCGAGCGCGGCATAGCATTCCAGCGCCTCGAAGCGGTTCGCCGGCACGAGAAGCGCCTGGCTCGGCTCGTCCATCCGGTGATTGGAGCGGCCGATGCGCTGCAGGAGGCGGCTGACGCCCTTGGGCGCGCCGACCTGGATGACGAGGTCGACGTCGCCCCAGTCGATGCCCAGCTCCAGCGCGGCGGTCGCGACCACGGCGCGCAGCTTGCCCGCCGCCATCATCGCTTCGGTCTTGCGCCGCTGCTCGCGCTGCAGGCTGCCGTGATAGACGGTGATCGGCAGCGAGTCCTCGTTCACCTCCCACAGCATCTGCATCAGCATTTCCGCCTGGGCGCGGGTATTGACGAACACGATGCAGGTCCGCGCGCCTTTGATCGCCTCGTAGATGTCGGGCACGGCGTATTGCGCCATGAAGCCGCCATAGGGCATCCGGTTCTTCACCTTCATGATGCGGATGTTCGGCTTCACATTGAGGCCCGCCTTGAGGATTGCGGCGGGACGGCCGGCGGCCAGCAGCCACTCGGCGAGCAATTCGGGGCGCGCCGCCGTCGCCGACAGGCCGAAGCGCAGATGGTCGGGCGCGAAGGTCGCGAGGCGGGCAAGGGCAAGGGCTGTGAAGTCGCCGCGCTTGGTGTGGGCGAAGCTGTGCACCTCGTCGACCACCACCGAGCGCACATTGGCGAACAGGCTACGCGCGTCGGCATAGGACAGCATCAGCATCAGCGATTCCGGCGTCGTCAGCAGGATATGCGGCGGCCGCTCGCGCTGGCGGCGGCGCTTGGCGGATGGCGTATCGCCGGTGCGGCTCTCGACGGTGACGTCGAGGCCCATGCCCTGGATCGGCGCGTGCAGATTGCGCTCGATGTCGTTGGTGAGCGCTTTGAGCGGGGAGATGTAGAGCGTGTGCAGCCCGGTGGCGCCGGTTTCGTGGATGTCGATCAGGGAGGGGAGGAAGCCGGAGAGGGTCTTGCCGCCGCCGGTCGGTGCGACGAGCAGTGTCGAACGCCTCGCAGCAAATGCCTCGATCATCTGCTGCTGATAGGGGCGGAGCTGCCACCCTTTGGCGGTGAACCAACGGGTAACGTAGTCGGGGACAGCCGGGAGCGTTTGCGGCTCTGAGAGCATTACGTCGTCAGGTTCGTTCGGCCCGGTCGCGAGAACACGGCTCTGATTGGGTCGGCCGAATATAAGACCGCTCGGCTGAAAGCGCCACCTGGGCGCGCGATCCGGCAGGCAGGCCCAGCTTCGCCTACAGATTTACGGCAATAACGCCAGCGATGCGGAAGTAGGCGCGGACCTGTGGGTTTCTCGCCACGCAGAAGCCGCGCCTTTGCGTGCCCGCCGCCAGCTTTCCCGCCCACTCGCGCAGGAATGCGGCACAGCTTTCCGAAGTGGCGGCCGCTTCGTAGGCCGTAATGGCCCAAAGCGAGCCGCGCTGATAGGCGGTGACGGGCACGGATTCATCGGATTTCGGCGTTGGAAGCTGGGCAAAGACCGATGATTTGGGGAGCGTCGCTGTGTCCGGGGCAGCCGACGCTGTGTCGACGGAGACCACCTTTCGATCGACTTTGACCGGGGCGGCGATCCGGTTTTCTTGAAGGTTGCTCGCACAGCCTGCAAGTCCGAATATCAGCGAGATGCCAAGCCAAAGCCGGCGTCCCGTTATCGGTCTATCCCCCATCTCGACACCGCGCGCGACGCCCCTTGAAGCAGGGTCAGGAGCCCTCTTTTTGCTGCGTGCGAATGTCCAAATGGCAATTCTTTTCGATCGCCACCTTTTCGATCGTCTCGATTTCGCCCTTCATGCGAGCCAGCTCAGCCGTCGTATGGTCATCGCCATTCACCAGAAACGCCGCCGGCCAGAAGATCACGATCGCAACGCCGGTGGCTACCGCGTCGCCCTCGGCCTTCTGGTCCTGCACTCCCGAAAGCTCGGCCGCGCGATGCGAAACCCGCTGCGCTTCGGCGCCGAGCTGCGAGCAGGAATATTTCTGGTACGGAATGGGAGATGTATAAGCGGGCTGAACCTCGCTTGCCGACTTTGCGCATCCCGTGAGCAGGAGTGCAGTCAACGGCAACAGGACCAGCGCAGGCCGGCTGATGCGCGAAATATACATAATGTGCCCCGAAGTTGATTTGCCCCGAATGTGCGGACGTCTGCCTGCTCCGCACGATAAACTTCAGACACACGTATATTACGCGAGAATACCTAGGTCGAATCCCGCATGATCGATTATCGGCAAAGTTCTGCCCATTTGCCGTCACATGAGGCGGGGTGGCCACGGTGTTCTTTCGTGCAACGGCAACCGTGGATTTTACCGCACAGGTGCTTTTGCATCCAGGGGCGGCAATGGTTGGCGAATTGCGCCAGCCTGCTTATCTTACGCCGGTGACAACGCCCCATCCCCGCACCTGGCTCGAAGTCCGCCCCGAGGGCCTGTATTGCGCCCCGGCGCGCGCCTATATCGACCCGACCCGCGCCGTGGAGCGCGCCCTCGTCACCCATGGCCATGCCGATCACGCCCGCGCGGGTCATTCCGCCGTGCTCGCCACGGACGAGACGCTGGCCATCATGGCGGCGCGCTATGGCGAGTACTTCACCGCCACCCGCCAGCCGGCCGCCTATGGCGAGGTCATCGACTGCGGCGAGGCCCGCGTCACCTTCTTCCCCGCGGGCCACGTCCTCGGCAGCGCCCAGATCCTCATCGAGCATCGCGGCGCCTGCGCCGTGGTCTCCGGCGACTACAAACGCCGCCCCGATCCGACCTGCGCGCCGTTCGAGCTGGTCGAATGCGACGTCTTCATCACCGAGGCGACGTTCGCGCTGCCCGTCTTCCGTCATCCGCCTGTCACAAGCGAAATCCAAAAACTTCTCAAGTCGCGCGAGATCTTCCCCGAGCGCTGCCACCTCATCGGTGTTTATGCGCTTGGAAAATGTCAGAGGCTGATCGCGGAATTGCGCAAGACAGGCTATGATAGGCCGATCTACCTGCATGGTGCGTTGATCAGGCTCTGTGAGCTTTATGAGGCGCTGGGCGTTAGGCTCGGTGACATAAGGCCGGTTGCGGGTATGGCGAAGGCCGATCTGCATGGCGAAATCGTGCTCGCACCGCCCAGCGCGCTCAACGACCGCTGGTCGCGGCGCCTCCCCGATCCGGTGCCCTGCGCCGCCTCCGGATGGATGCAGATCCGGGCGCGCGCCAAGCAGCGGCTGGTCGAATTGCCGATGGTGATCTCCGATCACGCCGACTGGGACGAGCTGACGGCGACGATGCGGGAGACCGGCGCGAGCGAGATCTGGGTGACGCATGGACGCGAGGAAGCGCTTGTGCACTATGCGGCCATGAACGGCATGAAGGCCCGCGCATTGTCGCTGCTGGGCTATGAGGAAGACGAGGTCGAATGACGGAGACGATCCTGACGAATGCCCGCGTGGTTCTTGCCGACCGCGTCATCGAGGGCACCGTCGCAACCCGGGGGGACGAGATTACGGGCGTCTCCGAGGGCCGTTCGCAGCTTCCCTCCGCAATCGACTGCGAGGGCGATTTCCTCATACCCGGCCTGATCGAGCTGCATACCGACAATCTCGAGCGCCATGTCATGCCCCGCCCGGCGACCTTCTGGCCGTGCGATGCGGCCGTGCTCGGCCACGACCGCGAGATCGCCGCTGCCGGCATCACCACGGTATTCAACGCGCTCGGCGTCGGCGAGGTGCACAGCCGAAGCGCCCGCGTCCAGCTGCTCACCGAGATGAGCGACGCTGTCGAGGAGCACATGGCCGAGGGTGCGCTGAAGGCCGACCACTTCTTTCACTGGCGCTGCGAGGTCAGCTATAGCGGCATGATCGATCTGCTCGGGCCGCTGATGAGCCACAAGCGGCTGCGGTTGTTGTCGGTCATGGACCATACGCCCGGCCAGCGCCAGTTCACCGAGCTGCAGCGTTATAAGGACTATTATTCCGGCAAGTTCGGCATGAGCGAGGAAGAGCTTCAGGCGTTCATCTCGCAGCGCCAGGAGGATCAGCGCAAATATAGCGAGCGCAACCGCGCGGCGGTAGTCGGGTTCGCCCGGGAATACGGCCTGACGCTTGCCAGCCATGACGACGCTACGGCCGCCCATGTCGAGGAGGCGGTCCGCGACGGCATGAGCATCGCGGAGTTTCCCACGACCGTGGAGGCGGCAACCGCGTCCCACGCCGCCGGCCTCAGCGTGCTGATGGGTGCGCCGAACATCGTCCGCGGCATGTCGCATTCCGGCAATGTCGCCGCACGCGAACTCGGGCAGCGCGGTGTGCTCGACATCCTGTCCAGCGACTACGTCCCCGGCTCGCTACTCCACGGCGCGCTGCTGCTGGAGGAGGCGACGGAGACCATCAGCCTGCCGCAGGCGGTCGCGACGGTGACGCGCAATCCGGCGCGCTCGGTCAAGCTTGACGACCGGGGCGAAATCGCCATAGGCCTTCGCGGAGATCTGGTCCGGTACCACAAAACCAGGAAGGCACCGATCATTCGCGATGTCTGGCGGGGAGGAAGAAAGATTGCCTGAGCCTCAGCGGCCCGCAGGCGAGGGGACGCCGGGCGGGTCTTTACCGGCGGCGGACGCGCCCGTCTCAAGGGGCGGCACGCTGATCCTCGTCGTCGGCCCCTCCGGCGCAGGCAAGGACACGCTTCTCGACATCGCCAAGGCGCATTTCCAGGACGATCCCGACATCCAGTTCCGCCGCCGCGTCATCACCCGCGCCGATCAGACCGGCGAACGGCATATCGTCGTCTCCGAAGCCGAGTTCGCCGACACGCTCGATGCCGGCGGTTTCTTTCTGTCCTGGCGCGCCCATGGCCTGCAATACGGGATAACCACGGACATCGTCGGCGATCTGCGGGAGGGGCGGACCGTCGTGGCGAATGTCTCGCGGCAGATCGTGGCCGAGGCCCGGCGGAAATGGCCGAACACGCAGGTGATCTATATCGGCGCGTCGCCGGAAGTCCGGCGCGAGCGCCTCGTCGCGCGCGGCCGCGAGTCGGCGGGCAACATCGACGAACGGCTGGGTCGCGCCGACATTTTCGGTGCCAACGAGGCCGAATGGCTGACGCGGCTGGACAATTCAGGTGCGCTGGCCGACGGCGTCTCGCGCTTCATCGCGCTGATCGCCGGCGCCGCAAAGCTCAAGTCCGAAGCGGAAAGCGCCCGATAATCCGGAACGCCCCGCCGCCGCCCGGATCGCCGAACAGGCAAAGCTCGTCCACGACGAACGGGTCTTGCATGAATGGCGCGAGCGCCGGTGAGAGCGCTGCTTCCACGCGGCCCAACGCCTCCGGATCGAGCGGGCCGGCAAGCGTGATGTGGAAAAAGAACGAGCTGAAAATATAGGGATAGCCGAATTCCTCCATCTGCTGACGCTGCAGAGGCGACATCGCGCCGGGGCGGCGCTCGCGGTCGGCTTCGGTCAATGGCGCGCGGAAGCCGTCCAGATGGGTCACGCATTCGCTCGCGAGCCATTCCAGGTCCGCCCGATCGCTCGCCGGAACCAGTGCGAGATAGCGCGAAAACGCGTGCAGGCGGAGCGGGCCGGTCAGGACTCGGCGGCGTCCGGCGCAAAATGCGGCCAGCGCGGCGGCGAGATCGGCCTCGCTCGCTGCCGCGCGCCAGACGAATCGGCGCCTTGATGGTGGCATGCATCCCGTAGCGGCCGGGCGAGGCGGTGGCGCTTTCCACCAGATCCGCAGCGAGCCCATGCGCCTCGCGCTCTGCCGAGGGCTCGCCGGTCGCCGGATCGCCGCCCAGCCAGCGCCGCCCGAAATCCGCCAGCGGCGAATTCTGAGCAGGCGCCCAATAAATAGCGTATCGTTCGAACGTCATGGCGCTTCGTTTGTCATAAGCCTCGCGGGAACGGGCATTCCTGCCACACAAACATGTCTGTAATGCATCGCTCGGATGGACATTGACGGTGCAATTTGCTATATATTGTTTGTGACACAATGCCGGGTGCCATAAGCGTCCGGCATTTTCGTCCTTTTAGAGGTCGTTTCACCCAAATCATAGGAGATAGCGTGCAAGTACATGTTCGTGACAACAACGTCGACCAGGCGTTGAAAGCCCTGAAAAAGAAGATGCAGCGGGAAGGCATCTTCCGGGAGATGAAGCTTCGCAATTATTACGAAAAGCCGTCCGAGAAGCGCGCACGCGAGAAAGCCGAAGCAATTCGCCGCGCCCGTAAGCTTGCCCGTAAGCGCATGCAGCGCGAAGGTCTGATCGTCGGCCGTGGCCGGCGCTGACCCTTTCTGCTATATCCGATCGGCCTAAGGCCGAGTGCGGAGTTCCAGCAGAACCAAATTAGGCCGCATTTGTGTAGCACCTAAAATGTCAAGGCCGGCAACGGAGAGCGATCTAAGCTTCGTTGCCCAAATGCGATCTGCGAACACAATCAGGATTGTCTGTTCGAATGGGTTTGTTGAACATTCCCAAGACCTGCGGGAAATTTGCCATCGCCTTGGCGGTATGCAGTCTTGCCGGCTGTGCGACGAGTGAAGTGGCCAGGGAGGTCGCTCTCAAGCAGCAGGTCGTGCAGGCTGAGCAGAAGAACAACATCGCTTCGCTCTCGGAAGTGATCAAAACCAATCCGAATGACGCGAACGCGCTCAATCTGCGCGGCGCGGCCTACGGTCAGGCTGGCGATTACGAGCGCGCGGTTGGCGATTTTAACGCTGCGCTCGCGATTAATCCCCAGTTTCCACAGGCCTACGCCAATCGGGCGCTGGTTTTTGTCCGCGTCAAGAAGCTCAACGAAGCGATCGCGGATTATGACAAAGCGATCAACATCGATCCGAACTATGGCGCCGCCTTTACCGGCCGCGGCAACATCTACCGGATGGTCAACAATCATCCGATGGCCGTTGCCGACTTTACCCACGCCATCGAAATCGAGCCCGACCCGGTCGCCTATTTCAATCGCGGTCTGAGCCGTCAGGCGCTGGGCCAGCACGCCCAGGCGCTCGACGACTTCGACAGCACGCTGAGCTTCCGGCCGGACGCGCCGGAGGTCTATCACGCCAAGGGCCTCAGCGAGCTCGCGCTGCAGAAATACGAGAACGCCTTCGACGACTTCTACAAAGCCGCTCAGGGCAGTCCGAACAATTACGAAGCGTGGGCGTTGCGCGGCAAGGCGGCCGAGGCCATGGGCGCCAAAGCCGAAGCCTCGAAGGCTTACCAGCGCGCTCTGCAGATCAATCCGTCGTTCCAGCCGGCCCGCGAGGGTCTCGACCGCGTCGGCCGGAGCGCCGCTTAGCGACGCCTGGGCCGGATTCGCGGCGCGCTGCTAATCAGAACCGCGTGGGCCGAGCCCCGCCTCTCATTTCGTGCAGCCGTGGCACAGGATCGAGATCGTCCCCGGCAGCAGATCCGGCCACCGGCGGAAACGGTTGAGAAAATCCCGCACCTTATCGAAAGCCCCATGCTGATAAAGCGTGTAATGCGTGGCGTCGGCAATGAAATAGGCCTGTTTCGGCGGCGACGCGGCGGCGAACAGCTTGCGGCCGAGCGCAGGGGGGACGAGATGATCGCTCTCGCCATGAATGACGAGCAGCGGCGCCTTCACCTTGCCGATATAGCTGATCAACTCGAACCGGTCCTTGAGCAGCCAGTAGACCGGCAGGAACGGGTAGAGGTGCGCGCCGACATCGACCGCCGAGGAGAACGGCGATTCGAGAATGACGCCCCGCGGCTGTCGTTGCGACGCTACCTGCACGGCCACGCCGGTCCCCAGCAATTCCCCATAGATGATGATCGGACTGTCGGCCGGTGTAAAGCTGGCGAGACGGTCGTAAGCCATCAGCGCATCGGAGACGACATTGGTTTCCGTCGGATGGCCGGTGCTGCCTGAAAAGCCGCGATAGGCGAGCATGAACAGCCCGTAGCCTTGCGCGCGGTAAAGCCGGACGCGTCCGGCGCGGTGAACCAGCGCGCCCGCATTGCCGTGAAGATAGAACAAGGTCGGCTGACCGTGATCCGGCGGGGCGTACCAGGCGACGAGGGTTTCGCCGTCGGGCGTGTGCAGCTCCATTTCGGCCACGCCGTCGAGGCCAAGCGTCTGCGGGGATATGCGGATCGAAGTCGTTTTAAACAGATAATCGCGTTGAGCAACGTAGTATACGGCGACAACGGAAAGATAAATTGCCGATATAATGGCCAATACGCGCGCTGGACGCATCACCACACCCCGCATACCTACAAGAGTTTGAATATTTCTTTAGGTTATACGGGAGCCGCGTGGACATTGGTTTAACCGCAATTCTCCAATTTTTAGCACTTGGCGTTTTGGCCGAACCGCCTCCGCGCGCGGGCTTTGAACGTCTTCGCGGCACACCGCGACAAATAGGTGGAGGGTGCTCGACCGGCTTACCCACCACGTCCACATCCTGGAATTGAACGGCGACAGTTACCGGCTCAAACAGTCAAAGAGCCGTCGACGGAAAACTCGGGATCTCGCCAACGATGAAGCGCCGCCCGGCGAGACGGTCAATCCGGAAACCGGCGAAGTATAATCCTGACGATCCAGAAAGGCCGCCGAAAAGCAAAAAGCCCCCTTCGCGAAGGGGGCTTTTTGCTTCAAGCATCAGCGGCACAACTGGCCGACTTTTACTCCGCCGCGCTGGTCGGAAATTCCTCCGCCGTTGACAGCCAGCGTTTTCTGCTTACCAGCGAAGCGATACGACAACCGCCACAGCTTTTTCCCGTCCGGCTGAATCAGAATGAAAAGGCCACCGCCATCGGCTTTCTTAAACGGTTTAGCCGCGCCCTTCGCCTTGCGCAGGTAGGTGTCCGTGAGTGGCATGTTGGTATTCCTCTCTCCCGTTAATGTGGGTACCAAAGGATCTACCAACAAATGCGATGGCTTCAATGAGAAACGATGAAACGAATTATGGGCAAATTGCCCAGCTTTCTCTATGATTTACAAGAGATTGCAAGACTTGTTGAGACGTCGAGAAACAGGAAATGGTGCCGCAAGAGGGACTCGAACCCCCGACCTACGCATTACGAATGCGCCGCTCTACCGACTGAGCTATTGCGGCCCGGTTTGTCGCGCTGCGTTTTTGGCGGGCGCTTCTCGGATCATGTTTGAATAGCGATAACGGCAAGCCGCGCCGATTGCAAGGGGGCAGCGCTGTCCGTGGTGGATGACCGCCACGGAAGCCGCCGCGACCGTCATCGACGCGCGGTCCGTGCCAAGTCACGGCTTCTGCAAAACAGCCGAAATCCGACGTAGCCGGACATGGGCATCCGCCGCCGACCGGCCACGCCGCTTCAGTGGCTGCGGAACCGCGTGAAGGGAGTGCTGGCGTCGTCGAAATCCGCCGGCTCGGGGCCGGGGTCGTCCGGTGGGCGTTCCGGGACGAAGATCTTCGGCTGCACCTTTTTTCCCGGCCGTTGAGCCTGGGTTTCGGCCGGAGGTGCTGCGACCGCGGCCAGCGGGTCTGCGACCTTGGCCTCGGGTCTCTCCTCGTCCGCCACCTGGTCACCGCCGGTGTCTGCCATGACCGCAGCCGAAGTGGCGGGCGGCTTGGCTGCGACGGCGGTCGACGGTCCGGTCGCCACCGGGCTTGCGGTCTCGGAGGCCCCAGACGAGGCAACGACGGTGCCGCTCGCGGCGGAAACCGGCGGCGCGGCATCGGTGGATGCTCCACGCACGGCGCTGTCCCCCGTGCTCGGCGTTTCCTCTGCCTTGATCGTGATCGTTATCGGCTGGCCCGGCGTCCGTTCGACCTCCGGTTGGCCAGGCTCCTCCAAATCCGCCGCGTCCTCGGTGTCGGCGGCCATCTTTGCTTCACCGATCTGGCGGGTTACGCTTTCGAGTTCATGCGTGAGCGCGGCGACCTCTTCGAGCAGCGGATCGCCTTCCGTGCGCTTCGACTGGTCGGGCGGCACGCGCCACTCGAACGCGTCGAGCTGGCCGGTAACCGGCGAAATGGGCTGCCATTCATTGGAGATCACGCCGTCAGCCATCCAGATGGCGTCGCGGGGCGCTCGGACAGCTCGGGCAAGCCATTCACGCACGCGCCCGGCGTCGCGCTTCTCCGCGCCCTCGATCCGGGCCATCAACGCGCAGACCCGCGTCGTCGCGTTCTTGCCGATCAGCGGCTCCAGCGCCTCGCGGGCCTCCTGCCAGTCGCGCGCGTCGACGGCGGCGGTCGCCAGCGCGATCCGCGCCTCGGGATGATCCGGATTCATGACGATCAGCGAGCGAATCCGCCCGAGGCGATCTCGGGCGAGTCGCCGGGGCGGGCGTAGGCGTAGCCGAGTGCAAGCTCCGGATGCGGCATATATTGCCAGGTCCGCGCCAGCACGCGCGCTGCCTTGTGCGCATTGCCCTGGCTCGAAGGACACGGCCGGCGATGGTGGCCGCCGGCACCAGATCGGGCGCCAACCGGTGCGCCTCGAGCGACAAATCCAGCGCGCGGGTGGCGTCGGTCTGCTCGAGATCCTGGGCCTGCGCCGTCAGCAGAACGGCCCGGCGGCGCTCGAAGGCTTTCTTGTCCACGTGCCGGTGGTTGCGCGCGATGGTCAGCGTCTCCAGCGCGGCCTGCCAGTCTCGCGCGCGGCACTGCATGTCGAACAAAGCATGGACCGGCCAGGCGAGACCGGGATTGAGCCGATGGCCCGTTCGGCATATTGCTTGGCGGCCTCCATCTGGCCTTCGCGGCTGGCCTCCAGGAACAGGCCGCGCAGACCGAGCAGGCGCGTTTCCGGGTTTTCGGACATCGCCTCGAACACGCGTTGCGCGGTTCGCCGGTCGCCGCTGAGCTGCGCTGACTGGGCCTGAAGCAATGCCGTGAGCGGCTCGTTGTTGAGAGCGCGTCGGGCCTCGATCGCGTAGCGGGCGGCCGTTGCCTCGTCGCCCGCGCCGACGGCGAAGATGCCCCGCCGCAGAGCAACGAAGCCGCGCACCTGGCGGCGCTTTCTCAGATGCCGGCGCATCCGCCTCGGACCACCGATCAACCGGCTGAGAAAGCCGAACAGGAAGAAGACGATGCCGGTAACGATCAGGATCGCGACGGTAAAGCGGAACAGCGAAATCTGGATCTGGTAGCCGGGCCAGCGAAGCGTCAGCTCTCCCGGATTACCGGCAAACCAGGAGAACGCGACCGCCAGCGCCGCCAGCAGCAAGAGGTACATCAGCGCGCGAAACATCAGCCACCCCTTTTCGCGGTCCCATCACCGCCGAGCGCTGTCAGCAGCTTGGTCTCGACCTGATCCAGAGCGGTCTCCGCCGCAATCCTTGCCTTCAGCTCGGCGAGCCAGGACGCCATCGCATCGGCGGCGGCGCCTTTGAGCTTCTCGGCCTCGGCCAGGGTCGCGCTCAGATTGCCCGCATCCAGCTGATATTCGGCCCGCGCCAGGATCGCACGCGTCGTGTCGCCCTCGGCCTCGCCCTTGCGGCGAATACGGATGAAGGATTTCGTGCTCGCCCATAATTGCGCGGGAAACCAATTGTCCGACGGCTGGTTCTCGGCATCGATCGCGGCGTTGGCGGCGCTGTCGAACGACGCCTTGAGCTGTTCCAGGCTGGGCAGGCCCTGATCGCCGCGCCGCTCCAGCGGTCCGAGGTCCAGCGGCACCGGGGAAATCGCCGCGAGCGATTTCAGCTCGGAGGCGAACGGCTTGACGGCCTCCGGCGGCCCGGCGGCAGATTATAGAGCGCGAGCGCCAATGCGGCGGCGCC
>CAVSIA010000040.1:0-37216 GCA_963727575.1 uncultured Alphaproteobacteria bacterium
GCCGGAGCAATAATCCCTCACTGAAGCGGCCGATTGGTTTGGCTGCGCCGGAGTAAAACTGCGGCAGTTAAGGTCCCTTGTCTGATTCGGCAGGGGGCGGGGGATGAAGACAGTGGAGCTTTATCGAGGGTCCGGCACGCGGTGCTGATCGAGGGGATCAGCGAGCGTGCCGCGGCAGATCGGTTCGGCATCAACGCCCGAACAGTCTCGAAGATGTGAGGTTCTCGGTGCCTCCGGGATACGTGCGGACGAAGGCGCCATTTCGGCCCAAGCTTGACGCGTTCACCGGGGTGATCGATGCGATCTTGGCGGGCGACAAGGATCGGCCGAAGAAGCAGCGTCACACGAGCAAGCGGATATTCGAGCGGCTTCGGGACGAGCACGGCTTCATGGGCCGGCTGACGATTGTGAAGGACTATGTGGCGGGTTGGCGCCGACGGACACAGGAGATGTTCGTGCCGCTCGTCCATCCGCCTGGCCATGCTCAGGCTGACTTTGGCGAAGCCATCGGCGTGATCGGCGGCGTCGAGCGCAAGATCCACTTCTTCGCGATGGATCTGCCGCATTCCGACGCGATTTTCGTTGCGGGCTATCCGGCCGAGACAACAGAAGCGTTCTGCGATGGGCATGTGCGGGCGTTTGCATTTTTTGACGGCGTGGCGCAGTCGGTCCTCTACGACAACACCAAGATCGCGGTTGCCCGCATTCTCGGCGATGGCAAGCGGCAGCGGACGCGGGTGTTCAGCGAGTTGCAGTCACATTATCTGTTCACGGATAGGTTTGGTCGTCCGGGCAAGGGCAACGACAAAGGGAAGGTCGAGGGGCTTGTCGGTTATGCCAGGCGGAATTTCCTCGTGCCGGTGCCGGTGTTCGCCGACTTCGAGGCGTTGAACGCGCATCTTCTGGAGAATTGCCGGAAGCGTCTGGCCGACCGGCTGCGCGGCCATGCCGGCACGATCGGCGAGCGGCTCGATCAAGACCTTGCCGCCTTTCAGAGGCCGCTACCGGCGCCCTATGACGCTTGCGAGAAGACACCAGGGAGCATCAGCTCGCTATCGCTGGTGCGCTATCGGCGGAACGATTATTCGGTGCCGACGGCCTATGGACACCGGAAGGTATTGATCCGGGGTTATGTGCATGAGGTCGTCATCGCCTGCGGTGCTGAGGTGATTGCGCGCCATCCGCGCTCCTATGAGCGCGAGGATTCGTGTTCAATCCGCTGCACTATCTGGCGCTCCTTGAGCAGAAAACCAACGCGCTCGACCAAGCCGCGCCGCTGGCGAATTGGACGTTGCCTGAAGAATTTGCCACTATGCGGCGGCTTCTTGAGGCCCGGATGGGTAAGCCAGGCAAGCGCGAGTTCGTGCAGATTCTGCGGCTGATGGAAGTGTTCGCGGTCGGCGACGTGGCCGCCGGCGTCCGCGATAGCATCGCGCGCGGGGCGATTGGATTTGATGCCGTGAAGCATCTGGTGCTGTGCCGGATCGAGCGGCGCCCGCCACGCCTGGACATGACGGTCTATCCGTATCTGCCCAAAGCGAAGGTGGCGACGACATCGGCGCGCTCCTACTTGGATCTGTTGGCCGGAGCGGCAGCATGACCGATACGCCACAGATCCTGCTCGCCTACCATCTGAAGGCGCTGAAGCTACCGACATTCCTGCGCGAATACGACAAGACCGCGCGCCTGTGCGCGGCTGAAGGCGTCGACCATCCGCGTTACCTGATGCGGCTGGCCGAGATGGAAATGATTGATCGGGAACGGCGCATGGTCGAGCGCCGGATCAAGGCCGCCAGGTTCCCCGCGGTCAAGAGCTTGGACAGCTTCGACTTCCTCGCCTTGCCATCGCTGAATAAGATGATGGTGCTGGAACTGGCGCGCTCGGATTATGTGGAGCGGCGTGAGAACATCATCGCCGTCGGCAACTCCGGCACGGGCAAGAGCCACATCGCGCTCGGGCTCGGGCTGGCGGCCTGCCAGAAGGGCCTGTCGGTCGGCTTCGTCACGGCGTCGGCCCTCGTCCACGAACTGATCGAGGCGCGGGACGAAAAGCGGTTGCTGCGCCTTCAGCGTCAACTCGCCGGCTACAAGCTGCTGATCATCGACGAACTCGGCTATGTGCCGCTGTCGCCAACCGGCGCCGAACTGCTGTTCGAGGTCTTCAGCCAGCGCTACGAACGCGGCGCGACGATCGTCACCAGCAACTTGCCGTTCGACGAGTGGACATCGGTGTTCGGTTCTGAAAGGCTGACCGGCGCGCTGCTCGACCGGCTCACGCATCACGTCCATATTCTGGAGATGAACGGCGACAGTTACCGGCTCGCTCACAGCAAGCGGCGGTCGCGCCGGACCCGGCCGGAACCGCCGCCCGAAAATACCCCTCCGCCGACGGATGCCGACGTCCAGAAATAGCGAGCCCCAAGCAAAAAGGCCTCCGATATCGGAGGCCTTTTTGCTTGCGTAAGTGCTGCACTTTTGCTCCGGCCAGCCGCTGCACAATCTCTCCGGCGTTGACATATCTACAGATTTAAGCCCCAGTATCCGGCAATACTCTACAGATTAATTGCACTGGGTTCTTTTATTAATAAGAAAAACAAGAACCTGTTCAAAATTTCCGACGCTGCGTTCGATGTTTTCTATAATACTTGGCAATCTCGTCTGTGCGGGCAGTTCATCGAGGCCGGTACTCGCAGCTTGGCAGGATTATTTCTGAATGCTCGGGCGGCGTCCCGTTTAGGACGGCGGATGATTTGGCGTCCCGTTTCATCTCACAGGCCATGTCGGTCGCAACTAAACATCTTAAATCGGATGTTTAAAACTCAGCAAGCGGCCCGTAATTCAGTTTTGTCCTGATTTCTCTCCACCCCGGCATGTGCCTGTCCAGAAGCATAATGAAATGAGCATTGTGGTTGGGCACGATGAAATGCGCGATCTCATGCAAAATGACATACCGCAGACATTCTGGCTCAAAACGTGCGAGATCGAGATTTAGGCGAATTGACCGTTTACCTGGATTGCTGCTGCCCCATTTTGTCCGCATGCGCTGGATAAAGAAGCGCGAAACTTGAACATCAAGCTGCCGCTCGAAATGAGCGATTAAAGGTCGGCTGGCCGCTCTTAATTCTTCGCGGTACCATGAGAAAAGCAGATCACGTTTTTTTTCATAACTTGCGCCTTGGGGGACATTCAGCTCAATTGTTTTGTGTCCCAAAAGCACTTCCGAGCGGTCACAATAATCTTCTATGCGAAGAAGGTATCGTCGTCCCCAGAGGTAATGGCTTTCACGCTCCAAAAACTCGCGGGGTGATTCGCGTTCCTGCGCGCGTATTTTTTTTTGGTTCTTCTTGATCCAGCCAATCTTTGAGATTGCAAATAGACGAACCGTCTCCAGCTTCATGTCATTCGGGGCGGAGACGCGCACACGGCCGGTTGGCGGGTAGACACTGAGATGCACATTCTTGATGTCTTTGAACACGACATCGACAGAGAATTCGCCAATTTCGAGTTCTGTAACCAATCAGTACTCCCGCTGCGCTTTGATGATGACGAAGACCCTCTCAACCTCATCCTTGTCTTGAAGCTCCTGATATAGAGACGCCTTTATTGCGCGTTCTTTGGCTTCGACGCCGCGCCAATCATCCGAACGCGATGCCTTCACCGCCGCATCGATGCGCAAGGCAAGGTGTTCATTCTTACCTACGTTGTTGTACAGAGCCCGTTTACCGGGCGTGTCCAATTGAGCTGGCGTGTCTTCAGTTTTTCCCGCCGCTATTGTCTTCACAAGTTCAGCAATGCGCTTGAGGTAAGCCTCGTAGTCAAGGGCTTTGGCGCGGCGCGTTCGAATGATCTCATCAAGCAAGGCAGAGATGCGATCAAAAAAATCAGGGTCGTTAAGCCGCTCCTTGACGATCTTGCTTCGCACGTTGTTTTCGATTGTCTCTGCAATAGCTTGCTGATTGCCTTTTAGTCCAGAAAGTTGCGACGCTATGGCATCCGCGATCCCTGATTTGACAATCAGATCAATGAGGCTGATATCATCAAAAGGCGAAATTTTTCTAGGCTCATCCGCTTCGATATAAGTGTCAATCAGATGGCGCATGTCGGCCTCGTAAGCCTTGAGGTCCAGCATTTCGCCTGCAGCTCGCCGCACCGTATCTCGGATCGCAATGCTTTCTTCTAAGCGCGATTTTATGCGCGTGATGTCGTCGGTTTCGTATCCAGCTTCTTCCATTTCGTCTGCAATTCCGGCGTAAGCGCGCACAAGGCTGGCAGTTGCTTTGTATAGGGCTGCCCGCTGGGGCTCGCGCTTCTCAAGATCGGTTGCAATTTCTGTGTTACCGCAAAAGTAGCGGATATACTCAAGTTCACCCTTGGGTGGTTCGACCGGCTCGCAAAGCAGGGCAAGGAGTTCGAGTGCATCGTCCAGGCGTTCCCGCCCCTTATCGAGTTGGTCTTTCATCACGACAGTGGGATCGGCGCCGCCCGCGCTTGTGTCGATCTCGGAAGTATAAACCGCAATCGCCTTTTCGACCTTTTTCAGCAGGCCTTTGTAATCGACGATGTAGCCGAACTCTTTATCTTCTCCATCGAGACGGTTTGTGCGGCAAATTGCCTGAAATAGTCCGTGATCCTCTGTCAACGGCGGAGCAATTTCCGGCCATCGTGGCGGAGTAAAATCAGGCCAGTTATGGCGCTGACGCTTGAAGCAAAAAGCCCCCTTCGCGAAGGGGGCTTTTTGCTTTTCGGCGCTTTCTCCGCTGGATCGTCAGGAGGAGATCTCTCCGGTTTCGGGATCTATGGTCTCGGCTGGCGGAGCATCGTCCCTGGCGGGCGCAGGCTTACGTCGCCGGCTCTTGGATTGCTTGAGCCGGTAGCTGTCGCCGTTCAGCTCCAGGATATGGACGTGGTGGGTGAGGCGATCGAGCAGCGCGCCGGTGAGCCGCTCGGAGCCAAAGACAGAGGTCCATTCCTCGAACGGTAGGTTGGAAGTCACTATGATGGAGCCACGCTCGTAGCGCTGGCTGAAGACCTCGAACAGCAGCTCGGCGCCGGTCGGGGAGAGCGGCACATAGCCGAGTTCGTCGATGATCAACAGCTTGCAGGTCGCGAGTTGGGCCTGCAGCCTCAGGAGCCGCTTCTCCTCACGGGCCTCCATGAGTTGATGAACAAGGCCCGCCGCGGTGATGAAGCTGACGCTTACGCCGCGCTGACAGGCGGCGAGGCCGAGCGCCAGGGCGACATGCGTCTTGCCGGTGCCGCTATTCCCCAGCGCGATAATGTTCTCTCTACGGATAATATATTCGCCGCGCGCCAGTTCGGTGACGAGCATCTTGTTGAGCGAAGGGATGGCGGTGAAGTCGAAGCTGTCGAGGCTCTTCACGGCCGGGAACCTAGCCGCCCGGATGCGGCGCTCCACCGTTCTCCGTTCGCGTTCGATGAGCTCCAGCTCGGCCAGGCGCAGCAGATACCGGACATGATCGACGCCACCCTGGGCGCATTCGTGAGCCTGCTTCTCATACTCGGCAAGGAAGGTCGGCAGTTTGAGCTGCTTGAGATGATGCTTCAGAAGAAGCTGCGGTTTTTCCACGGTCGTGTTCATGCCGCTTCTCCATGTAGAAGCGTGGCATAATCCGCCGCCCGCGTTGTTCCGACATTGGCTTTGGGCAGATAGGGATAGGCGCTGAGATCGAGCCGGGGCGGCCGCCGCTCGATGCGGCACAGGATCAGTTGCTTGACGGCGTCAAAGCTGGCAGCCCCGAGCCGGATCGCCTGGGTTACGGCGGCGGCAACCTGTTCCTGTTCGAACACCTCCATCAGCCGGAGGATCTGGATGAACTCGCGCTTGCCACGATTGCCCATCCTGGCCTCCATGAGGTGGCGCAGATGCTCAAACTGGTCGGGCAAAATCCAACCTTGGAGTGGTCGTGCCTGATCCAGCGCATTCGGCTTCTGCTCGATCAGCGCCAGATAATGCAGCGGATCGCAAACGAAGCTGCCGCGCTCGTAAGACCGCTTGTGCCGGGCTATCTCCTGACCATCGCAGGTGATGATAACCTGGTCGACGAAGCCCTTCACGATGACATCGCGATGGCCATAGACGGTCGGCGCCGAATAATCGCTTCCCCGATAGCGGACCAGCGCCGTCGAGGAGACCCGCCCCGCTCGCTTCTCGCATGCCTCGAAGGCGCCCGATGGCAGCGGGCGGAAGACGCCCAGATCGGCTTCCAGCCGCGCCCCGATCGTCTCTCGATGACCGCTCACCTTGCGATCGAGTTCGGCCAGGCAGTCCGCTTCGAGTTTGGCGTTCAAAGTTTCGAAACTGTCGGCGATCGGCACTGGTGTCAGGAAGCGGCGGCGGCCGTTCTTGACGAGGTTCTCGACTTTGCCTTTGTCATTCCCTTTGCCGGGGCGGCCGAACCTGTCCCGGAAGAGATAATGGCTGATCAGTTCACTGAAGGCGCGCGTCCGCTCGCGTTTGCCATCGCCGCAGATCCTGGCCACAGCCAGCTTGGTGTTGTCGTAGAGGATCGACAACGGCACACCGCCGAAAAAGGCAAAGGCGCTGACATGGCCGTCGAGGAATGCTTCCGTCGTCTCTGCCGGATAGGCCTTCATGAACGATGCATCCGAGTGCGGAACGTCCATGAAGAACACATGGATCTTCTGCCGCACACCACCGATCACCGCAATCGCCTCGCCGAAGTCCACTTGAGCATGGCCGGGCGGATGCGCCAGCGGTACAAAAGTCTCCTTGGCGCGCAGCTTCGCGCTGCGCACGTAATCCTTCACCACCGTGTAGCCGCCGGCAAACCCGTGCTCCGCTTGCAAGCGCTCAAAAATCCGCTTCGCCGTATGTCGCTGCTTCGGCGGAGCCGTCACATCCGCAGCCAGAATTGCATCGATGACCGGGATCAAAGGGCCGAGCTTCGGCTTGCCTGGCGGTTTGTTGCGCACATAACCCGGAGGCGCCGAGAACCGGCAAATCTTTGAAATCGTGTCCCGGTGCAGACCGAAAACACGTGATGCCTCGCGACGGCTCTTACCCTCAACAAAAACGAACTGTCTGACCGCGGCATAAGTCTCCACCGCATACATCCCCCGCCAATCCCTCCCTCCTCGGAAAGGATCAGCCTAACCAGTGGCCGGTTATTACTCCGCCACGCAGCAGCACAATTGCCGCCGCTCCACTGGCCCACTTTTGCACCGCCGCTTACATTCATCGGATCGGTGATCGCCCATGTGAATACGTGGATGATTTCCAGGGCGTGGTAATGGCGCTCCCAGCCTTTCTCCTCGCTCCGCTCTTCCAATCCGTAGGGCCTGAATTTTCGCTGCGTCAGAAAGCCATTCAGGGATTTGGTAAACGCCAGTTGCAATCGCTCCCTGCCCCTGATCCAGTCCATGATGGGCGTATCAAACCGGTAATATCCGGCGTCTGCCAGCCGCATCCTGATCAGCATGTTTATCTTGTAGACGGTATTGGCGCTTGCCCCTGCCTCGCGGGCCACGTCTTTCGGTTTGTCCATCTGGCTGTAACAGCGAAGGATGCCGAGAAGCTGCTCATGCCCTAACCGGGACCCGCGCATGATCCAGGATTTCGGCTTTGGTTTTTTCCTGCGCGGCACGGTCAATTTCCCGAAAGCGTATCAAGCAGTTAAAAAGCTCACGCCCCTGCAAAAAGGGACTCTCAGCTTGGGTGATCGGCTGGCCGATGTCTAGCCAGCGTTTGACCGGCTTGTTACTGTACTACACACCCTTTTTCAAAAATCCCCATCGGCAATTGCGAATAGTATAAATGCCACCCCGCGCTTGCGGGCATGCAAGTTTCTGCAAGAACGGCAATATCATGATGGAGGATGAAGCAATGTACTTCCGGTAGAGACGGCAATTGCCAGTTTTATTCGTTGCGCAGACACGACTTAAGCGCACGAATGCTTCCGTTATTCTGTAAATATAGGAAAATTTTCCGATTTTCTATTGCAATTTTGGGAAAATGTTCCTATTATGTTCTCCTTGCCATCCGGTCGTGGTGACCAGGCATAACAGATGGGAAGGAGGATAGATTGGGAGGTTACCGTGACAGAGCGAATGAACAAAAATGGAGATGTTTTCAAGCGGGATCATACGGCTGCCCGGACGCCAGCGGAAGCCGGGCGTCCTTTAACGCTCACAATTGATTACGAATATTACCAGACGTTTCTGGATGATATGGACGTACCGGATGAGCAAAAACGCGAGCTGATCCAGACAATATTTTCTATTGTTGTCCAGTTCGTCGATCTTGGATTCGGCATCTCTCCGGAATGCCAAGCAATACAGGCCAGAAAGATTGATAATACTGTGGAATCTTCTTTAAAAAATGCGAAAAGCTCACCTTTTTCTGAAGAATTCGCTACGATGAAAATCGCATCCGAAAAAGAAAAGGAAATAATAAAAGAAGGAGAAAATCGATGAGATTTGACAGCGGGACCACGCATAATTTAACAGACGCCGTCATCTATTGCCGGGTTTCGAGCAAGGCGCAGACCAAGCGCGGCGATGGCTTAAACTCGCAGGAAACCCGCTGCCGTGAATACGCGAAGTATAAAGGTTATACGGTCGGTCACGTCTTCAAGGATGACCTGACCGGCAAAAGCGCCAACCGGCCCGGCCTGAAAGCCCTGCTTGCCTTTCTCGAAGCCGACCGCAAAAATCCTCACGTCGTCATCATTGACGATCTCTCCCGCTTCGCCCGGCGCGTCCCATTGCATTTTGAGCTCAGGGCATCGATCGCCCTTGCAGGCGGCATTTTGGAATCCCCGTCCGTGGAACTGCGGGATGATGCGGACGGTGAGTTGCACGAATATATTCTTGCATCCGTTTCCCAGCATCAAAGCCGGAAGAATGCCGAGCAGACGCTCAACCGGATGCAGGCACGCTGCTTTAACGGCTATTGGGTTTTCCAGCCGCCGATCGGATACAAATACCGGAAGTTTGACGGCCAAGGCAAAGTGCTCGTCCGCAATGAGCCTTTCGCTTCGATTGTCCAGGAAGCGCTTGAAGGCTTTGCGTCAGGCCGGTTCGACACGCAGGTCGAGGTCAAGCGTTTCCTCGAAAGCCAGCCGGAGTTTCCTAAGGACCTGCCCGGCAGCCAAATCCGCAATCAGCGCATCCATGACATTCTCACGCGCGTGGTCTATGCCGGATATATCGAAGTGCCCAATTGGGATGTCCCGCTGCGCCAGGGCCATCACGAAGGACTGATCACCCTTCAAACCTATGAAAAGATACAAAGCCGTCTGAAGAGCGGAGCCAAATCGCCAGCGCGCAAAGACATCACCGACGATTTTCCGCTGCGCGGCTTCATCCTCTGCGGTGACTGTGAAAAACCCCTGACCGCCTGCTGGTCCACCAGCAAGACCGGCAAGAAACATCCCTATTATTTTTGCTTCAACAGGGGCTGCGAGAGTCGCCGCAAATCCATTCCGCGCGAGAAGCTTGAAGGCGAGTTTGCAAGCCTCCTGCATGCCCTGCGCCCCACGGAAAATCTATACAGCCTGACAAAGGCCATGTTCAGAAAAGTGTGGGACCAGCGCCTTACGCATGCGGAATTTCTGAAAAAATCCATGCAGCAAGAAATCATCAAGATCGAGCGCCAGATCGAGCAGCTTGTTGACCGGATTGTCGGAAGCGCCAGCCCCACGGCAATCAGCGCCTATGAACAGCGCATCGCGAAACTCGAAAAGGAAAAGCACATCGCCGCCGAAAAACTGGAGATTGGCTCCGGCCCGGTCGCCCCCTTTGACGAAATGTTCGAACTCGCCTTCCGCTTCCTCGCAAACCCTTGGAAACTATGGGATTTTGGCCAGCTGGAGCACAAGAAAACCGTGCTGAAACTGGCCTTCACCAGCAGATTGCCCTACCACCGCGAAAACGGGTTTCGAACCCCGGATATCGCTATACCTTTCAAGGTGTTAGAGGATTTTCAGATGGGAAAATGTGAAATGGCGCCGCAAGAGGGATTCGAACCCGCGACCTGCGCATTACGAAACAGGTGATCGTAATGGCCGCAGTCCATGTTGCAGCTCTGAGAGTCCGTTTGAGAATGCAGTTTGCAAATCAGCGCGTTTGTGATTCACGCTATGTATGTGGACACGACAGACGCGAGGCCGGATGGCCGAGATTGAGCGACGCACGAAGCGTTATCCCACGGATCTGACGGATGCGGAATGGGCGCGGATCGCGCCGTTGTTGCCGGCGCCGCCGCGGCGTGGACGTAAGCCAGGCGTTGATTTGCGCGAGATCCTCAATGCCATTCGCTACATGGCTCGCTCCGGTGGCGGCTGGCGCATGCTGCCGAAGGATTTTCCGCCGTGGCAGACCGTTTATTGGTGGTTCCGGCGGTTTGTCCGGCTGATGCTGTTCCGGACGATCCATGATGTCACCTTGATGCTTGACCGCGAGCGTGCGGGGCGTGACGCAAGTCCCGAAGGTGGCGTGCTCGACAGCCAGACCGTCAAGGCTCCAGCGGCGCAGCAAAGGGGCTTCGACGGCGGCAAGCGGATCGTGGGACGCAAGCGTCACATCGCTGTCGATACGGACGGGCGGCTCCTGATGGTGAACCTTACACCCGCCGATCTCTCCGACAGCGCCGGGGCGCAGATGATCCTCGACGCCATCCGCAAGCGCTGGCCATGGCTCAAGCATCTGTTCGCCGATGGCGGCTATGACCGTACCCAGCTTATGGACAAGGCCGTCTTTCTTGACTTCGTTGTCGAAATCGTTCGCAAGATGGAAAAGCAAAAAGCCTTCCAGGTTCTGCCACGGCGCTGGGTCGTCGAGCGCACCTTTGCCTGGATGACCCGATGGCGTCGGCTCGTGCGCGACTACGAACAACGCATCGACGTCTCCGAGGCCATGATCCACGTCGCCATGGGAAGTCTCCTACTGCGAAGGATCAGCCATTGAGCGATTTCTCAAACGGACTCTTAGAGAAATTTTTGCACGTATCTTCGTTCTTATCGTGGCAAACAGATATGATGAGAACTATCAGAAAGCCGCCTTCCATTATTTGGCTATTTTTTCCTAAGTGTTTGAACATCTTGAGAAGGGAATGGGCATTTTTTGAACGTATCTTTTTGATTTTCTTACGTTTCATTAGGACTTTTAATCAGTAGGTCGTTGGTTCGAATCCAACTGGGCTCACCCATCCAAAAATTCGTTCCACACAATTGCTTAGCTGCCCCAAAAGGGGTACGGAGCGGGAAATTTCCGGAAATCTCGGCTTATGGTTCCAGCGTGGCTCCTGAAATGCCGAAAGCTGCGGGAGCCCGGCTGCAGCTTGGTGCGGGACGATCTAGAGAAGCCGTCCGAGGCGTGTTTCCGCTTCAGAAGCGCCGAGTCGCTTCGCTTTCTGATACCATTGCTTGGCAAGGGCAGGATCGGGCGTTACGCCGATAACGTTTTTCATTTGCGCGAGTTCGTCCGCGTCATAGGTTGCCGCGATGGCCATCGCCGCCTCCGGCAGACCTTGGGCTGCGGCACGCTGATAGAATTGACGCGCGACCACGACATTGCCGCTGCCGAGGATCTGGTGACCTTTCTCTAAGTGTCCATCCGGGAACATGTTAAATCGTTGGAATCACTTGTGATTCACTGCTGGCGGGTTGATTCGCGGGAGCCGCCAGATGTGGACGACCAAAAACCGCTGCCGATATGACCGCAGCAGACTGCGCTACCCCAGCGATGTCACTGACGAAGAATGGGCGTTGATCGCGCCTCTGATTCCGCCGGCCAAGCGGGGCGGCAATAAGCGTACGGTCATCGAACGGGAGATCGTCAACGGTCTGATGTACATCCTCAGCACAGGCTGCCAATGGGCTTCTTTGCCCAAGGATTTGCCGCCGCGCAGCACGGTGAACGATTATTTCCGCCGCTGGGATTATGACGGCACGCTGGACCGCATCCACCACACGCTCTATGTCAAATGCCGGGAACTAGCCGGACGGGAGGCCAGTCCGACGGCAGCGATCATCGATAGCCAGAGCGTCAAAAGCGCGGAAAAGGGGGGCGCTCGATCGACCCATCCGGTTACGACGCGGGCAAGAAAATCAAAGGCAAAAAACGCCATGTCCTGGTAGACACGCAAGGTTTGTTGCTGTGCGCCATCATCCATGCCGCCGACATCCAGGACCGCGACGGCGGCGTGATGCTGATGAGTGCGCTGTTCGGCATGTTTCCATTTCTGCTCAAACTCTATGCCGACAGCGGCTATCAGGGGCCGAAATTCCAACTGGGATTGAAGAAAGCCTGCCAGCAGATCAATCTGGAGATCGTCAAACGATCCGACGTCGGCAGGTTCATCGTGCTGCCGAAACGCTGGATCGTCGAGCGAACAATCGGCTGGCTCAATCGCTGCCGCCGCCTGGCCAAAGACTGGGAATGCCTCAACCGCAATGCACTGACCTTTCTGCGCTGGGCCTCCATCAGGTTAATGATCCGAAAGCTCTGTCAGAAAAGCATATGATCCCGGACGGACTCTAAGAGCGTCAGGGCCGATCGACATTCGGCATCGCCGATTTGCGCGGGCAAGAATGCGTTGACCGGAGCATTTCCGCTTTGGCTGACGGAACGGCTCGCAACCAGCTTTACAGCCGCGTGGGCCAGAGACACGCCATCGAGAGCGACAAGCGTGAGATCAAGAGTGGCGCCGCTGAAGTCTTCCGGCATCTCGACATTCAACAGCCCAAGCGCACTCACCGACACCACCCAGACGCCCGGCCCGAACAACCGCCCTTCGGAGAACCGGAGGGAGGACGGCACATTGCGTATCACCACCACCGCCCTTGGCGGAAGCGGCTTCTCCGAGTTGACGCTGATATCCAGGGGTGTTGCCTTCCCCTCTTCCACGCTCACTTCCGACGCCGGGGCGATGAGCGCGAAGTCTTGCGGTCCGGCCGCCACACCCTCCGTCAGGCTCGCAGCGGCCAGCGCAAAAACGAACAATGCCATGAGAGCCCGCACACGGGACCGCTTTACAGGTGATATCGCCGACATTTAAGCCTCGGATATTGAATTGGTTGCTGCCAATGTCCTTCCTGCCGTCAGCGCCTACTGCGCTGCTTCTTCCACATGATGAATTCTTGAAATAATCTCTGCTGCTCCGGATCGTTCGCCAGTGCTGACGGATCCATCTCGGATAAGCTCTGGCCCGCCGCCGTGGATGTGAGCGGGAGTTGATTTTTCGACAGGTTGGCCAACGCTTCTTCGGCGACGCGATAACGGATCCAGCCGGGGATCGTCGCACCGAGGCTGACATTCCGCCATTCAGGCTGGAAGGGGGGCTGTTTCAGCCGCTCGAAGCGGGAGAAATAATATTGGATGAAGCGCTCTACCTTGCGGTAGCGATCCGTATCCTTCGACCAGTTGTAGACGGCGATCACGGAGGGCACGCCGATGGTCTCGATCATTTCTCCGGGCTTGGCGATGTTCGGATAGTCGGACCCGTTGATGACGTAGGGCGTATAGTAGTCCTCGAACCTGCTGTCATAAGGGACCGGCAGCAGATGAAACCCCAAATCCGCCGGAATTTTCTTGGCGAACTCGTCACCGCCCTTGACCAGAAGGTGCAGGACGCCCGAAAGCTCGCCTGTTTTCATCTTTTCTATCGCGATGGGGTTCGGCACATTGACGGGGATGATGTTGATGCCCAGCCGCCTGAACAGGATCGGCGTCGTTGTCGACACGCCGGTTCCAGCGACATGCGCGCCGAACTTCTTGCCCTCCAGGTCTCTTAAGCTTTTTATCTCGGGCCTTACGATAATGTACGCGCCGGAAACAGGTCCTTGGGAAATATACTGGACGCGCTGCTCGACATTCCTGACGGTCCCGTCTCTCTTGATTTGCTCAAAGGCGTCAGCGTAGACGAACGCGACGTCGGCGCCTCGGAGATAGACCAGGTCGAGCACATTCTGCTTCGCGCCCCGGCTGACGACTGGAATGACCCGGAGATTGTCGCCATCGTCGAGCGCGGTGCCAAGATCCGTCGCGATCTGAATGGCCATGCCCGATAAGGGGCCGCCGAGAACGGAGACGGTCCAGTTATTGGTGCGTGCGCGGATCTCCGCCTCGTTGGGCGTGTTCTCCGCAACCCGGGTGCCGGAGACGGGGGCCGCCCGGTCTGACACCAGCCGGGAAGCGCCCCGCCGAGAGTGGAGAGGACCAATGCTGCTATCCCCACCTGCCAATTACGCATCGCCAAGTCCCTCTATAACGATCGATGTTTTGACCAACGTTCGAGATTTGAGCCTCGGCCCGGCCTGCGCCCTTCAACATCGCTTTTGGATGCTACAGACTTGAGCCATCTACTCGAACGAAATCCCCCACCGTTACTCGCGAGTTCGTATAATTCCATATATACGGATATTTCAATATATAATTTGTGAGTCGATCGTTTCAAACAAAATCATCGCCATTACTAAGCAACACGTATGTAAAAATATTGATTGGCAAAACGAACTTATGTAATTTTACGCATATAATGAATTAAGAGACGGCGCAATACCTGCCAAAATTCACAAACTTGAAGTCTGACTCGCCGAAAGAGGCCGTACCACGCGCGGCACATCGACGAAGCCGCTGCGGTGGAGACCACCATCTATGCCGACCTGTTGGCGATGAAATCGGGGGATGAACATTTGCGTGATGATGGCTCGGGCCTACGCAGCATAGGCAACGTCGATCAGCTCTTTTGGTTGCCAACCCACCGCGGATCTTGGGCGAAGACCCCATGCCGCGCATTGCCGGTTCTGCCTACGCACGAGAAGGCGCCGGAATTTCTGATGGCGCACGCGTGGTTTGACTGCCGAAAATCGCGGAAAGTCCCGCGCAATTGCAGCAGCCCGGCGCGAGCGCGAAAATCGGCGGCGTCGGGCTGCGGATCATCCAAGCGGCTGGCGATCAGAGCCTGGCCGGGTAGCGGCAGTCGATGACCGTGCCCTCACGGGTCAACCGCACCAGACAATCCTTGGTCACGTTCGTCCAGGCTTGCGCGACGATGTCCATTATCGTCCCGCCAGCAATTGTGCCCAATTCGGTCTGTGACAGTTCGCGAATGCCGTCGCCGGCGTGAATTTCCTGTGCCATATCCGTTCCTTTCCATGTTCCGAGATGCCTGATGCGGCGATCAAAAGCTGAAGGTGAATTCCGCCTTCGACGTCGTCGGCGTCAGTCCGACCGGACCGGTCACCGCAGTCCCACATTGCGCGCGTGCGGCATGCGGCGCTGTTCCTTGCGGAACCGGGACCGGAAATTTCGAGATGAGCTTCGGCTTATTCGCAAGACCATTGGGCCCTGCGTGGGGATGCCTGTCGCGACGACATTGCTTCGACGCGAACGGACATCAGCGTGCGGCGGCGGGGGACAACCCTATCGCCGCGGAATGCCGGCCGGCCGGATCGCCCGCTTCAAGGCGGCGATGCGGAACGGTGCATTGGCCGCGCCGTAGCCCTTGTAGTCGCCGCGGCGCTCGACGATCTCGAAGAAGAAACCTTCGCCGTAGGTGCGGCTGTAGAGCTGGAAATATTCGCCGCCCTCGTCGCGGTCGTAGAGAATGTTATCCGCACGCAGACGATCGACGAGGTCGGATGCGAGGCCCGAAGCGGGTTTCGAGATCGTCGTAATAATTCGGCGAGATCGACAGCGGCTCGAACCCCTTTGCCTTCAGCGCCGTCGCGGTCGCGAAAATATCGTCCCGTCGCGAACGCCAGATGCTGGATGGTCGAGCCGAAGCGTTCGGCGATGAAATGTCCCGCGAGCGTCTTCTGGTTCTCGGCGCCGTTCAGGGTGAGCCGCAGCGCCCCGTCGCCGCTCTCGATCGCCTGGCTGCGGACGAGGCCGCCCGGATCGGCAAGATCGACCATCGGCGCTTTCCGCGTGTCGAAAATCGAGATGTAGAAGAGCAGCCAGGTCAGCATCTCCTCGTAATTCATGGTCTGGGCGATATGGTCGACACGGATCAGCCCGGCATCCGCCGTGCCATCGGCGCCGCTGCTGACCGGCTCGAATTCGATGTCCCAGACGCGCGCCAGATCGCTCTTGGCGTCGATGAAATAGATCACGCCGCCGCCGACGCCGCGGATCGCCGGGATGGTCAGCTCGCCCGGACCGGGGCGCTGCTCGAAAGGCTCCGCGCCGAGCGCCCGAGCCCGCGCAACGGTCGCCGCCGCATCCTCGACCTTCAGGCCGATGGCATAGGCGTTCGTGCCGTGGACGATGTAGGAGGAGTGCGCCAGGCCCTCCTTCTCGGTGTTGATGACGATATTGATGCCGCCCTGGCGGTAAAGCGTGACCTCCTTGCTCTTATGGCGCGCCGCTTCGGCAAAGCCCATGGCCTCGAAACAGCCGGGCAAGCTCCTGCGCCTCGGCTTCGTCGGCGGCGAATTCGACGAACTCGACGCCGTCGACCTTGATGCGGTCCGGCATTTCGGGAACGGAGATGGCGATGGAAGGCTCGCTCCGCGCGACCTGATCCATGAGATAGACCAGCGAGCGCTTGCCATCGACGGAGATCGATTTGGGCGAGCCGCCGCGGAACTGGTCGTTGAAGATCTCGAGCGACAAGGGGCCGTCATAGCCGGTCGCGGCGACAGCGCGCATGAACTCCGTCGACCGGAAGATCGCCCTCGCCGGGCATGTTGCGGAAATGCCGGCTCCAATAGAGCAGATCCATGTCGATCAGCGGCGCATCGGCGAGCTGGACGATGAAGATCCGGTCGCCGGGGATGGCCCGGATCGAATTGACGTCGATCTTGCGCGCCAGCGTGTGGAAGGAATCGAGGATGAGGCCGATATTGGGATGGTCCGCGCGCCGGACGATCTCCCAGGCGTCGCGGTGGTCGTTGATGTGCCGCCCCCAGGCGAGCGCTTCATAGCCGACGCGCAATCCGCGTTTCGCCGCGCGTTCGCCCAGCTCGCGGAAATCCGCCGCCGCCCGGTCGATGCCGCCGAGCGATGCGGGCGAGACGTTCGAGCAGACCAGCATCAGATCGGTGCCGAGCTCCTGCATCAGGTCGAACTTGCGCTCGGCCCGGTCGAAGCCGCGCGAGCGCTGCGGCTCCGGCATGCCCTCGAAATCGCGGAACGGCTGGAACAGCGTGATCTCCAGCCCGTGGTCGCGGATCATGCGGCCGACTTCGGCCGGCGTGCCGTCGAAGGTGAGAAAGTCGTTCTCGAAAATCTCCACCCCGTCGAAACCGGCCGCCGCGATCGCCGCGAGCTTCTCCTTGAGGTCGCCGCTGATTGAAACCGTTGCGATGGAGGTTTTCATGCCGGCCTCGTTTCTGCCAGGCCCGGTTCGGAGAGTTCAGCGCGCAGAGCGTCCATATCGACCGAGCAGCCGGTGAACAGCTTGAATGCATCCACACCCTGATGAAAGAACAATTCATATCCGCTGAGCGTTTCGAGACCGCCGGCGCGGGCATCGCAGAGAAATTCGGTGTCAACGGGCGTATAGACAGCGTCGAAGGCCCAGCGTGCGCCGGTCATGACCGACTTCGGGAATCGCCGTTCCGGGATGGCCGGTCATGCCGAGCGGGGTGCAGTTGACGAGTCCGTCCGCGCCCGAAGCCGCCTCGTCGATCGACCGGGTGATCACCACATTCATGGCCGGGGCTGCCTGGGTCAGCGAATTCGCAAGCGCCATGGCTTTGCCGTGGTCCTGATCGAACAGGTTCAGCGTATGCGCGCCGAGCTCGGCCAAGGCGAAGCCGATCGCCTTGCCGACGCCGCCCGTGCCCGCCATCGCCACAACGCCCGGCGCGGCGCCGGGAAAGGCGCTGCGGTAAGCGGCCATGAAGCCTGAATAGTCGGTATTGAAGCCTTGGGGCTTGCCTCCGCCGAACAGCACGGTATTGCAGGCGCCGATCGCGGCGACATGCGGATCGTCGACCCGAAGCTTGGCGATCACCGTCTCCTTGTAAGGGTAGGTGATGTTGATCCCCGTATAGCCTTCGGTCCGGCACTGTTCGAAGACCGCTTCGAAATCGAGCGCCATGTCGGCAGGGATGAGCGGCTTATAGATCACGTCGAGACCGCAGAGCCTGCCCGCGAGACGGTGCAGAAGTGGCGATTTCGAGCGGTTGATATTGTCCCCGATCAGCCCAAGAAGGATCGCCGGCATGGGTCAAACTCCTCCATCAGATTCGCCCGCCTTCGTCATGCAAAACGGGGTTCAGCTCGCTTCGTATCGGCTGCGGGGATGCTCAACATGCATATTTCAATCTATCATAGATTATCGATTTTATCTGATAAAAAAGAGCGATGATGAACACCCGCTTCGCTCGGCTCGTCGTTGACCGTGGCAGGGAGAGGAGGGTTTGGAGAAGCCGGGGAAGCCGCGCAACGCTGGTCTTGAGGGACTGGATAAGGTCGGGAAAGCCCATCACGGACGGTGAACGCTAAAGGATGGTGCCCGTCGCCAGCGCGTGATCGACGCCGCCCTGAACGTGTTCGCCCAGGACGCGCCTGGCGGTTTCCGCGTCGCGCCGAAGCGCACAATCGAGCAGAATCTTATGCTCACGCGCAGCGATTTCACCGCGAAAGCTGAGAGCGATCATCTGATATCGCAGATATTTGTCGAAAACGCCGGCATGGGTTTCCATCAGAACCCGAGAGCCGCACGCGGAAATCAGCGCCTGGTGGAACTCCCAATCATACCGTTTCCAGGCCTCCGTCTGGCTCCTGTCCCCGGCCTGCATCAGCTTTTCCATCGAGGCCAGCTTATGATGCGCGGCGACGACCCGGCCTTCCCACTCCATGTCCCCGGCGGCGAAGGATTGTTCGAGCGCATGTCCCTCGAGCAATTGCCGCAATTCGGCGATTTCCCGCAGATTGTCGACCGAAACGCTGGAGACCTCGAAGCCCCGCTGACCTTCGGCAACCACCAGCCCTTCGGAGGAAAGCCGATTGAGGATTTCCCGCAAGGTGCTGATACTGGGGCCATAAACGTCCTTCAGCGTGTCCAGCTTGAGCTTTTGGCCGGGCTTCAGCCGCCCGAAGACGATGTCCGAACGCATCCGCCGATAGGCGTTTTCACCAATGGATTCGACGGGATGATCGAGCGCTAGCATGGACCGGATAACTGATGATCGTGATTTTATCTGACGCCGCTTGGTTCACCGCCAAGCTCCGATGAATTGCATCTCTATCATATGAGCATCGGATCACCCGATCAATGCATGTCTCCTCAAGCATTCCCGCCCGCACTCAACGATTGAATGCCGGCTTGACAATGCGGAACACCCGGTCTCGCCCCGGATATCGAGGCCAACTTCAGCATAGGAATTGTAAAATATCATACGAAATCGAATTCACATATTGAAATCGAGACTATCTAATGCGATGACTATGGGGAGGACAGGTCCTGCAAGAGGCCGTCTGACCTATTTGGGAGGAGTTTTATGCTTACGCCGCTCAACCGCCGTTCATTTGTTGCCGCCGGTGCGCTGCTGATGGCCGCAGCCACGCTCGCGCCGATCGCCGCCGCTCAGGACAAGCCGACCCTCCGATTCTCGGCCGTGTTCTCCGAGCAGGACATTCGCGCCAAGATGATGCAGAAGTTCGGCGACGCGATCGCCGGCGACTTCACGCTTCAGCCCTATTACGGCGGCACGCTGTTCAAGCAGGGTACCGAGCTCGTCGCCCTGCAGCGCGGCAATCTGGAAATGGGCAATATCGCCCCCCAGGACGTTGCCAACCAGGTCCCCGAATGGTCGATCCTGACCTCGGCCTATCTGTTCCGCGACGCCGATCATCTGAAAAAGTTCTTCGCCAGCGATCTTGGCCAGGAAATGAAGCAGATGGCCGAGGACAAGCTGAGCATCCATATTCTCGGCCCGACCTATTTCGGCACGCGCCAGGTCGGCCTGAAGATCGACAAGACCATCAAGACCCCCGAGGATATGGCCGGCGTCAAGCTGCGCATGCCGGGCGGGGAAGCCTGGCAGTTCCTCGGCAAAGCGCTCGGCGCAAATCCGACCCCGATGGCCTATGCAGAGGTCTATACCGGCTTGCAGACCGGCGCGATCGACGGGCAGGACAATCCGCTTCCGAACGTCCAGAACATGAAATTCTACGAGGTCATGTCGCAGATCGTGCTGACATCGCATCTCGTCGGATATGATCTGCTCACCGTATCCTCGAAGGCTTGGAAGGCAATGTCGCCGGAAAAGCAGAAGGCGTTCCAGGCCGCTGCCGACGAGGCGATCGATTGGAGCACGAACGAGCATCTCAAGCGGGAGCAGGAGCTTGCCTCGTTCATGACCGAGAAGGGGCTCAAGCTCTATAAGCCCGACGTCGACGCATTCCGCCAATACGCGCAGAAACTTTATCAGGAGTCCGATCTGGCCAAGAGCTGGCCGAAGGGCATGCTGGAAAAGATCAACGCGCTCTAAAGCGCTCCGCATTTGCCGCTGGCGAGGGCCCTCGCCGGCGGCAATCTCGACCTTCCTTGCTGCCTAGGCAATAGCTTTCTGGCGGCAGCACCGGCATTGCGCTTAAGGTGGTCATGTGGCCGGAGCACATATGAGCGGGGCGGATGATGAACCCATCCCTACACAGGCTTGGCGGGTGGCTTAGACGCCGCGCCGAGAACATCGCAGCGGCGATGCTTGCCGTCATGTTCCTCGCCTTCATCATCCAGATCGTCTTCCGCTACGTCTTGAATTTCCCGATCGGCTGGACATCGGAGCTCACCGTCATCAGCTGGCTGTGGCTGGTCTTATGGGGTGCGGCCTTCGTGGTGAAGGAACGCGAGGAAATCCGTTTCGACCTGATCTACGGCTCGGTCGGCCGGAGAACCCGCCGCGTGATCACCGCCATCAGCGCCGTCGCGCTGCTTGTGCTTTATGTCGGCTCTCTGCCCGCCGTGGTCGATTACGTGACCTTCATGAAAGTTCAGCGCACGAGCTATCTGAATATCCGTTTCGACTATCTGTTCTCGATCTATGTGATCTTCGCCGTCGCCGTGATCATTCGCTACGTCTGGATCCTGTGGAATGCGGTCGCCGGTTCGGACGACGAAGATTTCGACCCATCCGATACGAGTTCAGGCCTATGAGCCCTTTCTCCCTGGCCATCGTCGCCATTGTCGGCCTGAGCCTGCTCGGTCTGCCGATCGGTCATGCGATGATCGGCGGCTCGATCCTGTATCTCTATCTCGCCGGGCTCGACATGGGCACTGCCGCCGAGCAACTGCTCAACGGCATGTATTCGAGCTATATCCTCATGGCGGTGCCGCTCTTCATTTTCGCCGCCGAGCTGATGAACACTGGCAGCCTGACCGAACGTCTCCTGCGTTTCTGCAATGCACTGGTCGGACGCTTCCGGGGCGGCCTTGCGCTCGTCAATGTCGTTCAAAGCATCATCTTCGCCGGCATGTCCGGCTCGGCCATCGCCGACGCCGCCGGCAGCGGCAAGATGATGCAGACCATGATGACGGCGGACGGCAAATACACGCCGAGCTTCGCCGCCGCTCTGACGGCTGCCTCCGCCGTGATCGGGCCGATCATCCCGCCCTCCATACCGATCGTGCTCTATGCGCTGATCTCGGATGCCTCGATCGGCTATCTGTTTCTCGGCGGCGTCGTCCCCGGCCTGATCATGGGGCTGGCGCAGATGGTGATCATCGTGACCACGGCGCGCCGGCGCAATTTCCCCGTCGAGGCGCCGGTGCCGCTTCGCGAGATCCCCGCGATCACGATCAACGCGTTCCCCGCCTTGATGATGCCCGTGGTTCTTCTCGGCGGCATCTATAGCGGTGTGACCACGCCGACCGAAGCCGCCGCCATCGCCGCCGCCTATGCCTATGTCATTTCGGCGCTGCTCTACCGGACGATAACGCTGCGCGTCACCTACCGGGCGCTGCTGACAAGCGCGCGGACCACCGCCTCGATCGGCATGCTGATCGCGGGCGCGCTGGTGTTCAACTATGTCGTCACGGTCGAGAACATCCCCAACGCGCTGAAGGCCGCCCTTGCCGGCTACCAGCTCTCGCCGCTGGGCTTCCTGCTGATGGTCAACGCCATACTGCTGGTGCTCGGCTGCCTCTTGGAAGGCACGACGATCCTGCTCATCGTGGTGCCGGTCTTCATCCCGACCGCGCAGGCCCTCGGCATCGATCTCGTCCATTTCGGCATCGTCGCGGTCGTCAACATCATGATCGGCCTGATCACGCCGCCTTATGGTCTGTTACTGTTCGTCATGACCGGCGTTGCGGGCGTGCCGATGCGCGACATCGTCCGGGACACGCTGCCATTCCTGTTCGCGCTGCTGTTCGCGCTGTTGCTGATTACGCTCGTTCCCGACACCGTTCTCTGGCTGCCGCGTATGTTCGGCTATCAGGGGTGAGCCCCAAGATCATCCGAAGGACGAACCACATGACCCGCCCGATCTACATTCTCAACGGCCCGAACCTGAACCGGCTCGGCACGCGCGAGCCGGAGATTTACGGCCTGACGACATTGGCGGATATCGAAGCCATGTGCCGCGCCGCTGCCGGGGATGCTCCGATCGTTTTCCGGCAGTCCAACGCCGAGTACGAAATCATCGGCTGGATTCACGAAGCCATCGATGATGCCGCCGGCATCATCATCAATCCGGCCGCCTTCACATTCACCTCGCTCGCCATTTTCGACGCGCTGAAGATGGTCCGTGTGCCGATCATCGAGCTGCATATCTCCAACATTCACCGGCGCGAAGCGATCTATCACAACTCGCTTGTCTCCAAGGTCGCGACCGCCGTCATCGCCGGCCTCGGCGCCGACGGCTATGTCCACGCGGTGAACGCGATGATGCAGATTTTGGCCGAGGCTTGAGGGGAACGGCGATTTCTTCGGAAATCCGACGCCGCGACTGCGCCCACGCGCGGTTGGTCGCCTCGCCGTAGATCGTCCCCGTCTGGCTGTGGCTATTCGAGATCCGCGCCCGGCAAGCCTTGGCCTTTTGCCCCGCATGTGACGTCGTCGCCCGATGACGGCATGGCGCCCGCATCGGACTGCACGCTGAGGCCATCGACGAAGACGTCCAGCAGACGCAGGACGCTGGCCTGCCAGCCGGGCTGATCGTGCAAGTAGCACATGCCCACAAGCGCGCGCAGAAGGTCCTCGGGGCCGATGTCGGGCCGGATCTCGCCGGCCGCCACCGCGCGGTCCAGCAAGGCGCCGACCGCTTTGGTCAGGCGGTCGAAGGAATAGGCGGTGAGCTCCGGAGGGGCTGTGCGCGGCGAGGGCCAGAGCCGCCGACATGCCCTTCTTGGTGGCGACGAACTCGACATTGGACCGCAGCCAGCGCCGCAGCGCATCCACGGGCGAGGGCTCGCCCTTCAGCTGCTCCGCCAGATCGCTGAGCTGCTCGACCTCGCGCCGGTAGACCGCCTCGAACAAAGCTTCGCGGGTGGGGAAGTGGCGGTACAGCGTGCCGATGCCGACACCGGCTTGTCTTGCGACCGCTTCGAGGCTCGCGTCCGGGCCGCCGGCGCTGAAGACGACCTTTGCCGCTTCGAGAACGCGCTCCCGGTTGCGAACGGCATCAGCGCGCGGCCTTCGAGGGGGTCTGGCGAACCGATTGGTCATGAGTTTGGTTTTCTTGTCCTTGGCCACTTGAAAAGCGGAGGCCGCCTCCGTATAAATATAGCGACGGGCGCCGCCGATCGGTAGACCCGCCGCCGTCGGCCTTCGATGTGGACCGGCGCGCACCACCTCTTGCCATCATTATGGCGCCAGGATCAAGGCGCCGGGAACCCTGCCGCACCTCTCTCGATTGGCAGCATTGACGGTTTTTTACAATAGCACGGATCGGAGTACTGCATGACTCTCTCCATCAGCCTTACGGTGAACGGCGTCAGGCAGGAGATCGAGCTGGACGACCCACGGGTCACAC
The DNA here is from genome assembly GCA_963727575.1 of uncultured Alphaproteobacteria bacterium. Taxonomy (GTDB): domain Bacteria; phylum Pseudomonadota; class Alphaproteobacteria; order Rhizobiales; family Rhodomicrobiaceae; genus JAHQVI01. The sequence continues at coordinate 23,914 of CAVSIA010000040.1, forward strand.
TGCTCGACCTGCTGCGCGAGCGCCTCGACCTGACCGGTACCAAGAAGGGCTGCGACCGCGGCCAGTGCGGCGCCTGCACGGTCCTTGTCGACGGACGGCGGATCAATTCCTGCCTGGCGCTCGCGATCAGCCATGACGGCGCCGACATCGTCACCATCGAGGGCATCGCCCAGGGCGACGAGTTGCATCCCGTCCAGGCCGCCTTCATCGCCCATGACGGCTTCCAATGCGGCTACTGCACGCCCGGCCAGATCATGAGCGCGATCGGCCTGATCGGGGAGGGGCAGGCCGGCGACGATCCGGAACGGATCCGCGAGGGCATGAGCGGCAATATCTGCCGGTGCGGCGCCTATTCCGGGATTACGGAAGCGGTGCTGGACGCCGAGAAAAAGCTGACCGAAGCCCGCCGGAGGGATGCCGCATGAGAACCTTCGATTACGTCAGGCCCGCCACCGTCTCCGACGCCGTCCAGGCGGCGGCCGAGCCGGGCTCCGCCTATCTAGCAGCCGGAACCAATTTGCTCGACCTGATGAAGGGCGGCGTTGCCAGCCCAAGCCGCCTCGTCGACGTCAACCATCTTCCCGGACCTCGACAGCATCGAGCGTCTGCCCGATGGCGGCGTCCGAATCGGCGCCTTGGTGCGCAATTCCGATCTCGCCTATGACGCCGATTTCGCCCGCTCTTGTCCGGCGGTCGCGGAAGCGCTTCTGTCCGGTGCCTCGGCGCAGTTGCGCAACGCGGCGACGGTTGGCGGCAACCTGCTTCAGCGGACGCGCTGCGCGTACTTCTACGACCCGGCGAGCGCCTGCAACAAGCGCGAGCCGGGAGCGGGGTGCGATGCGCGCGGCGGCGAGAACCGGCTGCACGCGGTGCTCGGCTGGAGCGAGGCCTGCATCGCCACCCACCCTTCCGATTTCTGCGTGCCGCTCGTCGCACTGGACGCCGTCGTCGAGATCGAAGGCCCGACGGGCAGGCGCGAGGTTCCCGTCGAAGCGCTTCACCGTCTGCCGGGCGATGCGCCCGAGCGCGACAGCGTGCTCGAGCCGGGCGATCTGATCGTCGCGCTGCGCCTGCCGGCAGAGGCGGCGGCCTTTTCCGCGCATGCCCGCTATCTCAAGCTGCGCGAGCGCACGTCCTATGCTTTCGCGGTGGTCTCTGCCGCCGCGGCGCTTCGCATCGAAGGCGGTGTCATCGCCGAGGCGCGGCTCGCGCTCGGCGGAGTTGCGCCCAAGCCGTGGCGGGCCCGCGCGGCAGAAAATGCGCTGAAGGGTGCCAGCCCGGACGAGGCTGCATTCGCCCGTGCGGCGCAGGTGGCGCTCGCCGATGCCAAGCCGTCCGGCGACAACGCCTTCAAGATCGAGCTGGCGCGCAGGATCGTCGTGCGAGCCTTGACGCTGGCCGCAGCGGGAACGCCCGAGCGGATCGCCGCCCTGCCTGCCTCCCCATTCTCCTCCGGAGCCACGCTATGACATCTGAGATCTCACCGACCCATATCCGGCACGGCTCCAGCATTGGTCAGCCGCTCACCCGCCGCGATGGCGTGCTGAAGGTCACGGGCGCTGCACGCTACGCGGCCGACAATCACCCCGCGGGCATGCTCTACGCCGTTCTGGCGGTCGCCAGCATCGCACGCGGCCGTGTCACCTCCCTCGATGTCGAGGCTGCCAAGGGCCACCCCGGCGTCGTCGAGGTGATGACGCCGGCCAACAAGCCGCCGCTCGCCTCGGACCCGGATGCGAAGACCAACCCGTTCATGTTCCGGCTCGATGCGCTGCAGAACGACCTGGTCCGTTATCCGAACCAGCCGATCGCGGTGGTGATCGCCGAGACCCTGGAGGCGGCGACCGAAGCTGCGGTGCTGCTTGCGCCGACATACGAGGTGCAGCCGGCCCGGGTCGGCCTGGATGCGGCGAAGGCTTCGTCCCGCCCTATGTCGGCGTCGGCAATCCGACCGAGATGCATCGCGGCGACGTCGCCGCCGGGCTCGCCGCCGCGGAGCAGCGCACCGAGGCGACCTACGAGACGCCTGCGCAATACCACAATGCCATGGAGCCTCATTCGATCGTCGCGGCCTGGGACGGCGATACGTTGTCCGTCGACACCCCGACCCAGGGCCTGATCATGACGCGGGCGCGGCTGGCGGAGCTGTTCGGCGTCGCACCGGAGAATCTCCACATCCGCAGCCCGTTCCTCGGCGGCGGCTTTGGCTCCAAGGGCCTCGTCAACGGGCCGCAGGTGCTCGGCATCATGGCGGCCAAGCTGGCCGGCCGGCCGGTCAAGCTGGTGCTCACCCGCGAGCAGATGTACGGACCCGTCGGCCATCGCCCGCTGACCCGCCAGACGCTGCGCATCGGCACCAAGGGCGACGGCACGCTCACGGCGATCGACCACCACGCCAAGGTCGCATCGAGCAACTTCGACGACTTCTTCGAGCCGGCCGCCGATGTCTCGCATACGCTTTACGCCAGCCCCGCCATCGCCACCTCGCACGAAGCGGTCCGCGTTGACACCGGCACGCCCATCTTCATGCGGGCGCCCGGAGAGGCGACGGGATCGATCGCATTGGAGAGCGCGATCGACGAGGCGGCGCTCGCCTGCGGCATGGACCCGCTGGCCTTCCGGCTGAAGAACTATGCCGAGGTCGAGCCGATCTCGGGCAAGCCGTTCTCCTCGAAGGCCCTCCGCGAATGCTATGCGCAGGGCGCGGAGCATTTCGGCTGGTCGAAACGCCCGCTCGCGCCGCGCCAGATGCGTGACGAGGCAGGCTTCCTGGTCGGCTGGGGCATGGGAACCGCAACGTTCCCGGCGCTGATGTTCCAGGCCGAAGCGCGGGCGGTGCTGCGCAGCGACGGCACCGGCATCATGGAGACCGGCGCCCACGACATGGGGCAGGGCGCCTGGACCGCCTTCGCCCAGATCGCCGCCGACAGCCTGGGGCTCGACATCGACCAGGTCGAGTTCAGGGCAGGGACGTCGGACCTCCCCGATGCCGGCATCGCCGGCGGCTCGGGACACACCGCAACGGCGGGCATGGCAATCCACGGCGCGGGTGCCGACGTCATCGCCAAGCTCGCGGATCTGGCGATGGGCGACGAGCGCTCGCCGCTGTTCGGCTCGGGAAATGCCGGGGTCACCGCCCGCGACGGCCGCATCTTCCGCCGCGACGACGAAGCCCGCAGCGAGAGCTATGCCGAAATCCTCGACCGCGCCGGCCTTGCCGAGATCGAAGGCCGCGGCAGCAGCGCCGCCGACCCTGCCGCGCAGGAGGCTTATGCCATGCACGCGCATGGGGCGGTGTTCGCCGAGGTCAAGGTCGACCCCGATCTCGGCCAGATCCGCGTCAGCCGCATCGTCGGCGCCTTTGCCGCGGGACGGATCATCAACCCGCGGCTGGTGCAAAGCCAGTATTATGGCGGCATGATCTGGGGCGTGTCCTTCGCCCTGCACGAGCACGCCGTCACCGACAGGCGCTCGGGCCGGATCATGAACGCCGACCTGGCCGAGTACCACGTTCCGGTGAACGCGGACATCCCCTCCGTCGAAGCCCTGCTCGTCGATGAGGACGACCCGCATGTCAACGCGCTCGGCATCAAGGGGGTCGGCGAGATCGGCATCACGGGATCGGCCGCTGCGGTGGCGAACGCGGTCTGGCACGCGACGGGCGTGCGGGTGCGCCGTTTCCAGATCAAGATCGAGGACTTGCTGATCCCCGCTACCCAGTAAGGCCGAGTTGGTGCAACAACTGCTTGGCGAGGGGGCTGCACGCCTCTTCGCCAAGCGCTATTACCCCGCCCGCGCGCTCCTGCCGCTTTCGCTCGACAACGCACTCAACGAATCGCCGATGGCGGCCAGCGCGGCATCGACATCGGATGCCTCGATATCGAGGTAGAACACCGCGCGGATGGCGTCAGGCCCGGAAGGCAGCATGTGGACCGACCTGCGGTGGGCCTCGTCGACGAGCGCCGCGGCGGTGAGGTCGCTGAGTTGGAAGCGGACGATATTGGTTTCAACCGACGCCGGATCGATGACGATGCCGGGCATGGCCGCCAGTCCCTCGGCAAAGCGCTTGGCGTTCGCATGCGTCTCGTGGAGCCGCTGACGGTGGTTATGCAGGGCATGGAGCGCTCCGGCCGCGATGATGCCCCCCTGACGGAAGCCGCCACCGAATTGCTGCTTGAAGCGCCGCGCCCGGGCGATGAAATCCTTCGATCCGACCAGACAGGACCCGACAGGCGCACCCAGTGCCTTGGAGAAGCAGACGCTGACCGAGTCGAACGGCTCGGCATAGTCGGCCTCGCTGATGCCGGTGGCCGCGGAGGCATGCCAGAGGCGTGCGCCGTCGAGATGAAGGCGGATGTCGTTGGCGCGGGCGACCTTGGCGATGGCGCGGATCTCGTCGATCGGCCAGACCGAGCCGCCGCCGACATTGTGGGTGTTCTCCAGGCAGAGCAGCCGTATCGGCGCCAGGATCGTCGTGGGAAAGAACGGATGCGGCTGGGGCAGGGCGGCTTCGACCTCGCCCGCCGTGAAAATCCCGCGGACGCCGGGCAGCAGCCGGGGGAGGATGCCGGAAATCGCGGCCGGCGCGCCGCCTTCGAGCATGTAGACATGGGCGGTCTGCTCGAACAGCACCGCGTCGCCGGGCTGGGTATGGGTGCGGATGCTGACCTGATTGGTCATCGTGCCGGTCGGCATGTAGACCGCGTCGTCCTTGCCCAGAAGTGCGGCGGTCGCCGCCTCGAGCGCGTTGACCGTCGGGTCATCGCCATAGACGTCGTCGCCCACCTCGGCATTGGCCATGGCTGCGCGCATTTCCGGGGTAGGGCGGCTGCATGTATCGCTTCTCAGATCGATCAATGGACCAACTCGCTGCATGTGGACGAAAGCATGGATCGCATCATCATCATTCGGCTTGAGGATGGCAATGGCCCTCCCCCCCGCGCGCCGCCGGAGCGTCACCAGCCACACGCCGCCGCTCTATGCCGCAAGAGCCTCGATTTTCACGGCCAGATCGAAATCCTTCTCGGTGATGCCGCCGGCGGAATGGGTCGTCAGCCGGATGCCGAGCGACGCATAGGAGACGTCCAGATCCGGATGGTGATCGGCTTTTTCGGCGAGATAGCCGATGCCGTTGACGAGCATCAGCGTCTGCGGCCATTTCCGCGTATTATAGGTCCGGCACAGATGCCCGTCGCGAACCGTCCATTCCGGCAGGCTTGCGCTGAGGCGCGCTTCCGCTTCAAGCGGCGCGTAGACTTTCAAGGCTTGTTTCTCCGCCATTGGCGCTTCTCCCTTGCATGCGCGATGCACAACCCGTCACGCGGACGGCGACTTGAAGCGCTCGATCTCCACACCGAGCCGGGCGCCCTCCAGCCGGTCGAGCTTTTCCACGACCAGCCGCACCTTCGCCGCCCGCCGGTGAGCGAGGCATTTTGCCGCCACCCGCTCGGCAAGCGTTTCGAGCAGGTTGATGTGTCCGCCGCCGATCACTTCGCGGATGGCATCGACGATGAGATCATAGCTGACCACGCTGTTGACGTCGTCATTGCTCCGCTCGCGCGATGGATAGACCCAGACCTCGACATCGAAGCGCACGCGCTGCTTGTGGCCCTTTTCCTCGTCGAACGCGCCGATAAAGCACTGAAGAACCAGATCGCGCACAAAAATCTTGTCCAGGGACGCCGACTGGCGTTGTCGCGGCGGCTTTGCCTCGGCGACGGGGCGGATATTCGGGGGCAAAGCTGGCTCTCCTGGTTGCGGACGGGACGCTCGCGCCCTTGTACCGTGTCGCCGGTCGTCGATCCAGTACGGCCTGCGGCGCGCTCAATTGAGGAGAACACGTACGCGAAATCCTTGTTTCAGGACTATCTGGGATTGTTTTAATCTTTGGCTGGTCAGGCAAATCTGCTAACCGAAGCCCACAGACAGCGTTTGCTGGAAAGGACTTTGAATCGATGCCTGTCAAAAGCATGACGGGATTCGGCCGGGCCGCCGGCCAGGATGGCGAGGCGGCGTGGAGCTGGGAAATCCGTACGGTCAACAATAAGGGCCTCGATATCAGACTGCGGCTGCCGCCGGGTCTGGAGGATCTGGAGCCCCGCCTGCGGGACATTCTCGCCAAGCAGATCAAGCGCGGGAGCTGCACGGTCGGGCTGGCGCTGAAGGCGCCGTCGGTGACTTCGGATTTCCAGCTCAACGAGGCGGTGCTGCTCAAACTGGCGGAAATCGCCGAAAAGGCACGCGTGCTGACCGGACGCGATGAATCGGTGCCGCTGGCTGCTTTGCTGGGGATGAAGGGCGTCGTCGAAATCGGAGAGCCGCAGCCGGTCGAGGGCGCGGGCTCCCCGCTCGCGCAAGGGCTGCTGGCGAGCTTCCAATCAGCGCTGGCGGAGCTGGTGGGCGGCAGACGCGGCGAAGGCGAGAAGCTGACCGCGATCCTCGCGGACAAGCTCGACGAGATCGAAGCGCTGACCCTGACCGCGGAAGACTCGCCCGAGCGCAGCCCCGAAGCCATCGCCGACCGCCTGAGACTGCAAATTCAGCGCCTTCTGACCGAGAACAAGGCTTTCGACGAGAACCGTCTTCACCAGGAAGCGGTGCTCATCGCCACGAGGGCGGATATCGAAGAGGAGCTGAAACGGCTCTTTGCCCATGTGGCGGCCGCCCGCGACCTGCTCGCCGAGGATGCGCCGGTCGGGCGGAGGCTGGAATTTCTGGCGCAGGAGTTTCAGCGCGAGGCGAATACGCTGTGCTCGAAGGCCGGCGCTGCCGAAATCACGCGGATCGGGCTTAGCCTCAAGACCGCGATCGATCAATTTCGCGAGCAGGTCCAGAATGTCGAGTGACGCGGACGGGCAGGGCAGGGCGCGCGCGCACGGGCCGCGGCGCGGGCTGATGCTGATTCTGTCCTCGCCGTCCGGCGCCGGCAAGACGACGCTCACCCGTCAGCTTCTGGAGGCCGAAGGGCCTGCCTGCAGCCTGTCGATTTCGGCGACGACCCGGCCGCCGCGGCCCGGGGAGATCAACGGCCACCATTATTTCTTTCTCGACCGCGATGCCTTCGAGGCTGAATGCGCGGCCGGCGCGCTTCTCGAATGGGCGGAGGTGTTCGGCAATCTCTACGGCACGCCCAAGGCTCGGATCGAGGACACGCTGCGGCAGGGGCACGACGTGCTGTTCGACATCGACTGGCAGGGCACTCGCCAGCTTGCCGCGAGCGCGCCGAACGACGTCGTGAGGGTTTTCATCCTGCCGCCTTCGCGCGCCATCCTTGAGGAGCGCTTGCGGCGTCGCGCCTCCGATTCGCCGGAGGTTGTGGCCCGGCGGCTAGCCGGCGCGGCGGCGGAGATGGCCCATTGGGCCGAGTATGATTATGTCATCGTCAACGACGATCTGGCCGTGAGCCTGCACGCATTGCGGACCATCCTGGCGGCGGAGAGACTGAAGCGCACCCGCGCGCCGGGCCTCGCCACCCTGGTCGCGAGCCTGATCGGCGCCGACGCTCAGTCCCGCGACGACGCCTGAACGGCGCTGATCGCGGCAGCAAGCCGGCAGAAATCGGCGACATCGATCTGCTCGGCGCGGATGGTCGGCGGGATGTTCAGCGCCTCCAGTGCCTGCAACGCGCCGGGAAGCGACTTCAGACTGGCCCGCAGCATTTTCCGCCTCTGCCCGAAGGCCGCCGCCGTCAAACTCTCCAGCATCCTGGCGCTGCCGACCTCGAGCGGATGCTCGCGCGGGCGGAATTCGACGATCGCGGAATCGACCTTCGGCTGCGGCGTGAATGCGCGGGCGGGCAGGTTGAACAGGATTCGCGCCTCGCAGCGCCATTGCGACAGGATGGCGAGGCGGCCATAGGCCTTGTCGCCGGCCTTGGCGACGATGCGCTCGGCGACCTCGCGCTGGAACATCAGCGCCATCCGGTCCCACCAGGGCGGCCAGGGTTCGGTCTTGATCCAGCCGATGAGCAGAGGCGTCGCGACGGAATAGGGCAGGTTGGCGACGATGCGGGCCTTGCCGCCTGGGGCGAGGAGCGATCGCCAGTCGGTCGCGAGGGCGTCGCCTTCGATGACCGTGAGCTTTCCCGGCCAGTGCGCGGCGATCGCCTTCAGCGCCGGCAGGCAGCGCGCGTCCTTCTCGACCGCGATGACCCTTGCCGCGCCTTCGCCAAGCAGCGCGCGCGTCAAGCCGCCCGGCCCCGGCCCGACCTCGACGACCGTGACGCCGTCGAGCGGTCCCGCGTTCCGTGCGATCCGCGCGGTCAGGTTGAGATCGAGGATGAAATTCTGCCCGAGCGACTTCTTCGCCGAGAGGCCGAGTTCGCGGATCACCTCGCGCAGAGGCGGTAAGGGGTCCAAGGGGGCGCTCCGTTACCGATCGTCCGGGGCGGCATGTCCGCCGGTTTCGGCCATTTGCGCCGCGAGCCGAAGCGCTGCGATCAGCGAATTGGGCCGGGCCTTGCCGCTGCCGGCGATGTCGAAAGCGGTGCCATGATCCGGCGAGGTGCGGATGAAGGGCAGGCCGAGCGTAACGTTCACGCCTTCGTCGAAGGCGAGCGTCTTGATCGGGATCAGCGCCTGGTCGTGATACATGGCGATGGCGACGTCATAGCCGCGCCGCGCCCGCTCATGGAACATGGTGTCCGCCGGATGCGGGCCGCTGACCTGGTAGCCAAGGTCGCGCAGGGCGGCGATCGCCGGGCGGATGACCCGGTCGTCCTCATGGCCCATCAGGCCGTTTTCGCCGGCGTGAGGATTGAGGCCGCTGAGTGCCAGACGCGGCTCGGCAATGCCGAACCAGCGTTTCAGCCCGGCCGCGGTGACGCGCACGGTCTCAATGATCTTCTCAGTGGTGAGCGCGCGGGGCACGTCGACGAGCGCGATATGGATCGTCACCGGGACGACGCGCAGACCGCCGCCGGTGAGCATCATCACCGGGCTTGCGGCGTGGCCGCGCTCGATGGCGACGGCGCCGAGAAATTCGGTGTGGCCGGGATGGTCGAAACCGGCGTCGGCGAGCACATGTTTGGCGATCGGATTAGTGACCACCGCGGACGCCGCGCCGGAAAGGGCAAGGTCGACGGCGCGTTCGATGCTGTCCCGGACTGCGGCGGCCGCCGCACCGTCGGGCTTGCCGGCCGTCACCGGATGGGGCAGGGGCAGCGAGAGGACCGGCAGGGCGGAGGCGAAAACGTCTCCGGCCTCGGCGATGTCGTCGATGCGCTCGAGAGGCAGGCTCACGCCGAGCTGAGCCGCACGGGCCTCCAGATGATCCGCGTCGGCGAGCACGGCGAAGGCCGGCAGCTTATGCTCGTTGCGCCCGAGCCAGCTTGCGATGGTGATGTCCGGGCCGATCCCGGCCGGATCGCCACACGTCAACGCGATCGGCGCGGCTGCGGAGCCTCCGGACATTCAATCTATCCGCTCTTGTTCGGATATTTCAGCAATGCGCGATCTTTGAGATCCTTCAGATGTCTGCGGGAATACAGCTGAAACTCTTCCTGCATCTTGTCGGCTTCGGCGTTTTTCTGCTTGCCTTTCGGCGCGGCGGAAACCTTCTTGGAGCAGACCGCGACGGTCTCGACGGTCTTACCCTTGATCACGGCCGACGTCATCTCACCGGGCTTCGCCTTGTCCAGAGCCGCGCGAATGTCGCCCTGGAAGTCCTTGATATCAGCGCTCTTTACGCTCTGCACGGACACACCTTTGCGCCCCTTGAGCAGACCGCCGAGCTTGCCGCATGACGAGAAGCCCTTGCGGATCTCCTCAGCTTCGACCAGCCTTAATGCGGCCGCCTGCTGGCCCTTGCTGGAGATCTCCAGCTTGACGATCTCGGCATCGACGACGGTTCCGCCGCTCTCGTCCGCGTCGACCGAGCCGACAGTGGAGACGGCCGAACGCACCTGAGTGCCGTAAAGACGCCGGATCAGCTCCCGCCACGCACTTTGAGCCCTGATCCGCTCCTTTAACGTCACCGGATTGATGCCCTGGGCCTTGAAGGAGGCAAGGAACTCCTGAAGCGTGCGCTTCTCTCCGCCGCCCTGGGCCATGCGGGTCAGCAACTCGTTGACCTGATCGTCGGTGATGTCGATCTTCTGATCGTGCGCCGCCTGCAGCATGAGCCGCTCTTCGATCAATTCGTCCATCGCCTTCTTGCGCATGGAAGCGCTCGCATTGGCAACGACCTCGGTCTGCAGCTTGGCCACAAATTCCTTCTGCAATGCCTGGGCCTCTTCGCGGGTGCTGGGCTGACGCTCCGTCATATAGGCGCGGAAGGCCTCCTTGGTACTATCGGATTTAAGACGCTCGCGCATCCTTTCGCCCAGCCCGGAGGTCATGGCGAGAAAACGCTCCCGCTGCGCGAGGTCGTAGCTCGTCACCGGATAGTCATTGACCATCACGACGATGCTCTGGGCTGCGGCTCCCGGCAAATAGGAGAGGAAAAACAGGCCCACGGCCATCATCTTCACCGCACCGAGGGCGCGAGCGCTAGTCAGCCTGGAAGTCATGAATTCAAAACCCGTTACGCTTTCAGCATTCTGCCTATTGGCGGTGGCGTACGGCATCAAGCCATCTTCTATGCCGTCAGAGATTGGCGGATTCGTGACGGCCGCTCAATCGCACCCACCGACTTATGCCCATATTGAACCGGAAGTTCAACCTGGGGTGGCAAGACTACCCGCTTATTTGACGACGGGCAATCCCGAGGAGAAGGTGCCGATCGTGTCGGTCTTGCTGGTGGAGTCGCCAAGGCTGAGAAGGTTGTATCGAACCAGAACGCTCTGATCCGGCCTTATGTCGCCATCCTGGATATTGCTCTCGACATAGGTGACGGAGAGCATGAAGCACTCGTCCGAATATTTCAGCCCGATGCTGTTGCGGACGATCTCATCCTGGTCGAGGTCGTAGCGCATATCTCCGAACAGCGTCCAGTGATCGGCGAGCTTCACCGCTGCGGCGCCCGAGACTTCCTCACGATCATCCGCGAAGCCGAGCGATGGCTGGGCTTTGGCATTCACGTAGTTGGCCATCGCCAGGAACGGGCCATATGAGCCCGTCAGCGACAGATCCTGGCGCTTCATCTCGAGATCGTTCTCGTCGAGACGAACCTGCGACACCAATTGCAGATTGCGCGAAAGATCGAGGTAAACACCGGCGACATAATCGGATTCGGTGTTGGCGAGCCCGGTATCCTCGCCGAACGGATTGGCGCCGGCCACCTGATAGCTCTGACCGGCAACGACGCGCGCATTCCATCCTTGAGCCGTGTCGACGCTGTATTGCACGCCGACATTCGCCCGGGTGCCGGTCTCGAGGCGGTCGAAACCGGAAAATTTGTCGATATCGAACAGCAGCGTGTCGTCGAAGACAAGGCTGCGGGCGTCTTCGTTCGGGAACTTGCCCTGATCCTTGATGTCCGGCCGCGCGATGATCTGCGCGATCGGCTCGATCACATGGGTCGCGTTCTCGGTGTGCTTGACGAACGGATAGCGATATTCCAGACCGGCAACCGCGGAGCCGCGGAAGGCGGTGGTGCCGTCCTCCGAATCGTCGGGCGAGATCGGGTCGGTGAAGCTGGTGGTCTTGTAGAGATCCGCACGCGCCTGCATGAACGGCGTGATCACCTCGCCGAGCGGATCGGTGTACTGCCGACGCCATTTCGCCTGATTGATGATGCGGGCGACATCGCCGCCATCGTCGCGCGTAAGGCTGAGCACGTTGGAATCGAAGCCCAGCTCGCCGCCGAGAATCGGATCGGCGTAAATGTAGTTGTAGTCGATGGACGGGGCGACGTTGGAGTCGGACTGGTTATCGTCCAGGGCCGTCAGACCGCCGAAATGATAGAGATTCGCGGAGAAGTAGTTCCGGTCGCTCTGGCCGACGAGGAAGATCTCGGAAACCCGGTCGGTGGCATAGATGTCGTCCAGCTTGTAGAAACGGCGGAACGTGTCATCGCTCTCCACCGTGATGTCCCAGCCCCATTTCCACCATGAGCCGAGATCGAACACGCCCTTGGTCTCGATGCTGCCGCGGAAATCGTTGCCGCTGTGGATATCCGAATTGTCGTCGAACACGCCGGCCGCATCGACCCGGTAGCTGCCCGTCGCGAGACGCTGGCGCCAGTCGGCCTTGAGCAGGAAGCCCGCTTCCGTCGTCACGATCGGCGTGACGGTCAGGTCCGAGCTCGGCGAGAAGGAGTAGTAATAAGGAATGCCGGCCGTGAAGCCCAGATCCTGGGAATGGCCGAATTCGGGCGTGAGGAAGCCCGAGCGCCGCTTCACCGTCGGATCGGGATAGTAGAAATACGGGATCCAGATCACCGGCAGGCCGAACATTTCCAGCGTGCCGTCCTCGAAATAGATGTTCCCCTCATCCTTCTTGTGCGTGATCTTATTCGCCTTGATGCGCCAGATCGGCGGTGCATCCGGATTGTCGGCGCACTGCTTACAGGGCGTGAACACGCCGCGCTCGAACACCGTCGTGTTGCCGTCCTTGCGATAGGCGCTGGCAGCGGCGATGCGCGCCTCGTCCTTGGTCACGGCGCTGAAGGAGCGAATGAAGCCGTCGCGGAAGTCGTCGGTCAGGGTAATGCGGTCGGCGTTGATGAGCGCGCCGTCCGGCTCCTTGATGCGCACATTACCGACGGCGTTCAACGTGTTGGCGCGCTGATCGTAGGTCAGCTCGTCCGCGAGCAGGGCGTAATTCTTATAATAGACCTCGACATTGCCCTTGGCGATGATGCGGTCGTTTTCCTTATCGGCGACGAGCTCGTCGGCCTGCAGCAGCAAGGGCTGATTGGTCTCGTTCTTGCTGACCTGCGGCTTCAGCATGTCCTGTTTGAGCAGGTCCTGCTTTTCGGCAAGGGCAGGGGATGCGCCGAGAGGAAGCCATGCCAGGCACGCAATCACTGCCGCCGTCGCCGCCGAGCGCGCGGACAGAATCGCGAACGAGCCCGAACAGCCCGTAGCCAGCCAAGGCCTGCGTCCCTCTAGCAAAGCCTTAATGCCCATCCCTCACCCATCTTCTTGATACAACAGGACCGTCAATGCCGATAGACTCGCTATGGCGATTGGCGCCCATGCCGCCACCCCCGTGGTTATGTAGCCGGACATGCCCAATTTGCGCGACAGCTCGATAAGGATGAAGACACCGAAACCGCCGCTCAACCCGGTGATCACCATAGTCTGGATCTTCCCGAAACGAAAGGGTTTGAGCGCACAAGTCGCGGCCAAAAGAACCATCGCGATCATGAGGAAGGGCCGTGCCAAAGTTGGTCGTACTGAAGACTATACGGGGTCGTATTG
>CAVSIA010000041.1:0-25688 GCA_963727575.1 uncultured Alphaproteobacteria bacterium
AGCTGAATGCGCCTGCCGCTCTGCGACGCCGGTAGAGACGATAGATCCCGGCAAGCAGAACCGCAAATCCGCCGAGCACGACAAGCGGCGCGTTCCTGGCCTCCGAAGCGAGGCCGTCGACGAAAAGCTTTCGCTCGGCAGCGAAATCGATCAGCGTCGTGTTGCCCGCCTTGAGTTCCCACGCGCCACCCTGACCGTCGATGCCACGAGGCAGAGCCGTGATCTGCATGCCCCGCAACACGCCGGCGATCTGATCGCTGATCTTATCCTGCGGCAGACTGAGTCTCATCATGCCACCGTCATCGGTGCGCACGTCGACCTGATAGGAGGTCAAGGTGTCATTGCCGAACATTTTCTTCTTGGTGATCTTCGCGACGTCCTGAACGACGCCGGTGATCGGCTGCAGATCTGCACGCTCCGGCAAGTCTTGACGGGTACCGTCCCGATAAAGCATGACGCCGAGGATCATGATGATGATGCCAAGCAATACCCAGCCGGTGGCGGTAAAAATGAGCCTGTACATGCCGTCCCCCATTCGGCGCCTACGTTCAACCAGCGCCGTTCCCCTAAGACAATTGTATTGTCGAAATGAATATTGTCGTCAAGGCGCGGGGACTGCCGCTTTGGCGTCTCGGATTAGAAAAAGCCGCCCGTAAAGGCGGCTTTTGTTAAATTGAGCCTGGCCAGGCTCGCGCGAGCAGTACATCCGCCGGGGGCAAATGGCGCCGGCCGTCTACGCTTAGGACAGCGCACCTTTGATCTGCTCGACCAAGTCGAGCTTCTCCCAGGAAAAGCCGCCGTCATTATCGGGCATCCGGCCGAAATGGCCGTAGGCCGCCGTGCGCTGATAGATCGGACGGTTGAGGCCGAGATGCTCGCGAATGCCCCTCGGGCTAAGATTTATGACCTCGCAGAGCGCCTTCTCCAGCTTCATCTCGTCGACGCGGCCGGTCCCGTAGAAATCGACATACACGGAAAGCGGCTTGGAAATGCCGATCGCATAGGCAAGCTGGATCGCGCATTTGTCGGCAAAGCCGGCGGCAACGACATTCTTGGCCAGATAGCGCGCGGCGTAAGCAGCGGACCGGTCCACCTTGGTCGGGTCTTTGCCCGAGAATGCGCCGCCACCGTGAGGTGCTGCGCCGCCATAGGTGTCGACGATGATCTTGCGGCCGGTCAAACCGGCATCGCCATCGGGTCCGCCAACGACGAACCGGCCGGTCGGATTGACGTAGAACTCGTCCTCCGGCGGCATCCAGCCCGTCGGAATCACCTGCTCGACAAAGCCGCGGACGAGATCGCGCACGCGCTCGTTGGTTGCTTCCTCGGTATGCTGCGTGGAGACGACGATCGAGGTGGCCTTGACCGGCTTGCCATGTTCATAAAGCAGCGTCACCTGGCTTTTGGCGTCGGGGCCGAGCTCTGGGACGGTGCAGGCATGGCGGGCCTTGGCCATCTCATGCAGGATGCGGTGCGAATAGTGGATCGGCGCCGGCATATAGTCGTCGGTCTCGGTGCAGCCGTAGCCGAACATGATGCCCTGGTCGCCCGCGCCTTCATCCTTGTCGTCGGCCGCGTCGACGCCCTGGGCGATGTCGCTGGACTGCTCGTGGATGTAGCATTGGAATTCGAGGTCGCGCCAGTCGAAGCCGGCCTGCTCGTAGCCGATCTGCTTCACGCAGTTGCGCGCCGCCTCTTCGAGCTGCTCGTGGCTGACGCTTTCCGGCCCGCGGACTTCGCCGGCAAGAATCACGCGGTTCGTGGTCGCGAGCGTTTCGACGGCTACACGGGAATGTGGATCCGCACCCAGATACAGATCGACCACCGCGTCGGAGATCTGATCGCAGACTTTGTCCGGATGACCTTCCGACACAGATTCGCTGGTGAACAGATATTGCGTGCGAGACACCCAAACCTCCTTCCGGTTTGTTTTCAGAAAAAACGAACAGACCATATGGCCTGCACCGGAAGGACGCAAGGACCTACGGAGAATTCAACAGGATTGCTTAATCGGCCGATTGTGCCGAAACAGAGCGCAGGTTGGTTGCCTCCATGGCAACGTCGTCGCTCAGAGCACGCACCAATTCGACGACGCGCTTGCGCACTTTCGGATCGGTAATTTTGACGAATGCCCGATTGAGCTCCAGCCCGTCGCGGCTGTTGAGAAAGTCGAGCAGATAGGCCTCGGTTCGCGACTCGGCAAACCCTGCTGCTGCGGCGGCACTGCGCCCCGCCGCGGACATCGGCGCGTCCTCGAAGAAGAACTGCACTGGAACATCCAGGATCTGCGAAAGCTGAAACAGCCTGCTCGCACCGATCCGGTTGGTTCCTTTTTCATATTTCTGGATCTGCTGGAAGGTGAGACCCATCTTCTCTCCCAGCTTTTCCTGGCTCATTCCGATCACCATCCGGCGAAGCCGCACCCGGCTTCCCACATGGATATCCATTGGATTTGGCTTGCGACCCTGCGTCTCAATCCGATCCTCACTGCCCCCCGGCGTCGTCTGTTCGCGTCCCATTGTCCCAATCGTGCCCTATCACTCTTTTGAATCTTCAACGCACCCGGCTGATATATCACTCCCTACAATGCTTGGTTGTAAGTCACTGAAGCCTCGCGCGTCAAGAATTAAGAAATACAACTTATAAGTGTGGTTAAGGCCATAACCACTTAAGGTTGGTCGTCCTGGAACACAGAACAACCAAATTACTCGCTCTGCTTGATATTTTAAAATCACTCAACTTCAGTGACAAATCTATACAATAGGAAAAAGAGAAAAACCACAAACATTAACCAATTTTTCCCCCAACGCGCGAAAGTCGTAGGCTCAACGGCAACAGGCAGGGCATGGTCGATCACGCCCACTTCATTGAGTGCGAGTTCGGGCTAGAATGCGGCCATGGGCATCGATTACGGCCGAGATGCCGGTATTGGCCGCCCGGATCAGCGGCAATCCCTCTTCGATCGCGCGCAGCCGCGTCTGGTCGAGATGCTGATAGGGTCCAGTCGATGTGCCGAACCAGGCGTCATTTGTAAGGTTCAGCAACCATTCCGGGCGCTTGCCGTCACTGCTCGCCTGTCCAGGGAAGATCGCCTCGTAGCAGATCAGCGGCAAGAAAGGCGGCGCGCCCGGCGCCGTCATCAGCGGATGCAGCGCTCCGCTTTCGAAACCGAATTTGGTGTGGGCGAACTGCTTGATGCCGATCGCGGCGAGCGAGTCCTCGAATGGCACATATTCGCCGAACGGGACGAGGTGAACCTTGTCATAAATACCGAGCAGGCGGGCGCCGGGACCGACCATAAACAAGCTGTTGAAAACCCGGTCGACATTGTAACGGCCATCGGGGCGCCGGGTGCCTTCGACCCGCTCGGCACCGATAATCAGCGACTGCTGCGCCCCGACCAGCCCGGAAAGCGCTGTTCGGACCTCGTCCAGATGGATGTGATCGTTCAACATGAACAGGAACGGAACCGAGGTTTCCGGCCAGATCAGCGTCGTTGGCTTGGGATCTCGGGCCGCGCCCTCGGGTCCATCCGCGCTCAGCCGCAGCATCCGGTCGAAGATCCATTGCCGGTTCTCCGGCTTCCATTTTTCGGCCTGCGGAATATTGCCCTGTACGATCCGCAGCCTCACCTCAGCGCGGACCGCGTCCGTTGCCCCGGCGAGGCGCGCCGTGCCCCAACCCCATCCTATGGCGAGCAGGCCCGCGCAGATCGCCGGCAGAACCCAGGGGCGAGCGCCGTTGCGGGCTGAAAGGCCCGCGAGCGTCGCCGGGCTGGCGAAGATCAGCAGTGCGATCAGGCTCAGCCCGTAAATGCCGAAGATCGACGCGCTCTGCGCCAGCGCATCGTTCGAGGCCAGCGTATAGCCCCACAAATTCCAGGGAAAGCCGGTGAGGATGTGCCCGCGCAGCCAGTCCACGGCGAAAATCGCGGCAACCAGGACGAAGACCCGCCTTGCGCCAGGTCGCCAGAAACGGATCGCGACGGCGCCGGCGAGGCCGTAGAAGAGGGCGAGCCCTGCGGGAAAAGCGGCGACGCCGAGCGGCACCAGCCATGCGAACTTGTCGGCCTCGACGAAGAATGCAAAGCCGATCCAGTAGAGCCCCGCGATGAAAAAGCCGAAGCCGAACCACCAGCCGGCAAGCGCCGCCTGCCGCCATTTCGGCTTGGCCGCGGCGCCGGGCTCGGTCGCGGCGATGCCGTCGAACAGCCAGATCAGGGCCGGGAAGCAGGCGAACAGCAGCGGCCACAGGTGAAACGGCGCAAACCCCAGCACAGAAACCGCGCCAAGTGTGAAGCTGACGGCCGAGCGTCGCCAGCCCCGCAATCCGGTCAGCCAGCGTGCTGGCGCTTCGAATGGGGGAATCGAAAAGCGCAATCCTGTGTCGCTCAGGGTCAACGGTCACCTCCGCTCAATTCGCTTCGCATGACCGATTGGCCTGATAATGACAAGCGCCCGCTAAATCGGGCTACGTAATCTCCGTTGGGGGAAAGCGGTGGACGGAGCCGGCCGCTTATGCCTTCAGCGACGCAAGACCGGTATCGCTACCCGGCTTTTTCGGCAGCTTCAGCTTCACCTTCTTAACCCGGCGGCGGTCGGCGTCGAGAATCTCGAACTCCACCCCGGCCGGATGATGCACCGTCTCGCCGCGCAGCGGAACGCGGCCGAGCATCATGAAAATCAGGCCGCCCAGCGTGTCGACCTCCTCGTCCTCGGCAGAGCTGAGGCGCAGGCCGATCCGCGATTCGACATCCTCGATCTCGGCGCGCGCATCGGCGACCAGGCCGTCCGCGTCCTCCAGGATCATCGGCTCATCGTCGGCGTCGTGCTCGTCCTCGATATTGCCGACGACCTCCTCGAGCAGGTCTTCGATGGAGACCAGCCCATCCGTGCCGCCATGCTCGTCGATGATCAGCGCTAGGTGGATGTGGCGGCTCTGCATGCGAACCAGCAGGTCGAGCGCCGACATCGAGGGCGGCGCGAAGATCAGCTCGCGCATGATATTGGCGTCGGCAATGGTTCTCGACAGGTCGGCCGCGCCGAGGTTGAGGCCCTCATTGACCGCGCCGGCCTTGCCCTCGGCAATCACCCAGCCCATCAGATCCTTGACGTGGACCATGCCGAGCGGCTCGTCGAGCGTGTCGCGATAGACCGGAACCCGCGAATGGCCGGCCTTGGCGAACACTCCGAGCAGATCGCCCAGCGTTTCGTCCTCCTCGACGGCAATGATATCGCCGCGCGGAACCATCACGTCCTCGACGCGCTGCTCCTTGAAATGCAGCGTTTTCTGCAGCATGGCGCGCTCGACCGGGGTGAACGCGGTCCCATCGTCGTTGCGCAGCGCCTCCTCGATCACCGTGCGTGCGTCGAGCTGACTCGACAAGCCGAGATTGACCGCCAAGCGGTCGAGCCAGCTCAGCCCGCTCTCCTGACGTTCGGAGGATTGAAAGCCGTTGAAGTGATTACCTATAGCCATGGCGTTTGCATCAGCCGGTCAAAGCCGGCGTTTCTTCCAAAGTGAGTGAATAGGGATCGGGAATACCGATCGAGCCGAGGATCTCGCGTTCCAAGCCTTCCATGCGCTCAGCGTCGCCATCCGTCTCATGATCGAAGCCCGCCAAATGCAGAATTCCATGGATCGTCAAATGTGCGAGGTGAAAGAGCGGCGGTTTCTGCTCCTCGACCGCTTCCCGCATCACCGTTTCATAGGCAATGATAATGTCGCCAAGCGGCGGTGGTTCCCCGGCCGACGCCTCGCCTCCGGGCACCTCCGCTGCGGGAAAGGATAACACATTGGTGGCTTTGGGGATGCCGCGATAGCGCGTATTCAGCTCGGCGATCGCCGCATCGCTCGACAGCAGGATCGAAACCTCCCGCCCGTCGATCGGGGCGAGCCGGGCCGCGCATGCGTCATAGGCACGCAAAACGGCCTCTTGTGCACCGTTGAGCGCGTCCCAATCGCCGAATTCGATCAGAAGAGTGACGGGACTAGGTCCAGGCTCGTCGTCGGAGGAGCCGTCCTTGTTGTCTGAGGCTCCGTTGACGAAGCCGGTCGTATTGGCAGTTTCAACCATTCAAGTCCAATGATAGGCCGTTAGCGGGCTTTCTCATACGCCTCCACAATTCGCGTCACCAGCGGATGCCGCACGACATCGGCCGAAGTAAACGGGATCTGGGCGATACCTTCGACCTTTTGGAGAAGATCGATCGCCTCGCGCAATCCCGAAGTCTGCCCCGGAGGCAGGTCGACCTGAGACGGGTCACCCGTCACGATCATCTGGCTGCCTTCGCCGAGACGCGTCAAAAACATCTTCATTTGCATTGACGTACAATTCTGCGCCTCGTCAAGGATGATTGTTGCATGGCTAAGGGTTCGCCCACGCATAAAAGCCAGGGGGGCGATCTCGATCATGCCGCTTTCCATGCCACGCTCGACCTTCTCGGCCGGCAGGACATCGTAAAGCGCATCATAGAGCGGGCGCAGATACGGATCGACCTTTTCCTTCAGGTCCCCCGGCAGAAAGCCCAGCCGCTCGCCGGCCTCGACCGCCGGCCGCGAGAGAATCAGCCGCTCGATCTCGCCGCGCTCCAGCCGTCCGGCCGCATGGGCGACGGCGAGATAGGTCTTGCCGGTGCCGGCCGGGCCGGTCGCGAAGATCAACTCGCGGGTCAGCAGGGCATCGATATATTTGGTCTGGGTCGGCGTGCGCGCCGCGATCAGCCGTTTCCGCGTCCGTAGCTGGCCGGCGCCGGGCCTGCCGTCCTTTTCGCCGTTCAGCGTGCCGCCGGCATTGGCATGACGGATCGCGCCGTCGACATCGCCCAAACCGACGCTGTGTCCGGCCTGGAGCCGGTCGTAAAGCGCCTGCAGCACCTCGCGGGCCGTTGCGCACGCGCTGTCCGACCCCTTAACCACGACGACATTGCCGTGCGCCACGGCCTCGATACCCAGCTTGTTCTCCAGCATGGAGAGGTGAGCGTCGAACTCGCCCAGAAGGTCGGCCAGGAGCCGGTTGTTGTCGAAATGGATTTCGGTCCGAATGGCTTTCTTGCCCTGCCCCGGCGACCTGACACCGCCCTTGGCCGGATGGGATGCGGATTCACGCAATGGAGGCAAACATCCTCTCCTGATTATCCCGACAGTTATGGACCAGCCTGGTGGTCGCTTTGCGTCCGATCGTCCAGGGCCGTTTGAGGCGACATGCTATGCGAATCCCTTTGGGCAATTATGACACCACTCAGGCTGTTCGCGCCAGCATCGGTTATATGCACAGATACGATTTCGCCGATCCGGCTCTCATCGGATTCCACATGGACGGCCTGAAGATAAGGTGAACGTCCGGCAAGCTGGCCCGCGCGGCGGCCCGGCTTCTCCAGCAATACGGGTAATATGCGTCCGGCCTGGGCCCGGTTAAAGGCCGCCTGCTGGGCATTCAGCAGCTCCTGCAGGCACGCCAGCCGCTGCGCCTTGACCGGCTCGGCAACCTGTTCCGCCATATCGGCCGCGGGCGTACCCGGGCGCGGGCTGTATTTGAAGGAATAGGCTTGGGCGAATTCGACCCGGCGGACCATGTCCAGCGTTGCCTGGAACTCGGCGTCCGTCTCTCCGGGAAAGCCGACGATGATGTCGGTCGAAAGGGCCAGATCGCCGCGCGCGCCGCGAATCCGGTCGACGAGGCGGAGATAATCGGCGGCCGTGTGCTTGCGGTTCATGGCGGCGAGGATGCGGTCGGCCCCGGCCTGGAACGGCAGATGCAGATAGGGCATGAGCTGGGGAATGTCGCGATGCGCGGCGATCAGGTCGTCGCTCATGTCGGCGGGATGGCTGGTGGTGTAGCGGAGCCGGTCGAGCCCAGGCAACGCCGCGAAGGCATGCAGCAGCCGGGCGAGGCTCCAGTCGTCGCCGTCCGGCCCCTCGCCGCGATAGGCATTGACGTTCTGGCCCAGCAGCGTGACCTCGCGGACGCCGAACCCCGCAAGGCGCTCCGCCTCGGCGAGGATCTCGGCTGCGGGTCTGGAGAATTCGGCGCCGCGCGTATAGGGAACCACACAGAACGTGCAGAACTTGTCGCAGCCCTCCTGGACCGTGAGGAATGCCGCCGGGGCCTTGCGCGGCCGGCGTGCGGGGAGCGCGGCGAACTTGTCCTCCGCGGGAAAGTCAGTGTCGACGATCTTGTCGCCGCGGTCATGGACCCGGCGGACGAGTTCCGGCAGGCGGTGGTAGTTCTGCGGGCCGACGACCAGGTCGACGACCGGCGCACGCCGGAGGATCTCGGCGCCTTCCGCCTGGGCCACGCATCCGGCCACGGCAATGGTCAATTCGCCGCCTCCCGCCCGGCGCGCATCGCGAAGCTGCCGGAGCCGCCCGAGTTCGGAGTAGATCTTCTCGGCGGCCTTCTCGCGGATATGGCACGTATTCAGAACAACCAGATCCGCCGCTTCCAGATCATCGGTCTCGACATACCCGTCCGGCTCCAGAACTTCGGCCATCCGCCCCGAATCATAGGCGTTCATCTGGCAGCCATACGTCTTAATGTGCACCTTCTTCGTCAAAACCTTACCCGCTCTCAGTCAACTGCCGGTCCGGCATCCGTCTTTGCTTGGGGCGCAACATGCGCTTTCGCCGAACGCGCCGTCAAGAGTTGGGAGAAATCGAATCGGACCCGGTCATAAGCGTGCGTTGCCAGCTTCTTCCTGTCGCCGACGGCGGCGATCGACACCGGCTCGCCCAGCCGGACGCTGACATCGAGCGGGCCGCCCTTCAGCACCCCCCAGGCATGGCTCGCCATGTCCATATCGCCGTACCAGGCGATGGCGGGCCGCTGCTGACGGTTCATCGGCAGGCCGTGAATATGGGTGTAGACGATTGCGCAGGTCTGAAGCTGATAGCCGTCGCCGTTCTTTTCGGACGGTTCGATGGCGGCGAAAAGCGAGCTCTTGAACGGCAGGACCTGATTGCCGTCGCTGCTGGTGCCCTCGGCAAACAGCACGATGCGCTCCTTATCTTCCAGACGCTCCGAAATCAGCGCATGTGTCTCGGCGACGGCGGCACGCCGGGTGCGGTCGACGAAGATGGTCCGCTGAAGCTTTGCCATCCAGCTGATGAGCGGCCAGGTGGCGACCTCGCTCTTGGCCACGAAGCAAAGCGGCGCAATGCTGCCGAGCACGGGGATGTCGAGCCAGGAAATGTGATTGGAGACGATCAGCACCGGCCCCGGAGCGATCGGCGCTCCGCTCAGATGCACACGCACGCCGAGCAGTCCGCAGACGGCCCGGTGATACCATCGCGGCACGTAGCGCGAGGCGGGCAGGCGCGCGGCCAGCAGCAGGCCCTGCACGGCCATGAGCGGCAGCGTCAGCAATATGAAGAGGACAAGAATAACGCTCGCGCGCAAAACGCTCATTCCAGGCTCCGAATCCATGAGGGGTAAGGCACCGCCAGCAGCACCATAGCGGCAAAGACGCGGCAGGCCAATTCTCCGCGTGGCGGCGTCAACTCTCCACGGCGGGTTTACCGCTGGCGTGATGGTATACCATATGACCAGGCCCTGTAGCACCCCGGCCACAACCTTAGGTAAAAGCGAGCGGATGCCGTGGCCGTCATCTGCGCGGGATTCCCGAATATTTGCTGAATGATCAGCACATCCCAAGTTCTGAAATTAATATTAAAAGCAACATGAGGAGTTTATGCTCTGCGCCCTCAACATTTCTGATTGAATATTAAAGTCCTTCCCACTCGCAGCCAAGATGTCCGCCACTGTGTTCGTTGGGCTTGTATGACGCTTGCGTAAACACTGGCGGCACGCAATGAATGAGTGATCATTCCGCAGTAATTCGGGGCTGCGCAAGTGACGGGAACACGGGGATCTCAACAGGAGTAATAAAATGAAGGGTCTCAGGGGGGACGGGTGGAAGGCCGGCATCGGCGCGGCTACCTTGTTCTGCACCAGCCTCGCAGCGGTGACGGCAGCGCAAGCCGGCGCATTCGCGGTTCGCGAGCAATCGGCCTACTATCAGGGGATGTCTTTTGCCGGCGCAGGCACCGGCGACACGCTCAGCTCGATGTACTGGAACTCCGCCGCGGCCGCCGCGGCACCGGGCATGAACAGCGAGTCGCACGTCACGCTGATCGTGCCGGACACGCAGATTACCGCGACTTCGCCATATCCTTCGTCGCTGCCGATCTCGCAATCGGGCGATATCGCCGATCCGGCGGTGATCCCGGCGAGCTACGCCAACTATCAGCTCACCGATCAGCTTTATCTCGGCATCGCCATGAATTCGGGCTTCGGTCTGGTGACGAAGCCGGACAACACCACCTGGATCGGATCGGGCATTGCGCTGACATCGGACGTGTTTTCGATGAACGTCAACCCGACGCTCGCCTATAGAATCACCCCCGATCTGACGGTCGGCATCGGCGTGCAGGTCGAATATCTCGATGTGCGCCTGAATAACGGCCCCAGCCCAACTCTGCCGGAGGGCCGCAGCGCCGAGCTGGACGACGTCGGTTTCGGCGCGACCGCGGGCGTGATGTGGACGCCCGTCGCGGGGACGACGCTGGGCGTCGGCTATCGCTCGGCCGTCAAATTCGATCTTTCGGGCGACTATTCGGGGCTTCTCAACACTGGCACGCCGCTCGGCATCATCGACATTTCGGGCCCGGCGTCCGCACAGCTGACCTTGCCGGACATCATCACGGTCGGCCTGCGGCAGAAACTGACGGATCGCCTCGACCTGCTCGCCGGCTTCGAGTGGACGAATTGGAGCCGCGTCGGCACGATCCCTGTCGAGGGAACGCCGGAATCGCTGCGCCTGAACTATGACGACGGCTATTTTTACTCGATCGGCCTGGAATACGACTATACGCCGGACACGACCCTGCGTGCGGGCGTGGCGTATGAAGAGACGCCGATCAGCGACAAGGAACGCAATGTGCTGCTGCCCGACGCCAACCGCCTGTGGCTGAGTGTCGGCGCAACGCACCGGTTCAGCGACAAGGTCAGCGTCGACCTCGGCTATACGCACATCTTCGCCGACGACGCTCCGATCTGCCGCGACCTGACACCGGGCGCGCCGCCCTGCACGGGCGCAGCCGTGCCGCGGTTGGAAGCCAATGGCGAGTCCTCCGTCGATATCGTCTCCGCCAGCTTCAAATACAAATGGGGCGGCGCGGAGCCGGAGCTCGAGCCGCTCAAGTAAACTACGGGGAACACAAAAAAAGGAAAAGCCGGCCTTCGCGCCGGCTTTTTTCATTTCGCCCCTCGCCCTGCCCGCCTGCAATTACGCCGCGTCGTCGACGATCAGCCGGTAGCCGACGCCGGGCTCGCTCTCGATGAATTTGGGATTTGCCGGATCGTCGCCGAGCTTCTGGCGCAGATGGCCGATATAGATGCGCAGATAATGCACATCGTCCTCGTGGGCCGGGCCCCAGACCTCGCGGAGGATCTGCCGATGGGTGACGATCCGCCCGGCGTTCTGCGCCAGCATCCGGAGCAAGTCGAATTCCTTGCGGGTCAGCTTCACGCTCTTCTCGCCGACGGCGACCTTGCGCCGCGGCACGTCGACGATCAGCTCACCGATGACGAATTCCGAGGCCTCTTCCGGCTCGCTCCGGGAGCGCAGCGCCACCCGGATGCGCGCCAGCAATTCCTCGATGTTGAACGGTTTGGTGACGTAGTCATTGGCGCCGCTGTCGAGCGCGCTCACCTTTTCCGTCTCCTTCGCCCGCACCGACAGCACGATGATCGGCACCTCCGACCATTCGCGAATCCGGGCGATGACCTTCTGACCGTCGAGGTCGGGCAGGCCGAGATCGAGGATCACCAGATGGGGCTGGCTCGTCGCGCATTTGGCGACGCCCTCCTCGCCCCTTCGGCGCTTCGATCACCTCATATCCCTCAGCGGTCAGGCTGATGCGAAGGAATTTCCGGATCTGCGGCTCGTCATCGACGACCAGAATGCGTTTCGCCATCAGCTGATGCCCACCTCCTCGTTCAGGCGATCGTCCCCATCCCCGGCCGGCATCGACGGCGCTTCGGTCAACGGCAGGGTGATCTCGATCATCGTGCCTTTGTTCTTGGGGCCATCTTTGGCGACAATACGTCCGCCATGCGCCTCGACGATGCCGCGGCAGATCGACAGCCCGAGCCCCGTTCCGGCGATCTGGGTATCCTTGGCGCGGGCGCGGTAGAAGATATCGAACACGGCGTTGCGCGCCTCCGGCGGTATGCCGATGCCGTCGTCGCTGATGCGGATAATGGCCTCGTTGTCCTTCTTCAGCGCCTTCAGCGTGATGCGCCCGCCCTCGCTCGTATATTTTACGGCATTGTCGATGACGTTGACGATCACCTGCTCGATTAGCACCGGATCGGCGTAGACCAGCGGGAACGAGGTCGGCACGTCGAAGATCGAACTCGCGCTTTTCCATCGCCTTGCCGAACTGCTTGAGCGCGCGCCCGGTGATCTCGCGCAGATCGCTCCATTCGCGCTTCGGCTGCAACGCGCCGTAACCGATCCGCGTCATGTCGAGAAGGTTCTGCACGAAGCGGTTGAGCCGCTCGCTTTCGTCGAGAATCGTCGTGACCAGCTCCTTGCGGTTGCCGTCGTCGAGATTTTCCATGGACGCCAGCGTCGTCGCCGAGCCCAGGATCGACACCAGCGGCGTGCGCAGATCGTGCGAGACGGACGACAGCAGCGCCGAGCGGAGCTGTTCGGTCTCGGTCAGCAGCCGCGCCTCCTCGATGTCCGAGGCCAGGTTGGTCCGCTCGACGGCGACGGCGACCTGGTCGACGAGCGCCTCAAGCAGCCGCCATTTGTCCGGCGCAAGGGCGCGCTGGCGCTCCTGGAAGGCGACGCCAAGCAGCCCGACCATGCCACGGCCGGTGCGCATCGGCAGGAACAGCCAGTCGGCGGTGGGCAGCGTTTCCGACTTCCAGCCCGCGGGACGCGCATGTTCCCAGGCCCATTCGGCCGCGCCCCAATCCTTCAGCGCGAGCTGGTCCTCGGGCGGGTAGCCGGCGGCGATCTGCAGCCGCCCGTCCTTTTGCGGCAGCAGCACCAGCGAGGAGCATTGCAGGTTGGATGCGACATGGTGGACGGCGGCCCACAGCACATCTTCAAGCGCGGCGGCGGCGGCGATCTTGCGGCTGAATTCGTAAAGATTGGCGGTGCGTTGCGCGGACAGCCGCATCGCCAGCATCTGGCTCTTCAGCCGCGCCGCGAGATTGCCGACGACGACGGAGACCAGCAGGAAGAACGACGATGGTGATGAAGTCGTCGTGCCGGAATGCCGGAGAAGTTCGTAATAGGGCTTGGTGAAGAAGATGTTGTAGGCGAAAAAGCTGAGAATGCTGGCGAAGATCGAGGGTCCGCGCCCGAGATAGATCGCGATCAGGATAACGGCGGTCATGAAGATCAGCGACACGTTGGGCAGCGGCAGGAAAAAGGAAACGCCATAGGCGAGCGTGGCCGCCAGCGCGATGCCCGCCGTCGCCAGCCGCGTAAGCGCTCCAGTCGCCGATGTCGGGCAGAATGCCGCCGGTGATCAGATCGCGTTTCGGCCTCGTCCTTCTCCGGCGAGACGATCGTCAGCTCGAACTGTCGTCGCCTTGCGGAGCAGCTCCTGCGCGACCGTTTCGCGCAGCAGTCCGGTCCAGCGCCGCGGCCGCTGACGCCCGACCAGCAGCCGCGTGACATTGCGTTTCATCGCATAGGCGATGATCTCGTCGGCGATCCGGGCTTCGGCGTGAATCGTGACCACTTCGCCTTCCAGCCGCTCGGCCAGCCGCATGGTCTCGGCAATGCTGTCCTTGGCCGCTTCCGGCAGGCTCTCGTAATGGGGCGTGCGCACATAGAGCGCGATCCACGGAATCCGCTGGCGCTCGGCCATGCGCCGCGCGGTACGCACCAGCCGCTTGGCGACCGGCGATTCGTTGAGGCAGACCAGCAGGCGGTCCTGCGCGGGCCACGGGCCGGGGATGGCATGGGCGCGCATATAGTTGACCATCTGCGCGTCGATCCGCTCGGCGGCGATGCGCATCGACAGCTCGCGCAAGGCGGTCAGATTGCCCTTGCTGAAAAAATGCGTGATCGCGCGCCCGGCCTGTTCGGGCATGTAGACCTTGCCCTGGCGCAAACGCTGGATCAGATCGTCCGGCGGCAGATCGATCAGCTCGATCTCGCTGGCCAGCTCCAGAACCTTGTCGGGCAGCGTTTCGCGCACCTGGATGCGGGAAATGCGGGCGACGACGTCGTTGAGGCTCTCGATATGCTGGATGTTGAGCGTCGTGTAGACGTCGATGCCGGCGGCCAGCAGATCCTCGACATCCTGATAGCGCTTTTCGCGCCGGCTGCCGGGAATGTTGCGTATGGGCAAGCTCGTCGACAAGCGCGAGCTTCGGCTTGCGCTTGATGACGGCATCGATGTCCATCTCGCCGAAATAGCGGCCACGATAGTAGATCTGCTTGCGCGGAACGATTTCCAGGCCGCGCAGCAGCGCCTCGGTCTCCACGCGTCCATGCGTCTCGGCGACGCCGGCGATGACGTCGAGTCCCTCGGCCAGGTGCGCCTGCGCCGCCTGAAGCATGGCGTAAGTTTTGCCGACCCCCGGATAGGCACCCAGAAAGATCTTGAGTTTTCCGCGATGCTCCCGGTTGACTTCGTCCAGCAGGGCTTCCGGAGTCGGGCGGTCCTCAGATTCCGTCATAAGGGCAATCGCTTAGGTCTCGGATCATCCGCGGCTTATACCCGTTTCGGGCCGATTTGTCCCAATTTGCACCGCCGGGCGCGGTCCTGTCGCGGGTCCAGTTTAGTATGAAACCTTGAAGGATCGCTATGTGCAACACCACTGGCGGTCCATGCTCATGTGACGGAAATTGCGTGCAGTAATTAAAGATATGAAATAAAGTACACGATTTGCACTGGGGACTTGCGTAATCTTGGTTCAAAGGAGTAGAGGATTTCCTTCGATTAAAGAAAATAAAATATCTCAAACGTTGCAAATATACGTCAAAATCTAAGATATCGCATAACAAACCGAGGGCTACCGTGCAAACCTTGGGTCCGATTAAGCGTCAGAAAACACTGACGGAACAAGCTGCAGACGCAATTCGTTCGCGAATTGTCGGCGGCCAGTTCGAATTTGGCGAAGCCCTTTCAGAAATTGCTCTCGCCAACGAGCTGGGCGTAAGCAAGACGCCGGTTCGCGAGGCTTTTCTGCAGCTCAAGAATGAAGGGCTCGTCGATATTCTGCCGCAGCGCGGCACATTCGTATTTCGTATGACGACGGAGCAATTGCGCCAGCTTCTGGAAATGCGCGAGGTGCTGGAGACCAACTCGCTTCGCTTCGCCATGCGCAATGGCGGCGATGCGCTGCAGCGGAGCCTCGATCCGATCATAGAGGGCATGACCAGCGCGACGAAGGAGAAGGATCCGGTCGTGTTTCGCCGCTACGATGCCGAATTCCACAACGCGATCATCGAAGGCTCGGGTAACAGCTTCATCCACTCGGCATACAATATCATCGCCCTGCGCGTACAGGCGTTTCGCAACCGTCTCTCGCTGGAAGCGCAGAACTGGCGTTCGCTCGATGAGCACGCCGAAGTCGCTGATCACGTCCGCGCGAAACATGTCGACGACGCGGCTGCGGCGCTGAGCAAACATATCCACGGCGCGTTCACCGACTATCTCGAACGTACGTCCGGGGGCGGCGTCAACAACGCGGCGGCGGGGTAACGGCCTCGCCTGTCGAGCGCCGGAAGCCGATGCGACATCTGCGCCGAGCGGCCCGCCGGGTGACGGGACATGCCGGCTAATGCGACATCAGCACCGGGATCTGCATCGTGTTCAGGACGTGCTTCGTCGCGCCGCCGAGCACCATTTCCCGCAGCCGCGAGTGACCGTAGCAGCCCATGACCAGAAGGTCGGTCCCCGCCAGCGCCAGCTCGGACATCAGCGCTTCGGCATCCGAATGCACCGTGCTGTTGGCGACGGCCGCTTCCGCGTTCACGCCGTGGCGCGCCAGACTCGCGGCCAGCGCTTCGGACGGGTTCGCGGCTCCGCTTTCCGGCGAGTTGACCGCGAGAATCCGCACCACGCTTGCCGACCGCAACAGCGGCAGCGCATCGAAGGCTGCGCGGGCGCTTTCGCGCGAATGATTCCAGGCCACGGTGATCCGCTCGCCGACGCTGGCGAACGAGCCGTTCTCCGGGACCAGCAGCACCGGGCGCCCGGTTTCCATGATCAGCCGCAGCGGCAGATCGTACCACCGGCCGATCGGGTCGTCTTCTCCCTGGCCGCCGGCGATGATCAGATCCGAGGTCCGCGCCGCGGCGACGATATCGATGAAGGCGTCGGTATCGGTGAGCGCGCGGTGCCGCCACTCATGGGCAACACCGCGGGCCTGCGCCACCTGCTCGAAGGCCAGCTAAATCGCCTCGGCTTCTTGCCGCTGCGCCTGATTGTGCTGCGCCAGGTAATCCGACGGGATGCCGCCATAAATTTTGATGCGCGCCGAATTGTGAGCGCCAATGAGATGCGCATGACACTTCTCGGCAAGATAGGCGGAAACTTCCGAGAGACCGGCCGCTGATTTGCTCGAAGGAAGGTAGGTGAAGATGGTCTTGTACATCCCGTTGACCTCGCGCGAATGGCAGTTTCGAAAACGCTAATGATGCTCAGTCGCTTATGCCTTGACTTCCGTCAAGCAGAGCGTGCGCGCCGCGCTCCAATCGGGTAGTGTTTGACCTGTATCAAGCCTGAAAAGCAGCCCGGGCGTATAATGCGCCACGCGCAATCCGTGCCCGGCACCTGCCGCGCGACCGGACCAGCGCCAATGATAATCGAGGCCATTCCATGACAGATGCGCACAACCAGAATTACAGCGTCACTCTGCAGGCCAACACAGCAGACGGGACGGAGGAAATCGTTCGGATTTCACGCGTCGACCTGGAGGCGCCGTGGCGCTGGCTGAGCGCCGGATGGTCCGACATGATGACGATCCCGCATATCAGCCTGACCTATGGCGCAATCTTCGCCGCCACCGCCATCGGCTTGTGGTTCGGATTGGCAAGTGTGGGCTGGCAGTCGCTGATGCTGGCGCTCGCGGGCGGCTTCCTGCTGATCGGACCGGTGCTTGCCGTCGGCCTCTACGAAGCGAGCCGCCGGCTGGAGCGCGACGACAAGGTCCGCTTTCGCGACGTCGTCTTCGCCGGTTTCGAATCCTCGGATCAGCTCGCGCTGCTCGGCCTCGCTTTGCTGCTCATCTTCATGATCTGGGTTCAGGTCGCGTTCCTGCTGTTCATGCTGTTCTTCGGCGACCGGCCGTTCCCGCCGATCGACGATTTCGTCCCGCGGCTGCTGTTCACCTGGCAGGGCGTGACGCTGCTCGTCGTCGGCACGGCCGTGGGCGCCTGCCTCGCCTCGCTGGTGTTCGCCATTTCCGCCGTGTCCGCGCCGATGCTGATCGCCCGGCCGGTCGGGGTGACCACCGCCGTTTTCGCCAGCATGCGCGCCACGCTGCTCAACATCAAACCGATGGCGCTGTGGGCGGTGCTGATCGCCGGGTTCGTCGCCGGCGGGCTCGCCACGCTCTGCGCCGGGCTGGTGGTGGTGTTTCCGCTGATCGGCCACGCAAGCTGGCACGCCTATCGGGACATCATGGACCGCTGACGGCGCGACCGAGCCACGGACGTCGCCCCGGCCCTTGCGCCGGGGCCTATTCCCGTTCGGCCCGGTATTGCGGAGCAATAGATCAATTCTGCTCGCGATCGCCGTTGTGCTTCGCCGGGGCGTCGCGCGGCGCGGGCCCATCGTCTTCGTCGTCTTCGAGGATGCGATAGGCGGCGCCTTCGAGATCGTCGAACTGGCCGGACCGCAGCGCCCAGATGAAGGCCCCAAGGCCAAGCAGACCCAGGAACAGCGCGACCGGGATCAGCCAGGCGAGCGCCGTCATACCGACAGTCTCAGCGTGATGACCCGCAGCCGCAGCGCGTTGGCGGTTACGAAGATCGACGAGGTCGACATGGCGATGGCCGCGATCAACGGCGTGACGATGCCGGCGGCGGCGATCGGGATGAAGATCAGATTGTAGACGCCGGCAATGCCGAAATTCTCGAACGCCATGCGCTGGGCGCG
Organism: uncultured Alphaproteobacteria bacterium; assembly: GCA_963727575.1. Taxonomy (GTDB): domain Bacteria; phylum Pseudomonadota; class Alphaproteobacteria; order Rhizobiales; family Rhodomicrobiaceae; genus JAHQVI01. The sequence continues at coordinate 18,139 of CAVSIA010000041.1, forward strand.
CCGGGCGGTCGCCAGAAGGTCGATGATCGGGCGGAGCGCCGCGCCCTGGAACACCGCGTCGGCCGCCATCTGGCTGATGTCCGCCGCCGAAGCAGGCGCCAGCGACGCATGCGCGGCGGCGAGCGCGGGCGCGTCGTTCAGGCCATCGCCGACCATCAGCACCTTACGGCCCGCGGTGGCCAGTTCCGCGAGATGCGCGATCTTCTCCTGCGGCCGGCAGCGTCCACGCCATTCGACGACGCCCAGCTCGCGGGCGACCCGTTCCACGGCATCGACGCGGTCGCCGGACATGATCTCGACGCGGAACCCGGCGGCCTGCAGCTCGCGGATCACTTCGGCGGCGTCGGGGCGAAGCGCGTCGGAGAAGCCGAACGCGACCGGCACCTGTCCGGGCGCCTTGTAGTAGAGCGAGGCGAGCGCCGCCCGGGATCCGTCGATGCCGCAATAGTCTGCCGAGCCGAGCCGGGCCTCGCCCTCGGCGGTTTCGAGTCTCAATCCGCGGCCGGGCTCTTCCTTCACGCCCTGGGCCGGGGCCAGCGCACCGAAGCGGTCGCGGGCGGCGGCGGCGAGCGCCATGGCGTAAGGATGCTTGCTTGCGGCGGCAAGCTCGGCAGCGGCGCGCAACGTCTGGTCGTCGATTGCGCCCGCATCGAGTAGAACCGGCCGGCCATGGGTCAGCGTGCCGGTCTTGTCGAAGACGATGGTGTCCACCTCGGAAAGCCGCTCCAACCCGTCGGGTGCCTTGACCAGCACGCTCTTGCCGAACAGCCGGTCGGCGGCGGCGACCTGCACGGCCGGAACGGCGAGCGCCAGGGCGCAGGGGCAGGTGATGATCAGCACCGCGATCGCGGTCATCAGCGCGGTTTCCCAGCCGGCCCCGGCGATCAGCCAGCCGAGAAAAGCGGTGCCGGCAAGGATGTGGACGGCGGGCGCGTAAAGCTGCGAGGCCCGGTCGGCAAGGCGGACATAGCGGCCGCGCGCCTGCTCGGCGGTCTCCATCAGCCGGGTCAGCTCGGCGAGGATGGTGTCGCCCTCGGTCTTCGTCGCCTCGAACACCACCGCGCCGCTGAGGTTGACCGTCCCGGCGAAGACGTCGGCGCCTTGCGACAGGGACCGCGGCGCGCTTTCGCCCGTCAGCAGGCTCTCGTCGACCTCGGAGGCGCCGGAGAGCACCCGGCCGTCGGCGGGAAAGCGCTCGCCGGCCGCGACGGCGACATGCATGCCGGGCACCAGCGCCATAGCCGCAATGGTTTCGGCCGAGCCGTCGGGCTGGAGGATGGTCGCCGATTTCGGCCGCATCTTCAAAAGGTTCTGCGCCGCCCCTTTGGCACGCATGCGCATCCGCTGGTCGAGATAACGTCCGAGGAGCAGGAAGAACAACAGCGTGATGCAGGCGTCGAAATAGACGTGCTCGCCGCCGCGCGCGGTCTGGACGAGGCTCATGCTGGCCGACAGCAGGATGGCGAGCGAGATCGGCACGTCCATGTTCAGACTGCGGGCCCGGAGCGCCTGCAACGCCGAGCGGAAGAAAGGCTGCCCCGCATAGGCGACCGCCGGCAGGGCGATCAGCGCCGAGAGCCAGTGAAACAGCCCGCGCGTCGCCGGGTCCATGCCGTCCGCCCCGGCCGACCAGACCGAAACGGACAGCAGCATGACATTGGCGGCGGCAAACCCGGCGACGCCCAGCCGGGCAAGGAAATCGCGGTCGCGCCTGACGTCTGCGTCCGACGTCTCCGCGACCAGTTCGGCGGCGCTATATCCGGCCGAGGCGAGAGCCGAGATCAGATGCTCGGGATCGGTGCGTTCGGTGTCGAAGCCGACGGCGACGCGCTTTGCCGAGAGATGCGCCCGCGCCGAAGCGACACCGGCTGCGCCCATCAGCGCGCGCTCGACCTTGCGCATGCACCCGCCGCAATTCATGTTCTCGACGGTCAGCGTGACCGAGCGAAGCCGGCTTTTTTCTCCCTCGGCGGCAGCGCGTCCTGCAAAGCCCGGCGTCAGGAATTCGGCTTGAGCCATAAGCGTTCCTTGATGCGATAGAGCGTTTCCGATCCCTCGCCGCGGAGCTTCGAGGCTTCGAGCGAGACGATCCAGGTCCCAGCCCCGAGACCCTCGATCCTCGCACTATAGACGCCGGTGCCGCTCTCTTTCAAAGCAAGCTTGTGCGTGAAGCTATCGTCGACCGGCCGGCCCAGCGTCCCCGCGACGGTGAGGCCGGAGACCGGATTTCCCGCCTTGTCGTTGAACGTCAGCATGACGCGGCCGCCATCGGAAAGCGTCAGCGCATGCGACCAGCCGAGCGCGTCCTGACGCCGTTCGGCCTCGATGCGCTGATTGTAGCTGAGCCCGTCCTGATAGGCGTTCGGATCGTCGACGCCGTGGAAGGTTTCGAGCGCGTAGTAGACGAAGATGCCGTTGGCCACCAGCATCATTCCGAAAAACCCGAAAAGCGCGAAGAGGACATGGCGGCCGGTGAGTTCCTTCACGGCGATCACAGTCATTGAGCGGGACCTCTGAAGTTCGTGTCTCGACTGGTCTTGGTGCCGTCGGTGAGATCACGGACGACGACGGAGAACGGCGTCTGGCCGGAGGTCATGGTCTTTGCCGTTTCCCGGGGCACCGTAACGAACATCTTCACCGTCCGGACGTTGTCGGGAGCGACCTCGATCTTCGGTGCGCTCTGGCCTTCCATGCCGAGGACCGAAAGCTGGGCTTGCGGCAGTCCTTCGATGGCGAGGCTGAACCGGCGGGTATCGTAGAGCTTGTTCAGAACGCGGACGGTATAGCTGTTGCGGATGCCGCCGTCGGACAGGGTGACGAACAGCGGATTGCGGTCGGCCTGAACGGTGACATCGAGCACGGTCTTGGCCGAGAGCGCAAACATCAGCACGACACAGACGAGCCCGAGCACGCCGGTGTAAAGGATGGTGCGCGGGCGGATCAGCTTGATCGGCGCCCGGTCGCCGTGGCTCGCGGCGTCGAGATTGCGGAACGTATCATAGGCGATTAGCTTTTTCGGCCGGCCGACCTTTTCCATGATCTCGTCGCACGCATCGATGCAGAGCGCGCATTGGATACATTCGAGCTGCGGCCCGTGGCGGATGTCGATGCCCATCGGACAGACCGCCACGCATTGCTTGCAGTCGATACAGTCGCCGCGGCCTTCCCAGCTTTCGTTCTTCTTGTGCGGGCCGCGCGGCTCGCCGCGATAGCCGCGATAGGTGATCAGCAGGGAATCGGCGTCGAACATCGCGCCCTGAATTCGCGGCCAGGGACACATATAGGTGCAGACCTGCTCGCGGGCGAGGCCGCCGAGCACGTAGGTGGTGGCGGTGAAGATGCCGATGAACAGATAGGAAATGTACGGCGCGTCGAAATTCAACAGCTCACGCGCCAGGGTCGGCGCGTCGCGGAAGTAGAAGACGAAGGCGCCGCCCGTCGTCAGCCCGATCAGCAGCCAGGAGATATGCGTCGCGCCGAGCTTCCAGATCTTCTCGAAGGTCCAGGCGCTCTTGGCCAGCCGCATCCGCGAATTGCGGTCGCCCTGCCAGAAATGCTCCACCGCGATCATCAGATCGGTCCACACCGTCTGCGGACACGTATAGCCGCACCAGACGCGCCCGGCGACCGCCGTCACCAGGAACAGGCCGAGCGCACTGATGATCAGCAGGCCGGTGACGAAATACAGCTCCTGCGCCCAGATCTCGACGCCGAACATGTAAAGCCGCTGATGGGCGAAATCCAAGAGGAACGCCTGATCCGGCAGGTTGGGCCCGCGATTCCAGCGCAGCCAGGGCAGGACATAATAGACGCCCAGCGTCGCCGCCATCACCGCCCATTTGGCGCGGCGGAACGTGCCGTGAGCACGCTTCGGATAGATCGCCACGCGCTCGGCGTAGAGCGGGCGCGATTCCTTGGCGTTGACGGCCTCCGCGTCGGATTTCGCAACGCCGGGAGCCGCTTCCTTGATCAGGTCGAATTGAGCCTGCACAGTCATGAGCCGCTCCTTGTGGTTCGAATCTAACGCTTCGAACCACGCCGTTTTATGTTCATGGATCGAATTGACATGACATTCTAATCACTTACCTCGGCCTCATCGCACGGCAAGAGGGACTCAAATGTCATGTTCGATCCACTAGCGGCTGCGCGCGGCCGAATGGAACCCAAGGTTCGATCCGGCCGGCGCAGCGTCTCCCTCACGTAAAGGGAACGATCAGCAAAAGCCGCGATTACTGTCCGCCGCCCAGCGAATGGACGTAGACCGTCAGCTTCTTGATCGTGTTCTCACTCAGTCGGGATGTCCAGGCCGGCATCACGCCGCCCCGGCCGGTTTCGATGGTTTTGACGATATCGGCCTGATCGGCCCCGTACAGCCAGATGGCGTCGGTCAGGTTCGGTGCGCCGAGCTCCTGGTTGCCTTTGCCATCTTCGCCGTGGCAGGCGGCGCAATTCTCGGCGAACACGGCCTTGCCCCGCTCGGCGGCGGCGGCATCGTTGTCGAGCCCCGAAAGCGAGCGGACATAGTTCGCCGTGTCGGCGATCTGCTCCTTGGTCAGCACCTGGTCGAGGCCGAAGCGCGGCATGTCGCTGATCCGCGCGTCGTCGGTGCCGTTGCGGATGCCATGCGTGACGGTCTGATGGATCGCGTCGAGCGAGCCGCCCCAGATCCAGTCGTCGTCATTGAGGTTGGGGTAACCCTTGCCGCCCTGAGCGCCGCGGCCGTGACAGGGCGCGCAATTGTCGCCGAACGCCGCGCGTCCGCCCGCGACCGCGAATTGCAGCAGGTCGGGATTGGCCGCGATCTCCTCGAGCGACGCCTTGTCGATCGCGTCGTTCGTCTGCGCCTGCGCGGCGCGGGCCTGGTCGATGCTGGCCTGCACGGTCGCGCGCTGGCTGTAGCCCCATACGCCGTGGGTATAGCCGGTCAGCATCGGCCAGGCCGGATAGACGATCCAGTAGCCGATCGACCAGACGATGCAGATGTAGAAGACATAGAGCCACCATTTCGGCAATGGCTTGTTCAGCTCCCTGATGCCGTCCCACTCATGGCCGGTGGTTTCAATGCCGGTTACGTCGTCGATTTCATGTCTTGCGGCCATCTTCGCCTCTTAATGAGCTGTCATCCGGATCATCGTCCAGCGGATAGGCGGCTTGCGTCGTTCGAAGCGCTTTTTGTTGCCGGGCCAGAAGGTGTAGATCAGCACGCCTGCGAACAGGATGATGAACACCAAAAGACCGGCGACACCGACAACTCCTCTGACATCCTCGTAAGTCATGTGCGCCCTATCTCAGATTGGGGCCGGCGGCGTCGAATTTGGTGAAATCGACCAGCGTGCCGAGCATTTGCAGATAGGCGACGAGGGCGTCCAGTTCGGAGACTTGGAGGGATCGCCGTCGAAGGTGCGCACCTGCGCCTTGGGATAGCGCGCGAGGACATCCGACGCGCCGGACGAAGTCGGCCACCGCCTGGGCTTCGAGATCGGCCTTGGCGTTCTGGATCATCTCATCCGTATAGGGAACGCCGACGATCGCGGCTGGCCTTCAGCCGCTCGGCGATGTCGCTGATAGTCGAGCGCGTTGCGAGCCAGGAACGGATAGCCGGGCATGATCAATTCCGGCACGACGCTGCGCGGATTGGTCATGTGCGCCACGTGCCATTCGTCGGAATATTTGCCGCCGACGCGGGCGAGGTCCGGCCCGGTGCGCTTCGAGCCCCACTGGAACGGGTGGTCGTACATGCTCTCCGCGGCGAGGCTGTAATGGCCATAGCGTTCGACCTCGTCGCGCAGCGCGCGGATCATCTGGCTATGGCAGTTATAGCAGCCTTCGCGGACGGTAGATGTCGCGCCCGGCCAGCTCCAGCGGCGTGTAGGGCCGCATGCCGTCGACCTTTTCGATGGTCGAGCCGATCCAGAACAGCGGCGCGATCTCGACGAGGCCGCCGATCGCGACCGACGATCAGGATTCCGATCAGCAGAATCATCGAGTGTCTTCTCGAAAACGGCGTGAGAGAATTTCATGATCACGTCCCCTTATTCGGCCGGCACGGGCCGTGCTGCATCGCGGCTCGCCGATGCGCGCCTCTCTCGGCCGACGGCGCCGCGCGCCGTCATCCAGAGGTTGTAGACCATGATCAGGGAGCCGATGAGGAAGAGCAGGCCGCCGATCGCACGGATCACATAGTAGGGATGCATCGCATCGACGGTCTCGGCGAAGGAATATTGCAGGAAGCCGAGGCTGTCATAGGCGCGCCACATCAGGCCTTGCGTGATGCCCGACACCCACATCGCGGTGATGTAGAGCAGGATGCCGATGGTCGAGACCCAGAAGTGCCATTCGACCAGCCGCAGCGAATAGAGCTCCTTGCGCTTCCACAGCCACGGCACGAGGCAATAGACCGCGCCGAAGGAGATCATCGCGACCCAGCCCAGCGCGCCGGAATGCACATGGCCGATGGTCCAGTCGGTGTAGTGCGACAGCGAGTTGACCGCCTTCACGCTCATCAGCGGGCCTTCGAAGGTCGACATGCCGTAGAAGGCGACCGAGACGACCAGGAAGCGGATGACCGGATCGGTGCGCAGCTTGTCCCAGGCGCCGGACAGCGTCATCAGGCCGTTGATCATGCCGCCCCATGACGGCATCCACAGCATGATCGAGAAGGTCATGCCGAGCGTCTGCGCCCAGTCCGGCAGCGCCGTGTAGTGCAGATGGTGCGGACCGGCCCAGATATAGAGGAAGATCAGCGCCCAGAAATGCACGATCGAGAGCTGATAGGAATAGACCGGCCGCTCGGCGCGCTTCGGGATGAAGTAATACATCATGCCGAGGAAGCCGGCGGTCAGGAAGAAGCCGACCGCATTATGGCCGTACCACCACTGCGTCATCGCGTCCTGCACGCCGGAAAAGACGAGTAGCTCTTCGTGCCGGTGAAGGAGACCGGCACCGCCAGATTGTTGACGATATGCAGCATCGCGATGGTGACGATGAAGGCCAGATAGAACCAGTTCGCCACGTAGATATGCGGCTCCTTGCGGCTTCCAGATCGTGCCGAGGAAGACCAGCAGATAGACGACCCAGACGATGGTCAGCCAGAGATCGGCATACCATTCCGGCTCGGCATATTCCTTGGACTGGGTAACGCCGAGCAGGTAGCCGGTCGCCGGCGATGACGATGAAGAGATTATAGCCCCAGAACACGAACCAGGGCGACCAGCGTCCGGCCAGCCGCGCCTTGCAGGTCCGCTGAACGACATAGAAGGACGTCGCGATCAGAGCATTGCCGCCAAAGGCGAAGATCACGGCGGAGGTGTGCAGCGGACGCAGACGGCCGAAATTCGTCCAGGGCAGATCGAAATTGAGTGCCGGAAAGGCGAGCTGCCAGGCCAGAAGATCGCCGACGAGAAAACCGGCAATACCCCAGAACAACGGTCGCGATGACGCCGGCCTTGACGACATTGTCGGCGTAGGTCTGGACTTGCGGCGCGTAGTTGGCCCCGGCCAGCGTTCCGCTGGAGAACGACTTGTTTAGCAGGAACAGCAGCGCCGCACCG
>CAVSIA010000042.1:0-17809 GCA_963727575.1 uncultured Alphaproteobacteria bacterium
AATTGCAGCAATTGCGTCACCTGGCAGCGCTCGCAACGTCGTGTCTCAGGGCGAATGCGCCGGTGCCGGCGTCGTTCGCGCCGCTGGTATCGCTCGATATGCACCTCGCCGAGATCAGCCGGCGCGACACGGCGCTCGGCCAGCCAACGATCGAATGCCAGTGCGTGCCGGACTTTGATGGCGATGACGTTCGCCGTGTACTGCTGCTCGATCAGCGATGCGACAAACAGACCAAGATGACTTGCGAGCGGACCCGTCGCACGGCCGGCGAGTGCCGCGCTGCGCTCATATGTTCGTTCCATGACGTTCTCCCTGCGGGCAGACGTGCCCGGCAAGGAGGATTGCTATGTCCAGCGCATTGACCACCAAATGCACGTGAGATCAGCTCAATTGAGCGCCACGGGACATAGTCCGGCGCGGGACATAATCGATCTTAGAATGTCCGAGCAGCAGCTGGACCGCGCGGAGATTTCCGGTCTTCCGGTAGATCAACGTTGCCTTTGTCCGGCGGAGGGAATGCGTACCGTAGTTGGATGGATCGAGTCCAATCATCGCGACCCATTCGGAAACCAGACGGGCGTACTGGCGTGTCGTCAGTGAGCGTGCCTGCCCCCAGCGACCGGGAAAGAGATAGTGGCAGGGTAATTTGGGCTCGGCACGGAGGTAGGCGTCGACCGCCGGGTTTGCTCTGTGATCTCGAAGCGGACCGGACGGCCGGTCTTGCGCTGGCGTACGGTCGCTCGCGAACTCGCGTAACCATTAGGAGCGACAACTGCAGAAGCGCCCTGCGCGTCACAGATCTTCGGCAGTGGGCCATAAGAAGCCGAGCGCCTGCGCGCACGACTGGACAGCTACCGAATGAAAACCGGTCGCCTGCTACGCGGGCACGACCTTTGCCCTTGTGGCGGAAGGCGAGGTGCATTTTGATATGTCGCGGTCCCAGCGATTTACCTAGGGCCGAAGTATGAGTGTGCTGGGTCTGCAAAACGAGATCCCTGTGGCGTCATTTAATGGCACCCGTGTCCCGTCAGCAAAGCCGGCCCGGCGGGCGTTCATCAATGCCGAAGCGCCTCCGGACTATGTCCAAACGAAGAATTGCTGCTTGGGTTGTTCGGCAATTGTTCAGGCATTACCTACCAGTATGAGTGGCTGAGGGAGGGGCTGTCTCAGAATCGTTGATCCGTTCCGCGGGTGCTCAAGCTCGGGGCGCTGTTCAGTAATAGCTAGCACTTTGTTTAGGCGCCGCTTGGAACGAAGATCCGCCTGCACTGTTGCGCAGATTAGGGACATTGGGCATGTTTCCAGCACATTTTTGCTGATCACTCAGGGTGCTTGAATGTCGATATGGGGCAAACTCGCAGACGCGGCCGCAGGGCTCGGGGTCGGTGGACCGCTCGGTGCAGTGCTCGCCGGCCATCTCATGGAGGATTGGGATTCGGAGCCGGCCGAGCCGGACAAGTATCTCGCCTTCACCATCGGCGTAATCAGCCTCGGCGCCAAAATGGCCAAGGTCGACGGCCATGTCACTAAAGGTGAGGTGCAAGCCTTTAAAGAAGTCTTTCGCGTCCCCGACAGCGAGTTGCAGAACGTCGCCCGCATCTTCGACCGGGCCAAACAGCATGTAGCCGGCTTCGAAGCTTACGCCAAGCAACTCGCCCGGCTTTTCCGCGATGATAGGGAGATGCTGCACAATATCCTCGAAGGCCTGTTCCACATCGCCGAGGCCGGTCGGGTGCTGCAGACGACGGAGCGCGATTATCTGGCGACAGTCGCGCGTCATTTCGGTATCGACGATGCCGAGTTCCGCACCATCCTGGCGCGCCATTATGCTGCGGAGCGCGACGGCCCCTACCAGGTGCTCGGCGTTAGCCCGGAAACCGGCGACGATGATCTGCATCGCCATTACCGCAAACTGATGGTGCAGAACCATCCCGACAAGCTGATGTCGCACGGCCTGCCGCAGGAGATGGTCGACATCGCCAACAAGAAGATCGCCGCGATGAACGAGGCCTATGACGAGATCCGAAGGGCGCGGTTGGGCGGCGTTCGGGTCTAGCAGGCTGCGAATTACGGCTTGCCGAACTCGTCGCTGTTGCCGAGCGCCAACAATGGCTGATCACAAATGCTCAGGCGATCGATGCCTACAATGAACGGGTGGAGAGCGGATCGATCCTTAGCGATTTCGAGAACCCCTTCTGATGGCGCAATTCGATGTTCACCGTTTTGCACCGCGCGGGGCAGGTTTCGCGTATGTCTTGGATCTCCAAATTGGCCTGCTGGACGGATTGACGACACGGGTCGTTGCGCCGCTCTATGCGCTCAAAGGCAAACAGCAACCCATTTTGCGATTGAACCCGGTTTTTCAGATCGAAGGCAAGGCTCACTACCTTGCCGTTCAGGAAATCACGGCGCTGCGCGTCAAAAGCTTCGGGGCTAAGGTTTCGTCCCTTGACGAGAAGCGCCCCGAAATCATCGCCGCCCTAGATTTCCTGATCTCAGGCGTCTGACCGCCAAAGTTGACGCCTCGCCGGCGCCGTTAAGCTGGCGGTCATGGCAATCCTCACCATTTCCTTCTCCGAGCGCAAGGCGGGGCCGTATACGGCCACGGCCGGGCAGACTGTGTTCTTCTTCGGCGTTCCGATCCTGGCGAACGCAGATCTCGACGTCTGGCGCAAGCGCGACGGCGCGGCGACCCTGTTGACGCAGGGCATTGACTATACCGTCACCGGCGTCGCCGAGCCCGCCGGCGGCCAAGCCCAGGATCATCTCCTGCGCCGAGTTGCATGCTCAGCATGTCGGATTGCCGCGCGGGTGCCTTGACGAGACAATCGAGTTGCTCATGGGACACGGTGTCAAGCCGATCTTGAAAGACGAGCGCCATGGCGGTCAGATATTCGAGGTCCGGTTCCTTGGCACTTTGCACGAAGTACAAGAGGCGGCGGTCGCCGCTCTCGAACCGCATGATTGCGGCGTCCTGGCTGCGACCACCGCCTTCGGCAAGACCGTCATCGCTGCGAAGATGATCGCGGCTCGGGCTCGCAATACGCTCGTGCTGGTTCATCGCCGCCAACTCGTCGACCAGTGGCGCGAGCGCCTGCAAACCTTCTTAACCGCCGGCGATGGCGATATCGGCACGATCGGTGGCGGACGGCGACGTCCCACGGGTCGTATCGATATCGCATTGATCCAGAGCCTCGTGCGTCATGGCGAGGTGAGCGACCTCGTCGGCGATTACGGCCATCTGATCGTGGATGAGTGCCACCACCTTTCCGCGGTGAGTTTCGAACTCGTCGCCCGCCGGGCCAAGGCCCGGTATGTGCTGGGGCTCTCGGCGACGGTCGCGCGCGAAGATGGGCACCACCCCATTATTTTCATGCAGTGCGGCCCGGTCCGATACCGGGTCGATGCGAAGGCCCAGGCGGCCACACGGGCCTTTACCCACAAGGTCAAGCTGCGGGAGACCGGCTTTCGCCTTCGGCACGACCAATACGCCGCTGCGCCATTGCAGATGGCTAAGATTTATGCGGCGCTGGCGCAGGACGAGAAGCGCAACGGCATCATCTTCGACGACGTTCTGAACAGTCTCGAAGCGGGCCGCCGGCCTGTCATTCTGACGGAGCGCCGGGATCATCTAGAACATTTGCGAGGCCGCTTCGAGAAGTTCACGCGCAACTTGGTTGTCATGTATGGCGGCATGAGTGCCGGAGAGCGCAAGGCCGCCGAAGCCGGTCTCAAGCGGCCTGACAATGAGGAGCGTCTCGTGCTGGCGACAGGCCGCTACCTCGGCGAAGGCTTCGACGATGCATCCCTCGACACGCTTTTCCTGACGATGCCGATCTCGTGGAAAGGCACGCTCGCTCAGTATGTCGGGCGTCTGCATCGTGAGCATCTCGCCAAACGCGAGGTGATCGTCTATGATTACGTCAATTCAGGAGTGGCCATGCTGACGCGCATGGCATTGAAGCGCCAGAGTGGATATCGAAGTCTCGGCTACGAATTGGCGCCGGAGGCGCGGTCCGCGTAGGCATTTCCAATATGGCTGAGTTCAGTTGTGACGCATGCGTCTCCGTGATCGACTTATTTCAAAACGGGCCGCAGTAAATTCCACCGATAAACTTGTGGATATCAGCGTTTTTTTGCGCTTGTGCCCCGCGCACCAAAATCACGGTGACGGCGCTTCAAGGGAAAGAAGGAAATGTTGTTGATTTTCAATAACTTAGTTTGGTTGCGGGGGTAGGATTTGAACCTACGACCTTCAGGTTATGAGCCTGACGAGCTACCGGACTGCTCCACCCCGCGCCAAGATCTCTCGTTGCGTCACAAGCAACCGATTGCGTGTCCGCATTCACGTAGCGGGCGAACACTCAATCGCGAACGTTTTTGGAAACGTATCCAACGGAGAGGTCTGCTGTGTAGCCCAATTGGCGGCGCAACGCAACCCCGCTCTCGTGCAATTTCACTCGGCCGCCGGCTTGTACTCGGTTTGCACAATCGGCGACGTCATGTGACGCTTCGCTTCGTGAATAAAATAGATATTCCGGGCGTAAATGAAAAGACCCGAGCCCTGGCCAAGGATGAAAACAGGGTCCATCCGATAGATCGCATAGATGAACAGCATCAGGCCGCCGACAAAGCTGAAATACCAGAACGTCTCGGGCATCACGCTGCGGCGCGCCCGCTCACTGGCGATCCACTGGATGATGAAGCGCATCGAGAACATCGCCTGAGCGGTGAATCCGACCGTGAGCCAGATCAGCTCCGTCGCCGAAATATTCGCCCACCAGGTCGCCAGATTGGAGAAATTCATCGAAGCTCTCGCTCAATCATTCGGTTAAGGCCGATGGCCGCTCATTCTCCGGCAGCGTGGCGCGGGCGGGCGGATTCGCCGCGCGCGATCTGCGCCTCGGCGACATGGCGAATCTGGGCCGAATCTTCCGTGATTCGCGGCACGCGGGTGCGCTTGCGCAGCCAGACAACGCCGAACAGATCGTACAGCCCGGTCAGCGCGCGGCCGAAATTGGTGTATTTGGACTGGCCGACCAGCCGGGCGCGGTCGTTCACGCGCTCGTAGGCGACCTCGTAATCGTTCATCAGGAACAGCGCCGGCATGAAACGGTGCATCGAGGTGAAGAACGGCAGGCGCAGATAGGCTTCGCGCCAGTAAACCTTGATGCCGCAGCCGCTGTCCGGGCAATTGTCCCTGAACGCGGCGTTGCGGATCCAGTTGGCGATCACCGAGGCCAGTCTGCGCGAGCCGACCGCCTGCCGTTTCGCGCGCACGCCGCCGATCATGGCCGGGCCGTCGCTCAAGGTGGCGCCGAGGCGGCTGAGAAGGTTCGGGATGTCTTTCGGGTCGTTCTGGCCGTCGCCGTCCATCGTGGCGATGATCGGCGCGCTGGCGGCGAGCACGCCGGTGCGAATCGCGGCGCTCTGGCCGGAGCGCGTGCCGTGCTGCAGGTAGCGCAGGGTCGGATAGCGGGCGATCAGGGCCTTGATTTCGTCGCCCGTCGCGTCCTCGCTGCCGTCGTCGATGACGATGACCTCGGCGAGACGGTCGCGCGGGATGGCCGCGTAGGTCTCTTCGACGAGCCGGCCGATATTGCCAGCTTCGTTCAACGCCGGAATGACAACCGAGACGCTCATCGGTGCCCCTTGATCTGATGCGTCCGGAGCATGAATGCGCCGGAAGTGCCTATCCCCATTGCTCAAATAGCAGGCTTTCGTTCTGCAGCACAACCGGATAAATAACGCTGGCAGTTGGGAGAATTGTGGCAAACAGCCTCAAGGTTAACGCGCACCGGCGGGCAGCGGCGCGGGGTGGGAAAGTTTGTGAGCCGAGAACGAGTTATCTCTGTTGGGGAAGCCGGCGGACGCCATCCGGCGCTGATGCGTCCGCGCAACAGGCTGAGGAAAACTACGCATTCGCGTTGCTGCTCTGCCTGGCGGGGCTCACGCTTTGCCGGCTTGCGGCGAATCTTTTCGCCAACACCGAGCTGTTTTTCGACGAGGCGCAATACTGGTTCTGGTCGCGCGAGCTGGCGTTCGGCTATTATTCGAAGCCGCCGCTGATCGGCTGGATCATTCGCGGCGCGACCGAGATCTGCGGGCAGGGCGAAGCCTGCATCCGCTCGCCGTCGGCGATCTTCCACGCAGCCACCGCGTTCACGATTTCCGCGATCGGGCGTCACCTCTACGGCGCGCGGATCGGCTTCTGGTCGGGGCTCACCTATGCGACGCTGCCGGGGGTTTCGCTGTCCTCGAGCCTGATCTCGACGGATGCTCCGCTGTTATTCTTCGTGGCGCTCGCTCTGCTGGCGTTTCCTCAAGCTGCGTGAGACGCGCACATGGCGGTGGGCGATCGTGTTCGGCGCCGCCATTGGGGCTCGGCTTTCTGGCAAAATATGCGATGGTCTATTTCCTGTTCTGCCTGGCGCTCTGGCTGATCTGGAGCCGCGCGGCGCGGTCGGTGCTCGCGGGACGTGCGCTTTTACGCAGGCCTCGCGCTCGGTGCGGCGATGCTCGCGCCGAATATGGTCTGGAACGCGCAGAACGGCTTTGCGACCCTATCTCACACGGCGGATAACGCAAATTGGAGCGGCTCGCTGCTGCATCCCGACAAGGGGGCCGAGTTCCTCGCCGGGCAGCTCGGCGTGTTCGGGCCGGTGCTGTTTGTTGCCTTTATCGTTTTCGTCATCAATTGGGTCAGGCAGCCCGAGCTGCGCCGCCAATCCGGCGATGCCGAGCGCCTGCTGCTGACCTTCTCGGTGCCGATCCTGCTGCTGATGACGGTGCAAGGCTTCCTGTCCCGCGCGCATGCGAACTGGGCGGCCTTCGCCTATGTCGCGGCGACCGTGCTGATCGTGGCAACGCATGCTGCGCGACGGGTGGTGGCGCACCTTTCGCGCCTCTTTCGTTCTCCATCTCGCCATAGCGCTCCTGATCGGCGTCGGAGGCATTCTTGCCGGCCGCGTTGCTCTGCCCGGCGGCATCGATCCCTATTCCCGCGTGCTCGGATGGAAAGAGGTGGCGGACGCGGCGGGTGCCAAGGCGCGTGCAGAGGGCTTCCGCGCGATCGCGACCGACCAGCGCTCGCTTGCGGCGGAGCTGCTGTATTATCTGCGCGATGCAGGCATTCCTGTCGTTGCCCTGCGCGGCGGCGATCCCCCGAGCGACCATTTCGAGCTGACCCATCCGCTGACGGACGCAACGCCGCGGCCGGTCCTCCTGGTCAGCTTCCGTTCGCGGGCCCCCAAAGGCAGCCGTCCGCTCGGGTCGGAAACGATCCCGGCGGGGCCGACCGACACGCGTAAGGTCCATTTCTACGCGCTGGAGGCGGGCCGATGAGCATCGTCCCTGTTGTGGATACTGCGGAACCGCGCAATGCCCCCGCGCCTTGGACCATGGTCTGCGCCGCGGCGGCCGTCGGGCTGGTCGCTGCGTTCCTGTTTTCGGCCTTTCCGTCGATCGATCTGGCCGTCTCGCGGCTGTTTTTCCTGGATGACGGCACGTTTCTATTCGCCACCCCTGGCTTCGGTGCCACGGTGCGCTTGCTGTTGCGGGTGGTCTTCGGGCTCGTGGCCGTCGGTGCGGCGGTGAGCTTCGTTGCGCTGTCGTTCTTCAATCGCAAGCTGATGGGCGTCGGGCTCGCGGTGGCCGCCTATATGGCTCTGTGCGCGGCGGTGGGACCAGGGCTCGTCGCCAACCTGGTGTTCAAGGACCATTGGGGCCGGGCGCGTCCGGTCCACGTCACCGAATTCGGCGGCACGAAGACATTCACGCCGCCAATGGTGCGCACCGACCAGTGCGACCGGAACTGCTCGTTCGTCAGCGGGGAGGCGTCGAACATTTTCGTGCTCGGCTTCGCCCTGGCGCTGCTCGTCGAGCCGCGGCGGCGCAGGGCCTTCATGCTCGGCGCGATTGCCGCGGGAAGCTTCGCCGGGCTGATCCGCATCGGCGGAGGCGGGCATTTTCTGAGCGACGTGGTGTTTGCCGGCGTGTTCATGGCGTTGGTCGCGCGCGGGCTGGCATGGCTGGTCATGGAACGCTGGGCACCGCATCTGGAGGACGGCGGCCGGTTTCATCAGCGGACGATGCGGCTCGGTCTTAAAACCAGCGCGGGCGTCAAGCGGCGGTGGCACACGATCCGGCAGCGCCGGCAGAAGCTTCAGCGCGGGGATGGTCCGCGTTAAAGGCTACCCGTGCGTTTAGCCGCGACTGAGGGGAGATGCCTCGTTTACTGGATCCCCGCCTTCGCGGGGATGACGGTATTGGGACTGTCGATCCGGGCGGCTTGGCTGCCGCCGGGATGATGACGAGAGCCCACTCCGAATGAACCGGAGTGGGACTGTCGTTCTTTGTTTTGTCGCATTTTCTCGACGCAAACCGGCATCCACTTTGCTGCAAAATGCTCTAAGCGAACCGGCGCCCGTCAGCCTCCGTGTGCCGCGTCGAACTCGCGGACGGCGGCGGCGTCGCGCGGGCTCAGGTCCGGGAAGGCTTTGTCCTTGCCGACGTCCGGGGAAATCTTCCAGGAACGGGCGCATTTTTTGCCCTCGGCGCGGCCTGTTACCACAGCCACCAACGGAACTTCGAAGAGCGAAAAACTACCCTCTGGGGCTTTGCCATTTTTGATCGTAGCCGCGCTGGTAATCGTTATCTCCGCCCAATCTTCATCCTTAACTCCCGCGTATAGAGTTTTATCGGCGACGTAAATTGTCACTGAAGCCTCTAAACTCGAGCCAATGCGCTTCTCGCGACGCTCTATTTCTAGGGCGCCTGTGACAACGCTGCGAATCTCCCAGATAAGGGACCATTTCGCGGCAAGCTCCGGATCAGCTTTCCAGTCCACCGGGATCTCCGGGAAGACCTTCACATGCACCGAATCCTTCGCCTCCGGGAAGCGCGACAGATAGGCCTCCTCTGTGGTGAAGCACAGGATCGGGGCGAGCCAGGTGGTCAGGCGGTTGAACAGCTCGTCCAGCACGGTCAGCGCGGCGCGGCGCTTCATGCTTGAGGCCGGCTCGCAATACAGTGCGTCCTTGCGGATGTCGAAAAAGAGCGAGGAGAGGTCGCCGGTGCAGAAATTGAACAGCGACGAGAACACCCGCTTGAAGTCGAAATTGTCGTAGGCCTTGCGCACCTGCGCATCGAGTTCCCACACGCGGTGCAGGATGAAGCGCTCCAGCTCCGGCAGGTCGGCGTATTCGACGCGAAGCTCGGGCGAGTAATGCGCGAGATTGCCGAGCATGAAGCGCAACGTGTTGCGCAGCTTCCGGTAGGATTCGACGTTGGACTGCACGATGCCGGGACCGAAGCGGATGTCGCCGGAATAGTCCGAGGCCGCCACCCACAGGCGCAGGATTTCGGCGCCGTTCTGCTTGGCGACGTCCTGCGGCGAGAGCGTGTTGCCCTTCGACTTCGACATCTTCTCTTCGCCCTTCTCGTCGAGGACGAAGCCGTGCGTCAGGATCGCGTCGAACGGCGCCCGGCCGCGCGTGCCGGAGGCTTCCATCAGCGAGGAGCCGAACCAGCCGCGATGCTGGTCGGAGCCTTCGAGATAGAGCGCCGCCGGCCAGCCGAGGTCCTTGCGCTTCTCCAGGACGAAAGCATGGGTCGAGCCGGATTCGAACCAGACGTCCAGAATGTCGTCGACCTTTTTCCATTCGGACGGATCGGCGACGAGGCCGTCGAGGAACCGCTCGCGCGCGCCGTCCTTGAACCAGGCATCCGCGCCTTCCGCTTCGAAGGCGGCGGAGACGCGGCCGATCAGCTCTTTCGACGAATTGAAATTGGCGTTCGGGATCACCTCGCCGGTCGTCTCGTTGAGAAACACCGTGATCGGCACACCCCAGGCGCGCTGGCGCGAGATCACCCAGTCGGGCCGCGTCTCGGTCATGCTGCGCAGGCGGTTCTCGCCGGCCGCGGGCACGAAGCGCGTATCGGCCACCGCCTGGAGCGCCACCTCGCGCATGGTTTTCTGGCCTTTCACGCCCTTGACCTTGATCGGCTTGTCGAGCGCGATGAACCATTGCGGCGTGTTGCGGAAGATCACCGGCGCTTTCGACCGCCAGGAGTGCGGATAGGAATGGCGCAGTTTTCCGCGCGCCACGAGCGCGTTCGCATCGACGAGCGCCTGGATCACCGCATCATTGGCGTCGGCGAATTTGCCCTTGTCGTTGATGACGCGCTTCGGCTCCTTACCGCCGAACAGCGGCACATGCTCGAAATAAAACCCGTCCTCGCCGACCGTGTGCGGCACCTCGGGGATGCCGGCTGCTTCGAAGCTCTTCTTGTGCTTGACGAACAGCTCGTAGTCATCCGCACCGTGGCCGGGCGCGATGTGGACGAAGCCCGTGCCGGTGTCGTCGGTGACGAAATCGCCTTCATAGAGGCGGACTTCGAAGTCGTAGCCCTTGCCGTGGAATGGATGCTGGCACCTCAAACGGGGAAGCAAATACAGAGGGTCAACAACGACGTCGAGTCTTCGCCACTCCGAAATCCGGGCTGCTGCCTTGAGATTTTCAGCGAGCGCATCGGCGATCAGGAGCTTGTCGCCAACTTTTGCCCAATTGTCATCCGGCGCTTCCGTCACCTGGTAAAGGCCATAGGAGATTTTGGATGAGAAAGCGATCGCCCGATTGCCAGGAATGGTCCAAGGCGTCGTTGTCCAGATGACAACATTTGATCCGAGAAGATCTGCAAGTTCTTGGCCTGCTTTGTCGCCGGTCTTTCCGCTGCCAAACACACCTTTTGGCAAAACAGGAAACTTCACAAAGATCGTCGGGCTGACGTGCTCGTGATATTCGACCTCGGCCTCGGCCAGCGCCGTCCGCTCGACCACCGACCACATCACCGGCTTCGAGCCCTGATAGAGCGAGCCGTTCATGGCGAATTTCATCACCTCGCCGGCGATCACCGACTCGGCGTCGAACTTCATCGTCGCGTAAGGATTGTCCCAGTCGCCTTCGACGCCGAGCCGCTTGAACTCCTCGCGCTGGATGTCGATCCACTTCTCGGCGAACTCGCGGCATTCGCGGCGGAACTCGATGATCGGCACCGCGTCCTTGTCCTTGCCCTTGGCGCGGTACTGCTCCTCGATCTTCCACTCGATCGGCAGGCCGTGACAGTCCCACCCCGGCACGTAGTTGGAATCCTTGCCGAGCTGCGTCTGCGAGCGCACCACCATGTCCTTGAGGATCTTGTTCAGCGCCGTGCCGATATGGATGTTGCCGTTGGCGTAAGGCGGGCCGTCATGCAGCGTGAACTTCTCGCGGCCCTTGGCGGCCTTGCGGAGCTGCTTGAACAGCTTCATGTCCTGCCAGCGCTGCAAGCAGCTTCGGCTCCAGATTGGGCAAGCCGGCCTTCATCGGGAAGTCGGTTTTCGGCAGGAACAGCGTCTTGCTCCAGTCGCGCGCGTCCGCGCCGGGCTCTTCCGATTTGGAAACGACGGAGGCATTGGCGGCTTTCGGTGCCGCCGCATCTTTCACTTTGGACATGGCTCTCAGATAAACTTCAAATGAAATCTCGCGCCCCTTGTAGCAACGGAGCGGCGTATAATCCAGCGGCCACTTGGGCCTTTCCGCATCAGATGGAGCGGCTCGGTATGAAAAACCAGCCCGAGGACGGCCCGGGCTGGCTTGGATCGTTGCCGAGGCGGCGTGCGGCCGTCAGAAGCGGTATTTCAGGCTGCCGCTGAGCGCATAATCGTCGCCGCCGTCGCGCCCGAATGTGGCGTTGCCGTCGATCGAGCCGCTGAGCCCATCGGAGATGTCCATCTTGACGCCGGCGCGCACCCGGCCATACGGGTCGTTTGCCTCGCCGACATCGATGCTGTTGACCACCAGCGGCGCGCTGGTCAGGGCGAAATCATAGCTGCGGTCGCCCATGAACTCCTTCTCCAGCGTCACCGCGACATAAGGCTCGAAGCCGCCTTCGCTGTAGCGCAGCTCGACGCCGACGCTGCCGGTCAGCGACTCCAGCGTCTGCTCCTCGACATTCATGGTCAGCAGGCTGTCGCCGGTTTCGGTGTAGCCGTCGACAGTGACGTGGGAATAGGTCAGGCCGGCGATCGGCCCGATGCCGAACGGTCCGGAATGGAACAGATAGCCGGTCTTGAAGTCGGCAAGGAACGAGTGGCCGTCGGCATTGGCGCCCGTGTCGGCGATCACGGCGAGGGTCTCCGGCAAAAGGATGCCGGCCCGGCTGATGTCGTAGTTGTTGATCGCATAGGCGAGCGTCACGTCGGCGAACCAGTTCGGATAGGCGACCGATGCGAACGCGCCGATATTGACGCTGTCGAGATCGGTTTGGCCATGGCCGAGCAGGAAGTCGTAATCGGCGCTGGAATTGGTGTAGCCGATTGCACCGCCGAGGAGGGTGTGCTCGGCCGCTTTCCATTCGGCGCCGACGATGATGTTCTTCAGGTCGTAGTCGAAACCGACGGCGCCATCGCGGTCGTCGCGCTTGCCGCTGCCGAAGCCGCCTGCCACGAACAGGCCGAAGCTGTCGTTCGGCACTGGCGCGGGGGCGTCCTTCCAGCTCAGGCGCTTGGGATCGGGGATGTCCTTGGTCGAATAGCCCGGCTCGAAGCCGCCATCGCCGAATCGCCGCCGCTCCATGCGCTGCGACAGCGTATCGGCGAAATTGCGCGCCTGGATGTCCGCCAGCTCGGTCTGGACCGGGATGGTCTCGTTCTGCACGAGCTGGATGGTCATGAAGTCCGCCGCAAGATTGTAGGCGGCTTCGGTGAGATGCACGCCGTCCCAGTAGAAATAGCCGGCGGCGTCGGCGGGGTCGCATGGTCCGACCGCGCAAGGCACTTCGGCGACGGTCGGCACGCCGTCCATATTGTAGAAGCCGAAGCGATCGGCCTCGCCGCCGATCAGGATGCGCCGTTGCAGCTCGGCGAAGTTGAAGAAGTCGACGCGGATGCCCTGCGCCGCGATGTCGGCGAACTCAGCTTCGGAATTGGCGCGGAAGTCATTGAGAAATACCGCCGCGGCGATGCCCTCCGGGCTTGCCGGATCGGTGCCGCGGTTGGGATAGAGTTCCGGCGCGCCGACGGAGAAATAGGCGATGGTGCGGGCGCCGCTATCGACGAGGGCCTGGACGCCTTCGGTCAACTCGTCCGCGCTCGTCCGAGCGAACTCCCGGCCGGTCTCGAATGGATCGGGGCCGATGGGAATGGCGCCGCCGAGAATGGCGTTGGCATTGTTGCCGCCGATGGACAGCGCGACGATATCGTCCGGCCCGATGGTCATGGCCGGGTTTGCCGCGAACGGCGTCCATTCCTGCACGAAGCCCGGAAACGGCAAGCCCGGAAACGAGGCGACGTTCTGGTCGTTGGTCTCGGCGCCGCCATAGGCGAAGTTCAGCGCGCTGGCGATGCCGAAATTGGACTGCAGCCGGTCGACGAAATTCTTACCGCTGCTGAACCGGCATTCGGGATATTGGGTCGTATCGCAAGGCGCGAACGGGTAGACGTTGAAGACGCCGCCCGGCGGCTGGTTGGTGTCGGCATAGCTGTCGCCGAAGCCGTAAATGGTGTCGAAGCTCGTCTGTGCGTGAACCGTGCCCGCGGACGCGAGCAGGGCCGCTATGAAAATAGCGACACGTCCCCCCATGAATAGTCTCCCTAGTGCAATTCTTATCTTCGCCCGGCGCGATTATACGAAGCCGTCTTGCCGTTTACTATGCTTGTCAAGGTTTCGGCACGCTTCTGTAACAAAGCGGCCACAAAGATATTTTGCTCCCAAGCTGGGTCGATGACGGGGGAGGGAGCCGCACTATCGGTTTGACCGATTTATGGATGGATATTCAATACGATGCAGGCGAAAGTAATATGGGTTACATAACTCTTGAGCGCCCAGCGATCCCCGCTACAGAACTCGATATTTCAAGGTCAAGGTAAAATTGCCTTCGTCGGGTCGATAATTGTTTACATAATATGGAAAATCCGGCGTGAATTTCGGCGTAATTGTGGTCGTTGTATACAGTATTACAGCAAGCCGCCGCCGGAACGCTTCGGTTGCTGCGAACGGCAATACTGTTTGCTTCCAGAGCCTCTTGTCTGCGACGCCGCCGTGTGACAGACATCCGCGCCGAACAAGCAGAGGGGAAGACGCCATGCGGCGGGCAATGGTGGCGCTCGGGGTTTTGCTGATCGCGGTCGCGGCGAATGACGCGGCGGCAAAGCAGCCGGATGCGAGGAAATCGGTCTGCGTGATCTCGGAGATCGGCCAGGATTTCAATCTCAAGAAGATCGGCCTGATGGTGTTCGCAAACGAGGAGGAGAGCGTTCCGATCCCGTCCTGGAAATTCGACGACCGCGTCTATGCTAAGGTCAGCGGGATGCTTAAGAAGAATTTTCGGGTCAAGCGGATCGACACGCCGCAGGGAGCGTTCGCATCGCTCTACCAGCCCGGCGACCTGTTTCGCGACCGGGATGACGAAGCCCGCCAGATTGTGCGCAAGCTCGTCGCGGGCTCGCAATGCGACTACGATCTGGTGATCTTCCAGGGGGTCAGCCAATTCTCGTCGAGCAACCAATATCTCCGCGGGCTGGGCGTTCTGGAGACGGGCACGGAGGTGTTCGGCAAGGGCCACAATCTGTTCGCTCTCGCTTACTACAAAGTATACGAAGGCAAAGGCTTGACGGTGATACGCCGGGAGTGGGGCGATGGCGGCCAGAGCACGTTCATGGCTGCGATACGCGGCCCCTTCCAGGAAATCGACGCCGAGGCGCACCCCTCGCTCAGGGCCGTAGCGGACGATCCTAAAGTGCGAGACATCGTCTGGGCGCTGCTCGACAAGAGCCTGAGCGCAGCGATTCCGAAATTGCTGGCGACGGACTGATCGTGTTGCTGCGCGCAGGCGATGCCGTCTGCATAGCCGGAAGGCCGATGCCTTGACGGTTGCCTAAATTCTATCCATTGAGCACAAGACAAGCTCAATGCCCCCGCCACCCGCGGCCGGCGCAATCGTTGCCGCGGTGGCCGGCTCGTTGCACCGACCGCGCTGGACGTCGCCGCGATTCCCGTCCTGGCCGCCCCGGAAGGTCGATCAGCCAGCCATTCGATCGAATGCAAAATTCCGCGCCAGTAGACAGACTTGTCTGGTCATTCGCCGGCCGATCCATCCCACGCGATGACCGCGCACCATTGGCCCCGACCGAGGGGCCTATAGCCCGCTGATTTTCTTTGCGATTTTTGCGGCGGCTGTTCTGGCATGGGGTTTGCAACGTATTTGGCGGGCTTCGCGAGCGAGTGTGGGGAGATGGATCTCAGGCTTAAGGAACCGGAACGGCATCGGGCAGTGCTGATCGACGCATTCGCCGGGCGCGAGCGGTTTCTTGAGACGTTGCTGAGCGATCGGGGCATCCTGATCGTCGCCCGGTTTTCCGCGCTTGCCGAACTGATTGCGCAGCGCGAGCCGCAATCCTGCGATGTGATCATCGCGTATCTCGACACGATCGATGAGACCGCCTGCCAGGCGATCCGTGCGGCCACGGACAAATTTCCGCGCGCCCTGCTCGTCATCACCGAAACCGGTGACGAGACCCAGATCGCCAACGCCGCGCTGGCCGGCGCCGACAGCGTGCTGCCGATCGGCGCGGGCATCGACCGGCTGAAATGTGCCGCGGCGGTGGCGATGGCATCGTTCGAGCGCACCGGCGCGCTGCGCAAGGCGGCGAGCGAGGCCGAGCAGCGCCTTGAGGAGCGCAAACTGGTCGAGCGCGCCAAGGGCATTCTCATGACACAGCGCGGCATCGCGGAAACCGACGCGTTCCGCGAGTTGCAGGCGACCTCGATGCGCCAGAACCGCAGGCTGCCCGACGTGGCGCGGCGGATCATCGAGGCGAAGGAGCTTCTCGGTTAGGGCGTGACGCCCGAGCCGACGCGGTCCGGCCTGAAGGGGGGCTTGGCCGCGAGACAAACCGGCCCGTATCGCTAAGGGCGGCGCAGGCGAGCCGACGGCCGGGAAAGGCGGTCGGCGTGATGAGAGGCGAGACATGAAATGGGTGCACTGAGC
Source organism: uncultured Alphaproteobacteria bacterium (assembly GCA_963727575.1). Taxonomy (GTDB): domain Bacteria; phylum Pseudomonadota; class Alphaproteobacteria; order Rhizobiales; family Rhodomicrobiaceae; genus JAHQVI01. The sequence continues at coordinate 16,030 of CAVSIA010000042.1, forward strand.
AATCCATTCGATCCCGACAAAATCCTGTGGACCGGCTGTCCCTGCGGTCTGCACAGCTCGATGTGGGAACACCAGCTCGCGACGGCCAATGCCGGCGACAAGGATTCCCGCTTCTATTGCATGGCGGCGGACGATGAGGAGACCGAGACGCGCGAGCGCCAGCTCCGGGGTGAGGGCGGACCGGCGCGGGGTTCAGCATCAGCGAGCGATGAGCCAAGCTGGGACAACCAGGAAGACGTGCTGGCACGCTGCGTCGAAACCGCGGTGATGAAGGGCATCTTCGGCTCCGACGTCAGCCGACGGTCCTTCCTGCGCGCGGTCGGCGCGACGACGGCGCTCGCCGCGATCTCGCAGTTCATCCCGATCGAAAAGGTCAAGGCCGCGGTTCTCGACGCCAAGGGGCCGCTGGAGAAATCGAAGCTCAATGTCGGCTTCGTGCCGATCACTTGCGCCACGCCGATCATCATGGCCAAGCCGATGGGCTTCTATGAGAAATACGGCCTCGACGTTTCGGTGATCAAGACCGCGGGCTGGGCGGTGAGCCGCGACAAGTCGCTGTCGGGCGAATATGACGCCGCGCACATGCTGACGCCGATGCCGCTCGCCATCACGGTCGGCGCGGGGTCGGTGACGAAGCCCTGGACCATGCCGGCGGTGGAGAACATCAACGGCCAGGCCATCACGCTGCACAACAAGCATAAGGACAAGATGGACCCGAAGATGTGGAAGGGCTTCAAATTCGCCGTTCCCTTCGAGTACTCCATGCACAACTTCCTTCTGCGCTATTATGTGGCCGAGGCCGGGCTCGACCCGGACAAGGACATCCAGATCCGCGTCCTGCCGCCGCCGGAGATGGTCGCCAATCTGCGCGCCGAGAATGTCGACGGCTATCTTTCGCCCGACCCGTTCAATCAGCGTGCGGTCTATGACGGCGTCGGCTTCATCTACAAGCTGACCAAGGAGATCTGGCCGGGGCATCCCTGCTGCGCCTTCGCCGCCAGCCAGGAGTTCATCGACCAGAACCCGAACACCTTCCTGGCGCTGTTCAAGTCGATCCTCGACGCCACGGCGTTCTCTTCGGACAAGGCGAACCGCAAGGAAATCTCGGCGGCCATCTCGCCGAAGAATTACCTCAACCAGCCGACGACGGTGGTGGAGCAGGTGCTGACCGGGCGCTTCGCCGACGGCCTCGGCAAGGTGCGCAACGAGCCGGACCGGATCGATTTCGACCCGTTCCCCTGGCACTCGATGGCGGTGTGGATCCTGACGCAGATGAAGCGCTGGGGCTATGTCCAGGGCGACATCAACTATGCCGGCATTGCCGAGCAGGTGTACCTGGCGACCGACGCCGCCGCGGTCATGAAGGAGATGGGCCAGAACCCGCCGGACACGATGTCGAAGACCCACACCATCATGGGCAAGGTGTTCGATCCCGCAAAGCCGGAGGAATATGTCGACTCCTTCGCGATCAGGAAGACGTAAGCGGATGCGGGTGGTGGTGAGACATAAGACGGGATCGCTTGGTCCGAGCAGGTGGCTTCACCCTCACTTGGCGCCGCGCGCCGCCCTAAGAAAGGCAGACCTTACTACTTGCCCTCTCCTCTGGCGGGAGAGAGCTCCCGCCGCAGGCGGGTGGGTAAGGGGAGCGGCCGCGGCGCCACAGGGCGGGCGCTGTTATCCACCTCGATAATCAGCCGACGGACTGCCCGGAACCCCCGTCTCAGCAAAGCGAGGGCGCCATCATGTTGAAATCGACGAACCTGCGCGCAGTCGCGCTCTC
>CAVSIA010000043.1:0-85009 GCA_963727575.1 uncultured Alphaproteobacteria bacterium
GTTCAAATCCCTCCCTCTCCGCCAGCGTATTCCGTCCCGCGTTCGGATCTGCCCGACTATCGCCGCTTTTTCGATCGCTTCCGAGCGATCAAGCGCTCGTCGATGCGCCGCCGCATAAGCCTACGCCGAGGGCCGCCTTGTGCGGCAGACTGGATATAGCTCTTGTGGCGGGAGTTGATCCCAGCAGGAGCTATGTCTGTGCCTATGTCCGGAGACAATTTTTCACGCCGGTATTCGATTGTTGCCGAGACGCGGCGGAAGTGGAGCGACGCGGAGAAGCAGGCGATTGTCGCGGAGGCGGCGCAGCCTGGCGCGAATATCTCGGCGGTGGCGCGCCGGCACGGGATCAAGCCGAGCCTTCTGTTCCGCTGGCGGCGGCTGGCCCGGGAAGCGGCGCGATCCAGCGCAGCCGCTTTCATGCCTGTCACCCTGGCTCTGCCGCCGGCGTGTGCGGAGCCGATAGCGCCGGAAGCCTCGCCGGTGCACGGTCGCCCCTGCCGGCGGTGTGGCCGGATGCGGAAGAAGCGGCAGGCCTGACGATCGCATCGAGATCGAGCTGGGGAATGGCCGGCTTGTGCGGGTGGGCGCCGGCGTCGACACGGATGCCTTGAAGCGTATCATTGATCTTCTGGACCGGCCGATCTCGAACGGCGAAGCGGCAGGCGGGAGGCAAAGGCGATGATCCCGGTTCCCACTGGCGTGCGGGTGTGGCTGGCGACCGGCCACACCGACATGCGGCGCGGCTTTCCTTCGCTGTCGTTGCAGGTCCAGGAGGTGCTGCGCCAGGATCCGTCTGAGCGGCCATCTGTTTTGCTTTCGCGGGCGCAAAGGCGATCTGCTGAAGGTCATCTGGCATGATGGCCAGGGCGCGTGCCTGTTCACCAAGCGTCTGGAGAAAGGCCGCTTCCTGTGGCCAAGCTCGGCCGATGGGGCGATATCGATCTCGCCGGCGCAGCTCGGCTATCTGCTTTCCGGGATCGATTGGCGCCATCCCCAGAAAACCTGGCGTCCAACGTCGGTTGGCTGACGGTTTGTCTTTGAAGGCGCCGGCGAACTATGATTCCTTCGCCGGATGACATCGCCCTGCTCCCTTCCTACCGATCTTGCCAGCGCTCATGCGATGATCCTCGCCGAGCGCGCCGCCCGCCTGGAAGCCGAGGCGGATGCGGCGCAGGCCCGGGCGGTGAACACCAGCACGGAAGCGCTGATCGCCCATCTCAAGCTGGAGATCGAGAAGCTGAGGCGCGCGCTTTACGGCGGCCGCTCGGAGCGCAAGACCCGGCTTCTGGAGCAGATGGAGCTGCAGCTGGAGGAGCTGGAGAGCGCTGCCACTGAGGACGAGCTGGCGGCGGAGAAGGCGGCGGCTCAGATCCCAGACGGTCAAGTCCTTCCAGCGCAAGCGGCCCATCACGCAAGCCATTCCCCGATCATCTGCCGCGCGAACGCGTGGTGATCGCCGGCGCCGGCAAACTGTCCCTGCTGCGGCTCGGCGAAGCTTTCGAAGCTGGGCGAGGACGTCACCGAGGGCGCTTGCTGGCCGCGATCAGACAAGCATCGCGACGCTCGAGGTGATCCCGCGCCGCTGGAAGGTGATCCAGACCGTCCGTGAGCGGTTCTCCTGCCGGGCCTGCGAGACCATCACGCAGCCGCCGGCGCCGTTCCATGTGACGCCGCGCGGCTTTGCCGGGCCGAACCTTCTGGCGATGATCCTGTTCGACAAATTTGGCCAGCATCAGCCGCTGGACCGGCAGAGCGACCGCTTCGCCCGCGAGGGGATCGAGCCTGAGCGTCTCGACATTGGCGGACCAGGTCGGCGCCTGCACGACCGCGCTTGCCCCGCTCCATGCGCTCATCGAAGCGCATGTGCTGGCCGCCGAGCGGCTCCATAAGTGAGCGTTTATCGCGAACGATAAACGTCCGCTCTGGCGACGACACCACGGTGCCGATCCTGGCCAAGGGCAAGACCGTCACCGGGCACATCTGGACCCCCGCCTTCGCGGGGGCAGGCTCTATGTCCGCGACGATCGCCCGTTCGGCGGCACCGCGCCGCCGGCTGCGCTCTATTACGCCTCGCGCGACCGCCGGCAGGAGCATCCCGGGCGGCACCTCGCCGGCTTTGCCGGCATCCTGCAGGCCGACGCTTATGCCGGCTATAATGGGCTTTATGATCCGGCCCGGCCGCAGGGCGCCGTCACACCGGCGCTGTGCTGGGTGCACGCGCGGAGGAAATTCTTTGAGCTGGCCGACATCGCTGCGCAGGCGCGGCAAGGCAAGGCAGCGCCGGCGATCTCGCCGATTGCGCTGGAGGCGGTGAAGCGCATCGACACGCTATTCGATATCGAGCGCACCATCAACGGCGCCAGCGCCGAAGAGCGCCTGCGCATCCGGCAGGAGCAAAGCGCTTCGCTCCTTGCCGAGTTGGAGGCCTGGCTGCGCGAGGAACGCGCCCGCCTGTCGCGATCGGCCTCTGTCATCAAGCCGATCGACTATCTGCTCAAGCGCTGGGACGGCTTTGCCCGCTTCCTCAAGGACGGCTGGATCTGTCTCAGCACGGATGCTGTTGAGAAGCCTTTTCTCATGTGGGCGCAGATTTTTTCGGCTTGTCCTGCCAAGCGGCGACCATCCTCTCGTAAGCCCGCTCGGCGCGCTCGACATAGTCCATTTCCTTTTGGCGGATCTCCTTGATCCAATAGTCCCTGCCAGGGCCTGCCTTGCCGTACTCCCGCGGCGCGCCGGCCTTCAGGGCCACCTTGCGAAGCTTCATCGCAGTGAACGCCGGACGGGCGAAGGTGTACTCCACCTCTGCGGACAATATGTGCCATATCATCACGGCCAGCTTGCGGGCTGTCGCCACAGCCGCCGCGCTGGCGCCACGTTTGCTCTGGACACGAACGAAGAATGCGCGCAGCGGCCCCGGCGCCGTCTTTGCCGACCAGGCCGCCTCCACAAGCATTTTGCGCGCATCGCGATTGCCCTGCTTCGAGATACGCCCATGGCGTGCTGGTTGGTCTCCGGACTGCCGCACCTTCGGCGTCAATCCAAAGGAGCTGCTCAGCTTTTGCGCTGTCGGAAAGCGCGACACGTCACCGATCGAGGCCAGCACAGTCGACGCAACCACCGAACTGATGCCCGGAATCGTCATCAGCCGTCGGGCCCGAGGATCGTTGAGCGCCTGCTGCGCCAGGGTCTTGTCGAGCTCTGCTAACTGGGTGGAGACACGTTCAAGCTCGGTGATCAACCGGCCGAGCATGGCCCGCTCTTCCGGGGGCAGCGGCAGGCTGTCGAGCCACTTGCGTCCAGCTTTGCCGAACAAATGTCCGGTGTATTTCGGGATCAGGTTCGAGTGCAGGACGGCCTGGATGCGACCTTTCAATCGAACGACCTGCTCAAGAACACCCATCCGCTCAGCAATCTGGCGTCGACGTTTTGAGGTATCCTCGTCGGCGACCCACACTTCAGGCAGAAAACCTGACGCGTGCAAGCGGGCGAGAATGACGGCATCGATCTTATCGGTCTTGACCCGGGCATAGGCAATCGCCCGAACCAAGCGCGAGTTGGCCACAGCGATGCGTTTGACATACGGCCGCATCAGCCGTTCGACGGCAGCGCTGTTGCCGGTTGCCTCGATGACGACCTCATCGTCCACACTCAGCGTCTTGGCGAACTTCACTAACGGCTCGTAGGTGAGGTCGACCCGCAACTCCTTGGTGATCTGTCCGTTCTCCAGGATCGCCACCTGAGCGAACGATCGGTGGATGTCCATACCGACGATACGCATGTCCGTCCCTCCTGTTGTCCGAGGGAGCCAGCGGGCTTGCACGACATCTACGGATCCGCGCTCGCAGCGCAGCCGGGCAAGTCGTAGGGGCGGCCAAGTAACAACTCGAGCTCGCAGCTCATGGTAAGGTCGGCCTGCCGCCGTTTAGTGCTCCCGACACCCCTATCCCGGCAGCCCAGCGATATACCTTGGTTGCTGGGAGTGCACCGAGAAAGGGTGTCGAAGGCAGCATGCCCTTTAACAACGCCGCCGAGCGGGCGCTGCGCGGTTTTGCACTTGGACGGAAGTCGTGGTTGTTCGCCGGCTCCGAACGCGGAGCCGACCGGGCGGCGGCTGTGACGACGTTGATCATGACGGCGAAACTCAACGACGTCGACCCGCTCGCCTGGCTGGCCGATGTCCTCGCACGCATCGCCGACATCCCGCAGAGCCGGCTGCCGGAATTGCTGCCTTGGCGGTGGAAGGAGCTGAGCCAGCTCAAGCCCGCCTGATCACGGCTACGCCGTAGCGCCAACACCTGCGGCCTTCGGCGTATGCTTACGCCGCCGCAACCCAAGCCGGCGATACTGGCTCAACGTCAGCTCTACGCGGTCGGCGAACATTTCCTGTTTGGAATCGGCCTCAACGACCGGAATCGCGAAGGGCCGGGACGCGCGCCGTCACCTGACTACAAGCATTGGTGTTGCATCGGAAAGCGTCGCGCGGACGCCCGCCGCATTTGGACGGGACGACCGATATCGCCATAAAACCAGCGAGCCGCGGGGCAACCCCGCGGGCTATGTCTGTTTGGCACCGTCGCGCCGGGCAACGGAGAGTTTCGTCTCTTTACGGTCGCGGCGCGACATTGCCATCAAGGATAAAATGCGGCAAGAGCGGCCGATCCGCAGTTACTCATTGTCCGTCCGACTGCCCTTCCCAGAACGCTCTTGTGCCCCAGAGGGTGTTCGGGCCATGTCCACCGTAGGCATCCGTATTGTCGCAGAGAATCAAGTGATTGACTTTGCTGGTCTGGGCGGCAGCGGGAGCACTAGTGGACGCCGGTATCGCCGTGGAAACGCTGGTCTGAACTGACTGGTATGCGACAGGAGCATTGGTGGACGCGGCTGTCGCAGCGGAAGCGTCGGTCTGAGCAGGCTGGTTCGCGACGGGAGGGGGGGCGGACTGAGCCATCGCCGCGGAGGCGCCGGTCAGAAGGAGAGCTGCGCCGAGAACGGAACTGACGACTGAGGTCATGATGATCTCCTTCAAGAGAGTTCAATCTTTCGGTTCTTGGAAGCGATTTTACTTCCACTACTAGGTGGTAGGTGATGATTTTGTTGGTTTAGCGGCGATTTCTTGTTGCAGATTTTGTTGGTTTAAGGGCGAATTTTTGTTCGTGATCCATGTAACGGAACGGTGAATGGCTATGCTTGCCGTTTGATTGAAATCGCTTTTGTTGCCGAAACTATGGAACTTTCACCAAAATTATGAGCCATGACCCACGCCCGGTTCCACCCGCTTCAGCGCCGCCCGCGTGGCTGATAGAAATCCGATAAGAATTTGCAACGCGCGTGACACAGATCAAAAGAAGATTCGGGAGCGAGGACTAAGTTGCATTCGGCGGAGACCGAATGGAGGCGCGAAGGCGGATGAGCACCAGACTTCGGGATTTTACCCCAGCGGTCGACTTGACAGCGGCGAGCGGAACGGGGCCGGTCCGATATCATAAGCCGAATTACGTGACCTTGACGCCGCCCTGCAGCAATGCCTGCCCGGCCGGCGAGGACATCCGCGCCTGGCTCTCGGAAGCGCAGGCGGGCCGCTATCGCGAAGCCTGGGAAATCCTGGTTGCCGAGAACCCGATGCCGGCCGTGCATGGCCGTGTCTGCTATCACCCCTGCGAGACGCGTTGCAACCGCGGCGAGATCGATGCTCCGGTCAGCATCCATGCCGTCGAGCGCTTCCTCGGCGACATGGCGGCGACGGAAGGATGGGCGTTCAAACCGATCCGGCCGCCGAGCAGGAAGAAAGTCCTGGTGGTGGGAGCCGGACCGGCGGGGTTGTCGGCCGCCTATCACCTCGCGCGTCTCGGACATGATGTCGAAATCCGCGAGGCGGGGCCTGTCGCCGGCGGCATGATGCATTTCGGCATTCCCGCCTACCGGCTGCCGCGCGCCGAGTTGGCGCGGGAGGTCGGCCGCATCGAGGGGCTCGGCGTCAGGATCGTCACCCACCACAAGGTGACCGACCTGTTGGCGGAGAAGACGAACGGCGGCTTCGATGCGGCGTTCCTCGCCATTGGCGCAGGACTCGGCAAGCACGTCGATATTCCGGCCCGCGACGCGGCACGGGTGCTCGACGCCGTCAACGTTCTGCACGAAACCAGCGAAGGCCAGCCGCCGCTTCTTGGACGGCGTGTCATCGTCTATGGCGGCGGCAATACGGCCATGGACGCGGCGCGCACGGCCAAGCGCCTGGGCGCCACCGAAACGCTGATCGTCTATCGGCGCGACCGCGAGCATATGCCGGCTCATGCTTTCGAGGCCGACGAAGCGCTGGAAGAAGGCGTCAAGATCAAGTGGCTGACCACGATCAAGGAGATATCGGGCTCCGACCTCACAGTGGAACGCATGGAAATCGACAAGACCGGGCGCCCGCAGCCGACCGGCGAGTTCGAGACTCTGTCCGCCGATGCCGTGGTGCTGGCGCTCGGGCAGCAAACCGACAGTCATTTCCTCCATAAGATCCCCGGCATCAGCTTCACGCCCGATGGGGCCGTGGAGGTCGGGCCTAACCTGATGACCGGTGCCGAGGGTGTCTTCGCCGGGGGCGACATGGTGCCCGGCGAACAGTCGGTGACGGTCTCGGTGGGCCACGGCAAGCGCGCGGCGCGCCATATCGACGCCTGGCTCGGCGGCACGACATATCAGCAGACCAAGCCCGCGGACATCGTAACTTTCGACATGCTGCATCTGCCGGTCTACTCGGATGCCGATCCCCGCCGGCAGGCGGCGCTCGAAGCGGCCAAGCGGATCGAGGGTTTTGCCGAAATCGTCGCGGGGTTCAGCGAGGCGGAGGCGCGCTACGAGGCACAGCGGTGCTATTCCTGCGGCGACTGCTACGAATGCGACAATTGCTACGCGGCCTGTCCCGAGCAAGCGATCATCAAGCTTGGCGCCGGCCGGCGTTACGCCTTCGACTACGACAAGTGCACCGGCTGCGGGACCTGCTTCGACCAGTGCCCATGCCATGCAATCGCGATGATCCCGGAGGCGACCACCAATGGCTGAAACGCAAGCCGCACAGGCGACGATGGACGGCAACACCGCGGTTGCCCATGTCGCCTATCGCGTGAACGAGGTCTGCGCGATCTACCCGATTACGCCGTCCTCGCCGATGGCGGAACTGGCCGACGAGTGGACCGCGCGCGGCGTCACCAATATCTGGGGCAATATCCCCATCATTCAGGAAATGCAGAGCGAGGGCGGCGCGGCAGGCGCCGTACACGGAGCATTGCAGGCCGGAGCGCTGACGACGACATTCACGGCCTCGCAGGGCCTGATGCTGATGATCCCCAACATGTTCAAGATCGCCGGCGAGCTTACCCCCGCGGTCTTTTACGTGGCGGCGCGTTCGGTCGCGACCCAGGCGCTTTCGATTTTCGGCGATCATTCCGATGTCATGGCCGTGCGTCCCACCGGCTTTGCCATGCTGGCGTCGAACTCGGTGCAGGAAGCCCACGACATGGCGCTGATCGCGCAGGCGGCGACGCTCAAATCGCGGGTGCCGTTCGTGCATTTCTTCGATGGGTTCCGCACCTCGCATGAGATCAACACGCTGACGCTCGTCAGTGATGCCGATATCCGCGCCATGATCGACGACGATCTGGTGCGGGCGCATCGGGCGCGGGCGCTCAATCCCGAGCATCCGTTCGTGCGTGGCACCGCGCAAAATCCGGACGTGTTCTTTCAGGGCCGTGAGGCCGTGAACCGGTTCTATGCCGAGGCGCCGGACATCGTTGCCGCGGCCATGGCAGAAATTCGGGACGCTGACCGGGCGGCATTACCAGCCGTTCGATTATTTCGGCGCGCCGGACGCCGAGCGCGTGCTTGTCGCCATGGGGTCGGGCGCCGAGGTGGCGCGCGAGACGGTCGCCGATCTCAATGCGCGCGGGGAGAAGGTCGGGGTTATCGCCGTCCGGCTCTATCGGCCTTTCTCGGCGAAACATCTCCTGGCGGCGCTGCCGGAAAGCTGCAATGCGGTGGCGGTTCTCGACCGCACCAAGGAGCCAGGCGCCACGGGCGAGCCGCTTTATCTGGATATGGTTGCGGTGCTGGCCGACGCGGCGGCACGGGGCGAACGGGCCCGCATGCCGAAAGTCATCGGCGGGCGCTACGGCCTGTCCTCGAAGGACTTCGATCCGGCGCAGGTCAAGGCCGTGTTCGACGAGTTGAAAAAGGCCGAGCCCAAGCGCGGCTTTACCGTCGGCATCAATGATGACGTGATGCATACGAGCCTTGCGGTCGACGCGAGCTATGCCATCGAGCCGGACGAGGTGGTCCGGGCGGTGTTCTACGGGCTCGGCGCGGACGGAACCGTCGGGGCCAACAAAAACAGCGTAAAGATCATAGCCGAGGACGCAAGGCACTATGCGCAAGGCTATTTCGTCTATGATTCCCACAAGTCCGGCGCGCAGACGGTTTCGCATCTCAGGTTCGGGCTGCATCCGATCCGCTCGCCTTATCTGATCCGTTCGGCGAATTTCGTCGCCTGCCATCAGTTCCACTTCTTGATGAAGACGGACGTGTTACGGCTGGCAGCGCCGGGGGCGACTTTCCTTCTGAACAGCCCCTACGGGCCGGATGCCGTCTGGGACAGGCTGCCCCGCGGTGTGCAGGAACACATCATCGCCAAGAGACTGAAATTCTACGTCATCGACGCCACGACGGCGGCGCGCGAGGTGGGGCTCGCGAACCGCACCAACACGATCCTGCAGACCTGTTTCTTCGCGCTGTCGGGCGTGCTGCCGCGCGAGGAGGCGATCGAGCGCATCAAGCAGAGCATCGCCAAGAGCTATGCCCGCAAAGGCAAGCGGGTGGTGGAGCAGAATTACGCCGCCGTGGACGGTGCTTTGGCGCGGCTCCACGAGGTGGAGGTGCCGGCTGCGGCGACGAGCAGCTTCGAGCGCCCGCCTGTGGTGCCCGACACCGCGCCGGACTTCGTGCGCCGGGTTACGGCACGGATGATGGAGGGGCTGGGCGACGAGATTGCCGTCAGCGCCATGCCGATCGACGGCACCTTTCCGTCGGGCACCGCCGCCTGGGAAAAGCGCAATGTCGCCGAGGACGTGCCGGTCTGGCGGCAGGATCTGTGCATCCAGTGCGGCCAGTGCGGTTTCGTCTGTCCGCATAGCGTGATCCGCGCAAAATATTACGACGAGGCGCAGTTGACGGGCGCGCCGGACGGGTTCAAATCCGCGCCCGTGAATGCGCGTGGCTATCCGGGTGCGCGGTTCTCGCTGCAATTCTATATCGAGGATTGCACCGGCTGCGGGCTGTGCGTCGAGGCCTGCCCGGCATCGAGTTTGGTGGAGCCTGGTGTGAAGGCGGTCAATCTCGCCGAGAAGTCCGGGCTGGTCGAGGCGGAGCGCGAGAATATCGCCTTCTTCGAGCGCCTGCCCGTGAACGACCGCTCGCGCGTCGATTTCGCCAATGTGCGCGGCGTGCAGTTCCTGGAGCCCTTGTTCGAGTTTTCCGGCGCCTGTGCAGGCTGCGGGGAGACGCCCTATGTGAAGCTCTTGTCGCAGCTTTTCGGTGACCGGCTGATGGTCGCCAACGCCACGGGGTGTTCCTCGATCTATGGCGGCAATCTGCCGGTGACGCCCTGGTCGAAGAACCAGGAGGGGCGAGGGCCGGCCTGGTCGAATTCGCTGTTCGAAGACAATGCCGAGTTCGGACTTGGTTTCCGGCTGGCCGCCGACAAGCATCTGGCCATGGCGCAGGATCTGCTGCGGAGGCTGGCGGGTCAAGTCGGCGAGGATCTGGTCACGGGCATTCTGGAAGCGCCGCAGATCGGCGAATCCGAGATCCGCGCGCAGCGCGAGCGGGTGGCGGTTCTGAAAACAAAGCTGCTGGCCTTGAGGAACGATCAGACCGCCGAGCATCTGCTTTCTGTCGTCGACCATCTGGTCCGGCGCAGCATCTGGATCGTCGGCGGCGATGGTTGGGCTTACGATATCGGCTATGGCGGGCTTGACCATGTGCTGGCCAGCGGGCGCGATGTGAACATTCTGGTGATGGATACCGAGGTCTATTCCAACACCGGCGGGCAGGCCTCCAAGGCGACGCCGCTCGGCGCCATTGCCAAATTCGCCGCCGCCGGCAAGCGCACCGCGCGCAAGGATCTCGCACTGCAGGCCATCGCCTACGGCAATGTCTACGTGGCGCAGGTGGCGATGGGCGCCAATCCGCAACAGACGCTGCAGGCGTTCCGCGAGGCGGAGGCGTATCAGGGGCCGTCGCTCATTCTCGCCTACAGCCACTGCATCGCGCACGGCTTCGACCTTCGCAAGGGACTCAGCCAGCAGGACAAGGCCGTGGCAAGCGGATACTGGCCGCTGCTGCGCTACGATCCGGCCTTGCGCGCCGTCGGAGAGGCGCCGTTCCGTCTGGACTCGCCGCGGCCGTCACTGCCGTTCAAGGACTATGCCTATAACGAATTGCGCTACAGCGCACTGGCGGCCAGCCGGCCGAAGGAGGCCGCCGCGCTTCTGGCCGAGGCGCAGCAGCTGATCCGCGACAAGTACCACACCTATGAGGACTTCGCGCAGATGGATGCCGGGCCGGATGCGTCGCGGGCCATGGGCGCGGGGCGCAAATTGTGAGGGAGGCGGGCATGGATCTGACGACGCGCTATCTCGGCCTCGAACTGAGCAGCCCACTGGTGGCAAGCGCCAGTCCGCTCAACGCGAATCTGGACAATCTCAAGCGATTGCAGGATTTCGGCGCGGGGGCGGTGGTTCTGCCGTCGGTCTTCGAGGAGCAGATCACCCGCGAGCAGGAAGTCCTCGACGCGCTGATCGACAACGGCGCCGAAAGTTTCGGCGAAGCGCTCAGCTACTTTCCGGCGCAGACCTCCTATGCCTTCGACACCTCGCATCACCTGGTTCTGATCGAGCAGGCGGCGGAGGCACTCGATCTCCCGGTCATCGCCAGTCTCAACGGCATCACCGATAGCGGTTGGGTGGACTATGCCTGCGACATCGAAAGCGCCGGCGCCCAGGCCATCGAGCTCAATGTGTTTTTCGTTCCATCCGATCCGACCGTGAGCGGCGCGGACGTCGAGAAACGCTATACCGATATCGTCCAAGCCGTCGTATCGGCGGTCAAAATTCCTGTCGCGGTCAAGGTCGGCCCCTATTTCAGCTCGCCTGGTCATATGGCCGGCGAGTTGGTCAAGGCCGGGGCCAAGGGCCTGGTGCTCTTCAACCGCTTCTACGAGCCGGATATCGATCCGGCAACGCTTTCGGTTCAAGCCAGCCTGGAGTTGTCTCATCCTTACGAAATGCGGCTGCCGCTGTTGTGGATCGGCGTCCTCGCCGGGCGGATCGACGCTTCACTGGCGGCAACGACCGGCGTCGACACCGCGGAGGACGCGGTCAAGTACCTTTTGGCCGGCGCCGATGTGGTGATGACGACGTCGGCTCTCCTCAGGCATGGCCCAGGACATATGCAAGTTCTTGTCCGTGGACTGACCGATTGGCTCGCATCGCGCCAGCTTTCGTCGCCTGACGCCATCCGCGGCAAGCTCAGCCATCGCAATATCGCGGATCCGGAAGCGTATGAGCGCGCCAATTACATCAAAGTGCTGCAGGGATTTGGAAGTCCGTGACGGTCGCGAGGACCAGAGGGGATCGAATCTCCCCTTCAGCGTCTTGTCGTCGCTCTGCTCCCCAATCGCCAGTACGCTGGGCAGGTGGCGATAGCCGTCGATCTGCTTCCGTAGCTTGATATCGTCTGCTCTGCCGTCGCGACGGCATCTGCCCTCAGCAAAGAAGCCGCCGGGGTCCCCGGTTTACCCGATCGCGCGATCGTCCTGGCCGTTCGAGCGGGCATGCGCCGCCTTGGTCCGGGCCTGGAGGGCGCGCAGCGTGGTCAGCTCCAGCTCGGTCGGCGCTGGGGTCTCGTCCAGGCGCTCGGAGAACCGCACCGTCCACCCGCAGGTCTCCTGGATCTTCTCGCGGGTGACGCCAGGGTGCAGCGAGACGACCGTGAATTCCTTGGTCGCGGGATCCGGCCGCCAGACGGCGAGATCGGTGATCAGCAGTGTCGGCCCCTTGGTCTTGATGCCGAGCCGCTCGCGATGGTCGCCGCCCTCGCCATGGCCGAAGGAGGTGACGAAATCGATCTTCTCGACCATGCCGCGCTTCGACTGGGCCATGGTGATGTAGATCTCCTGCGCCGAGGAGGCAATCTCAGGTGCGCCGCCGCCGCCGGGCAGCCGCGTCTTCGGCTTAAAATAGTCGCCGATCACGGTGGTGTTGATATTGCCGAATTTGTCGAGCTGCGCCGCGCCGAGAAAGCCGATGCTGACGTGGCCGCCCTGCAGCCAGTAACGGAACATCTCCGGCACTGAAACCGTCGTCAGCGCAGTTTCGCAAAGCTCCCCGTCGCCGATCGAGAGCGGCAGAATATCCGGCGCGGTGCCGAGCGTGCCGGACTCGTAGATCAGCGTGATATCCGGCGCGTGCGTGAGGCGCGCGACATTGCACGCAGCCGAGGGCGCGCCGATGCCGACGAAGCAGACGTCGCTCCCCTTCAGCGGACGCGACGCGGCGATGGTCATCATTTCGGAGGGCGAAAAGCCCAGCGTCTCAGCGTCGGCGCTCATGGCTCGATCCTCAAATTCCGGACACGCTTCGCAAAAATCTCCGGCCCGGCCTCCATGACATTCGTCTGCATCCAGGCGTGAAAGCGGTCGCGGTCGGCGGAAACCTCGTCCCATTCGACATAGGACGCGTTATCGCGCCGGTAATAGCCATGGGTGTAGGACGGGTGCGCGCCGCCGGGGACGACGCAGACGGCATCGATCGTCCAATGCGGCAGGATCGTCAGATTCGGGTGCAGCCCGTCGAAATCCTCGACGACCTCCTCGACGGTAACCACGGCGCGCTTTGCCGCCAGCACGGCTTCTTTCTGAATGCCGATGATCCCCTCGATCAGCACATCGCCGCGCTTGTTGGCCTTCTGCGCGTGGATGAACGTCACATCCGGGCGCACCGACGGCACCGCCGCCAGCACTTCCCCGGTGAACGGGCATGTCACGGTTTTGATGTTCGGATTGACCTTCGGCAGGTCGACGCCGAGATAGCCGCGGAAGACGGCACAGGGCAGCCCCGCCGCACCCGCCTCATAGGCGTTCGCCATGCCGGCATGAGAGTGCTCCTCGAATTCCAGCGGCTGCGGCCAGCCATTCTCGAGGGCGTCGCGCGAGCGCCGCAGCAGACCGACGCCGGGATTGCCGACATAGGAGAACACCATCCGCCGGGCCATGCCCATGCCGATCATCTGGTCGTAGACCAGGTCGGGTGTCATCCGGATCAGGGTCAGATCCTTGAAACCCTGGCGGATCGCCTCATGCGCCGCCGCTGTCGGGATGAGATGGGTGAAACCTTCAAAAGCGGCGGTGTCGCCATTCTTCAGATTGTCCGCAACTGCTTGCGCAAGCGGGAGGAACTTTGCCATTCAGTCCGGTCCAGGAGACGTTCGCATTGCGAACATGAAATGCATGTGAGATTTTTGTGCTGTCAGCGCGGGTGTGTCAAGCACGGCCCCGGTTACGTGTGCGGCCGGCGCACGCCGCAAACGGGCATCGCGAAATCTGCCTTGGACGGAGCTGGCGATGGAAATCGCCGGCATCTCCCGAACGCACCCGCTTGTCTTGCCGCGAACATGGCCTCATGCTGAGGAAAAGCGCTATGGGAGGACGACCATGCCAGACCGGGAGCGTGATCCGGCAAACGCCGGGGGTGCGATGGCATTCGGCCCCGATGCCGAACGCGCCGATACGCTGGAACACGACGCCGGCATCGCCGCCGAGCGCATTGCCAGTCTCGAAAAGCGCGTGGCCGCCGATAAGGACGCCGAGGCGGTCAAGGCGGACATCCTGCGGGTCAAGGAGCGCTTCTACCGCCAATATGCGACGACGATCTATGACGATTTGACCGACGACCGCACGAGGCCGCGACGCCTCGCCGATCTGCTCTACGAGGCCGCCGAGCGTTTCCCCCTGCTCCTGCCGACCCGCGAGGCGATCCAGGAGGAGCGCGACCTGCGCCGGCAATCGGCCAAGCGCGGGCGGGAAATCGATCAGGGCCTGTTCGCCGCGCATCTGCTGGCCGACGAACGCTGCGGGCTGCACCTCATCCACGCCATGCTACGCCCGACCCAGGCCGCCGAGCGGCACCTTGCCGAATTTCGCGAAACCGGCTCGATCGATCTGGGCAAGGCGCGGCTGGAGCGGCGCGGCCCGATCGGCCATATCACCCTCGTCAATCCGGAGTGCCTCAATGCGGAGGACGATGTGTCGGTCAAGGCGCTGGAGACGGCCATCGACCTGGTGCTGCTCGACGACCGGATCGAAGCCGGCGTGCTGCGCGGCTCGGTCGTAGAGCATGCCAAATATGCCGGACGCCGCGTCTTCAATGCCGGCATCAACCTTACCCACCTCTATTACGGGCAGATTTCCTTCGTCGAATTCATCCTCGAACGCGATCTCGGCCTGGTGCACAAACTCTATCGCGGGCTCTGGGTGTCGGACAGCTATCACCAGCAGTTCGAGGACTATCTGGAAAAGCCCTGGCTCGCGGCGGTCGAGGCGTTCGCGATCGGTGGCGGATGCCAGCTCCTTTGCGTCATGGACCGCGTGATCGCCGAGCCGGGCACCTATTTCAGCCTGCCGGCGAGCAAGGAAGGCTTTATACCGGGCGCCGCCAATCTGCGGCTGCCGCGGCTGGTCGGCATCAACAATGCGCGGCGAGCGATCTTCTTCGAAAAGCGCTTCCCCGTCGACGAGCCGGACGGCATGCTGATCTGCGACGAGGTCGTCCCATCCGAGGACATGGACGCCGGGATCGAGCGCAACGCCAAGGGCCTCGTTCGCGCCGGGCTGTTGAGCGCAGTGAGCAATCGCAAGGCGCTGCGCGTCGGCCAGGAGCCGCTCTCCGCATTCCGCCGCTACATGGCCACCTATGCGCGCCAGCAGGCGTTCTGTTTCTACGATCAGGCGCTCCTCGCCAATATCGAGGCACATTGGAAGCCGCAGACGCGGCGCATGAGGTGACACGATTGGCGTAAGGGAGGCAGCAATGCGGACGATTGCCGAACTGATCCGCTGGCGGGCGCGTCGTCATCCGGACCTGCCTGCGACTTGGTACGAAGGACGCGTGCGCACATATGGCGAGCTCGACCGGTCCAGCTCCGAACTCGCCGCTGGCCTGCTGAACGGGCTCAGCCTGCAGCCAGGCGCACGCGTGGCCATCCTGGACACGAACTCCGACGCCTATCTGGAGCTGCTGTTCGCGCTCGACAAGGCGGGGCTGGTCGCGGTGCCGATCAACCGGCGGCTGACGGCGCCGGAGATCGCGGACTATGTCGATGGGCAGGTCATGCTCGAACTCGTCGTTGCCGGCGAGGCGTTCTCCCCGCTTTGTGCCGGGCTCCGGACACGCTCCATCGGCATCGGGGCACTTCCGCGCGGCGGCGCGGATCCGCATTGCGACCGGGACGGAGCGGTCACATGGCAATTCAGCACCTCGGGCACGACCGGCGTCGCCAAGGGTGCGATGCTCACCGGCCGGAACGTGCTCGACAACGCCGTGGCCATGGCGCTCGAAATGCCGGAATTCCGCGAGGGCGGACCGTTTCTCGCCTGCCTGCCGATGTTCCATATCGGCGGCGCCGGTTCCGCGATCTGGGCGATGCATCAGGGCGCCACGGTCTATATCGACCGCGACACCACACCGGAGGCGCTGCTCGACAGCCTGACCGCCCACAAGATCGAGACGACCCATCTGGTGCCGGCGATCCTGCGGCGGCTGAGCGAGCTGCCCGCCGCGGCGGATACTGACTTCCGCCATCTCAAGCACATTGCCTATGGTGCCGCGCCGATGGCGCCGGAGGTGCTGCGCCGCTGCATCGACGTGTTCGGCTGCCGGTTTACGCAGTTCTACGGGCTGACGGAAACCACCGGCCCGTTCGCCGCCCTGCCCTTCGAGCATCATTGGGGCGAACGGCTGTGGTCATGCGGAAGGCCGATGTTCGGCGGACGCGCGCGCATCGTCGATCCGCAGGGTGAAGAACTGCCGCGCGGGGAGATCGGCGAGATCGTCTACCAGGGCGCCAATCTGATGGCCGGCTACGCAGGCTGGTCCAGGGCGACCGAGGAGGCGATGCGCGGCGGATGGTTCCACACCGGCGATGCCGGGACCATGGACGAGGACGGCTTCATCTTCATCAAGGACCGCATCAAGGACATGATCGTCTCCGGCGGCGAGAACGTCTATCCGGCGGAGGTCGAAGCGGTGCTCGCCGGGCATCCGGAGATCGCCGACGTCGCCGTGATCGGCGTGCCGGACGAACGCTGGGGCGAGGCGGTCAAGGCGGTCGTCGTCCTGCGCGAAGGGCCGGGGCTCCCGGCTGAGGCGTTGATCGCGTGGGCAAAGCAGAGGCTCGCCGGCTTCAAATGCCCCCGTTCGGTCGACCTCGTCGACACCCTGCCACGCAATCCGAGCGGCAAGCTGCTGAAGCGTGAGCTGCGCAAGCCTTATTGGGAAGGCCGGACACGGAACGTCAATTGAGCGGCCGTGGCCGAGGCGAACAAGCCTTGCAAATCCACCCTCTTTCGAAATCCCCGCGGAGGTGGGGATCCAGTAAACAACGGAGTCTGAGGGATACTGGATCCCCGCCTCCGCGGGGATTGCGATTATGTGCTTTAATGACATAGCCGGCGACGTCCTACCGCAGCAGCGCCGGCAGGAAAAGCGTCAACGAGGGAAACGCGATCAGCAGCGCGACACGCACCAGCTCGATCAGAAAAAACGGGAACACGCCCTTGAAGGTCTCGGCCATCGGCACGTCCCGCGCCAGGCTGTTGATGACGAACACGTTCATGCCGACCGGCGGCGTGATCAGGCCCAGCTCGACGACGATCAGCGCCAGGATGCCGAACCAGACCTTGGTGTCGTCGGGGCTCATGCCGAAGTCGAGCCCGGCAACCACCGGCCAGAAGAACGGCATCGCCAGCAGCATCATCGACAGGCTGTCCATCAGGCAGCCGAGCAAGATCAGCGCGACCAGCAGAAGGATGAGAACGACATGCGGGCTGAGGCCGCTCGTCGCCATCATCTCCGCCGCCGCCTGCGGAACGCCGCCCCGCGACATGAAGATCTTCAGCAGTTCGGCGCCGAGCAGGATCAGGTAGATCATGCCGCTGGTGCGGGCGGTCCCCAGCAATGCGATGCGCATCTGGCGCCAGCGTATGTCGCCGCGCACAATGCCGTAGACGGAGACGAGAAACACGCCGATGGCCGCGGCGGGGGTCGGATTGAAGAAGCCGAAATAGATCCCGCCGATCACCAGCCCGAAAATGGTGGCGACCGGAAGCACGGCGATCGATGCGGCGATCAGTTCCTTGCGGCTGACGGCGTCGCCGGGCGGCCCCGAATTGGGAAACACGCGCACGTAAACGGCAATCGTCAGACAGAACAGCACCACCGCGATCAGACCGGGGACGAAAGCGGCCGTGAACATGGTTACGATGTTGGCTTCGACGATTACGGCATAGACCACCAGCACGATCGACGGCGGAATCAGGATGCCGAGCACACCGCCCGCCGCGAGCGTTCCGGTCGCCAGCGCGTTGGAATAGTGATAGCGCTTCAGCTCCGGCAGCGCCACCTGCCCCATCGTCGAGGCCGTCGCCAACGACGACCCACACACCGCGCCGAAGCCCGCGCAGGCGGCGATTGCCGACATCGCCACGCCGCCCTTCATCCAGCCGAGCCAGGCATTGGCACTGCGAAACAGGTCCTGCGACAGCCGCGCCTCGGTGGCCAGATGCCCCATCAGCACGAACATCGGCACCACCGACAGGTCGTAGATCGAGAACTGTCCGTAGGCGAGCGTCTTGAGCTGCGACAAGAGGATGGCGGGGCCGGACAAAATCGCCGTGCCGATCGCGCCGACGAGCATCATCGAGTGAGCGACGGGCACGCGGATCGCAATCAGCGCGACGAGCGTGATGAGGCCGTAAAGGCCGATAAGCAGGTTGCTTTCCATGCGGGCCGATGACTTTCGCGCGGGAGGCGGGCTGCCTAGATGACAGGCTTGCCCCGGACCGCGTCGACGAGGGTTACAAGGCAGGCAAGCGTCAGCAGAAACAGCGAAATCAGGATGGGCACGAACGCGACCCAGATCGGGAACTGGTAGATCGTGGTGAACTCGCGATATTGCCGGTAGTCCATCAGGCCGTAACTCATGCGCCAGAGCAGCAGCCCGGCAAAGCCGAGCGCGATGATCGAGGCGAGCACGCCGAGCGCGCTCAAGAGCCGCGGCCCGGCGCGTGCGGTGAAAATATCGGCCGTGACATTGGAGCCGGTGATCTGGCAATAGGGCAGAAACGCAAACACGGCGACGGCAACGCCGACCTCCACGATCTCGAAATCGCCGGGTACCGGCTGATGGAGAAATATGTTGCCGGCAAGGCTCGTCGCATTCACCAGCACCACGCCGAGCAGAAGGAGCCCCCCGGCCAGCGCCCAGAGTTCGACGATCTTGCGGATCGTGGCCTGCCAAAGCGCCATGCTCTCACCCCCCTGCCTCATTTCCGTCCTCGATCACGATGATTTTGGATTGGTTCAATTCAAAATCGTGAACAGTGATCTATTCCCAAAGTTTAGAGTGGGATGACGAGCGAAACCGGCTCCCACTTTTCCTCATCCCGCTCTAAGCATCGGGTTGCGGCACGACGTGCCCCGCCTCGAAACACCATATCGGAAACAAGTCGCGAACCGGTGCCGTAATTATGAACGCGAACGCCATCACTCTATATCCATTTGTTCCCTCGGGGCCAGACTTCCGCGCCTCGATCGCCTTTTTTGCAGAGTTGGGCTTCGACACCTTATGGGAGCATGACGGGCTCGCCGGCCTGCGGTTCGGCGGCGCCTATTTCATGCTTCAGAACATCGACATACCGGAATGGCAGACGAACCAGATGATCACCTTCGAGGTCGACGATCTCGCTCTGTACTGGTCGGAGATCGCTGCAAAGGACCTTCCCGGCCGATTCTCCGGCGTCTCGATACGTCCGCCGACTGAGTTTCCCTGGGGCCGCGAGGTTCATATCATCGATCCGGGCGGAGTGTGCTGGCATGTGAGGCAAGCCGCCGGCTGACCCCATACGGCCAAGCGGGGACGGCGCGGGCCGAAGGCCGATCCGCGCCGTGTGTCTGTCATGGCTACTTGCTGTGCTTGGCGACCGCTTCACGCGCCGCCTTGACCAGCGCGGCACCGTCGATGCCCTGGCCGCTCACCTCTTTCACCCAGCGATCCACGACGGGTTCAAGCTTCTGCTGGAAGGCGTCGGTCTGTTCCTTGCTCAGCTCGATGTACGTGTTGCCGGCCTTTTCGGCGATGGCAATGCCGTTGTCGTCGGTCTTGCGCCAGATCTCGCCGACCTCTTTCAGCCAGGCCTCGCCGCTATTGTCGGTGAACGCCTTTTTCAGGTCGTCGGGAAGGCTGTCCCATTTCGCCTTGTTCATCGAGACCTGGAAGGTCGTCGTTCCGAAGCGCGTCTTGTTTGCCCCTTCGATCTCATATTTGATCAGATCCTGGAGCTTCAGCGCCGGAATGATTTCCCACGGGATCAGCGCGCCGTCGACGACCTTCTTCGACAAAGCCTGCGGCAGCTCCGGCACCGGCATGCCGACCGGATTGGCGCCGAGCGCTTCGATCACCCAAGCTCCCGTCCGCGTCGGGATGCGCATCTTCTTGCCGGCGAGATCGCCGGGCGCGTGGACCGGCGTGTCGACCATCTGGATGGCCTGTCCGGCATGGACATGCAGGAACAGCGGCTGCACGCCCTTATAGTCGTCGGCCAGATACTTGTCGTACATATCGGCCATCGCCAGATTGGTGGCGCCCGGATCGTTGGTGTGGATGAACGGCAGCTCGAACACTTCCGAGCGCGGGAAAAGGCCCGGCGTATAGCCATTCACGATCCAGACGATGTCGACCACGCCGTCGCGGACCTGCCGGATGAGTTCCGGCGGCTTGCCGCCCAAAGACATCGACGGATAGATCTCGATCTTGATCCGCCCCTTCGAGGCTTCCTCGATGCGCTTGCACCAGGGCTCGATCATCTGTGTCTGAGCCGGCGATTTCGGACCAAGGAAATGATGGAATCGCAGAGTAAATTCAGGCTCCGCGCGCACGGAGCCCGCGCTCATGATCATCATGGCGAATGCAGCGCCGAGCATCGCCCGCAGTGTCGGCATTCCAATTCGTAGCATGTGCTATCCTCCCAAAGCCATTTGGCTTTCCTTCTACGTTATTATCTCTAATTTACTCGATTTTATTTGAATTCATTCAGTAGATCACCCTATAAGGTGCCGACAGGAACTTATCCGCAAGCCGGACATGCGCCCGCTGCCGATTATCGACCTCAAGAGTGCCCCGATGACCAAGACTTTTCCATTCGAATCCGGCGTCGAAACCATTACCGCGGGCGGCGCGCTGCTGGCTAGGCTCAAAGCCGTCGGAGTCGATTACATCTTCGCCAATTCCGGGACCGACTTTCCGCCCATCATCGAAGGGTTTGCCGAAGCCGCCGCGCGCGGCATCGATCTGCCGATGCCGCTGATCATGCCGCACGAAACCGCGGCCATGGGCATGGCCCACGGCTATTACCTCGCCACCGGCCGGGCGCAGGCGGTGATGGCCCATACCAATGTCGGCCTCGCCAATTGCGCCATCGGCGCCATCAATGCCGCCACCGAGCAGATCCCGGTGCTGCTGTTTTCCGGACGCACGCCGACGACGGAGAAGGGCCGGCTCGGCTCCCGCACCGTGCCGATCGGCTGGGGCCAGGAGATGCGCGACCAGACCGCGCTGGTGCGCGAGGCGTGCAAATGGGACTACGAGCTGCGGTTTCCCGAACAGGCCGCCGAGCTGGTCGACCGCGCCTACGCCATCGCCAACTCCACGCCGCGCGGGCCCGTCTATATCAGCCTGCCGCGCGAGGTGCTGTGCGAGCAGGCGCCGCGGGAAGCCCTGAGCGCGCCTCCGCTTATGGCCCCGGCCAAAGGCGGGGCCGATGCCGCCGCTCTCGCCGAAGCCGCGCGGATTCTCGGCGCAGCGAAGCGCCCGGTGATTTTCGCCCAGCGCGGTGCGGGCGGCGCTGAGGGATTTGCCGCCCTCGCGCGGCTCGCCCGCGACTGGGCGATCCCGGTCGTGCAATACTGGGCGATCCAGCTCGCCATCGCCACCGATCACGACATGTCGGCCGGCATCGATCCCGAGCCCTGGATCAGCGAGGCCGATGCCATCCTGGTCATCGACGCGCTCGCGCCGTGGTCGCCGCAAACGCACGCGCCGAAACGGGACTGCCCGGTCATCCATCTCGGCGGCGACCCGCTCTATGCGCGCTTCCCGGTCCGCAATTTCCGCGCCGACATCGCCCTCGCCGGCGAAACCGGCGGCATCATCGAGGCCCTCGAGGGTGCGATGAGCGCCCACAAGGCAGAGGCCGAGGCGGCGATCGCCGAACGCGCGCCGAAAATCCGCAAGCGCATCGCCGCGGTTCGGGGCAAGACGCTGGAGACCGCCGCGCAGCCGGCTGCGCCGCGCCGATGACCAAGGACTGGGTCAGCCTTTGCCTGTCGGAAGCCATAGCCGGGCGCGAGGCAAGCGTGTTGTCCGAGCTCGGCTGCCCGCTGTCCCCGCTGACGCTGCACGATCATCGGTCCTGGTATCAGGAGCCGCATTCCGGAGGGCTCGGCTGGGCGTTCCCAGCCGGCCTTGGCATGCAGCTCGCCGACCCCGGCCGGCTCATCGTCGCAACCATGGGCGACGGCTCCTACATGTTCGCCAACCCGGTCGCCTGCCATCAGATCGCCGAGGCGCTCGGCCTGCCCTTGCTGGTCATCGTGCTGAACAATCGCGAATGGGGCGCTGTCCGCCAATCCGTGCTCGGTATTTATCCCGAAGGCTATGCGGCCCGCACCAACACGGTCCCGCTCACCTCGCTCAGCCCGACGCCGGATTTCGTCCAGGTGGCGAAGGCGAGCCGGGCCTGGGCGCGGCGCGTCGAGGACGGCGAGGAGTTGCCGGGCGTCCTGCGCGCGGCGATCCGGCACGTCACCAGCAAGAAAACCCACGCATTGATCGAAGTGATGGTCCGGCCGTAAGCGCGCGTCGCCGGTGCGCGATGTCACGGGGCCGGAAGCAAAGCGGATGCGGCGCACGATTCCGGTGTCGTGCGGATGACGCATCAGACGCCCCGGCCGGAAATAGTCGTCATCGCAGCAGCGTGGTGCATAACCTTCCCTTGATGTCGTTCGGGCCGCGATCGGCCTTATCGTTTTGCCGCGGGAAGAACCGCAGAGAAAGCCGCATCGGCACGCCGAGGCGCCTGCCGAATGCATCATGCTTCAGTAAGCGCCGACGATAACGGCTTGTAAATATGGCGGAATGGACGTTTTCGGATGAACTCTTTTCATTTTCGGGCGCCTCTTATAAGGGCAGACGGCGCGGGCGATATGCGCACGAAGTGGTACCCAGGCCCCCCTAAGGCCAGGCGGCAAATGTGGTATCGCGCCTCGCATCCTGACGCCGGCGCCGCCGGAACGCGCCGGGAGACAGCCCGATCGACTTCTTGAAGAACCGGCTGAAATGCGCCGGATCGCGAAAACCGAGACCATAGCCGATCTGCGCGATCGGCAGCGCGGACTGCTCCAGCCGCGAGCGCGCCTCCTGCAGGATGCGCAGATGCAGAAGCTGCAGCGGACTGTTGCCGGTCGCCTTGGAGACGGAGGCGTGCAGCCGTCGTTCGGTGACGCCGAGCTGGGAGGCGAATTGCGAAATCGGCCAGTTTTCGCGGAAATGCAGCTCGACGGCGTGAAGGAAGCGCTGCAGGATCGGCGACCCCGACCATGTTTCTTCGCCGTTCGGGATCTGGAAGCCGGCGAACCGCCAAGCGTGCACCAGGATCACGGTCACATGAGCGATGATGAGGTGCAGCCCGCCTTCCCCCGGCGCGCGCAGCTCGCTCTGGATGGCATCGGCCGCTTGCGTCAGCTTGGTGATGCAAGGGCCTAGCCGCTCCCCCTCGGCATGGACCAGACGGTCGGCGACGCTGCGTAGCTCACCCGAGGCGCGGTGGCGGTCGGCTGCCTTGGCGACCAGGTCTTCCGCGAGCGACAGAACGAACCCTTCCGAGCCCGGCGCGATCTGAATCACCTGACCGGCGCCCGGCGGCAGCCAGACGAGACAGGGCGCCCTCAGCGTCACCTGTCCCTGCGTCAGCCGCGCAACACCCTTTCCGTGATCCAGCACCAGAACATGGCTCCGCCCCTGTTGCCGCTGAGCGGTCAATCGCCATTCCCTCGATCCGAGTTCCGCGCCGAAGCGGTCCACCTGCGCGAACAACGCAAGCGGCAGATCATCGGCTTTATGAGGAGCGTTGCCGAGGTCCAAGACGCATTTCTCCGAAATTGATAATTTTTCATCTGATATCATCAATTTTACAATGTTTACAACGATGAACCCCTGGTGCCTAGTGAGAAAGACGGGCCGGAAAAAGAACATGCATACAATAGCTTTGTGCGATCAGCGCACATGGCAAACAAGCGAGTTTCCTTCGCTTATCCCTGGGAAGGGTTCGTCTTCATCCTTCGCTCTTCGAAGGCAATAAAACGGTCGAGAAGGCCGAAGAATAACAAATATATCGGGAGGAATACGATGCAGCGCAGTCTCTACCGGCTCACGGCCGGAAGCCTATTCGCAGCCGCCCTGTTCGCCGCCGCCCCGCTTGGCGGCGCCCATGCCGAGGACGCCGCGATCAAGATCGGCTACGCGATCTCCAAAACCGGCCCCAACGCGCCCGGCGCGGGGATCACGACGCTGCCCAACTATCAGCTCTGGGTGAAGGACGTGAACGCCGCCGGCGGCATCAAGGTCGGCGACAAGCAGATGAAGATCGAGGTGGTCGAATATGACGACCGCTCCTCGTCGGAGGAAGCGGTGCGCGCGGTCGAGCGCCTGGCGACGCAGGACAAGGCCGATTTCATCCTGCCGCCCTGGAGCACGGCGATCAATCTGGCGGTGGCCCCGATCTTCGACCGCTACGGCTATCCGCTTCTGGCCAATACCGCCGTTACCGATAAGGCTCCGGCGCTGGCCAAGCGTTGGCCGAATTCCTACTGGCTGCTCGGGACGGGCGGCGAGTATGCCGAGGCGCTTGTCGAGATGCTCGCCAAGCTGCGCGAGGAAGGCAAGATCGGCGACACCATCGCCATGGCCGCCATCGCAGACGGCTTCGGTATCGAGTTGTCGGGCGCAGGCCGCAAGGCGTTCGAGAAGCACAAATTCAAGCTGGTCTATGACGAGACCTATCCGCTCGGTACGCAGGACCTCGCCCCGATCATCAATCAGGTGAAGAAGCTGAACCCGGACGTGTTCGTCGCCTTCTCCTATCCGCCGGACACGATCGGGCTGACCGCGCAGGCGCAGGTGCTCGGCTTCAATCCGAAGGTGTTCTATGCCGGCGTCGGCGTGGCCTTCCCGATCTATAAGGCTCGGTTCGGTGATGCGGTGGACGGCGTCGTCAGCCTTGGCGGCGTGAATGCATCGAGCCAGAAGGTGAAGGACTACATCGCCCACCACAAGGAGGTGATCGGGCAGGAGCCGGACCGCTGGGCGAGCCTGGTCACCTATGCCAGCCTGCAGGCGTTGCAACAGTCCATCGAGAAGGCCGGAACGATCGAGCGGAAGGCCGTGTCGAAGGAACTGGCGACGGGCAAGTTCGACACCATCCTCGGCACGTTCTCCTTCGACAATCCGAGCCACCAGGTGCCCGGCATCTTCACTGTCGGGCAGTGGCAGAAAGGCGAGTTCGTCGGGCTCTACCCGGCGAGCGCCGAGGGTGCCGGGGAGATCGCGTTCCCGAAGCCGGCCTGGCCGGCAGCAAAGTGATGAGGCTGGGGTGGCGGATAGGGTCCGCGATCCCCCTCACCCGGCGGCTCCGCCGCCGCCCTGTCCCGCCAGGCGAGAGGGCTCTCGCCCAAGGCGGGTGGGTGAGCGGCCTTAGAGAATCCATCGCGCCAGCTCAAACGCAGAAAGAAACGCCGCACACAGATGTTCATCGACGCGCTCTTCTCCGGCCTGACGCTTGGCGGCATGTATGCCCTGATCGCCATGGGCCTGACGCTGCAATATGGCGTGGCGCGCATCCTCAATCTGGCGTATGGCGAGATCCTGATCGCGCGCCTCTTTCGCCGCCTATGCGCTCGCCACTTCGACCGGCATCGGCCCGCTCGCCGGCCTGCTCCTGATCGTGCCGCTCGGCTTCGCGCTATCCTACGGCATGTACCGGCTGCTGCTGATGCCGCTCGTGCGCCGCGCCCGGCACGCGCGCGGCCCTCGAAGTCGACAGCATCCTCGCCACCTTCGGCCTGCTCTTCGTCATCCAGGGCATCATGCTGACCATCTTCGGCGGCAACTACACCAGCTACTGCCTATCTCAATTTCGGCGTCGACCTGCTCGGCACGACGGTCGAGGCCAACCGGCTGCTCGTGCTGTTCGCCGCCCTCATCCTCGGCGCGGCTTTTTATTACGGGCTCACCCATACGCGCATCGGCACCGCGCTGCGCGCCGTCGCCGTCGATCCGCAGGCGGCCGGTCTCGTCGCTATCGATGTGCGGTGGGCGGCCGGGACTCGCCTTCGCCCTGGGCGGCGCGCTGGCGGCGGCCGGCGGCGTGCTGTCGTCGATGTTCCTCACCTTCACCGCCAATGGCGGGGTCGCGTTCACCATGAAGGCACTGATCATCGTGATCATGGGCGGCGTCGGCAACGTGCTCGGCGCGCTGATCGCCGGACTGATGCTCGGCCTTGCCGAAGCCTTCGTTGCCACCTTCGGCGATCCCGGCCTGACGCTGGCCGCGACCTACGCCATCTTCCTTCTGGTCCTGCTGTTCAAACCCGAGGGTCTGTTCGGGAGGGCGGCGCAATGACGGCGAGCCTCCTCCTGCCGATCGGCATCGGCGCCGCCGTCGTCCTGCTGCTCGCGGGGGTGCCGCTCTATGCCGATGGGTACGGACTGTCGCTCGGCATCGGCGTCCTGAGCTATGCCGTACTGGCGACTGCCTGGGCGATGTTCTCCGGCCCGACGCGCTATATTTCGCTGGCGACGGTGGCGTTCTTCGGCGTCGGCGCCTACACGGTTGCCGTGCTCGGCGAGGTCCTGCCCTGGCCGCTGGTTCTGCTCGCCGCGGGGCTGAGCGGCGTGCTGCTATCGCTGGTTGTCGGCCTTGCCACCATGCGGCTCGCCGGCGCCTATTTCGTCATCTTCACCTTCGGCCTCACCGAACTGATCCGGCAACTCGTCACCTGGTACGAAGTGAAGATCAGCCACACCATCGGGCGCTACGTCTTCCTCGACATCACCCAGGCGGAAATCTATTGGCAGCTTCTGGCGCTCGGCGCGGCGCTGTTCCTGATCGCCTTCTTGATCGAGCGCTCGCGGCTCGGCTTCACGCTGAAGATCATCGGCGGGGACGAGACGGTCGCGCGCCATGTCGGCGTCGACGTCACCCGGGTGAAGGTCGGGCTGTTCGCCGCTCAGCGCGCTGTTCATGACGCTGACCGGCGCGATCATGGCGCCCCGCTGGACCTATATCGATCCGACCATCGCCTTCAACCCCGTGGTCTCGTTCCAGGTGGTGATCATGGCGCTGCTCGGCGGCGTGCAGAAATTCTGGGGACCGCTCATCGGCGTCATTCCGCTGACGCTGCTGTTCGAATATCTGAACGCCTATTTCCCCAATCACTTCTCGCTCATTCTCGGCCTCGTGTTCCTGGTCATCGTCTATCTGCTGCCGCAAGGTTTTGCCGGCCTGCTGGCGCCTGGAAAGCGCCCCGCCGAACTCCTCCGCCGCCTGAGGGAGAGGACGATATGAACGCGGCGCCGATCCTCGAAGTTCAGGGCATGCGGAAGGCGTTCGGCGGTCTCGTCGCCGTGCGCGACGTCAGTTTCGCGGTGCAACCCGGCGAAGTCGTCGGCCTGATCGGCCCGAACGGCTCGGGCAAGACGACGCTCATCAACCTGATGTCGGGCATGATCCGGCCGGACCGCGGAGCCATCCGGCTCGGCGGATGCGACATACGGCGAACGCCCGTTCACCGGCGCGCAAAGGCGGGCATTGCCCGGACGTTCCAACTGGTCCGCGTGATCGGCGAAATGACCGCGCTCGAAAATGTCGTCGCCGGGCTTCTAGCCCGCTATGCCGTCGACTGGCATAACGAAGCCCGCGAGGAGGCCGAAGGGCTGCTCGCCCGGGTCGGGCTGCAAGGAAAGGCGAACGTTCCCGCGTCGGACCTGACCTATGGCGACCAGAAGCGCGTCGAGCTGGCCCGCGCCCTGGCGCTCCGCCCGCGCCTGCTGCTGCTCGACGAATGGCTCGCCGGTCTCAACGCCGCCGAGCTTCAGGCGGGCATCACGCTGATCGCCTCGGTGACGCATGATGCAATCGCGATCATCATGGTCGAGCACGTCATGGCCGCAATTCATTCTCTATGCGGACGGTGCATCGTCATGAGCAGCGGCGCGGTGATCGCCGATGGACCGACCGCCGACGTCATGACCGATCGCCACGTCATCGCCGCCTATCTCGGAGACGACGATGCTTGAGGTCGGCCCGCTCTCGGTCCATTACGGCAAGCATGTCGCGCTCAGCAAGGCCGCGCTGCGCGTCGCGCCCGCCGAGATCGTCGTCATTCTCGGAGCGAACGGCGCCGGCAAGACCACGCTGCTGAAGTCCATCGCCGGGATCGCGCCGAAACGATCGGGCAGCCGGGTGACCTTCCACGGCGCCGACATCTCCGGCCTGCCGCCGCATCGGATCGTCGAGACCGGCCTGGTGCTCGTGCCCGAGGGGCGCGGCATCTTCGGCGATTTGACGGTGCGCGAAAACCTCGAGCTCGGCGCTTTTGCCAAACGCGCGCGCGGCGGCGAGAGGCGCCAGCTCGATCACGTGCTGAGCCTGTTTCCGCGCCTCGCCGAGCGCCTGGGCCAGACGGCCCGCACCATGAGCGGCGGCGAGCAGCAGATGCTCGCCATCGGCCGCGCGCTGATGTCGAAGCCCGACATTCTGCTGCTCGACGAGCCCTCGCTTGGCCTTGCGCCCATCGTAACCCGGGAGCTGTTCCGCACCCTGGCGCGCATCCGCGAGGACGGCACCGGCATTCTCCTCGTCGAGCAGAACACAAAGAAGAGTCTGGAAATCGCCGATCGCGGCTATCTTCTCGAAAACGGCCGCGTAACCGGCGAGGGGACGGCTGAAGCGTTTCGTGCCGATCCGGCATTACGAGAGGCCTATCTCGGCCTATCCGCCCCAAACGGGAGAACCAGCAACATGTTCGACGTCCAGCTTCTGATCGACAACGAGCCGCGGGAGGCCAGCGGTGGCGCCAGTTTCAGCCGCATGAACCCGCTGACGAAGGGCGAAGCGACCAAGGCCGCGGCCGCGACGGAGGCCGATGCCCGCGCCGCCGCCGCTGCCGCCGCCGCTGCCTTTCCCGCCTGGGCGCAAGACCGGCCCGACGGAGCGGCGGGCGCTGCTGCTGAAGGCAGCCGATATTCTGGAAGCGCGAACGCCCGACTTCATTTCCAGGGCGACGCGCGAGACGGGGGCGACCGCGGGGTGGATCGGATTCAACG
The DNA here is from genome assembly GCA_963727575.1 of uncultured Alphaproteobacteria bacterium. Classification (GTDB taxonomy): domain Bacteria; phylum Pseudomonadota; class Alphaproteobacteria; order Rhizobiales; family Rhodomicrobiaceae; genus JAHQVI01. Next base: position 28,750 of record CAVSIA010000043.1, read on the forward strand.
TCCACCTCGCGGCCGGAATGCTCCGCGAGGCGGCGGCGATGACGACCCAGATCGCCGGCGAGGTCATCCCCTCCGACGTCCCCGGCAGTTTCGCCATGGCCGTGCGCCAGCCGGTCGGGGTCGTGCTCGCCATCGCGCCATGGAATGCGCCGGTCATTCTCGGCGTCCGGTCCATCGCCATGCCGCTCGCCTGCGGCAACACCGTGGTCTTCAAGGCGTCCGAGCTTTGTCCGGCTACGCATCATCTGATCGGCGAAGTGCTCAAGGATGCCGGCTTTCCCGCAGGCGTCGTCAATGTGATCACCAACGCCCCGGACGACGCGCCCGAAATCGTCGAGGTCCTGATCGCCCATCCGGCGGTGCGCCGCGTCAACTTCACCGGCTCCACCCGTGTCGGGCGCATCGTCGCGATGACGGCCGCCCCGTATCTGAAGCCGGTGCTGCTCGAACTCGGCGGGAAAGCGCCGATGGTCGTGCTCGACGATGCCGATCTCGAAGCGGCCGTGGAGGCCGCCGCGTTCGGCGCCTTCATGAACCAGGGCCAGATCTGCATGTCGACGGAACGCCTTGTCGTCGACGACCGGATCGCCGACGCCTTCGTAGCGACGTTCGCGGCCAAGGCGGCGAGCCTGCTCGCGGGCGATCCGGCCAAGGCCGAGGTCGTGCTCGGCTCGGTGGTCAACGTCGAGGCGATCAAGCGGCTGTCGCGAGCTTCTGGCCGACGCGCAAGCGAAGGGCGCCAAAGTGGTCGCCGGCGGCGGGATCGAGGGGACGATCATGCAGGCCACCGTGCTCGATAAGGTCAGCTCGTCCATGCGCATCTACAACGAGGAGTCGTTCGGTCCGGTGGTTTCGGTCATCCGGGTGGACGGCGACGAGGAGGCGATCCGCGTGGCGAACGACACGGAATACGGGCTGTCGGCATCCGTGTTCAGCCGCGACATCAGCCGGGCCATGGCCGTGGCGCAGCGCATCGAAAGCGGCATCTGCCATATCAACGGCCCGACCGTTCACGACGAGGCGCAAATGCCGTTCGGCGGCGTCAAAGCCTCCGGCTACGGACGGTTCGGCGGCAAGGCGGCGATCCACGAATTCACCGAGCTGCGCTGGATCACCATCCAGAACGGGCCGAGACATTACCCTTTCTAGAGCGAGCCAAGACGGCATCTCTCGCGACGAACTCAGACGAAATCCCCGCGCCGGCGGGATCCAGTAACATTGTGAGTCTGTGGCGGACTAGGTCCCCGTTTTCACGGGAATTTCGACCGGAGACTCGGTCGCATCTAAAAAAGGCCGCCCCCTGGAAGAGACGGCCCTTTCGCATACGCAAGCCAGGGAAAGGCAGCGTCAGAACTTGATCCGTGAGCCAACGATCACGGCGTAATAATCCTCGAGATTCGCGCTGGCCGACCCGGCATCGTCCAGATCGCTCACCGTCACATCGGCGCTGTAGTGCTCGACGATGCCGTAAATGTCGAGGCCCGCCGCATCGAAGCTCTGGACGACTCCGAACGTCATGCGCTCGATATCGGCGTCGCTGACATAGTCGTCCGTGCTCCCGTCCCCGCCGACATTCGCGCCGATGAGGTTGGCCGAAAGCCCCGTGCTCGCCATGTTCTCGAAACGCCCATATCCGCCATAGATGGTCGTATTGCCGTAGGACATGAAATTCTTTTCGATGCCCAGGAAGCCCTGGATCGAATGCCCGGTATCCTCGAGCGTTTGTCCGGCAAGCGTGCGCTCATAGTCGCGCTGCGCCGCCCAGACGGTGAGGAAGATGCCGGTCGGCAGATCCTTGATCGAGGCGATGCCTTTAAGCTCCTCGAACTTGCTCAGGAGGCCGGCCGCGCCGAGCGGCTCCGCGTCATAATTGTAGTAGTCGATGGCGGTGTTGAACTGGAAGCGGTCGGTCTTGGTGAAATATCTCGCGCCGACCTCCCAGATATCGTCGTCACCGACCAGGGCAGTGACGCCGAAGCCGCCGAAAGTCGGGCTGTCATAGCGCAGATAATCGTTGCGCCGCGGCCCATTGCCGAGGAGCTGCCCCCAGGAGAAGCCGGCGGTGGATCCGGCCGAGGTCATCAGGCTGAAACCGTCGGCATACGGACCGCCATCGGTGTTGAAGGTGTTGGCAACCTGGAACGGCACGGATACCGCGTCGTTGAAGGAATAGTTCTGGCCGATGGAGACGCGGCCGAGCTGCTCATTATCGATGTAGAGATTGCTGATGCGGACCTGAATGCTCGACTCACCGAACCCTTCATCGCCGCCGGGCGGCGGCGCGGCGCCGTTCGGGTCGAATTGCGACACGACCGAGGAGAGCGAATCGTTGATGTCGAGCTGCATGACATAGCCGGCGGTCCAGCCGGGCTTCATGATCGCCTTGCCTTCGAAGCCGATGCGCGAGGTGTTGATGGCGTTGTCGACGACGTAGCTGTCGGAATTGACGCCGTCATCCCAGCTCAGCAGCGCCCGGCTGACCTGGCCCGTCACGGTCAGCGAGACGGTCCGGTTGCCCTTGTGCGTAACGGTCGCCTCCAGCTCCGACACGCGATCTTCGAGATCGGCGCAGCATCCGCCGAGATCGGCCGCATTGGCGGCGCCCTGTCCGATGCCGAGCATCGCGATCGCCGCCGCAGCCGCTAAGCCGCTTCTTCCGATTGACATAACAGTTCCCCCCACCGGGCCGCGCTAGGCGGCGCAGTTCGTTCCCTGATGATTAGCCGTACCGGCTCGGCTGTTCTTTCGGACGGTTTGCCGGCGGCGTTTCGTCCCAAGAAGCATCAAAGGGGAACGAATGGAGAGCTGTCAATTGACCGCCCACGGATGAGGTGCGCTTACCGCACCGCGGTCACGACATGCGCTTCATAAGGGGGTTTCGGGCCGATTTACCGCAATTACGCCGGAACTATGCGCCGATCTGTGGCGAATTTACCCGCCGGCCGGCACAGCGATTTGCACGCCCGGCCAGCGCATAGAGAGACTAGGGCCGGATCAGCGGACGCAGGTCTTTCTGGATGTCCATCAGCGCCGGCAGGAAGCGCCCGGGCATCTCGCTTGCCTGCATGCGCGCCGGCGATGATGCGACGTTGACCGCCGCGACCGTGGCTCCGCTGCTGTTGAAGATCGGCACACTGATCGAAATCAGTCCGACTTCGAGCTCCCGGTCGATGACGCAATAGCCCTTGCGCCGGACGTCGTCGAGAATCTCTTCCAGCTCGTCGAGCCCGGTGTGTGTCCAGGGCGTCAGCCGGGGCCGCTCCATGCGATTGAGCCGCCTCATCGCCTCGGCGGGCTCCAGTGCCGCCAGCAGCACACGCCCCATCGAGGTGCAATAGACCGGCAGCCGCGTCCCGATGCACAGCCCTGCCGACATGATCCGCTTGGTCGCCGCGCGGGCGAGATAGACGATCTCGTCGCCTTCGAGGATCGCGGCCGAGCAGGATTCGTGCATCCGCTCGCTGAGATGTTCGAGGAACGGCTGGAAGAGCTGCGGCAGCGAGGCCGACAGAAGATAGGCATAGCCGAGCCGGAGCACGCGCGGCGCCAGCGTGAACAGCTTGCCGTCGTAATTGGCGTAGCCGAGCTTGTGCAGCGTCAGCAGGCAGCGGCGGGCGGCTGCACGCGAGAGCCCCGTCTTCAGCGCCACATCCGCGCTCGTCAGACGCTCATGCTCATCATCGAAGCACTCGATGACAGCAAGGCCCTTTTGCAGTCCGAGGATGAAATCCTTGTCTTCGCGCTCCCTGACCGGTTCCGGTATCATCGTTTCCACCCCGCGCCCCAACTTCGCATTTTTTAGCTTTTCTGGCGTTGGTGCGCATAGTTTACATCATCGTCCGGCTCGGTACAAAAAGGCGGCGTGCCATAACAGTTGTGACGGATGGTGCGCCTATGGCCGGTGTGCCAGGCGGGCGGCAGCGTATGGACCCTGCGGGAACCGCGGCAGATGGCCTTCAGACGTGCGAGCCGAACCTTCAAGCATTAGCATCCGGCCAGTCGAGCATCGCTTCTTTTGAATTTGATGTATACAAGACTTTGGATCCGCGGTGCGCATGGCGCACAAGATCCCCGCCGCCAGCGAGCGCGCCGCCGCTACCTTCCCCCCGAGGCTCGCGGACCGGACACCGCCGGGAATCGCAGGGACTTCCCGGCCGCGCGGCCATATGCCATTTTAATTGCCGGAGGCGCGCCGCCGAATGCGGCGCGATGCGTCCGCGCGCAATGCCGGCCGGGGCCGATGCTGCGACGGAAACAAAGGAAGACGGGAATGAGAGACGCCTGGATCTGTGACTATATCCGCACGCCCATCGGCCGCTACGGCGGAGGGCTGGCTCCGGTCCGCACGGACGATCTCGGCGCGATCCCGCTGCGCACGCTTCTCGAACGCAATCCGTCGCTCGTCCCGGCCGCGATCGACGAGGTTCTTTACGGCTGCGCCAACCAGGCCGGCGAGGACAACCGCAATGTCGCGCGCATGTCGCTGCTGCTTGCCGGATTGCCCGACAGCGTCCCCGGCGCGACCATCAACCGCCTCTGCGGCTCCGGCATGGACGCGGTCGGCAGCGCGGCACGCGCGATCCGCACAGGCGAGGCCGATCTGATCATCGCCGGGGGCGTGGAATCGATGACGCGCGCGCCCTTCGTCATGGGCAAGGCGGACAGCGCCTTCTCGCGCAGCGCAAACATTTACGACACCACTATCGGCTGGCGGTTCGTCAATCCCGAGATGAAGCGCGTCCATGGCGTGGACTCGATGCCCGAGACCGCCGAGAACGTCGCCGAGGAATTCCAGATCAACCGCGAGGACCAGGACGCATTCGCCCTGCGCTCGCAGAAGAAGGCCGGCGCGGCGCGTGAAAGGCTGGCGGAGGAGATCGTCGCCGTCAGCATTCCGCGGCGGCGGGGCGACGACATCGTGGTCGCCGCCGACGAGCATCCGCGTCCGGAGACGACCTCCGAAGCGCTCGCGAAATTGCCGACGCCGTTCCGCGCCGGCGGAACGGTCACGGCGGGCAACGCATCCGGCGTCAATGACGGCGCGGCGGCGCTGATCGTGGCGTCCGAGGCAGCCATCGAACGCCATGGCCTGACGCCGATCGCCCGCGTGCTCGGCATGGCGACAGCAGGTGTCGCGCCGCGCATCATGGGCTTCGGCCCTGCGCCCGCGAGCGAGAAGCTGATGCAGAAGCTCGACCTCAGCATCGGCGATTTCGGCGTGATCGAGCTGAACGAGGCGTTCGCCTCCCAGTCCTTGGCGGTGCTGCGGGCGCTGGGCATTCCGGACGACGCCGAGCACGTCAATCCGAATGGCGGCGCGATCGCGCTCGGCCATCCGCTCGGCGCATCCGGCGCGCGTCTGGTCGGCACGGCGGCGCTGGAGATGCGGCGCCGCGGTCAGAAGCGGGCGCTTTGCACGATGTGCATCGGCGTCGGCCAGGGCATCGCTCTGGCGCTCGAAGCGGCGTAGCGGACACGCCTCCGACCGGTGCCGCTAATAGATCAGCGGCAAGCCGACATAGTTCTCCGCAAGGCTTTGCGAGGCGGCGCGCGAGCTGGTCACATAGGCCAGCTCCGCCCCCTGGACGCGTCGGTCGAATTCGGTGTCGCTGTCGAAGCGGTGCAGCATCGACGTCATCCACCACGAGAAGCGCTGCACCTTCCAGATGCGGTCGAGGCAGATCGCCGAATAGGCGTTGATCAGCTCCTCATCGCCACTCCGATAGAACCGCGCCAGCGCCTCGGCGAGCACGCGCACATCGGCGACCGCCAGATTGAGGCCCTTCGCCCCCGTCGGCGGCACGATATGCGCCGCGTCACCCGCCAGAAACAGCCGGCCGAAACGCATCGGCTCGGCAACGAAGCTGCGCAGCGGCGCGATGCCTTTCTGCAGCACCGGCCCTTCCGCAATGGTCCAGCCGTCGCCGGTCTCCAGCCGCCGGTGCAGCTCCTCCCAGATCCGCTCGTCGGGCCATTCGGCGATGTCCTCGTCCGCCCGGCATTGCAGATAGAGCCGCGTCAACTCGGGCGAGCGCATGCTGTAGAGCGCAAAGCCGCGCTCGTGATTGGCATAGACCAGCTCCTCATGGGTGGTCGGCGCATCGGCGAGGATGCCGAGCCAGCCGAACGGGTAGACGCGTTCGTAGATGCTCAGCAACTCGGCCGGGACGGTCGCGCGGCTGACACCGTGAAAGCCGTCGCAGCCGGCGATGAAATCGCATCGCAGCTCGTGGGACTGCCCGTCCTTGCGGTAGCGGATCGCGGGACGGTCGCTGTCGAGATCGTCGAGGCTGGTGTCCTCGACCTCGAAGACGATCTCGGCGCCCGCCGCCCGCCGGGCCGCGAGCAGGTCCTTGACCACCTCATGCTGCCCATAAATGGTGACGGTCTTGCCGGTCAGCTCGGCGAAATCGATGTGGTGACGGCGGCCGCCGAAGGAAAACTGGACACCGTCATGCACCAGCCGCTCCCGATGCATCCGCTCGCCGATCCCCATCTCCTCCAGCGTGTCGACCGTGCCCTGCTCCAGGACGCCGGCGCGCACGCGGGAGACGACGTAGTCCTCGCTGCGGTTCTCGACGATGACCGAGGAGATGCCGCGCAGGTAAAGCAGATGCGAAAGGAAAAGGCCCGCCGGTCCGGCGCCCACGATCCCGACCTGGGTTTTCATCGCTCACCTCCCTACGGACGATCTTCACACATTATAAGGAGCGTTCGGTCTTCCGCTGAAGACACGCAACCGGACAAAGACATGGATAAATCCGGGTCTTTTCCTTAGGATGAGCGCTGGGACAGCCGGAAAAGTCCCGGAACCATTGGATTTTCCTTTACCAGCCGGCCATGCTTGTCAACGCTCAGATCCCGGCCTTCCAGCTCTATGGCGACATCCACGCCGACGCTCAGCCGCGCTTCGTCCATGCCGAGCGAATTTGCACGCGCGCCCGCGTTCATAACTGGTTTATCGACGTCCACCGCCACCCGGATCTGGCCCAGGCGCTGTATCTGAGCCGCGGCGAGGCGGTCGCGAGCGTCGACGGCGAACGCGAGCGGCTGACCGCCCCGGCCCTGGTATGGGTGCCGATCGAGGTGCCGCATGGCTATGAGTTCACGCCCGGCTCCGACGGCTTCGTGGTGACGATTTCGCAGGACTTCCTGACCGGCGATCCTGTCGGCCGAGACGCGGCAGGAGCTGGACGGGGCGATCGAGGCGCCGTTCTTCACCGCGCTCGATCCCGGCGAGGAAACCGGCATCGATCCGCTCGCCTGTTTCCAGGGGATCGATCACGCGGTCGGCCTCGGTGGCGCGGCAGTGCGCACGATCGTCGAAGCGCAACTGAAGCTGCTGCTTGCACTGATCGCGCGGCTGCGCGCCGCGCATGGCTTTGCCGCACGGTCTCAATCGCCCGACGCCGGATTGGTGCGCCGCTTCCGTCACCTCGTCGAATTGCACTTCCGCCGGCATATGCCAATGGCCGACTATGCAAAAGCGCTCGGCATTTCGGAAGATCGACTGCACGCTATCGCCAGCCGGATGGCCGGTGTTCCGCCGAAGGAGATCGTGCAGCGCCGATTGCTGCTCGAGGCAAAGCGGCATCTGCTCTATACCAATATGACGGCCAAGGAGATCGCTTACGAGCTCGGCTTTCACGATCCGGCGTATTTCTCGCGCTTCTTCGCCAGGCGCGCCGGGTTGGCGCCGACCGCCTATCGCGGCAAAGAGACGGGTTAGCGCGCCGGAGAAACCAGGTTTCGTTGTTGCGGTGCGGAATGCGCCCGTCGTCATGCTTTTCAATCCCCGCCGAACCGGGCACAATGAGCCGCAAAACAGGTCCAAGAATGTCCCAAGGAAGCACACCTCTCATGCAAGAGCCTTTGCCCTACCGGCGCGAGGAGCCGGGCAGCCAGCCGGCCTCCTGTTCGCCTGGCTATCGCTCGACGGTCGAGCGCTCGCCGCTGAAGCCGCTGATCATCCAGCCGCACACGCTGTCCGAGATCACCGGCCCGGTTTACGGCCATGACCGGATCGGCCCCGTCGAGGCGGACCTCACCCGCCAACACCAGGGCGAGCCGCTGGGCGAACGGATCATCGTCACCGGACGCGTCCTCGACGAGAACGGGCGCCCGCAGGCGAACACGCTGGTCGAGGTCTGGCAGGCCAATGCGGCAGGCCGGTACATTCACGTCAAGGACGATCACCCGGCTCCGCTCGATCCGAATTTCACCGGCGCAGGCCGTGTGGTCACCGACGAGAACGGAGCGTACCGCTTCGTCACCATCAAGCCCGGCGCCTATCCTTGGCGCAACCACCACAATGCCTGGCGCCCGCAGCACATCCATTTTTCGCTGTTCGGGCCAAGCTTCGTCACCCGGCTGGTCACGCAGATGTATTTCCCCGGCGATCCGCTGCTCGCGCTTGACCCGATCTACAATTCCGTGACCGACCCGAAGACCGCCGCGCGCATGATCTCCGCCTTCGACATCGAAACCACCGAGCCCGAATGGGCGCTCGCCTACCGCTTCGACATCATTCTGCGCGGGCGCGACGCAACGCCGATGGAGGACTGACCGATGACCGACGCGCGCCGCCACGTCACACCGTCGCAAACGGTCGGGCCGTACTTCCATTACGCGCTGCCCTATGCCGGTGGCGAGACGTTGACCAACGAAGCAACGCTCGGCACGCGCGTCACCATCGAGGGGCGCCTGATCGACGGCAACGATCTGCCAGTCGGCGACGGCTTGATCGAGATCTGGCAGGCGAACAGCCAGGGCCGCTTCCATCACCCGGAAGACACCCAGGAAAAGCAGCTCGATCCGAATTTCAACGGCTTCGGCCGCACTTACACCGACGCGGACGGCTGGTTCCGCTTCCAGACCATCAAGCCGGGTCAGACGCCCGGTCCGGCCGGGGCATCCCAATCGCCGCATATCAATATTTCGGTGCTGGGTCGCGGCATTCTCAAAAGGCTGGCGACCCGGCTCTATTTCGGCGACGAAGCCGCCAACGAGACCGACCCGATCCTGGCGCTGGTTCCTGCCGAGCGGCGCGCCACGCTGATCGCCGAGCGGCAAGGCGATGGCTCTTCGTATCGATTGGATATAAGACTGCAGGGCGAGAACGAAACCGTCTTTTTCGAGATCTGACAGACATGGCGAACTGGGCCGACTCGACCGCGACACTCGGTCCTTTCTTCAGCACCGAAGCCATGTCCCACATCTTCTCCGACACCTCGCGCATCCAGGCGATGCTCGACGTCGAAGCGGCGCTGGCCCGCGCCGAGGCCGCCTGCGGGGTGATCCCCGACCCGGCGGCGGCGGCGATCGGCGCGGTGGCGTGGGCGGAGAATTTCGAGTTCGACAAGCTTGGCCAGGACGCTCTGAAGAGCGGCAACCTCGCTGTGCCGCTGGTCAAGGCTCTAACCGCGCTGGTGGCGTCGAGCGATGAGGATGCCGCGCGCTGGGTGCATTGGGGTGCGACCAGCCAGGACATCGTCGACACCGGCCTCGTGCTGCAGATGCGCGATGCGCTCGCCGTCGTCGAGGAGCAGCTCGAAACGCTGGGCGACCGGCTCGCCTCGCTCGCCGATGAGCATGCCGAGACGCCGATGGCCGCGCGCACCCTGATGCAGCAGGCCATCCCGACGACGCTCGGGCTGAAGCTGGCCGGTTGGCTTTCGGCCCTGACCCGGGCGCGGCAATCGCTGGAATTCTGCAAGAGCCAGTGCCTCGTGCTGCAATTCGGCGGCGCGGCCGGCAATCTTGCCTCGCTCGCGCCGGACGGGCTGCCGCTGTCCGCCTCGCTCGCCGACGAGCTCGGCCTCGGCGCGCCATCGCTCCCCTGGCATACCGAGCGCGACCGCATCGCCGAGATGGGGTGCTGGCTCGGAATGCTGCTCGGCACGTTGGGCAAGATCGCGCGCGATCTGTCGCTGATGGCGCAGACCGAGATCGGCGAATTCCGTGAGCCGTCCGGCGACGGGCGCGGCGGGTCGTCGGCAATGCCGCATAAGGCCAATCCGGTCGCCTGCGCCCGCATTCTGGCCGCGTCCAAACGGGCGCCCGGCCTTGCGGCCACGCTGCTGGCGACCATGGAGCAGGAGAATGAGCGCGGGCTCGGCGGCTGGCAGGCCGAATGGGAGGTGATGCCTGAGTTGTTCCGGCTGACCTCCGCGGCACTGGAAGCGGCTTGTACGCTGATCCGCGAGGGTTGCTTCGATCAAGGCCGCATGCGCCGCAATCTGGACCTGACCTCCGGGCTGGTCATGGCCGAAGCCGCCTCGATCGCGCTCGGCCGTGCCGTCGGCAAATCCGCTGCGCACCGACTGATGGAGCGCGCGGCGAAGAAGGCAATCGCAGACGGGGTTTCGCTGCGCGCCTGCATGGAGGCCGACCAGGAGATCGCTGCGCATCTGGGCGGCGGTGCGCTCGATGCCATCTTCGCCCCGGAAAGCCATTTCGGCGCCGCGACGGAATTCACCAAGCGTGCTGTCTCCGAGTGGCGCGGCAATGGCGGCGGCCGATAGCGCCGCGGGCAATACGTTTCAGGAGGACCGCATGGACGAGAAAGACCGCTTCGAAGCCGGGCTCAGCGTGCGCAAGACCGTGCTCGGCGAGGCGCATGTGGAGCGGTCGCTGAAAAACGCCAATGCGTTCAACTCCGAATTCCAGGACCTCATCACCCGCTATGCCTGGGGCGAGATCTGGACCCGGCCGGGCCTGGATCACCGCACCCGGCGGCTTCTGGTTCTCGCGATCACCGCCTCGATGGGCCGGTGGGAGGAATTCCGCCTGCACATACGCGCAGGACTGGAAGGCGGCCTTTCCACCGACGACATCAAGGAAGCGCTCATGCAGATCGCGATCTATGCCGGCGTGCCGGCGGCCAATACCGGCTTCCAGATCGCGCGCGAGGTGATGTCCGAACTGGACGTGCCGCAATCCTGAATCACCGCCTCTACGCCCCGCTCCACTGAACGGCGACGTCGCCGATCGGCTGGCCTCACGCCGCCGGGCCTAACGCTTCCGCGACAAATTCATCCCATGTATGCAATATCGCATCTATTGTGATTGATACGCGTCAATGAAGATGGCCGGCAGAACAGATAGCGTTCTGCGGAAAATCATATAAATAGCCGGAGCGGCAAAGGGAGAAAAACATGAACGGTCAAGGACCTGGAGGGCAACGCTTCGATTTCGACTTCGCGCCTGCTTTGAAGATGTATCTGGAAAGCGTGGAAAGCTGGAAGAAGAATTACGAGCAAGTTATGCAGAACGCCAACCTGACGCCGGTGACCCGGCCGTCGGATATGGTGGGCGCCGCCTATGAACAGGCGGTCAACAACTGGCAGAGGGCGGGCGAGACGCTGTTCAAGCGCTTCATCGAACAGCAGATCGAGCTTTGCCGCTTTTTCGAAAACCGTCTGAAGCTCTTTCTCGATATGCCGGCACGGTTCGCGCAGTGCAAAACGCCGGCCGAGGCCGCCCAACTGCACATGGAGTTCATGAACCGCCTGAGCCAGGAATATGCGCAGGAGAGCGCGAAGCTCATTCAGCCCATGAGCCAGCTGATGACGCAATGGACCAGACCATTTTAGACGTTTCGGTCTAAAAGAAGACCGCAGACACGGAGTAAGCCATGTCCGCCGAAGGCGCAGCCATCGACCGCATGTTCCATGCGCTTTGGGCCAAGCAGACCGGCGGCATTTCGCCCGTCGGCCTCTGGCTCGCCTATATGGATTGGGCCGCGCATCTCGCCACGGCCCCCGGCACCCAGATGGCGCTGATGGAGAAATGGGCGCGCTCGGCGTTCCAGCTCCAGCAATACGCGCTCCACTGCGCGACCGGCGCCGAGGACGGCGAGCCGTGCATCCGTCCGGCCCCGACCGACAAGCGCTTTCGCGGCCCCGATTGGCAGATCTGGCCGTTCAACGTGATCCAGCAGAGCTTTCTGCTGCAGGAGCGGCTGCTCAACGAGGTGACCGCGATCCACGGTGTCACCCGCCAGCACGACAACGTCGTCAATTTCGTCACCCGCCAGGCGCTCGACATGCTGTCGCCGTCGAACTTCCTGATGACCAATCCGGAGTTGCTGCAGCAAACGATGCATGAAGCCGGCCAGAATCTGGTGCGCGGCACGATGAATTTCATCGAGGACGCCGCTCGCCAATATGCCGGCGACCGGCCGGCGACGCTGGAGGAGTTCCGGGTCGGCGAGACCCTGGCGGTCACGCCGGGCAAGGTCGTGCTCCGCAACGAGCTGATCGAGCTGATCCAATATTCGCCCGCAACCGGCGCGGTGCATCCCGAGCCGATCCTGATCGTGCCGGCCTGGATCATGAAATATTACGTGCTCGACCTGTCGCCGCATAATTCGCTGGTGAAATATCTGGTCGATCAAGGCTTTACGGTTTTCATCGTGAGCTGGAAAAATCCCGACGCCAGCTACCGCCATTACGGGCTCGACCATTACCGGCGCATGGGCGTCATGGCCGCGCTCGACGAGATCGGCCGGATCGTGGGACAGTCGAAGGTCCATGCGGTGGGATATTGCCTCGGCGGCACGCTGCTCGCCATCGCCGCCGCCGCCATGGCCCGCGACAAGGACGAGCGCATCAAGACGCTGAGCTTCCTCGCCGCGCAGACCGACTTCACCGAGCCCGGCGAATTGGAGCTGTTTATCAGCGAAAGCCAGCTCGCCTTCCTCGAAGACATGATGGATGAATATGGCATCCTCGACGGCAGCCAGATGGCGGCGACGTTCCAGCTCCTGCGCTCCAACGACCTGATCTGGTCGCGTTGGCTGCACGACTACCTGATGGGCGAGCGCCACCAATCCTTCGACCTGATGGCCTGGAATGCCGACGCCACCCGGATGCCGGCGCGGATGCATTCGGAATATCTGCGCTGGATCTACCTGGAGAACCAGCTCGCGCAGGGACGGCTGCTCGTCGACGGCCGGCCGATCGCGCTGCGCGACCTGCGCCGGCCGATCTTCTCCGTCGCCACCGAACGGGACCATGTTGCGCCGTGGAAATCGGTCTACAAGCTGCGCCTGTTCGCCGACGGCACGCTGACTTTCCTGCTCACCAATGGCGGCCACAATGCCGGCATCGTTTCCGAGCCCGGCCACAGGCATCGGTCTTATCGCGTGGCGACCTCCGACCATGACGACGCATATATCGATCCCGATACCTGGTTCCGGACGACGCCGGTGCGCGCCGGATCGTGGTGGCTGGAATGGACTCGGTGGCTGGAGCTGGAATTGGGCGAAAAGATCGCCCCGCCGCCGATGGGCCACGCAGTCTGCGACGCGCCGGGAACATACATCCTGGAGTAAAGCTGAAGGCGCTTCTTTTTCAAGAAGTCATTGATCCCAAGGGCAACCCACGCAGAACTGCCACCGGCCTAAGATCGCCGAGGTCAAAGCGACTCGTTTTCCGGACCCGTAGGAACAGGAGCTGCTAAGCGCTAGGCGGTTGCCGCGCTGGGAAACGGCACGATCTCACTGGAACAGGACCGCCCCGCATCGCGATCGAGAAAGGCTTTGATCGCCGGCAGTACCTGGTCGCGGCAGGCGCGTCCGTGAAACAGGGAGAAATGTCCCGCCCCTTTGACGAGGAGATGATCGCGGCGATCGGCGGAGATGTTGGGACAGAGCCGGTGGGCCGCACGGGTCTGCCCGGGGGCGGCAATATCGTCCACCTCGCCTTCGATGGTCATCAGCGACGTATCGGTCAGCGCGCCGAAATCGACCCGCTCGCCGCGCCACCTCATCTTGCCGGTCCAGGGCTCGCGCGCAACGAACACCCTTTCGATGTTCTCCATGAAATACCGGCCGGGCAGGTCCATGAGCGACGTGAACAACTCCATGAACGGGAAGCGCGCCGGATCGATGCCATCATCGTGCATCAACTTCCGGAACACCTCGCCGCCCGTCATCGCATGGCGGTAGAAATAGGCCAGCAGAGCCGAAAGCTGCGTGCGCGCCGGATAGACCAGCCGCCCGGCGCCGGCGGTAAAGCCGATGACGTGGTCGAGCGCACTCGCTTCGATGGAGGCCATGGAGCGTTGGCGCAGCAGCTCGACGACACGGGTCGGATTGGCGATCGGATCGACCGGGCCGCCCATCAAGGTCAGCGAGCGCGGCGCGTTCCGCGGCTCGTTCGCGGCCAGGATCGCGGCGGCGGCGAGCGTCGGCACCACGCCCTGACACAGCGCGATCACGTCCAGCTCCGGCCCGAGGCGCTTCATCGCATCGATAACGGTCGCGATATTGTCGTCGAAGCCGAACTCGCCCTCGGACTGGGCGACAAAGCGGGCGTTCAGCCAATCGGTCACGCCAATATCGGCTCCCCCGACCAGACCGGCGACCACTTCGCGAAGGATGAACGGGAAATGCCCGGACAAGGGCGCGACCAGCAGGATCCGTCTCGGCGCGTCACGCCGCATCGAGAATTCACTGAGCACGCAGAACGGCTTGGTGACGAGGTCGCGCTTGCAGATCGTGCCGCGCGACCAGATCTCGGCGGGCACCGCGAGGCCGAACGCACGGCGCGCAGGTTGCTGCGTCGGAACAAACCAACGAAGAGAGCTTGCGGTAAGCGGACCCGCAAAACTGGCCAGACTCGTTACCATCGCTGACTATTATACGAAAGTCGAAACTGTGAGTTGATCTCGATCAAACCCGCAATGTTATGCGGCGCCTTCCAAGAAGATGCGATGATTATAACTCAATATCGGCCGAGTTCCGACTCAATCCAGCGCTCGATGGCCGATGCGTCCATAACGCCGCTCTTGCGGGAGATTTCGCGGCCTCCGCGCAGCAGGATCAGCGTCGGGATTCCGCGAATATTGTAGCGCTGGGCGACCTGCGGCAGTGCTTCGGTATCCACTTTCGCGAAGCGGACCCTCGGCTCTATCCGCGCCGCCGCCGAAGCGAAATACGGCGCCATCATCTTGCAGGGACCACACCACGACGCCCAGAAATCCACCACGAGCGGAATGTCGTTCCGGCCGGCATGTTTCTCGAAGCCCTGCGCGGTCTTGATCTCGATCGGCTGGCCGTTGAACAGGGTCACACCGCACTGGCCGCATTTCGGCTTCTCCCCCGACGCCAGCTTACCCGCCGGGACGCGGTTGATGGTCTCGCAACTCGGGCAGACGACCATGATCGACGATTGCGTGGTGGTCATGAAATCGGTTCCTCCATGTGAGCCGGCGGGACCGCTGCCGATCCCGCACGGCCGCGGGCACGAAGCCATCGCTTATCGCGAGGCCCCGCGCCGGCGTGTTACTTGGCGTTCTTGCCGCGTCCGCCGCCGGTGGTGTCGAGCGCCGTCTTGCAGTCCGCGGACAGCTTGGCCTTGTTCTCTTCGAGGCAGGCGCGGGCTTCGCGGTTCTCGTGCGACTTGCCGGCGCAATATGTCTCAAGATCCGCCTTGCAGGCGGTCGCAACCGGCCCGTCCTAGGCCAGGGCCACGCCGCCGAATGCCATGGCGGCAGCGGTGGTCAGCGCAACGGTTTTGATCAGCTTCATCATGTCACCTCCTCACACTTTTATCCATGTCAGCGCGCACGCGCGCCGGACTGTTCCCGACAAACGTATATAACAAGGGGAATATATTCGTTGATGTCGGTCAAGCAAGGCACGCACCGGACGGCGGATGAGCGTGGCGCATCGGGCCGGCGGCGGCCGTACGGTTGTCGAGATCTTCGCCGTTCGGGATTGGCCGCACTTGAATAGAGAGCCTGGTGCCAGGCTCGAAAGCCGCGGCGAATGCCATCTGCGCGCCTATCGACCATCAAGGGCGAATATCGGCGCGCGGCGCAGGGGCGAGCCATAAAGCCAAGCGGCGCGAAGAAAAAGCCACGGCCGCCTCACGGCAGCCATGGCTTTTGCACCTGACAGATCAAGGATACCTACTGGTCCAGCTCCTTCAGGCCGAGCGGGGGGATGCCCTGCGTGGCGCCGAAATATTTATACGGCAGGAATTTACCGGACATGCTGACCTTGACGCGGTCACCCTTCGGGTCGGGCTGGCGCTCGATCTCGAAATCGAAGTCGATGGCGGACATGATGCCATCACCGAATTCCTCCTCGATCAGCGCCTTCCAGGCCGGGCCGTTGATCAGCACCACCTCGTAGAAGCGGTAGATCAGCGGATCGGTCGGCACGGGCGGGAAGCCGGCGTCGCGCATCGGCACTTCGTTCAGCATCCGCTCTTCCTTTTCGCTGAGCCCGAAAAGCTGGGCCGCGGTCTTGGCCAGCGGCTTGACCAGCCGGTGCTGGCCGAGCAGCGCGCCGACGATCAGAACCGGGCTCATGCCGCCGATCTCGCCGGTGATGTGCTTCCAGGTCCAGCCTTTCTCCAGCTTGATGTCGAGGATTTTGTCGGTCAATTCCTGGCGTGTCATAGCGTTTGCTCCTGAGTTGGATAACGGAAAAGGCTCGGACGGGCTCGCGATTGCGGGTTCGACGTCCGGCTTTGGCGGCTCGGCGGCCGCTTTCGGAGGCGACGCCCGGGCCGGGTTCAGCGGCATCGAGCTCAGTCCGGGCCGATAGCGCTTGCTGCCGGACCTCTTCGGCTTGAACGGCATCAGCGCCGCACGCCGCCGCGTCTGGCATTTCAGCTTCACCGGACGGTTGAGGTGCACGACCGGATGCCTCATGCCGCGCCTCCGTGTGCCGGCATTGCTCCGCATGCCGTGGCGATGTCGGCGCCGGTCACCTCGCCGACCGGCTTGTTGATGCGGAACTCCCGGCGGCCGCTGTCGAGAAACAACGCGATGACGGTTTCCGTGTCCGGGCAATCGGTTTCGCCGCAGGCGATCTCGGCGACGAAGACGCTGGCGGAGGTGTCGAGATCGAAATGCTTGCGCACCAGATCCTTGAGCGCCCGTGTCGCCGCGGTTCTGTCGAGACCATCAGGGCAGAAGCGTGCAAGAGGGTCGAATCCGTTCATGGCTTACCTCACTCCGAGATCGTCTGGGATGGTGAAGAGGGACAGCCGTCCGGCGCCGTCGGCGGCGGCGAGATGCTTGCCCGTCGGCGAGAATGCGAGCGTGGTCACGGCCGATCCGGTCTGCGCCCTGGCGACGATGGCCTCGCCCTTGCGGGTGGCGCCGATCAGCACATTGCCGGTCGAGAAGCCGCCGGCGATCCAGGCTTTCTTCGGATGCGCCGCAACCGCGGTCACCGTGCCGCCGAACACAAAGCCGATCTCGACCGGCGGACGCCGCCCCGGCCCGGCACCGGCGAACGACCATGCGGTGATGACGTCGGCACCGGAGCAGCCCATCACTTCGCCATCGGCGGTCCAGGCCATATGGTGGATCTTGCGCGGATAGCCGCCCATGCGGAAATCCTTCATGGTCACCAGGTCCCAGATATGCAGCTCCTTCTCCTGCGTCGCGGTGACCAGATAGCGGCCCTTCGGCGACCAGCTCACGCCGATATGCGAGCCTTTCCAGTCAAGCGTCAGATCGCTGCCCGCGGTCTCCAGATTGAAGACGCTGGCGCCGTCGTAGTGGCTGGCGGCGATCCGGTTGCCGGTGCGGTCGAAGGCGACGCCCGAGATGGTGCCGGAGGCGCTGGGGAAGCGGGCAAGCGCCGCGCCGTCGCGATCGAACACGGAAACGTCCGTCCCCGCAGCAACCGCGATGCGCCCCGTTGCACGATGCACGGCCAAGCTCTCGACCCAGCGGTCGCTGAAGGCGCAGATCTCGCGCTGATCGCCGCCATCCTCGCTGGAGAAGAACACCGCTCGCCCGTCCTGCCCGGCCGAGACGAAGCCGCTGCCGGCGGCCCGCACGCGCGACGGCGGCAACCCTGTGCAGCGGGATGGCGCGGACCGTGGCGCCGGGCTCGGACTGCGCGTCCAGCAGCGCCACCGCCCCGTCCCCCATCGCGACCGCACATGTCGCCCCGTCAGACGAAAAACAGCATTCCGTTGCATTGGCCGGGAGCGTGAACCGGCGCTCGGCGACCAGCGGCGAGGTGATTTCCGCGCCGATGTCGCGTGTCAGGTCTGCCGGGTCCAGCCTCATGACGCCAGACACGCCGAGAACGCGCGCTCCAGCTCCGCCCCGTCGAGATTGCGGCCGATCACCACGAGACGGCTTTCGCGCGCCTCCTCCGGCTTCCAGTTCGCGCCCCAGTCGCTGTCCATCACCATATGCACGCCCTGGAACACGTAGCGGCGGTCGTGGCCGGCAAGCGCGAGGATGCCCTTGGTGCGCAGCACGTCGACGCCGCGGGCCATGATGAACTCGCGCATCCAGCTCGAGAATTTGTCCGGCGCAACGGGACGGCTGGACTTCAGCGATACCGAAGTGATGGTCTCGTCGTGCTCGTGATCCTCGGGGTCTTCCTCCATGAAGCCGGGCTCGATGGAGAGGAGCCGCTTCAGATCGAACGCGCCGCGCGCCAGCACCTTGTCGAGCCCGATCCCGGCGCGGGTGGTGCGATGGATCTCGCAGAATTTGTTCAGCGACCGGATCTTTGCCTCGACCGTCTCCAGCTCTTCAGTGCTGACGAGGTCGGTCTTGTTGAGCAGGATGATGTCGGCGAAGGCGACCTGCTCCTCGCATTCATGGGCGTCATCGACCGCTTCGAGGAAATGCTTGGCGTCGACGACGGTCACCACCGCGTCGAGCGCCAGCCGGTCGCGCAGATCGTCATCGACGAAGAAGGTCTGCACGACAGGCGCCGGATCGGCGAGGCCGGTCGTCTCGATCAGGATGCCGTCGAGCTGGTCGGCCCGCTTCATCAGGCCGCCGAGGATGCGGATCAGATCGCCGCGCACGGTGCAGCAGATGCACCCGTTGTTCATTTCGAAGATCTCTTCATCGGCGTCGATGACCAGATCGTTGTCGATGCCTTCCTCGCCGAACTCGTTGACCACCACGGCGAATTTCTTGCCGTGCTGCTCGGTGAGGATGCGGTTGAGAAGCGTCGTCTTGCCAGCGCCCAGATAACCGGTCAGCAACGTCACCGGCAGTTTCCGGACCTCGACGGGTGTTTCCTGCATTGATTGCTCCGCGCGATTGAAGATCGGGGTTGACCGAGGGGCGGGCGAGCGCCCCCCGGTGTGGGTCGGAAGGCAGGGTCAGACCGGGAATGCCAGGCTCGACAGCGCGACCGCAGCGACACCGGCCATTGCCCCACCGGCGACGCGCGCATAGGACAGCGCCAGCCCATCGTCGCGCTTCGACCAGACGTGGAACAGTGTGCCGGCCGCGAGCGCGATCGTATATTGGGTAACGCCGAAGCCCACGAGATACGCGCCGACGACGGAGGTTTGCGCGCCGACGATCGACTCCGCATAGGCATACCCATGAAACAGGCCCGCCCCGGCGAAGGCGATGCCAAGCAGCGGCATGGTGATCTTTGCCCTGGCGATGACCGCAACCGCGGCGGCGGCAACCGACAGCGCGACGACCAACTCCGCGACCGGCAGATCGAGCGAAGCGAAATGGACCGCCGCCCCCCCAAGCGTGCCGACGATGAAGGCCAGCGGCAGCAGGAAGCGCGCACCGGCAAATGCCGCCATCAACCCGACGCCGATGATGAAGGCCAGATGATCGACGCCGATGATCGGGTGGGCGATGCCGGAGATCAGTCCTTGCGCGAAGGTTGAGGGCAGCACGCCGCCCATCGCATGGTGCGCGAAGGCCGGGCTCGCCGCCATGGTCAGGAAGGTAAGGCTCGCGAGGCCCAGAGTGGCATTCCGAAGCGGTCCGTTCGGTTTCGGTGCGGGTTTCATCATGCTTTTACTCCCGAAATAAGCCGCGACCCTGCGGCGTTCGTTCTGCCGCCCTCTTCGGCGACGCTCTCTTTCCAACTGCCGGCAAGCCTCATGACGCCCGCTTCGCCGCCCCGACGCCGGGCGATTGCGCGCCGGGCCGCACGACGGGCGGATTTTTCGGGTCGTAGGTGCTTGCGGAGATTTCATCGCGGAACCGCTTGGAGCGGTTGACCAGGAATTCGACGAGGTGATTGCGGAGAGGATAGTAATTCGGGTGGGTGTGCATGTCGGAGCGGGTGCGCTCGCGCGGCAGCGTGTTCTCGATGATCTCGCAGACGCGCGCCTGCGGACCGTTGGTCATCAGCACGACGCGGTCGGCGAGCAGCAGCGCCTCGTCGATATCGTGGGTGATCATGAACGCCGTCTGCTGGGTGTTCTGGCAGATCGAGAGCAGCTCTTCCTGCAGACTGCCGCGGGTCAGCGCGTCGAGCGCGGAGAAGGGCTCGTCCATCAGCAGGATCTTCGGCTCGATGGCGAAGGCGCGGGCGATGCCGACGCGCTGCTTCATGCCGCCGGAAAGCTGCGACGGGCGCTTGTCCTCCGAGCCGGTCAGATGGACCATATCGAGATATTTCTGGCAGTGCGCGCGGACCTGCTGGGCGGACCAGTCGCGCCACCGGGATTCCACCGCAAAGGCGACGTTGCGGATCGCGGTCATCCAGGGCAGCAGCGCGTGATGCTGGAAGATCACCGCGCGGTTGAGGCTCGGCCCGGTCACTTCCTTGCCATCGACGATCAGCACGCCATCGCTCGGTTTGTCGAGACCGGCAAGGATGTTGAGCAGCGTGGTCTTTCCGCATCCGGAGTGACCGATCAGGCAGATGAACTCGCCCTGATGGACGTTGAACCAGACATCGCCGAAGATTTCCGTCTCGGATCTCCTGTCGGGCGTCGGATAGCGCTTGGCGAGGCCCTCGACACGGATCAGCGGCTTCGTCGCCGTCATTGCTGCTCCTTCCTGAGCGCGCTCATGATGGGGTTCGGTGCGGCGGCGAAATTCGTCATTCGGCATAATCCACCAGCCTCGCAAGCCGGGCGAGGATGAAGTCCAGGATCATCCCGATGACGCCGATGAAGAAGATGGCGCTGATCACGCCGGTGATGGACAGGTTGTTCCATTCGTTCCAGACGTAGTAGCCGATGCCCGTGCCGCCGACGAGCATCTCGGCGGCGACGATGACCAGCCACGCGATACCGATGGAGATGCGCATGCCGGTCAGGATGGTCGGCGCGGCGGCCGGCAGAATCACGCGCCATGCCATGCGCGCGCTGCCGACCTCCAGCGTTCTGGCGACGTTGAGCCATTCCTTGCGGACGCTGGCAACGCCGAAAACCGTATTGATCAGCATCGGCCATATCGAGCAGATGAAGATCACGAAAATGGACGACATTCCGGAGTCTTTGATGGTGTAGAGCGCGAGCGGCATCCAGGCGAGCGGCGAGACCGGCTTCAGAACCTGGACGAATGGATCGACCGCCTTGCGGAACACCTCGGACATGCCGATGAAAAAGCCGAGCGGGATGGCGATCAGCGCCGCGAGCGAGAAGCCGGCGGCGACGCGCATGATCGAATAGGCGAGCTGGATGCCGATGCCCTTGTCGTTCGGCCCCTTGTCGTAGAACGGATTGGTGATGTGCTTCCAGATCGCCTGGCCGACTTCGATCGGCCCCGGCATCGCCGAGCCGCCCTTGGCCTGATCGCCGAGCAATGCGGCGAGTTCAGGGTCCATGGCCGGCGCCGCGCTGCGCTGGGCCTCGACCCAGAGGTGCCAGCCGAGCAGGAAGGTAAAGAGCAGGACGACGGAAAGGGCGACTGCGCGAAGGTTCGTCGATGCTAGTGTCCTGATTCAGAAGTTCCTATCCAGCTGAGGCATGCACATCGAGGGTGCGGCGGCAAAAGCGCTCGATGCTTGCCAGTATATCATCGGCGGACTTGGTCCATCGTAGCGGCTTCGGATTTGCGTTCTGCTGACGGATGAAGGCCTCGATCGCCGCGATCAGTTGCTTGACCGACGTGTGAGCGCCTCGCTTGATCTGCTTTTCGGCCAACAGCGAGAAGAAACGCTCGACCTGATTGATCCACGATGACGATGTCGGGGTGAAGTGCGCGTGCCAGTGCGCCCGCTTGGCGAACCAATCGCGGATCAGCTTTGTCTTGTGGCTCGAGGCGTTGTCCATCACGACATGCACGTCGAGACCGGCAGGCACATTGCGCTCCACTTCGTCGAGGAACTTGCGGAACTCCTGTGCGCGATGGCGCGGCATGCATGTGCCGATCACGCTGCCCGCCTTCACGTCTGTCTCGGCCGTCACGGCGGCAATGAAGCCTGCAAAGAGCGTTGTTGTGCCGTGGCGCTCATAGTCGTGGGTGCGCCTCTCCACCTGACCGGGACGCATCGGCAGAAGCGGCTGCGTTCGATCAAGGGCTTGTATCTGGCTCTTTTCATCGACGCAGATCACCAGCGCCTTGTCTGGCGGAGCGAGATATAGCCCCACAATGTCGCGCACCTTCTCGACGAATTGCGGATCGGTCGACAGCTTGAACGTCTCGGTGCGATGCGGCTGCAAGCAGAAGGCCTGCCAGATCCGATGCACGGACGACGCCGATATGCCCGACGCCTTCGCCATGCCGCGCGTGCTCCAATGTGTCGCGTCCGAGGGCTTTGCCTCGAGCGTTTTGGTAACAATTTCCTCGATACGGTCATCGCCGATCTTGCGTGGCGCACCGCATCTTGGCTCGTCGTCGAGGCCATCGAGACGATGCCTGGCGAACCGCTCGCGCCACAGCCGGACGGTCTGACGCGTAACGCCCACCCCAGACGCGATCTCGCAGTTGTTCTCCCCGTCCGCCGCGCGCAGGATGATCTCCGCGCGCTGTGCATCCGCGCGCGTAATCTTGCGACGGCGGACACGGCCATTGAGCATGGCTTGCTCATCCGCACTCAGCTGGATCGGGCTCGGTTTTCCACTCACCATCATCGCTCCCAGGGAATCGCTGATCCAATACAGGGAATCACGACGACGAATAACTGGCTAGAAATTTCCGAAACAGGACACTAGGGATTGAGCCGTGACGAATGCTGATGGAACTACATTTGCCTATCCAGCAACCAGGATGTTTCATCAATTCTTGTCGTCACGGCCTTTTTTCGACCCACGTGATTTTCGGCCGGATCGTCCGGCCGCAATGAAAGGATCAGTAGACGGATCGTGACGAATGCAGGCGGAACTACATCGCTTCAAACGACCAGGTCGCGGGTTCGAGTCCCGCCGGGGCCTCCATTTTTCCAATGGCCCCGTAGCTCAGCGGTAGAGCAGGAGGTTTCGCCGCCACTTGTCGTCACGACCGTTTTGATTTCGGCGCTTTGAGGAGGAAGGTCATGGAGACCAACACGCGCACATACGACGTTCTGCATGAGGCCAAGGCCGCCGTACCGATCAAGATGTGGACGCGCGGCGTGCCGGTGGACGAAGTCCTCGAAGCGGCAGTTGCTCAACACTGCGTCGATGCCGTTCATCTACAAATGGATGGCGGTGATGCCGGACGTGCATTACGGGAAAGGCTCGACCATCGGTTCGGTGATCCCGACCAAGGGCGCGATCATTCCGGCCGCGGTCGGCGTCGATATCGGCTGCGGGATGATGGCGGTGCGGACCTCGCTCAACGCGGCCGACCTGCCGGACGATCTCGCCCCGGTGCGGTCGGCGCTCGAAGCAGCCGTTCCGCACGGCCGCTCGGTTGGCCGCAATAAGCTGGACAAGGGCTCCTGGCAGGATCTGCCGGCGGCGACCGAGGAAGCATGGGAAGCGCTCGCACCGCGCTTTGCGGCCATCGTCGACAAGCATCCGAAGATCGCCAAGGCCAACACAGCCAACCATCTCGGCACGCTCGGGACCGGCAACCACTTCCTCGAAGTGTGCCTCGACCAGGAGGACCGCGTCTGGGTGATGCTGCATTCCGGGTCGCGCGGGGTCGGCAACCAGATCGGCACCTACTTCATCGAAAAGGCCAAGGAAGAGATGCGCCGATTCTTCATCAATCTTCCGGATGCGGATCTTGCCTATCTGGCCGAAGGGACGCGAGCATTTCAACGATTACATGGAGGCGGTCGGCTGGGCACAGGACTTCGCCATGCAGAACCGGCAGGTGATGATGCGCCATGCGATCGACGCCCTTCGTGCGGCAATGCCGAAGCCGTTCGAGGCGCATGTGGAGGCGGTGAACTGTCACCACAACTACGTCGCCCGCGAGCATCATTTCGGCGAGAACGTGCTGGTGACGCGAAAGGGCGCGGTGCGCGCCGCCGAGGGCGTGATGGGCATCATCCCCGGCTCGATGGGGGCGAAGTCGTTCATCGTGCGCGGACGCGGCAAGGCGGAAAGCTTCTGCTCCTGCTCGCATGGCGCGGGCCGCGTGATGTCGCGCGCAGAAGCCAAGCGCCGGTTCACGCTGGCCGATCATGCCGCCGACACCGCCGGTGTCGAATGCCGTAAGGACGCGGACGTCATCGACGAGACGCCGCGCGCCTATAAGAACATCGATGCGGTAATGGCGGCGCAGGCGGCGCTCGTGGAGATCGTGCACACGCTGCGTCAGGTGGTGTGCGTGAAAGGGTAAGCGCGCCTTGAACGCTTCGCGATGGATCGCCGCCCCGCCTCAAGGGCCGGGCGGCGACATCGACGGCGTTCGGGGCGGCATTTCGAGGGGCAGGACGATGATCGCAATCGATGGATCGCAGGGCGAAGGCGGCGGCCAGATTCTGCGCACCGCTCTGGCGCTGTCGGTGGTCACCGGCAAGCCGTTCACCATCCGCAACATCCGCGCGCGGCGGGCGAAGCCCGGACTGATGCGCCAGCATCTGACGGCGGTGAAAGCGGCCGCCGAAATCAGCGGCGCGCAGGTCGGCGGCGCCGATGTCGGCGCGACGGCATTGACCTTCGAGCCCGGCGCCGCCCGCTCCGACGAATACACCTTCCGCATCGGCTCGGCGGGCTCGACGACGCTCGTGCTGCAGACCGTGCTGCCGCCTCTCGCCCTGGCAGGCGGGCACAGCCGGGTGACCATCGAGGGCGGGACCCACAATATGGGCGCGCCGCCGTTCGACTTTCTCGACCGCGCGTTTCTGCCGCTCATCCGCCGCATGGGCTTCAACGTCACGGCTCACCTCAAGCGTCCGGGCTTTTATCCGGCGGGCGGCGGCGTTCTCGAGATCGACATCGCGCCGCTCGAAGATCCCCAGCCGCTCGTCATCGAAGACCGCGGGACCCTGGTTGCGCGCAAGGCCGAGGCGCTGATCGCCAACCTGCCGCGAAACATCGCCGAGCGGGAACTCGCCGCACTCAAGGACCGGCTCGGCCTCAAGGATGAGGACTTGTTCGTCCGCAACGCATCGGATGCGATCGGACCGGGGAATTGTCTGGTGCTGACCATGGAGTATGAACAGGTTTGCGAGGTCGTCACCGCCTTCGGCCGGGTGAATGCGACCAGCGAAGCCGTGGCGGGGGAAGCGGCCGAGGAAGCGCAGGCCTATCTCGCGACCGGTGCGCCGGTCGGCAGCCATCTCGCCGACCAGCTCATTCTGCCGATGGCGCTCGCGCGAGGCGGACGCATCGGCAGCGCCAAGCCGTCGCCGCACACGCTGACCAATATCGATGTCGTGAAGCGCTTCCTCGATGTCCGCGCCGACGTCGCCGAGGACGCCGGCGGCCGCTGGAGCATTGCGATTTCCCGTTAAGACGGCGGAGCGTGGACTATCCGCGCTCCACCGGCTTGACGAGCGTCTTCGGCCGGCGCTTTTCGGCGCTCTTGAACAGCGAAAATGTCTGGTTGACGAGGTTGACCGCGCCGGTGATCTGGTCGGAATACTCCTGCAGATCGGGGGTCATTTCCGCCTCCACGATCGCAATCGGGCGATCCGCGGGCCCGGTCTCGAAACCGACATAGAACCACGGGTCGCCGCGGCGCAGGATCAGGTCCTTCGAGACGTCGTGCCATTCGAACGCCCACATCAGCGGACGCGGCCAGACATGGATCGGGAACCGGCCACCGAACAAGGTGCCAGGCCACGGCGCCTGCAGATAGTGCAGGAAAGGCGGGAGCTGCGAGATGAAAACCGGCTCGTCGGCAATGAACAGATAGGGCGTCTTGATCTGGATCGTCGGGCGATCCTTGTAACGCCATTCCTGCTCCGCAACGAGTGTCACCAACTGGCCGAGCTTGCTGGCGCGGACGGGGCTCTTGTCGCCGAGCTTGTTCTTCAGCCGCGGCTTGCCCTCCTGGTCGCGCTCGAAGCCGAGCTGGATGCTGAACGGGCATTTGACCGCGAAATAGCGCGATTCGAGATTGAGCACCGCCGGACAGCGCGACGCCGACTTGGCGTGTTCGCGGTTCATGTCGACCGACCGGATGCGCTCGGGTTCGTCGAACAGCACCCCGGCTTTTGCGTCCGTCAGCAACCAGCCGACGCGCACCGGACCGCGCCGGTCCGTCTCGTCGATCATGCTGTCGGATACCCAATCGTAAAGTGCCAATGGCCCCTCCTGATCCGCGAGATTCCGGCTTGAATCACCTTGCGGCATAATACGCCAGGATGCGCCGCTCGGATATCCGATATATGCCGCCCCGCCGGGGGAATCGGCGCCTGGCCTTGGCTGCTCCAGAATTTGTAGTTGCGAGGCCGGCATGGGTTTCCGATAGTTTGGACAGGGAGTATTTGCGATGAAATCCTACGGACAGTTCTGCCCGGTCGCCAAAGCCGCCGAGCTTTTTTGCGAGCGATGGACGCCGCTGATCGTCCGGGATCTTTACTGGGGGGCCAAGCGCTTCTCGGAGCTTCAGCGGGGCGTGCCGCTGATGTCGCCGACATTGCTCTCGCAGCGGCTCAAACAGCTCGAAGCCGAAGGCATCGTCGAACGCAAGCCACTGCCGAACGGCAAGGGCCTCGGCTATTTCCTCACCGAGGCGGGGAAGGAATTCGCCCCGGTGATCGACGCGCTCGGCGTGTGGGGACAGCGCTGGTCGCGGCGGCAGCTCGAAGAGGGCGAAATCGACCTCAGCCTGCTCGTCTGGGCGATCGAGCGCAGCGTCAATCCGAATGCATTCGGGCCGGGGCGCACTACGGTGCGCCTCGAGCTGACGGACCAGCGGCCGGAGGCCCGGTTCTGGTGGTTCATCAATGAGGATGGCGCGCTGGAGATGTGCCTGGAGGACCCCGGCCACGAGGTGGACCTCTATCTCGCGGCGTCCTTGCCCGACATGATCTATGTCATTCGCGGCGACATCAGCCTGCCGCGTGCGCTCGACAGCGGCGGGCTCGAAGCGCTTGGCTCCGGCTTTACACGCGATGCGCTGAAGGCGTGGCTCAATCTCAGCCCGCTGACGGCCGTGCAGCCCGCACACGCCGCGACCGCCGCTCGGCTTTGAGCGACGGTCAGGGACCACCCATATCTCCGCAAACCATGGCTGCGCTGAAAGGCGAGCCGGCCCCGGCGCAAGGCCGGGGCGACAACTCATGGGCGCGCTACGGCGTCGCGGATTTGGCCAGCCGCACCAGGTTCAGGAATTCGGCACGGTAGCCGAAAGTGTCCGGGCCGCGCGCGGTCTGGCTCAGGGCGAGCACATCGTCGTAATTGTAGCGCTGCAGATAGGGCGCGCCGCGCAGGAGCTGGCCGAATGCTGCCACGGCTACGGAGAACCGCACGTCCTCCGGCGCCTCCGCGATGCCCGGCTTCTCCATCGCCGCGGTGATCGGCACCGTGATCAGCTTCGAGGCGTCCTCCTTCGGCAGCTTGTAACGCAGCTTCAGGAAGGCCAGCTCATCGCCCTGCCCGGCCGGCTGCGGCGCCGCCTCCGGCTTCTGATAGCGCAGATCGTCGACCTGCTTCGGCACCCCCTTCGGCGTGATCTCGTAGATCGCCGTGACGGTGTGGCCGGAGCCGATGTCCCCGGCGTCGACCTTGTCGTTGTTGAAGTCCTCGCGTTTGAGCGCCCGCGTCTCGTAACCGATCAACCGGTATTCGGAGACCTGCGACGGGTTGAACTCGACCTGGATCTTCACGTCCTTGGCGATGGTGAACAGCGTCGAGGACGCCTCGTCGACCAGCACCTTGCGCGCCTCGTTGAGCGTGTCGACATAGGCCGCCGTGCCGTTGCCGTTCTGGGCGAGCGCCTGCATCAGCGCGTCGTTGTAATTGCCCCGCCCGAAGCCGAGCACCGAGAGGAAGATGCCCGCCTCGCGCTTGCGCTCGATGAAGCCCTTCAAATCGTCTTTGCCGGTCACGCCGACATTAAAATCGCCGTCCGTCGCCAGGATGATGCGGTTGACGCCCTCCTTGTCGAAATGCGCCTCCGCCAGCCGATAGGCATCGCTCAGCCCTTGCGCGCCCGCGGTCGATCCGCCCGCACCGAGCGCGTCGATGGCAGCAAGGATCTTCGACTTGTCGGCAATCCGGGTCGGCTCCAGCGCAATTCCCGAGCCCGACGCATAGGTGACGATGCCGACAGTGTCGTCCGGCTGCAATTCGTCGACCAGCATCCGGAAGGCGTTCTTCAAGAGCGGCAGCTTGTCGGTGGAGGCCATCGAGCCGGAGACGTCGATCAGGAACACCAGATTGGCGCGCGGCCGATCCGCCGTGGTCAAATCGTAGCCCTTGATGCCGATATGAACCAGCTCATGCGAGGAATTCCACGGCGCGGGCACAACCGTCACGGTCGGCTGGAACGGCACCTCCGAGGTCGCCGGACGCGGATAGTCGTATGGGAAATAGTTGATCATCTCCTCGACACGCACCGCATCCTTCGGCGGCAGCCGCCCTTCATTCAGCGCACGCCGGATGAACGAATAAGACGCGCTGTCGACATCGATAGAGAAGGTCGAGACCGGATCGGTCGCAACCTGCTTGACGGGGTTGATCTCCGTCGTCTCGAACTTGTCCCGGTTCTGATCCTGAGAGAATGTCACGCGCCCGTCGGCGGACAACTCGGCGGGCAGGTCTGAGGGTGCTACGCCTCGATGGAACACGGTTCCGCCTTCCCGATCAGCGCGCACCGAAGCGCCGGGCCGACCGGACGGCTCAGTAATCCGCCGAACCTGACGCTCGTTCGCCTTCTTCTCGCCGGAAAACGGCATCGTCTTAACAGCGAGGGTCCCTCCAGCAGGCGACGCCGCTTCCGGCTTCGGTTCTTGCTGATTCCGCAGCGCATCCCCGATCCGGCCTTTGAGACTCAAAGCGTCATTATCGGGTTGTACGGAGGGTTCCGCGACCATACGACTGCCATCGAATTCCGACGCCGTGAAATACAGCATCCCGGCACTTGCGACCATCAGCGCGGCAAAGCTTGCCGCCATCTTGTATGCCATCGGAGCACGCATCGACCATCTCCTTTTTGTTTGTGATGCGTGTATTGGACGAGCGGCGTTCGCCGATCCTTGGGGTGCGTCCGAAATTTTTTCCGCACCCGCCGCACCGGAGTCGAATGCCGCCAGCGCCGCCGCGAGCGCAGCCGCCTTCGCCTCGGCGCGCGGCTCCGGAGCCGGCAAATCCTTCAGCGCTTTCAACTGGTCTTCGGTCATGGTCAAACCGCGCTCTGCAATCGGTTCTTGAGGCGCTTCTTCGCCTCGTGCAAATGCCAGGACACCGTCTTCTCGCGGCAGCCCATGATGACGGCCGCCTCGGCGTGGCTCATATCCTCCCCATAAATCAGCAAGATCGCGTCACGCTGCTGCTCGGGAAGCGCGCGCACTTCGTCCCAGATCTCCGCACCGATGACGGCGTCTTCCGGCGAGCGAGCGCGTTCGGGCGCCGCATCGACCAGGGCCGCGATGACGGCAGGGGCGAGCGCCGTCACCTTGTTCGCCGCCCGCAGCCGGTCGGTCGCCGCGGTGAAGGTGATCCGCCAGACCCAGGTCGAGAACGCCGCATCGCCGCGGAACTCCCGGATCGCCGTCGCCAGCTTGACGCAGACGTCCTGTGCGACGTCCTCCGCCGTGGCGCGCGAGCCGCAGAGCCGCCAGGCGAGCCGGAAGATGCGGTCGTAATAGGCAGCGATCAGCGCCGCGAACGACTCGCGGCACCCGCCCGCTGCCTTTTCCGCCAGCTCCCGATCGTTCATGCGCACACCGGCGTCACACCTTGCCCAACGGGGCCATTACGCATGAGACGCAGCGGGATGCAAATTCCTTGGGTGGGGGAGACAATTTTTTGTCCGGCGCTACGCCGCCATCCGCTCCTGCGCCCATTCGA
Source organism: uncultured Alphaproteobacteria bacterium (assembly GCA_963727575.1). Taxonomy (GTDB): domain Bacteria; phylum Pseudomonadota; class Alphaproteobacteria; order Rhizobiales; family Rhodomicrobiaceae; genus JAHQVI01. Next base: position 58,797 of record CAVSIA010000043.1, read on the forward strand.
CGAATTTCAGCACCGCGGGCGAGGTCTCCCCGCGCCGGTAGATCATGTAGACATCGGCGATCAGCCCCGGCTTCAGCGGTCGGAACACCACGTCGTTGCTGGTGAAGCGTGCCGTGGAGGCCGGGACGAGGGAGACGCCGAAGCCGGAGGCGATCAGGACTCGGGATCGACTGGGAATCGACCACCTGCTGGGAAATGCGCGGCAGGAACCCGGCGTCGATGCAGCATTGCTGGAGGTAGCGGGCGAAATCGGAGGAGTCCGGGTGAAGCATGACGTGCTCGTCCTCGCGGAGTTCGGCGAGCGGCACGTGGCGCAGGCGCGCCAGCCGGTGCCCCTTGGGCAGGATCACCGAAACGTCCTCCCGCCATGCGAGCGCGCTCTCCAGCTCCTCCTGCGGCGGGACACTGCGGTTGAAGCTCAGGTCGGTGCGGTACTCCAGCACCGCCTTGAGCTGAAGCGCCGGGGCCTGTTCGTGGATCGTGGTGCGCACATTCGGCATCAGCCGGTGATAGCCGGCGAGCAGCCCCGCCAGCCCGCCCCGCAGGATCGCGCCGGTCGCGCCGATGTCGATCTTGCCGGTTCGCCCGGCGCCGATGAAGCGGATCTGCTGCCGTGCCTGCTCGGTCTGGGCGAGGATCGCGCGGGCCTGGGTCTGCAATTCCTGACCGGCCGCGGTCAGCTCGACGCGGCGGCTGGTGCGCGTGAACAGCCTGGTTTCCAGAAGCGCTTCGAGCTGCTGGATCTGCTGCGATAGCGGCGGCTGCGAGATATTGAGCCGCCGCGCCGCCCTGGTGAAGGACAGCTCGTCGGCGACGACCAGGAAATAGCGGAGCTGGCGGAGATCCATATCTCAAACATATCAATTGATCCGAACGATATATTGGACATCTCACCCCCTCGCCGCAAGACTGAATGCATGGCCGGCCCGAGACCGGCACGGCTTCGGCCGCTCCTCACCGGCGGCATCTCCATCTGGGCGAGCAAAAAGGGGACACTCCATGACATCGCTGCAATCCATCAAAGCGGCCGCGATCGCGCTTGGCTGCATGGCCGCAACCGCCCTTGCCGGCGTGGCGCCGGCATCCGCCAATTCGCTCGACGACATCATGAAGGCGGGCGTCATCAAAGTGGCCGTGCCGCAGGATTTCGCGCCGTTCGGCTCCGCCGGTCCCGACCTGAAGCCGGTCGGCTACGACATCGACATGGCGAACTACATTGCCGAGCAGCTCGGCGTGAAGGTCGAGATCGTCCCCGTGACGAGCGCCAACCGCATCCCCTATCTGCAGACCAAGAAGGTCGACCTGGTCATCTCCAGCCTCGGCAAGAATGCCGAGCGCGAGAAGGTGATCGACTTCTCCAACGCCTACGCCCCATTCTTCTCCGGCGTCTACGGCACGGCGGACGTCAAAGTGGCCAAGGTCGAGGATCTGGCGGACAAGACGGTCGGCGCGACGCGCGGCGCCATCGAGGAGCAGGAGCTGTCGAAGACCATTCCGTCCTCCGGCACGGTCAAGCGCTACGAAGACAACAACGCGACGATCTCCGCCTTCATTTCCGGCCAGGTCGATCTGATCGCGACCGGCAACACCGTCGCCGCGTCGATTGCCAATAAGAGCCCGGACCGCAAGCCGGAGCTGAAATTCGTGATCAAGAACAGCCCCTGCTATGTCGGCATGAACAAAAGCGAGCCGGAGCTGATGGCCAAGCTGAACGACATCATCGCCAAGGCCAAGGACAGCGGCGCGCTCGAAAAGATGTCGCAGACCTGGCTGAAGCAGCCGCTGCCCGCGGGCTTCTGAGCCGAAGCGGCGATTGAAACGACGTACACCGCCCAATCGATAGCGTCATCCCCGCGCAGGCGGGGATCCAGTACACCGCAGACTTAGGCGTTTACTGGATCCCCGCTTTCGCGGGAATGACGAGGTGGGCGAGCGGGATCATTTGAGGCGCGGGGTGTCGCCATGGTCTATCAGCTCAATTTCAGCGACCTCATCCCCTATTGGGACGTGCTCGCGCGGGGCCTTGCCTTCACCATCGTGCTGACGCTCGTCTCCACCGTCGTCGGGATCGCGGTCGGCACCGCGGGCGCGTCGCTGCGCACCTTCGGACCCAAATGGGCGGACTACGCGGTCGGCGTCTATGTCGAGCTGATCCGCAACACGCCGTTCATCGTCCAGCTCTTCTTCGTCTTCTTCGGCCTGCCCGCCGCCGGCATCAAGCTCACCGAGGCGGAAGCCGCCTTCCTCGCCATGGTCATCAATCTCGGCGCCTATTCGACCGAGATCATCCGTGCCGGGATCGAGGCCGTGCCGAAGGGGCATATCGAGGCGGGGCTCAGCCTGGCGATGAGCCGCTTCGAGATCCTGCGCTACATCGTGCTGAAGCAGGCCTTCATGAAGGTCTACCCGGCGCTGTCCTCGCAGATCGTCATCGTCATGCTCGGCTCGGCGGTCGTCTCGCAGATCTCGGCGGAGGACCTGACCTATGCGGCCAACTTCATCCAGTCGCGCAATTTCCGCGCCTTCGAGGTCTATTTCGTCGCCGCGCTGCTCTATCTGCTGCTGGCGGTCGGCACCCGCGCGCTGCTGCGCGGCATCGGCCGCATCGTCTTCCCGAAAGTGAGGGGGTGAGCCATGTCCGAATTCACCTTCTCCGTCATCCTCGACAACCTGCTCTGGGCGGCGCGCTGGACCGTGCTGCTCTCGCTGATCGCCTTCGTCAGCGGCGGCATCGTCGGGCTGCTCATCCTGTTCATGCGGGTCTCGCAGAGCGCCGTGCTCCGGGTTCGTGACCGCGGTCTATATCGAGTTCTTCCAGGGCACGCCGCTCCTGATGCAGCTCTTCCTGTTCTTCTTCGGCGTGGCGCTGTTCGGCATCGAGGTGAGCCCATGGGTGGCGGCCTGGCTGGCGCTGACCTTCTGGACGAGCGCGTTCCTGTCGGAGATCTGGCGCGGCTGCGTCGAGTCGATCCCGCGCGGCCAGTGGGAGGCCGGGTCGAGCCTCGCGCTCAACTATGTCGAGCAGATGCGTTATGTTATCCTGCCGCAAGCGATGCGCATCGCCGTCGCGCCGACCGTCGGTTTCTCCGTACAGGTCATAAAGGGCACCGCGCTCGCCTCGATCATCGGCTTCGTCGAGCTGACCAAGGCCGGCACCATGCTCAACAACGCCACGTTCCGGCCGTTCCTGGTCTACTCGCTCGTCGCCGCGATCTACTTCGTGCTGTGTTTCCCACTGTCCTGGTACGCCAAACGCCTGGAGGGCCGTCTCAATGTCGCTCGTTAGCATCAGTGACGTCCGCAAGAGCTACGGCGAGACCGAGGTGCTCAAGGGCGTCTCCATCGATGTCGGCCGCGGCGATGTCGTCGCCATCATCGGGCGCTCGGGCAGCGGCAAGAGCACGCTGCTGCGCTGCATCAACGGGCTGGAGACCTATCAGTCCGGCAACATCACCGTCGACGGCATGGAGGTCGGCAACGGCAAGACGGACATGCGCACGCTGCGCCGCCATGTCGGCATGGTGTTCCAGCAGTTCAACCTGTTCCCGCATCTGACGGCGGGCGAGAACATCATGCTGGCGCCGAAGGTCGTGGTGAAAGCCACGAAAGGCGAAGCGCGCGACGAGGCCGAGATGCTGCTCGCCAAGGTCGGGCTGGAAGGCAAGTTCGACGCCTATCCGTCGCAGCTTTCCGGCGGCCAGCAGCAGCGCGTGGCCATCGCCCGGGCGCTCGCCATGCGTCCGACCGTGCTGCTGTGCGACGAGATAACGTCGGCGCTCGATCCGGAACTGGTGAACGAAGTGCTGCGCGTCGTCGAGCAGCTCGCCAGCGAAGGCATGACATTGATGCTGGTCACGCACGAGATGCGCTTTGCCCGCGATGTCGGCACCAAGCTGGTCTTCATGCATCACGGCCGCGTCCACGAGGAAGGCGCGCCCAAGGCGCTGTTCGCCGAGCCGAAAACGCCGGAGCTGGCGCAGTTTGTCAGTGGACTGAGCTGACATATGGATAGAAGAACACCGATAACAAATCTGGCCGGGAGGACTGGAATGGGAGGCCGTATCGTTGAGCGCATCGGCGAACTGGCGGCAATATCGGAAAGCCCGGACGCGCTGACCCGCGTCTGCTTTTCGCCGGAGCATCGCCGGGCTGCCGACCTCATTGTGGGATGGATGCGGGAGGCCGGTCTTGCCGCGCGGATGGATGAGATCGGCAACGTCATCGGCCGCTATGAAGGCGAGACGCCCGGCCTTCCCTGCCTGATGATCGGCTCGCATTTCGATACCGTCCGCGATGCCGGCAAATGGGACGGGCCACTCGGCGTGCTCACCGCGCTCGAATGCGTATCCGAGATCGCGCAGCGCGGCCTGCGCCTGCCCTTCGCCCTCGAAGTGGTAGGCTTTGCCGATGAAGAGGGCGTGCGGTTTTCCTCGACGCTCCTCGGCAGCCGCGCCATTGCCGGCACCTTCGACGAAGGCGCTCTGGAGGTGAAGGGTAGCGACGAGCTGACCATGCGCGAGGCGATGGCCGCCTTCGGTCTCAAACCCGACGCGGTGCGCAGTGCAGCCAGGCGCCGCAGCGACATCCTCGCCTTCGTCGAGGTGCATATCGAGCAGGGGCCGGTCCTGGAAGCCGAAGACCTCCCGGTCGGCGTCGTCACCGCGATCAGCGGCGCCAGCCGGTTTCTGGTCGAGCTGGAAGGCATGGCGGGCCACGCCGGGACGGTGCCGATGCGGTTGCGCCGCGATGCGCTGACAGGCGCCGCCGAATGCATTTCCTCGGTCGAGCGGCTGTGCACTGATGCGCCTAGCCTCGTCGGCACTGTCGGCCAGATCACCGCAGAGCCCGGCGCGACCAATGTGATCCCCGGCCGCGTCCGTTTCACTCTCGACATCCGTGCCGCCGAGGACATTCTCCGGCGCGACGCGGTTTCCGCCGTCATCGACGCCATCGACGAGATTGCCTCGCGCCGCAAGCTGAAGGCGCGCATTACCAAGACCCACGAAAACGGCACCGCGCTCTGCGCCCCCTGGCTGCGCGCGCAGCTTGCCGCCGCCATCGAGGGCGACGGCTACCGCGTCCTCGATCTCCCGAGCGGGGCGGGACATGACGGCATGGCCATGATCGACATCACCGACATCGTCATGCTGTTCGTGCGCTGCCGGGGCGGCGTCAGCCATCACCCCGACGAGCACGTCACGCCCGAGGACGTCGAGGCCGGCGCGCATGTGCTGCTGCGCTTCATCGAAAATTTCAAACCCAACACGGAGGCAAGGTCATGACCGAGGCGATCGAAGCCACCATTCGCGATTTCCTCGCCGGCAGCCGCGAGCAGCAGACGCATTTCCTCGCCGAGCTGGTCCGCGTGCCCTCCGACAATCCGCCGGGCGATTGCCGCCCCCATGCCGCGCGCGCCGCCGCCTTGCTCGAAGGCCTCGGCTTTACCGTCGAGCGGCACGAGGTGCCGGCCGAGCTGGCGCAGAAGAACGGCATGATCTCCGCCACAAATCTGATCGTCCGCGAGCGCTTCGGCGACGGCCCTGTGGTCGCGCTGAACGCGCATGGCGACGTGGTGCCGCCGGGCCTCGGCTGGACGGCCGATCCCTACGGCGCCGAGATCCGCGACGGCTTCATGTACGGGCGCGGCGTCGCCGTTTCCAAATCGGACTTCGCCACTTACGGCTTCGCGCTGCTGGCGCTGAAGGAAGCGGCGAGGCTTGGCGGCGGTATCGACGGCACGGTCGAGCTGCACCTGACCTATGACGAGGAGGCCGGCGGCCTGATCGGCCCCGGCTACATTCTGGAAACCGGCCTCTCCAAGCCGGATTACGCGATCTCGGCCGGCTTCGCCTACGACATCGTCACCGCGCATAATGGCTGCCTGCATCTCGAAGTCGAGATGATCGGCAAATCGGCTCATGCGGCCATGCCGGAAACCGGCGTCGATGCGCTCGAAGCGGCGACAGGCGTCCTGAACGCGCTCTATGACATGCGCCGGGCGCTGCGCAAACATGTCTCGCCGCTGGCCGGCATCGGCTCGCCGGGGCTGACCGTCGGACTGATTTCCGGCGGCATCAACACCAATGTCGTCCCGGACAAGGTCACCTTCCGTATCGACCGCCGGATCACGCCGGAGGAGAACGCCAAAGAGGTCGAGGCCGAGCTGCGCGCCCTCATCGAAATGAAGGCTGCACAATATTTAGGCATATCGATCGCGATGCGCCGGATTCTGCTGGCCGTTCCGTTCGTTCCGATGCCGGGGCAGGATCGGATCGTCGCCGCGATCCAGGCTCGTGCGGGAGACATCATGGGCGAGCCGGTCGGCACCAAGGGCGTACCGATCTATACCGATGCCCGGCTCTATTCCGCGGCCGGCGTGCCCACCGTGCTGTATGGCGCCGGGCCACGCACCCTGCTGGAGGCCAACGGACACCGCGCCGACGAGAAGCTGAAGCTGGAAGATCTTTACAAGGCCACCGAGGTCGTCGCGCTGGCGCTAGTCGACCTGCTCGACGGCAGCGAGCCCGAGGCTAGCCAGGTGCGGTCATGAAGGTCCGCCCCGGCACCAAGAGCCCGGCAAACGGCATGTCATTTGCATCAACGGTTTCGCCGCTCGTCCTCCGGTGCAATTCCAGCCGGGCCGGGTGACGCCATGACGAGGCGCTGCTTCATCCATCCACGAGGAAGCGCCCCGGTCATGTCGGTCCGCAACCCCGCGCATCCAAGCGGTGAAGGAGGCGCCTGACCATGACGTCCTGTACCCAAGTCCAACGCGGATTGAGCGAGGTGATCCGATGAAGGCCTCCGGTCTCGAACTTGTTTCCGTGACCAAGCGCTATGGCGATACGGTCGCCGTCGACGCGATCGATCTCAAGGTGCCGGCTTCGGATTATTGCTGCCTGCTCGGCCCGTCCGGTTGCGGCAAGAGTTCCACGCTGCGCATGATCGCCGGGCACGAGGTCGTCACCTCCGGCGACATTCTGCTCGGCAATGCCAACGTCACCGACCTGCCGCCCGCACGCCGGGGCACTGCGATGATGTTCCAGTCCTACGCGCTGTTCCCGCACCTCACCGTGCTCGGCAATGTGGCGTTCAGCCTGAAGATGCGCGGCACCGGCAAAGCCGAACGGCAGGCCAAGGCGGCGGAGATGCTCGCGCTCGTCGACATGACGCAATTCGCTCAGCGCCTGCCCGCCCAGCTTTCCGGGGGCCAGCAGCAGCGCGTCGCCCTCGCCCGCGCGCTGATCACCGATCCGCAGATCCTGCTTCTCGACGAACCGCTCTCCGCGCTCGACCCGTTCCTGCGCGTAAGGATGCGCGCCGAGCTGAAGCGTCTGCAGAAAGAACTCGGCATCTCGTTTATCCACGTCACTCACGGCCAGGACGAGGCCATGGCGCTCGCCGACCTGATCGTGGTGATGAACGACGGCCGGAATCGAGCAGAGCGGCACGCCGCGCGACGTGTTCACCAAACCCGCGACCGAATTCGTTGCCCGCTTCATCGGCGGGCACAACGTCGTGGCGGCGGACCGCGGCAAGATCGCGGTGCGCACCGACCGCATGCAGATCGGCCGGCTCAACGGCCAGGGCTTGCCCGCCGGCGCGCTCGAAGCCGCCGTCCGCGATGTCGAATATCAGGGCACCTATGTGCAACTCGGCCTGGAGAGCGACAAAGCCGCCGACCTGCTCGCCGTGCTGCCGGAGGATGTGTTCTTCGCCGATCCGATCAATCCCGGCGACCGGGTATCCGTGAGCTGGAGCGAGGGCGACGCCCACCGGCTCGCCGATTCAATGACTGCATGAATTGCAAGATGAGGAGACAAGGCTATGCGTAAATCCAAATCGACCGGCATCTCGCGGCGCGGCGTCATCAAGGGCGCCGGTGCGCTCGCTGGCGCGGCCATCGGGTCGGGCGCGATCACGGGCTTTCCCTATGTGATGTCCCAGGAAAAGCTCACGCTGCGCTATCTCGGCACCGCCGTGAACCAGTCCGCCGACATCGCCAAGAAGTGCCTGGAAGATACCGGCATCAAGATCGAATACATCCCCGTGACCACCGACGACGTGTCACGCCGCGTGATCACCCAGCCGAACAGCTTCGATGTGGTTGACACGGAATATTTCTCGCTGAAGAAGCTGATCCCGTCGGGCAACCTGCTCGGCATGGACGCCAAGAAGATCAAATATGCCGACAAGATCACCCCGATCTTCACCAAGGGCGAGCTGCCCGACGGCAAGAAGATCGGCGATCAGGGCACCGCGCCGAAAAAGGTGTTCTGGCTGGAAGGGGCGAAGGGCAAGAAATTCGCCTCCGATGCTTCGGGCTACATCACGCTGATTCCCACGGTCTACAACGCCGACACGCTGGGCATCCGCCCGGACCTGATCAACCGCCCGATCGAGAGCTGGAAGGAGCTGATCAATCCGGAGTTCAAGGGCAAGGCGTCGATCCTGAACATCCCTTCGATCGGCATCATGGATGCCGCCATGGTCGTCGAGGCGATGGGCGAATACGCCTATCCCGACAAGGGCAATATGACCAAGGAAGAGATCGACCGGACGATGAAGGTCCTCACCGAGGCGAAGCAGGCCGGCCAGTTCCGCGCGTTCTGGAAGGACTTCAACGAGAGCGTCAACCTGATGGCCTCGGGCGAGACGGTGATCCAGTCGATGTGGTCGCCGGCCGTGACCGCCGTGAAGGCGAAGGGCATCCCTTGCGTCTATCAACCGTTGAAGGAAGGTTATCGCGCCTGGGCCGCGGGCTTCGGTCTGCCGAAGACCATCTCCGGCAAGAAGGCGGACGCCGCATACGAGTTCGTCAACTGGTTCCTCGACGGATGGGCGGGCGCCTACCTCAATCGCCAGGGCTATTATTCGGCCGTGCTGGAAACGGCGAAGGCGCAGATGGAGCCTTACGAATGGGCGTTCTGGATGGAAGGCAAGCCGGCCGAGAAAGACATCAAGGGTCCGGACGGCTCAACCCTCGGCAAGGCTGGCGAGACCCGCGACGGCGGCTCCTATGAGGACCGCATGGGTGCCGTCGCCTGCTGGAACGCGGTGATGGACGAGAACGACTATATGGTCCGCAAGTGGAACCAGTTCATCGCAGCATAATCAGCCAACGCACGCCACTTGACGTCATGCTCGCGCAGGCGGGCATGACGGAACGTGGGTGAGCGATTGAACGCGCCAGACAAATAGGCAAGGCCATGGCAACCGCAGTCACCCGAGACAACCCGCTGGAGCAAGGTCCGCCGGCCTGGTCGCAGGCGCTGCCCCTCGCTTTGGTCTTCATCCTGTTCTTCATCGTTCCGCTGATCCTGACGGTGGTCGTCAGCTTCTGGAACTACAACGAATATGAGATCATCCCCGACGTCACCACGCGCAATTATTCCGAGGCATTCGAGGGATGCCTTGCCCAGCTTCCCTCGCTGTGCACGACGCTGAAGACCTATTTCACCACGTTGCGCATCTCGCTCACGGTCTGGGCGATCACGCTCGTGCTCGGTTTTGCCATCGCCTATTTCCTCGCCTTCCACGTGCGCACGGTGACGATGCAGATCGCGCTGTTCCTGCTCTGCACCATCCCGTTCTGGACCTCCAACGTCATCCGGATGATCTCCTGGATCCCGCTTCTGGGCCGGAACGGGCTCGTCAACCAATCGCTGGAGCAGGCGGGCCTGATCGGCACGCCGATCGAATGGCTACTGTTCTCGGAATTCTCCGTGGTGCTCGCCTTCGTGCATCTCTACACACTGTTCATGATCGTGCCGATCTTCAACTCGATGATGCGCATCGACAGGGCGCTGATGGAGGCGGCCTACGATGCCGGCGCGAGTGGCTGGCAGACGTTGTGGAACGTCATCGTGCCGCTCACCAAGCCGGGCATCGTCATCGGCTCGATCTTCGTCATCACCATCGTCATGGGCGACTTCATCACCATCGGCGTGATGGGTGGCCAGCAGATCGCCTCGGCCGGCAAGATGATCAACACCCATATGGGCGCGCTGCAATTCCCGCCCGCCGCCGCGCACGCGGTCATCCTTCTGGTGACGGTGCTGGTCATCATCTGGGGCCTGACCCGCATCGTCGATATCCGGAAGGAGCTTTAGCCGATGAGTTCCTCTAGCAGCTCCCTTCGCTAACGATACTTCGTCGCGCCGGACTTGATCCGGCGTCCATTAGCATTTCAGCGCGGCATTGCGTCGCCGATAAGTCATTGGGCCCCGGATCTTCGCTACGCTTCGTCCGGGGCGACGTCGAGAAGTATCGCGATCTCGGGAGAACAAGGCCATGACTGAGCGCCGCCCCGCTAGCTTCTACTGGCTCGCTGCTCTCTTCGCACTGTTCGTGCTGTTCCTCTACGGGCCGATGATCACCATCGTGCTGCTCTCCTTCCAGGGACCGGAGGGCGGCCTCACCTTCCCGATGAACGCCGTCTCGACCTATTGGTTCTCCAAGCTCTGGGCGGAGGGCCTGCCCAATGTCGACATCTGGGCGGCGTTCTGGCGTTCGGTCCGGCTGGGCGTCGTCGTCATGGCGCTGACGGTGACGCTGTCGATGCTGGCGGGTCTTGCCTACCGGAAACGCTTCTGGGGCTCGAATGCGCTGTTCTATATCGTCGTCGCCAGCTTGATCATGCCGTCCATCGTCGTCTCGCTCGGCATCGGCCTGGAGTTCCGCATCATCGACGATCTGGTCAAGGCATACGGTCCCGAATTCATCACAGACGGCTTCGACACCGCCATGGGGCTGTTCACCTCCGGCATCGGCGCGCATCTGACCTGGACGCTGCCTTTCGGCCTGCTGATCATGTTCGCGATCTTCAACCGCTTCGACGGCCGTTTCGAGGAAGCCGCCCGCGACCTCGGCGCCACGCCATGGCAGACCTTCCGCCATGTCGTGCTGCCGATCATCGGGCCGAGCGTCATCGGCATCGGCCTGTTCGGCTTCACGCTGTCCTGGGACGAGATCGCCCGCTCCAGCCAGGCCATCGGCTATCTCAACACCCTGCCGCTGGAGCTTCAGGGGCAGACGACAACCGTGACCACACCGGTCATCTATGCCCTCGGCACGCTGACGACCGCCGTATCCATGGCGGTGATCGGCTCGTCAGCCTCGCCGCGATTGCGTTCATGCGGTCCCGGCAAGCGCGGAAGGCGGGAGGCGGGCACGGCTGATGCGGATCTCCATCGTCAATCCCAACACGACCGCGTCGATGACGGCCAAGATCGGCGCGGCGGCGAGGGCGGTCGCGGCGCCGGGCACGGAGATCCTCGCGGTCAATCCGGAATTCGGACCGGCCTCCATCGAAGGCTATTACGACGAGGCGATCTCGCTTCCCGGATTGCTGATCGAGATCGCCAAGGGCGAGCAGAACGGCGCCGACGCCCACATCATCGCCTGCTTTGACGATAGCGGCCTGGAAGCGGCGCGTTCGCTGGCGCGGGCGCCGGTGATCGGCATCGGCGAGGCCGCGTTCCACATGGCCAGCCTGATCGCGCACCGCTTCAGCGTCGTCACGACGCTGTCGCGCTCGATCGCCGCCATCGAAACCAATCTGATGAAATACGGGCTCGACCGGCGCTGCGCCAGGGTCCGCGCGGCGGACGTGCCCGTACTGGCGCTCGAAGATCCGGGATCGGGCGCGCGGCAGGATATATCCGCCGAGATCGCGCGGGCAAAGGCCGAGGACCACGCCGAGGCCATCGTGCTGGGTTGCGCAGGAATGGCGGATCTGGCGAGCGCTCTGTCCGCCGAGCACGGCCTGCCGGTGGTAGATGGGGTGGCCGCGGCGGTGAAGCTCGCCGAAGGTCTCGCCGGGCTGGGCCTGAAGACATCGAAGCTCGGCAGCTACGCTTCGCCTTTGCCCAAATAGGCGCGCGGCGGGCTGGGGCGAACGACTGAAATGCAGTGCGCATTCGAATCCGATACGTATATTCAGTAAGCAGACGATTCCGGCCGACACTGCGATCGTCACCCGTTTCTTCCATGGGACCCATACCGGCAATCTCGGCGTGATCCCGACACGGTCGCGAATGCGGACGACGTCGCAGGGCCACCTTCACGACGCAGAGTGATCCATCGCATGGAATGCGGCCTGACGAGCGGTCGATGCTTGGCCGTATTGGGCGATACTGCCGGTTGCGGCTTCGTTCCGGGCGCGAAGCGCACGGTATTTGCGCCTCGGACGCCGGCGAGATTCCGCCCTGGACGGGAGCCTTAAGACGGTATTCTATGGGCCGACCGTCTACAGGAGATCTCCACATGACGCGTCGGCTTGCTTCGTTCCCGCCCTTCGGCCAGGCAAATCTCTCGAATTGCGAGCGCGAGCAAATCCAATTCGCTGATTCCATTCAGCCTCACGGCGCGCTGCTCGTGGTCCGGGAGCCCGACTTCGTCGTCGTTCGGGCCAGCGCGAACGCGTCGTCCTTCCTCAACCTTGAGTATGATATTCTGGGCCGGTCGCTCAACGAGCTCGACGGCGACCTCCTCGATCGGATCCGCCCGAATCTCGAAGGAGCGCTCGATACCATTCCATTGGCGGTCCGCTTCCACATCGGCAGCCCCGCGGTGGCATTCGACGGCCTGCTGCATCGCCCGCCAGGCGGCGGTCTCGTCATCGAGCTGGAACGCGCCGGGCCGTCGCTCGACCTGTCCCGGCATGTCGAGAAATCGGTTCAGAGGATCCTTGCATCGTCCTCGTTGCGAGAACTGTGCGACGAGGCCGCCAGGATCATTCAGGACCTGGCCGGCTACGACCGGGTAATGCTCTACCGGTTCGACGAGGAAGGCCACGGCCAGGTCTTTTCCGAGCGCCGCCAGCCCGAGCTCGAACCCTATCTCGGCAACTGGTATCCCGCCACCGACATTCCGCAGATCGCCCGCCGGCTCTATGTCCGCAATCGCGTGCGGGTGCTCGCCGATGTCGAATATGATGCCGTACCGATCGTCGGTCATCGGACCGTCGGTGAGGACGATTCGCTCGATATGTCGCTATGCCTGCTTCGAAGCATGTCTCCGATCCACATTCAATATCTCAAGAATATGGGCGTCGGGGCAACGCTCGTCGCCTCGCTGGTCGTCGGCGGCCGGCTTTGGGGACTGGTCGCCTGCCACCACTATTCGCCGCGCTTCGCTCACTATGAGATGCGGGCGGTCTGCGAGTTGCTCGCGGAAACCATCGCGACGCGGATCGCCGCCCTGGAGAGCTTCGCCCGTGCCCAGGCGGAACTCTCGGTCCGCCGCCTCGAAGAGCAGATGACCGAAGCCATCGCCAGAAAAGGCGACTGGAAGACCGGCCTCTTCGATAATCCGCAGACGTTGCTTCAGCCGGTCGACGCCACCGGCGCGGCGCTGCTCTATGAGGACCGAATCTTCACCACCGGCGAGGTCCCCGGCACGCGGCAGCTTCGCGCGATCGGGGATTGGCTCGACGGCATGCCGCGCAGCCGTCTGGTCGCGACGACCTCGCTCGGCATCGACGAACCGGAATTCAAGGGGGTGAGACGCGTCGCAAGTGGGCTGGTCGCTGTCCCGATTTCGACGTGCCCCGGCGAATATCTGCTCTGGTTCCGGCCGGAGCGCGTGCATACCGTCACCTGGGGCGGCAATCCATTCAAGCCGGTCGTCATCGGCGAGAACCCGTCCGACCTGTCGCCGCGACGGTCCTTCGCCCAATGGCATCAGCTCGTCGAGGGCACATGCGAGCCGTGGACGCCCGCCGATCTCGCCATCGCCAGGATGATCGGCGAAACGCTGGGCGACGTGGTGCTGCAGTTCCGCTCGCTGCGGATGGTCATTCTCCAGGACCAGCTCCAGCAGGTCCGCCGCCAGGTGCTGCTCTCGGAGGAGCCGATCGTCGTGGCCGATGCGAATGGTGAGATCACGTTCGCCAATAAGGCGTTCCAGTCCATTCTGCGCGTCGCGGACCGGCCCCCTCAGCATCTCAGCGAGTTGGCCGGCCTTTTCCGCGAGCCGGCGGAGGTCGAGGAGCGGCTTACCGAATTGATCCAGCGCCGCCACTACTGGCGAGGCGAAGTCCGGCTCGCCGAGGGTGGGGCCGGCGCGATGACTTTGATGGTGCGCGCCGACCCTGTGTTCTCGACGGGCGACAATGTCCTGGGATTCGTCGTGCTGCTTGCCGACATTACCGAGCGGAAGGTCGCCGAGGCTGCGCGTCGGCGTCTCCAGGACGACATTTTCAAGGGCCGCGAGATCCGGTCGCCGCGACTGGATGCCGGCGCGGACGCCGAATACCTGCATCTGCTGTCCGCGCTGGTCGGCAATGCGCAGCGCGCCGCATTGGAGATCACCGATAGCGTCGACGTCGCGCGTGTGCCAGAGATGCTGGAGAGCGTGCGCGTCTCGGTGACGCGCGCCGCTGAGCTGCTGGAGCATCTGATCCGGCATGCGCGCCAGGGCGATTAGATCACGATCATTTTAGACGAAACGATCACGATCTATGTCCTTTTGTTGCGCGTGATTTTTCAGGAAATCTGGCGGAGACACTTGCCAGACCCGATGGCGCGCTACGCGGAAACCCTCGGGCCGCGCTTCTCTCCGATGACGGATTGAATGGCTGGGATCAGGGCGAAGCCGATCTGGCCGAGAAGGCCGAGAAGCGCCGCGGCGTCGAGATAGAGGGCAAAGTGCTCGGCGACCGTCCGGCCAAGCAGCGAACACGGAGATGCCGATTTCACCGGCCATCAGCAGGCAGAACGCCACCGCGCCCATGATCAGTCGGGACTGCACACTGTCGGTGACATTGGACCATGCCACGATCCATCGCGATGCGAACCATGAGACCGTCAGCATGACCGGCACTTCGACGACTGTGGCCCACAGCTCGCCGACCATAGGAACGAGGGCGAGAGCCCGAAGCGTTCCCAGCAGGAACTCCCGCGCAGAACACGATGGCGAAATAGGCCAGTCCCGCTTTCAGCGCCGGCCGCAAGCGGCGCCTCCCGGGCCATCGATGTCTGACGGGCGACAGACCCTAACGTACTGCCCATCGCAATCCGCAACCATGCCTCGCCTCACCCTGACAAATCCGCTTCCGCCACCGCGACGCCCGGCAACGGGCCCTCCGCGGCGATCTGGTCGAGACGCCGCCGCTGCTCGTGCATCTCCAGGAAGATACGATAATCCGTGTCGAAGCGCTGCCGCGCCGCCGGATTGGGCTTGCGGACACGCCCGCCCTGCTGCATCGCGGTCGCGGCCTCGTCGAGATTGGCGAAGAACCCGGCGGCGGTGGCGGCGACCATGCCGGTGCCGAGCAACATGGCGTCCTCGGCACCCGGCTCGATCACCGTGCAGCCGGCGGCGTCGGCATAAAGCTCCATCAGCAGCGGGTTCTTCAGATGGCCGCCGGTGACGTGCAGCGTGTCGATGCCGTAGCCGCGCTCGTTGAGCGTTTCCAGAATGTGCCGCACACCGAGCGCGATCGCAACCGCCGTGCGCCAATAGAGACGGCACAGGCTGTCGAAGGAGGCGTCGAGCGTCAGCCCGCTGATGACGCCGACGGCCTGCGGGTCGGCGAGCGGCGAGCGGTTGCCGTGGAAATCGGGAAGGACGTGCAGCCGTCCGGCGAGATCGAGCCCCTCCGTCGCGCGCAGCTCCATGACACGCTCGGCGATGCGGGCGTGCATCGCGGCGTCGGGATTGCCGCCCGCGCCATGCCAGCGGATGATGTGGTCGAGCAGCGCGCCGGTTGCGGACTGTCCGCCCTCGTTGAGCCAGCAATCGGGCAGCACCGCGTCATAATATGGCCCCCACACGCCGGGCGTCCGACGCTCTTCGGCCGAAAGTGCCATCACGCAGCTCGACGTTCCCGCGATCAGCGCCAGATGGCGGTCGATGCCGCTCCTGTCGGCGGCATACGCGCCAAGCACGCCGAGCGCCCCGGCATGAGCGTCGATCAGCCCGACGCCGACGCGCGCATCGGTGGTCAGGCCCAACGCTTCGGCGGCCTCGGGGGTCAGTGGACCGAGGTCCGCGCCGATCGGACTTGCGGTCTCCGGCAGCTTACCGCGCTGCAGCATGTCGGGAAGGTGAACGCGCTTGAAAAAATCGCGCTGCCAGCCGGGTACGAAATGGCCGAGATAGGTCCATTTGCAGGTCAAGGTGCATTGCGAACGGGCGAGCGATCCGGATGCTTTCCAGGTAAGGAAATCGGCAAGGTCGAAGAAATAGCCCGCCTCGGCCCAGCATTCCGGCAGGTGCCGGCGCAACCACATCAGCTTCGGCGTCTCCATCTCCGGCGACATCACGCCGCCGATGAACTCGAGCACCTCGTGGCCGGTCGCGGTGCATTCCTCGGCCTCGGCAAGCGCGCGATGGTCGAGCCAGACGATCGTATCCCAGCGCTTTTCGCGCGAGCGCGATACGCTCAGTTGCTGCCCGTACCGGTCGCGGACGACGAGCGAGCAGGTGGCGTCGAAGCTGATCCCGGCGACCCGGCTGCCGTCGGCGTCCGCGGCAACCAGCGCGCTACGCACCGCGGCGCAGACCGCCGCCCAGATCTGCTCGGAATCATGCTCGGCATGATTGGTCTCCGGCTGGTGCATATCGATGGGACGCTCGCCGCGCCCGAGGAGCCGCCCGTCGCGGTTGAGCACGCCCGCGCGCGCGCTGCCCGTTCCGACATCGACACCGATAACGAGGTCACGCATCTGAACCTCTTTTTGTTGCCTTCACGCTGCAATCAGGCCCGGCAGGGCCGCCATGTCTTCGAAAACCAGATTCGGCTTCAACGTCTCAAGGGCCTGCCGATGGACCGGCGATTGCGCGTGGCTTCCTCCCATGAAGGCGAACACGCGCATGTCCGCACGCTTCGCCGCCTCGACGCCCGCTGGGCTGTCTTCGATTACGATACAACGGCCGGGCGCGACGCGCATCTCCCGCGCGGCGTGAAGAAAGAGATCGGGCGCGGGTTTGCCGTGCTCGACCATCGACGCACTGAAAATATGACCGTCGAAGAAAGGCAGGAGACCGGTGACCTGAAGCGACAGCCGGACGCGCTCGACCTGGCTGGACGAGGCGACGCAGAACGGCAGGTCAAGCGCTTGAAGGGTCTCGGCGATGCCGGCGATCGGGCGCAGCTCCTTGCGGAACAGCGCATAGAGCCGCTTGCGCATCCGCTCCAGCGCCGCATCGTCGACCGCAACGTCATAGTCGCGGCGCAGGATCTCGGTGACGCTCGCCAGGCTTTTGCCGAGAAAGCTTTCATAGCCCTGTTCGGGATCGATGACGGCTCCGGCTTCGGCGACGGTTTCCAGGAGCACGCGCATCGACAGCGGCTCGCTGTCCACGAGTACGCCGTCGCAATCGAAAATGACGAGCCCCGCCGGCTGCGCGGCGCCGGAAGCGCTCATGCTGCAACTCTCCGCTCCGCCATTACCAGCAGCTATAGCCGCCATCGGCGAGGACGATCGCGCCGGTCATCAGGCTGGAGGCATCGGAGGCGAGGAAATGCACCACCGAGGCGACCTCGTCCGGCTGGCCGACGCGGCGCCATCGGCGTCATCTCGAGCCAGACCTTGTACATCTCCGGATTTTCCTTGATGCCGAAGGCGGTCAGCGGCGTCTCGATATAGGTCGGCGCCACGGCGTTGACCCGCACACCCCGCGCGCCCCACTCGGCGGCGAGCGACTTGGTCAGCTGGTGCACGGCCGCTTTCGAGGCGTTGTAGAAGCTCTGCGGCTGCGGCTTGTTGACGATGACGCCGGACATCGAGCCGATATTGACGATCGAGCCCTTGCCCTGCGCCAGCATCTGTTTGCCGAAGGCGCGGCAGCACCAGAACAGCCCGTCGACATTGACGTCCATATGGAAGCGCCAATGCTCGTCGCTGGTGTCCTCGGCGCGAACGTCGCTCTTGGCGACGCCGGCATTGTTGACGAGCACATCGACATGGCCGTGATCGCGCACGATTGCCGCGGCGGCGGCATCGACATCGGCGGATCTGGTGACGTCGAGCACCTGCCCGTGCGCGTCGATGCCGAGCTTCTTCAGCGCCTCGACGCTGCTCTGCACCCGCTCGGGCAGCATTTCGGCGACGATCACTTTCGCGCCCGCTTCGCCGAGCGCCTGCGCACTCGCCGCGCCGATCCCCTGGCCCCCGCCGGTGACGACGGCGACGCGCCCATCAAGCTTCAGCTTTTCCAGATACATGCTCGTTATACCTTTCAGCTCATCCAATTGCCGCCATCGACATTATAGGTCTGCGCGACGACGTAATCGCTTTCCTCGCTCGCAAGGAATATGGCCATGCCGGTCAAGATCTTCCGCCTTGCCCATCCGTCCGTAGGGGACCGCCTCGCCGACAAGGCGCTTCTTCTCGCCGAGCGGCCGGTTCTCGTATTTGGCGAACAGCGCGTCGACCCCGTCCCAATGCTCGCCGTCGACGACGCCGGGCGCAATAGCGTTCACGTTGATGCCATGCTCGATCAGGTTGAGCCCGGCCGATTGCGTGAGGCTGATGACGGCGGCCTTGGTCGCGCAATAGACCGCGACGAGCGCCTCGCCCCGGCGGCCCGCCTGGCTCGCCATATTGATGATCTTGCCGCCCTGCCCGCGCGCGATCATCGACCGGGCGACCGCCTGCATCGTGAAAAGCGTGCCGGCGACATTGATGGCGAACAGGCGGTCGTAGCTCTCGCGGGTGATCTCGACGATCGGCGCGAGATCGAAGAGCGCGGCATTGTTGACGAGAATGTCGATGCCGCCGGAGCGCTCCTCGACGGTGCGCACGGCCTCCTCGATCGAGGCTTGGCTGGTCACGTCGAGCTGCACCGCATAAGCGAGCCCGTCGATCTGCGCCGCGGTCTCCTTGGCGCGCGGGAGATCGATATCGGCGATGGCGACGGTTGCGCCCTCGGCGGCATAGGCCTTGGCGAAGGCCGCGCCGATCCCGCGCGCCGCGCCGGTGATCATCGCCGATTTGCCTTCGAGCCGTCCGGTCATAGCGCCTTGCCCCCTTCACTGAAGCGATGGATCTTGTCCGGCTGCGGCGTCAGATAGACGGTCTCGCCGTTGTGCAGTCCGACCTCGCCATTGGTGCGTGCGGTGATCTGGCCGATGCCGTCGGTGCGGATATGGAGGAAGGTGTCGGAGCCGAGATGCTCGGCGATGCCGACCGTGCCTTTCCAGGTGCCGCTTTCAGGCGAGAGCGTGATGTGCTCCGGCCGGATGCCGAGCGTTGCCGCGCCCTGTTTCTCGGCTTCGGCGCCATTGACGAAATTCATCTTCGGCGAGCCGATGAAGCCGGCGACGAACAGGTTGGCGGGCGTGCGATAGAGCTCCAGCGGCGAGCCGACCTGCTCGATGCGGCCGGCATTCAGCACCACGATGCGGTCGGCCATGGTCATCGCCTCGACCTGATCGTGGGTGACGTAGATCATGGTCGTGCGGAGATGCTGGTGCAGTTCGCTGATTTCCAGGCGCATATTGACGCGCAAGGCGGCGTCGAGGTTTGACAGCGGCTCGTCGAACAGGAACGCCTTCGGCTCGCGGACGATCGCCCGGCCGATCGCGACGCGCTGGCGCTGGCCGCCGGAGAGCTGGCGCGGCTTGCGGTCGAGATAGTCGGTGAGATTGAGAACGCGCGCCGCGTCGGTCACCTTGCGCTCGATGGTCTCACGCGACTCGCCCGCCATTTTCAGCGGGAAGGCGATGTTGCCGTAGACGCTCATATGCGGATAGAGCGCGTAGGACTGGAACACCATCGAAAGACCGCGCTTCGCCGGAGGCTGACCGGTCATATCGACGCCGTCGATGGAGATCGTGCCGCTGCTGACGTCCTCGAGGCCCGCGATCAGCCGCAGCAGCGTCGACTTCCCGCATCCGGACGGGCCGACGAAGACGACGAACTCGCCGTCGCGGATTTCGAGGTCCAGCTCCGGAATGACGGCGAGCCCGCCAAACGTCTTGGAGACTTTCTTGAGGCTCATGCTTCCCATGGCGATTCCCCTTTCCCCAGGCGCCTACTTAACCGCGCCGAACGTCAGCCCGCGCACAAGCTGCTTCTGCGAGAACCAGCCGAGCACGAGGATCGGCGCGATGGCGAGGGTCGAAGCGGCAGACAGTTTAGCCCAGAACAGCCCTTCCGGGCTCGAATAGGATGCGATGAACGCCGTGAGCGGCGCGGCGTCGGCGGCCGTCAGGTTCAGCGTCCAGAAGGCTTCGTTCCAGGCCAGGATGATGTTGAGCAGCAGCGTCGAGGCGATCCCCGGCACCGCCATCGGGATCAGAACGTAGACGATCTCCTTGCCGAGCGAGGCCCCGTCCATGCGCGCCGCCTCCAGAATGTCGCCGGGGATATCCTTGAAATAGGTGTAGAGCATCCAGACGATGATCGGCAGGTTGATCATGGTCAGCATGATGACCAGGCCGGTGCGGGTATCGAGCAGGCCGGTGTCGCGATAGAGCAGATAGATCGGCACCAGCACGCCGACCGGCGGCAGCATCTTGGTGGACAGCATCCACATCAGGATGTCCTTGGTGCGCTTGGTCGGCGAGAACGCCATCGCCCAGGCGGCGGGAATGGCGATCACCAGTCCGAGAATGGTCGACCCGAAGGAGATGACCACCGAGTTCATGACGTGCTTCAGATAGTCGGAACGGCTCTGCACCTCGGCGTAATTCTCCAGCGTCCAGTTGAAGAACACGAAGGAGGGCGGATTGGCGATCGCCTCGCCCTCGGTCTTGAAGCTGGTCAGGAAGGTCCACAGGATCGGGAAGAACAGGATGATCCCGATCGTCCAGCCGATCACCGTGAAAACGAGCTTGCGGTTGGTGGAGACAGCGCGTGCCATGGCTAAGCGTCCAAATTCTTGCCGATCATCCGGATCAGGAAGATCGCGACGATGTTGGCCAGGATCACCGCAATGATGCCGCCCGCCGACGCCCCGCCGACATCGAATTGCAGCAGCGCCTGGGTATAGATCAGATAGGTGATGTTGGTGCTCTCATAGCCGGGGCCGCCGGAGGTGGTGACGAGGATCTCGGCGAAGACGCTGAGCAGGAAGATGGTCTCGATCAGGATCACCACGGTGATGGCGCGGGCCAGATGCGGGAGCGTGATGTAGATCAGCCGCGAGACCGCGCCGGCGCCATCCATCTCGGCCGCCTCCTGCTGTTCCTCATCGAGCGATTGCAGCGCGGTCAGCAGGATCAGCGTGGCAAAGGGCAGCCAGCCCCAGGCGACGATGAGCGTGATCGAAAGCAGCGGCACGGAAGCCAGCCAGTCGACCGGCTGCAAGCCCGAAAGTTCGCGCCAGCCATGCGAACAGCCCATAGACCGGGTGCATCAGCATGTTCTTCCAGACCAGGGCGGAAACCGTCGGCATGACGAAGAACGGCGCGACCACCAGCAGCCGCACGACGGTCTGGCCGAAGAACGGCTGGTCGAGCAGCAGGGCAAGGAAGAGGCCGCCGCCGACCGAGATCAGCAGGACGCCGCCGACCAGCAGCAGCGTATTCGTCAGCGCGCTGCTGAATGCCGGGTCCGTCAGGAAGAAGCGGTAATTGAAGAAGCCGGCCCATTCCTCCATGCCGGGCATCAGCAGATTGTAGCGGAGGAAGGAGAAGTAGAGCGTCATCCCGAGCGGCACGGCCATCCATATGAACAGCAGAATGACGGCCGGGGACATCATCAGGCGGGCGGTGGATTGGCTGTGCAGCGTCGCCATGGCGGTTCTCGCACCTGTCGGATCCCGGACCTAGCGCCCCGTAAGCCGGGACGGCGGGGCGGTCGTCCGATGACGTTCTGAAATCGTCGAGAGTGCAAACAGGCCGCCCCTTCATCAGGGATACGAGGCGGCCTGCCGGGAGGAGGCTATTTGATATAGCCGCCCTTCATCATCTCGCGTTGCGTGAGCTGCTGCGCATTCTTCAGCGCCTGCTCCGGCTTCATCTGGCCGGCGAGCGCTGCCGAGAATTGCTGACCGACCGCCGTGCCGATGCCCTGGAATTCAGGGATGGCGACGAACTGCACACCGACATAAGGCACCGGCTTCACCGTCGGATGGTTCGGGTCGGCGGCCTTGATGGATTCCAGCGTCATCTTGGCGAAAGGCGCAGCTTCCTGATATTTCGGGTTGTCGTAGAGCGACTTGCGCGTGCCGGGCGGGACATTGGCCCAACCGTCCTTGGACGCGACCAGCTCGGCATAGCCCTTGCCGGTCGCCCAGTCGATGAACTTCTCGGCCGCATCGACCTTCTTGGAGCCCGAAGGGATCGCCAGCGACCACGCCCACAGCCAATTGCTGCGCTTGCCGAGGCCGGTATCCGGCGCCAGCGCGAAGCCGACCTGATCGGCGACCTTGGATTCCTTCGGATCGGAGACGAAGGAGGCGGCCACCGTCGCATCGATCCACATGCCGCATTTGCCGGACTGGAACAAAGCGAGGTTCTCGTTGAAGCCGTTGGAGGATGCGCCGGGAGGGCCGGCATCCTTCATCAGGTCGATGTAGAACGTCAGCGCATTCTTCCATTCCGGCGTATCGAATTGCGGTTTCCAGTTCTCGTCGAACCAGCGCGCGCCGAAGGAGTTGGCCATGGCACTGAGGAACGCCATGTTCTCGCCCCAGCCCGCCTTGCCGCGCAGGCAGATGCCGTAGATCTCGCCCTTCTTGTCGGTGATCTTGCGGGCCGCATCGGCGATGAAGTCCCAGGTCGGGGCGTCGGGCATTTTGAGCCC
This sequence comes from uncultured Alphaproteobacteria bacterium, assembly GCA_963727575.1. GTDB lineage: Bacteria > Pseudomonadota > Alphaproteobacteria > Rhizobiales > Rhodomicrobiaceae > JAHQVI01. Next base: position 81,500 of record CAVSIA010000043.1, read on the forward strand.
GGCCTTCTCGAACAGGTCCTTGCGGTACATCACCATCGAGCTCTCGCCATAGAACGGTGCGGCGTAGAGCTTGCCTTCATAGGACAGGCCGTCACGGATGGCGGGGAGCAGGTCGTCGACATCGTAATCGGCGCCGAGATTGTCGAGCGGGACCAGCCATTTCTGCTTCGCCCAGATCGGCACTTCATAGGTGCCGATGGTCATGATGTCGTACTGGCCGCCCTTGGTGGCGATGTCCGTCGTCACCTTCTGGCGCAGGACGTTTTCCTCCATCGTCACCCACTCGACGGTGATGCCGGGGTTCTTCGCGGTGAAGTCGTCCGACAGCTTCTGCATGCGGATCATATCGCCATTGTTGACCGTGGCGATCGTCAGCTTGGTGTCGGCATGGGCCTGGCCTGCCATCAGCAGGATGGAACAGGCGCCCACGATCATGGGTCTGAGATTCATCGGCTTCCTCCCATTGCATTAATGAGCAATTGCTTATATTAAGAGCAATTACCCACAAAATGCCGGGCGACGTCAAGACCGTTTCGTTGCTGCAGTGCACAAGGAAATACCGCAACGGGGCGCGGATTTCACCGATTTCGTAACTTACAGAAGCGCTTAAGAAGCGGCCAGTAATTTCTCGGCCGTCCACTCATCCGTAATCAGTCCGCTCACCAGATGGCCCTTCACTGCCGCCCGGATACCGGGAAGCTTGCCCGGCCCTTTGGCGATCGCGACGACGAGGCAGTTTTCAGTCGACGGGATCGGCGCGCTGGCGACGCGGTCATTGGTGAGGCCCTGGATCAGCCGGGCGTCGGCGTCGAAGGCCCAGCCGGTGATCTCGCCGACCGCGCCGGCCTTCTGCAGGGCCTTCAACTCGGCGCGGGTGACGAAGCCGTCTTCGTGCAGAGGTGCATTCGGTCCCAGATCGCCGACGCCGACAAAGGCGACATCGGCCTCCGCCGCCAGCTTGAGCGTGGCTTCGATCATCGGCTGGCTGTGCAGCATATCGCGCTCGGCGGTGGAGGAGGTGATGACCGGCAGCGACATCGGAAAGTGCCGGGCCTTGACCACATCGGCCATGGTGAAGATCACGCTGTAGAAGGCGGCGGATCCGTCCGGCGCGATATTGCCGGTCAGCGAGACGATCTTCTTGTCGGGGGCGTCGATCGCGGGGAGCAACTCGATCGCGGCCTTAAGCGTGCGGCCCGTGCCGATGGCGATGATTGCCTTGCCCGGCGCGCGAAGACGCCGTTCGATCTCGGTCGCCGCCGCATCGGCAACGCCAAGCGTCGTGGAGTCGGATGCCGGGTCGGTCGGAACCACTTCGGCGAATTTCAGGCCGAAACGGTCGCGGAGACGCGCAGCGAGGTCGAGGCAATTGGCGATCGGATGGTCGAGCCGGACCTTGACCAGGCCCTCCGAGACCGCCAGCGCCACCAGACGCTGCGCCGATTGGCGGGAGATGCCCAGCTTGACGGCAATTTCGTCCTGGGTGTTGCCGGCCACATAATAGAGCCAGCCGGCGCGCGCCGCGTCGTCGAGCCGGGCTTCGCCGTTTTCTCTGCGTCTGCTCACCAATGACGGCTCCTTGCAACCCGTCCGCGCATCTGCTCGATCACTTGCGAGCCGCCGCGCCGGACACCCATTGCCTTTTGTCATATTTTCCGGGTTTTGCGCAATGGTGCCGGTTGTATCGCGGCGAGGGCTCAGCCGAGCTGGAAGCGCTCGAAGCGGTTCAGTTCCTCCTCGATGCGGCGCTTATGAGCCCGGGCCGAGCCATGGCCGACCCAGGTCCATTTCTGGATCAGCAACTCCTGGTTCTGCCGGTCGGCCTTCAGATCGATCGCGGCGACGATCTCGTCGTCCACAAGCACAGGCAGCGCGAAATAGCCGAGCACGCGCTTCTCCTTCGGCACATAGGCTTCGAAGCGGTGATCATAGCCGAAGAACAGTTTCAGCCGGGGCCGCTGGATGATCAGCGGATCGAAGGGCGAAAGAATATGGACAAGAGCGTCGGACGGCGCTTCGGCTTCGTCGAGCGTTTCAGCCGTGGCCCAGTGCTCGGCGTGCTCGACGCCATCGATCGAGACCGGCACCAGGTCCTTGCGTCGCAGCCTCGCCCGGATCCGCTCCCTGACGGCCGGCTTCCGCTTGGCGTCCAGATAGCAGATGGAATCGACGCTCACCACGCCTTGCGCCCGCAACGCCCGGTCCAGAAGATAGTCCGCGACCTGGCGCTCCGAGGCCGGCTTGGGCGGCTTCTCCCAACCGAAATGCCGCTCCGTCAGCTCATAGGTCTTCAGCATCCCCGATCGGGCGCTGACGGTGACGGCCCCGGTGAGGAATGCAAGCTGCAAGGCGCGTTTCGACGGCTTCCGGCTCGCCCACGGATGATCCTTTTCCACCAGCTTGTCGTCGTCGATATCGCGGATCGTCAGCGGGCCGCTCTCCCGGATCAGCGTCAGCACCTTGCGCAAATCCTTCGGCTTCACCGAGCTGAACCAGCGGCTGGGCGACTTGCGGTATTGCTTCATCGCGCCGACAAACATGCCGATATCCCGGCTCGGCACATAGGAAAGCGCATGGGTCCAATATTCGAAGACCGTCTTGTCGGCGGTCTGAGCCTGATGCAGATGCGCGCGCTCATAGGCGGGAATGCGCGCGAACAGGATGTGGTGATGGCAGCGCTCGATGACGTTGATGGTGTCGATCTGGACGTAGCCCAGATGCTCGACGGCAAGGCGGGTCGCATCGGGCCCAGCGCCGAAAGGCGCGAGCCGGTCGAGCCGCTGGGCGCGCAGCCAGATGCGCCTCGCCTCGGCAATCGTAATCGGACGGGACTTGCTGGCGGCGCGGGGCATGACGGGCGGGGACATTGAAGGCAGGTGCAGAGATGAGCGGGACTTTGGCGGCCGAACCCGGCTCGCGCCAGCAACCAAGAGCAATGGAGGCCTTATTCCTCCGGCTCGGTCGTGAACTGAAGCGGGTAGCCGTTGCTGCGGGCGAAATCCGTTGCCCGGGTCGCCTTTGTCTCAGCGACGTCCTTGGTGAATACCGCCACCACGCAGGCCCCCCGCCGATGCGCGGTCATCATCACGCCATAGGCCTGCCCCTCGGTCATGTGGAACTCGGCCTTCAGAATGGTCACGACGAATTCACGCGGCGTAAAGTCGTCATTGACGAGGATCACCTTGTGCAGGCGCGGCCGCTGGGTTTTCGTCTCGGTTTTCGTGCGTGGCTTGATCGAAATGTCACTCATATGCGGAGTTGCTCCTGCGCCGGCTGAGCCTTTACGCGCCCGGGATATTAAATTCGCGCGTTCGGCGCCGTCCAGATCTTTGACAAGCGGCGTTGCTTCGTATTTGTCCGTTCAGTGCTCGCCCTTGATGTACGACTTCATCAGCGCGCGCGGGTAATCTGCGCGGCGTGCAACCAGCACAAGCGCCAATATCGAGAGCAGGTATTGCAGCATCGGGAAGATTTGGGTAGGCACAAGCCCTCCGGCAAGGGTCTGCGGCC
>CAVSIA010000044.1:0-56845 GCA_963727575.1 uncultured Alphaproteobacteria bacterium
GCCGACAGGGCAATAATCTTGCCCATGACCTTGTGCTGAACCGCTGTCGATGCCGGCAGGACGGTATGCAGCGTCGTAACGATCGGCATGGTGAGGCGTTCCAGAAGCTCGATGATGTATTCGCCGGCCTCACCACCAAAAATCCCGTACTCGTGCTGCAGTGAAACGACGTCGAACCGAGCCGCGTTCAGAAAATCGGCGGCTTCTGCATAGGACTGGATGGTCTCTTCGAGGATCTGGAAGCGCACCGCCGCTGGATAGTCGTAAGTGCCGCCAGGATCGGTCATGGCAACGACGCAGGTCTCCAGGTCCGGGCAGGCCGTCGAGATCGCCCGATGCAGATCATGCGTGAAGGTTGCAATTCCGCAGCGGCGCGGAAGGTGGTTGCCGATGAGCGCAACGCGCTTGAGAGTTCATCGCATCGCCCCCATATGCCCATGCGCCATGGACGGCTTTGTTTCGGAGACGGGCGCTGCCAACTGAATCCCTTTGGGCCGTGCCTCATCCGTTGAACTCGGTTGTGCAAGGCTCTGCAGCAGATGGGGAACTGGACCGCTGATGCCCGTGTAGGCCACGAGGCTCGCCATGCCTTCCAGCCCGGCCTGTATGTCGACAGCCTCCGACTGCGCGAAAACAGCGTCTCCGGTGACGACCTCGAACTTCCCCGCTTGGCCGCCGCCGACGACGACAAGCAGCCAGGTCTCGCGGTCCGCTTCGAGGCGGAGCGTGGCGCCCGGCGCAAGTTCGATCCGTTCGAACACGAAATGGGGGTCGGATGCTAGAAGCGTCCGTTCGTCCGTGAGCCGTTTCGGTTTCGCGCGGACGTTGGCCGGCACACTGGCCGCCACAGCGATGGCGTCTGCAACGTGCAGTTCACGCTTGCGACCGAAATCGAACATGCGGAACGTTGCGTCGCTCCGCTGCTGGATCTTGCAACCACCGACCCGCGCCGATCGCGTGGATCGCGCCGGCGGGAACGAAAACGACATCGCCCGGCAGCACCGGCCGCCATGCGACAAGGCCAGCGATCGAGCCGTCCTCGATCGCCTCACGCAATTGGTGGGGAGCAAGCCGCTTCGTCAGGCCGAGGGCGACCTTGGCTCCGGGCGCAGCAGTCAGGATGTACCAAGCTTCCGTCTTGCCGTGCGCCAGGCCCATCGCCTGTGCGTACGCATCGTCGGGATGAACTTGAATTGAAGTGGCTGGCTCGTAAACAGCAACTTGAGCAGGAGCGACGGATTTAAGGCAGGAGTGCCGGGGCGCTCGTACCAGATTTCGCCGACCAGGCTGCTGCCGTCATTGTCTGCCCTGCTCCAGGGCCGGAGGTCAGGTACACCCCACGGCTTTTCCACGGTCTGCGCGCGCGCGCATTCGATCGTCATGAAGTGTCACCTGAAGTGAAAGGTTCAAAGGTGACCCCGGCAACCAAGTCGTTTGAGTAGGATGCAAAAGACGTCACCGAGTACCATGCCGCTCTTTCGGCGAAATAGATACCTAAATCGGTCCTTATTCCCGGCACGCCTTTGGGTAAGAGAAGCGAGTGCCGCAGCGCCAATCGAGACGATAACCTTCTTTATCCTCCTTGCGTTATGGCCAGTGAAGGCGCAGCCTGACGCACTCTGACGCGACGTGTTTAGCTCAAAGGCTGCTGTGATGACCGCGCCTTGGTGGCAGACGGCAGTGATCTATCAGGTCTACCCTCGCTCCTTTCAGGACACCAACGGCGACGGCATCGGCGATTTGGAGGGGATCGAGCGGCGGCTCGATTATCTTACGAGCCTCGGCGTCGACGCGATCTGGATCTCGCCTATCTACCCCTCGCCGATGGTGGATTTCGGCTATGACGTCGCCGACTATTGCGGTGTCGATGCACGCTTCGGCACGCTTGCCGATTTCGACGCAATGCTTGCTGAGGCCCATGCGCGCGGGCTTAAGGTTCTGCTCGACTTCGTGCCCAATCATACGTCCGACCAACATCCTTGGTTCGCCGAGAGCCGCTCCTCACGCGACAATCCGAAGCGGGACTGGTATCTCTGGCGCGATCCCGCCCCCGATGGCGGTCCCCCCAACAACTGGATCAGCGATTTCGGCGGCCCGGCCTGGGAGTGGGACGCGCCCACGGGCCAATATTATTACCACGCGTTTCTGAAGGAGCAGGCGGACCTCAACTGGCGCAATCCGTCCGTACAGGCGGCGATGTACGACGTCATGCGCTTCTGGTTCAGCCGCGGCGTGGACGGCTTCCGCATCGACGTGCTCTGGCACATGATCAAGGCGGCGGACTTTCCGGACAATCCGCCCAACCTCGATTATCGGCCAGAAATGGGCGAGATGCACCGCGTGCTCCAGCTCCATTCAACCGATCAGCCCGAGGTCCACGGTATCGCCGCTGACATGCGCGCCATCGCCGATGATTATGGGCGTGAGGGCCAGGGCGAGCGCGTGCTGATCGGCGAGATCTACCTGCCGGTCGATCGGCTGATGCACTACTACGGCCAGGAACGTCCCGGAGTGCACCTCCCCTTCAACTTCCAGCTCATCGATGCTTCCTGGGAGGCGCGGTCCCTTACCAAGCTGATCGCCGGCTATGAGGCGGCGCTTCCCGCGGGCGGTTGGCCGAACTGGGTGCTTGGCAATCACGACCGGCCGCGCATCGCTACCAAACATGGGGAGGCGCAGGCGCGCGTCGCGGCAATGCTGCTGCTGACGCTTCGCGGCACGCCCACCCTTTACTACGGTGACGAACTGAGTTTGAGTGATGTCACGATTCCCGCTGCCCACGTTCAGGATCCTCGGGAGCTGCGTGAGCCGGGGCTCGCTTTGGGCCGCGATCCGGTGCGGACGCCGATGCCCTGGGACGGGAGCGAGAACGCCGGCTTCACCAGGGCCAAGCCGTGGCTGCCGCTCAATGCCGATTGGCCAACCCGCAACGTTCTGCAGATGGCGGAGGACCCTCATTCGATCCTGACGCTCTATCGCCGGTTGCTGGCGATGCGGCGAACGCATGCATCGCTGTCGATCGGCGACTTCGCGCTGCTGGATGCGGAGGGCGACGTGCTTGCCTATGAGCGCCGACACGGCGCGGAGCGACTGATCGTGGCACTCAATTTAGGGGCACAGCCGCAGCGCCTGGGGTTGCCGGATTGGGCGAACGATTGCCGGCCGCTCTTGTCCACCCTCCCAGCCGCGGCGCGGGTTGCGAACGGCGCCCTGCAGCTACGGCCGGACGAGGGCGTGATCCTGGCTCCTGAATGATGAAAGCTGGGAAAAACAATCGCTTGCGCATCGCTATGCTGGCACCGATCTCCTGGCGCACTCCGCCGCGCCACTATGGCCCATGGGAGCTGGTCACGAGCCTATTGACCGAGGCGCTGGTGGCGCGCGGCGTCGACGTCACGCTGTTCGCCACCAAGGACAGCCGGACATCAGGCACGTTGGCTGGGGTCTGCCCGGCGCCTTATTCCGAGGACTCCACCGTCGACGCCAAGACGTGGGAGATGCTCCACGTCGCTCATGTCTTCGAGCGCGCGCGCGAGTTCGACCTCATCCACAATCAAGCCGATTTCGTGCCGCTCGCGTTCTCGCGCCTGGTGGAGACGCCGGTGGTGACGACGATCCATGGATTTTCCTCGGAACGCATTCTGCCGGCCTTCAAGGCGTACGAGGATCGCGTCCACTACGTCGCCATCAGCGACGCCGATCGCCACCCGGACCTGCGCTATGCAGCGACGATCCACCATGGAATCCGGTTGGAGGACTTCCCCTTCGATCCACACGGCAGCGACGATTTGCTGTTCTTCGGCCGCGTCCACCCCGACAAAGGGGCAGCCGAAGCTATTGCGGTGGCACGACAGGTGGGGCGGCGGCTGGTGATGGCCGGCATCATCCAAGATCAAACCTATCACAGCGAATACGTCAGACCTGCGCTCGACGATCGGTCCGTCGTCTATCGCGGGCCGGTGGGTGGGGCCGACCGCACGCATATTCTGGGTTCCGCTCGCGCGCTGCTCCACCTCATCAACTTCGACGAGCCGTTCGGACTGTCGGTTGTTGAAGCGCTCGCCAGCGGCACGCCTGTCATCGCCTCTGACCGCGGATCGATGTCCGAACTGATCGACCATGGCGTGACCGGCTTCCTGGTCAAAAGTTTGGATGAAGCCGTGGATGCAGTCGGCCGTATCGGCGAAATCGATCGTGCGGCCTGCCGGGCGGCGGTGTCCGCGCGCTTCACGGTCGACCGCATGGCCGATAGATATCTGGAACTCTACGGGTTGCTTCTTGACCGAGGACGGTCTCGATCTTGAGCGAACGGAGCTACCGCTGCTCGAGCGACCCGCCGCGTCCGGTGGAGGAGCCAACTCTTCAAGTAGGACGCAGCGAGTTGCATCTTGCGGTGCATTCGCTCCAATGTTCATGCTGTGATTAGCGCCTTACTCGCCGCCGCTTCATGCCGCTGCCCGCTATATGGCATTGGAATGCACAACCAATCGGCTGCGGTCACGACAGAGCCGCTGCTGGCTCCTGCGCCACTATCGGCTCGCACCTCCTTCGGGATTCTCATCGACCATCTGGGCAGGAGCTCTTCTTCGCTCATGATCCCCCGCGGATTAGCGGCGCGTCGACACTCAAAGTCTGGCGAAGACTTTCGACCCTCCGCTATCGCTAGTGGTTCGAATCTAACGCTTCGCACCACGCCGTTTTATGTTCATGGATCGAATTGACATGACATTCTAAATCACTTGCCTCGACCTCATCGCACGGCAAGAGGGACTCAAATGTCATGTTCGATCCACTAGCCCGGAAAATTCACGGTGGTTTGGCGGGTGTAGCTCAAGCCTTTGAGATGGCTTAGGATTTGGTTGCTAAAGCCGATCCGCGCCATTTTCGCAGGGAGCCCACCCGCCATGATCGATCCTATGCTGCCGTTGCCTGGTCTGTCACCGGTTTTTGGCAAACCGGTCGTGGCGCGTTTTGACGGTGGGGCTTTGTCGTCGGACGCAGGCGTTTTGGTTTTGCGAGAGGTCGAGCAACGCCTTGACGTGGCCGAACGTCTGGCGGGCTGCATCGCGGATCCACGGGCACAAAATCAGGTCGTCCACGGCCTCGCCGATATGATCCGGTTCCGCATGCTGATGATCTCCGCCGGCTATGAGGACGGCAACGATGCATCGCGCTTACGATCTGATCCGGCGTTCAAGCTGGCGCAGGGCGCGCTGCCATCCGGCGCAGATCTTGCCTCGCAGCCCACACTCTCGCGCCTGGAGAACCTGCCTGATCGCCGTTCGCTGCTGCGCATGGGGCAGGCGCTGGTTGATCTCTACTGCGCCTCCTTCCGGCGGGTGCCCAACAGCATCGTGCTGGATATCGACGATACGTTCGATGCCGCATATGGCGGCCAGCAATTACGCTTGTTCAATGCTCATCACGACGAATATGGCTTCCAGCCAATGGTCGTGTTTGACGGTGATGGGCGGTTCGTGACCGCCATGCTGCGTCCGGCCAAGCGCCCCAAAGGCACCGAGATCGGCGCGTTCCTGCGCCGTCTGCTCCGTGCGATCCGCGCCAACAGCCATTATTGCTGTCCCGAGGTGATCGACGTCTGCCGGGCGAGGGGGCTTGACTTCATCCTCGGCGTCGCGCCGACCACGACCTTGCGCCGCCATATCGAAGAGTTGGAAGCCAGCACCAAAGCCCGTTTCGAGGCCGGAGCGAAGACGGCCAAGCTGCGCCGCTTCAAGGACTTCTTCGATGGCGCAAAGAGCTGGAGCCGGGTCGAACGCATCATCGCGCGGGTCGAAGCCGGCGAGCAAGGCACCGATACCCGCTTCATCGTCACCAATCTCGCCGGCGGCCGGGCCAAGGCGCTCTACGAAGACCTCTACTGCCGACGCGGCATAGCCGAGAACCATATCAAATCCTGGAAGACCCATCTCGCCGCCGATCGCACGTCATGCTCAAAAGCGACCGCCAACCAGTTCCGCCTGTTCCTGCATGCGGGCGCTTATTGGCTGATGTGGCGGCTGCGCGCCATGATGCCGAAACGCTCGATCTGGCGCGTTGCGCAGTTCGATACTCTGCGCCTACGTCTGATCAAGGTCGCCGCCCGGGTGGTCGAGATGAAAACCCAGATCCGGCTGCACCTGCCGACCGCCTGTCCCTACCAACCCATTTTGAGGGCCGTCCTTGGCCGGCTGCCGCGGCTCGTCACCTGAACGCCGGGGCGCCGATGCCCCCGAACGAGCCCACCCCTTTAACCGCAAAAAACGCCTTGCCGGCCGCCAATCTCAAGCGGGATGCATCCGCGCCGGTAATCTGCCAAGATGCACATGAGCGCTGATACGTTCAGCGAATTCTCACCGCCGTGAATAGATCGGGCTAGTGTCCTGTTTCAGAAATTTCTAGCCAGTTATTCGTCGTCGTGATTCCCTGTATTGGATCAGCGATTCCCTGGGAGCGATGATGGTGAGTGGAAAACCGAGCCCGATCCAGCTGAGTGCGGATGAGCAAGCCATGCTCAATGGCCGTGTCCGCCGTCGCAAGATTACGCGCGCGGATGCACAGCGCGCGGAGATCATCCTGCGCGCGGCGGACGGGGAGAACAACTGCGAGATCGCGTCTGGGGTGGGCGTTACGCGTCAGACCGTCCGGCTGTGGCGCGAGCGGTTCGCCAGGCATCGTCTCGATGGCCTCGACGACGAGCCAAGATGCGGTGCGCCACGCAAGATCGGCGATGACCGTATCGAGGAAATTGTTACCAAAACGCTCGAGGCAAAGCCCTCGGACGCGACACATTGGAGCACGCGCGGCATGGCGAAGGCGTCGGGCATATCGGCGTCGTCCGTGCATCGGATCTGGCAGGCCTTCTGCTTGCAGCCGCATCGCACCGAGACGTTCAAGCTGTCGACCGATCCGCAATTCGTCGAGAAGGTGCGCGACATTGTGGGGCTATATCTCGCTCCGCCAGACAAGGCGCTGGTGATCTGCGTCGATGAAAAGAGCCAGATACAAGCCCTTGATCGAACGCAGCCGCTTCTGCCGATGCGTCCCGGTCAGGTGGAGAGGCGCACCCACGACTATGAGCGCCACGGCACAACAACGCTCTTTGCAGGCTTCATTGCCGCCGTGACGGCCGAGACAGACGTGAAGGCGGGCAGCGTGATCGGCACATGCATGCCGCGCCATCGCGCACAGGAGTTCCGCAAGTTCCTCGACGAAGTGGAGCGCAATGTGCCTGCCGGTCTCGACGTGCATGTCGTGATGGACAACGCCTCGAGCCACAAGACAAAGCTGATCCGCGATTGGTTCGCCAAGCGGGCGCACTGGCACGCGCACTTCACCCCGACATCGTCATCGTGGATCAATCAGGTCGAGCGTTTCTTCTCGCTGTTGGCCGAAAAGCAGATCAAGCGAGGCGCTCACACGTCGGTCAAGCAACTGATCGCGGCGATCGAGGCCTTCATCCGTCAGCAGAACGCAAATCCGAAGCCGCTACGATGGACCAAGTCCGCCGATGATATACTGGCAAGCATCGAGCGCTTTTGCCGCCGCACCCTCGATGTGCATGCCTCAGCTGGATAGGAACTTCTGAATCAGGACACTAGCCCGATCCAGCTGAGTGCGGATGAGCAAGCCAGCTCAACGTGTCCGAAGTGCTCATGTGCATCTTGGCAGATTACCGGCGCGCGGATGCATCCCGCTTGAGATTGGCGGCCGGCAAGGCGTTTTTTGCGGTTAAAGGGGTGGGCTCGTTCGGGGGCATCGGCGCCCCGGCGTTCAGGTGACGAGCCGCGGCAGCCGGCCAAGGACGGCCCTCAAAATGGGTTGGTAGGGACAGGCGGTCGGCAGGTGCAGCCGGATCTGGGTTTTCATCTCGACCACCCGGGCGGCGACCTTGATCAGACGTAGGCGCAGAGTATCGAACTGCGCAACGCGCCAGATCGAGCGTTTCGGCATCATGGCGCGCAGCCGCCACATCAGCCAATAAGCGCCCGCATGCAGGAACAGGCGGAACTGGTTGGCGGTCGCTTTTGAGCATGACGTGCGATCGGCGGCGAGATGGGTCTTCCAGGATTTGATATGGTTCTCGGCTATGCCGCGTCGGCAGTAGAGGTCTTCGTAGAGCGCCTTGGCCCGGCCGCCGGCGAGATTGGTGACGATGAAGCGGGTATCGGTGCCTTGCTCGCCGGCTTCGACCCGCGCGATGATGCGTTCGACCCGGCTCCAGCTCTTTGCGCCATCGAAGAAGTCCTTGAAGCGGCGCAGCTTGGCCGTCTTCGCTCCGGCCTCGAAACGGGCTTTGGTGCTGGCTTCCAACTCTTCGATATGGCGGCGCAAGGTCGTGGTCGGCGCGACGCCGAGGATGAAGTCAAGCCCCCTCGCCCGGCAGACGTCGATCACCTCGGGACAGCAATAATGGCTGGGGGGGGGAGTTGGCGCGGATCGCACGGAGCAGACGGCGCAGGAACGCGCCGATCTCGGTGCCTTTGGGGCGCTTGGCCGGACGCAGCATGGCGGTCACGAACCGCCCATCACCGTCAAACACGACCATTGGCTGGAAGCCATATTCGTCGTGATGAGCATTGAACAAGCGTAATTGCTGGCCGCCATATGCGGCATCGAACGTATCGTCGATATCCAGCACGATGCTGTTGGGCACCCGCCGGAAGGAGGCGCAGTAGAGATCAACCAGCGCCTGCCCCATGCGCAGCAGCGAACGGCGATCAGGCAGGTTCTCCAGGCGCGAGAGTGTGGGCTGCGAGGCAAGATCTGCGCCGGATGGCAGCGCGCCCTGCGCCAGCTTGAACGCCGGATCAGATCGTAAGCGCGATGCATCGTTGCCGTCCTCATAGCCGGCGGAGATCATCAGCATGCGGAACCGGATCATATCGGCGAGGCCGTGGACGACCTGATTTTGTGCCCGTGGATCCGCGATGCAGCCCGCCAGACGTTCGGCCACGTCAAGGCGTTGCTCGACCTCTCGCAAAACCAAAACGCCTGCGTCCGACGACAAAGCCCCACCGTCAAAACGCGCCACGACCGGTTTGCCAAAAACCGGTGACAGACCAGGCAACGGCAGCATAGGATCGATCATGGCGGGTGGGCTCCCTGCGAAAATGGCGCGGATCGGCTTTAGCAACCAAATCCTAAGCCATCTCAAAGGCTTGAGCTACACCCGCCAAACCACCGTGAATTTTCCGGGCTAGATCCCCGTGGAAACGAGAAGCGCGATCCCCGTTCCGGCCAGAAGCGCGAGCGCGGCGGCGCGTACGGCCTCCTGGCTCAGATAGCGGAACAAGATCTGGCCAAGCACCATGCCGACGAGTGTGATCGGTATCAGCACCAGATTGTCGACCCAGACGGAGGCCTCGACCGGCTCCGCGAAAAGCTGCAATCCAAGGCTGATCGCAAACACGAACAGGAAGAAGGTCAAGGTCGTCGCGCGTAACGTGTCCTTGTCCGCCTTGGAGGCGGCGAAATAGATGAGCAGCGGAGGTCCCGGCATGCCGATGCTCGACGTGAAAGCGCCGGAGAGGATCCCTGCGAGATATTCGTTTCGCCTGTTCTGCCGGATATCGAAGTGGAAGGCGATGAGGGCGGTCACGCACAGGATAAAGATGCCAATCGCCAATTTCATCAGCGATGCGTCGGCGAACACATAAAAGATCAGACCGACCGGCGCGCCCGCGACACTCCCCAGGGCCAGCCGACCGAGCATGCCCCAATCGACAGACCGCGCCAGAATCGGCAGCATGATGACCGAAATCATCAGCGACAGGGTGATGTTGATGTGGATCGCGATCTGCGGCGGGTAGACCAGACTGAGAAGCGGCGTGGCGACGATTGCAAAACCGAAGCCGATCCCGGTCTGAAGTATGGCCGCCATCAGGACGACGCCTGAGGCCACGAACAGTGTCTGTGTCATGGCGTTCCCCGGCCCTGATACTCTTTGCGAGCGGGCCTGCGGCTGTAGCCGTCGCAGATCAGGGCGGCATTGGTCTCATGGGCGCAGTCCCAGAATTTGATGCCCGCGGCGGGAAACAGGTCCGAAACCGGCATCATGGCCGAGCCGATGATGCCGAATGCGTGGCGTATGCCGTGCATCTGCAGGACTTTGACGAAAGCCTCCTCGGTCGTCATTTTCATCGGTTCGGTTCCTATGCTGAATGTTGTCCTATGCAGCGATTGCCGCCCGCTCCGGCTCGTGCGGTCAGGCGGCGTTGCGCCGGCGGCGGTCTTCCAGAATCATGTCGCTCGCCTTTTCGCCGATCATGATCGCAGGCGCATTGGTGTTGCCCGAGACGATCTCGGGCATGATCGAGCAATCGACGACACGCAAGGCCGATACGCCGTGAACGCATAATCGCGCATCGACGACGGCGAGGCTGTCCGTCCCCATTTTGCAGGTGCCCGAGGGATGGAAGATCGTCGTGGCGCTGTTGCGGACCCAGCCCAGCAGTTCCTCGTCGCGATTGAAGGTCGGTGCCGGGCTTGTACTCCTCGGAGATCTTGCCCTTCAGCGGCGCGTACTCGGCGATCCTGCGCGAGATCTTCACCCCATCGACGACCGTGCGTTGATCGTTCAGCGTTGCGAGATAGTTCGGATGGATCTTCGGATAGGTCCGCGAATCCGCATCCGCTCAGCCGGATCTCGCCGCGGCTTTCGGGCCGAAGCTGGCAGACCGACATGGTGAAGGCGGAGAACGGGATGGACGCCCTCGCCCGGACTGTTCGCCGACCATGGCTGGATGTGAAACTGGATGTCCGGCGTTTCGACTTCGGGCCGTGTCTTGACGAAACCCGTCGCCAGACTGGCGGCCATCGTCATCGGTCCGGAGCGGAAAAGCAGATATTTGAGCCCGATCCGCGCCTTATTGGTAAGGCTGCGGACTTCGTCGTTCAGCGTCGGCTCATTGCATTTATAGACCAGCCGCGCCTGCAAATGATCCTGCAAATTCTTTCCGACGCCGGCCAGATCGGCGTGAACCTCGATGCCGTGCTCCTGGAGATGCGCGGCCTCGCCGATCCCGGACAGCATCAGGATCTGCGGCGAACCGATGGCGCCGGAGGCCAGGATGACCTCTTCCCGTGCACGGATGAAATGCTCGCGCCCGGCGGCGTCGATATAGTGAACGCCGACGCGCCCGGCGATTCTCCACCGCTATGCGGGAAACATGAGCGCGGGTGACGATCTTGAGATTGTCGCGCTGCTTGACCGGATTGAGATAGCCGACGGCCGCCGAACAGCGCCGTCCGTTGCGCGTGGTGAGCTGAAAATAGCCGACGCCTTCCTGGTCCGCGCCGTTATAATCGGGATTGAACTTGTAGCCGGCGCTCTGCGCCGCCGCGACCCAGGCATCGCAGATCGGTCGCTGCAGCCGCATATTCGAGACCGTCAGCGGGCCGCCGACGCCATGGTAGTCGTCCGCGCCGCGCTCCTGATCCTCCGACGCGCTTGAAATAGGGCAGAACGTCGTCCCAGCCCCAGCCGACATTGCCCATCTGCCGCCAGCGGTCGTAGTCCTGCGGCTGGCCGCGAACATAGAGCAGGCCGTTCAGCGAGGACGATCCGCCGAGCACCTTGCCGCGCGGCCATTCGATCGCTACGGCCATTCAATCCGGGATCCGGCTCGGTCTTGTAGCACCAGTCCACGCTCGGATTGTGCATGGTCTTGAAGTAGCCGACGGGGATGTGAATCCACGGATTGGTGTCGCGCCCGCCAGCCTCCATCAGCACGACGCGGACGGACGGATCCGCGCTCAGGCGATTGGCGAGCACGCAGCCTGCCGATCCCGCGCCCACGATAATATAGTTGGCGTCCAACGCGTCCATCTCACCTAGACTCTCCGCAATGCCGGATTTTTCTTGCTTGTGAACGAAAGCCTATTGTGCTTTTTTTGATACTGCAAGTCTCATTTTAATGAGTCATGGGAGGAAATAATGAAAGTTTCAAATAAGCTCGGCGGTATTTCGCGCCGCAATCTGCTCAAGCTCGCCGGCCAGTACGGCCTGTAGCTCAACCTTGTTCGCCGCCTCCGGCATGGCAGGCGTCGTCAGCCTGACCTCGCTGGCGAAGGCCGCTGAGACCACCTACAAGAAGCGCTTCGGCAAAGAGGCCAAGCACACGCTGAAGTTCGGCGCGTCGGGCTTCAATGCGCGCAATCTGCTGATCGAACGCGCTGGCTGCCTTGAATTCGCGCGTGACCTGGAAGAGCGCACGGACGGCGAAATCCGCGTCGAATTCATCGGCGACAACCAGATCTGCGGCCAGCTCAGCTGCGTCGAAAAAACCCAGCTCGGCATCGTCGACCTCTATGCGGCTTCGACGCAAAACTCCGCAGGCGGCGCACCCTATCTGAACGTGCTCGACTACGCCTACATGTTCCCGAGCCGCGCCTCGCAGTATTATTTCCTTTACCATCCGGACAGCCAGAAGATCCTCCGCGATCCGCTTGAGAAGCGCCACGGCCTGAAATTCCTGTTCTCGCACTGCCGAGCTTGCGCGGCATTCAGCTCGGCCTCGGCTGGAAGGACAAGCCGGTCGTCACCAAGCTGGAGCAGCTCTTCGGCACGAAGAACCGCGTGACCGGCACGCAGCTCGGCCGCATCGCCATGGAGCTGCTCAAACTGAACCCGGTTCCGATTGCCTGGGAAGAAACGCTCGACGGCCTGAAGCAGGGTCTCATCGACGGCGCCGAAACCTGGGCGTCCGCCGTGGCCTACGCCAATATGGCCCCGGTCGTTTCGCAGTCGGTGGATCTGAAATTCTTCTGCGGCACGGAGCATACCTCCATGTCGTCCAAGGTCTTCGACGCGATGGACGCGCATTTGCAGGACGCGATCATGGAATCGGCCTATCTCGCCCAGGTCCATGTCCAGGCCGCCAACGAGGCCGCGCTCGTCAACACGGTCGGCTATTCCAATCCGCAGCTTCCCGGCACGATCTTCGCCGAGAACAATGTCCGTCCGGCTATTCTGCCTGCGGACCAGATCAAGATGGCCGAGGAAATGTGCTCGCCGGAATTCAAGCCGGAGCCGTGGGCGCAGTGGCGCGAGCGTCTCAACAACTGGGCCGGCGGCATCGACACCTACCAGGAGATCTACAAGATCGCCCGCGAAATCCCCGCCGACATGAAGGCGGAGAATGTCGAGCCGCGCCGCTGGTGGCGTTCGGCCTGACGCGCGGGTCTTGGGACGAGGGGCGGCTCCTTTGCATCCAAGGGGCCGCCTGTTACAAGCGACACAATAAAAGCCGGATCCTACCGGCTCCGATTGTTCCACGGGAGGACTGTCATGGCGTCCCTTTTCGCCGAAGCGGGCGCGATCATCCGCGCGCTTTTCACCAACGATGCCTGGGCGATCTCCCAGGCGCTTGGCGTGGAAGGAGCCTGGCTTGTCGGCCTTGCCGCGACCCTGCTCGGTGCTGTGCTTGTCCTGGCGATTTACCGCCTGGTCCCGTTCCTCGACAGGCATTTCGAGCGCACCGTCATGGTCTACAGCTATCTGATCATCGCCGGAGTGATCTTCGTCGAGGTCTTCCGGCGCTTCCTGCTTTCTCAGCAAGCACCATGGTCGACGACGCTGCCGCCCGTTCCTGTTCCTGATCATGACATGGTTCGGCTGCTCGTATAACGTCAGACTGCGGACGCATCTGGCGTTCTCCGAGCTGCGCGCCAATCTGCCCAGGCTCGGTCAGCTTATCTGCCTGTGCATGGATGCGGTTCTCTGGCTGGTGTTCTGCTGGGTCGTCGTCGTCACCTCCACCCGCGTGACCGCAAACGCCGCGGCGAATTTCCAGATCATGCTGGGTACTGACGATGTCCTGCAATGGTGGTTCCTCGCCACCGTACCGCTGAGCTTCATCATTCTCGCCGCTCGCGTTCTTGAAAATCTCATCGAGGATTTCGCCAGGTACCGGTCAGGCGCGCCTGTCGTAGAGCAGGCCGTAATCGGCGCCGATTGAGGACCCATGACATGACAGACGCAAACTGGATTACCCTGATTTCGCTCGGTGTGACGGTCCTGTTCACGTTTGGCGTACCGGTCTTTCTGGTGATCGGGTACTGGGTCATCGGATGCAGCTTCGTGCTCGGCATGACGCTGGACAATATCGGCGCCGCCCTGTCGGACGTCTTTACCGATGGTTTCGCGCTGCTCGCCATGCCGCTTTTCATCCTGACCGGCGACCTGATCAACCGTGCGGGCATTGCCCGGCGGCTTTCCGATTTCGCCTATGCCTGCCTCGGCTGGTTGCGCGGCGGGCTCGCCATGGCGGCGATCGGGGCGTGCGGCCTGTTCGCGGCGATCTCCGGCTCGAACTCGGCCACCACGGCGACGATCGGCTCGATGCTGCATCCCGAAATGGTCAAGGGCGGCTATGATGAGCGCTTCTCCGCCGCCACGGCTGCCGCCGGCGGCACGGTCGGCATCATCATCCCCCCGTCGATCATCTTCATCGTCTACGGCTTCCTCATGAACCTGCCGATCTCGGACCTGTTCGTCGCGGGCATCATACCGGGCGCGATGATGGTGATCGCCATGCAGATCGCCTGCTGGATCGTGTGCAGCATCAACGGCTGGGGCCATCTGATCCCGTTGCAGCTCAACCGCGTGCTGAAAACGGCATTCGGCGCGTGGCTCGGCTTCTTCGCCATCGGTCTGGTGCTCTGGGGCATCTACACCGGCAAGTTCTCGCCGACCGAGGCCGCAGGCGTAACCGTCGGGTTCTGCATCATCGTCGGGCTGATCTCGCTTCCGCTCTACCGGCTGATGGGATCGCAGGAGCAAAACCGTCCGGTAACGGAGAAAAGCTACCGCGAAATGCTGGTCGTCGAAGGGTTCAAGCTCACCGAGATCCCATCGATCACCATGCGCTCGGCGCAGATCACCGGCATTCTCGCGCCGCTGATCGCCGTCTCGGTCGTCATGCAGCAGATCCTCTCCCTGCTCGGGGCGCAGCAGATCATCGGCGATTTCGTGACCGGCATGGGCGGCTATTATGCCGTGCTGCTCACCGCGATGGGCATCGTCTTCGTCGCGGGCATGATCCTGGAAAGCCTGCCCGTGACCATCATTCTTGCGCCGATCCTGGCGCCGATCGCGTCCGGCATCGGCGTCGATCCGATCCACTTCGCCGTTATCTTCCTGGTCGGTGCGTCGATCGGCTTCATCACCCCGCCGTACGGCCTCAACCTCTATGTCGCCAGCGGCGTGACAGGCGTTCCCTATTTCCGCCTGCTTCGATATACAATGGCGTATCTGGCCGCATTGATTGCCGTCTGGCTCATTGTTGCGTTGGTGCCGGACCTGTCCACCATGCTCTTGCCGAAACGTTAGGCTGCAACTGGCTTCGGCGAGGGCTGCCTCCTACGCAGATGGCGCGGCGTGTGACCGGAGCCGGCCAAAGGCCGAGCCGAACGGATATCGAAATGGGAAACGATTTTGAGCGCAACTGAGACAGCCGAAGACAGTCAAACTCTGCCGCCGAGCCTGCGACTTCTGCTCGTATTGGAGGAGGTTGCCCGCTCAGGCGTTCCGGTTACGCCGACCGAGGTCAACGCCTCGATAGGGCTGCCGAAGCCGACGATCCATCGGCTGTTCTCGACGCTGGAGGCTGCGGGCTTCCTGCAGCGCGAGGTGGATGGGCGATCCTATACGCCCGGCCGCCGCCTGCGCAGACTTTCCACGAATGTCCTGTCGTCGCTTCGCGTTCGGACCGCCCGGCTTGCGGTGCTGAAGGCGCTTGCGGAGGAAATCGGCGAAACCTGCAACATCTCGGTCCCCGATCGCGAGGCGATGGTCTACCTCGATCGCGTCGAGACGAAATGGCCGCTGCGCATCCAGCTTCCGGTCGGAACGCACGTCCCGTTTTACTGCACGGCCAGCGGCAAGATGTATCTGTCGACGCTCAACAACGCCCATCTGGCCCGTTACCTCGGCGCCACCAAATTCGAGCAGTACACCGCGAAAACGCTGACCGATCCCGTAAAGCTGCGCGAGGAGATCGAGTGGACCCGCGCGCATGGCTATTCCCGCGACGACGAGGAATTCATGGACGGCATGATTGCGCTTGCGGTTCCGATCAACGACGATCAGGGGCGGCTGCTGTCGACGCTATCGTTTCATGCCCCCGTCCAGAGATTGACGCTCGATGTCGCGCTCCCGCATATCGAGAGAATGCGGCGCGCGGCAAGCGACCTGTCCCGGCTGGTGATCGAGGATAAATAGCGACCAGACGCGCGTGAGACGTCGTTCGATCGCATTCGCCCCAGCCCATTCTTCGGCGTGCCTGATCCATCGTTCTTCCGACCTGTGCGGGAAAAGCAGGATTGCCGTCAGCGATTGCCGCCGCAGGCTCTTCCATGCGTCGGCGCGACCGGCATGCAGAGCGTCGCGCGCCCAGGATGAAACGACCGGCGGACCCGTTTCGAGTTGCCTCTCCCCTCACGGCGGTGTCACTGTGGACCGCGATTGCCCCAAATGCGGCGGAGCCCGCGCAACGTCGCTCGCCACCAACTCATCGGAGCTACACCCATGAAGGCCATCATCATGGATCGCCACGGCGGTCTCGATGTCTTGCGTTACGGCGATCTGCCCGATCCGGTCGCCACGCCGGACCAGGTGATCGTCGATATCCACGCTGCGAGCGTAAACGGCGCCGACACGAAAGTCCGCCAAGGCTCGTATAGGACCTTGCCCAGTTTCCCCTACGTGCTAGGCCGGGACTTCTCCGGAGTTGTCGCGTTCTGCGGAAGCGGCGTCAGCGATTTCAACGTCGGCGACGCCGTGTTCGGCGTTCTCGCGCCCGGACATGAAGGGACCTACGCGGAAAAGGTTGCGGAAGATGCGGCGATCCTGGCCGGCAAACCTGACGGCATCACGCACATCGACGCCGCCGCCCTCGCCCTCACCGGCCTGACAGCACTGGTTTCCATCGAGGACACGATCAAGCTGAAGCGCGGTGAGACCATTCTCATTCAGGGCGGTGCCGGCGGCGTGGCGAGCTTTGCAATCCAGCTTGCGAAGCACATCGGCGCTCACGTCATCACGACGGCCAGCGCGGCGAACCATGATTACGTGAAGAGCCTCGGCGCCGATCAGGTGATCGACTACGCCAAGGAGGACTTTACCAAGGTGGCGAAGGACGTCGACGCCGTCTTTGAGACGGTTGGCGGCGATACCGCGATGCGCTCGTTCGATGTCATCAAGCCGGGCGGGCGAGCCGCCTTCATTGCGTCGGGTGTCAAGGCGCCTCCCTCGCCACGCCCCGACGTGCAATCGCTGCGCCCCGAGGTCGGCCGCGGCCGCGCTCATCTGGAACGAATCCTTCATCTGTATGCCACCGGCGTCGTGCGGGCGCCGGAGACACGAATATTCCCGCTGCAAGAGGCGGTGGAGGCACAGCGGATCAGTGAAGGCAGGCACTTCCGAGGCAAGTTGGTCCTAAAAATAAGATAGCCGAAGGTGCTGCCGGTGATGACGGCGCAGGCGTGACCGTCGGACGTCCGGCAACCGCTCGCACACGCCGGCGGTCGCGAGGGCGCGATCGCGTAGCACGCACACCGCACCCCAATGCCGGCTACGCCGCGCTCAGACGCTGCTTCACCAGCGCGCTCGCCCGGCTCATATCGAGCTGGCCGGCATAGTCGGATTTCAGCGCCGCCATGACCTTGCCCATGTCCTTGGGGCTCGTCGCGCCTGTTTTGGCGATGGCGGCCTCAACGGCGGCCTGCGTCTGCTCAGCGCCAAGCTGCTGCGGCAGAAACCGCTCGATCACCGCGATCTCGGCGCTCTCCTTCTGAATCAGATCGTCGCGATTGCCTTGCCTGAACATCTCGATCGCCTCCCGCCGAGACTTGATCAGTCCCTGCAACAGGCCGAGTACCTCTTCATCCGCGATGCCCTCGTCGCCACGAGGGCGGGCGACATCGATATCCTTCTGCTTGATCGCGGCATTGATCATGCGGATGGTCGAGACCGCAGATTGGTCCTTGCTCTTCATCGCGTCCTTGAGCGCCGACGAAATCTTCTCGCGCACCATAGCTAAGACATCCTTCCGATACTGATCCTGCCTCCTACATACGGCGCTGCACTCTGCCGCGCCACCATGCATTCGTCACCGGGAGCGGAGCTGGGGAATTTCGCTGTCGCAGCGGATCGGGGCGCTCGCCAGGCCGTCGAAGGCCGATCAGGCTCGCCCGCTTTCCGCGCCGCTCGGTTTCGTGCTCCAACTCACCGCGAGGACGGCGGCCAGGATGATTGCCGCGGCAAGGCCCATGCGATTGGGAACGATCGCAAGCGCCGCGATGGCGACAGGCGCCAACAGGTCCATGGCCCGCCAGCCGGTCATTCGTGCTCCTCCGAACAGCATAGCGAACGCGCCGGTGAAGACAATGCCGGAGACCGCTGCGTCTGCGATCTGCAGCCATGTGCCCCCGGCCAGCATCCCCGGGTAGATCAGGAACAGGAAGGGCACGACGAACGTGACCGCGCCCAGTCTGCAAGCTTGGAACGCAGTCGGCAGCCAAGCCGTCTTGGCGATGCCGGACGCCACGAAGACGGCAATGCAGACCGGCGGCGTGATCACCGAAATCGTGGCGAAATAGAAGACGAACATGTGGGCAGAGATCGGCGACATGCCGGCTTGCGTCAGCGCCGGAGCCAGAACGGACGCGACGAGCACATACGCGGCCGTGGTCGGAATGCCCATGCCGAGGATGATGCAGATGATGCCGACCAGCAGAGCCAGCAGGAAGGTCGAGGATCCCGCTGCGCTGGCGAGATAGGATGAAAGCGCGATCCCGACGCCCGTCAGATTGATCAGCGAGACCAGGATCTGCGCCCCGATCAGCAAAATGCCGATCAGCACGAGGCTGCGGGCGGCACCGTCGAGTGCATCGACGATCAGCCGCAGCGTATCGCGCAGATCGCCGAGGGAGCGGACGCGCAGCAGTAGATGAGCCAGGAACAGGCTCATGATGCCCCAGAACGCGGCGGTCTGAACGGAGCGCCCGGTGAAGATGCCGCTCAGCAGTCCCGCGAACGCCGCCATGATCGGCAGCAGCCGCGCGAATGTCAGCACCGATGCCCAGCGAGGCATTTCGGCCTCGGGCACGAGTGGCAGATTGGTGCGGATCGCCACGACATGAATCGTCAGGAACACGCCGAGATAGAACAGAAATGCGGGCAGGATCGCGGCGACCATGATATCGGCGTAGCTGACACCGACGATCTCGGCCATGACGAAGGCGGCCGCGCCCATGATCGGCGGCGCGATCTGGCCGCCGGTGGACGCGACCGCCTCGACGGCTGCGGCGAAGGCGCTGGGATAGCCGAGCCGCTGCATCATCGGGATGGTGAAATTGCCGGTGGTTGCGACATTCGCGACGGCGCTGCCGCTGATGGTGCCGAACAGGCTTGAGGCGATGGTGGCGATCTTGGCCGCACCGCCGCGGCTGCGTCCGCCAAGACGCACCGCCAGGTCCATGAAGGTCTGCCCGGCGCCGGTAAACAGCAATGTGCTGCCGAACAGCACGAAGGCGGCGATCGTGGTGCCGGCGACGCCGGTCAGGAGGCCCCAGATACCGAGATCGCCGAGCAGCAGCGTCTCGGTTATGAAGGCGGCGTCGAAGCCGCGGTGGGCGAGCGGGCCGGTGAGATACTGGCCGAAGAAGGCATAGGCGATGCCGATGAGGACGAGGCCGGGAAACACCGGGCCGACCGCGCGGCGCGAGGCTTCGAGGACCGCGATGACGAGCCCTGCGGTGAGCAGCATATCATGCGTTTCCGCAGTTGGCAGGCTGACCATGATGCTGTCATGGCGGACGGCGACGTAGAGGCAGGCCGCCGCCGCCGCGCCGATCAGCAGCGCATCGATGGCGACCCCTATTGCCCGCGCCGCAGCGCCGAAACGCAGCGGATAAAGCAGGACGGTGATCGTCACGGTGAATGCGGTGAAGATCGAGCGCTGCATGAGGCTGTCGAACTGGCCGAACGCCGCCGTATAGAGCACGAACAGGCCCAGCGACACGCACAGGATGCGCGTCGCGATCTCGCGCGGGCCCGTCAGCGTCGAAACCGACCGGCCTTCCTCATTGATTTCGGCGGTCATCTTTCAAATCCCGGACTATCATCGCCTCGGCGCAGGACATCGCTTACTTCAATTCGGTTTCCCACCGTCATTCCCGCGAAAGCGGGCATCCAGTACCCTGCAGAGATATTTGTGTACTGGATCCACGCCTGCGCCGGGATGACGAGAAGGCTTCCTAAGCCTCGCGAGCGCCGCTCATTTCGGCTGCAGCGCCGCAGGGATCTCGTAGCCCTTTTCGCGGAAATATTTCGCCGCGCCCGGATGCAGAGGCACCGAGCCGTATTTCAGCGTCGTCTCGGCAAGGTTCGCGCCCTTCAGCTCGGCCATGGCGTTGGCCTGGACGGTCTGGTCCTCCATCACTGCCTTGGTGATCTGATAGGCGGTGTTCTCGTCCAGATCGGGCTGCGCATGGACGGCGACGCCGAAGCTCCAGGTGGTGTAGGCCGGAATGCCGTCGCCCGCGCCCGCCGGCACGTCGACGATGCCGAGCTCGGGAAGTCCGTCGCGGATCTTGCCGGCCTGCTCGGGCGTCAGCGAGAGCACGTTAAGCTTGGTGAAGGTGGCGATGTCCATGCTCGATCCGTCAAGCTTGTTGCCGGCGCCGCTCTTCACGTAGCCGATGGCGCGGTTGTCCTTGATCGCATCGACGATGTCGGTCGTGGAGCCGCGGACGGCGTCGATATCGATGCCGAGCAGCTTGAACACCGCCTCGGTGGTCTTCTCGGTCGAGGAACCGCGCAGGCCCGGATTGAACTTCTTGCCGTTCAGGTCGTCCAGCTTGGTCACGCCGGAATCGGCTCGCGCGATGACGTTCTGCGGCGCGGCGACATAGACCCAGAGCAGCCGCGTATCGACCGGCTTGCCGGCAAAATCGCCCGTGCCCTTATAGGCTGGAAGCCGGTATTGGTGGTGACGAGGCCGAGATCGACCTGCTTGCGGGCGAGACGGCGCAGATTGTCGACGGTGGCGCCGGTCTCCACCACGGATGCATCGACGCCCTTGACCTTCTGATTGATGAGCTGCGAGACGGCGACGAAATAGCCGTAATGCGAGGACGAGGCGCTGGTCGAGCCGATCAGCAGTTTCTCCTGCGCGTGCGACGGTGTTGCGGCGGCGAGCGCCAGCGCGAATAGTCCGAGATAACGCGTCTTGAGCATGGTGTTTCCTCCGTTATTTTAACTAGGTTTGGTTATTGGCGATCGCCTCCGCAGCTCCGTCGGCGAGCGAGCCGGACGGCAGGAGATCGCGCGCGATCCAGATCGGCGCGGCGAGCAGCAGAAAGGACAGGCTCTTGCCATGTCCGTCCAGCCCGAGGCTGGAATTGACGCCGCCCTCCAGCACGTCGTCGAGTACGAAATTGAAGGCGGCGAACGTCGGTAGATCGTAACGCACGATGCGCGTCGGATGGCGGCTGGCGAAGATCGCGGCGACGCGTTCCTCGGTGATCTGCTCGGCGATGGACCGATAATATTCCGGCGAGGCACAGATCAGCGCGATATTGAGCCGGTTGCCCTTATCGCCGGATCGGGCATGGGCGATGCGGTGGAGTTGGATCTCGACAAGCCCGCTCATGGTGCCCCTCCGACGAACGAGACCTTCGGCACAACGAGATCGCGCTCAATCAGGCAGGACGCGCTGATGAGGCGCGGCGTGAAGTGACGCCGGAGCCCGGCGCCGCCTGCGGGACCCGCGCAATAGAGCGCCTCGACCTCGCCGAGCAGGATCTCGGCGCTGTCCGCATCGGCGAACTGGGCGGCAAAGCGCACGCGGATGTCCTGCGGGGGATGCTCCCAGGCTGCCGCGGCGGCGGTTCCGCCGAGATCGGCATGGACGCTCATCACGCCGATGGCATCGGCGCGGATGGGAACGCCTGGTGCGCGTCGTACCATCCGCGCCTTGATCGTCCCGATGGCGAGCCTGGCACGCGCCGCCGCATTCGGACCAGCATAGGAGATTTCCGCCTCCGCGAGAAAGCCGCCATCGATGCAGACCGTCGCCTTGAGCGTCGGCGGTCTCGGCCTGCCCTTCGCGCCGCTCACCCGAATCCGGTTTTCGCCGGCTCGGCTCGATTTCGACCTGGGTGATGTCGAGCACGACGTCAGGCGTGAGATAGGCGGCGGGATCGTGGATTTCGTAGAGGATCTGCTCGGTGACGGTGCGCCGGTCGACGAGGCCGCCCGTGCCGTCCGGCTTGGTGATGACGAAAGCGCCGCTCTCCTCGACCTCGGCGATCGGATAGCCGAGGTCGTCCATCCCCGGCACATCCTTGAAGCCCGGGTCGGCGAAATAGCCGCCGGTGATCTGCGAGCCGCATTCGAGCAGATGTCCGGCCAGCGTTCCGGCGGCGATCCGGTCGAGATCGTCTAGGCGCCAGTCAAAAGTGTGCAGCAATGGGCCGAGAACCAGGGCGGGGTCGGCGACACGGCCGGTGACGACGACGTCCGCGCCCTCGCGCAGCGCCTGCGCGATCGGCTCGGCGCCCATGTAAGCATTCGCGACGACGATCGGCGGATGCGCGGCGAGAATGCGCCCGCCGGTCTCGCGCTCGGCGAATTCGGCCGGCGTCAGACGAGCGGTCAGCTCGTCGCCGTCGACGATCGCCACGCGGATCGAAGGGCAGCCCAACTCTTGCGCAAGGCCGGCGATGCGCTCCGCCGCGGCCCGCGGATTTGCCGCGCCGAAATTGCTGACGATCCTTATCCCGGCGGCGACGCAATCGCGCAGCACGGGGCTGACGAACCGCTCCAGCGCAGGACTGTAGCCGGGGCCGCGATTGCTGCGGCGCTCCACCTGCGCCAGCGCGAGCGTCCGCTCGGCCAATGTTTCGAAGATGAGATAGCGCGGGCCGTCCCGCTCGGCGAGCGCGCGGACGACCGGCCCTGCGGCGTCCGTACGATCTCCGGCAAATCCGGCCCCGCATCCGATAAAAGCGCGACTCAAAGCAACCTCGAACGCATTTCTCCCAAGGCGAAATTTACCCGATCGGTTATATCGTGTAAAATAATGGATGCCTGTAAATTCATAAGGTGCGCCTATGCTCCTCACAATTCGGCAACTGGAAATTCTCGTGGCCGCCGCCGACGCGCCAACCTTCAGCGAAGCGGCCGCGGCGATCGGCGTCTCGCAGCCTTCGCTCAGCGAAACCATCCGCCGCGCGGAACTGGAGCTCGGCTTCCCGCTCTTCGAGCGGACCACGCGCTCGGTCACGCTGACCAGCGAAGGCCGTCATACGGTGGCGATCGCCCGTGAGATGGTCCGCGATTTCCGGCAGGGGCTGGAGAGCATCGGCCGAATGGGCAGAGGCAAGCGCGGACGGATCACCATTGCCGGCTTGCCGTCGGTCGCCTGCGCAATCCTGCCCTCGGCAATCCGCCGCTTCGGCGAGGACTTCCCGGAGATCGAGATCAATGTCCACGATCTGCTTCATGAGCGGGCCATTGCCGACGTCGAAAACGGCATTGCCGATCTGGCGCTGACCATCCGGCCGGCGAGGCTGGGCGAATGCCGGTTCGAGGAGCTGGGCGCGGACGTGCTGCATCTGGTCTGTGCGCCGGATCACCCGCTGGCGAAGAAACGGAAGGTAAGCTGGCGGGACCTTGCGCCTTTTCCGTTCGTCGGCCTTTCGAGAAACTCATCCGTGCGCAGAATGACCGATGCGGCTTTCGTCAATTGCGAGATCTTCGTCGAGCCCGCTTACGAGTTGGAGCAGATCCCTTCGGCCGCCGCGCTGGTCGAGGCAGGGCTCGGCATTTCGGCGCTCCCCGCTCTGACGTTGACGATGATCCGAGGCGCGCGCGTGGTCACGAGGCCGCTGCTTGCTCCGGTGATGCAAAGGCGGATCGGCGTCGTGACGCTCGCCAGGCGTCGCTTGCCGGACCATGTCGACGTGTTCATCGAGGACCTCCGGCGCTCGTTCAATGAGAGCGGTCGTCGATAGATGCCCGTTCGGCCGCCGGATGCTCGCCCGCGCGGTCCAGATTGGCCGCCCGGCGCATGAGGGTGACGTGCGGATAAGGGATTGCGATGTTGTTGAGCTTCAGCACGTCCCAGATGGCCAGGAGCGCTGCGCCCTTGATGTTGGTGACGCCTCCTTCGGGATCGAAGATCCAGAAGCGGACCACGAAGTCGAGCGAGGAATCGCCGAACGCAACGAGATGGCAGAGCGGGGGCGGCTCATCGAGGACACGCGGGATGCCGCGGACCGCCGCCGCCACGACCTTGCGGACCAGATGCGGATCGCTGGCATAGTCCACGCCGAATTGAACCTCCAGCCGGATCTTTTTGTTGGAGTAGGACCAGTTGACGACGCGCTCGGTGATGAAGTGCTCGTTGGGGATCAGATATTCCGTGCCGTCGCGCGTGACCACCGAGACATAGCGCGCGCGAATGGAGGTGATCCAGCCGAAGGTGCCGCCGAGCTCGATGACGTCGCCGGGTTTCACCGAACGATCCATCAGCATGATGAAGCCGCTGGCCAGGTTCGACATCACTTTCTGCAGGCCGAAGCCGAGACCCAGACCGAAGGCGCCGGAAAACACCGTCAGAACGGTCAGGTCGAGCCCCGCCGCGGAGAGACCGGCCGCCGCGGCGACGAGGAAGAACAGCGTCTTGGCCAGCTTGCCCAGCAGCACCTGCATGCTCGGACTGAGCAGATCGTTGCCCTTGGCCTTCCGCTCGATGAAATCGCCGAGGATCTTGCCGAGCCAGAGCAGAAGGAAGAGGACAATCAGCCCCTTCAGCAGCGTGTAGAGCGAGATGCGAACCTCGCCGATCGAGACCGCCGCCCAATCCAGGAAATTGATGGCCGGATTGAGCCAGCCGGTGATGTAGAGCGCAGCGACGAACCAGACCGAAATCTCGACCATCCGGGCCAGCGAGCGATTGCGGATGATCCGCGACAGGACGCTGACCGTGACCCAGGCGATCGCAAGACTTGCGGCCATGCCGACGAAGTAGCTGCGGCTCGGCCACGTCACCGCGCGGATAAAGACTGCGCTGCCCCAGAGAAGCGCCGGAAAGAAGAACCATTGCAGCCGCCGCAGCAGCACGACGAGGAATCGCATGAGCTGCGGCTGTCGCTCGATCGTTCGGAGACGCGCCTCGAGCGGCGGTTCGAGGACGGCAGCGGCGCCGAGCGCCGCCAGGTAGCAAAGGGCGATGATGACGATCTGGTAGAAAGTCCAGATGGAGTAGAAGTTCCCCAATTTCACCCATAGGCTATCGGTGAGCTTTTGGATTTCGGGTAGAAGGTCGTTCATCGCTTCCTCTGCGGCTATGCGTTGGTTGGTCTCTCGAATCAATCTGTCCGGACGATTGACGCCGAGTGTATCAGCTGGACGGCCGTTCGCTTGGCCGCGTTTCGCCAAGGTAGTCCGAAGCCGTCCCGCGGCGGCTATTTTTAATTGCGCGCGATCGACCTTGCGGCGGAAGCGAGCGGCGCCGACCGGACGGCGTTGCGTCGAAGGCAATTGTGCCGTCGGCTCCTTTCAGGAATGATCCGCGGAGCCACTCGGGAGCGCAGACGCTTTCGCCTGAACCAAGCGGGCTATGAAATGACCTTTCTCTTCGACGGTCCGAAAGATGGCGTCGCGACCATACTCCTCGCCCATGGGGCCGGAGCACCGATGGATTCGGCGTCGCTGAACGCAATCGCGAAGGCATTGGCGGGTGAGGGCCTGCGTGTCGCTCGTTTCGAGTTCGGCTATATGGCCGCTCGCCGAAGCGGGCAGCGCAAGCCCCCGCCGAGGGCGGAGAGTCTAAAACCCGAATATCTTGCCGCGGTCGAGGCGCTCGGCGCGTCCGGCCCGGTGATCATCGGCGGGAAATCCATGGGTGGCCGCGTCGCCTCGATGGTTGCCGACGATCTCTATGCCGAAGGGAAGATCGCCGGCCTGCTCTGCCTGGGTTATCCGTTCCATCAGCAGGGAAAGCCGGCACAGTTGAGGACCGGGCATCTGATCGGCCTTAGGACCCCTACCCTGATCTGCCAGGGCACCCGCGACGCATTCGGCACGCGCGAAGAGATCGACGATTACGAGCTATCGGACCGCATCGAGCTTGTGTGGTTCGAGGATGGCGACCATGATCTGAAGCCGCGCAAGAGCGTCTCCGGCTACTCCGCAGCCGACCATTTGCAGACGATGGCGCAGGCTGTGGGGCTCTGGGTGAAACGCGTCGCGTCTCGATGAAGCTTGCGACGTTTACCATCGGCGATACCGACAAGCGGCTGCCGAACCGCAATCCGCAATCCGACCACCCCTCACCGCCAGCCTATCGCTGCCCACGACCGGCAAGCGATGGGCTGTATCGGTGTGCCGCAAAGCTGGGCGCTTCATCAACAAGAAAGCGAGGGGCGGCAGGTTCACGTTTTGTGTTTCCAGTGACTCACCTTATGCAGGTCCAATGGGGTTCGGGCGCATTCGTCGCGCTAAGGAGGGTTGGGGGCACGACCATTGGTCTATCGTTTTGTCCACGCAGCGGATATTCACCTCAATTCGCCGATGCGCTCGCTGGCGCTTCGCGATCCCGAGCTTGCCGAGCTGATCGGAAACGCGACCCGGCACGCGTTCGCGGCGCTTATCGATCTGTGCCTGAGCGAGCGGGTCGATGCCTTGTTGCTCGCGGGCGACCTGCATGACGGCGATCAGACGTCGATGAAGACGGCCCGCTACCTCGCCGAGCAAATCCGCCGGCTCGATGAGGCAGGCATTCGCGTGTTCGTCATCCGCGGGAATCACGACGCGATGTCGAAGATCACGAAGGAGCTGACATTCCCCAATTCGGTGAAGGTGTTCGGCAGCCGTGCCGATGCCATCGAGACGGCAGGCGGCATCCCCGTTACCATCCACGGCTTGAGTTTCGCCAAACCGCACGCACCGGAAAGCCTGCTTCCCCAATTCAAGGCGCCCACCGAGGGGGCCGTAAACATCGGCATGATGCATACGAGTTTGGCCGGGGCTCCGGGTCACGATCCCTATGCGCCGTGCAGTATCGCCGATCTCCAGGCCGCAGGCTTCCGTTATTGGGCGCTTGGCCATATCCACAAGCGCAGCGTCGTCGAGGGCGGCTGCACGATCGTCATGCCCGGCATCCCCCAAGGCCGCGACGTCAACGAAGCCGGAGCCAAGTCCGTGACGCTGGTGACGATCGGGGACGATCGATCGATCCGGACCGAGGAGCGCACGACCAGCCTGGCTCAGTTCGAGCGTATCGGCGTCGATGTCACGGGCATTGACGGTTGGCCGGATCTGGTCGCCGCGACGACCGCCGCGATGGAACGGGCGCGCGAGGTTGCCATCTGCCCGCATCTGGTCGCCCGCCTGCATCTGTCCGGCACCACCCCGCTCGCGTGGCGCATCCGGCGCGATCTCGACCTTCTCACGGAGGAAGCGAAAGATCGCGCCTCGGTCGTGGGACGGTGCTGGGTGGAAAAAATCGAGGTCGACTGCTCCGCGCCGGGCCTGCCGAACGGCTCCGCCGCCAATCCGGTGTCCGAGCTTCGCTCGCTGATCGACGAGGAGGTCATCCGGTCCGATGCCTATCAGGCGGAGGTCGAGAAAATTGCCGGAGAACTGCGCAGCCAGCTGCCGCAGGAATGCAGGGCCATTCTCGGCTTGGACGAAGCATCCGGCAGGGCCGCAATCGCCGATCTCGTCAGGGAAGGCGCCGACGACGTTCTCGCCCGCCTTCATGCGGCAGACGCCGAGGAGGTCGGATAATGCGCCTGAACGCGCTCGACATCACCCGATATGGCAAGTTCACCGATCACGTCATCGATTTCGGCAGGCCGGTCGCGGGCGAGCCGGATCTGCACATTGTCTACGGACCGAACGAGGCCGGCAAATCGACGGCCTTTGCCGCCTTTCTCGATCTGCTCTTCGGGATCGAGGCGCGCAGCCGGTTCAGCTTCATCCATCCCTACTCGGCGATGCGGATCGGCGCCTCTCTGGACACCGCCGACGGCGCGTGTGACCTGGTCCGCATCAAGAGGCCGCAGAGGAGTTTGCTGGACGGCAATGATCGTCCGATCGCCGAAACGGTGCTTCAGGGCGAGCTCGGCGGCCTCGACCGCGAGGCCTATCGCATGATGTTCTCGCTCGACGACGACACGCTCGAGGCCGGCGGCGAGAGCATTCTCGCCAGCAAGGGCGATCTCGGCCAGCTGCTTTTCTCGGCGAGCACCGGTCTTGCCGACCTCAGCCGCGCCTTGATCGATCTGAGAACCGAGGCCGACGGCTTTTACAAATATCGCGCCCGGAGCGGGGCGTTGCAGGAGCTCAAGACGGGGCTTGCCGCGTTAAAGGCGGAGCGCGAGCAGATCGACACGTTTGCCGCCGAATATGTGCAACTCGTCCAAGGCAGGGATCGCGCCCAGGGCCAGTATGACGAAGCGATCGCCGAGCGCGGCAGGACTCAGGCCCGTATCGAGGAGATTCAGCGCCATCTCACCGCCTTGCCGCGGCTGGCGGCCTTGCGGGTGATCCGCGAGAAGCTTGAACATCTCGCCGGATTGCCGGACGCTCCTCTCGGATGGCAGGACACCCTGCCGGTGCTGCAGGCAGAGGAGATCGAGCTCGGCGCGCGGATCGAAGGCTCCGAGGCCGAGATCGAGCGCGTATCGGCCGAGCTGGAGGCCATCGTCATTGACGAGGACGCATTGCGGCTCGCCGGCCGGATCGATGCTCTGGCCGAGCGGCGCGCGCGCCATGTCACCGCCGAAAAGGACCTTCCCGAGCGCCGCCTGCAAGTGCAGGAGCTGGCGCTGACGATTGCCGGGATTCTGATCCGGCTTGGGCGAGCCGGTGATCCCGATCCGGCACGCCTCGTTCTCGGTGCGTCCACCGTGGGCGTGTTGCGCGAACTGATCGAGACGCGCTCGGGCGTCGAAGCTTCGGTCGAGGCGGCAAGGGTCGAACTGGCGGAAGCCGGAGAGCGGCTCGACGAGGCGCAGGCAAGGCAGCAGGAGACCGGCGGCGGGACAAGCGGCGGGCGCAAGCGGGAGGTGCAGATCGCGGGCGTCGCGGCCACTCTCGCGGGCTTGCGGGGCAGCGATCACACGGCCCGTCTGCGTGTGGCGGAGCGGTCCTGCGGAGCCTATCGCGAAAGTCTTGCGGAACGCATGGCCGCGCTGCGTCCGTGGGCCGGCGATGACGAACAGCTTGCGGGTCTTACCATTCCCGAACCCGGCGATATCGAACGCTGGAAGGCGGCGCTGGCGGAGGCGAACAGGCAGATCGACCGGCACGAAGACGAGACCGAGCGCCTGGAAGCTGAGCGGCGGCGGGTGCAGGCCGAGCTGGATACGATCAGCCGCGTCACCGGCGTGGTGAGCGAAGGCGATGCGGCGAGCGTCAGGGCCGAGCGCGAGGAGGCATGGTCCGATCATCGCCGCCGGCTCGACGATGCCTCCGCGACCGCTTTCGAGGCGGTGCTCCGGCGCGACGACATCGTCGTCAACGCCCGGTTCAGGCATGAGACCGAAATCGCCAAGCTGCATCAGGCAACATCGAAGCTCGCCGTCCTCGATGCCGATCTCAAGAGTAGCGGCGAGCGGCTGAACGCTGCGCTCGCCAGCCGGCGGACCGTGCATGACGAGCTGGCCGATCTCCGCCTGTCCATGACGCCGCGCCTGCCGGACAGCTTTGCCCTGCCCCAGCTCGAGGAATGGCTCGTTCGCCGCGAGAAGGTGCTGGAGGCGCGGACCGGCCTGAAACAGGCTGAGCAGGACCTCGACGACGCCAGGGCCGACATTGCCGCCGCGCGCGAAGCCTTGTCGAATGGGCTCGACGTGCTGGGTTTGCCGCATGACGCCGGGATCAGCTTCGAAGCTCTGCTTACCGACGCCCAGTCCGTCGTCGATCAGGAAGTGGAGCTCAAAACCCTGCGCGAGGCTGTGCAGGATCGCGGACGCGAGCTGAAAACACGCGAACGCGCATTCAGGAAAGCATCGGATGCGGACGGGTCCTGGCGTGCCGCTTGGACCGAAGCGTGTTCGGGGAGCTGGCTGAGTGATGGCGGTTCGCTGCCGTCCGTTGCCGCCGTTCGCGAAATTCTCGCCGCTCTGGCCGATCTCGGCCCCGCAATCGAAACCCGCGCCGGTCTTGCCGACCGTATTCGCAAAATGGAAGGCGATCAGACCGCGTTCGGCGAGGAGGTGGCGGCAATCGCGCGTGCCCTGGCCCTCGATGTGGACGGCGGCGATGCCATGACCCTTGCTCATCAGATCACGGAGCGGCTGCAGCAGGCCCGGGTCGCTCAATCGACGAAGGCGGCAAGAAACGAGGCTCTGGACACCGCCCGCGCGCGCCGGCGCGGCCTTGCCGAAGCGCTCACGATTCACAAGCAGCGAAAGGCGGAAATGACTGCCTTTTTTCAGGCCGCCTCCCTCGCCGAGGTTGCCGTCAAGCTTGAGGACATCGCAAAACGGACCGAGCTGAAGAGCCAGGCCGAGGACGCCGAGCGCGATATTCTCGAGGCGCTCGGGCTGCCCTCGATCGAGGCGGGGGAAGTGGCGCTCGATGCCGCCGACCGGGGCGGGCTCGAATCGGAGCTGGCCGAGTTCAAAGGCCGGTTCGGCGATCAGGACCAGCGCACCCGCGACCTGTTCTCCAGCTACCGCAAGGCGGCTGATCGCATCGAGGCGGTCGGCGGCGACAGCGCTGCCGCCAGGATCGAAGAAAAGCGGCGGACGGTGCTTCTCGACATCGAGGAGAGGGCGCTCCGCTATTTGAGACTGAGAGTCGGCGTCGTCGCGGCGGAGCAGGCTTTGTATCTTTACCGCGACAAGCATCGTAGCTCGATGATGGCGCGTGCGTCCGGCGCCTTCCGGGCGATCAGCCGTGACGCCTATCGCAACCTCACCACCCAATTGGAGAAGGACAACGAGATCCTCATCGCGGTCGCGGCCGACGGAAGCTCCAAAGTCGCATCCGAACTGTCGAAAGGCACGCGCTTCCAGCTCTATCTGGCCTTGCGCGTTGCCGGCTATTACGAGTTTGCGCGATCCCGCAGCCCGGTTCCGTTTATCGCCGACGACATCATGGAGACCTTCGACGAGTTTCGCGCCGAGGAGACGTTTCGGGTGTTTGCCGAGATGGCGCAGATCGGACAGGTCATATACCTCACCCATCACCGTCATCTCTGCGACATCGCGCAGAGCGTCTGTCCAGGCGTTCGCGTGCATGACCTGACCGCGCCGCCGCCGAGGAGAGTGGCTATCAGCAGCGTGGCATGACGGCGCCGAAAGATCACGCAGCACAGCCTGCTTGCCGGTGCGCGGCGCATCTTTCAAGCTCGCGGCCGGAGATTGCCATCACATCCCGCGCGGCTTGGCCCGCGCGGTGGGCGCGGCCGAGGCAGGATCCTCGGGCCAGGGGTGTCGCGGATAGCGGCCTTTCATCTCGGCCTTCACCGCCGCCCACGATCCCGTCCAGAAGCTGGGCAGATCGCGCGTGATCTGGATCGGGCGGTGCGCCGGCGAGAGCAGATGCAGGGTAAGCGGCAACTTGCCGCCCGCGATCGAGGGATGCTGCCGCAGCCCGAACATCTCCTGCACCCGGATGTGCAAAGCCGGTGCGCCCGCCGTTTCGTAGTCGATGGGGTGACGATTGCCGGTGGGCGCCTCGAAATGCGTCGGAGCCTCTTCCTCCAGGCGACGCTTCAGGTTCCATGGCAGCAGCGCATCGAGCGCCGCGCCGAGATCATCGCGGCCGATCTCGGCGAGCTTCGTCTTGCCCGCAAGGAATGGGGCAAGCCACTCCGCGACCGTTTGGCCAAGCGCCGCATCGGTCAGCTCCGGCCATTCCTCCCCTCCCGCCGCACGAAGGAAGCCGACCCGGTGCCGGAGCTGGATTTGCGCCTTGCTCCATGGCAAACGGGCGATGCCAAGCTTGGCGATGCCATCCGCCAGCAGGCGCGCGGTTTCCGCGCTCGCCTTCACTGGCCGGGGCTCGTTGGCGAGCAGAATGGCGCCCAACCTGCGGACACGGCGCGACCTCAGCGCTCCTGCGGCTTGATCGAATTCGATCTCGTCGCTCTCGCGGATGCGAGGGCCGGCAGCGGCGAGAATGTCCGCTTCCTCGGCTGCGGCCGCCAACAGGACGCGCGTTGATGCCGCCGATCCCGACAGCTCGGCAGCGACCAGGAAGGGCGACCGCGCCAAAGGATGCGCCGCATCGAGATTGGCGCCGCGGCCATTGGCGAGAAGGAACTGGCCGGGTGCGCCGCGCGCCTTGCCGATGCGCTCCGGAAAGGCAAGCGCCACGAGGCGCGCGATCGACACATCCTCGATGGGGTCTCGCGCCGAATGGCCTGCGCGCGCCATCCGGGCCCAGCCGGCCGCCAGCTTTCGCATGTCGCTGGCGCGGCGCGAGCGGTCACGGCGGAAAACCTCCAGCCGATGGGCGAGATCGGCATCGTTGCCGCCCAGGCCACGCTCCACCATGATCGCGGCGATCTCGGCGGCCTCTTCCGCCTGGCCGAGCGCGGCGGCGGACATCACCATACGGGCAAGCCGGGGCGGCAATGGCAGCGACCTCAGCCGCTTGCCCATGGCCGTGATTCGGCTGTCCGCGCCCAGCGCTTCCAGCTCCCTCAGTTCCTCGCGCGCGGCGTCGATGGCGGCGGCCGGCGGCGGATCGATCCAGGCTAGCCGCCGCGGATCGGGCGTGCCCCATTCCGCGCAATCGAGCAGCAGGCCTGCCAGATCGGCGGAGCGGATCTCGGGCTCGGCAAAGCTAAGCAGGCTCTGCGTTTGCGCCGCGTCCCACAGGCGAAGGCACACGCCGGGCTCGGTGCGGCCGGCGCGGCCCCTGCGCTGATCGGCGGCGGCACGTGACACGCGCACCGTCTCCAGCCGGGTCACGCCGACATCCGGCTCGAAACGCGGCACCCGGGCAAGGCCGCTGTCGATGACGACGCGCACGCCCTCGATGGTGATCGAGGTTTCGGCGATCGAGGTGGCGAGCACCACCTTGCGCTGGCCGGGCGGAGCGGGTGCGAGCGCGAGATCCTGCGCCTTCGGGTCCATCGCGCCGTAAAGAGGAGCAAGCACGACGGCCGGATCGCTGATGCGCTCCTTCAGCCGCTCCTCGACCCGCCGGATCTCCCCCTGGCCGGGCAGGAACGCCAGGATCGAGCCGGTTTCGGCACGCAACGCCCGCATCACCGCGTCGGTCATCTGATCCTCGATGCGCGCGCCCGCATCGCGGCCGAGATACCGCGTCTCCACAGGGAAGGCGCGGCCTTCGCTGGCGATGACGGGCGCATCGCCCAAAAGCTGCGCCACCCGCGCGCCGTCCAGCGTCGCCGACATCGGCAGGATGCGCAGATCGTCCCGCAAGCCGGACTGGCAGTCGAGGGCGAGGGCCAGCCCCAGATCGGCATCGACCGAGCGCTCGTGGAACTCGTCGAACAACACCGCGCCGATCCCGGAAAGCTCGGGATCATCGAGGATCAGCCTCGTGAAGACGCCCTCGGTGACCACCTCGATGCGGGTCTTCGGCCCCGATTTCGAAACCATCCGAGCGCGCAATCCGATCCGCTCGCCGACAGTCTCCGACAAAGTGTGCGCCATGCGCTCGGCGGCGGCCCGCGCGGCGATGCGGCGGGGCTCCAGCACCAGGATCTTGGCGTCCCCGAGCCAGCGTTTCGTTCATCAAAGCGAGCGGGACCCGCGTCGTCTTGCCGGCACCGGGCGGGGCGACGAGGACGGCCGAGTTCCGCGCGGCCAAGGCGGCGCGCAATTCGTCCAGGACGGCATCGATCGGAAGCGGTGTGGCGAAGGTCATGGCGGTTGTATCCAGCGGCCCCGTCCGTCCCGCAAGCGCAATCTGCGCCGACCTTCGTTAAAGCGCGGGCAGGAAGACCACGCTCTGGTGAAGACGGGGACGGACTCCGGTTTTCCATCAGATCGAGGGACGGCTGAGATGCAGACGGATCGCTCAGTGGCCACGAAAAACCGGCTTGCGCTTCTCGGCGAAAGCACGCCGTCCTTCGGCATAGTCCTGGCTTTCGAAGCATTCCCGCACCAGCCGATCGCACAGCGCGAGATCCCGATCGGCAGGATCCTTCACCGCTTCGCCCACGACCCGCTTGATCGCCTTCACCGTCAGCGGAGCGTTTTCCGCGATCTGCCTGGCATAGTCCATGACATAGGCTTCGAGTTCGGCCTGCGCCAGCACCCGGTTGACGAGCCCCATGATCCGGGCCTCCTCCGCCGTGAATTGACGCGCCGTGAAAAAAATCTCCTTGGCGAAGGCCGGGCTCACCACATCGAGCAGGCGGCGGACGCGCGTGTAGCCATAGCCCAGCCCCAGCTTCGCCGCCGGGATGGCGAATTTCGCGGTCTCGCTGCAGATCCGCAGATCGCAACACACGGCAAGGTTCGCGCCGCCGCCGATACAATAGCCCTGGATCATCGCAATGGTCGGCTTGGCGGCCGTCAGCAGCGCGGTGTATGCAGCTCCGTGGCTTGATCATAGCGCTTTACCGCATGCCTCTTGCGCCCGTTCGTCCTCGAACTTTGAAATATCGGCCCCCGAGACGAACGATTTTTCGCCCGCGCCACGCACGACGATCACCCGAATCGCCTCGTCGCGGCAAAAATCTTCGATGATCTCGAGCGCGGCATCCCACATTTCGAGCGACACCGCGTTGTGACGCTCGGGATTGTTGAAGATCATCCAGCCGATGCTATCGGCTTTGCGCGCGATCATCTTTTCCGTGCTCATGAAGGCTTCCTGGGCGGGTTGAAGTTAGCTGTGCGTTTTCAGAGTGTACCGCGATGCCGGCTGGAAGGACATCCGGCGGAAGCGAGGGTGTGCGGCCAAGTCAAGGACGGTGGGACCGGCTGCTTGAGGCGACAGGGCCGAGATCAGGATCGGTCCAATGCAACTGACCCCTGACCTCCATGGCTCTCTGTTTTGGCCCCGGCTTAGCCGAAAAGCCGGTCCGGCTTTCTTACAAGCGTCCCTTAGTGGGGAACCGGTCCGCTCGACGTATAGACCTTTCCCCCTACGGTCGTAACGCAACCATAGCTCTCGCCGTCCGCGACGCAGCCATACGCCCAGCCGTCACCGGACCTCAAGAAAAGCGCATAGCCGAAGAGGTCGATGCGGAAGGCGCCGCCGACGTCGGAAAGCTCGGAACTGGTCAGCTCACGCACGGCAGTGTCGGTTTCGTTGGTCACCATGGACAATCTCCTGTCAGTAAAATCGAGCGGCGTGCTCTGCTTCTGATGCGCAATCGATGCTCGCAGACGCGCGATGCCGCGACGGGCATGAGAATGCCGGCGCGCGCGGTGCTCGTCTGTTCCCGCGGGAACGGGCTACGCGGATTGGAGGGATCTGACAGGCTCATCGAGCCTATCTGGCGCCCGACTCCGGCTTCAGCCTGAGCGCTGACAGCTTCCGCACCGTCTTCGAGGCGACCGTCGCGCAGTCGGAAGATGTGGTCGAAACGATCGAGAATCATCTCGTCGTGAGTGACCACAATGATCGCGGCGCTTTGTTCGACCGCGATCCGGCGCAGCAGATCCATCACCACGCGGCCACGCTGCGAGTTGAGCGGCGCCGTCGGCTCATCGGCAAGGATGATCCTCGGGCGGTTGGCGAGCGCGCGGGCAATGGCGACGCGTTGCGCCTCCCCGCCCGAGAGTTGCGCGGGCATGGCATGTTTGCGATGACCGACATCGAGATAATCGAGGAGCTCGACGGCATGAGCGCGCGCGGCCTGCGAGCTGAACCCGGCAAGATCGAGCACCATGGCAACATTATCGGTGCCGTCGAGGAACGGCAGCAAATTGGGAAACTGGAATATGAAGCCGATCTTGTCGAGCCGAAGGCGGCGCAAATCCGCTTTGAGCCAATGATCGTCGTAGACGACCTCGCCGTCGAGCGTGAGCCGCCCGCCGCTCGGCTCCAGAATGCAGGCGATGCAGTTGAGAAGCGTCGTCTTGCCCGAGCCGCTCGGTCCCATCAGTCCGACGACCTGGCCCGGATGGACCTCCATGTCGATGTCGACGAGGGCGTCGACCCGCGCCGCGCCCTTGCCGAAGTGCTTGGAGAGATGCTCGACGCGCACAACCGCTGGTCCATCCCGCTCCGCCATCGTGCTACCCCGCGCCCGCCAGGGCTTCCGCCGGATCGATCTTGAGCGCAAGCCGGATACCGAGGGTGCTGGCCGCCAGGCATACCACGATGGTGATGACGAATACGGTCGCAACACTGGCAGGATCGAGCACCAGCCGGCG
This sequence comes from uncultured Alphaproteobacteria bacterium, assembly GCA_963727575.1. GTDB lineage: Bacteria > Pseudomonadota > Alphaproteobacteria > Rhizobiales > Rhodomicrobiaceae > JAHQVI01. Next base: position 36,337 of record CAVSIA010000044.1, read on the forward strand.
CGGGAAATAAGGCTGGAAGATCAGCACCAGCGCCAGGCCGAGGAGATAACCGAATATGCCCATCGACAGCGCCTGCTGGACGATCAGCCCGATGATGGTCCGGTCCGGCGCACCGATGAATTTGAGCGTCGCGATCGATCGCACCTTGTCCATCGTCAGCGTATAGACGATCAGGGCGATGATCACCGCCGAAACGATCACCAGCAGCACCATGATCAAGAGCTGCTGCTTGCGCGCTTTCTCGATGACGAACTTGCTGAGCAGCGTTTCCTGCTGCGCCTGCGTCAACGTGGTGAGATGCTTCCACCGAGCCAACGCGGACGCGACCTCCTTGATCGGGACGTAGGGCGACACCTTGGCAATGACGGCATTGATCTGATTGTTCGTCTCCGGCGATCCGCCGCGCGCGGCCTCGCGGCGCTCTGCGGGCGGGGCGAGCTCGAACTGCAGCGCCTGTGCGTCGCGCAAGGTGATGTAGCCCACCGGATCGCCGGCCGCCGTAACTTCATTGCGCATCAGGCCGACCACGGTAAATTTGTGACTGTGAGTTCCAACGGGCACTTCCTGGCCGATTGCAAGGCGTGCCGAGCGGTCGACGACCAGTTCGTAATGGCTGCGCAGAATCCCTCGTCCGGCAATGAGCTTGCGCGGTCCGCCAGGCCGTCCGGGCTCGAACCCGACCAGGAACAGCCGGAGCGGCTTGCCGTTCAACTCGGTCTGCACCGATTGGTAGGTGACGGCGCCGGCGCGCTCGACGCCATAAACCCGGCTGACCAGTTCGCGCGTGTCGCCCGGAATGCGCGAGGACTCCGCGAACGGTCCGTTGGTGCCGGCCTCGACGACCCAGAGGTCGGCATTGGCCGCACGGGCCTGCCTCAACGCGTCGTCGATCAGTCCACCATAGACGCCGGTAATAACAATGACGATGCCGAGCAGTAGACTCAGGCCGAAATTGGTCAGGACGAAGCGCAGAAGGTTGTGCCTGATGTCCCGGTAAGCCAGGTTCATTGGCCAGGCCCTTCGGCGATCTTGCCCGCAATCGTCGCTTTGACCTTGGCAGCCCGGCCAACCCTCAGTCCACTGCGCAATTGCGTGACGACAATTGCCTTGCCGTCCACGCCGCCGGTGATTTCATGGCGGCCGTCGAGCAGCCGGTGGCCGAGCGTCACCTCACGCTGCTGCAGATGGCCATCCTCGACGATCCACACCGTTCCACGATCTTTGCCCAACGCGCTGATCGCCGCTTCAGGGACCAGCAAAGCCTCCGGCAGCCGAAGGATCGTGATGTAAACTTCGGCCTGCTCGCCGAGATTGGCGTTCGCCGGAATCGTGTCGAAGGCGACCTCGATCCTTCGCTCTTCATTGACGCGGTCGCTTTCGGGCTCGATCCGGGCGACCCGGCCCCGGACCGGCTGGTTTGGAAGGGAGCGGAGAACCATCTGCGCCGGATCCCCGACCTTGATCTCACCGGCCTTGCTCTCGTCGACATAGGCCAGCACCCAAATCGTCTTCGGGTCGATCAGCGTCAAGACCGGCTGCCCGGCGCTCAGGGCGGAGCCAAGCTCCTTCAATCGTGCGGTCACCATGGCATCGTAGGGAGCCGGAAGCGTATGAAAGTCCAAGGTAACGGTCTGCAGCTGCTCCTGTGCCTTGGCATCACCGATCGCCGCCCGCGCCACCGCGACATCGCTGGAGGCCAGATTGACGTCCGCCAGAGCGGCGTCCTGGGTGGCCTGCGCCGTTTCGGCAGTTTCGACCGAAGTTGAATTGCTCTGGAACAGCCTCTGTCGGCGCTCGCTGATGCTCTTGGCATTGGCGAAGTTCACTTTGGCCTTTTCCACGCTCGCCGTGGCTCTTTCCAGACTGGCCTGTGCCTGCTCGACTCCGGCCTTCGCGCGGGCCACCTGCGCGCTCTGCTCCCGGTCATCGAGGCGCGCCAGGACCGCACCTTTCGCGACGCGGTCGCCGACATCGGCGCGGAGGTCGACCAGCACGCCGGAAATCTTGAACCCGACCTGGGAGGTGACGCGCGCTTCGACCGTTCCGAGGCCGAAGACCTGAACGGGCACGTTCTGCTGCGTGGCGCTGGCTTCGACCTTGATCGGGCGGAGGAAAATGTCCCACGCGCCGATGAGAAGACCGACACCGATGAAAGCAACGATCGCAAGCAGGATGATCCGGCGGGACGACATGACGGCGCTGCACCTCCTGATGACGGAACTCAGCGGAAGTCGGTCATCATACCGCCAGGGGGCGCATCATCGTTGATGTCGATCAAATCGCGTACGGCCCGCGCCAAAAAAACCAAGCATTGCCGAGAAACGCCGTTCAACAGGACACGCGGCGGCGGCGTCATCCGGGCGGATAGCGCTTAAGCCAATCCGATGCTGGCCGCGCCGCGCCGGAACAAGGCTTCTGCGTCGGGCGCAAATCGGAACGCGGCGAGGAAATCGTCAATCCGATAGTGCGGATGCGTCTTTCGGATCGCCGCCGCAAGGGCGCGTCCCTCTTCAAGCCTGCCGGTCAGTCCAAGGCAGTGGGCGGCAATCGCCTGGATGATGATATGGGCATTCGGACGGGCAACCGCCTTCATGGCCCACTCCGCGGCCTCCTCGAACTGGCCAAGGCGGACGTGAGCCATCGCCCGAGCGCCAAGCATGCCGAACAGGAGGGGGTCGAACGGGCTCAGATGGCGTGAATGATCCGCCGCCTCGATCGCCGCCCGCGGATCGCCCGACTGCGAATGGACGAAGGACAGCGCATAATGGCCGAGCGCGAAGTTGGGGCTCAGATCCACGGCTCGCTCCAGCTCACCGAGAGATTCGTCCTGGCGGCCGCGCAGCCACAGCGCCCGGCCCATCGCCCAGTGCGCGGCCGGATCGCGGTCGTCGACGATCAGGGCACGCCCGGCCGCCTCGAAGGCACGGTCGGTTTCCCGTTGCCGATCCGCCCAATTCTGAAAAGCGTTCTGCCAATGCGTGAAGGAGAGGCCCGCATGGGCGCGCGCAAAGGTCGGGTCAAGCCCTATCGCCATCTCGAAGAACTGCCGGGCCAGATCGTTGTCTGTAATGGTGAACCGGTACATATGCCAGAGACCGCGATGATAGGCCCCCCAGGCATCCAGCGAATTGGGCTGCTTCAGGATCGCGCGGTTTCTCTCGACCAGTTCGATCTCGCTTGCGATGCAAGAGACGATCCTGTTGCCGATCTCGTCGAGAACCCGGAATGCATCGCCGGGCTTGTGATCGAAAACCTCGGTCCACACGATCCCTGCCGTCCGCGCCTCAACCAGCTCGACCGTCACGACGAAGCGGCCCGCCTGGCGGCGCACGGTGCCGCTGGCGACATAGTCCACGTTCAGTCGCCGCCCGCTTCCTCCGGGCCGATGCCGCGATCGGCGAGGGCGAAAGCGGAGCCCCTGGCGATGATAAACAGGCTCCTGAGCTTTGCCAGCCGCGTGATGATGTCGTGGGTGAGGCCATCGGCGAGCCCGCCGCGCGCACCGCCGTTTTTCGCCTGCTCGACAAAAGGCATCACGACCAGCGAAGCACGGTGGGGGGAAATCGGTGCGTCGCTGGCGGAGCCGGTCACCGGGAGCGCCGCCGCAGAGACCGGAGCTGGTTCCACCAAGCGAACGTCTCTCGTCCGCCCGGCCTTGATGGCCCGCCACGCCTCGTGCACCGGCCCGAAATCCAGATCCTCGGCTTCAAAGAACCGCGCCGCCGCCGCAAGGTGCTCCTCGCAATCCCCTATGCGGCCGCGCGCCGCGAGTGCGCCGAGAAGCGCGACCTGCGCGCGTGCGTCGAACGGCGCGACCTCCACCCAGCTCTCCAGATGCGGGAGGGCCCTGTCGAAATCCCCCGCCAGACTGGCGACGAGATGCTCCAGCACTGCCGCATGGCATCCCCTGAACCTGCGTCTCTGCGCGACCAGCCAACTGTCGAATTCGGGGCTGCGATCGACCTCCAGCCCCTCCAGAAACTCCCCGACCCACAGCTTGGACAGCGCCTCCAACTCGTCCGGGCCGAGCGTGTTCATTCCCTTCTCGGCTGCGCCGGCAATATCTGCGGCGTCGACGCTGCCGCCGCAGAGGTCGATCGAGACCATGTCGCCGGAAGCGATAACTCTTCGCCGACCCGGTTCGTCCAAGGCGCCTCTAAGCTTGCTCAGGCACCAACGGAGCTCGCCGCGTGGATCGTTCGGGACATCCCATAGAAGCTCGCAGAGGCGGCCGCGCCCGACGGCGCGATGGGAAACCGCGAGATAGCCGAACAGCGCGCGCACCTTGCGTGAGGGCGGCAGCTCCAATGCGATGCCATTCCGGGCAATCGACAACGGGCCGAGCATCCGAACCTGAAGGCCGGGCGGCAGTAAGCTAAGCTTCGACGGAGTGGATTCCACGCGCGTTCCCACGCTTCCTCCCACGTTAGTACCTCGGCCCCGTTCTACCATTTCAATCGGCGGGCTGCATCCTGCATCGGGAGAACAAGCAACCCGTTGCTCGGTCGACGGCCGCCAAATCCGGCTTGTCATGCCCCTCAAGGAGTTCGCAATGCAACCTCAAAGCGCAATCAGAACGACGGCCGGACATGGCCGGCTCTTCGACAGCATACTCGATACGATCGGAAACACACCGTCGATCCGGATCAACAATCTGGGCGTCGAGGGTAGGACGATCTACGTCAAGGCAGAGTTCTTCAACCCGGCCGGCTCGGTCAAGGACCGCCTCGCCCTCAACATTATCGAGGAGGCCGAACGCAGCGGCGCGCTCAAGCCGGGCCAGACCGTCGTGGAGGCGACCAGCGGCAATACCGGCATCGGGCTCGCCATGGTCTGCGCGCAGAAGGGCTATCCGCTGGTCGTTACGATGGCCGACAGCTTCTCCGTGGAGCGCGCAAGCTGATGCGCATGTTGGGCGCCAAGGTGGTGCTGACGCCGCGCGCGGAAAAAGGGGTCGGCATGTACAAGAAAGCGGTGGAACTGGCGCAGGCCAATGGCTGGTTCCTCGCGCGCCAGTTCGAGACCGCCGCCAATGCGGCGATTCACGAGGCGACCACGGCCCGCGAGATCATCAACGATTTCGCCGGATCGCGGCTCGACTGGTTCGTGACCGGCTACGGAACGGGCGGGACCGCCGCCGGCGTTGGCCGTGTCCTGCGCCGCGAGCGCCCCGAGACGCGGATTGCGCTGAGCGAACCGGCTAACGCGCAGCTGATCGGCAGCGGCCTCGCGCAAGAACGGACGGGCGACGGCGCGCCAGCGGTGAGCCACCCGGCCTTCGAGCCGCATCCGATTCAGGGCTGGACGCCGGACTTCATCCCCCAGGTGCTGCAGGAGGCCATCGATTCAAGCCTCTATGACGAGGTCATGCCGATCGCCGGAAGCGAGGGGATCAAATGGGCGAAGGCGCTGGCTCAGCGGGAGGGGATGTTCACGGGCATTTCGGCCGGAGCCACATTTGCCGTGGCGCGCCAGATCGCCGAACGCGCGCCTGCCGGCTCGGTGATCCTGTGCATGCTTCCCGACACCGGCGAGCGCTATCTGACCACGCCGCTCTTCGACACCATCGAGGCCGAGATGAACGAGGAGGAAACCGCCCTCTCGCGCTCGACGCCCGGCTTCCAGTTCGCCGCATGACCGACGAAAGGAGGCGTATCCGTATGGACAGTTTGCGCGCCGGCTCGCCGCCCGCGACCGAGGAAACCCTCGATCCCGACGATTGGGCCCGCGTGCAGGCCCTTTCGCATCGGATTGTCGAGGATGCCGTCGCCTATCTGCAGGGCGTTCGCGACGGTCCGGTATGGCAGCGAGATGCCTGCCGAGGTAAAGGCCGCCTTCGAGGCCCCGCTGCCGCTCTCGCCGGAGCCGCTTTCGGAGGTCTATCGCGAGGTCGCCGAGACGGTCATGCCCTATCCGATGGGCAACATCCATCCGCGGTTTTGGTCGTGGTATATGGGCGCAAGCAATTTCACCGGAGCGCTCGGCGACTTCCTTGCGGCAATTCAGGGGTCGAAATCTTGGCGGAGGCAACCACGCCGCCGCCTTGATGGATGGCCAGGTGGTGAACTGGTTCAAGGAGATGGTCGGATTTCCCGCTTCGGCCAGCGGCACCCTGGTCAGCGGCGGCTCGATGGCCAACGTCATCGGTCTTACGGTGGCGCGCAACGCGTATGCCGGCATCGATGTGCGGGACATGGGCGTTGCGGCCATCGAAAAACCTCTGCGCTTTTATGGTTCGGATCAGATCCACTCGTGCCACCGCAAGGCGATGGAGTTGCTCGGCCTGGGGAACCGCGCCTTGCGCCGTATCCCCACGGATGGCGAATTGCGTATCGATGTCGCCGCCCTGCGCGCGGCGATTGCGCAGGATCGCGCCGCGGGGTTTCGCCCGGCTTGCATCATCGGCACCGCCGGCACGGTCAATACCGGCGCGATCGACGATCTTCAGGCGCTCGCGCGGCTGGCGATGGAGGAGGAGCTGTGGTTTCATATCGACGGCTGCATCGGCGCGCTGATCGCAATCGCGCCCGACAACGCCTATCGCGTTGCCGGGATCGAACGCGCGGATTCGGTTGCGCTCGATCCTCATAAATGGCTGCATACGCCCTTCGAGGCGGGCTGTGCGCTGGTCCGCGACGCCTCCGCCCACCGCGGCACGTTCGCGGCGACACCGGAATATCTGGAGTCGACGCCGCGCGGCCTGGCGTCGGCGCCGTGGCTCTACGAGTACGGTCTGCAGACATCGCGCGGCTTTCGGGCGCTCAAGATCTGGATGGCGCTCAAGGAGCATGGAATCGGCAAATTCGGCCGCCTGATCGATCAGAACATTGCGCAGGGTCATTATCTCAGCACGCTGATCGAAGATCACCCACTTCTGGAGCTGGTCGCTCCGACGAATATCAACATCGTATGCTTTCGATATCGTGCCGGTGAACTTGCCGGGGAGTCGCTCAAGGCACTGAATATCGAGATCATGCTGCGCCTTCAGGAGCAAGGCATTGCCGCGCTCTCGGATACCACGGTGCACGGCCGGCACTGCCTGCGGGTGGCGATCAACAATCACCGCACCTGTCGCGAGGACCTTGATCTTTTGGTCCAAGAGACCCTCCGCCTGGGGAACGAGATCACGCGCGATCGCGCATTTGCCTGATTGTCATGCATTCCGCGCAACACCAGCGCAGGGCCAGGAAAAGCGGGACCCGGCTTTCCTGGCCCTGCGGTCCGATGCTCTCACCGCGTTTACACCTCCGCAGACAACCCAGCCTCACAGATTCACAGCGAATTCAGAGTTCTGGGCTAGGGCCTGTTGAGATTCAGGATTTCTATTTTCTGCGAACAGTGATTCAAGCTCCGAAAGGAGTTTACCATGGATCGCTTTTGCCTGACGGATGCCCAGTGGGCGAAGATGGAGCCGCATTGTCTTGGCAAGGCGACCGATCCGGGGCGAACCGGCACCGAGGGCCGTTTATTCCTGGAAGCGGTACTATGGATTGCCCGGACCGGAGCGCCCTGGCGTGACCTGCCGCCGATGTTCGGCAAGTGGAATACGGTGTTCAAGCGCTACCGCGATTGGGTGAAAGCCGATGTTTTCAAGCGACTTTTCGATGCCGCATCCGATGAGCCGGACATGGAATACGCCATGATCGACGGCACCATCATCAAAGTTCACCGCCACGGCCAGGGCGCAAAAGGGGACTTAGAGCCAGGCCATCGGTAAGTCCAAAGGCGGCTTGACGACGAAGATTCTGGCGATGACTGACGCCCTGGGTAATCTGGTGCGCTTCGTCCTGCTGCCTGGCCAGCGGCACGATACGGTCGGCGTTGCTCCGCTGATCGAAGACATCGAATTTGGCGCGCTGATCGCCGACAAGGCCTTCGATTCGAACTGGATCATCGCCGAGTTGAACGAGCGCGGCGCCGGGGTCGTGGTCTCCCAGCGCCCGCAACGCACAACACCTCTCGCCATTGACCACGAGATCTATAAATGGCGGCATCTGATCGAAAATTTCTTCTGCAAACTTAAGGAGTTCAAACGCATTGCCATGCGCAGCGACAAAAACGACGCTAGCTTGGAGGCGATGATCTATCTCTGCTCTGCCCTCATCAATTCGCGATGAATCTCAACAGGCCCTAGTGTCCTGATTTCAGAAGTTCCTATCCAGCACTGGCATGCACATTGAGGGTGCGGCGGCAAAAGCGTTCGATGCTGGCCAGGATATCGTCGGCTGACTTGGTCCATCGTAGTGGCTTTGGATTTTCGTTCTGCCGACGGATAAATGCCTCGATCGCCGCGATCAGCTCTTTGACCGAAGTGTGAGCACCTCGCTTGATCTGCTTTTCGGCCAGCAGCGCGAAGAAGCGCTCGACCTGGTTGATCCACGATGACGATGTCGGGGTGAAGTGCGTGTGCCAGCGCGGCCGCTTGGCGAACCAATCGCGGATAAGCTTTGTCTTATGGCTCGAAGCGTTGTCCATCACGACATGCACGTCCAGACCCGCGGGCACATTGCGCTCGACTTCGCCCAGGAACTTGCGGAACTCCTGAGCGCGGTGGCGTGGCATGCATGTGCCGATCACGCTGCCGGCCTTCACGTCCGTTTCGGCCGTCACGGCTGCAATGAAGCCCGCAAACAGCGTCGTCGTGCCATGGCGCTCATAGTCGTGGGTGCGCCTCTCGACCTGGCCGGGACGCATCGGCAGAAGAGGCTGCGTCCGATCGAGTGCTTGTATCTGGCTCTTTTCATCGACGCAGATCACCAACGCCTTCTCGGGTGGATCGAGATACAGCCCCACGATGTCGCGCACTTTCTCGACAAACTGGGGATCGGTCGAAAGCTTGAACGTCTCGGTGCGATGCGGCTGCAGGCAGAACGCCTGCCAGATCCGATGCACGGACGCTGCCGAGATGCCCGACGCCTTCGCCATGCCCCGCGTGCTCCAATGTGTCGCGTTCGCGGGCTTTGCCTCGAGCGTTTGGGTAACAATCTCCTCGATCCGGTCATCGCCGATCTTGCGCGGCGCCCCGCATCTGGGCTCGTCACTCAGGCCATCGAGACGATGCGTGGCGAACCGCTCGCGCCACATCCGGACCGTCTGGCGCGTAACGCCCACCGCGGACGCGATCGCGCAGTTATTCTGCCCATCCGCCGCGCGCAGCACGATCTCGGCACGTTGCGCATCCCCACGCGCGATCTTGCGCCGGCGGACACGGCGATCAAGCGCGGCCCGCTCATCGTCGCTGAGTTGGATCGTGGTCGGTATTCAATTCGCCATCATCGCCCCTAAATCGCTGATCCAACACAGAGAACCACGCCGACGAATGCCTGGCTAGAAATTTCTGAAACAGGACACTAGCTTGGCAAAGCCATCTCGCGGCAGCACGCTGTCAAGACAAGGATCGACGGGCTCTCATGTTCAATTTTTTGCAAAATGATGCTGAATTGATGCTCACTGCAGTTGAGCGCTCACAGGCCGTGATCGAGTTCAAGCCCGATGGCACTATCATTCGAGCGAACAAGAATTTTCTCGACGTGCTCGGCTATCAGCAGAAGTGAAATCGTCGGGAGACATCACGAAATATTTGTCGATCCAAGCGACAGAGGCAAAGAGTATCAGATATTCTGGGAAAAGCTTCGTCGCGGCGAGTATCAGTCGGCCGAATATCGGCGTATTCACAAAGATGGCCATTCCGTTTGGATCAGGGCAACCTACAACCCGGTTCTAAGCAAAAGCGGCAAGGTTCTGAAGATCGCGAAATTCGCTTTGGATGTTACAAATGAGAAGCTTCGTTCGATGGAGGACGACGCAATTCTCAACGCGATGGATCGGGTGATGGGCGTAATCCACTTCAAACCCGATGGCACGATTTTGACGGCCAACGCGAATTTCCTGAAAGCCATGGGCTATGGCGACATAAGCGAACTGAAGGGCCGCCATCACTCGATGTTTGTGTCTCCCGAGCAGGCGGCCTCGAGCGAATATGCCGAGTTCTGGAAGTCATTGCGGAACGGGCAGTTCCGGGCGCAGAAGTTCAAACGCACCGGGAAAGGCGGACGCGCCGTCTGGATCGAGGCCAGTTACAATCCCGTGCTCGATCTTACCGGTGAGGTCGTAAAAATCGTCAAATTCGCGACGGACATTACCAAAGCCGTCATGGACGAGCAGGCCAGGGCCGACGAGCTCCGGCGGAAAATAGAAGAGGATTTCGGATCGATCGCCCAGGCGCTGTCGACAGCCGAGACGGAGGCTGCGCGCGCGGCCTCCACGTCATCGGATACGGCCAGCAATGTTCAGTCGGTTGCGACAGCCGTCGAGGAGCTGGCGGCGTCCACCAGGGCGATCAGCCAAAACGTCAGTGAAGCTGCAAGCGTTGCCGCCGCCGCAGTGGAGCAGGGTCACAAGGCCAGCACGCTCGTCGAAAGTCTTTCGACAATTGCGGAAAAGATCGGGAGCATGACCGGCCTCGTCGGCTCGATCGCGACGCAAACAAATTTGCTGGCATTGAACGCGACCATCGAAGCTGCCCGGGCAGGTGAAGCCGGCAAAGGCTTCGCTGTCGTTGCCGCCGAGGTTAAGACGCTCGCAGGACAAACGGCAAAAGCGACCGATGATATCGGAACGCAGATTGCATCTGCTCAAACAGCCATTGTCGAGACGATCGACGTGATCAGACAAATATTGGAAACGATTACCAATATTAACAGCGTATCTGTGACGATCGCCTCGACCATTGAGCAACAAATGGCGGTCACGCAGGAAATTTCTTCGAATATGCATTCGGCTTCGACGAGTGTTACCGACATCTCCCACAGCATTGTGACGATTGCCGATGCGACCAAAGAGGCGGCGGAATCCTCCCGCAAGGTCAAGATCAGCGTCACAAGTCATGGCTGCCTAGAGGTTTAAGGGAGACCATCGCTTTGGCCGATCGCTGAAGAAGCGGCGCGAATGGAGCCGTCTTCTCCTGGCGAGGGGGCGCGAACCCTTGATCCATGGCGCCTTATGCGGCGCCGCCGATCATGGCGCGCAGCTCATTGACGAAGTTCTCGGCGTCCTGCCCTTGCCTGCCTAGGCCCATCCCATCCGCACACGTGCGCAGGCATGAGGACCCGCGGATAGCGGCTCCCGTTTCCCGCACCAAATGTCAGTCAGCGGATTTTCCGGCGTCCTGACTTTTTTTTTCCGCTCCGCGCAAACCGATCGCCGCCTTCCGTGACGAATTAAATGCGCGCCGATGTCTCACCCCGTTGTGAGCCGTCGATCCGACGGGCACGCCCAACCAGGAAGCGCATTACGAATTTGGGCTCGGAACAAGGGAGCAGGACAATGGGCCTCAGCGGCTATTATTACGGGACGAACGGTTCCGATACACATCACGGATCGGGTATTGACGACCTGATGTTCGGATATGACGGCATCGATTTCCTCTATGGCGACGGCGGTTCGGATCGGATCTGGGTGGGTCGGGAGATGATCACCTCTGGGGCGGGGCGGGCATCGACTTCCTTTATGGCGAAAGCGGCGACGACCGTTTGGATGGCGGCGCGGACGACGACTTTCTGTATGGAGGAGACGGCTGGGACCATATTTATGGCGGCGAGGGCCATGACATTCTGTCCGGCGACGACGGCAACGACCACCTCTATGGCGGTGACGGCGACGATATCCTGTCCGGCGGCGACGGCGATGACGAGCTGACGGGCGGCGCGGGCTCCAATTTTGTCGACGGAGGCGACGGCATCGATACCGTCAACTATGAGAATGAAGACGGCTTTGGGCACAGTTTCGGTGTCCACGTCGATTTGGGCGCTCGTTTGACGACCACATCCCCTCAGATAGGCTCGCCTGCCGCTCTCGAAGATCATCTCAATTCGATTGAGAATGTCATCGGGATCGCAATTTTCTGATCTTCTGGAAGGAGATAGCGGAGCCAACGTTCTCAACGGCAATGGCGGTGACGATGAACTGATTGGCCGAGCGGGGGCCGACAGGCTCGACGGCGGGGGCGGTATCGATACGGCCAGCTACGGGGACTCCGATGCAGCGGTCACGGTCAATTTGGAAACGGGTGTTGGAACGGGCGGTGACGCCGCCGGCGACACGCTTTTCAACATCGAGCGTCTCAGCGGATCGCGCTTCAACGACTTTCTTTACGGCGACAGCCAGGACAACTGGCTCTCCGGCGACGAAGGTAACGATTTCCTGGAAGGCGGCCAAGGCGGAGATCTGCTCGATGGTGGAGCGGGTTCCGATACGGCAAGTTACCGATCCTCCAATGCGGGAATAACAATCGCCCTTGCCAATCAAACCCACGGATTGACGCATGGTTTCGGAGGTCATGCCGAGGGCGATACGCTTTTCGACATCGAGAATATCGAAGGCTCCGAACATGACGACGTCATCACCGGGAATTGGGAAAGCAACACGCTGATCGGCCGGGGCGGCAACGATATTCTCGACGGCGGCGACGGCGCTGACGTGCTGGCCGGCGGCGACGGCGACGACCAGCTTTTCGGCGGCTCCGGGGGCGACATCCTCAGCGGTGACGCAAACAACGACACGCTCGACGGCGGCGCCGGGACCGATGTGCTTTATGGCGGGACCGGCGCCGATCGTCTCGATGGCGGCGCTGACTTTGTAAGGGACACTCTGTTCGGCGGCGACGGTGGAGACCAGCTTATCGGCCACGGTTACGGGGATCGCCTGTTTGGGGAGATTGGTGACGACGAGTTGGTGAGCGGCGCTGGCGCGGACTATCTCGATGGCGGCGACGGCTACGATACGGCGAGCTACGTGAATTCCAACGCGGCGGTGAGCGTCAATCTGCTGACCGGCAATGCCAGCGGCGGCGATGCGGATCTCGACCAGCTCGTCAGGATCGAAAGCCTCACCGGCTCGTCCTACGCCGACGTCCTGGTTGGCAATGGCGGCAACAACACGCTGTTGGGCCGAGACGGCGATGACCGGCTTTCCGGCGGCTCCGGAAATGACATGCTGAACGGCGGCGCGGGCAACGATACGCTTGAAGGCGACCAGGGTGCAGATACTCTGTTCGGTGGCGGCGACCAGGATACCTTGATGGGCGGCGATGGCTGGGATTTCCTGTTTGGGCAGAATGGCGACGACCTGCTGGAAGGCGGCGCCGGCATGGACTACCTCGATGGCGGCGACGGCGTCGATACGGCCAGCTACGTAAATTCGAGCGCGGCCGTGAGGGTCAACCTGTTGATCGGAAGCGTCAGCGGCGGCGATGCGGCTCTCGACCAACTCGTCAGCATCGAAAACTTGACCGGCTCGTCCTACGCCGACGTCCTCGTTGGCGACGATGGCCGCAACACTCTGGACGGCTCCCAGGGCGACGACATTCTTACCGGGGGCAGGGATAGCGACGTTTTCCATTTCGATCCCGGTTTCGGCCACGACGTCATCACCGATTTCCGGGCAGGAATAGATCGGAGGATATCATCGAGCTGGAGGCACTGGGACTGACGACGTTCGCTGACGTTCTAGCCCTGAGCTCTCAGGTCGGAGCGGATACCGTCATTAAGTTCGATGCGGATAACGCGATCACACTGCTCGGCGTAGATTTGAACAGTCTGCATCAGGACGACTTCCTGTTCTTCTAGGACGCTTTCCGGCATCGGCGGCCGGCCTCGCGCTGCGGCCGTCCGCATGTTTGCGGCGGCCTGGAGCGCCGGCCCGCCGCTGGATGCGGAGCGGCGCTCTCGTCCTGTGTTCCTGCATCGGACCAAAAACTACGCGCGCTTTTCGGTCCGATGCACTAACTTCAACCATCGACGGTCTGGCCCCGGGGGACATTTTGCGCGCGTTTGATCCACGCCTGCTGGCAGCGCTGGCGGGTTTGCTGCTATCGATTGCAGGAGTTTGGCGTCTCGAAGGCGAGCGCGCGGGCTTATCGATAACACCGCTTTGGGTCGGGACGACCCCCGTCACCGTCTATCAGCGGGCCGGTGGTCCGAAAGGTCCGGCGGTGATCATCGCCCACGGCTTCGCCGGTTCACGTCAGCTGATGGAAGCCTACGCCCTGACACTCGCCCAGGCCGGCTATGTCGCCACCTCCTTCGATTTCGAAGGCCATGGCCGCAACCCGACGCCGATGTCGGGCGACGTCACGCGCGTCGACGGGACCACCCAGATGCTGAAGCGTGAGATCGGCCGCGTGACGGATGCGGTCTTGGCCTTGCCCGGCGTCGATGGCCGGGTGGCGCTGCTGGGGCATTCGATGGCCTCCGACATCATCGTCCGCCGGGCGCTCGGGGATCCGCGGATCGCGGCCACCGTGACCATCTCGATGTTCTCCGAAGCGGTCACCAAGACCGAACCGCGAAATCTTCTGATGATCACGGGAGGCTGGGAGCAGTTTCTGCGAAACGACGCGCTGCGGAACGCGCGGCTCGCCGATCCCGCGGCGAACGAGGGCGATACCATCGGAGACCCCACCCGGGACACGGGCCGGCGCGCGGTCGTGGCGCCGAGTGTCGAGCATGTCGGCGTTCTCTATTCGGCCACCGCTTTGCGCGAGGCGCGCTCGTGGCTAGACGCCGTGTTCGGACGCACGAGCAGCGGCCCGGTTGCCGCGACCGGCGGATGGATTGTACTGCTGCTGGCCGGCCTCGTGGTTCTGGCTTGGCCGCTGGCCCGGCTGCTGCCGCAAAACGCGCCGCCGTCTTCGACACTGTCCTGGCGCGCCTTCCTGCTCGCCGTGCTGGTCCCCGCGGCACTGACGCCGCTTTTGCTGAGCCAGATCGATACGCGCTTCCTGCCCGTCCTGGTCGCGGACTATCTGGCCGTCCATCTGTTGGTTTACGGGGTGCTCTCGCTCGGCCTTCTGCTTTGGAGCGGCGTCCGGATCGGTCATGTGGCATGGCTGTCGGGGCTTGCGCTTGCCGGGTACGGCATCATCGTTTTTGGCGGCGCGCTGGACCGCTACGTCGCCTCCTTCATGCCCATTCCCGCAAGGTTGCCGATCATGGCCGCCATTGCGGTCGGCGCGGTGCCCTATATGCTCGCCGACAACCTTACGACGGACAATGGCCGAGCATCGTTCTTGCGGGTTTTCATCGCGCGCGGCGCCTTCCTCGCGTCATTGGGTGGAGCGGTGGCGCTTGACTTTCAGCGGCTGTTTTTCCTCCTGATCATCATTCCCGTCATCGTCGTGTTCTTCATCATTTTCGGCCTCATGGGCGGCTGGGTCGGTCGCCGCACGATGTCTCCGGCAGCGGTCGGCATCGGGCTGGGCCTGATCCTGGCGTGGTCGATCGGAGTGAGTTTCCCGATGTTCTCGCCGGGCTGACATGGCGGCCGATTGACAGGCCGCGTCAAAACACGGCGTGGTCGCCGCGTTCGGCTGAGATCTCGCCCTTGATCAGGCGCGCGTAAAAGTCGAACAGCGTCTCGGTTCCGGCCGAGGGCGTGGCGGTGGCAGCGTAGCGCCCCGTTGCCGGGTCGAGAACCAGCATGGACTCCGTGGCGTAATACCGGCCGATGCGGGCCAGCTCGGCTTTTTCCGCAAGCGGAGGAATGACGCGGCCGAGGACCCCGAGCACGAACACGATTGAATCCAGAAGCGCCACAGGCACGTGCTTGAACCGCGGCTCGCGCCCCAGCAAGGCGAACAGCCGCTCGCCCTGCTGTTTCGGTGTGATCGCCTCTCCCGGACCACCGATCGGCAGCACCCGATTATGGCGCGCTTCCTCGTCGAGGCATTCGGCGAGGAACTGGCCCAGATCGCCGTCGCTGATCGGCTTGCAGGCCGTCCGCGTGCCGTCGCCGAAGACCAGGAAGGGCTTACCCCGCTTCAGTCGATCGACCTGTCCCGACAGCGATTTGAAGAACGCGGTGGGCCTGACGATGGAATAGGTGAGACCGGACTCCACGAGGATGGTCTCGAATGCCAGCTTGGCTTGCTGGAACGCCAAAAGCGGCCTTTGAACGCAGATCGCCGACAGCAGGACCATTTGCGAGACGCCTGCCGCCTTCGCGGCGGCCAGCGCATCCACATGGGCCCGGTAATCGATTGCCCAGGCGTCCTTTGGTACTCCGGTTCGCGAGGCCAAGCATGACACAAGAGCGTCGAAGCGCTCGCCGCGAAAGCCATCACGCGCAAGGGATGTCGGGTCGGTTACATCGCCGAACCGCAGGGTCGCGCCTCTGAGCAGGTTGGCGCTGCCTTCCGGCGTCAACGCGCCGCCCACCCCTGCGCGGGGCCGCACGAAACACACCACCTCGTGTCCGCGCCGCAGCAGCGCCGATACGGCCGCCCGGCCGATCGTGCCGGTGGCGCCCAAGACGAACACACGCTTTGCAACGGGAGAGCGATCGGCGGCTGGCGGTGTTGGGTCGTCTTCGATCATGGGCTCGCATTATGGATGAAAGGCGAAAGGCGAGGAACCCATGCCCCCGTTTCCGACATTCATGCCGCGCAATCAAGATGCAAAATCCGCCAGCGCGCTACTTAAGCTTGCATTTTGCGAACATTCGCCAAACGCATTTGCTCCCGCTCAGGAAGGCCGGACGTTTTTTGTCGTCGTGCATCGCGCCCCGATCCAGGACATAACGGCGGCAGGGTTGTCGATCCGGCCCGCCTCGATGCCATCGCGCGCCTGGGCGGCGACATCTGCTCGACGATCCGCGACCGCTTCGAGATGAAGACGCCGACGCTGGACAACTGGCTCGCGGCAAAGGATGACGACGGCGATTGAGATGTTTCGCCATTTCGTTCCCCCCATCGACGGCGCGCCCGCCGCACCGCTCTTGCCGGATCGCGAGTCGATGCGGTACAGCACGGCAGGGGCATCCGCGGAGGCGCCGCGGCATATCGGGAGCGTTGGCAGGCTCATCGCCAAACGCGGCTTACCGCGCTGCTACCGGCGGCGCTCGAACGACCGGAACACCGTGCGCAGGGGGATATCATGACGTCTTATCGCTTTGGCCTTATCGCGATTGCCGCCGCTTCGGCGCTATCGATGCAGACGTCTGACGGCGTCGGCTGAAGGCGCTTCGGCGGCGGAGCGAAAGACCATCCTCAGCCTGCATAACAGCTATCGCGCCGAGCACTGCGTCCCGGCGCTCACCTGGTCCGCCGAACTGGCGGCGTCCGCCCAGAAATGGGCCGACAATTGCTGGATCGGCCACGACAAGAAACGCGGTCACATCGGCGAAAACCTGGCCTGGGGCGGCGACCGCAGCGCGGCCAGCGCGGTCGATGCCTGGTACAGGGAGGTGAAGGACTACAATTACGCCAAGCCCGGCTTCGCCTCGTCCACTGCCCATTTCACGCAGATGGTATGGAAGGACACCAAGCAGATCGGATGCGGCGTCGCCAAATGCTATCTGGGTACGGTACGCCTCTGGGTGTGCCGCTACGGCCCGACCGGCAACTGGGCCGGCAAATATCCCCAGAACGTGCCCAAGCGCTGCAAATAGCGGCGGATGACGGCGGTGCCAGTGCGTCGCCGGCGTTCGATCAAGATCCGAAATGCGTGCTCTGGCGTCGAGGCCGGGCACCAAAAAACGCGGCACACCGTGCCGCGCTCATTATTCTCAGACGCAGGCGATGGAAACCCTTACTTCAGCGGAGCCTCATAGGCCGACGTGAAGTGATAGTTCAACCGGGCCTCTACGGTCCAGAAATCGCGCTCCATGCCGCCTTCAAATTGCGGGTCGAGGTCGGAGTCCAAATTGTAGTACAGGCCCTCTAAACCCACGCTGATATTGCTCGTGAGCTTGTATTCAGCGCCGCCGCCGACGACATATCCAACCCCGTCGTCCCAATCGCCTTCGGAAAACTTATCATCGTAGCCGAGGAATGCCACGCCGCCGGTTGCGTAGACCAGCGTGTTGTCCATGGCATAGCCGAGGCGCCCCCGGATCGACGCGAGGTAGTCGGTCACGTCATAGTCTTCCCAGTTATCGTTCATGAAGCTCAGCGAAGCTTCGACGCCATAAACCCAGTTAGACGGCGTTTGCCAGTTATAACCGACATGGACGCCGCCAATGAAAGCATTGTCGATGCGATACGGCTCGTAGTCATCGAACGTGATGTCGGAGTTGAAAGCGACTCCGGCGTGCACGCCCGCATAAAAGCCCGTCCAGGTGATTGGCGGCATGTAAACCGCGTCATCCTTCAGGCCGCCTTCACCTTTGTAAATGTCGGCCGCGCTTGCTGCGCACGAAGCCGCAGCAAGAAATGTCATCCCCAAAAACGCTGATTTGAAAGTCTTCACGTGTGCCCCCACGGCATTTATCCATGCGTCCAATGCATTGTCGGATAAGAGCATTATTCCGATCCGCGATAGTGAGGAACCAATCATCGGTTGCGCGCACTTGCCTCGCCGGCAACCTGGAGTGGGATCGACCAAACCGGCTTCCCGCCGCAATGCCGGAAATTCAAATAAGAACAATGAAGTGCCAGTTGAGTGGCTCCCGTGTCACGGCGCTCCAATATCGCTGGACACCTCCTCGTATCCCCCGACGGTGACGCCAAGTGATGCGTCTTCGCGGGCCGCGCGGTCGTTGGGGGCACCGCGGACGGACGTCTCTTCGCTGAGTTGACACGAATGTGACGCTGTCAAACGGATGTGCCGGTCGTGCTCGTGCAGGAAATAAAATACCCTCGTCGGTCGGAGCCATCCGTCCGCCGGACAGGCAGGATCCCGGGAGGAATTGCGAATGACCATCCGCTCAAAGCTTCTTCGCGCTTTCGGCCAACTCCGGCGATCTGCCCGGCTGCTTGTGTTCACCGTGTCATGCGCGATCTCGGCGCCATTGCATGCCGAGACGATCGAGGTCTATGACGACCATGGCGGGTCCGTCGTCGCTTACGGCCACCGCTGGGCGAGACTGGCCGGACGCGGGGTCGATGTCAAAATCGTCGGCCCGTGCCAATCGGCCTGCACCGTGCTGCTCGGACACATCCCGCGCAACCGCATCTGTGTCACGCCGCAGGCCTCGTTCGGCTTTCATCTCGCCAAGACGGCCAAGGCCACGGAACTGCTGCGGGCGGCCTACGCGCCGGACATCAAGGCGTGGATCCGAAAGCGCGGAGGGCTCACCCCAGACTTCAAATGGATGAAGGCGCCGGACACCTACCGCTTCTTCCGCCGGTGCAAATAACCTTCCGCGACCTGCGCCGCCTTTAGCAGGCTGCTTCTGTGGTTGCCGCCCGTGGTGCAAGAAGTTTCTGACCCATTTGGTGCGTGATCGAGTGCGGTCTTCTGTAAGGCCTTGATGGTGCGGCATTTCACAGGCCGCAGGCCGGTATGGTGATCAGCGGATCGGGTCCATATCTGAAAAGCGAGCTTGCCGACTCGCAGCAGCCTGCTGGTTCTCCCGGTCCGGATCTGTTCGATCATGCGCCCATTCAGGTCGTCGCCTTCTCACCCCCTTATGGCCGGTCACGAGCCGCACTGCATGGCATGGTTGTCATGCAACCGCAGCCCGCGCCGGATCTCGATAATCTTCCTTCTTCGTCAGCATGGCCCAGATCTGCCGCGCCATCTTGTTGGCCAGAGCGACTGCCACCAGCATCCGGGGTTTGCGCTGAAGCATGCGGGCGAGCCACGAGCCTTCGGGGATCGTCCGGCGGCCAAGCCATCCCAACCGCGACATCGCGCCAATGATCAGCAGGCGGCGAATGTCGGCTTGCCCGGCCTTCGACACCCGGCCCAGCCGTTCCTTGCCGCCGGTGGAATGCTGGCGCGGGACAAGCCCCAGCCAGGCAGCGAAGTCCCGGCCTCGCCGGAAGGCCGACATGCCCGGCGCAAAAGCCTCGATAGCCAGCGCGGTCAGCGGCCCCACGCCCGGCATCGTTTGCAGCCTGCGCGCCGTGTCGGCCTGCGCGGCCAAGTCCCTGGCTTTCTTCGTCCTGGCTTCGATCCGCTCCGTTTTCTCCGCAATCTGCGCCAGGAGATCTTGGCATTCTTCGCGGACAAGAGCGGGCAGATCGCTGTGCTCGACGTCAAGGATCGCCTCGACGCGCTTGAGCTGGCCGATCCCCTGCGGGATGATGTGGCCGTATTCGTAGAGAATGCCGCGAAGCGCGTTCACGAGTTCGGTGCGCTGATGAACCAGGCGTTCGCGGGCGCGAAACAGCACGGCTCGGGCCTGCTGCTCCTCGGCCTTCGGCTCGACGAAGCGCATCTCGGGGCGCTGCGCGGCGATCACGATCGCCTCGGCATCGGCAGCGTCGTTTTTCTGTCGCTTAACGAAGGGGCGCACATATTGCGGAGCGATGAGCCTTGCCTCATGTCCAAGCCTTGCCATCTCCCGCGCCCAGTAGCTGGCACTCCCGCATGCTTCGAACACCACTATGCACGGCGGCGGCTCTGACATAAACCGGCGGAACTGCTCCCGCGTGAGCCTCTTGCGGAACTTCATATGCCCCGTCATCGAGGTTCCGTGGACCTGGAACGCAGTCTTTGCCAAGTCCACCCCGATCATCGTATCGTTCATTTCGCCGTCCTTTCTGTTTCGTGGCTTACAGCACCGT
>CAVSIA010000045.1:0-83012 GCA_963727575.1 uncultured Alphaproteobacteria bacterium
GGCGGTCTACGCGCATCAGGGAACCGCCGGCAACATCCCGCTTGCCGCCGCCTTCACCGTCGTGCCGATCGTGATCATGGGCCTCTATCTGTGGATGGTGAAACGCTGGGGGCCTTCGATGCGCTCTGATCCGACCCGGCCCGCGCGCGCCGCTCGCTCTGAAGATCGCCGCCGCTTCCGGGCTCCTCTTCCTGCACCTGCCGATCTTGCTGATCTTCGTCTATGCGTTCACGACCGAGGAAAGAGCTACGAATGGCCGCCGCCCGGGCTGACGCTGAAATGGCTGGCGTGTGACCTGGAACCGGCCGGACGTGTGGGACGCGCTCGGCCTGTCGATTGGAAGTTCGCCGCGGCTTCGACCGCCATCGCGCTGGTGCTCGGCACGCTTTGCGCCGCCGCGGTGTCGCGCACCCGCTTCTTCGGCCGCGAAACCATTCGCTGCTGGTCATCCTGCCGATCGCACTGCCCGGCATCATCACCGGCATGGCCCTGCGTTCCGCCTTCAGCCTCGCCGACATCCCGTTTTCGTTCTGGACGATCGTGCTCGGCCACGCGACCTTCTGCGTCGTCGTCGTCTACAACAACGCCGTCGCGAGGTTTCGCCGCACCTCCGGCTCGCTGATCGAAGCCTCCATGGATCTCGGCGCCGACAGCTTCCAGACCTTGCGCCACGTCATCCTCCCGAATATCGGCACCGCGCTGCTCGCCGGCGGAATGCTGGCATTCGCACTGTCCTTCGACGAGGTGATCGTCACCACCTTCACCGCCGGCCAGCAATCGACGCTGCCGATCTGGATGCTGGAGGAACTCGTGCGGCCTCGTCAGCGTCCGGTGACCAACGTCGTCGCCATGGTCGTGGTGCTGGTGACGCTGCTGCCGATCCTCGGCGCCTACTACCTCACCCGCGACGGCGATCGGTCGCCGGCGGGGGCAAATGAGGGATGCTGATGATATGAGGCCGCGACAGACAATTCCGCGGAAATGCCCTCCCCGATTGGATCCCCGCGAAAATTTGCACGGCGATCTGCGGTCGTCCCGGACGCGCCGAGGCGGCTATCCGGGATACCCGCCGACCCAACAAGCGCTGTGCTTGTTGGCTGCGCGTGGACCCCGGCTCACGCCTTCAGCTGCGTCCGGGACGACGAAAGAGCTCAAGAGAATTCGCCGGAGGCTCCAATGGCAGAGAGCGTGAGCCACGGCCTCTAGAGAAATGACGTACAAGGAGGAAGACATGGACAAGGCAATGCTGATCGGCTCGGCCTTCGAGGCGGGGACGGAGACGAGGAGAACGTCCTCAACCCCAAGACCGGCGAGAGCATCACCATGCTGCCCGAGGCCTCGCAAAGCCAGATCGACCGCGCCGTCGACGCCGCACGCAGCGCCTTCGCCTCCTGGTCGCAGACCACGCCTGCCAGCGCTCCGGCTACCTCCTGAAGATCGCCGACCGCATCGACGCCGAGGCGAGCGCATTCGCGGCGCTGGAAGCGCTCAACTGCGGCAAGCCGATAATGCGGTGCGCAATGACGAGATGCCGGCGATCGTCCGATTGCTTCCGCTTCTTCGCCGGCGCGGCGCGCTGCATGCCGGCGAGTGCCGCCGGCGAATACATGGCCGGGCACACCAGCATGATCCGCCGCGATCCGTCGGCGTCGTCGGCTCCATCGCGCCGTGGAATTACCCGCTGATGATGCTGGCCTGGAAGCTCGGTCCGGCGCTGGCGGCCGGCAACACCGTAGTGTTGAAGCCGTCCGAGCAGACGCCGCTCACGGCGCTGAAGATGGCGAAGTGCTCGCCGACGTGCTGCCCGAGGGCGTCGTCAACATCGTCGCCGGGCGCGGCGAGACGCGTCGGCAACGCGCTGATCAACCACCCGAGGTCGACATGATCTCGATCACCGGCGATGTCGCCACCGGCAAGAAGGTGCTTGAGGCCGCCGCCAAGACCGTCAAGCGCACCCATCTGGAACTGGGCGGCAAGGCGCCGGTCATCGTCTTCGACGACGCCGATCTCGATGCCGTGGTCGAGGGCCTGCGCGCCTTCGGCTACTACAATGCCGGCCAGGACTGCACCGCGGCCTGCCGCATCTATGCCGCGCCGAAGATCTACGACAAGCTCGTGGCCGACCTGTCCTCCGCCGTCTCCATCATCGCTACGGCGCACCCGACGACAGCGACAACGAGATCGGCCCGCTGATCTCGAGCGCCAGCGCGACCGCGTCGCCAGCTTCGTCGAGCGCGCCATCGAGCAGGGCCATATGGAGGTCGACGACCGGCGGCAAGGTCGCATGAAGGCGGCGGCTTCTTCTACCAGCCGACCGTGATCGCCGGGGCGCTGCAGAACGACGAGATCGTCCGCCGCGAGGTCTTCGGGCCGGTCGTCTCGGTGACGCGCTTCACCGATGTCGACGAGGCCGTCGCCTGGGCCAACGACAGCGACTATGGCCTTGCCTCCTCGGTCTGGACCAAGGATGTCGGCAAGGCCATGTCGGTCGCCGCCCGCCTGCGCTACGGCTGCACCTGGATCAACACCCATTTCATGCTGGTCAACGAGATGCCCCATGGCGGCATGAAGCAGTCGGGCTATGGCAAGGACATGTCGCTTTACGCGCTGGAGGACTACACCGCCGTCCGGCACGTGATGGTGGCGCACGGCTAAGGCGCGGCCCGCCTGCCGAGCATTTGATGACGATCTTCTTGGCGTTTGCGAGGGCTCGCGGTTATCTTGTAGCCCGACGCGCTCGCGCCGCCTCGTCGTCAGCCTTCGCCGATATTGGGCGGCAGCGAAGCGCCAGCGGTCCCGCAAAACGACAGGAGGGCGCCTTGGCACACTGGTTCACAGACAATTCCCTATCCATCGGGCATACGCCTCTCATCCGCCTCAACCGCATCACCGATGGCGCCGGCGCCACCGTGCTCGCTAAGATCGAGGGCCGCAACCCGGCCTATTCGGTCAAGTGCCGCATCGGCGCGTCGATGGTCTGGGACGCGGAGAAACGCGGGCTGCTCGGGCCCGGCAAGGAGCTGGTCGAGCCGACCAGCGGCAATACCGGCATCGCGCTCGCATACGTCGCCGCGGCGCGCGGCATTCCGCTGACGCTGACCATGCCCGAGACGATGAGCATCGAGCGCCGCAAGCTGCTGCACGCGTTCGGCGCCAAGCTGGTGCTGACCGAGGGCGCGCACGGCATGAACGGCGCGATCGCCAAGGCGGAGCGGATCGTCGCCTCCGATCCGGCCGCTACGTCCTGCTGCAGCAGTTCAAGAACCCGGCCAATCCGGCCATCCACGAGCAGACCACGGGTCCGGAGATCTGGGACGACACGGACGGCGCCATCGACGTTTTCGTGGCGGCGTCGGCACCGGCGGCACGATCACCGGCGTCTCGCGCTACATCAAAGGCACCAGGGCAAACAGATCCAGACGGTTGCCGTCGAGCCGACGCACAGCCCGGTGCTCGACGCAGAAGCTTGCAGGCGAGGAAATCAAGCCGGGTCCGCATAAGATCCAGGGCATCGGTGCCGGCTTCGTGCCGGACGTGCTCGATCTGTCGCTGGTCGATAGTGTCGAGCAAGTCACCAATGACGAGGCCATCGCCTATGCGCGCCGCCTGACGCTGGAGGAAGGCATCCTGTCCGGCATTTCCTGCGGTGCGGCGACGGCCGTCGCGGTGCGCCTGGCCAAGCGGCCGGAGAACGAGGGCAAGACCATCGTCACCGTGCTCCCCGATTCCGGAGAGCGCTATTTGAGCTCGGTGCTGTTCGAAGGCGTCTTCAACGACCAGGGACAGGCGATCTGACAGCGTCGGTCGTCAGCGCAAGCCGGAGGGAAACGGATGAATGAAGGGGCGCGGCCGGACCGCATCGATGCGATTGCGTCGGAGGCGATCGAAACGCTCGGCACGGGACGACAGGTCGCCCCCTTTTCGGAGCGCTATCCCGGCTTCGACATGGCGGAGGCCTATCGGGTGGTGGCACGGATGCGCGACCTTCGCCAGGCGCGCGGCGAGACGCCGGCCGGCCGCAAGATCGGCTTCACCAACACCGCCGTCTGGGACGGCTACGGCATTTTCGGGCCGATCTGGCACTCCATGTACGACACCACGGTCAGCGACCTCGCTCCCGAGGCGACCTTCGCGGTCGCCGGACTGCCGGAGCCGCGCATCGAGCCGGAGATCATGCTGCATCTGGCGCGTCCGCCCGCGCCGGAGATGACGGAGGAAGAGCTTCTTGCCTGCATCGACTGGGTGGCGCCGGGCTTCGAAATCGTGCAGTCGATCTTTCCCGGCTGGCGCTTCTCCGCCGCCGACGCCGTCGCGGGTTATGGCCTGCACGCCGCTCTGCTGGTCGGCGAGCGTCTCCCGATTTCCGGCGACATCGGCGAATGGCGGGAGATGCTGTCCAGCTTCACCGTCGAACTGGTTCGCGCCGACGGGCTCACCAGGAGCGGCCATGCAAGCCGTGTCCTCGGCGGACCGGTGAAGGCGCTCGGCTTCCTGGTCAAGGAGCTGGTCCGCTATCCAGGCAGCGAACCGCTCAAAGCCGGCGAGCTGATCACGACAGGCACGCTCACCGAGGCCATGCCGGCGATCGCGGACGAAAGCTGGTCCGCACGCTTTACGGGCATCCCCGCCAAGCCGCCGCAGGTTTCGTTCGCCTGAGGGGCTGCCCCACCGGTCGCAGCGGCGGCCCCTTAGAGCGTGATCAGGAAAAGTGGAATCCGGTTTTCCGTTCGATCACGCGATCAGCGAACGAATCGAGAGCGGGCCGCAGGTTGACACTGTTTCCGACTAAGATGATCCCGCTCTAGGCGCGCGCCGGAGCCGCGCGTCCGCGAATGGTCATCGCCGCGGCGCCGGCGCTCAGAATCGCAAGGCCCGTGGAGACGAACATGACGGTCCGGTAGGCATGGACAAGCGCGTCCGTGCCGATGCCGGAAACGTCCACGCCGCCGAACGCGAGTCCGAGCGCCGCCACCGCAATCAGGCCGCCGGTCCGCGCCGCAGCGTTGTTGATGCCGGAGGCGGCCCCGCTGTCCTCGTCGGGCGCCGCGTTGAACACGGTCGTCGTCAGCGGCGCGACGCTCACCGTCATCCCGATGGCGATGGAACAAGACCCGGGAAATACCCGGTCCAGTAGCTCGACGCGCCGGCCGAAATGCCAAGCAGGGCAAAGCCGAGCGCGGTGATCGACGGACCGAGCACCAGGGGCGCCCTCGCGCCGATCCGCTCCACCAGCCCGCCCGACCAGCGCGAGCCAGCCCCCATGATCACCGAGAACGGCAGAAAGCCCGCGCCCGCCGCCGCCGCGCTGAACCCGTGGCCCCGGATGAGCATGAACGGAAACAGGAACAGCGCACCGGTTAGCGCGGCGTAAAGCAGCAGCGTCAGTCCGTTCGCGCCGGCAAAGTCGCGGTTGCGGAACAGTCCGAGCGGCATCATCGGCGCCGTGCTCCGATCCTCCGTGCGCAGGAACAGCCAAGCGAGCGGAAGCGCCGCGACGAGGGCGATCGAGCCCGACGTCCTGCCGCCTTCGCCGAACTGGATGAGCCCGAAGCTCAGCAGGCCGAGCGCGAGAACCGCAAGGAGGGCGCCGCGAAGGTCGAGCGGCTCGTGGTCGTGGCTGCCGCGATCGGCAGGCAGTTTGAGCGCCAGTACGAACGCGGCAATGGCGAAGGGCAGATTGATGAAGAAGATCGACCGCCAGCCGATCGCGTCGACCAGCCAGCCGCCGATCGGGGGACCGAGCGCGGTGGTCAGCCCACCGGCTGCCGCCCAGGTGCCGATCGCCCGCCCGCGCGCCTCACCCGAATAGGCGGCGCCGATGATCGCCAGGCTGGACGGCACCAGCAGCGCCGCCGCCGCACCCTGGATCAGCCGCGCCGCGATCAGCCAGCCTGCCGACGGCGCGAGGCCGCACGCCACCGAGGCCGAGGCGAACCCGACCAGGCCGATGAGAAAGACCTTGCGCCGCCCTAACACGCCGCTCCGCAGTCCATCTGAGTGTGACTGGTCGAACCCGTTTAGCTGCCGCTTACCGCTGCACCGTGACGGGCGG
Organism: uncultured Alphaproteobacteria bacterium; assembly: GCA_963727575.1. Taxonomy (GTDB): domain Bacteria; phylum Pseudomonadota; class Alphaproteobacteria; order Rhizobiales; family Rhodomicrobiaceae; genus JAHQVI01. The sequence goes on from CAVSIA010000045.1 coordinate 6,053, forward strand.
GTCGCGCTTAGCAGAGGGTTTCGCTCACTTCAGTCCGGCTTGGAATTTGCGATCCAAGGCAGGCGTACTTGATGGTCATAACGCGCCTTTGGCGGGATTACGTTTTTTGGACGTGGCCTTCTTCGTTGTGGCAGACTTCGATCCGCTTCCTATCTTCGTCGAGCTGGGGATCACGATGTCAGATACGTCGATCACGGCGATTTCTAAGTGCACCGGATCCGGACCCTCACCGCCAAGCTCGTTAGCCAGTCGGCGGAGGTGGGTGACCACTTCAGGGAACGCGAGGAGCGCACCATGCTTGTCGTACCAACCCTCGGCTCGCGCCTTCTGGTGGACTAGCAATAACGTTCCGTGGCGCCTGTTGCGCTCACGCAAGTAGCGGCCGGCCAGTTGATCGATGAGCGCTTTTTCAAGCTGCGCCAGGCTCCAGCTTTCCGCGACTTTGATCTCCAACGGCGCACTTGCACCTGTGGCCGTCGACTGAAGCCAGATGTCGGGCTCTTTTTCATCCGCAACATGTGGCTCGCGTTCGACGGTGTATGCCCGACCCCTGCGGTGATCGAGCTCGTGCGCGGCCCATCTCTGCACCTCGCGCTCGTTGGGGAGCGCCTTCACCGTTTGGCCTTGCGCAAAACGATGATGATGAAGGTCGTGGTCGATTTCAGCGATGCGGTTCAAGCCAACAAGCTGCAAATCGCGCGGTGTTCGGGGCGCGACGTCAAACTGCTTCTCCAATTTGAATGCCTCGCCCATGACCCAACGGTCATGTTCAGCGTCCGTTGAAGCTCGCTGGTGGATTAGCTCAGAAATGCGTTCGCTTGAAATGCTGACGTCAGCATCGGCGTCGAGTCGCCGGAGCGCTTCAACTGTCTGTCGCCCAGACGTGTTCACAAGGTGGTTAAACAGAGTGCTCCTCACTCCTTCCGCATGATCGCGTGGGTTGGGCGAATAGACACCGTCGTGAACCTGATCATCCTCTCGTCGGATCGTACGAAACGCGATCCCCACGAGGCGCTCAAGCACCTCCAAGGGGAGCACCTTCGGATCGACACCACCGCGAAGCCAACGATCGCCGAAAATTGCCGGGAGAACGTATTCAGCGAGCGTTTTTTGATCAGGGAACGCGAGCTGATCCAGCTTCGCTGTGAGCGCACCGAGACCGGAAGCAGGAGCCACGCGCATTGCGAAGCCAAGGTAGAGAGAGGCTACGCTCGCATTCTCGCTGGTACGGAAACGATCCAAAATTTCCGTCACGAACCCCTCAGGTACCATGATCTTTTCAAGGGCTCTGCCGATCACACTGAAGGCCCTCGACAGCGGGCCTTCCTCGATATCCGGATGATTGCGGATGTGGTCGAGCAGGGTAGGCGCAACAAGCGCCGTAATCGCGGGTTCGGTGTACACCAATCTCGCCGGCGGCCGGGCCAAGGCGCTCTACGAAGACCTCTACTGCCGACGCGGCATAGCCGAGAACCATATCAAATCCTGGAAGACCCATCTCGCCGCCGATCGCACGTCATGCTCAAAAGCGACCGCCAACCAGTTCCGCCTGTTCCTGCATGCGGGCGCTTATTGGCTGATGTGGCGGCTGCGCGCCATGATGCCGAAACGCTCGATCTGGCGCGTTGCGCAGTTCGATACTCTGCGCCTACGTCTGATCAAGGTCGCCGCCCGGGTGGTCGAGATGAAAACCCAGATCCGGCTGCACCTGCCGACCGCCTGTCCCTACCAACCCATTTTGAGGGCCGTCCTTGGCCGGCTGCCGCGGCTCGTCACCTGAACGCCGGGGCGCCGATGCCCCCGAACGAGCCCACCCCTTTAACCGCAAAAAACGCCTTGCCGGCCGCCAATCTCAAGCGGGATGCATCCGCGCGCCGGTAATCTGCCAAGATGCACATGAGCGCTGATACGTTCAGCGAATTCTCACCGCCGTGAATAGATCGGGCTAGTGTCCTGTTTCGGAAATTTCTAGCCAGTTATTCGTCGTCGTGATTCCCTGTATTGGATCAGCAATTCCCTGGGAGCGATGATGGCGAGTGGAAAACCGAGCCCGATCCAGCTGAGTGCGGATGAGCAAGCCATGCTCAATGGCCGTGTCCGCCGTCGCAAGATTACGCGCGCGGATGCACAGCGCGCGGAGATCATCCTGCGCGCGGCGGACGGGGAGAACAACTGCGAGATCGCGTCTGGGGTGGGCGTTACGCGTCAGACCGTCCGGCTGTGGCGCGAGCGGTTCGCCAGGCATCGTCTCGATGGCCTCGACGACGAGCCAAGATGCGGTGCGCCACGCAAGATCGGCGATGACCGTATCGAGGAAATTGTTACCAAAACGCTCGAGGCAAAGCCCTCGGACGCGACACATTGGAGCACGCGCGGCATGGCGAAGGCGTCGGGCATATCGGCGTCGTCCGTGCATCGGATCTGGCAGGCCTTCTGCTTGCAGCCGCATCGCACCGAGACGTTCAAGCTGTCGACCGATCCGCAATTCGTCGAGAAGGTGCGCGACATTGTGGGGCTATATCTCGCTCCGCCAGACAAGGCGCTGGTGATCTGCGTCGATGAAAAGAGCCAGATACAAGCCCTTGATCGAACGCAGCCGCTTCTGCCGATGCGTCCCGGTCAGGTGGAGAGGCGCACCCACGACTATGAGCGCCACGGCACAACAACGCTCTTTGCAGGCTTCATTGCCGCCGTGACGGCCGAGACAGACGTGAAGGCGGGCAGCGTGATCGGCACATGCATGCCGCGCCATCGCGCACAGGAGTTCCGCAAGTTCCTCGACGAAGTGGAGCGCAATGTGCCTGCCGGTCTCGACGTGCATGTCGTGATGGACAACGCCTCGAGCCACAAGACAAAGCTGATCCGCGATTGGTTCGCCAAGCGGGCGCACTGGCACGCGCACTTCACCCCGACATCGTCATCGTGGATCAATCAGGTCGAGCGTTTCTTCTCGCTGTTGGCCGAAAAGCAGATCAAGCGAGGCGCTCACACGTCGGTCAAGCAACTGATCGCGGCGATCGAGGCCTTCATCCGTCAGCAGAACGCAAATCCGAAGCCGCTACGATGGACCAAGTCCGCCGATGATATACTGGCAAGCATCGAGCGCTTTTGCCGCCGCACCCTCGATGTGCATGCCTCAGCTGGATAGGAACTTCTGAATCAGGACACTAGGTAATGCGCACGGGCATCCGGCGCCGACCCCACCTGCTATAAGCAACGGATCAAAACAGGAACACGCCCTCGCGCGCGTTCAGAATCCGACGTGGCCGGAGGCCGCTTGTGATGCGTAGATGTTTCGGCTTGAGCATGGTTCGGCAATGGCTTCTGCCGCCCGTTGTGCTGCTGATTGCGGCGATGGGCCCGGCCGTGGCCGCCGTTTGCAAGGGCGAGGATGGCGGCGGCAGCGTCGTCACCAGCATCAATGCCGGCGATACGCTGATCCTGGAAGACGGGCGCGCCGTCAGGCTGAGCGGTGTGATCGGCCCGCGGCGTGCGCAGGGTGGACCGGCGCAGGAAGCCCGGGCGAAAATGGAAGCCGCGATTGCAGAGCTGACGGTCGGCAAAAAAGTCTCGCTGCAACTCGGCGATCGTAAGCGCGACCGGTATGGCCGGATTCTGGCGCAGGTCATGGTTTCGTCCGCAGGCGGCGGCGATCCGGCGTGGGTTCAAGAGCAGTTGATCGCCGCGGGTCTCGCGCGGGTGATCTCTTTCGAAGACAACCGTCTGTGCATCAAGGACCTGCTCGCAGCCGAGGACGACGCGCGGCGCACGGCCAAGGGCTTTTGGCAAACCGGGCTGTTCGCGGTTCGCGCAGCCGAGGCCGAGGACGTGCTTTATCGGCTCGAGCAGAATTACGAAATCGTCGAGGGACAAGTGAGCAACGTCGCCGAGATCAAAGGCAAGACCTATATCAATTTCGGCCGCAATTGGCGCCGTGACTTTACCGCCTTTATCCCGGCGCAGAGCGTCAAGCTGTTTGCTGCCGGAGATGGCGGGCAGGGGAATTCCAGCGTTTTGGGCGCGCTCGGCGGAAAGCGAATCCGGGTCCGCGGCTGGATGAAGAACTACAACGGCCCCTCGATCACGGTCACCCATCCGGAGCAGATCGAAATCCTCGACAACTCCACCGCCGCGATACGCTAGTGGATCGAACATGACATTTAAGTCCCTCGTGCCGTGCGATGAGGCCGAGGTAAGTGATTAGAATGTCATGTCAATTCGATCCATGAGCATAAAGCGGCGTGGTTCGAAGCGTTAGATTCGAACCACTAAGCAGAGATTCGCCAGTTGACCAACGAATTGACGCATCGTTCCTGGTTCAAAGCATGCACGGCTTCGTGGATTTCGCTGTCGAGGGTTTCGGCGTCGGTGAATGTCCGATGGGCCAGATGATGCGCCTTGAGATCGCGCCAAACACCCTCGATATCGTTGAGCTCAGGCGTGTATTTGGGCAGCCATTCAACTGTCAGCCAGTGCCGGCGTGCCGCAAGTGCGGCCCGGGTGATCTTGCTGACGTGGACCGGCCCGTTGTCCAGGACCAGCACGACGGGCTTGACCGTATGCCCGGGTTTCGGGCCATAGAGACGATCGAGCTGCTCCAGATGGGCAATGAAGTCGCTGCTGCGCTTGGTCCGGCTCGTGTGAACGATAAGGCGGCGGGTGACGTGATCGAGCGAGCCCACCATCGCCGCCTTCTTGGCCTGCCCTGGCGCCGGTACGCGCAGGTCAGCCCCGCGTTTTGCCCATACGCGCGCCAGATAAGGATGCGTCAATGCCTCGCTCTCATCGCCATAGAGCAGGACAATATCGCCAGCTTCGGCCTGAGCCTTGCGCAACTGGAGCCTGAGCCCAATGCGCTCGACCTCGGCCGCGATCTGGCGCCCCTTCAGCGTGTGCCGGGGCCGCCGCCAGCGGAAGTTTTTTTTCGCAGCGCCTTGGAGAGCTGCGAAGGCCCGATCTCGATGCGCTCGACACGTTTGATCTCGGCGATCAGCCGCGGGATCGTCCAGGTCCGTCTATCGGCGACAGGCGCTTCCAGCAACGGCACGCAGACCCGCAATGCCGCCTCGATCTTCACCGGCGGCGGGCCTGCATACAGGCTCGCCTTCACCGCTTCCACGCCGCCACGCGCGAACTCGCCCCGCCAGAAGCGGACCGTATCCTCACGCACACGGAATACCTCGGCAATCCGCGCACTGGTCCACCCCCTCAGCGTCAACAGGATGGCGCGCGCCCGATCAGCTTCGCCACGATCCTTCGACCTGGCCAGCGTTTCGAGCGCCGCCTTCTGTTCCTCGCTCGCCGTCACCGGAGATCTGCCTGCCATGTCCCGCCCTCGCGAATCCACACGAAGACGGAATCACAGGCGACATGCGTTGGTCTAGTTTGCGAAGTCTGCTTAGGTCGCGATCAGGAAGCGTGGCCGAAACAAAGCGATACAGCAACTCAGGCGATTCCGGTGAAAGGTCCGCCGGTCCACGACGGCCGAGGGCGCCCGCCCCGGCAGGCGGCAAATCCGCGCCTTTCCGTCAGCGTCTTCGAGCCCATGCGCCGCCCTCAAAGCAGGATCAGCAGGATGACGAAGGCGAAGATCAGGCCGATGATCAGCGCCTCGCGCTGATGCTCCAGCCAACCCTCGAAGATCGGCTGAATCTCCAGGCCTTCCTGGATCATGGTGACGAACATGAAAATGCCGAGCAGAGCGAGCACGTAGAGCCCGACCGGCAAACTGAGGCAATTGCAGCGGCTGGCTTCGAGCCACATCAGGCCGACGATGGTGCCGGCAAACAGAAAGGCCAGAAAAGCAAAGAAGCCGAGCGCAATAATCAATGCGAAACGCGCAACGTCGGCCGCAGTCATAACACCCTCTCTGACTTTCCGTAAGGATACCAAGCACAGACGATTTGTCTGAAATTTTAACGAAAAGCGTTAAGATCCGGTTGCTGTGACACGGTTAGCGGCGACGATGGCGTCAATATTCTCCGCCCTCGGTCGAAAAGCCCTTGTTCAGGCGGCTTTCCACTTGATCGAGCAGCCGATCGAGGAGGTCTGTTCGCGCGGTCCCTCGCCGGTTTCGGCGACCCGCTTCATCGCCTCGAACAGCTCGCGCCGCGCACCGGGGACCGGATTGCGGCCGCTCTCGTCGAGCCGCCCGCGATATTGCAGGCCGAGATTGGCGTCGAAGCCGAAAAAGTCGGGCGTGCAGATCGCGCCATAGGCCTGCGCGACGTCCTGGCTCTCGTCGTAGAGATAGGGGAACGGCAGGGCATTCTCCGCGGCGAACCGCTTCATATTGTCGAAGGAATCGTCGGGATAGGTCGCGGCGTCATTGGCGCTGATTGCGACGCTGCGGATGCCGTATTCGGCCAGCTCGGTTGCGTCACGCACGATGCGGTCGATCACGCCCCGGACATAGGGGCAATGATTGCAGATGAACATTACCAGCGTGCCGCTCGGGCCGCGGACGTCCTGAAGCGAGTAGCTCTTGCCGTCGGTTCCCGGAAGACGGAAATCCCGCGCCTTCCAGCCAAATTCGCAAATATCGGAGGTAGCGGCCATGGTCGGTCCCTTTTCCCTGCTTCGGCTAAAGATAACCACGGCGCCGGCCGCTCTCAAGCCTTTAAGAAAGCGCAAAGCAATCTTGAAAAAACGTTTGACGGGCAATGGCTTCCTTTGACATAATTTCCAGGACGAAACCTAGGAGGTCTAAGAAAATGACCCCACCGAAGCGCGTATGGCCGTCTTGAAAAGCGTATCTCTGTTACGCAATAAGGCGGCAATCTCCGAAAATTCGATCAAATGCAACGGCTTTATCAACGCGACATCTCGTGTAATGCGTTATTCGCGTAGATCAAGCGGTAATAACCGGATGAAACTGGTTTGGGCTGCGCAAGGAAGACGACCGAACAGCGCCAATGATCGTGTTGTAACGGGTGAACGTGCCAGGAGGATTCATTTTCGAATGTCGCCGCAGTGCGCACGGTGTTGACAGTCTCGGCCTTCCATCGGCTTTCCATAGCCCCCATCGCCCTCTGAACCAAGCACCCAAGACCTCGTTGGCATCAAGCCAGCGAGGTTTTTAGGTCTGAAGCCCTCGCCGGGGTAAACTCGCGCTGCCAGGGCCGACGACCTTCGCCGGGAACCGTTCATATCTCTCTCCCTATTGCTTTGGTCTCGGTTTTGATGCTGCCGCATAGGCCCAATGCGCCAGCGTGGCTCCGAAGTGGTTGGCCAAACAGCGGAGGCCGTATGATGATCTTCCAACGTAAATCGGCGATCGGAGCCTTGCTTGCCGGCGTGCTGCTTGCGCTCGGCCCACCCGCGCAGCTCGAAGCCGAGCCTCGCTATCTCTGGCCGAGCGCTGCGGCGACCGGCACCGACAGGCTGATCGACCGCGTTCCCCCGCCCGCGGGGTTCGAACGCGTCGCGGTGCTGCCGGGCAGTTTCGCTGAATGGCTGCGGAATCTCCCGCTGCGCCCGCCGCAAACCCCGGTCCGGCTCTATGACGGCCGCCTGAAATGGTCGCAGGACCGCCACGTCGCGGTGGTCGCCATCGACACCGGCAAGCGCAACCTCCAGCAATGCGCCGATGCCGTCATGCGCCTGCGCGCCGAATATCTGCTGGCCAGTGGCAAGGCCGCCGCCATCGCCTTCAACGACACCGAAGGCATGCGGATGCGCTATAGCGGCAAGGCCGGCGACCGCATCGCCTTCGACCGCTACATGATCAAGGTGTTTTCCTATGCCGGCACCTATTCGCTGGAGCATGAAATGCTGCCGCAGCCGCTGACCGAAATGAAGATCGGCGATGTGTTCATCAAGGGCGGGTTTCCCGGCCATGCGGTGCTCGTCGTCGACATGGTCGAGAACAGGGCAACCGGCGAGAAGCGGTTCCTGTTGATGCAGAGCTACATGCCCGCCCAGGACATGCACATCCTGAAAAACCCGCGCACGGCGGACGGCACACCCTGGTATCCGGTCCCCGATCCAGAAGACGAGCTGATCACGCCGGAGTGGATCTTCAAGGCCAAAGCCCTTCGGCGCTTCAAGGAGTGAAGGGGCCTCCCCGGGCTTTGCGCCCGGGCGCTCGAATGGTCCGGCAGCGCGAAGATCCATAAAATCCTTGCCAGCCAACGGATTCGACTGGAATTTCATCTCCCGTGATCCAATCTAAAGCCTATGGGACGGCGTCCGAAGCGAGGCCGCGTGCCTCCCGCCGGCCCGGTCCCCCGACGCGCGGATGGGTATCATCACTGCGGGGCTTCGCACGTCGTTGTTGCATTGCTATAAAGGGATTACGGCAATCCTTGAGAAAAGGCGTTAAGCGTTGGCTGCGTGGCTTTTGATTCTGACCCTGATTGGCGCCGCAATCGCGCTTTTCGTCACCAATGACAGTGGCACGATCGGCGGGATGCCGAACGAGATCTTCGCGCGGCTGGTGTTTCTGGTTTCGCTGCTGGTCTTCGTCGGCGGCTCGATCATGTCCTCCTATCGCGGGCGCGCTTTTCAGGCGGTCAAACATCTGGCGGGGTGGGGACTTCTTCTCCTGGTCCTGGTCGGCGTTTATACTTACCGGCTCGAGCTCGCCGTGGTCGCCGACCGGATGATGGGTGAACTCAGCCCGCAAGGCACCCAGGTCAACGTCACCGGGACCACCGGCGCCATCAATGCGGTGCGGATCAAGCGCGGCTGGAGCGGTCATTTCGTCGTCACCGCCAACATTCAGGAGCGTCCGGTCGAGATGATCGTCGACACCGGCGCCTCCACCGTGGTGCTGCGCCATCAGGATGCCAGGCAGCTCGGTATCGACACCCGAAACCTGCGTTACAACGTCCCCGTCCAGACCGCCAACGGCTCCTCTTACGCCGCGCGGGTGTATCTGGAGGAAATCTCCGTCGGCCAGGTCGCCGTGCACGGCGTCGAGGCGCTCATCGCCAAACCCGGAAGCCTGCATCAGAGCCTTCTTGGTATGAGTTTCTTAAGCCGTTTACGCTCATATGAGTTCGCAGGCGACTTTCTAGAGCTTAGGGGTTGAGGTGTAGAGACCGGCGGGTCGGGGGATTCCGGCGGGTCTTGAGTTTGAGGAGCAGACGGGCATGGCGTTCCGGGGCGGGATGCGGCGCGCTTTTCGTGAGGCGGGCCTGTGGCTGGCCGTTACGGGTACAGCGATTGTGAGTTTCTACTACTTCGAAGACGCCTACCGCGCTTTGGAGCAGAGCTGGCCGAAACTGCAGGCGAGCCTTGCGCCGCACGGCAAGCTGGCGATCGAAGCCGACGAACCCGCGCCGCTGGCTCCCACCGAGGAAACCGGATCGCTTCCGGCGACGGCTCCTGCGGCCACCACCGATCTTCGTCCCACCGATACCGGCCTCCAGGCGCTGGTCGAACGCGTGACCCGGCCGGAGCGCCGCGTAACCCTGACCGCCAATGATTACGGCCATTTCGTCGTCGGGGCGGAAATCAACGGCGTCAAGGTCGAGCTGCTGACCGATACGGGGGCCACCTATGTCGCCCTCAATTACGAGACCGCGCTCAAGCTCGGCTTCAACCGCCGCACCTTGCAATTCACGAGCCGCTCCAGCACCGCGAACGGCATTGCCCGCGTTGCGCCCGTCAATCTCAACTATCTGCGTGTCGGCAGCATCGTCGTTCATGACGTCAAAGCCGTCATCGCCGAACCGGGCAAGATGACCCAGAACCTCCTCGGCATGACCTTCATCTCCCGGCTGTCCGGCTTCGAGCTGAGCGGGGGATTGCTCAATCTGGTTCAGAATTGACGCCAGCCCTCGAAACTTCACGCGACTTTCCCGGTTTAACAGCTCATGCGGCTCAATCATGGGGAAAAGCCGTAGAAATCCGGGCTGGCCTATGAACCGCTGGGCCAGTATGCCCTAAGCCTTATCTCAGCCGCGTTCCGCCGTTCGCCCTTGGCGGAGACCGCTTTTTTCCCGCGCTTTTGAGGATCATTGATGTTTCCGAAGCCCAGAGTTGATCTGAAACCGAACACTGCCGACTTCGAACGGCTGCCTTTCATCAAACCGACCGGCTTTCGCGAATATGACGCGCGCTGGCTGTTCGAGAAGGAAATCAACCTGATGGGGATGCAGGCGATCGGCGCCGGCATCGCCACGGTGATGCGCCGGCATGGCGTGCCGGTGCGGATCGTCACCGGGCATGATTTCCGCGCCTATTCGGCCTCGATCAAGGAAGCGCTGATGTGCGGAATGCTCGCCGCCGGCGCGGAGGTGTTCGACATCGGCCTGGCGCTGTCGCCGATGGCCTATTTTGCTCAGTTCGAGCTGGAGGTTGAAGGCGTGGCGATGGTCACCGCGAGCCATAACGACAATGGCTGGACCGGCATCAAGATGGGCATGCAGCGCCCGCTCACCTTCGGCCCGGACGAGATGAGCGAGCTGAAGGCGCTGGTTCTGGCCGGCGAGGTCGAAATGCCGGGCGGCGGCAAATATCATTATGTGGCCGATCTGGCGGATCGCTACATGGCCAGCCTCACCCATCGCGACAAGCTGAAGCGCAGGCTGAAGGTCATCGCCGCCTGCGGCAACGGCACGGCGGGCGCCTATGCGCAGCAGGTGCTCGAAGCGGTCGGCTGCGAGGTCGTACCGCTGCATTGCGACCTCGATCACAACTTCCCCAATTACAATCCCAATCCCGAAGCCATGGCGATGCTGCACGATCTGCGCGACGCCGTTCTCGAACACGGCGCCGACGTCGGCCTTGCCTTCGACGGCGATGGCGACCGCTGCGGCGTCGTCGACAATGAGGGCCGGGAGATCTTTGCCGACCGCGTCGGCGTGATGCTCGCGCGCGACATCTCCAGCCTGCAGCCGAACGCGAAATTCGTCGTCGACGTCAAGTCGACCGGCCTGTTCCTGACGGATCCGGTCCTGATCGCCAACGGCGCCAAGACCGATTATTGGAAAACCGGCCACTCTTACATCAAGCGCTACAGCCACGAAAACGGCGCTTCGGTGGGTTTCGAGAAATCCGGGCATTTCTTCTTCAACCCGCCCTTCGGCCGCGGCTATGACGATGGGTTCGTCTCCGCCCTTGCGGTGCTCGACATGCTGGACCGCAGTCCCGGCAAGACGCTCGCCGACCTCGCGCGCGATCTGCCGAAGACGTGGCAGTCGCCGACCATGTCGCCGCATTGCGACGACGAGGTCAAATATGGCGTGGTCGACCGGGCGATCGCGCATTTCCAGGGCATTGCCGGCAGTGGCGGAACGCTGGCGGGCCAGCCAATTCGCGACATGATCACCGTGAACGGCATCCGCATCGTGCTCGAAGACGGCACATGGGGGCTGGTGCGCGCCTCCTCGAACAAACCGGAGCTGGTCGTCGTCGTCGAGAGCCCGACCTCGGAGGAAAACATGCGGGCGATCTTCCGCGAGATCGACGAGCATTTGCAAACCTATCCGGAGGTCGGCGCGTATAATCAGAAAATCTGAGACCGGGCGAGGCGGGACAAATCGCCGTCGGGTAAGGCAAATTGGCGTAAGCTCTTTCCAGCGGCGCCAATTCGCCCTAAAAAGGCGGCTATGCCCTTTGTCCGCCGCGATGCCGCGGCCCGACCCGAGCCCGCAATAGCCAAATGATTTGGCAAGAAATCCTGATCATCCTGCTGCTGTTTGTGCTGAATGGCTTCTTTGCGCTTTCGGAGCTGGCGGTGGTTTCCTCGCGCAAGGCGCGGTTGCAGCAATATGCCGAGGAGGGCCGGAGCGGTGCCGCCGTGGCGATGCGCCTTGCCGAAGATCCGACCGGCTTCCTGTCGGCGGTGCAGGTCGGCATCACACTGATCGCGATCCTCTCCGGCGCCTATGGCGAGGCCGCGCTCGCCGCGCCGCTGGCCACGGCCTTGGAGGATATCCCGCTGACCGCGGCCCATGCCAGCGCGGTTTCCTCGGCGATCGTGATCGTCGGCATCACCTTCTTCTCGCTGATCATTGGCGAACTGGTGCCGAAGCGCCTTGCGCTCCGCAACCCGGAACGGCTCGCCTGCATCGTGGCGCCGCCGATGCGCCTGATTTCGGTCGTTGCGCTGCCGATCATCTGGTTCCTGCGGCAGATTACCGAGCTGGTGCTGCGCCTGTTCGCGCCGCCCGCCGCCGAGGACCCGCGCATCACCGAAGAGGAAGTCAAGACGCTGATCGCCGAAGGCACCGAGGCGGGCGTGTTCGCCCCGGCGGAAAAGGAGATGCTGGAAGGCGTGCTGCGCATCGCCGACCGGACGGTGCGCTCGATCATGACGCCGCGCCCGGACGTCGTCTGGCTCGACCTCGACGAGAGCATCGAGGACGCCTACAAGATCATTGCCGAGAGCGGCCATTCGCGTTTCCCGGTCGCGCGGGACGATGTCGACAATGTCGTCGGGATCGTCCACGCCAAGGATTTGCTCGAACTCGCCTGCACCGGCAGCAATGTGGATCTGCGCAGCGTCTCGCGCGATCCAATCTACATTCACGAGAGCACGCCGGTCTTGAAGCTGCTCGAAGCGTTCCGCGCCTCGACGGTCCACATGGCCGTCGTCATCGACGAACACGGCACTGTCCAGGGGATCGTCACGCCGACCGACATTCTCGTCGCCATCGCCGGGGACCTGCCGGAGCGCGAGGGCGAGGACGAGCCGAGCGCGGTGATGCGCGCCGACGGGTCCTGGCTGATGGACGGTCAGATGCCGGTCTACGAGGTCGAGCGAACGCTCGATACCAAGGGCATCGGCACGCACGATGAGGAATACACGACGCTCGCCGGCTTCGTTCTATCCCAGCTCGGCCACATCCCGGTGCCCGGCGAAACCTTCGACTGGCAGGACTGGCGCTTCGAGGTCGTCGATCTCGACGGCCGGCGCATCGACAAGGTCCTGGTCATGACCCGCGCCGAAACCCCGGCGTGACCATCAGCGCGCGGGGGCCGGCAACGCCGGGCGACCCCGCGCAGAACCACAATCTGAAGGGAGACTGCAATGAGCAAAGTTGCCTGGATCGGCCTTGGCGTCATGGGATTTCCGATGGCCGGACATATCCGCACCAAGGGCGGGCACGAGTTGACCGTCTATAACCGAACGCGCGCCAAGGCCGATGAGTGGGTCGCCAAATTCGGCGGCAGGGCGGTCGACACGCCTGCGGCCGCGGCCGAGGGCGCCGAGTTCGTGTTCGCCTGCGTCGGCAATGACGACGATCTGCGTGCGGTGACGACCGGCCCGGGCGGCGCGTTCGAGACGCTGGGATCCGGCGCGATCTTCATCGACAACACGACGGCGTCAGCCGACGTGGCGCGCGAGCTTTACGCCGCGACCAAGGCCAAGGGCGCCGGCTTCCTCGACGCGCCCGTTTCGGGCGGGCAGGCCGGGGCCGAGAACGGCGTGCTCACCGTGATGATCGGCGGCGACGCGGACGACTTCGCCAAGGCCGAGCCGGTGATCGCCAATTACGCGCGTGCCAAGAAGCTGCTCGGCCCGGCGGGCGCCGGCCAGCTGACCAAGATGGTCAACCAGATCTGCATCGCCGGCCTGGTCCAGGGCCTGTCCGAAGGCATTCACTTCGCGCAAAAGGCGGGGCTCGACGTCGCCGCGGTAATCGACACGATCTCGAAGGGCGCGGCGCAATCCTGGCAGATGGAAAACCGGTGGGAAACCATGAATGCCGGCAAGTTCGACCACGGCTTCGCGGTCGACTGGATGCGCAAGGATTTTGCAATCTGTCTCGACGAGGCCCGCCGCAACGGCGCGCATCTGCCGGTCACCGCGCTCGTCGACCAGTTCTATTCCGAAGTGCAGAAGATGGGCGGCAAGCGCTGGGACACTTCCAGCCTGATCGCCCGCCTTAACCGCGAATGACGCGGGGGCCGGCCCCGCCAGCGTCCGTTGAAGGACATGGCGGGGCCGCCGCTTTATCCCCGCGCCCGGCTGGCAGTGACCAGGCCCGTGAGCACCAGCGCGGCGCCGCCCGCCTCGACCGGCCCCATCGCCTCGTTGAACACCGCCCAGGCCGCGAGCGTGGCGACGATCGGCTGCGTCAGCAGGATGATCGAGGCGAGGCCGACCGGGGCCTCGCGCATGCCGAAGGCGACCAGTCCCTGCCCGAAAATGTGCGAGATCAGTCCAAGCGCAAGCAGCACCGCCCATCCCGCGGCGCTCATCGGGAGCACCTGCTCGCCGGCCACGCCGGCCGCCGCGAACATCACCACGGACGCCGCCACCGACGATCCGAACATGATCGACAGCGTGTCGTGGCTGCCCCGCGCCCGCTTCACGGCGATGAGATAGAACGCGTAGCCGATCATGCCGAGCGCGGCCATGCCGTTGCCGGCGAGCGTGCCGCCGCTGTCCGAGCGGGAGAGCGTCATCAGCGCCGCGCCGCCGAGTGCCGCCGCAAGGCCGATGGCCTTGGCGGTGCCGAAGCGCTCGCCGAACATCAGGCAGCCCGCCGCCAGAGCCACGATCGGCGCCAGATTGACGATCAGCGTCGCCTGGGCGATCGAGGTGAAATCGAGCGACCAGTTGAAGAATCCCATATCGACGGCAAAGAACACCCCCGCCAGGATCAGCAGCGGCGAAAACCAGGACGCGCGTTGCTCGGCCCGGTTCTGCCGTAGCCAGAGGAAGGGCAGCAGCGCAAGTGCCGCGATGGCGAGCCGCCAGCCGCCGGTCGCGAGCGGGCCGGCCTCGCTCAGCCTGACGAAGATGCCGGAGAAGCCGGTCAGCCCGCCGCCCATCGCGATGATGGCAAGCGGGAAGAGCGGCTGTTCTCGCGTGGGTATGGGATGGGCGACTGCCATCGACATTGCTCATGACCTCTTGATGGGAGATTTTTTTGCGGTGCCGGGCGTTCTGTCCGGCTCATGGGTGGAAATATCGGGAATTGTGTGCGATCATGGAAACGAATTGTCCTGATCATTAGCATAAGACTCTGTGATGATAGATCTCGATCCAGCATGCCTTCGGGCATTCGTTGCGGTGGTGGAGGCCGGCGGTTTCACCCGCGCCGGGCTGAAGCTGAACCGCACCCAGTCGGCGATCAGCATGCAGATCCGGCGCCTTGAGGAAACGCTCGGCGCGCAGCTCATCGACGACCGCAAAAAGGCGACGCTCACCCATGCCGGCGAGCGGATTCTCGACCATGCGCGTCGGATGATGGCGCTCAATGACGAGCTTGTCGGCCGGGCCAAGGGCGCCGACATCGCCGGACGCGTCCGGATCGGCACGCCGGACGATTACGTCTCGTTCTTCCTGCCCTCCATCCTGCGGCGGCTGTCGATCACCCACCCGCAGGTGGAGGTCGAGGTCCGCTGCAACATGTCGTCCAACCTGATGCCGCTCGTCGATCAGGGCATTCTCGATCTGGCGCTGATCACCCGCGGCATCGGCGTGGCGGACGGCATCGCCGTGCGCCGCGAGCCGCTGATCTGGGCGGCGGCCGATGAAGCGCTGGCCGACCGGCGTCCGCTGCCGCTGGCGCTGTTTTCGCCAGGCTGCCGCTTCCGCGATGCAACGCTCGCCAGCCTCGAAGCGGCGAAGATCCCTTTCCGCATCGCCTATGAGAGCCCGAGCATCGCCAGCATCGGCGCCGCCGTTTGCGAAGGGCTTGCGGTCACCACCATGGCGCGGATTTCGCTGATGCCGGCGATGAAGGTGCTGGACGCCAGCTTCGGCCTGCCGCCCCTTCCCGATATCGAGATCGCGCTTTACGGTCCGCGCGGCATCGCCTCGCCCGCCGCCCAGGCGGTCAGCGGCTCGCTTCTGGAGGTGCTGTCCGGAGACCTGCCGGATCGGGCGGCGGCCTGAAGCGCGATCGAAGGACACAAGGGATTTCAATCGGTTGAGCAGCTTTTCGACAGACCGCCGCCCGGAACGCTGGTATGAATAAGCGGGGTTCGGCCTCGCCTGCCATCCTCCCCGACGCATGACCAACATCGAAGAAAGTCGTTCTCCGCCGATGGCCGCAAACACAGACTCCAGACCCCACATCATCGTCGGCATCAGCGGTGCGTCGGGCGCGATTTACGGCGTGCGCCTGCTGGAGCTGCTGCGCGAGGCGTCGCTCGTCACGCATCTGATCATGTCGCGCAATGCCGGGGTGACGCTGGCCACGGAGACCGATCTGAAAGTGGCCGATGTCGAGGCGCTTGCCGACCATGTGCATTCCAACACCGATCTCGGCGCGGCCTGTTCCAGCGGCTCGTTCCGGACGCTCGGCATGATCGTCGCGCCATGTTCGGTCAAGACCATGTCGGAGATCGCCACCGGCGTGACCAGCCACCTGATCGCCCGCTCCGCCGACGTCGTGCTCAAGGAACGCCGCCGGCTGGTGCTGCTGCTGCGCGAGACGCCGCTGCATCTCGGCCATATCCGCTCGATGGCGGCCGTGACCGAGGCCGGTGGCATCATCTATCCGCCGGTGCCCGCCTTCTACGCCAACCCGAAATCGCTCGACGAGATGGTCGACCACACCCTCGGCCGCGTGCTCGACCTGTTCGGCATCGAGACCGGCACGGTCAGGCGATGGGAGGGCGACAAGCGGCGGCCTTCGCAGGGCGAAAAGCCCGAATAGCGCACGACCCGCCGGTCTTCACGAGAGCGTGGGCCGGATCGGATGAGATGAGCCCCGTCGCACATACTCGACGTCATCCGCGCGGATGACAGTATACCGTCAAGGGAGACGTCCCGATCATCAGCGACCACGCCTTGGCGACTACACCCGCCCGAATGGATCGCGCTATAGCAGTGCCCGCCAGTCGTTCGATGTGCCCTTTATCCGTTCGATATCCACCTCCGCCTCGCCGGGCACGCGGATCCGCTTGAAGGTCATCTCATCGGCGGAAAGCGGCTTAGTCGCGTCCAGGCCCATCTTCGCCCCGACACCGTCGCGGGTCGACGGATCGAGCTTGGACCCCTGCGAGTCGCCGATGACGACGAGGTCTCGGTCGGCCTGGAAGCGGGTCGCCACCGCCCATTCCACCTCGGCGGGGATGTGGATGTCGACATCTTCGTCGACCACGATCACCTGCTTGACGTCGTAATGGCCGGCGAACGCGCCGAGCATGACGTTCTTGGCCTCGCCTTCCTGGCGCTTTTTCATTTGGACGTAGAGGTGATAGCGCCCGACTCCGCCCAGCGAGAGATGCACGTCGCGGACGCCGGGAAAGCTGCGCTGCAGATGGGCGAGGAGCGTTGCCTCACGCGGGATGGCGCCGAGCAGCAGATGTTCGAGCCCGCCGCCGACAATGGTGTGGAAGATCGGGTTGCGGCGATGGGTGATCGCGTCGACCTCGATCACATGGCGGTCGCCGCGCAGGCCATAATATTGCGGGAACTCGCCGAACGGACCTTCCGGCTCGCGCACCTGTGGCAGCAGGCGGCCCTCGATGACGATTTCGGCCTCGGCCGGAACGCGCACATCGTTGGTCGCGCATTTCACCACCGGCAGGGGGCGACCCTGCAAAGCGCCGGCGACTTCCAGCTCGTCGTGATCGACCGGAAGGATCGCCTGCGACGACAGCAGCGTCAGCGGATCGACGCCGACGACGATGGCGATCTCCAGCGGCTTGCCGGATTGCTCCGCCATCTCGTAATAGTGGTTGGTATGGCGCGGCAGCAGCAGGGCCCCGAGCCGGCGCGCGCTGTTGACCTGCAGCCGGTGGATCGAGACGTTCTGAATGCCGTTCTCCGGATTGCGGACGATGGCGAGACCGGCGGTGATGTAAGGGCCGCTGTCGTGCTCGTTATGCGTCGGGATCGGCAGCAGCCGGTTCAGATCGATGTCGCGATGAACAATCTGCTGGACCGGGGCATCGCTGACCTCCTGCCAGGGCACGGGATTGAGCGCGGCGTGCTGGAAGGTCTGCAACAGGCGCGCCTGATCGGTGCCCATGGCGTCGGCGATCCAGGCGCGGGAGGAGACGAGGCCCGAGACCACCGACACGGCATGTCCATCGGGGTGCGGGAAGAAGGTGGCGGCGGTTCCGTCGAGCCGCTTGGCGATGGCGGCCAGCTCGTGTCGGAGGCGGATGCCGGGCTTCAGGGCGGTCAGTTGGCCCGATGCGGCGAGCCGGTCGAGCCAGTCGCGCAGGCTGAGCACGGGGGTTTGCGGCGCGGCCGGATCGGACGGGGCGACGTTTGTCATGGCGGGTGCTAAGCTCCCCTCAAGCGAATTGCGTTGACTGTAGATCGATGACCGCCGAACCGCTGCAACTCGACAATCCGTTCTGGTGCTTTTCTCTGGCCGTTTATGGCCGGGGAGACGTGCGCGAAGCGTGTCTGGCGGTGCAGGACCGGCTGCGCGGCGATGTCAATCTGCTGCTTTATTGCGCCTGGTGCGGCGCGGCGCGTGGGCTGGCGCTCGGCGATGCCGCGATCGCGGAGCTGGAGCGAGCCATCGCCGACTGGAACCGTACGGCCGTGCAGCCGCTGCGCGCGGTCCGGCAGGGAATCAAAGCGTTGCCCGCCTATGGCGATGCGGCCGTCATTGCCCTGCGCAAGGACGTGGCGGCGCTGGAGCTTCGCGCGGAGCAGGTCGCGCAGGCGATGCTCTACGCGCAGACCTTCGCCATGGGAGAGGCGCCGGGCAACGCCGAGGTCGCGGCCGCGAATGTCCGGCGCTATATGGCAAGGATCGAGCAAAATGCGGCGGTACCGGCGGGCGGCGTCAACGTCGACGCGCTGATCCATGCGGCGCGGGCTTTTCGAAGCTGAGCCCTGGCCGTCCCCGGCGTCATGCGCCGATAGCGCAGCGTATCTCACTCCCACCTCAATCTCCGTGGTCTCCTCGTGGTTGCCGCTTCACACCGCGATTGCGCGCAGAAGCTCGGCGCGGTCCGGCTCGCTGTCGCCGCTGCCGTAGAAAATGATCCGCCCACGCTCCACCGCGCAGATGCGGTCGCAGATCGCCATGCCGCGCCGGACGTTCTGCTCGACCAGCAGGATCGCATGGCCGTCGGCCTTGAGCCGCGCCATGATCTGGAAGATCTCGTCGACGATCTGCGGCGCCAGTCCCTCGGTCGGCTCGTCGATCAGCAACAGCTTCTGCTCGCCGAGCAGCACGCGGGCGATGGCCAGCATCTGCTGCTCGCCGCCTGACAGCGTCGTGCCCATCTGGCGGCGGCGCTGCTCGAGGCGCGGGAACAGGGCGAACACGCGGGCGAGCGCGGCTGCCTTCTGCTCGGCGCTGCGCCCCGGCGTCTGCAGGAAGCCGAGCCGGAGGTTCTCCTCGACGGTCAGGCCGGGAAAGATCCGCCGGTCCTCGGGCACGAAGCCGATGCCCATCCGGCAGATCCGGTCAGGCGCCAGCCCGGCGATCGGCGTGTGCTCGAAGCGGATGCTGCCGGAGGTCGGCTCGACCCAGCCGGCGATGGTGCGCAGGATGGTGGTCTTGCCGACGCCGTTGCGCCCGAACAGGCCGACCACCTCGCCCTCGGCAATCGTCAGGTCGACGCCCTGAAGGACGTGGCTCAGCCCGTAATGGGTATGCAGCCCATCCAGCACCAGCATCTCAATGGCCTCCGAAATAGGCGGCCTGAACCTCCGGATTGGCGCGCACCGCCTCGGGCGGGCCTTCCGCGAGCTTGCCGCCCTGATGCAACACGATGACGTGCCGGGACAGGTTCATGACCAGGTCGATATCGTGCTCGATGAGCAGCACGGTCAGCTCCTCTCCGAGTGCGCGGACGATTTGCTTGGCCTCCTCCGTGTCGGTGTGCGACATGCCCTGCGTCGGCTCGTCGAGCAGCAGGATGCGCGGCTCGGAGGCGAGGGCGACGGCAATTTCGAGGCGGCGTTGCTCGCCGTGGGAAAGGTGGCCGGCCAGCTCGTCGGCTTTTCTGGCAAGGCCGAAGCGGCCGATCAGCTCTTCCGCCTTCGCCTCGGCGCGCTCGGACCGGCGCACCGGACGGAAGCCGCCCGAGAGCGGTTCGAGGATCTGCGCGGCAAGGCGGAGATTCTCGAACACCGAGGACTGCGCGAACAGGTTGGTGATCTGGAAACTCCGGGCAAGGCCCAGATTACGCAACTTCGCGGCCGAGCGCCCGGTCGCCCGCGCTCCGTCGATGAACACCTCGCCGGAGGTCGGCCGGATCGCGCCGGAAATCAGGTTGAAGAAGGTGCTCTTGCCGGCGCCATTCGGTCCGATGATCGAGTGGATGCCGCCATGCGGGATGGTGACGCTGACATGATCGACCGCCCGCAGCCCGCCGAAATGCACCGAAAGATCGCGCGTTTCCACCGCAAGCGTCATGGCTGCCTGCGCGGCGCGAGGCGCGCTTTCAGAAAGCCGGCAATGCCTTGCGGGAAGAAGATCACGACGCCCATGAACAGTGCGCCGATGACGATCAGATGATGCTCCGTGTAGGTGCCGATGATGCTCTTGCCGAACACCAGCAGCATCGCGCCGACCAGCGGGCCGATCAGCGTGCCCATGCCGCCGATGATCACGGCGATGACCGCGTTGGTCGACATCTCGAAATACATCAGCTCCGGCGAGACGAAGCCGCGCAGCATCGGATAGAGCCCGCCTGCCAGCGAGGCGATGGTGGCGGCGAGGACGAAGGCGCCGAGCTTGATCGGGCCGGTCCGCCAGCCGAGGAAGGGCAGGCGCTCCTGATTGATGCGCAGCGCGGAGACGAGGCGGCCGAACGGCGTGCCGCTCAGATAGGAGAGGGCGGCGTAGATCAGGGCGATGATCGCCAGAGTGACCAGGAAGAAGCCGAGCGGATCGTCGGCGCGGATGGTTGCGAAGCCCAGCGGCACGTCGATGATCGGTATGCCGATGATGCCGTCGGATGCGCCGAGCTCGCGGGTGTTGTAGATGACCTTGGCGACGACCTGGGCGAGGCCGAAGGTGATCAGCGCGAAGTAGACGCCGCGAACGCGGGCCGCGATCAGTCCGCCGATCAGCCCGGCGGCGAGACCGACGCCGACGCTGGCTGCGATGGCCAGCCAGAAGGACGGGCCGATCTCCTTGAGGACGCCCGCCGAGGCATAGGCGCCGAGGCCGAAATAGAGCGCCTGTCCGAGGCTCAGCAGCCCGGCGAATCCGAGCAGGATGTCGACGCTGATGGCGAGGCCGCCGAGGATCAGCGCTTCGGTTGCGAGCCGGAGGAAGAAGGTGTCGCCGCGCGCCCAGCCGAGCGCCGCGAAGCCGAGGCTGCCGGCGAAGAACACGAATGCCAGGATGCGCACGGCGCGCATCTCGCGCCGCTCCCGTTCGTAGACGCGCCCGGCAACGCCCGTGGCCCGTCCGTCGGCAAGGTCATCCGCCCGATGTGCGGTGACGGCGTCAGGCATGTCCGAGCCTCCCGAACAAGCCCTGGGGACGGATCATCAGCACCAGGACCATGATGCCGAAGACGATCGGGTCGGTCCACACCGGCGAAATGACGAGGCTCGACACCGCCTGCACCTGCGTGAGGAGCAGGCCCGCGAGCACGGCGCCCTTGATGCTGCCCATGCCGCCGACGATGACGACGGTGAAGGCGAGCACCAGAAAATCGTGACCCATGGTGGGGAACACCGAGAACACCGGCGACAGCAGCACGCCCGACAGGCCGGCGAGCGCAACGCCGAATGCGAAAGTCGCCGAATAGACCCGCTCGACCGGCACGCCGAGCGAGGCGGCCATGTTCTTGTCATAGGCGGCGGCCCGGACCATGGCGCCGAGGCTGGTGCGGTAGACCAGGAGATAGACGGCCAGAATGATCGCCGCGCCGAGCCCGATGAGCACGACGCGATAGGCGGGCATGAACACGCCGAGCAGCTCGATGCCGCCCTTGATCGGCGTCTCCGGCCGCAGGCTGTTCGGCCCGAAAATGATCTTCAGCCCGTCGAGCATGATCATCGACAGGCCAAGCGTCAGCAGCAGCGTCAGCGTGTGGCGGTCGCCGCTATGGAAGACCCGGCGGACGAGGATGCGCTCCACCGCGAAACCCGAGCGGCAGCATCAGGATCGGCACCAGCGCGACCACGACCCAGAAATTCAGTCCCATGCCGAGCAGCACGAAACCGGTATAGGCGCCGACGGCGTAGAACTCGCCGTGCGACATGTTGATGACGTCGAGGAGCCCGAAAATGATGGTCAGTCCGAGCGCCATCAGAATGACGGCGATCCCGAAGGACAGGCCGTTGAGCATTTGCGGCGCGAGAACGAACTGGATGTATTCCATCGAAGGTCCTTGGGGGGCAAAGTCGCGGGCGCCGCTGGCTGGGTCTGTTGCGGCGCCCGCGACCCGCGCTCTTAAATTAAAAGCGCGTGCAGGTGTCCTCACCGATCGCCTTGTCGCCGGCGATGGTCGATTGGATCTGGAAGTCGCCGCCCTTGACCTGGACCGCGTACATGTTCATCGAGGCCTGATGGTCGCCTGCGCGCATGGTCTTGCGGCCCTGCGGCGTATCCCATTCGATGCCCTCCATGGCCGTGCGCAGCTTGTCGGCGTCCACGCCGCCGGCCTTTTCCACAGCGGCCTTGTAGAAATAGATCAGGCCGTAGCTGTCGGCGCCGTAAAGGTCGGGGTCGATCTTGTTCGCCGCCTTGAAGGTCTCGACGAATTTCTTGTTCTCGGGCGAGTCGATCAGCGGCGAATAGCCGACGCCGGTGACGTAGCCTTCGGCGGCCTTGCCGAGCGCGCCGATATTCTGGCTGGTCACGGTGCCGGACGCGCCGAGGATCTGCATTTTGCCGATCAGGCCGTATTCGTCCATCTGCGTCAGCAGGCGGACGGTGTCGTTACCGGCGACGGAAGTGTAGAGCACGTCCGGCTGGGCGGCGCGGATCTGGCCGAAATATTGCGAGTAGTCCTTGGCGCCGAGCGGGGCGTAGACCTCGCCGACGCTCTTCGCCCCGATCGCCTCGGCGCGGGCCTTGAAGGCGGCGACGGTGGAGCGGCCCATCTCGTAGTCCGGGCCGAGAAAATAGGTCTTGGCCTTCGGCTTGGCATCGGCCACCCACGCCGGCGAGCGCATTGGCCTGCATGCCGGCCGCGGCATTGACGCGGAAGACGTTCGGCGAGCACTTCGGGCCGGTGATCGCGTCGGAGAAGGAGACGGTGGTCGCCATCAGCGTCTTGTTGCGTTCCGCGACCTGGCCGACCGCCAGGGTCGCGCCCGAATTCACCGTGCCGGTCAGGAAGTCGACCTTCTCGACCTGGAACAGCTTCTCCGCCTTCTGCGTGGCGACGGCCGGGTTGGCTTCGCTGTCTTCGAAGACCAGCTCGATCTTGCGGCCGAGCACGCCGCCGCCGTCGTTGACTTCCTTGGTCGCCAGCTCCAGGCCCCAGCGGACCTGCTGGCCGATGCCGGCATAGGTGCCGGACAGCGGCGTCAGCACGCCGATCTTGATGGCGTCCTCCGCCTGGGCGGCGGCGGCGCCGATAAGGGCGGCGAGGCCGCCGAGCAGTAAACTCTTCCGTAGGCTGTTGGTTTTCATCGTTTCCTCCAATCGTGCGTTCTTGTGGTCAGAGCCCTTTGAAATTCGGGGGTCGCTTGGCGTGGAAGGCTTCGACGCCTTCCTTGAAGTCCTCCGAGGAGCGCAGGCGGCTGTAGCAATGGCCCTCCAGCTCGATGGCCACGGCGAGCGTGGAGTCCTCGGTGTCGTTGAGCAGCTTTTTCGCCGTGCGCTGGGCGAGCGGGGAGAAGCCGCGCAGCTCGTCGACCAGCGCGTCCGTCGCTGCTTCCAGCTTGTCGTCGGCCACGCATTCGGTCGCCACGCCCCAGTCATAGGCCTGCTTGGCCGGGATGCGGCGCGAGCGCATGACGATGTCCTTGGTCCGGGTGATGCCGACCATCTTCTGCAGGCGCGCCGATCCGCCCGAACCGGGGATCTGGCCGAGCTTCTGCTCGGGCAGCGCGTAGAGGCAGGTCTCCGAGACCAGCCGGAAATCGCAGGCGAGCGAGATCTCGAAGCCGACGCCGAAGCAATAGCCGCGATTGGCGGCGATGACCGGTTTCGAGCAGCGCTGCGGCGCGGCGATGTTCCAGGCAAGCTTGGAGACCGTCTCGGGCGTTGCCTCCATGAAGCCCTTGATGTTGCCGCCGGAGGAGAAATGCTCGCCGACCGAGCGCAGCACGATGACGCGGACGCGGTCGTCGAGGTCCAGCGCCTCGAAGGCGGCACGGAGCTGGTCGCGCTGCGGCATGGTGATGACGTTGAGCGGCGGCCGGTCGAGGATGATGTCGGCCCGCTCGCGTTCGGCGTCGACTTCGACGCGGAAGCCGTCGAGCGCGTCGAGATAGTCGGGCGCTGGCTTGATAGCGCTGGTGGTCACTGGGAATTCTCCATCGTGTTTGCAGGTTGGGGCGTCTCGCTCTCCGGCTCGTAGTTGCCGCTGACGAGGAGCCGGCGAAGGATCTTGCCGACGGGCGATTTCGGCACGTCGTCGACGAACAGATAGGCTTTCGGACGTTTGTAATTGGCGAGGCCCGAGGCGCGGCAATGCGCGTCGAGCTGGTCCTCGCTCACATAGGCGTCGCGCTTGATGAAGGCCGTGACGCGCTGCCCCCAGCGCTCGTCCGGCAGGCCGACCACGGCGACCTCGGCAACGGCCGGGTGCAGCGAGAGCACGGATTCGATCTCGGCGGGGAGGACGTTCTCGCCGCCGGTGATCATCATGTCGTCGACGCGGCCGGTGACGAAGAGGTCGCCGTCCTCGTCGAGATGGCCGATGTCGCCGGTGAAATACCACCCGCAGATCAGCGACTTGGCGTCGGCGTCGGGTCGGCGCCAATAGCCCTCGAAGGCTTCGTCACCGTCGAGCGTGGCGATGATCTCGCCCTCCTCGCCCTGCGGCACCAGCGCATCCGGGTTGCGCGCGCCGATCGTCACCACGCGGGTCTGCGTGTTGAGGCCGGCCTTGCCGGCGCTGCCGGGCTTTCGCGCCGCGCGCTGGTCGACGGTGAAGGTGTAGATCTCCGAAGAGCCGTAATGGTTGACGAACAGGTCCGGCTCGAATGCGGACTGCAATTTCAGCATCAGCCCGTCGGTCATCGAGGCGCCGGCGAAGCCGAGCTTGCGGACCGTCGAGGTGTCCGTCCAGGAGAATTGCGGATGGGCGAGCAGGTCGTGATAGAGCGTCGGCACCAGATAGAGGTTGGTGACTTTCTCCTGCTCGATCAGGTCCAGCGCCGTGGCGGCGTCGAAGCGCGGCAGGCAGACGAAGACGCCGTTGATCGCGGCCATGGCGAGCAGCGAGCGCACGCCCATCGTGTGATAGAGCGGCATGACGCCGAGGGTGATCTCGCCGTAGAGATAGGCGTTCTGCGCGACATGGGCGACGGCACCGGCCCGTTCGGCGCGGTGGCGGCGCGGAACGCCCTTGCCCTGGCCGGTGGTGCCGGATGTGTAGAACATCAGCGACCAGTCCTCGGCGGCCGCCCTGGAGTGCGTCTCGCCGGCGACGGCTTCGAGCAGCGCGGCAAAGCGGTGCGTTCCGCCCTCCGCCCGCCCCACGGCAATGCGCGGGATGGCCTGCGCGGCGGGCGTCCCGGCGACGGCAGCGGCGGATGCGGCTTCGAAGACGACGGCGCGGCTTTCCGAATTCTGCAGGAAGAACTCGACCTCGTCGGGCTTTGCCCGCCAGTTGACCGGCGTCACGATGATCCCGGCGAGCTGGGTCGCCCAGTGCAGGATCGCCATCTCGGCACGGTTCTGCAGCACGACCAGCAGGTGATCGCCGTGGCCGATGCCGATCGCGGCGAGCCCGTTGGCAACGCGCAGCACCCGGTCGAGCAGGCTTGCGTAGTCGAGCCGCAGATCGCCGTCGACCAAGGCAAGGTGGCGCGGGTCGCGGGCGGCGGCGGCAATCAAGGTGGTTCCAACGTCGAACATCAGCGGACCTCCCTGGATTGTGTCCTGGCGCGGGCAGCCTCGAGCGCGGCCTGGACAATGCCGGTATAACCCGTGCAGCGGCACAGATGACCTGACAGCATTTCGCGAATCTCTGTTTCGCTGGCGTGCGGTTTCTCGGCGAGGAAATGATCGAGCGACATCAGGATACCGGCGGTGCAGAATCCGCATTGCAGGGCATGGTTGCGCCGGAACGCCTCCTGCAGAGGGCCGAGCCCTTCGGCGTCTCCGGCCAGCCCTTCGACCGTATCGACGCGCCGTCCGTCTGCCTGGACCGCCAGCGTCAGGCAGGCGCGCACCGCCTCGCCGTCGAGCCGCACCGTGCAGGCGCCGCACACGCCGTGCTCGCAGCCGACATGCGTGCCGGTCGCGCCCAGCTCGTGGCGGAGGAAATCGGTCAGCAGCATGCGCGGCTCGGCATGGCCGCTGCGAGGCTTGCCATTCAGCGTGAGAGCGACGAGGTGGCGCTGGCTGCGGGTCATGACAGGCATGAGCGGGCCTCCTCGATGGCGGCGCGGCCGAGCGTGCGCACCAGATGGCGGCGGTAGCGCGCATCGGCCTGGGCGTCGTCCTGCATCGGCAGCTCCCAGGCGAGCACGTTGAGGGCATCGTCGAGCGCGGAGCCCTCCATCATCGGCCAGTCGCGGGCTTCCGGCTTCTCCGCGCTGCCGCCGATGCCGATGGTGATGATCGTCGGCGTCACACGTGCGGCGACGGCGATGATGGCGAAATCGCCGTGGCGGATCGCCATTTCGCGGAACGCGTAGGCTTCGCGCGCCCGCGCAACCGGCAGGCGGATCGCGGCGATGATCTCGTCGGCGCGGCGCGCGGTCTGCAGCAGGCCGGTGAACATGTCGCGCCCGCGCACGGTCCGTGTGCCGCGTTTCCGTTCCAGAATCACCTCGCCGTCGAGCACGGTCAGGCAGAGTGGCAATTCGCTCGACGGATCGGCATGGGCGATCGAGCCGCAAACGGTGCCCTTGTTGCGGGTCTGGAAGTGGCCCAGATGCGGCAGGGCCTTGGCGACCAGCGGCAGCGCCTCGGGAAGATCCTCCCAGCGCTCCAGCCGCGATTGCGTCACGGCGGCGCCGATTTCCACGCGGTCGCCGTCCCGGCGGATGCCGCCGAGGTCGCCCGCCCGGCTGATGTCGATCAGCAGCTCCGGCGAGACGATGCGCATGTTCATCATGGCGAGCAGCGACTGGCCGCCGGCGAGAATCCGCGCGGCTTCGCCGTGCTGAGCGAGATGGGCGACGGCCTCGGCGCGGCTTTCGGCGCGGACATAGTCGAAGGGGGCGGGCTTCATGAGCGGCCTCCCAGCAGCGAGCGCAGCCACTCGATGAAGGCGGCAAAAGGCGAGCCGCGCTCGTCGCCGCCTCCGGGTTCGGCACGCCGGGCGAGACGCTTGAAGGTCTCGCCGATGATGACGCGCGCGGCGCCTTCGATCATCCGCCCGCCGACCGCGGCCACCTTGCCGGAGAGGTCGACGCCGTAGCGGTAATCGACGCGCGTGCCGCCATCTTCCGGCACCAGCCGGATCGCGGCCTCGCCGCGCGAGGTGCCGAGCGAGCCGGACGCGCCGCCTTCGAGGCGGAGGCTGCGCGGTTCGTCGAGATCTGAGAGGCGGACCTCGGCGGTGAACAGGCCCTTGACGATGCCGACGCCCATTTCGACGTCGCCGCGATAGGCGTTCTCGCCGACGCGTTCGAGACGCTTGCAGCCGGGGATGATGGTCTTAAGATGCTCCGGATCGAGCATGATCGCCCAGATCGCTTCGGGGGCTGCATTGACCGCCGCACTGCCCTGGCCGGTGATGGCAAAGTCCTTGCGCGACAGCGGCAGCGCCTCGGTCGGCGCGGTGCCGGTGGGGCGCGGCGGCTCCGGCTCGGCGATCAGCGCCATGACTCGGGCGGGTGTCAGCGGCAGCTCGATGTCCTCGACGCCGAGCGCGTCGGCGACCGCATTGGCGATGCACACCGGCGTGGACATGCAATTGCCCTCGCCGATACCCTTCGCGCCAAGCGGCGTGACCGGCGAGTGCGTCTCCATATGCAGGATTTCGATGTCCGGGGTCTCGGCGGCGGTGGGGATGGTGTAGTCGGCGAAGGTGCCGGACAGGAAGCTGCCGTCCGGGCCATAGGCGAAATGCTCGTAAAGCGCCGCGCCGAGCGCGTTGGCGAAGCCGCCACGCACCTGCCCGTCGGCAAGGGCCGGGTTGAGCAGCTTTCCGGCGTCGTGGACGGTGATGTATTTGTCGACGCGAACGCGGCCGGTGGCCTTGTCGACTTCCACGCCGCAAATGTCGAAGACGAAGCCGTGGGCCGCCGACGAATTGATCTCCTCGACCGCGTTCGGTGCGGCGAGCCCGGGCGGCGACCAGCAGACGGTTTCGCGGATCACCGGCTCGATGCCTTGCGGGAGCGTGCCCTGCGCCCAATGCGAGGTCGCCGCGATCCGGCGGAACGGGACGGCCTTCTCAGGTGCCGCCAGGCTGAACACGCGGCCGCCGGCAAAGCGGACGTCGCCCGGCTCGCAATCGAGCTGGGTTGCGATGACCGCCGAGAGGCGCTCGCGCAGACGGGTCGCGGCGAGATGGGCGGTGCCGGCGACGGCTCCGGCGAAGCGGCTGGAATAATTGCCGCTGGCGATCGACCAGGCATCCCGCCCGGTATCGAGTTCGGTCACCACGCGGATGTCGCGCGGCTCCAGGCCGAAGGTATCGGCGACCGTCTGGGCGAGCACGGTCTTGTGACCCTGGCCTTGGGGACACGAGGAGACGTGGACGCTGACGCCGCCCAGCGGATCGATGCCGACGGTGGCGGTGGTCACCGCGCCGCCCTTCGGCCCGGCTTTTTCGCGCTCCTCTGGCGTCAGGACGGTGGTGATATAGCCCATATTGGAGATCGACGGCTCGACGATGGCGGCAAAGCCGATGCCGTAAAGCTGCCCTTTGCTCAGTGCGTGGTCCTTGCGCGCCTCCAGATCGGCGACGAGGCCCTCATCCTCGGCCAGATCGATGGCGGCGGCGTAGTTGCCGGAATCGAGCACCCCGCCCGACGGGGTCCGGTAAGGGAAAGCATCGGCGGGGACGAGATTGCGGCGGATGACCTCCAGATGCGGCAGGCCGAGCTCGATGGCGATCTTCTGTAGTCAGCCGTTCCAGCGCGAAATAGACCTGCGGACCGCCGAAGCCGCGGACCAGGCCGGTCGGCGTCTTGTTGGTCAGCACGATCCGGTTGCGCACGGCCAGGTTCGGGATCTTGTAGGCGCCGGTCAGGTTGCCATGCATCCGATAGATGGTGGCGGGCTCGGGCGCGCGCAGATAGGCGCCGCAATCCTCGAGCTGATCGTAATCGAGCGCCGTGATCCGGCCGTCCGCTTTCACGGCGGCTCTCAGATGCGTGACGCGGTTGGTCGCCGAAGTGGCGGCGGAAAGATGCTCCAACCGGTCCTCGATCCATTTCACCGGCCGCCCGGTCACCCGTGCCGCGGCCGCCAGCGCGACGACATAGGGAAACACCGCCTGCTTGGTGCCGAAGCTGCCGCCGCTGTCGGGCGGCGTCCGAATGCGCAGCTTGTTTCCGGGCACGCCCAGCGACAGCGCCATCACCGGATGCAGCGCGTAAGGCCCCTGGAAATGCGTGGTGACGTCGTAAGCGCCCTCCGAGGCCGAGAAGCTGGCCAGCACGCCGAAACATTCGATCGGCGTCACCGAATTGCGCGGATAGCGGATCGCGATCTCGAAGGTCCGCGCAGCGAGGGCGAACGCCGCTTCCGGGTCGCCATAGCGGAAATGCCGGTCGCTGACGACGTTCGAGCCGACCGCGTCGTGCAGAATGGGGGCGCCGTCCAGGGCCGCCTTCTTGGTGTCGACGATGGCCGGGAGCGCCTCGTAATCGACTTCGACGAGGCCGGCGCCGTCCTCGGCCAGATAGGGCGTGTCGGCGCAGACGATGACGATGGGCTCGCCGACGTAGCGGACTTTGTCGATGGCGAGCGGCCAATGCTGCATTGGCGCTTTCACTCCGACGGTGAACGGCTTCACGACGGTCGAAATGTCGGTCCCGGTGATGACCGCATGAACGCCGGGGAGCGCCAGAGCCTTGCGCGCATCGATTGTCCGGATACGGCCATGAGCGAGGGGCGCGCGCACGAAGGCGGCATGGAGCGTTCCCGGCGGGATGCCGAGATCGTCGATGAAGCGTCCTTCGCCGCGCAGGAGTGCCGCGTCCTCGACACGCTCGACCGGCCGGCCCAGATGGGGACCCGTGACGATTGCGCTGCCTGCCCGTTCTTGCAAAGCCTTCCTCCGGCTGCGCTCTGACGGCGCTTCTGGCCTTTTGAGGGCGGAAGGCTAGCAGCAAGGGGGTGGCGGCGCTTGTCGCGGCGTCTTCGGACTTATCACACAGTCTGATTTGTTAAAGGCCCCGGCCGCGGCGTTCAGCCGAAAAACTGCGTGACCCGGCGGTATTCGGAAGGGGTGACGCCTTGGTGCTGGCGGAAGAACCGGGTGAAGTTGGAATGCGCGTCGAACCCCAGATCCTGGGCCACTTCGATCAGTGTCCGCTCCTGATTGACCAGCATGGTGGCGGCATGCTCCATGCGCAGCGTGTTGAGGAACAGGTTCGGCGTCAGGCCGGTTACCCGCTTGAATTGATGGAAGAAATGCGGCCGCGACATGCAGGCGATCCGCGACAGTCTCAGGATGTCCAGGGGCTCGCCGACCTCATGGTGCATTGCCTCGATGGCCCGGCGGATGCGGTGATCGGCGATACCGGTCATATTGCGCTCGCTTCTCAAAACGACACGGTTGGAGAAGCTGTCGATGATGCTGATCATCAGATCGAAGACCGTCTCTTCGGCCTCGCTGGTTGAAAGAGTTTCTCCGAGCAGCATCTGTGCGCCCAGATCCAGCGCCCGCGCCAGAACCTCGGTATGCAGCCGCACACAGCGGCGCGGGAAGAAATGCGAATGGCCCGAGCAGATCAGTTGCCGGTCGACCCTGGCGAGCCAAAGGGGGTCGATATAAAGCGCCAGAATGATGGTCTGCGGCGCATTGGCGGCATGGGTATAGGCGTGCGGCTCCCAGGCATTGACCAGGACGGCGGTGTCGTCTTCGAGCGGACACACCTCGCCGCGCACCTCGAAAGCGGTGTCCGCGCCTCCGAATTTGAGCAGGACGTGGCAGGCGCGATGCGCATGGGTGACCAGCGAGCGGTCCATATCGAGGAGAGCCACCCGTCCGAATCGCCCCTGAAATATGTTGAGCGCACGCGACATTCCGCTTCCAAACAGCCACAAGAGATGCCGGAGCCGCGCAATATAGCATGGATCGGCTAGGAAATGGAATTCACGGTGGGGGTGTCGCGGCGGTGCCTGGAAGACTGAGCGATCCGCGTCATAATCGACGGCGGCCGAGCGTCAACGCTCGGCGCGAATCACTCCAACGGTAAAGCTCTTGCCCGTCCGCCTCGCTTTTGCGACAAAGCTATGGCATCCATGCGCACGTCCAGCCGTCCTCCCGTCCACTTCGCCACGGTCCAGCCTTGCTGACGCCCGACGACATATCAAAGCTGCTTGCCCGTGTCGCGCTGCGCGACCGGCAGGCCTTCGATTTGCTCTATGAGCATACGTCGGCGAAACTTTTCGGCGTCGCTCTCCGTCTCTTGAGAGACCGCGGAGAAGCCGAGGATGCCCTACAGGAGATCTATCTGAAGGTGTGGCAGCGCGCCGATCGCTACGCTGTTTCGCAGGCGAGCGCGATCTCCTGGCTGGCCGCCATCGCCCGAAATCACGCCATCGACCGGCTGCGTTCGCGAAGGCTGAGCGAGACGCTCGATGAAGAGACGACGTGGGTCGCCGACGACAAGCCGACGCCGGAAGCCGCCGTCATCGCCGGGTCCGAGCGGGCCAGGGTCGAGGACTGCCTCGGCCGCCTGGAAGATGACCGGGCGGATGCGGTGCGCGGTGCCTATCTGGACGGATACTCCTATCAGGAGCTTGCCGATCGTTTCAGAATACCATTGAACACAATGCGGACCTGGCTGCGGCGCAGCCTGATCAAACTGAAAGAATGCCTGGAAGAATGAACGGAGAGGCGAACATCCCATCCGGCTTTGGCGACGACGACGCTCTTGCGGCGGAGTATGTGCTTGGCGTTCTCGACGGTGTCGAGCGCGTACGCGTCGCCGCGCGGATCGAGCAGGACCCCGCCTTCGCGCGGCTGGTCGAGGGATGGGAGTTGCATTTCGCCGGGCTGAATGCCGAGTTTCCGGAGGTGCCTCCGCCGCGATCGGTGAAGGCGGCGCTCGACCGCCGGCTGTTCGCCGAGGCGTCTGCGCCTTCCAGCGCGGTATCTGGGGGTCTGTGGGCAAGCCTTGCCTTCTGGCGCGCCATCTCCGCCGCCGCGCTCGCTGCAATTGCGGTGCTCGCCTTCGTCACCTTCCGCGCGCCGACTGGCGGCAGGGAGGAAGGCGAAAGACTGGTCGCGCTGCTGGCGCCGAACAAGACCGACAATCAGTTCGTTGCCCTTTACGATCCGGCGCGGCGCAATCTGCGCATCACTCGCGTTGCCGGCGACAAGCCGACCGGCCGCGATTTCGAGCTCTGGCTGATCTCCGGCACCAATCCGCCGGTTTCGCTCGGCCTCGTCGGGGCAACCGGCACACATGCGCCCGCGGTTCCGCCAAGTCTGGCGACGAAGTTTGCCGAGGGCGCAACGCTCGCCGTCACCGATGAGCCGGCAGGCGGGTCGCCGACCGGCGGGCCGACCGGCCCCGTGGTTGCGCTCGGCCCGGTGAAAAAATTCTAAAGCGGCTGATGTCAGTTCACCGCCATGACCAAGGGCGACAAGATCATGATCAAGGACGGGCAGGGCAACGTCGCCCACGTCACGATCGCCGACGTCAAGCAGTCCAACGGCGTCATTCACGTCATCGACCACGTGCTGCTCCCGGCTTCCTAGATCACGATGACTTTGGATTGGTCAATCCGAAGTCATGAACAATGATCTATTCCAATAGGTTAGAGCGGGATGACGAACGGAAAGCCGGACCCACTTTTCCTCATCCTGCTCTAAGCGGCCATTTGCCGGCTTGAAGCTGGAAATGGTCACGGCGCGCGACGCTCTGAGCCCGTCGCGCGCCGTCTCTGTTTCCAAACTCCCCATGTCGAACAAAAAAATCCCGCGCAAAATCCGGTTTGCGCGGGATTTTTGACTGCTGGCGAACGAGGACGGCTATTCGGCCGCCAGCTTTACGTATTTTCCCTGGCCGACCGGGCATCGGGCCCACAGCGAGGACAGCGAGGAGACCAGCCAGTCCATGTGCTCGTCGGTGTGCAGCGGGGTCGGCGTGAGCCGAATGCGCTCGGTGCCCTTGGCGACGGTCGGGTAGTTGATCGGCTGCACATAGATGCCGTATTGCACCATCAGCGTGTCGGTGACCGCCTTGCAGTGCACCGGATCGCCGACCAGCACCGGCACGATGTGGCTGGGATTGTCCATCACCGGCAAATCGCTGGCCTTGAGCTTGGCCTTGAGGGTGCGGGCGCGCTCCTGATGCCGGGCGCGCTCGAACTGGCTGACCTTCAGATGCCGGATCGAGGCGAGGGCACCGGCGGCGATGGCCGGGGCGAGCGAAGTGGTGAAGATGAAGCCCGGCGCATAGGAGCGGATCGCATCGCAGCAGGCCTGGCTCGCCGCGATATAGCCGCCCATCACGCCGAAGCCCTTGGCCAGCGTGCCGTTGACGATGTCGATGCGGTGCATCACCCCGTCGCGCTCGGCGATGCCGCCGCCGCGCGGCCCGTACATGCCGACCGCATGGACCTCGTCCAGATAGGTCATGGCGTTGTATTTCTCGGCCAGGTCGCAGATTTTCGCGATCGGAGAGATATGGCCGTCCATCGAGTAGACGCTCTCGAAGGCGATGATCTTCGGCGTCTCGGCCGGATAGGAGGCGAGCAGCTCTTCCAGATGCTCCACGTCGTTGTGCCGCCAGATGCGCTTTTCGCCGTTGCCGTGGCGGATGCCGGCGATCATCGAGGCGTGGTTCTTCTCGTCGGAGAAGATCACCGTGCCGTGCATCAGTTGCACCAGCGTCGACAGCGTGGCGTCATTGGCGATATAGGCGGAGGTGAACAGGAGGGCGGCTTCCTTGCCGTGCAGATCGGCGATCTCGGCCTCGAGCTGGACGTGATAATGGGTGGTGCCGGAAATGTTGCGGGTGCCGCCCGAGCCGGCGCCGGCCAGATCGATGGCTTCGTGCATGGCGGCGCGGACCGCCGGGTTCTGGCTCATGCCGAGATAGTCGTTGGAGCACCAGACCGTCACCGGGCGGATATCGGCTGTCGCCGACTGCGTGCCGCGGGCAAAGAACTCCGCCTCCGGATAGGCGCCGCAACGCCGACGGATGTCGGCAAACACACGGTAACGGCCTTCCTCGTGGAGCTGCTCGATGCGTTCCTCGAAAATTCTATTGTAGTCCATTATTGCCTCCGGCGGGTCGGGGCTCTTTGGAAAGAGTCTGACATCAATTCCGCAAGAATGAGGCTCCCGGGCGGATACCTCATCAGCTTTTGTACTCTTGCTATAAAACCCTGGCGGTCAGCAGTCGAGACCAGGGCCATTTTAAGGCGTATCGCGCCCCCAAATTACTCCCCTCAATGGGAAAGAAAAGAGGCTTTGTCCATATCGTAAGACTTCGAGCGAGCCTAAGGCCCAACGGTTGCTTAAATCTTCTCAAAGACCATCACTTTGATCGAAATCAACCGTTTAAGCACCGGCATCCCCTCGCGACCGGGATATTACCATGGATGCCCAAGGATGGTCGGGCGCGTTTGACGACAGATTGTCGCTCTCGGGATAATTCCGTAACTGTTCTGACTTGCCGCCTGCCTGGCGCAATGTGGCCGTGCCGAGGCGGCCGCAGTCCGGGAGCGCATTGCGCACGCGACCCGTTCCCTGGCATGAAAAGTCTATTGAGCCGCAAAGCCGCACCATTGCGGGACTCGGGCCGGCTGCATACCTAATAATGAAACCCCTGCAGGCGCGCTTTCAGGACAACCGGACGAGGCCCGAATGGCTGACATCGCGACGGCGCCGCGCAAGCGGCTCATCATAAACGGCGAAATCCGCCCGTTGCTGCCGCGCTATGTCCGCCTTCACCGTGACCGGGTGCGGGAGCGCTGGGTGCTTCTGGCGCCGGAGCGAGTGGTCGAGATCGACCAGATCGCGGTCGCGGTGCTGGACCTATGCGACGGCGCGCGCACGCTCGCGGAGATCGCCGATGCGCTGGCGGGCGATTACGACGCCTCGCCAGCCGACATCCGCGCCGACATCGCGCCGATGCTGCAGGACCTTGCCGACAAAGGCTATATCAGGGACAATCGAGCCGGCCATGCCAAATGACCCGAATACAAATCCGACGACCGTCGCCCCGGGGCCGCCGGAGGGGCTGCTCGCGGAGTTGACCCATCGCTGCCCGCTGCAATGCGGCTATTGCTCCAATCCGCTGGAGCTGGAGCGGCCGAATCGCGAGCTGTCGACCAAGGAGTGGCTGGACGTCTTCACCCAGGCGGCGGATCTCGGCGTGCTGCAGATCCATCTGTCCGGCGGCGAGCCGACCTTGCGGCCCGATCTGGAGCAGATCGTCGCCCACACGCATAAGGTTGGGCTCTACTCCAACCTGATCACGGCCGCGGTGACGCTCGACCGGGCGCGGCTGGAGCGGCTCGTCGAAGCCGGTCTCGACCATGTCCAGATTTCCTTCCAGGACTCCGATCCGGCCAATTGCAACCGCATCGGCGCGGTGAAGGATGGCTTCGAGAAAAAGGTGGCGGTCGCCGGATGGCTCGCCGAGCTGGACGTGCCGCTCACCGTCAATGCACCCGTGCACCGGCAGAATATCGATCATCTGGAAGACACCATTGCCCTTGCCGAGCGGCTCGGCGCCGTGCGCATCGAAGTGGCGCATGTGCAATATTACGGCTGGGCGCTGCGCAATCGCGCCGCGCTGTTGCCGACCTACGAGCAGACCATGCACAGCGTCGACATCGTCGAGCGCGCCTCCGCCCGGCTGCGCGGCGTGATGGCCATCGACCTCGTCGTGCCCGACTATTACGCCCTGACGCCGAAGCCCTGCATGGGCGGCTGGGGCAAGCGGTTCTTCAACGTCACACCGTCCGGCAAGGTGCTGCCCTGCCATGCCGCCGAGACGATTCCCGGGCTGACATTCGACAATGTCCGCGAGCGGCGCCTTGAGGACATCTGGTTCAATTCGGACGCATTCAACGCCTTTCGCGGCACCGGCTGGATGCTCGAGCCCTGCCGGAGCTGCGACCGCGCCGAGATCGATTTCGGCGGTTGCCGCTGTCAGGCCCTGGCGCTCACCGGCAATGCCGCGAACGCCGATCCGGTCTGCGCCAAGTCGTCCTTCAATGCCGATATCGTCGCGCTGGCGGAGACGGAGGCCTCGCGCGAGCCGCCGCCCTTCGTCTGGCGGCGCTACCAGAAAACACCGGTGACCACGGGATCCTAAAGCCTTAAGCTGCGGCAGGATCAACAGGAGGGTTGCGAGCGATGTCCGAGCCGTTTGCCAAGGGGCACTGCCTGTGCGGTGCGGTCAGCTACGTCGTCAACGGCCAGCCGGTACGCATGGCGCAATGCCACTGCTCGGATTGCCAGCGCGCATCGGGCACCGGCCACATGTCGAACGCCTTTTTCCGCGCGGACGACGTCGAGATCACCGGCGAAACCACGGAATACGGCTCACAGGCCGACAGCGGCAACATCGTCACGCGGTATTTCTGCCCGACCTGCGGCAGCCGCCTGTTCAGCCAGAACAGCGCACGGCCGGGCATTGTCGGGCTGATGATCGGCTGCGTCGACGACAAGGACTGGTTCGAGCCGCAATCGGTGGTCTACACGCGCAATCGCTCGCCATGGGACATCACCTCGCAGGACGTCCCCAATTTCGAGACCGGCTCGCCGCCGCTCCGCCGCCTCCGCCGCAGGAATAGCGGCAGCGGGGCGGCTCGGCGTTACCTTCAGGTTTGCGACAAATTCCACTCGAGCTGGATCTCGATGCGTCGGTTGAGAGTGGCGTCGGCGTCGTTCAGCACGCGCGGATGCGCCTCGCCGAAACCGCGCGCCTTCAGCCGGTCGTCGCCGATACCCGCATCGCGCAAGGCGGCCTCGACGGCCAGCGCGCGCTTTTCGCTCAGCTCCTGATTGAAATTGTCGTCGCCCGATTTGCTGGTATGGCCCTCGATCAGGATCTGCGTGGACGGGCAGCGCTTGATAGCCTCGACCATCTTGGAGATCAGCGTCATGTCGTCATCGCTCAGCTCGGAGCTTTCCTTGGCGAAGGTCAGCGGCTTGTCGTATTGCAGCCAGTCCAGCACCATCTGGCAGCCCTCCGGCTGCAGCGCGTCGGTCCCGCTCAGCCGGCCCTGCTCGACCGGACGCGGCGGCACATATTCGACATTCTTGTCGCCCGGATTGCAGAAGCCGGTAGCCTTGCGCATGTTCACCTGCGCCGCGGCGGAAACCTTCAGCTCGAACTCGCGGATGCCGTTGCAGGCGGTGGCGGTA
Source organism: uncultured Alphaproteobacteria bacterium (assembly GCA_963727575.1). GTDB lineage: Bacteria > Pseudomonadota > Alphaproteobacteria > Rhizobiales > Rhodomicrobiaceae > JAHQVI01. The sequence goes on from CAVSIA010000045.1 coordinate 43,490, forward strand.
TAGGGCGCCTCGTCGGTGCTGGCCATGCGGATGTTGCGATAGCCCTGCAGGAACAGGATGCGCTCGATCTGTTTCGGCTCCAGATTTGCGTCGGCGAGATTGCATTCGCCGTCTTCCTTGCTGTCGATGATGTCGCCTTCGTTGTCCATGCGGATCTGGAACTTGCGCTCGCCCCGGCAGGCATTGACGAGCAGGGTCGGCGGGGTGCGGTCGACGATGTCGACGCGCAGATAGCCGCGCCCATAGAGCGAGTCGATGATCACGTCGTCGCCGACCTGCTGATCGGAGGTCGGCTCGGTGCAATCGCCCTTTTTCGACTTCTGCAGGATGCGGCCGTTGCGGTTGAAAGTGAGGAGATAGGTCTTCTCCTCGTTGCAGGCATTGGCGCTAAAAGTATTTCCTTTCAGATCGAGGAATTCGATCTGGCTGTATCCCTGGTTGGTCAGCAGCTCGCGAAGTCGATCGGCATAACCTTCGCCGTCATTCGTGGTCTGCGCCAAGGATGTCGTGGTTCCGGCGCAAAGCAACGCGATCGCTATGCTTCCGCCAAGTCTTGCCGCGTACCGCATGTGGCCTCCAATTGATGTTTGGTTTATGACACAGGCGGTAACGCGGGGTGGGTAAGGGGGTTCCGAGGGCGGCGGCATTGGGCAGCTCGGGGTGTGGCCCGCGCCTCGGGCGTGCAAGATGTCGAAAAGATCATTTTGGAACAATCTTAACCCATCCCGCCCAATCTGAAATGGCGACAAATCCAAAGAGCAACCCAACGGCGATGCCCCAATGGATCAGCACTTTGAGTCTTTTCCAATTTTTTTGGAGACCACCGGAACTGCCGCAACCATAACTGTCGCAACGATTCGACCGTGAAACCCATAAGCATCACGGCAAGCAGTAGGTGCCATACGCAAATATATATAAATAAAATGACGATTACGACGGTGGCAAAGTCATTTTGTGGGGCTATTTTCCATGCAGCGTGGTTGGGATGGTCCATCAACGATCCTGATGGTATCTAAATGGAGATAGATAATTTAGTTGGATAACACGATTTTTATTATCTCCTTGATTTGACAAAACAGTTCCGATGGAGCAGAAAATGATCTGCTCAGTGGCAACCGCCTGTTGTGTTTATCCAGGTTCGTCCGCTTTCAGCTCAGATGGGCCATCGCCCGCACTCCCCCGGGGACAGCTCAGAGAGGTGCAGGCCGAAATACAGCGTTCGATGCTCGACAGCTGCTTTCCACTAAATTGCCGAAATTCAAAGTGAGGCCCCTGCCGAGGTTCGGACTGGCATTGCGTGGGCGGTAATGGGGAGACCATGACCTTCGATGAAGCGATCGCCCGGCAGCCGCAATGGGTGCAGCTGTGGATACTCTGGATGGTGGGCATTACGCTGGCCACCTTCGCCATTCTGCTGTTTTCCAAGGCGACGCGCCGGGACGCGCTGGTCCTCCTCCTGGTCAATCTCGCCAATGCGCTGTTCATGCAATGGCTCTACGCAAGGCTCGGCTATGTCCGCCTGCTCGGACTTTCGCACATCATTTTCTGGACGCCGCTGGTGCTTTATCTGTGGCGGCGGCTCGGCGACTCTCGGATTGCGCGCCGTTCCGGCAGTTCATCTGGGTTCTGCTGGTAACGATGACGATCTCCTTGGCATTTGACTATACCGACGCCGCGCGCTACCTGCTCGGGGAACGGGACGCACTGAATATGCCCGCAGCCGCGCAATGACCGGTGGTGACCGGACTGCGCGAGGTGCCGGGGCTGAAATCGATGGGGTCGGCCGATGTTGAACATCTCCAGCCAGCTTTTCCGGTGCATTGGAAAGCGCGGCGTTTTTCTTGCAGTTGCTTTGCTTGCGCTGACGCCTCAAGCCTTTGCCGCCGAATGCGGGCATAACGCCTCCGGCTTCGGCGCATGGCTGAGCAATTTCCGCAGCTATGCCGCGGCGCAGGGCGTGTCGCAGAGCACGCTGAACGCGGCCTTCAGCGGACTCAGCTATGACCGGCGCACGGTCGGCCTCGACCGCGGCCAGCACTCATTCAAGCTCAGCTTCAAGCAGTTCTACGCGCGGCGCGTCGACAACGCGATGATCGCCAAGGGGCGCGGACTGATAAAGCAATACGGCTCGACGCTGAGCCGGATCGAGCAGCGCTTCGGCGTGCCGGGGCCGGTGCTGATCGCGATCTGGGGGCTGGAGACCGCCTATGGCCGGCAGAGCGGCAATTTCGCCATCATCCGTTCGCTCGCCACGCTCGCCTATGATTGCCGCCGCTCCGATTTCTTCCGCAAGGAGCTGATCGCGGCGCTGCTGATCGTGCAGCGCGGCGACATGAGCCCGAGCCAGCTTCGCGGCGGCTGGGCGGGCGAGATCGGCCAGACCCAGTTCCTCGCCTCGTCCTACTACAAATACGCCGTCGATTTCAGCGGCGACGGCCGCCGGGACCTGATCCGCAGCGTGCCCGACGTGCTCGCCTCGACCGCCAACTATCTGCGCGCCAAGGGCTGGCAGAGCGGGCAGGGCTGGGGGCCGGGAAGCTCCGAATTACGGCGTGATCCGCGAATGGAACAAGGCCGAGGTCTATGTGAAGACGATCGCGGTGATGGCCGATAAGATCGCCGGCCGGTCCTGATCGGGATCGGCAATCCGACGATCTCTTTAAGCGCCGTCGGCGTTTTGTCCTGCCGCCCAAGCCTCCGCCCAGCGGTTCAGCGGCAGGATCAGCGCGGTCAGCGCGCGGCCCTGGTCGGTGAGCCGGTAGCCGCCCTCGTCATGGGCGGCAAAGCCCGCCGCCCTCAGCTCCTTCAGCCTGGCGTTCAGAACCGACGGATTGGTCGCCGCCGCCTCCTGTAGGGCGCGGAACGTCACGGGCGCCTCGTTCTGCGACAGCTCCCAGAGAATGCGCAGCGCCATGCGCCGCCCCAGCAGATCGAGCAGCGCCATGATCGGGCGGCCGGTGCGCGAGCCTCTGACCGGGCGTCCGGGGGCGGGAATGTTCATGCTACAATTTCCATAGCGCGGCGAATCTCCATGTGCTATGAAAATCATAGCAACAGGAGGCCGCTCATGGAACCTCGTATCGCGCCCGCGACCCCGCCATTCCCGCCAAAAATCCAGGAAAGCTTCGATCGGATCATGCCCAAGGGTGTGCCGCCCCTCACTCTGTTCACGACGCTCGCCCGCGATGAGCGGCTCTATCAACGGTTCACGGGCGGCAGCCTCCTCGACCGCGGCCACCTCAATCTGCGCCAGCGGGAGATCGTCATCGACCGGGTTACTGCGCTTTGCGGCTCGGAATACGAATGGGGCGTGCATATCGCCTTTTTCGCCGAGGCGGCGCGATTGACGGAGGCGCAACGGCGCTCGCTCGCCGGCGGCAGCGCGGCCGACGAGGTATGGACCGAGGAGGAGCGCGCCCTGATCCGCGCCTGCGATCAGCTTCACCAGGCTTGCGATCTCGACGATGCGGCCTGGGCGGCGCTGCGGGCGCATTTTTGCGAAGAGGCGGTGCTGGAGATCCTGATGCTGGCCGGCTTTTACCGGACCGTCAGCTACCTCACCAACGCGCTGCGCCTGCCCTTGGAGAGCTACGCCGTTCGCTTTCCGGCGTGATCGGCCGCTGTGGTTCCATCCAACCGTCTGCGATCGGCGGACGCCCACCTATCTGAATTTCCGAGTGCTGCTATCGCATTAAATCGTTACCGCTCGCCGGTGAGTGGCATTATTGTGCCGCCTGTCGTCATTGCAATACGGAAGGAGCCGCGCGTGAAGCTCTATTGGTCGCCTGCCTCGCCCTATGCCCGCAAAGTCCGCATGGTGATCGCGGAGAGACGTCTCGGCGATCTCGTCGAAGAGGTCACCGTCGCCACCACCGAGGACCCGCCGGAGCTGACGGCGGCCAATCCGCTCGGCAAGATCCCCGCCCTCGTCACCGATGAAGGTTTCTCCCTGTTCGACAGCCCGGTGATCTGCGCCTATCTCGACGCCCATCCGAAAGCCGAGGGCGAGCGGCTGCGTCCGCACACGGGCGACGCGCGCTGGCTGGTGATGCGCGCCGAGGCCTTCGGCGACGGCCTCATGGATCTCGGCCTCAATCTGATGGGCGACCGGCGCAAGCCGGACGGCGAGAGATCGCCGACGGCGGTCAAGCGCTGGCACAGCCAGCTTTTCCGCTCGCTCGATGCGGCTCCGGAGATGCTGCGTCCGCTACCTGAGCAAATCACGCTCGGCCATTTCGCCGTCATTTGCGGGCTGGGCTATCTGGATTTCCGCCACGACGAACTGCAATGGCGGATAGGCCGGGACGAGCTCGCGAACTGGTTCGAAAAGATGTCCGCGGTGCCGAGCGTCGCCGCAACCAAGCCCGTCGCCTGACCATGCGGCATAGCCCTTGGCGGCTGGTGCTCGGCGGCATGATTGCCATGGCCGCCGGGATGGGGGTCGGCCGCTTCGTCTACACGCCGATCCTGCCGGTCATGGTCGATGAGCTGGGCCTGACGACCTCGGAAGCGGGCCTGATCGCCTCGGCCAATTTCCTCGGCCATATCGTCGGCGCGCTGCTCGCCGCCTCCTCGATCTTCGCCGGATCGCGCTATCGCTATCTGATGATTGCGCTGGCGGTGAACGCGGTCGGGCTCGTCGTCATGGGGCTCACCGCGGATTTCGCCGCCCAACTCGTCGTGCGCTTCATCGCCGGCATCGCGGGCGCCGTCACGCTGATTTTCTCGTCCGCCCTGATCCTCGACCGGCTGGCCGTTGCGGGCCGCGCGTCCCTGTCGTCCTGGCATTTCGGCGGCGTCGGCGCGGGTATCGCATTTTCCGCGCCGATCATCGCCTGGCTCGTGGCGCACGGCGCGAACTGGAGCGATCTTGTGGTATGCGAGCGCGGTGATGGGCTTTGCCGGCCTCGCACTCAGCGCCTGGCTCATCCCCGCCGCCGACCCGCCGGCAACGGCCACGCCGCCGATCCCGAAGGCGCCGAACCCGTTCGCGCTGCGCGCCATGATCGCCGCCTATGGCCTGTTCGGTTTCGGCTATGTGATCACCGCCACCTTCATCGTTGCCATCGTCCGCGACGCGCCGCAGATCCAGGCGCTAGAGCCCTATGTCTGGACGCTGTTCGGCCTCAGCGCCGCACCGACCGGCGCGCTGTGGATGCGCGTCAGCGAAAGACACGGCATCTTTTACGCCTATGCCGCCGCCTGCATCGTCGAGGCGGTCGCGGTTGCCGCCAGCATATTGTGGGTGTCGCAGATCGGCGTGGTCGTCGCCGTGGTGTTCCTCGGCGGCACGGTGACCGGCATCACCGCGCTCGGCCTGATCGCGGTGCGCAGCCTGTCGTCCGGCGATCCGCGCCCGAACCTGGCGCTGGCGACGGCGGCTTTCGGCGGCGGGCAGGTCATCGGACCGACCTTCGCCGGCCTGCTGCACGACTGGCTGGGCAGCTTCGTCATCCCTTCGCTGGTGGCGGCGTTCGCGCTGTTCCTCGCGGCCGGGCTCGCCTGGGCGGCCTCCGCCTACCGGCCGCCGGCGGCATCCAAAATCGCGCCCGTCACATAGGACGATGCATCGCTCAGCAGCCAGACGATCGCCTCGCCGATTTCTTCGGGGCGGCCGGGGCGTCCCATCGGCGTCGTTGCGCCGAGGCGCGCGGCGCGGTCGGGTATGCCGCTCATGAGATGGATGTCGGTTTCGATCAACCCCGGCCGGATGGCGTTGACGCGTATGCCTTCCGGGCCAAGCTCCTTCGCCAGCCCGAGCGTTAGCGTATCGACCGCGCCTTTCGATCCGGCATAGTCGACATATTCGGCAGGCGAGCCGAGCCGGGACGCGACCGAGGACATCAGCACGATCGAGCCGCCCTTTCGAATGCGGCCGCGCCGCTTCACGGGCGCAGAGATAGGCGCCGAGTACGTTGACGTCGAAGACGCGGCGCATCCGTTCGGCGGACATGTCGGCGAGTTTGCTGGCCGGCGCCACGATTCCGGCATTGACGACGACACCGTCCAGCGGGCCCAATTCGCGCTCGGCGGCGTCGAACATCGCGATCACCTCGGCCTCGGCGGAAACGTCGCCCTGCATGATGGCGGCGCGGCCGCCCGCGGTGCGCACCGCCTCGGCCGTGTCCTCGGCGGCCTGCGCTGTTGCCGACATAGTTGATCGCCACCGACCAGCCGCGCGCGCCCGCCAGCACTGCGGCCGACCGCCCTATGCCCCGGCTGCCGCCGGTAATCAGAATTGTTTTCATCGCTTACCCGTCCCGTAACACTCTGATGGCCAGATCCGCGCCGGCAATGTTTCGCAGTCCGTAGATGAGACCGAGAAACACCACGGCCAGCCCGGCATACCATACTCCGCCGACGATCAGCCCGTCGCGATTGAGCGGTGGTTTGCGCATCAGCTCGCCCGCGCTCACGCGCTTGCGCTCGGCATAGATCTCGATGACGCCAATCGCGAACAGGATGGCGACGAAATAGATCCGCATGTAGATCGTAAGCGCGAGCACCAGGGCCGCCGCGACGATCAGATAGAAGATCTGCCCGCCCGGCGCCACCGAGAGCACCAGCGAATTGGTCAGGCGGCCGCCGTCGAGCGGGTAGATCGGCAGCAGGTTGAACAGATTGACGAGGGCGATGAAGCCGATCACGCCGGCCCAGAATGCCTCGCCGGTCGCAAGGAAGATTGCGGCGGGCGGGATGGCGCTGAGCAGGCCCCAGCTCGGCCCCATCGCGGTGATGTAAACGTCCTGCCACTGGCTTTGCGCGCGCTCGCCGATGGCCGCGCCGCCGAACAGCGGCACGAAATAGAAGCCGGACGTCTTCATGCCCGTGCGGCGCATCGCCCAGACATGGCCCATCTCGTGCACGCCGATCGCCCACATCACCGCGAGCGCGAACTGCCAGGTGAACAGAAAGGAGTAGGTCGCCAGCGTCGCACCGGCGAGCAGGATTTTGGCGCTTTTGAAGACCTTGAGCAGCTTGAAGAGCAGAACGACAATGCTGCCGGTCTGGCGTTTGAGCTGTTGGAGCATGCGGCGGTTCCGGTGCGATTGGGGGCGCATCCTAGAGCATCGGACCGAAAAGTGCGAAGCGGTTTTCGGATAGATCCGATGCTCAAACAAAGAACTCGGGGCGGCGCAGGCGATTTCTGTTCCGGGTCCGCCGCTCGAGCCGATCTCCGCCGCTGCCGGGAAAGATTTCAGGGCGGACGCCTTGGAAAAATACTTAGTTTCTTGCCTAACTTTTCGCTTGCCGGCGATCGCTGCTCTGATTAAGTTAGGCAAATGCCTAACCAAGACCATGCCCTCGATCACGTCTTCCATGCGCTCGCCGATCCGACCCGGCGGGCGGTGCTTCAGCGGCTCAGCCAGGGGCCGGCGTCGGTCAAGGAACTGGCGGAGCCTTTCACCATGGCGCTGCCGTCCTTCCTTCAGCACCTCAACGTGCTGGAGCAGGGCGGGCTGATCCGCTCCAAAAAGGTCGGCCGCGTGCGGACCTGCGAGATGCAGTCCGCTTCGCTCACCACCGCGGAGTCCTGGATCGCGACGCAACGCGAGATGTGGGAAGGACGCCTCGACCGGCTGGAGGCCTATCTGGCCAAGCTGCAAAGGGAGAAGGTGAAGACGGAGCCCCAGGAGGGTGGCTGACTTAGCGGCGGGTTAGCCCTCAACGCATCCAAAAGTAAAAGGAGAGTCGACATGATCGAAGCGGACGCGAACGCGCGGCAGGAGACGCCGCTCGAATTGGCCATTACCCGCGTCATCGATGCACCCGTCGAGTTGGTGTGGATGGCGTGGACCGATGCGCAGCACGCCCAACATTGGGGACCGGATGGGTTTGTCATCGAACACGCGCAATACGATCTCCGACCGGGCGGCAAGTGGCGCGCAAAGCTGCGGGCGACCGGCGGTGGCCGGGATCTCTGGCAGGGCGGTGTGTTCCGCGCGGTCGTCGAGCCGACCCGCCTCGTCTTCACCTTTGCCTGGGATGGTCCGGACGGTAAGCCCGAGACCGAGACGCTGCTGACGCTGAGCCTGGAGGACCTGAACGGCAAGACCCGGCTGACGCTGCACCATGCCGGCTTCCCCTCGGTCGCCGAGCGCGACGGTCACATGGGCGGCTGGGTCGAGGCGCTCGACAGTCTGGCCGAGCATGTGGAGACGTTGCGGCCGGACGAGCCGGGCTCGTCGTCGTTCAAGCTGTCGACACCCTCCGACCGGGAATTCGTCATTGAACGGATGTTCGACGCGCCCGCGGCTCTCGTCTTCGACGCCTGGACGACGCCGGAGCACGTCAAGCAGTGGTATGGCTGCGCGATCATGGAAATGACCGGATGCGAGATCGATCTGCGCGAGGGCGGACGCTGGCGCTATGTGGTCCGCGCTGCGGACGGCTCCGAGCATGCGTTCAGCGGGGTGTATCGCGAAATCGATCGGCCGAGGCGTCTCGTTTATACCGAGACCTATGAGGCGATCCCAGGCGCGTCGTGTCTCGTTGCGGTGATGTTCGAGGAGCAGGAGGGCAAGACGCGTCTGACGAGCACGGTCCTGCGATGATTCGCAGCAGGCCCGCGACGGCCATCTCAATACGGGTATGGAAAGCGGTGCGCGCGAATCGCTCGATCGGATGGAGGCGCTGCTCAAGCGCATGCAGCAAGCGGCAGCCTAAGCCGCCGAAGCAAAGATGCCGGCGGCGCGATCAGCCGCCGGTGCCGGTCCGGTCGAGCCGTGCCTCCAGCGCCTGCAGCCGGGCCGATGACGCATCGACGATCCGGGCGACATCGCGGGACGGGATATAGCTGGCATGGCTGTCGGCGGCCTGGAACGACCGCAGATTGCAGATCTGCACAAGCGTCTTGTGCAACTCCTCGCGGACCTCGCTGAGCTGGTCGGCGATCATCAGCGCCGCCATCAGGAACAGCCGGTCTTCCTGAACATGCTGGAAGCCGCCTTTGATGTCCTGAACGATTGCCTCGACATAGGCGGCAAGCTCGAAAACGCGCTGCTCGGCGCCTTCGTCGCAGGACATCCGGTACTTCCGGCCATTAACGCTTACTGTTACCTGGCCCATCGCGCTCTCCATAGAACGGCAGGGCGCAGCGCGCCTCAGCCTTGCTTGGCTATAATTGCCTTTACCGACTCGATCGCGGCATCCAGGCGCCGGGCGACCGTGTCGTTCGTGTCCTGGAGCGCTCTCACGCGCTCTCGTTCCGCGGCGAGTTCCTGCTGCAAGCGCTCAGCCTCGCGTTGCAACGATGCCACGTCTTTTGCCTGACCTTCCGCTGCGCCCTTGCTTTTTCTTTGCTCACCCGCTGCGGCTCGCTTCTGTCCTGCGGCCTGCATTTTGTCCCCACCGGATTTCGCCATGCCCCAAATGCCAACTGCCCTCTTCACACCCTCCCTCGACCCGGCCAGAACCGGCGAATGATTCCGGCCGTCGCAAGCAACGCTTCGCGAGCAGTCAGGAGAATGCTCTCAGGATTTGATTTTTTCCGCCCGGGAAATGTAGCCATTAGCCGGAGGCGGAAGTCAATCCTTTGAATTTACAGTAGTTTGGCTGTAGCGATTTAAAAAACTATTAATTTACATAACAATCAGCAATTTGGCGCGCGGAAAACCGGGGCAGATAGGCAGGTTTTTGTTCAGAACGCCCGCGCGAGGCGCCGAGACCCGCAACAATTCGCCGCCAGGGTGAGACCTCAAAACACCTTGCGTTTTGCCCGAAATGTCAGCATCTAAACCTCAATCCAAAAATCAACACGCGTGCAAATCCGCGTGCACGCATCTGGCAGTCCCAAGGTGGAGGTTTTCATGGCAACTCGGATAGCGATCAACGGCTTCGGGCGCATCGGACGCAACGTTCTTCGGGCCATGGCCGAGAACCGCCGGGACGACCTGCATCTTGTCGCGATCAACGATCTTGGCCCGGTCGAGACCAATGCGCATCTGTTCCGCTATGACAGCGTCCACGGCCGTTTCCACGGCGACGTCAGGATCGAAGGCGACACGATGAATGTCGGCTCCGGCCCGTTCAAGGTGCTTGCGGAGCGGGACCCGGCGAAGCTTCCGTGGGGCGATCTGGGCGTCGATGTGGTATTGGAGTGTACCGGCATCTTCTCCGACCGTGACAAGGCGGCGACGCATTTGACGGCGGGGGCGAAAAAGGTGCTGGTTTCGGCGCCGTCCAAGGGCGCGGATCTGACCGTGGTCTACGGCGTCAACGACGACAAGATCGGGCCGAGCCATCAGGTCATCTCCAACGCCTCGTGCACGACCAACTGCCTGGCGCCGGTCGCCAAGGTGCTGCAGGAGCTGTGCGGCATCCAGTCCGGCTACATGACCACCATTCACTCCTACACCAACGACCAGCGCATTCTCGACCTGCCGCATAGCGACCTGCGCCGGGCTCGCGCCGCCGCGCTTTCGATGATCCCGACCACGACCGGCGCGGCCAAGGCGGTCGGCCTCGTCCTCCCGGAACTGGCCGGCAAGCTCGACGGCAGCGCCATCCGCGTGCCGACGCCGAACGTGTCGGTGATCGACCTGAAATTCATCCCGCAGCGCGAGACCACGGTGGAAGAAATCAACGCGGCAATGAAGAGCGCGGCTTCCGGCGCGCTGAAAGGCATCCTCGCGGTGACGGGCGAGCCGCTGGTCTCCATCGACTTCAACCACGATCCGCATTCCTCGACCTTCGATCTGTCGGGCACGCAGATCGTCGACGGGCGCCTGGCCCGGGTGATGTCCTGGTACGACAACGAGTGGGGCTTCTCGTGCCGCATGTGCGACACGGCGGCCGCGATCGGCAAGATCATCGGCTGACGGATCATTCACAGCGTCCAGCGTGCGGATCGACCGATGGAAAAGCGGTGCGAACTTTATCTGCGTGTGCCTGCCGGCGCGCTTCCGGCCCGTGATGAGCTGGACGCGATCGTGCGGCAGGTGATGCCCGCGGCGATTCTCGTTACCGGCGACGTCGGCAGCGCCGACCGCGAACGCCTGCGCGAGCTGATCGAAGCAGCGCAGCGCCAGAATATCGCCACGTTGATTGAAGACGATCCCGCCCTCGCCATTGCGCTTAGAGCGGACGGCATCCACACGCTGGCGGACAGCGAAAAGCTTGCCGCGGCGCGGGGGATTCTTGGCGGGGAAAAATCCATCGGCGCGTCCTGCGTTCTGTCCCGCCATGAAGCCATGAGCATGGCCGAAGACGGCGCCGACTATGTCGCATTCGGCGAGAGGGACGCGGGAACGGGCGTCGATGCCGACGAACTGGTGGAGATGATCGGCTGGTGGGGCGAGCTTTTCGAGGTTCCGTGCGTGGCCTGGTTCAGTGCCGAAATGGGAACCGAAGGCGCCGCCGCCCTTGTTGAGGCAGGCGCCGATTTTCTCGCCGTTCCGCCGAGCGCAGCAGGCAGGGCGGTCGATATTGGATGGCTCGCCGATCTCGCCGCGCTCGTCCGCGCCCAGATCAATCCGGCTTAGGAGCGACAACAAATGCGTTTTGCGATCCTGCTGACCGTATTCCTGGCCGCGCTTGCCACGTCGTCCCTGGCGGAGGCGAAGAAGGTCGAATGGCACAATCCGTGCCCGCCGACCAGCGCCCCGGCCGATCCGGCAAATCCCGATCCCGCCTACAACGCCTTCGACGAAAACTGCTATCTTCGCGCCAAGATTTTGGCCGAGGCCTCCGCGAAGAACGGCGACGGGCCGGCGCACACGCTGCTCGGCATGATCTACGAGCAGGGTCTCGGCGTTCCCCAGGACTACGTCAAGGCGGCGGAATGGTATGCGAAGGGCGCCCAGCTCGGCGATGCGAACGCGCAGTTCTCCATCGGGGTGATGCTCGCCGAAGGTCGCGGTATCAAGCAGAACAAGAAGCAGGCCGCGCAGTTTTTCGAACTCGCCGCTGCCAAGAACAACGCCACCGCCATCTATAATCTTGCGCTGATCTACGTCGATGGCGTCGCCCGGCCACAGGATTTCGCGAAAGCCGCCCAGCTCATGGAGCGCGCCGCGAGCCTCGACTATGCCCCCGCGCAATACGACCTCGCCGCTTTTTACAAGGACGGCCGCGGTGTGCGGAGGGACGAACACATGTCGACCTACTGGCTCTCCAAGGCGGCTGAGTCCGGTATGACCAATGCCGAGCTCGAATACGGCATCGCGCTTTATCTCGGTAAGGGGATCGCCAAGAACGAGGAGCTCGGCTTCACGATGATCCGGCGCGCGGCGGAGAAGGGCAACCCGGTCGCGCAGAACCGGCTGGCCCATGCGTTCGCCGGCGGCCGCGGCACGAAGAAAGACCTGGTGGCCGCCGCGAAATGGCATTTGCTGTCGCGCCAGTCCGGCGTCAGCGATTTCGGCCTCGATCAATTTATCGGCTATCTGTCCAAGGACGAGCGCAAGAAGGCGGAAATCGCCGCCGCCGACTGGGAGCAATCGATGGCGGCGTTGCTGCAGTGATCCTGGCGCGCAATTCGTTCAACCCGAGTGGCCGTATTCGCAACCCCCGCGCAGGCGGGGATCCAGTAAACGCCTGGGTCCGTGGCTTACCGGGTCCTCCCTTTTCACCGGAATTGCGTCCGCCGGCTAACCGGCGAGCTTACCCAGAACACGCGCCCAGGATCGTGCGCCCTTCTTGAAGCTCTTCAGATTGTATTTCTCGTTCGGCGAGTGAATGCGGTCATCATTGAGCGCAAAGCCGATCAGCACCGAGTCCATGCCCAGCTTGCGCTTGAACGAGTCGACGATCGGGATCGAGCCGCCGCAGCCCATCAGGATCGCGTCCGTGCCCCATTCCTCGCGCAGCGCCGCGGTAGCGTGCTGGATGGCGGGGATGCCGGTATCGAAGCCGATTGCCGGGCTGCCGCCTAGCCCCTTGAACTCGACGCGGCAATCGGCGGGCAGGCGCGCATTCACGAACGCCTTGAAACCCGCGACCACCTTGGCCGGGTCCTGCCCCGGCACGAGGCGGAAGGTCAGCTTTGCCGACGCTTCGGCGGGAATGACGGTCTTCGTGCCCGGCCCGGTATAGCCGCCGATGATGCCGTTGATCTCGGCGGTCGGGCGCGACCAGAGCTGCTCGAGAATGCTGCGGTCCGCCTCGCCGACGGATTGCGACAGGCCGACCGGCGTCAAGACGCGCTCGGCATCGACGCCCAGCGAATCCCACTGCGCGCGCTGCGCATCGGTCGGCTCGATGATGCCGTCGTAGAAGCCGGGGATCTGCACGCGGCCGTCCTCGCCGTAGAGGCCGCCGAGCACATAGGTCAGCGCGCGGATCGGGTTCATCGCCGGGCCGCCGAACATGCCCGAATGCAGATCGCGGCTCGCCGCCCTGATGACGATCTCGCCATGGGCGAGGCCGCGCAGGCTGGTGGTGATGGCCGGCTGATCGGTGCCCATCTGGCCGGTGTCGCAGACGAATGCCTGGTCCGCCTTCAGCTCGTCGGCATAGGCATCGAGAAAAGCGGGCAGGCTCGGGCTGCCGCATTCCTCCTCGCCTTCGAGCAGAACCGAGACCGAGCAGGGCAGGGCGCCGGTCTGCTCGACCCATGCGCGACAGGCTTCGAAGAAGGTCATGAGCTGGCCCTTGTCGTCGCTCGACCCGCGCGCCACGATGACTTCGCCGTGGCCCGGCTCCTCGGCAATGCGCGGCTCGAAAGGCGGCGTCTCCCACAAATCGAGCGGATCGACGGGCTGGACATCGTAATGGCCGTAGAACAGGACATGCGCTGCGTCCGGCGAAGGGTGCCGCCAATGCGCCACGACCATCGGCTTGCCCGTCGTCGGCTGCACGCGCGCGGTAAAGCCGATCTCGGTGAGCTGTCGGGCGCAATAGTCGGCCGCCTGCTTGCAGGCCGCGTCGAATTCCGGGTCGGTCGAGATGCTCGGAATGCGCAAGAGCGCGAACAGCCGTTCGAGTGCGGCGTCCGTCGATGCGTCCAGATGCGTGAGCACCCCATCCAAGGCTTGGCTCATGTGGAAGTCCTTCTTGGCTAAGAATTTACGCCGATAGTGATACGGCTCATCGCCCGATTCCAGACTTTTCGCGGACCGGCGATTTGCATTCCGAATTTTTCCAGCCGATGCGTGTTGATGCCTTCAGGACAACGTTGCCGGCGCGCCAACCCGAACGGGCCGGAAATTCTCGGTGTTCGGGCTTGCAGGCCGGCCCGTACTCCGTTTAAGTGCCAGCAGGGGCAAGACAATGGCTCGCGGGGGGCCATGAGCAAAAGCGAACTATCTCTGGGCTGTCAGGAAACGCAGGACGGATTGCCGGAGCTGTTGAAGCGGCTCTGGCGTTACGGCTTGGTGCTGACCGGCGATTCCGATACGGCGAACGAGCTCGTGCAGGCGACCTGCCTGCGGGCGCTGGAGAAATGTGACCAGTTCGAGCCGGGGACCCAGCTCTCCCGCTGGACCTACACCATATTGAGTTCGATCTGGAAAAATGAGCTGCGCTCGCGCCGTGTGCGCGAAGGCCAGGGCTTCGTCGACCCGGAAATCGCGCTGGTCGCGGACGGTGTGCGCGAGATGGAAACGAATTTATTGGCCCGACAGGTGTTAAAGGAGGTGGAACGGTTGCCGGAGGGGCAGCGTGAGGCGGTATTTCTGGTCTATGGCGAAGGCATGGCCTATCGCGAGGCCGCGGAAGTCTTGGACGTGCCTGTAGGGACGGTGATGAGCCGTCTTGCCGCAGCACGGTCGAAGCTTGCCGGTCTGAAGGACCAGGGCGATCACCTATTGCCCGCAGAATAATTAAAATAGCGGGAAGGAGCGGCGAAAATGAGCCCGGCGCATAACATAGATCTAAGCGACGAAAGACTCGTCGCTTACATTGATGGCGAGCTGAGCGCTTCCGATCAGGAGATGATCGCGGAGGCTCTGATGCGCGATGCCGCGGCGCGCGAGCGGCTTGGCGTGCTCAAGAGCGGCGGCCGTCCCTTTGCCGACGCCTTCGATGTGCTGCTGGGCGCCGCGCCGGACGCGCGGCTGCAGGCGATGCTCTCCGACATGATTGGCAAACGCGCTGGGCGCGCTCCGACCGGTGGCGGGTCTCCGCAGGGGAGCGCCGATGGCAATGTGGTTCCGTTGCATCCGCGGCGCAGCACCGGCGGCATGCCGTTCTGGCGTATGGCAGCAGCGGCGGCGATCCTTGCCTTCGTTTTTGCCGGCGGGCTGGCAACCGGCGGATTTTTCGAAGAGCCCGCTCAGGTCGGCGGTCAGCAGCCCGGCTGGCGCGAGGCGGCGTCCCGCTATGTCGCGCTGTTCTCCAAGGAGACGCTGGAGTATATGCCGAGCGATGCTCACGAGCGGCAGGCCAATCTGCAGCGCGTCGAGACGGCGCTCGGTCTGCCGAAGCTCGACCAGAAGGTCGAAAGCCCCGAACTCGCCTTCCAGGGCACGCAGCTGCTTCAGCTCGACGGCAAGCCCCTGGCCCAGATCGCATATCTCTATGGCGGACAGACGCCGGTGGCGTTCTGCATCATCCGCTCGGACAAGCCCCAGGCGGCCCCATCCAAGGAAAAGCGCCACGGCCTCAACATCGTGCACTGGATCGCCGGCGGCTACGGCTACATGGTGATCGGCGACGTGCCCGAGCCCGAGCTCGACCGCATCGCGCAAAGCTTCAAGGCGCGCTTTTCCTGAGTATCCGGCAACCGGCGCAAGCCTGACCGTTCATCTTGGCCTCCCTATCGTGGCGCTCTGGCGCGCGAGGGGGACCGGATGATCGACTTGTCGCAATTCATTCGCTGGGAGCGCGAGCTTGGACGCTGGGCCACGGCCCACGGGTCCGTTGCCGCCGGCTTCTACGAATTCTTCCGTTTCGGCCTGAAGCAGGGCTGGGCGTGTCTGTTCGGCGGGCTCATGCTCACGCTGCTGGTGGGCAGCTTTCTATTCTATCCCGCGGACGCGCCCATCGCCCGTTACGATTTCATCACCGTTGCGGCACTGGCAATCCAGCTCGCGCTGATCGCCACGGGGCTGGAGACGCGCGACGAGGCCGTGGTGATCTTCTCCTTCCACATCGTGGGCACCGTCATGGAGATCTTCAAGACGGCGATGGGCTCATGGATCTATCCCGAGCCGAGCCTCATCAGGATTGCCGGCGTGCCGCTGTTCACCGGCTTCATGTATGCCTGCGTCGGCAGCTATCTCGCCCGCTGCTGGCGGCTGTTCGACTTTCGCTTCACCGGCCACCCGCCGCTCTGGGCAACGAGCCTGCTGGCGCTGGCGATCTACGCCAACTTCTTCACGCATCATTTCCTCCCCGACCTGCGCATCGTTCTGTTTGCCGTCACGGCGCTGCTCTTCGCCCCATGCCGGGTGCATTTCCGCGTCTGGAAGGTCCACCGCCGGATGCCGCTGCTGCTCGGCTTCGTTCTGGTGACGCTGTTCATCTGGTTCGCGGAGAATCTCGGTACCTTCTCGCGGGCCTGGATCTATCCAAGCCAGGCGCAGGGCTGGGCCCCGGTCTCGCCCGCCAAGCTCGGCTCCTGGTTCCTGCTCATGCTGATCAGCTATGTGATGGTGAGCGCGGTGAAGACGATGGCGCAGCCGGCGCGGGTCAAGCGCACCGCCTCCGGGCCGTCCGGCTGACCGGCGAGCGCAGGCCGGATGATGTGACTGCGCGTCGACATGCGTAGTTCCGCCAATAGTCCGGTGCGGGCACGGCGCGGTATAAGCGACGTTCCGATGGTGTTTCGCGTATTTCGGTAAGCAGGTCGCGGGTTTGAATTTCAGTCAGTTGTTCCGCAAAGGGTTCGCCGAGCCCGGCAGCGATGATGCCGCCGCTCTGGCCTTTGAGCTTGGCGCTTACGAGGCGCTTTGCTTGCGACCGGGCGCGACCTTCAAGACGCTCTCCGAATGGATCGGCACGGCACCCAACGGGAAGCCTTCCGACCTGATCGACCGGGAAACCGCCGAACGCCATGCGCGTGAAATCCTCGACCGCTTCGCCAATGCCGGGCTGAGACATGTCGGCATGCGGCTGTTCGGCACGCCGGACTACCCGGAGCGGCTTTGCGACGCGCGCCATCCGCTGCGCGCATTCTATTTTCGCGGCGACTGGGGCCTGCTCAATACGCCGACCGTCGCGGTCGTCGGCGCGCGCCAGCTTTCCGAGCATGGGGCAGCCAGAGCGCGCCGGCTGGTGCGCCATCTGGTGGAGGACGGCTTCACCATCGTCTCCGGCCTCGCCGCCGGCACCGACACCGTGGCCCATACCACGGCGCTGGAAATGGGTGGGCGGACCATCGCCGTGATCGGCACGCCGATCCATAAGGTCTATCCCCGCCAGAACCAGGCCTTACAAAAGGAGATCGCCGAGCGGTTCCTGGTGATCTCCCAGGTTCCGGTGATGCTCTACGAGACCAAGGACTGGCGCTACAATCGCAAATTCTTCCCCGAGCGAAACGTGACGATGTCGGCGCTGACCGATGCCTCGATCATCGTCGAAATCGGCGAATTGAACGGCACCTATATCCAGTCGAAGGCCGCTCTCGACCAGGGCCGACCGCTCTTCCTGCTCAACAACTGTTTCAAGAAGGAAGGCATCAATTGGCCGGCGCAGTTCGCCAAGCGCGGCGCCGTGCGCGTCTACGAGTATGACGACATTCGCAAGCGCGTGGCGCACCTGATCGACCGCGCCGCCTGAGACGGAAGCCAGCGCGGGCGCGTTTCTGCGACAAATCTTACAAAATCGTATGACTGCGGCGATGCCCCGGCAACCCAGGCTGCCGGATAATGCGCGACTTTCGGGCCCGAGGCGCCCCTCATCCTTCATGGAGAACGCAAATGTCCAGATACCGCATCATTCCGCTGGCCGCCGCTGGCCTGCTCGCGGTGTATAGCGCGGCCTTCGCGGCGCAGACGGCGACCGGCGAGATCAAGAGCGTCAATGCCACCAAGCACAAGCTCAAGCTGACCGACGGCCATTCCTTTAAGGTTTCCAAGAAAATCGACCTGAGCCAGTTCAGCAAGGGCCAGAAGGTCAACGTGACCTTCGAGGACAAGAACGGCAAGCCGACGGTCTCCGAGATCGCCCCGGCGCAATAGCCGGCCCACGAATGCTGCGCGATGGTCGTGCAAAGCTGCGGCGCGTGGACGTCCGTATTGATGACGGCCGCCGGAAACGCTCCAAATCAACACTAGGCCAACCGATCACTTGTGCCGAATGAGGCGGGCCGCTCGCCGCGAGAAAATGTTGCGGGCGGGCCTGTGAGGTTCCCGCCCGCAACGGTCTGCCCCGGAGGTCAGTGGCGGGGCAGGGCTTCCTCGAGCTGAAACATCAGCCATTGATGCAGCAGGCTGGGGTCGAACGGCTTGGCCAGCACGGGGAAACGTCCGATCTGATCGGCGACGTCGAAGAAGCAGGTCGTCACCAGCGTGGGCACAGGATGGCCGATGGCGTTGGCCACCGCCGCGGCGCCTTTGATGCCGGTGAACCCATCTTCGAGATGATAGTCGGTGATCACGGCCTGGACGTCCTTCAGGCGATTGCCGAGTGCGCGCACGGCCGCCTTCGGCGACTCCGCGGTGACGAAGGAATATCCCCAGTCATCCAGGAGCAGCGACAGCGCGCAGGCAACGTTTCGATCGTCCTCGATGATCAGAACCAGGGGCCGGGTATCGATTTCGTTCATGACGGATCCGTGGGGTCGAGTTGCGGAAGGAGCGGGCATCGCTGCCCGGCGTCACGCGGAAGCCCGGGAGGGGGACCGCGCGCCCGCGTGACGCTGAGGGGCTGGGGCGCCTCAATGTCGTCCGGCGGACTCCTTGGCTTTCGTCTGCGCCGTGCCGGCGGAAAGCTCGTGCGCCTTGTTGGAATAGGTCTGCGCCTTCGCCGATTGCTCCTGCGCCTTGCCGGTGTCGCCGCGACGGTGGTGCTCGGCCGCTCCGTAATGAGCCTGCGCGGCCATTTCATGATGCTGAGCGGCGGTCGTATGGTTGTCGTGAGGCATGGTGATATCCTTCACTTGGGATGGGGGCTTTCGATGCCGGCTTGGAGCAGAAACCGGCTTCGGCGCCCATTTACGCCCGCTGCCGTCCCGGACGCCATTCGAAGAAAAGTCATAGGACGATCGGCCTATGCCCGATGACTTGGGCAGCTGTGGATTGTGGGGCGTGCCGCCGCCCCATATTCGCCATCGGCGCGGACACAACGTAATATGGCGGACATGCCGGAAGTCGGGTAAGGGAAGGCGCAATGAGACGAAGCCCATACGATGACATGGCTGCTTTCGCCGGCGGTGGCGCCTCTGCCTGCGGCGTCCGGTTGGAGCCGCCGCCCTCGTGTTTCTCCGATCCTTGCGAGTGCCGATGACAAACGCCTCCGAGACGCTCGCCCCACCCGCCGCCAGGCCCGCGCCGGCTCTCGAGTCAGCCGGGTTAACAAGCCCCGTTGCCTTGCTCCGGCTGACCTATCCTTGGGTGGTCCTCGGCGCTTTCGGCCTTTACTGGCTGACCTTTCTGATGCTCGAAGCGCATAACGGCTCCTCCAGCTTCGGCGCCAACTCCGTGCTCTACACCGGCATCGCCTATGGCAACGTCCAGGACCGCCTGACCCGCTTCCACCCGGCGACCGTCGGGCTTGCACGCCTCTGGATGGAAATGGTGAGCCCGTTCTTCGCCTGGGTGTCGCCGCATCATTTGCTGGCCGCCCTGTTCGCCGCCTTCGGCGCGATGGGTGCGGGGGCGGCGCTCGCCGCATTCGAGACCCTGGTTCCGCGCCGCTATGTGCTGATCTGCGGGCTGATCTACGCCTCTTCGTTCGGCATCTGGTATTTCTCCAGCATTGCCGAGTTCGAAAATCCTCACTGCCTCGCTCGCGACCCTCTACATCGCCCTCTATCTGCATCTGCGCGAGCGATGGAGCTGGCCCGGCGTGCTCGTGCTGACGGCGGCGCTCGGGGCGGCCTGCGCCAACGAGAGCGTCTCGGCCTTTCTCCTCGCCATCCCGGTCATCGACACGCTGGTCCGGCGCGGCCTCGATCTTCGCGCCGCCTCATGGATCGCGGCCCATGCGCTGATCGTGCCCGCCGTTCTGTTTCTGCTTCAGGTGACGGTGAACAGCGGGCTGAGCCGGACACGTTCAATCCGGAGAGCGGGTCGGCGGTGTCGATGTTCTGGTTTTACGCCGATGTGAGCGACCACAGCCTCGATAGTCTTTACGCTTTCATCCTCAACTGGCTGTTCTTCAACATCAGCGCGCCGACGACCGGGGCTTATGCCGCCGTGCCGATCTGGCCGGCTTATGTCGGCTATTTCGAGCCGTCCTTCGCCAATTATTTCGACAATCTCGTCTCGATCGGACTGATCGGCATCGGCGCGGGGATGGTGCTTTCGCTGCTGGTCCCTGTGTGGCGGCCGGAGCGGTCATTGTCCGGCGGCCTGGTCCTGGCGCTTGTCGCTTATATCCTCGTGCGCGGGGCGTTTTTCTTCGTGTTCAACCCGGCGGAGGTGATGCTGTTCACCAGCGCCGTGACGCTGCCGGTGCTGGTGTTGCTGCTGGCGCCGTTCGCCGCGTCGCGGTTCCCGATCAAGGGGCCCTGTCCTCATCGCGTTCGCCGCGCTGTTGTTCGCCAACAATCTCCGGTTCATGCTCGGCTAGAGCGGCGGGCGATTAACCTGCAACATAGCCTGCGTCCTTGAGATAATTCCAGCATTCCTGGGGCTCGAATAGCCCGCAGATGTCGCCGACGGCTCGCCAGAGAGCGTCATAGGTTCGTGCCTTGGCCTTTCGGAGAAACATCTTGAGCTTGGCGAAGGCCATTTCGATCGGATTGAGATCGGGGGAGTATTTCGGCAAGAACAGGAACCAGGCACCGCGCTCGGCCAGAGCCTGCGCCGCACGCGGACTTTTATGGACATTCAGATTGTCCAGGATCACCACATCGCCTCGCTCAAGGCTTGGCGCGAGTTGGGTGCGGATATAAATGTCGAAGGTGCGACCATCCATGGCTCCCTCGACAATCCAGGGGGCCACAAGTTCATGGCAGCGCAAGCCGGCGACGAAGGTTTGCGTTTGCCGCTTGCCGAAGGGGGCGTCGGCCATGAGCCGCTCTCCCTTCATGCTGCGCCCGCGCAATGGGGTCATGTTGGTCTTGACGCTGGTCTCGTCTATGAACACGAAGCGCCCCGGCTGGCGGCGCATGAAGGGCTGGCGGCGGTCGCACCACAACCGGCGAGCCGCCTTGACATCAGCGCGTTCTTTCTCCGATGCCAGCAGCGTTTTTTTTATAAGTAAATCCGTGCCGGCATAAAAGCTTGGACAGGTTCGAGGGATCGGCCGTTACGCCGTGCACCGCCTCCAGCCACGCAGCCAGATCCGGCATGGTGATGTCGGGCTGCGCCTTCACCCTGTCGAGAATGGCCTCTTGGCAGGGGCCGAGCTTGCCTGAGCCCTTGGGGCGCCCCTGCCTGGCCGGATCAACCGAACCGGTGGCCGCGAAGCGCGATTGCACCCGCACAGCCGTCGAGGGCGCCACCTCGAACTGGATTGCGACAGCGCGGCGCGACTTCCCCGCCGCAATGCCGCGCACCATTCGAAGCCGAAGATCGTGCGAAACCGATTTGCCCATGAGATCCCCCAGACCTCACGGAATCACTGTTCGCGAAAAAAGGGAATCCCACGATCTCCAATTTCCTGCCTGACGCTCTAGGGGCCGCAGGCGGCTTTACCGCATCACTCGGCTGGGGCCTGGATCGGTTCGGCCGCACCAGATGGGTCGACCTTCTGCGGAAACACATAGCGCCGCGCCAGCTCCAGATAGATGAACACCACCGGCGTGATGTAGAGCGTCAGCAATTGCGAAAGGATCAGGCCGCCGACCACGACCAGCCCGAGCGGCTGGCGCAACTCGGAGCCTGAGCCGATACCGACGGCGATGGGGATCGCGCCGAGGATCGCGGCCAGCGTCGTCATCATGATCGGCCGGAAGCGCAGCAGGCACGCCTCGTAGATCGCCTTCTCCGGCGATTGCTCGCCGGCCCGCTGCTTATGCAGGGCGACGTCGATCATCATGATGGCGTTCTTCTTCACGATGCCGATCAGCATGACGATGCCGATAATGGCGATCACGTTCAGGTCGAGATGGAAAAGCTGCAGCGTCAACAGCGCGCCGAGGCCGGCCGACGGCAGATCCGGACAGGATCGTCAGCGGGTGGATGAAGCTCTCATAGAGCACGCCGAGCACGACATAGATGACGAAAATAGCGGCAAGGATCAGGATGCCCTGGCCTTTGAGCGAGTCCTGGAACACCTGCGCGGTGCCCTGGAAGGAGCCGGTGATCGAAGCGGGAAGCCCGGCCGAGGCCTCGACCTCCTGGATGCGGCTGACGGCATCGCCGAGCGAGACGCCTGGAGCAAGGTTGAACGACACCGTGACCGAGGGAATGAGCTGGCTGTGGTTGATGGTGATCGGGCCGGCGGTGCGCTTGATCTCGGCAACGGACGTCAGCGGCACCAGCTTGCCGCCCTGGGAGCGCACATAGATCTGCGACAGGTCGGCGATATTCTGCTGGTAGTTGTCCCCGGCTTCCAGGATCACGGCGAAATCGTCGGTGGGCGTGAAGATCGTCGCCACCTGCCGGGCGCCGAACGCGGAATACAGCGTATCGCGGATCGCATCGGCCGAAACGCCCAGCGCCGCGGCGCGCTCGCGGTCGATATCGACGAAGGCCTGCGGCGAGCGGATCAGCAGGTCGGTGGTGACGTCGCGGAAGCCCGGCGCCTGCGACAGTTTCTCGGCGAATTTCGGCACGAATTCCTGCAGCGAGGTAAGGTCGGCGCTCTGCAGCGCATATTGATACTGGCTCTTCGACAGCCGGCCGCCGACGCGGATGTTCTGGATCGGTTGCAGGAAGGTGTTCGCGGACGGGATGCCCGACAGCTTGCGGCGCAGTCGCTGGATCACTTCGGTGATCGGAACGCCGCGCTCGGCGAGCGGCTTCAGCCCGATGAACATCCGGCCCGAATTGACCGAGTTGTTCGGGCCGCCGGCGCCGACCGTGGAGTTCACCACCGCAACGGCCGGATCGTCCTGCACGATCTTGGCGATCTGCGACTGGATCTTGACCATGGCATCGAAGGACACGTCCTGTCCCGCCTCGGTCGTCGCCAGCATCGTGCCGGTGTCCTCGTTGGGGAAGAAGCCTTTCGGAATGGCGATGTAGTAGTGCACGGAGGCGACCAGCGTGCCGATCGTCAGCAGCAGCATCAGCGGACGGATGCGCAAAGCGAAGCGCAGCGAATGGTCGTAGGCGGCGAGCAGCCCGTCGAACATGGCCTCCGAGGCGCGGAACAGCCAGGACCGCTGCTCATGCGGCGGCTGGGCGCGCAGCATCCGGCTCGCCAGCATCGGCGTCAGCGTCAACGAGACGATGCCCGAGATCAGGATCGTCATCGAGATGGTAACGGCGAATTCCTTGAACAGCCGGCCGACGATGCCGCCCATGAACAGCACCGGGATGAACACCGCAACCAGCGATGTCGTCATCGACACGATGGTGAAGGCGATCTCGCGCGAGCCGACCATCGCCGCTGCATAAGGCTTCTCGCCCTCCTCGACATGGCGGACGATGTTCTCCAGCATGACGATGGCGTCGTCGACGATGAAGCCGACCGAGAGCGTCAGCGCCAATAGCGACAGGTTGTCGATGCTGTAGCCGAACAGGTACATCCCGGCGAACGTGCCGACCAGCGAGATCGGCAGGGCGATGGCAGGGATGATCGTCGCGGTCAGGCTGCGCAGGAACAGGAAGATGACCAGGATCGACCAGCCCGATCGCCAGACCCAGCGTGAACTGTACGTCATGGACGGCGTCGCGGATCGATTGCGAGCGGTCGATCAGCACGGTGACGTCGATGGACGGCGGCACCTGCGCGGTCAGGGCCGGCAGCGCCTCCTTGATGCTGTCGACGACGGCGACGGTGTTGGCGTCGGGCTGGCGGTAGATGGCCAGGAGGATCGAGCGCGTGCCGTTGAACCAGCTTGCGGTCTGGTTGTTCTCGACGCTGTCGATGACGGTGGCGACGTCCCGCAGGCGCACAGGAAGGCCGTTCCGATAGGCGATCGGTAGCCCGCCGTAATCCGCAGCCTTTCTCAGCTGCCCATTGGCCTGGAGCGTCAGCGACTGCGTGTCGCCGCTCAATGAGCCGAGCGGCTTGTTGGTGTTCGCGGCGGCCAGCGCCTGCTGCACATCGCCCAAGGTCAGATCGGCGCCCGCCAGCGCCTTCAGATCGGCCTGGACGCGGACGGCGAATTTCTGCGAGCCGAAAATGTTGACCTGGGCAACGCCAGGCAGCGAGGAAATCCGCTGCGCGATGACCGTGTCGCCATATTCGTTGACGGTATAGAGCGGTTGCGACGTCGACGTCAGTGCGATGAACAGCACGGGCGAGTCGGCCGGATTGACCTTGCGGAAGCTCGGCGGCGTGGTCATTTCGTCGGGCAGCCGGCGGGCGGCGGTGGTCAGGGCGGACTGCACGTCGAGCGCGGCGCCGTCGATGTCGCGGTCGAGGTCGAATTGCAGGGTGATCCGGGTGCTGCCGAGCGAGCTGACCGAGGTCATCGAGCTGATCCCGGCGATGGTGGCGAACTGCCGCTCCAGCGGGGTCGCAACCGAGGCCGCCATCGAACTCCGGACTGGCGCCGGGAAGGGTTGCGGTGACCTGGATCGTGGGAAAGTCAACGCGCGGCAGCGCCGCGATGGGGAGCTGCCGATAGCCGAAAAGCCCCGCCGCGATGAACGAGAGCATGAGCAACGTCGTCATGACCGGGCGGCGGATGCATATTTCGGGCAGGCTCATCTCACCAGCTCCACCGTGCCGCGCGCCCTTGCGGCGGCCTCCCGCTTGCCTTCTGCGACCTTATCGGGCTGCTGTCCCTTGCGCGGCTCGGTGATCTTGACCTTGGTGCCGTCGGACAATCGGAGCTGCCCGTCGGTAACGACGGTTTCATCGCCCGTCAGCCCCTCCGCGATCACCGCCTCCTGGCCGATCACGCGGTCGACCTTCACCGCGCGCATTTCGACGGTCATGTCGGCCCGCACCAAAAACACGAACGAGGATTGCTGGCCGGCCTGGACCGCCTGCATCGGCACCACGACAGCGTTTTCCTGGGTGCCGAAGATCAGCGAGATATTGACGTAAAGCCCCGGCCAGAGCCGCATATTCGGATTGGGCAGCCGCGCCCAGACGCCGAGCGTGTTCGTGGTCGGGTCGACGGTGTTGTCGGTATAGGCGAGCGTGCCGCGCTCCTCGAGGCCCTCCAGATCGGGCGCGGTGACGACGACGGCAAGCGGACCGCCGGCCATGCCCTGCTGGATCGAGGGCAGATAGCGCTGGGGCACGGAGAAGCTCGCATAGATCGGGCGGATCTGATTGATGGTCAAGAGTGCGCCGGTGTCGTTCGCCTTGATCGAGCTGCCGGCCTTGGATGCGATGCTGCCGATACGGCCGTCGATCGGTGCCTTGATCGTCGCGTAGGTGATCTGGATCTTGATGCTTTCGATCTGCGCCTCGTCGGATTTGACGCTTGCCTCGAGCGAGCTGACATTGGCCTGCAACTGATCGAGAGAGGATTTGCTGGCGAAATCGCGCTGGGCAAGCGGCGTCATGCGCGCAAGCTCGCGCTTGGCCTGATCGAGCTGGCTGGTGTCCTTGGCCAGATTGGCCTCGGCCTGGCGCTGTCCTGCACGCAGGAGCCGGGTGTCGAGAACGAACAGCGTGTCGCCGGTTTTGACGTCCTGGCCCTCGCTCACGGGGACGCTTTCGATCACGCCGTCGATCCGCGACCGGACCGCGATGCTCGCCATGGTCTGCACGCGGCCGACGGTGTCGAACTCGCGCGGCATAGCTTTGGCGACAGCCTTGGCCACCACGACGGGCTGAGCGCGCTCCGCCTCGGGCTTCCCCGGGGCGCGCGTTTGGGACTCGGCATGATGCCGGAAATAGAGCAGGCCGGTTCCGATTGCGGCCAAAACAGCGACAATGAGAACGACACCAGACAGGCGCGGCAGCATTCGCAGAACCTTAGCAGGTTACGACAAACGCGCCGTCATGCGGTCCAGAGCGGGCCTGCCGGTTCTGTGCATCGATCCATGCTGATCGGTCGCGTTCGGCTAACATAGCAACCGCTGCGCGGCAAGTGGAAGCATATGACGGTAATTTAATGTCCCTGTGGCTGGCGGATACCGGTCGCGGGGACTAAAGTGGCGTCAAACCGTAAGCCGCCTTTCCGAGCCCGTTGCGCCGGCCGGAACCGCACCAGGCCCGCTTGGCCGATCCACGCCATAAGCCGCCGTCTTCGCCGCGGGGGCGATCGGGCCTGCGGGCATATGACCGCGATGATATGACACAGCCGCTCAATCTGAGACTGGTGCTCGCCCTTGTGATCTCAATTCTGGCCTTCGGCCTGACCGGCGGGGTGACGCTGATGGTCGGCAGCGCAGGTGTCGACGGCGTCGAGCAGGGCATCGCCAATTCGCTGATCCTTCTGGCCGATCAGATGCAGGACAAGCTCGATCGCCGGCTGTTCGAGCGCCTCAACGAGCTCGGCAATACCGCGCGCCTGTTCCATACCTTCAACCTCGCCGCCAAGCAGGAGACGATCGGGGCCTGGCTCGACGGGCTGCGCGGCAATGGCGAGGACTATGCCTGGCTGGGCTTTGCCGATCGCACCGGCAAGGTGATCGAGGCGACCGGCGGCTGGCAGGAGGGCAAGGACGTCTCAAAGCGGCGATGGTTTCAGCGCGCGCTTCTTGCACCGCTGCTCGGCGACGTGCGCGACGCGACGCTGGAGGAGGTCAGCCAGAACGAGCCGGGCGGCAAGATAGGAAGGGTTCTCGATATCGCCCAGCCGGTGCTCGGCGCCGACGGCAAGGTGGAAGGGGTGCTGGCGGCGCAGATCAACTGGCGCTGGCTGGACGAGATCCGGGATTCGGTGACCGGCACGCTGCGTCAGGGCCAGGGCACCGACATCCTGGTCCTCAGCGCGCCGGGCACGGTTCTGCTCGGTCCGCCGGAAATGCTGGGCAAGCCGCTGCACGTCGCCAGCGGTGCCGCTTCCATGATGCAGGAGGGCGTGTTCGAGGGCCGGCGCTATCTTTTCGCCTATGCCAAGACCGACGGATACCGGAATTTCAGCGGCCTCGGCTGGTCGGTGATCGTGCGGCGCGACGCGCAGACGGCGCTGGCGCCGGTGCGGGAGCTTCAGCATCAGATGGTGTTCTGGGGCCTGGGGCTTTCGCTGCTGGCGGCGCTTGCCGCGTGGGCGGTGGCCGGCCGCATCGCGGCGCCACTGTTGCGGCTGGCGCGGTCGGCGCAGAGCATTCAGCGCGGCGCCGGTGCCGCAATGCCCGAGGTGAACAGCTATGCCGAGGCGGCGGTCCTGTCCCGCTCGCTCGCATCGCTGGTGAGCGATCTGAAGCAGCGCGAGCGGGCACTGGAGCGGCTGAACGTGACGCTGGAATTGCAGGTCGCGGCACGGACCAGCGAACTGGCGCTGCGCAATGAATTGCTTGCCAAGGCGTATGTCGCCGCCGAGACCGCGACGCGGGCGAAATCGCGCTTCCTTGCCGCCGCCAGCCATGATCTGCGCCAGCCTCTTCACGCCATGACGCTGTTCGCGCGGGCGCTGGCGCGGCGGGTTTACGGCGAGGAGGCGAAAAAGCTGGTCGGCCAGCTCGAGGAATCGCTCAAATCGCTCAAGGACATGTTCGACGCACTTTTGAACGTGTCGAAGCTGGATGCCGGTCTCATTCAGCCGAGCCCGTCGACGATCTCGGTCAAGGCGCTTGTCGACAGGGTTTCGCAAGGGTTTCACGTCGAGGCGGAAAGCCGCGGGCTTCGCTTCGTCAGCCGCAGCATCAACGCCAATCTGCGCACCGACGCGGCGCTCCTGGAGACGATGCTGCGCAATCTGATCTCCAACGCGCTGAAATTCACGCGCAAGGGCGGCGTCGCCCTGGTTGCGCGCCGGCTCGGCAACTCGGTGGTCTTCCAGGTGCTGGACACCGGTCCCGGTATCGGCGAGGACCGGCAGCAGCGGATCTTCGAGGAGTTCGAGCGGGCGCGGGAACAGGCCGGCGGCGCCAATGACGGCTTGGGGCTGGGCCTCTCGATCGTGCGTCGCTATGCGGCGCTCCTGGGCATCGAAGTGCGCCTGACCTCGCGGCTCGGCCGGGGGACCTGCTTTTCACTGATCGTTCCGCAGCAGGCGGTCGCGGACGCGCTGCCTCCGCCACCGCAGCCGGAGCCGGCCGGAACGGTTCTGCATGCGGCGCCCTTGCGGATTCTGGTCATGGATGACGATCCGATGATTGTCGCCGCCCTGACGCAGGATCTTGCCGATCGCGGTTGCGTAGCGAGCGGCGCGACATCGCCCGGCGAGGCCGAGGCGATGCTCGGACAAAGCGCGGAGATCGACGCAATGGTGGTCGACTTCAACGTCGGCGGCGGCGAAACCGGTTTGGATTTCCTGCGGCGGATGGAGCGTAAATTCGGCCGCACCATACCGCTTCTGGTTCTGTCCGGCGGCACCGACGCCGCGACGCTGGCGGCGTTGGTCAGAAGCGGGGTCAATTGGATGACCAAACCGGCCGATCCGGATGCCGTTGCCGGGGCTCTTGCAGCCATGGCGAGGCGGGGCGACATGAAAGGAGATGCAGCGTGAGGGATATTGCATGGCGGTCCGGATCCGGGCCCGCAGAGATCAAGAAGGAACCGGTATGAAGGTCCTCATTGCCGACGATCACGGGCTCTATCGCACCGGCCTCAGCTTCCTGCTCAAGGATCATCTCGGTGTCGAGGAGGTGATCGAGGTGGGCACGCTCGACGAGGCGCTCGATCTTCTGGCGCATCAGCCCGGCATCGAGCTGGCGCTGTTCGACCTCTCCATGCCCGGCATGTCGGGGCCGGAGAGCCTTGCCGTCGTCAAGGCCACCTATCCGGAGACGGCGATCGCCGTCATTTCCGCGGCGGAGGATCGCGACAAGGTGCTGCGCTCGATCGCGACCGGGCTCAGCGGCTACGTACCCAAGAGCCTGCCCGACGATCAGATCGCCGGTGCCCTGCAGATGATGCTTGCCGGCTCGATCTTCGTGCCGCCCTTCATGGCGGCGCCCGTGACCGGCTCACCGCCGCCGTCGGCTGCCGTCCCCATGCCACCGGCCGGGGAACAGCAGGGCTGCGATCCGCTCGATGCGCTGACACCCCGCCAGCGGGCGGTGCTCGACTACATCGTGCAGGGCCGGTCGAACAAGGAAATCGCGCGGGCCCTCGATATTGCCGAGGGAACCGTGAAAATCCATCTCGCCGCGCTGTTCGGCCATTTCGGCGCGCATAACCGCACCGAGCTGGCGATGCGCGCCCAGGCGCTGCGCAACGATGCCGCGATAGCGGCGCGATAGCCGCGACCGCCGCCGCCCCGAGCCGCCCCGATAGACTGCGGCTCGCGGCGGCGACCATGCGGCCTCAGCGTGCGTCGGTCTGCATCTCCTGGAAGAAGCGTTTCGCCGGCACTGCGGAGTTGCTGAGATGGATCGGCTTGAACCACCGATCATATCTCACCAGCCCGTGGGCGATGCGGTCAGGGAACCCGGTAGGCGTCCATGCCCCTCGTGGCCGCGAAGGTCGAAGACGCGCCGCCCAGCAGCGTGACCGCCAGCAGTCCGGCTTTGATAATGGTCTTCATGATCGTCTCCATTTCTATGAGTTTATTAGGTTGCGAAGTGGAGATATGCCGAAATCTGTTTATTTCAATCCCAAAACAGTCTGTATATTGGATCTATTGCGACTGTTTTATTCCATTTTCTATTTGGCTTAGGCCGAAAGTCATAGGGCATGTAGTGGGGTTTGCAGACTGAGACATTAGAATTATTTTAAGAATGCGAAGATTGATTAGAAAATAAGCTGGACTTGGTCGCAACGGCCCTGTTGCAGCGATTAAAGGAGTAACCCGATGATCTCATTTCGCAAATCCGTACCCGCTCTTGCCCTGGCGGGAACTTTGCTCGTCGCCGTCGCAGGTGCCGCGAGCGCCAAATCGGTCGAAACCTACGGCGACGATGTGGCGACGCACGCAACGAGGCAGGCGATCCTTACGGCATCTCCAGCCCTGGCGCCGGATGGCGGCCGTTCTCGCATTTCCGCAACGGGCCGGCGATGTCGCCTTATGATTTCGCCTATCACGACAGCTGCCAGTATTACCGGTCGCAGTGGGAGCAAACCGGCCGCAAGACCTGGCTGCGCCGCTACGAGGCCTGCAGCGAATAGCCGGTTGCGGCGGCGTGGCGGGCGGGCGGTCGCCCTTCCGGCTCGGCGTCAGACCGCGGGGGCATCCAGGGTGGATGCCCAATGGGCGGCGCGTTCCTTCAGCGCGTCGCCCTTCAGATAGGCCGGAAGCTCCTCGTCCAGCCGTTCCAGGACTTCGAAGGCGAAGCTGTCGCCATGGGCTGCCCACGCCTCTTGCAGTACGCGGTTGCGGTGGCTGCCCATGCGCAGCGTGAACCAGATCCGGTTCCGGATGGTGCTGAGATCGGGGGCCTGGCCGACCCATGTCTGGCCGGTTGCCGGACAGCGGATCGCATAGATCCCGGCCTCGACCTTGCGTTCCTTGTAGGCGGCGATCGCTGCCTTCCTGTCGAGTGCGTTCCCCATGTCTCCCTCCGCTCCGTGGTCCTAAGCCGACCCGTCAACGGGCGGTCGATAATTTAATCCGGGTAATATAGCTAATTTTGTCCGGGTGTAAATGCGGATATGGAGAGGTCTTTCCGGCGTCAGGCGGCGTCTGCCGGCCCAATCCAGATTGACCTCCGGACGTTCGGCACCAACTATCACCGAATGATCGGCCCCCACCGCCTGCCCTGCGAAACCCCAAGGCCGCGCGCCACCGCTGTCGCCACTGGCCCGACGCGCTGGGTGCTTCCGGTGACCATTCTCGGGTCGAGCCTCAGCTTCATCGACAGCTCCGTCGTCAATGTCGCTCTTCCCGAGATCCAGCGGGCGCTCGGCGCGGGACTGGCCAGCGTCCAATGGGTGGTGAACGGCTATATGCTCACGCTCGCCAGCCTGATCCTGCTCGGCGGCTCGGCGGGCGACCGCTTCGGACGGCGCAAAGTCTTTCTCGTCGGCCTGGCCGGGTTCGCCTCGGCCTCGGTGGCGTGCGGCCTCGCGCCGTCGGCGGGCTGGCTGATCGCGGCGCGGCTGATCCAGGGCGCGGCGGCGGCGCTGCTGGTGCCGTCCAGCCTGGCGATCATCGGCGCCGCCTATTCGGGCGAGGCGCGCGGGCGGGCGATCGGCACCTGGGCGGCAGCCGGCGCGCTGACCACCGCGCTCGGTCCGCCGATCGGCGGCTGGCTGGTCGACACGATCGGCTGGCGGTCGATCTTCTTCATCAATCTGCCGTTCGCGGTGGCCGCATTCGTACTGGCGCTTAAACTGCCTGCCGATCGCGGCAGCCACGACCACGAGCCGCTCGACCTTCGCGGCGCCCTCCTTGCGGTTCTCGCGCTCGGCCTGCTGAGCTTCGGGCTCATCCAGTTCGGCGAAGGCGGCCGGACGTCGGGCTCGATCGCCCTCGTCGCGGCGCTTCCGCTCGCCTGGCTGTTCCTGCGCGCGGAGGATCGGAGCGCGGCGCCGATGATGCCGCTCGGCCTGTTCCGCAACCGCGACTTTGCCGGCGCCAACGGGCTGACGTTGCTGCTTTACGCCGCGCTAACCGGTGCGCTGTTCCTGTTTCCGTTCATGCTCATCCGCGTCCACGGGTTCAGCGCGGCGGCGGCGGGCGCGGGTTTTCTGCCGTTCTCGGTGATCATGGGGGCTGGCTCGCGCTGGTCGGGCGGGCTGGTGGAGCGGATCGGCGCGAGGGCGCCACTGGTGCTCGGTCCGTCGATCACCGCGCTCGGCTTTGCCCTGCTTGGCATTTCGGCCGGCGCGTCGAGCTACTGGACCGGGTATTTCCCGGGTCTTGTCGCCATCGCCATCGGGATGACGGTGAGCGTCGCACCGCTGACGACGACCGTGTTCAACGCGGCGCCCGACGAGGACAGCGGGGCCGCCTCCGGCATCAACAACGCCGCGGCGCGGACCGGCGGCCTGATCGCGGTGGCGGCGCTCGGGCTCGCGTTCGGCGGCGCGGACGTTTCCGGCATCGGCACGGACGCGCTTGTCCACGCCTATCGGACGGTCATGTTCGTCTCCACCGGCCTTGCGGTTCTGAGCGCCGGCGCTGCGGCGATGACCATTCGCGGACGCGCGGCTCCGGCACGCGCCTAGAGCGGGATGATCTTAGTCGGAAACAGTGTCAACCTGCGGCCCGCTCTCAATTCGTTCGCTGATCGCGTGATCGAACGGAAAACCGGATTCCACTTTTCCTGATCACGCTCTAAAGGGCCGCCGCTGCGACCGGTGGGTCAGCCCATCAGGCGAACGAAATTTGCGGCGGCTTGGCGGGGATGCCCGTAAAGCGTGCGGACCAGCTTTCGCCCGCGATCGCCGGCATGGCCTCGGTGAGCGTGCCTGTCGTGATCAACTCGCCGGCTTTGAGCGGTTCGCTGCCTGGATAGCGGACCAACTCCCTGACCAGGAAGCCGAGCGCCTTCACCGGCCCGCCGAGGACACGGCTTGCATGTCCGCTCCTGGTGAGCCCGTCGGCGCGAACCAGTTCGACGGTGAAGCTGGACAGCATCTCCCGCCATTCGCCGATGTCGCCGGAAATCGGAAGACGCTCGCCGACCAGCAGAGCGGCGTGCAGGCCATAACCCGCGACGGCGTCGGCGGCGGAGAAGCGCCAGCCGGGAAAAATCGACTGCACGATCTCGAAGCCCGGCGCGACCCAGTCGATGCAGGCGAGAAGCTCTTCCTCGGTCATGTCCGGCGCGGGCGCACGCGCCAGATGCAGCATGATCTCCGGCTCGATGCGCGGCTCGGGCAGTCCGGCGAGCGCGAAGGTCGCCTCGGGAGCGAGGTTGCTGACCGTCGTGTCGTACATATCGTGCCAGATCGGCCCGGAAATGCCGTAGCCGTCCCAGACGGCGGTGTTGGTGAAGCCGATCTTGCGGCCGGCCGGCGTCTCGCCGCGCGCCTGACGGAGGTCTCGCATCCGCGCCACCACCCGATAGGCCTCCGCCATGTCGAAGCCGGGATAGCGCTCCGAAAAGGGGGCGACCTGTCGTCCCGTGCCGAGCGTTTCGATCGCCTCCGACGCAATCGCATCGATGCGGTCCGGCCGCGCCCCTTCATTCATACCGTTTCCCTCCGGCTTGCGCTGACGACCGACGCTGTCAGATCGCCTGTCCCTGGTCGTTGAAGACGCCTTCGAACAGCACCGAGCTCAGATAGCGCTCTCCGGAATCGGGGAGCACGGTGACAATGGTCTTGCCCTCGTTCTCCGGCCGCTTGGCCAGGCGCACCGCGACGGCTGCCGCCGCGCCGCAGGAAATGCCGGACAGGATGCCTTCCTCCAGCGTCAGGCGTCGCGCATAGGCGATGGCCTCGTCATTGGTGACCTGCTCGACACTATCGACCAGCGACAGATCGAGCACGTCCGGCACGAAGCCGGCGCCGATGCCCTGGATCTTATGCGGCCCCGGCTTCAACTCCTCGCCGGCCAGCTTCTGCGTCAGCACCGGGCTGTGCGTCGGCTCGACGGCAACCGTCTGGATCTGTTTGCCCCTGGTGCCTTTTATGTAGCGCGAGACGCCGGTGATCGTGCCGCCGGTGCCGACGCCCGACACGAAAATGTCGATGGCGCCGTCCGTGTCGTCCCAGATCTCCGGACCCGTGGTCTGCTCGTGGATGGCCGGATTGGCCGGGTTCTTGAACTGCTGCAGCAGGACGTAGCGGCCGGGATCGGAGGCGACGATCCGCTCCGCCTCGGCGATCGCGCCGTTCATGCCGCGCGCGCCCTCGGTCAGCACCAGCTTGGCGCCGAAGGCGAGAAGCAGCTTGCGGCGCTCGATGCTCATCGTCTCCGGCATGGTCAGCGTCAGCGGAATGCCGCGCGCCGCGGCAACGTATGCGAGCGCGATGCCGGTATTGCCGCTGGTCGGCTCGACCAGCTCCTTGCCGGGCCCGAGCAGCCCGCGTTTCTCCGCGTCCCAGATCATCGACGCGCCGATGCGGCATTTGACCGAATAGGCCGGGTTGCGGCCCTCGATCTTGGCGAGCACAATGGCGCCGGCGCCATCGGTGATGCGGTTGAGGCGGATGAGGGGCGTACGCCCGATGGAAAGAGAATTGTCGGTGAACCAGTGTGCCAAGGCGCCCTCCTGTCGTTTTGTTGGACCGCTGGCGCTTCGCTGCCGCCCGATATCGGCGAAGGCTGACGACGAGGCGGCGCGAGCGCATCGGGGTACAAGATAACCGCGAGCCCTCGCAAACGCCAAGAAGATCGTCATCAAATGCTCGGCAGGCGCGCCGCGCCTCAGCCGTGCGCCACCATCACATGCCGGACGGCGGTGTAGTCCTCCAGCGCGTAGAGCGACATGTCCTTGCCATAGCCCGACTGTTTCAGGCCGCCATGGGGCATCTCGTTGACCAGCATGAAATGGGTGTTGATCCAGGTGCAGCCGTAGCGCAGGCGGGCGGCGACCGACATGGCCTTGCCGACATCCTTGGTCCAGATCGAGGAGGCAAGGCCATAATCGCTGTCGTTGGCCCAGGCGACGGCCTCGTCGGCATCGGTGAAGCGCGTGACCGAGACGACCGGGCCGAACACCTCGCGGCGGACGATCTCGTCGGATTGCAGCGCCCCGGCGATGACGGTCGGCTGGTAGAAGAAGCCGCCGCCTTCATGCACCTTGCCGCCGGTGGTGATCTCGCATATGATTCTGCTCGATGGCGCGCTGGACGAAGCTGGCGACGCGGTCGCGCTGGCGCATCGAGATCAGCGGGCCGATCTCGTTCTCGCTGTCGTCGGCGGCGTGCATAGGCGATGGTGGAGACGGCGGAGGACAGGTCGGCGACGAGATTGTCGTAGATCTTCGGCGCGGCGTAGATGCGGCAGGCGGCGGTGCAGTCCTGGCCGGCATTGTAGTAGCCGAAGGCGCGCAGGCCATCGACGACGGCTTCGAGATCGGCGTCGTCGAAGACGATGACGGGGGCCTTGCCGCCCAGTTCCAGATGCGTGCGCTTGACCGATCTTGGCGGCGGCCTGCAAGCACCTTCTTGCCGGTGGCGACGTCGCCGGTGATCGAGATCATGTCGACCTTGGGGTGGTTGATCAGCGCATTGCCGACGCTCTCGCCGCGCCCGAGCACGACGTTGACGACGCCCTCGGGGAGCACGTCGGCGAGGAGCGTCGCCATCTTCAGCGCGGTGAGCGGCGTCTGCTCGGAGGGCTTGAAGACGACGGTGTTGCCGCCCGCGATCGCCGGCGCCAGTTTCCAGGCCATCATCATCAGCGGATAGTTCCACGGCGCGATGGAGGCGACGACGCCGATCGGATCGCGGCGGATCATCGAGGTGATGCCCGGCATGTATTCGCCCGCGGCATTGCCCGGCATGCAGCGCACGGCGCCGGCGAAGAAGCGGAAGCAGTCGACGATGGCGGGCATCTCGTCATTGCGCACCGCATTGATCGGCTTGCCGCAGTTGAGCGCTTCCAGCGCGGCGAATGCGCTCGGCCTCGGCCTCGATCGCGGTCGGCGATCTTCAGCAGGTAGCCGGAGCGCTGCGCAGGCGTGGTGCTGCGACCAGGCGGCGAAGGCGCTTGCGTGCGGCGGCGACGGCGCGGTCGATCTGGCTTTGCGAGGCTTCGGGCAGCATGAGTGATGCTCTCGCCGGTCTGCGGGTTGAGGACGTTCTCCTCCGTCTCGGTCCCCGCCTCGAAGCGCCGAGCCGATCAGCATCTTGGTGTCCATGACGGTCTCCCTGCTGCGTCTATTTGCCCTGGCCGGCGACCCTGTCGCCGTCGCGGGTGAGGTAGTAGGCGCCGAGGATCGGCAGCAGCGTGACCAGCACCACGACCATCGCGACCACGTTGGTGACCGGCCGCTGGCGCGGCCGCACCAGTTCCTCGAGCATCCAGATCGGCAGCGTCGCCTGCTGGCCGGCGGTGAAGGTGGTGACGATCACCTCGTCGAAGGACGAGCGCGAATGCGAGCATGCCGCCGGCCAGCAGCGCGGTGGCGATATTGGGCAGGATGACGTGGCGGAAGGTCTGGAAGCCGTTGGCGCCGAGATCCATCGAGGCCTCGATCAGCGAGCCGGAGGTGCGGCGGAAACCGCGCGACGGCGTTGTTGTAGACGACGACGACGCAGAAGGTCGCGTGGCCGAGCACGATCGTCCAGAACGAGAACGGGATGTCGGCGAGGTTGAAGGCCGAGCGCAGCGAGATGCCGGTGATGATGCCGGGCAGCGCGATCGGCAGGATGACCAGCAGCGAGATCGCCTCGCGGCCGAAGAAGCGCGTGCGCTGAAACCGCGGCGGCGCAAAGCGTGCCGAGAACCAGCGCGATGGCCGGTCGAGATCGCGGCGACCTTGACCGACAGGCCCAGCGCCTCCCAGACGTCCGGCCGGTTCCAGGTGACGGCGAACCATTTCAGCGTCAGCCCGGGCGGCGGCCACTGGTAGCTCTTGTCCTCGGTCGTGAAGGCGTAGACGAAGATCAGCAGGATCGGCAGGTGCATGAAGAGCAGCCCGGCCGCCGGCGGCGATCTTCAGGCGAAGCGGCGCGCGCGGTCTTCGGATCAGAGCGCATCGAAGGCCCCCATGCGCTTGGCCATCCACAGGTAGAAGCCCATGATCACGATCGGCACGACGGTGAAGGCCGCGGCCAGCGGGATGTTCCCGGCGGTGCCCTGGTGCGCATAGACGGCCTGGCCGATGAACAGCCGCGAGGAGCCGACGATCTGCGGGATGATGTAGTCGCCCAGCGTCAGCGAAAAGGTGAAGATCGAGCCGGCGACGATGCCCGGCAGCGCCAGCGGCAGGAGCACGTGGCGGAAGGTCTGGCGCGGGCGCGCGCCGAGATCGGCCGAGGCCTCCAGCAGGTTGGCCGGCACCCGCTCCAGCGCCGCCTGGATCGGCAGGATCATGAAGGGCAGCCAGACATAGACGAAGACGAGGAAGGTGCCGGTGTAGCTGACCGACAGCGAATTGCCGCCGATGACCGGCAGCGACAGATAGGCGTCGAGCAGCCAGGTCAGATGCAGCTTCTCGAACGACCCAGGTCAGGATGCCTTCCTTGGCGAGGATCAGCTTCCAGGCATAGATCTTGACCAGATAGCTCGACCAGAGCGGCAGCATGACCCCGAGGTAGAACAGCGCCTTCCAGCGGCCGCGGGCATAGCGGGCGGCGTAATAGGCGATGGGAAAGGCGATGACGGCGGCAGCGAGCGTGACGCAGCGCGGCCATCGTGACGGTGCGCAGGATGATGTCGAGATTGGCGGGCTGAACAGTTCGCCATAGGTCTTGAGCGTGAATTCGTACTTGATCAGCCCGGAGAACTCGTCGATCGAGAAGAAGCTCTGCACCAGCAGCGCGAAGAGCGAGCCGAGATAGACGATGCCGAGCCACAGCGCCGGCGGCGCCAGCAGCAGGACCAGCAGCAGCGCGCGGCGCGCGCCAGAAGCACGTCGGAGAGCGCGCCGAGACACGCCGCCGCGCGCCGGGCAGGATCGCGCGCGAGGCGCCATGCTCATCGCGTCGTCCTCCATCAGATGCAGGTCGTCCGGGCTCCCAGGCGATGCGACACGCGTCTCGCCGTCACTCGGCACGGCCGCCGTTCGGCGGCAACAGCGCGGTGAGGCGCTGGCCCTCGACTTCCAGACTGACCCGGGTCGGCGCGCCGAGGAAGCTGCAGCGCGAGTGACGCGTGGCCGGCATACGCGCCCGCTTCGACGAGCCGGATCGCCTCGGGCCGCAGGCTCGCCCAGGCGTTCTCGGCCGGCAGCCGCGCCGACAAGTGCCGGCGGCAGCACGTTCGAGGAGCCGACGAAATCGGCCACGAAGCGCGAGTTCCGGGCGGTGAGTAGATGTCCTCGCGGCGTGCCGGTCTGGACGATCCGGCCGTGGTTGAAAACCGCGACCCGGTCGGCCATCGACAGCGCCTCGCCCTGGTCGTGGGTGACGAAGACGAAAGTGATGCCGAGCGTGCTGCTGCAGGCCTTCAGCTCCTCCTGCATCTGCTCGCGCAGCTTCAGGTCGAGCGCGCCCAGCGGCTCGTCGAGCAGCAGCACCTTCGGCTTGTTGATCAGCGCGCGGGCCAGCGCCACGCGCTGGCGCTGGC
Organism: uncultured Alphaproteobacteria bacterium; assembly: GCA_963727575.1. Taxonomy (GTDB): domain Bacteria; phylum Pseudomonadota; class Alphaproteobacteria; order Rhizobiales; family Rhodomicrobiaceae; genus JAHQVI01. Next base: position 81,732 of record CAVSIA010000045.1, read on the forward strand.
CGCCGGAAAGCTGTCCGGGCTTGCGGGCGCCGTAGCCGGCAAGCTGCACCAGCTCCAGCGCCTCTTCGGCGGCGCGGTGCCGCTCGCGCTTGCCGCATGCCGCGCGATCATCAGACCGTAGGCCACGTTGTCGAGGACGTTGAGATGCGGAAACAGCGCGTAGTCCTGAAAGACCGTGTTGACGTTGCGCCTGTAGGGCGGCAGCCCTCCGCCGGCTCGCCGAAGATGTGGATGTGCCCGGCGGTCGGGCGCTCGAAACCGGCGATCAGTCGCAGACAGGTGGTCTTGCCAGATCCCGAAGGCCCGAGCATGGCGAAGAATTCGCCCTCGGCGATGTCGAGATCGACGCCGTCGACCGCGCGACCGCGCCGAAGTGGCGCGACACGTTCGAAACGGACGGCTGAGGTCATGACGATGCGCGAGATGACGTCGTGCTGAAAGCCAAGCGTCGGCTGACAGATGGAACCATTCCGATAGTCGGGCCCGTGCCGAAGGCAAGCCGAACGGCACGGGCGGGGTCAGTGGGCTCAGCGACCGCCGATCACGGCGATATAGTCGGAGACCCAGCGATAATAGGGCACGCATTCGCCCTGGCTGGCGCAATTCGAGACCGGCGTGCGTCCAGAACTTGATCTTGTCGAAGTCCTCCATGCCGTTGGTCGTCGCAGCCCTCCGCCGTCTGCATGCCGCGTGCCGTCCGTGCAGGCGGCGGGCACGGACGGCACCGCGCCGAACCAGACCGAGAGGTCGCATTGCAGGTTGGAGGACAGCGTATGCTCCATCCACATGTACGCGCAGTTGGGATGCGCGGCATCGGCGTGCATCATCGTGGTGTCGGCCCAGCCGGTGGCGCCTTCCTGCGGGATCATCGAGGCGATCGGCATGCCGTCGGCCTTGAGCAGGTTGACCTGGAACGGCCAGGAGCCCGACGCCACCACGCCTTCGTTCTTGAAGTCGTCGATCTGGATGAAGGCGTCATGCCAGTAGCGGCCGACCAGCTTGCGCTGCTGGCGCAGAAGGTCGAGGGCCGCGTTGTACTGATCCTCGTTCAGCTCGTAGGGGTCCGTGATGCCAAGCTCCGGCTTGTGGTACATCAGGTAATTGGCGGCATCGGCGATATGGATCGGCCCGTCATAGGCCTGCACCCGGCCCTTGTTGGACTTGCCGTCAGGCAGCGTCATTTCCTCGAAGACCACGTTCCAGCTCGTCGGGCGCCGTCGTCGAAGGCCTCGGTGTTGTACATCAGCACGTTCGGGCCCCCACATGTAGGGAACGCCGTAA
>CAVSIA010000046.1:0-80205 GCA_963727575.1 uncultured Alphaproteobacteria bacterium
AGGACCTCGTCAGCGAGACGCTGGCGCTCGTCCCCGGCGGCGAAACCGGCACGCTGATCTTCCTGATGGCGCTGCTTTTCGTGCTCGGCTTCTTCCTCGAATGGATCGAAATCAGCTATATTGCCCTGCCGCTGCTGCTGCCGTTCTTCAAGGCCCAAGGCACGGACATGGTCTGGCTGGCGTCGCTGATCGCGCTCAACCTGCAGACCTCGTTCCTGACGCCGCCGTTCGGCTGGGCGCTGTTCTTCCTGAAGGGCGCGGCGCCTCCGGGCGTCAGCACGGCGATGATCTACAGGGGTGTCGTGCCGTTCATCGGCGTGCAGGTCCTCGCGATCGCGGTTCTGTTCTACTGGCCGCCCCTGGCAACCTGGCTGCCGAAAGTGATCGGTTGGTGAGCACGCTCGATCTGACGCTTCATAATGTACGGGTCGCCGGCCGGGGCGATCCTGTCGATATCGGCGTTTCCGGGACTGCGATTGTCGCCATGGAGCCGGACCTGCCGCCCGCGCCGGAGAGCCACGGTTTCGGCGGGCGGCTGGCGACGGCGGGGCTCATCAAAACCCACATCCATCTCGATAAGGCCTGCATTCTCGACCGCTGCCAGGCCGGCACCGACCTCGGCGCGGCGATCGCGGGCGTGTCCGCGGCGAAAGCTCAGTTTACGGAGGAATGCGTCGCGGCGCGGGCGTCCCGCGTGCTGCGCAAAGCCATGAGTCTGGGCACCGCGCGGATGCGCACCCATGTCGAGGTCACCCCGCGATCGGCCTGCGCGGTCTCGCGGGCGTCCAGGCGGCGCGCGCGATCATGCCTGGGGGCTCGATGTCGAGATCTGCGTCTTCCCGCAGGAGGGCATGACCAACTGGCCCGGCGTCGAGGCGCTGCTGATCGAGGGACTGAAGCGGGGTGCGACAGTGGTCGGCGGCGCCCCCTATACCGATGCCGATCCGCATGGCCAGATCGACCGCATCTTCGAGATCGCGCGCGAGTTCGGCGTCGATATCGACATGCATCTCGATTTTTCGCTTGCGACAGATAATCTCCATGCTGATTACGTTGCGCGCAAGACCGACGAATTCAGCTGGGGCGGGCGCGTGGCCATCGGCCACGTGTCGAAACTCTCCGCGCTGCCGCCCGCTGAATTCGCGGCAACGGCGAGACACCTCGCCGATGCCGGAGTGGCGGTGACGGTGCTGCCGTCGACGGACCTGTTCCTGATGGGGCGCGATCACGATCACAATGTGCCGCGCGGCGTCGCGCCGGTTCACAGGCTCGTCGCCGAGGGCGTCAACTGCTCGATCTCGACCAACAACGTGCTCAATCCGTTCACGCCCTATGGCGACTGTTCGCTGATCCGCATGGCCAATCTCTACGCCAATGCCGCGCAACTCGGCGACGCCGATGCGCTGCGGCTCTGCCTGGAGATGGTGTCGACGCGCTCGGCACGCCTGCTCAATCGCGACGATTACGGGCTTGCGGTCGGCAATCCCGCCGACATCGTGATTTTCGACGCGTCCGACCCGGTGGACCTCGTCGCCGAGATCGCGCAGCCATTGATGGGATTCAAGTCCGGCCGGCGGAGCTTCACCCGCGATCCGGTGCGGTTGCACCCGCCACGAGCGTAAGCCCGTAGAGGCGTCACGCGGCCGTCCACAGCCTCGGCAGCGCGCCATCGGGTCCATCGACCGGGTCGGACTCGGGAAAGCCCAATCCGGCGATACGCTGTTGCATCTGCGGCGTGGGGGCGGTTCGGCAGATGTCCCACGACTGGTCCGGCGGATAGGCGCCGACGACGAGAAAATCCGGGCTCGCCTCGATCCGGGAATGCCCGGTGCCCGCAGGCAGCACGGCGACATCGCCCGCCTGGACGGTGACTTCATGCGCGCCCGGCCCACCAAGCATGAGCCGCGCATTGCCGTCGGCGAAGCCGAGCACCTCATGCGCCGTCGAATGATAATGATGGTAGGCGAAGACGCCGTTGCGCCATTCCGGCGGCCAGCCGTTCTTCTCGAACATCGCCTCGAATTCGGCGGCCATATCCTCGCCGAACGTGCCGGAGAGCACGCCGCGATAGAGCAGAACTGGAAGACGCGGGTTATTCGGCATCCAGTCATTGGCTTGAAGAAGGACGGTCTCGGGCTGCATAGGCGGCCTCCGGTTTACTCTCATTGGAAACACGGAGCGCTCGCAGCGGTTCCCCCGGTGCGGGCCGCCCGCGGCCTCAGCGCCCGACCGTCTGGATGACCGTGAAGCCCTCGAAGGCCGGGCTGCCGAGGTAGAGCGGCGTATTCTGTCCCGCATCCTTATGCGCCATCCGGAACAACTCGCTTTTGGTCCAGGCGAGGAAATCCGCCTCGCTGTCCCACACCGTATGCGACGCGTAAAGCGTGTGATCCTCCCGCTCGGGACCGCGCAGCATGTGGAACTCGATGAAGCCCTTTTCCTTGGCGAGATGACTTTCCCGGTTCAGCCAAACCGCCTCGAAATCGGCCTCGGAGCCCTTCTTGACGCGGAAACGGTTCATGGCGATGAACATGGGGCTTCTCCTGGTGGCGATGTCCTGGCGATGATCGCGCTCATCTCGGCATTGGCGGGCGGCGATTGTCAAGGCGGGCAAGCGCTAGCCACGGCGGAATTTCGCCGCGCCCGCCTCTCGTTAAAACCCGCCGCGATCCCAATTATGGAGAATCACGGCCGCGGTGGTATAAGTCGGTCGGCCCGGCGCGAGACACCCCGCGACGATGATTTCGGAAAAGGGCAGTTCATGGCACGACGAGCCGGAAGCGCCGATCTTCCCCTGCATGGCGGGCGCGTACCGAAATGGCTCGGCGAGCGGATGACCCGGCTCGGCGCGGTGATGAGCGAGGCGATCGTCCATCATTACGGCCGCGACGAGCTGCTGCGCCGCCTCGCGCACCCGTTCTGGTTCCAGTCCTTTGGCGCCGTGATGGGCATGGATTGGCACTCCTCGGGCATCACCACGAGCGTCATCGGCGCCCTGAAACGCGGCCTTGCACCGCTCTCGGGCGAGCTTGGCGTCCACGTCTGCGGCGGGCGCGGCAGGCATTCCCGGCAGACGCCGCAGGAGCTCGTCAGCATCGGCGAACGGGTCGGCTTCGACGGTGCGGCTCTCGCGCAAGCCAGCCGGCTGGTCGCCAAGGTCGACAGCGCCGCCGTGCAGGACGGCTTCGATCTCTATCTCCACGGTTTCGTCGTCACCGATGACGGCCGATGGGTGGTCATTCAGCAGGGCATGAACGGCGACCGCCGGCAGGCCCGGCGCTATCACTGGTTGTCCGAAGGGCTGAAAAGCTTCGTCGAGGAGCCGCATAGCGCCATCGACGGCCGCGAACAGGGCCGGATCGTCAACCTCACCGACCGCCGCGCGGACGCCTCGCGCCAGGGCCAGCTCGATCTCCTGCACGCACTGGGGCCTGACAGGATCGCGCGTGAACTGGCGCAGCTGGAGGAAAAGGCCGCTCCGCCGCCCGCCGCGCCGCAACTCACGCTTCCGCATCTGATCATGCCGGCTCATCACGACGTCCGCCGCGAAAATGTGCTGATGCCGCGCCTCCAGGCCAGCCTAGCGGCCGCCGCCGACCGTGGCCCGGCCGACTTCGCCGGCCTGCTGCTGGTGCCCGGCGTCGGCGCACGGACGGTCCGATCCCTGGCCATGGTAGCCGAAATCATTCACGGCGCGCCTTACCGGTTCACCGATCCGGCCCGCTTTTCCTTCGCCCATGGCGGCAAGGACCGCCACCCGTTCCCCGTGCCGCTGAAGGTCTACGATCAGACCATCACCGTGCTGAAATCGGCGATCCGGAACGCCAAGCTCGGCCGCGAGGAGGAACTCGCTGCAATCAAGCGGCTTGACGACCAGGCGCGGCGGGTCGAAACCGGCAGCAGTGGCGCATCGTTCGACGAGATCCTTGCGGCAGAGCGGACGCAATCCCATTCCTATGGCGGGCGAAGTGTCTTCGGGTGGGAACCGCCAGCTGACGACCTCGGAAGCCACGGACCAGACAATTCAGGTAGGAAGAACGACAGCCTGCGAAACTGATCTTGCCGTCCGGCAAGCAATCGCCAATGACATTCGAGCAGATTGGATGCCGAGCCGATTTGCCCGGCCAAAAGGTTGGCGGACCGCCGCGTTTCCGGATGGGCGCGAGGGGAGACCGCAAAAGGTCGCGGTGCCACTCAGGATATCGGTTGGCGGCAAAATCTGCGGATTAATAGCAGCTTGACATAACGTCCATGCTGCGGGGAAAAGGACCGGCTATGAAGGTCATCGTTTGCGGCGCCGGACAGGTCGGCTCATCCATTGCACGCCATCTCGCCATGGAGGGCGTCGACGTCACAGTCGTCGACATATCGCCGACCCAGGCGCGGCGCGTCGACGAATCCTTCGACGTGCGCGGCATGGTCGGCCACGCCTCCTATCCGGAAGTGCTGGAACAGGCCGGCGCGCGGGAAGCGGACATGCTGATCGCGGTCACGCGATCGGATGAAGTCAACATGGTGGCCTGCCAGGTCGCCTATTCGCTGTTCAAGGTGCCGCGCCGCATCGCCCGCCTGCGCCACCAGGGCTATCTCGCCCCGATCTGGAGCGGCCTCTACGCCAGCGACCAGCTCCCGATCGACGTGATCATCACGCCGGAGCTTGAGGTCGCCAACGGCATCGTGCGGCGTCTGAAGACGCCCGGCGCTTTCGACACGGTCACGCTCGCGGACGGCCGCGTTCAGCTGCTCGGCATCAGTTGCACGTCGGGCCGCTGCGCCGTGCTCGGCTGCAGGCTCAACGATCTGCCCCCGGCCCTGCCCGCCGTGGTCGTCGTCGCGCTGGTGCGCGGCGGTCAGGCTTTCGTGCCGACGCCGACCGATCGCGTGCAGCTCGGGGATTCGGTCTATGTCATCACCCGCCCGAGCGAGGCCGCCGGCGTGATGCGCTATTTCGGCCACGAGGAGAAGGTCGCCCACCGCGTGGTGATCGTCGGCGGCGGCAATGTCGGGCTGAACCTCGCAAAGCAGCTCACCGAGAGCACGCCTTCGCTGTCGCTGAAGATCATCGAGAATGCGCAGATGCGCGCCGAGCACATCTCGCGCGAACTCGGCAACAACGCCGTGGTCCTGCATGGCGATGCACTCGACCGGGAGATCCTCGCCGAGGCCAATCTGAGCGCCTGCCAGACCGTCGTGGCGGTGACCGACGACGACGAAACCAACATTTTTGCGTCCGTCCTGGCCAAGCGCGAGGGCTGTCCGCGCGCGATCACCCTGGTCAACAAGGGCGTTTACGAAGGCATTCTCCCGGGGCTCGGCATCGACGCCGTCGTCAGCCCGAACAGCATCACGGTCTCCAGCATTCTGCGCCATGTCCGCCCGCGCTCGGTGTCCGCGCTCTACACGCTGCGCGAAAATTTCGGCGAGGTGATCGAGGCGACGGCACAGCCCGGCTCCGGGCTGATCGGCAAGCCGCTGCGGGCCATTCACATGCCGCCCGGCATGCTGATCGGCGCGGTCGTGCGCGATGGCAAGGTGATCATTCCCGACGGCGAAACGGAGATCGAGGCCGGCGATCAGGTCATCGCCATGGTCACCTACGAGGCACTGAGGAAGGCCGAGGCGCTGCTGGGCGCGCCGGCTACCGAGTCGAATATGCGCGACGAAGGCGTATCCTCGTGAGCATACCGCTTCCGACCTTCATCTGGTCGCCGCCGCGCATCCGGCCGGTGCTGTATCTGATCGGCAACCTGCTTGTGGTGCTCGCCGCCGCTATGCTGCTGCCGGCCATCGTCGACGCCTTCGTCGGCAATCCGGACTATGTGGCGTTCCTGCTTGCCGGGGGCATGACCTTGGTCTTCGGAGCGGGCCTCGCCTATCTGACGCGCTGCGATCTGGGAACGAAGCTCACGCTGCGGCAGGCTTTCGTGCTGACGCCGCTCTCCTGGCTGACGATCGCCATGTTCGCCGCGCTGCCGCTCTATCTCTCCGACTATGCGCAGCTCCGCGACAGTTTCACCAACGCATTCTTCGAGTTGATGTCCGGGATCACGACGACCGGTTCCACCGTGATCATCGGCCTCGACGACGCCCCGCCGGGCATCCTTCTCTGGCGCTCGCTGCTGCAATGGCTCGGCGGTATCGGCATCATCGCCACCGCGATCGCGATCTTTCCCACGCTCGGTGTCGGCGGCATGCAGCTCTTCCGCACCGAATCCTCCGACCGATCCGAAAAGGTGATGCCGCGCGTTCGGCAGGTCACCAAGGCGATCAGCTACGTCTATATCGGCCTGACGGTCGCCTGTGCGCTCGCCTATTGGGTCGCGGGCATGACCGTGTTCGAGGCGATCTGCCATTCGCTGACGACGATTTCAACCGGCGGCTACTCCACGTCCGATGCCTCCATGGGACACTGGAACAGTCCGCTGTTGCATTGGTTCGCAACGCTTTTCATGCTGTCAGGCGCGATCCCCTTCGTCATCTACGTGCGCATGATGCAGGGCTCCAAAGACGCGCTGCGCAACAGCCAGCTCTGGGCGCTGCTCGGCTTTCTCGCCGCCGTCATCGGACTGATGACGCTCTGGCTCGTCTATGAGGGCCGCCTCGGCTTCGAGCCCGCGCTTCGGCACACGGCGTTCAACGTCGTCTCGGTGGTGACGACGACGGGCTATGCAACAGTCGATTACAGCCTGTGGGGCAACATCTCCATCGGAGTGTTCTTCGGCCTGCTCTTCGTCGGCGGCTGCACGGGGTCGACGGCGGGCGGCATGAAGATCTTCCGCTTCGAGGTCATGGCGATCATGCTGCGCAGCCAGTTCCTCGGCCTGATCTATCCGCACGGCATTTTCCCGCGCAAATATGGCGGCCGGTCGCTGCCGGATGACGTCGTCGGCTCGGTGGTGGTGTTTTTCTCGCTCTATTTCATCTGCTACAGCGCCGTGACCGTGGCGCTGATGGGCTTCGATCTCGACTTCCTGACCAGCGCCAGCGCCTCCGTCACCGCGCTCTCCAATGTCGGGCCGGGGCTCGGCGGCATCATCGGCCCTGCCGGCAATTTCTCGACGCTCCCCGATCTGGCCAAATGGCTGCTCTGCTTCGCCATGCTGCTCGGCCGGCTCGAGCTGTTCACGGTGCTGGTGCTGTTCTTCCCGCAGTTCTGGCGCGACTAGAGCACTGACGCATTCACATGGTTCATGCGCCAGCGCCCTAGCCCGGAAAATTCACGGTGGTTTGGCGGGTGTAGCTCAAGCCTTTGAGATGGCTTAGGATTTGGTTGCTAAAGCCGATCCGCGCCATTTTCGCAGGGAGCCCACCCGCCATGATCGATCCTATGCTGCCGTTGCCTGGTCTGTCACCGGTTTTTGGCAAACCGGTCGTGGCGCGTTTTGACGGTGGGGCTTTGTCGTCGGACGCAGGCGTTTTGGTTTTGCGAGAGGTCGAGCAACGCCTTGACGTGGCCGAACGTCTGGCGGGCTGCATCGCGGATCCACGGGCACAAAATCAGGTCGTCCACGGCCTCGCCGATATGATCCGGTTCCGCATGCTGATGATCTCCGCCGGCTATGAGGACGGCAACGATGCATCGCGCTTACGATCTGATCCGGCGTTCAAGCTGGCGCAGGGCGCGCTGCCATCCGGCGCAGATCTTGCCTCGCAGCCCACACTCTCGCGCCTGGAGAACCTGCCTGATCGCCGTTCGCTGCTGCGCATGGGGCAGGCGCTGGTTGATCTCTACTGCGCCTCCTTCCGGCGGGTGCCCAACAGCATCGTGCTGGATATCGACGATACGTTCGATGCCGCATATGGCGGCCAGCAATTACGCTTGTTCAATGCTCATCACGACGAATATGGCTTCCAGCCAATGGTCGTGTTTGACGGTGATGGGCGGTTCGTGACCGCCATGCTGCGTCCGGCCAAGCGCCCCAAAGGCACCGAGATCGGCGCGTTCCTGCGCCGTCTGCTCCGTGCGATCCGCGCCAACTGGCCAAGCACCCGGATCCTGATCCGGGCCGACAGCCATTATTGCTGTCCCGAGGTGATCGACGTCTGCCGGGCGAGGGGGCTTGACTTCATCCTCGGCGTCGCGCCGACCACGACCTTGCGCCGCCATATCGAAGAGTTGGAAGCCAGCACCAAAGCCCGTTTCGAGGCCGGAGCGAAGACGGCCAAGCTGCGCCGCTTCAAGGACTTCTTCGATGGCGCAAAGAGCTGGAGCCGGGTCGAACGCATCATCGCGCGGGTCGAAGCCGGCGAGCAAGGCACCGATACCCGCTTCATCGTCACCAATCTCGCCGGCGGCCGGGCCAAGGCGCTCTACGAAGACCTCTACTGCCGACGCGGCATAGCCGAGAACCATATCAAATCCTGGAAGACCCATCTCGCCGCCGATCGCACGTCATGCTCAAAAGCGACCGCCAACCAGTTCCGCCTGTTCCTGCATGCGGGCGCTTATTGGCTGATGTGGCGGCTGCGCGCCATGATGCCGAAACGCTCGATCTGGCGCGTTGCGCAGTTCGATACTCTGCGCCTACGTCTGATCAAGGTCGCCGCCCGGGTGGTCGAGATGAAAACCCAGATCCGGCTGCACCTGCCGACCGCCTGTCCCTACCAACCCATTTTGAGGGCCGTCCTTGGCCGGCTGCCGCGGCTCGTCACCTGAACGCCGGGGCGCCGATGCCCCCGAACGAGCCCACCCCTTTAACCGCAAAAAACGCCTTGCCGGCCGCCAATCTCAAGCGGGATGCATCCGCGCCGGTAATCTGCCAAGATGCACATGAGCGCTGATACGTTCAGCGAATTCTCACCGCCGTGAATAGATCGGGCTAGTGTCCTGTTTCGGAAATTTCTAGCCAGTTATTCGTCGTCGTGATTCCCTGTATTGGATCAGCAATTCCCTGGGAGCGATGATGGCGAGTGGAAAACCGAGCCCGATCCAGCTGAGTGCGGATGAGCAAGCCATGCTCAATGGCCGTGTCCGCCGTCGCAAGATTACGCGCGCGGATGCACAGCGCGCGGAGATCATCCTGCGCGCGGCGGACGGGGAGAACAACTGCGAGATCGCGTCTGGGGTGGGCGTTACGCGTCAGACCGTCCGGCTGTGGCGCGAGCGGTTCGCCAGGCATCGTCTCGATGGCCTCGACGACGAGCCAAGATGCGGTGCGCCACGCAAGATCGGCGATGACCGTATCGAGGAAATTGTTACCAAAACGCTCGAGGCAAAGCCCTCGGACGCGACACATTGGAGCACGCGCGGCATGGCGAAGGCGTCGGGCATATCGGCGTCGTCCGTGCATCGGATCTGGCAGGCCTTCTGCTTGCAGCCGCATCGCACCGAGACGTTCAAGCTGTCGACCGATCCGCAATTCGTCGAGAAGGTGCGCGACATTGTGGGGCTATATCTCGCTCCGCCAGACAAGGCGCTGGTGATCTGCGTCGATGAAAAGAGCCAGATACAAGCCCTTGATCGAACGCAGCCGCTTCTGCCGATGCGTCCCGGTCAGGTGGAGAGGCGCACCCACGACTATGAGCGCCACGGCACAACAACGCTCTTTGCAGGCTTCATTGCCGCCGTGACGGCCGAGACAGACGTGAAGGCGGGCAGCGTGATCGGCACATGCATGCCGCGCCATCGCGCACAGGAGTTCCGCAAGTTCCTCGACGAAGTGGAGCGCAATGTGCCTGCCGGTCTCGACGTGCATGTCGTGATGGACAACGCCTCGAGCCACAAGACAAAGCTGATCCGCGATTGGTTCGCCAAGCGGGCGCACTGGCACGCGCACTTCACCCCGACATCGTCATCGTGGATCAATCAGGTCGAGCGTTTCTTCTCGCTGTTGGCCGAAAAGCAGATCAAGCGAGGCGCTCACACGTCGGTCAAGCAACTGATCGCGGCGATCGAGGCCTTCATCCGTCAGCAGAACGCAAATCCGAAGCCGCTACGATGGACCAAGTCCGCCGATGATATACTGGCAAGCATCGAGCGCTTTTGCCGCCGCACCCTCGATGTGCATGCCTCAGCTGGATAGGAACTTCTGAATCAGGACACTAGTGCACTGACGTATGAACCATGTGAATGCGTCGGTGCGCTAGCCCGGCCGGGTGCAGTCGGGCCAGCGCGGGGCCACTCTAACGATGCTCCCTCTGAGTGTCCGCCGCCGGTCCGATTGCACCGCATTTCCCCCAAAAGTTGCATATCCGTTTCGCGACATCCCGCCTGTTCGCGGCGCGCATCACATAAAAATGAACCCCCGCCTGGCCTTGCGCGACAAACTTCTGGGATGGCCTCGTCCATCTCGGGTTAAGACTGCCTGGCATTAAATGAGACCACGCCGTCAAAAAGTCGATGTTATTGGCGTATTCAATGCACTTGCCAGTTGACCGGGTTAGCGCGCCGTTATGTTCCTGTCGATCACCACCACCCACCGCCCGGCGACCGACCTTGGCTATCTGCTACACAAGAACCCGGCGCGTCATCAGGAACTGCCGCTCGCATTCGGCCGGGCGCATATGTTCTATTCCGAAGCGGATGCGGAGCGCTGCACCTTCAATCTGGTCCTGGAGATGGACCCGATCGCTCTGGTCCGCGGCACCGGCAGCGACGGCGGCCTGCTCGATCAATATGTCAACGACCGGCCCTATGCGGCTTCGTCCTTCCTGTCCGTCGCCATCGCCAAATCGCTGCGCACCGCGCTGAACGGGCGCTGCGAGGACCGTCCGGACCTCGTCTCGACGCCGATCCCGCTCGAAGCGGTGGTCACACCGCTCCCGGTAAGGGGCGAGGCACAACTGATCCACGACCTGTTCGCACCGCTCGGCTACACGATCGCCGCCGATCCGATCCCGCTCGACCCGAACTGGCCGGATTGGGGCGACAGCGCCTATGTCACGCTGCGGCTGGGCGCCACCTGCCGGCTCGTCGATCTGCTCAACCCCCTCTACGTATTGATCCCGGTTCTCGACCTGAAGAAGCACTATTACATCGACACTGAGGAGATCGAAAAACTGCTGGCCAAGGGCGGCACCTGGCTGCCCTCACACCCCGCCCGCGAGCTGATCGTGCGCCGCTACCTGCGCCGCCGGCGCTCGCTCGCCAACCGCGCGATCGCGCGCCTCGCCGAAGCCGACGAGAGCGCGGCGGCGCCGGAGGACAGCGAAGCCGAGGTCGTCGCGGCACCGGGCGAAGCCGAGGGCGAGGCCGTCGCCGAGAACCGGAAGAACGCCGCGGAGGAACAGCTTGAAAAGCCTCTCCGCCTTCACGATCAGCGCCTCGATGCGGTTGCCGAACTGCTGAAGACGTCGGGTGCGCGGCGCGTCGTCGATCTCGGCTGCGGCAGCGGCAAGCTGCTCAGGCGGCTGATGGCCGAGCGCCAGTTCACCGAGATCCTCGGCGTCGACATCGGCATTCAGGATCTGGAGTTGGCCGCGCGGCGCCTGAAGCTGGAGACGCTTCCGGAACGCCAGCGCAAGCGCATCAAGCTGCTGCAGGGCGCGCTCACCTACCGCGACGACCGCATCGCCGGCTTCGACGCCGCGGCGATGGTGGAGGTCATCGAGCATATCGATCCGGAGCGCCTGCCATCCGTCGAGCGCGTGGTGTTCGAATGCGCCCAGCCGGCGCTCGTCGTGCTGACCACGCCGAACCGTGAATACAACGCCAAATTCGAGACCATGGCGCCGGGCCAGCTTCGCCACGCCGACCATCGCTTCGAATGGACCCGCGCCGAATTCCGGGCCTGGGTCGACGGCGTCACCGCGCGCTTCCCCTATACGGCGCGCATCGAGCCGGTCGGCGAGGTCGATCCCGAGCTGGGACCGCCGTCGCAGATGGCGATTTTCGAAAGGGGAGCAGGATGAGCGAGACCGCCGATGCAGGCGCCGTTGCCCCGGAAATGACCGGGACGATCCTCTCAGAGCTGCGGGCGATCGAGAGCCGCGAAGGCGTGCGCATCCTGTTCGCGATCGAAAGCGGCAGCCGCGCCTGGGGCTTTCCCTCTCCGGACAGCGACTACGATGTGCGCTTCGTCTATGCGCGCCCGCTCGACTGGTATCTGACGATCGTGCCGGGCCGCGACGTCATAGAGCGGCCGATCGACGACGCGCTCGACGTCAACGGCTGGGACATCAAGAAAGCGCTCGGCCTGCTCATCAAGCCCAATCCGGTGCTGCTCGAATGGCTGTCGAGCCCGATCCGCTACATTTGGGACAACGCCGACTGCGACCGGCTGATCGCGTTCTCGCAAAAGACCGCTCACGGCCATGCCTGCCTGCACCATTATCTCAGCCTCGGCGGGCGGCAGTGGGACGTCTATATCGAGGGCCGGAGCCGCGTTAATCTGAAGAAATATTTCTACGTGGTGCGTCCGGCGATGGCTGTGCGCTGGGTTCGGATGCATCCCGAAACCATCCCGCCGATGAATTTTCACGACCTGCTCGCCGGCATCGACCTGCCCGCGGATCTGATCGCCGGACTGAACGATCTGCTGGAGCGCAAAAGCCGCGCCAAGGAGCTGGGCGAGGCGCCGCGCATTACGGCAATCGACGACTTCATCGTCGACGAGTTCGGCTGGGCGCGCAAAGCCGTAACGAAGCCGCGTCCGAGCGAGGCCGAACACCTCGAAGAAGCCGACGCGCTGTTCCGGTCCATCGTCAGGGAGGCGCGGTCATGATCGCTTCTGCCGGCATTCTGACGCGCTTCGCCGAGATTCCCGACAGCAATGCCGGGGTCGCTGCGCCGTTCCTGTTTGCCGGAGGCAGCGATGTCGAGCTGATCTATGCGGCGGCGGTGGATGCTGGGACCGACATGGATCCGCGCGTCGAGCTGCTCGATCCGGACGGCGAGCTGATTGCCGCGATCGGCTTCAAAGCCTGCCTGATGCACAAGCTCGGCGACACCACCCAGGAGATCCTGAACGCGCACCCGCTTTACGCCCGAGGTCTGGAGGCCGGGCGCTGCTTCCTGGTGGCCGGTTCGACCTGGGTCGACCACGCGGAACGGCAGAATGCCGCGCACCGCCATCATCAGTCGGGAATGTACAGCGCGCTTCAGCACGTCATCTTTCCGTTCCGCGAGGCGCTGTTCGAATGCCTCGTGCGCCAGTTCGAAGTCCGCCTGTACAAGGCGTCGCGTGCGGATGTCGTCGCCGAACGGGTGAAGAGCGCCGCCCATGGCTGAGCGATCCGCGATCACCATCCCCGATTTCTGCCTGGTCGTGCTGATCGGGACCTCCGGCTCGGGAAAGTCGACCTTCGCCCGGCGGCATTTCAAGTCCAGCGAGATCGTCTCCTCCGACGTTTGCCGGGGGATCGTCGACGATGACGAGAACAGCCTGGAGGCAACCGACGACGCCTTCGCACTCGTCCATTTCATTGCCGAGACACGGCTCAAGCGCCGCAGGCTGACCGTTGTCGACGCCACCAATGTGCGCAAGGAGGACCGCGCCCATCTGGTCGCGCTGGCCCGCCGCTACCATGCATTGCCCGTGGCGCTGGTCATCAATCCCGGCGAAGACATCTGCCACGAGCGCAACAAGACGCGCCCCGACCGGCAGTTCGGCCCGCATGTGGTCCGCAATCAGACGCGCAACCTGAAGCGCAATGTCCGGCACCTGGACAAGGAAGGCTTCCGCTACGTCTTCGAGATGCGCTCGCCCGAGGCGATCGAGGCCGCGCAGGTCACCCGCACCCCGCTCTGGACCGATCGGCGCGGTGAGGCCGGCCCGTTCGACCTCATCGGCGATGTGCATGGCTGCTGCGACGAACTGGAGACGCTGCTGGCGAAGCTCGGCTATGTGGTGAGCTGGACAGGCGTGGGCGATGACCGTCGATGCGCGGTCACGGCGCCGGAGGGCCGCCGCGCCGTCTTCGTCGGCGACCTCGTCGACCGCGGCCCGCGAACGCCGGACGTGCTGCGGCTGGTCATGCACATGGTCGAAAACGGCACGGCTCTGTGTGTGCCCGGCAACCACGACGTCAAATTCCTGCGCTGGCTCAACGGCCGCCACGTCAAGCCGACGCACGGCCTCGATCTGACCATCGGACAGATGGAGAGCGAGCCGCCGCAATTCCGCGCCGAGGTCAAGGCGTTCCTCGACAAGCTGGTCAGCCATCTCTGGCTGGACGGCGGACGGCTCGTCGTCGCCCATGCGGGCATCAGGGAGCAGATGATCGGGCGGTCGTCCGGTGCGGTGCGCGAATTCTGCCTCTATGGCGAGAGGACCGGCGAGACCGACGAATTCGGCCTGCCGGTCCGTCATGACTGGGCGTCGGACTATCGCGGCGAGACCACCGTCGTCTATGGGCATACGCCGGTGCTGGAAGCCGATTGGCTGAACCGCACGATCTGCCTGGATACGGGCTGTGTGTTCGGCGGCAAGCTGACAGCGTTGCGCTGGCCGGAGCGGGATCTGGTCTCGGTCCCCGCGGCCCGCGTCTATGTCGAGTCCGTTCGCCCGCTCGGCGGCATACCCGGCCGCGAGGCGGTCAGCCTGCAGCAGTCGCATGACGACCTGCTCGATTTGTCGCTGGTGCTCGGCAAGCGGATCGTCAGCACGAAGGCGGGCCGCAAATTCACGATCGAGGAGAACAACGCGGTCGCGGCGCTGGAAGTGATGAGCCGCTTCGCCATCAATCCGAAATGGCTGATCTACCTGCCGCCGACCATGTCGCCGCCGGAGACCAGCGAGCGCGACGGCCTGCTCGAACATCCGGACGAGGCGTTCGGCTATTACCGCGCCGAGGGCGTGGCCAGGGTCGTCGTCGAGGAAAAGCATATGGGCTCGCGTGCGCTGTTCGTGGTCTGCCGCGATGCCGATGCGGCGCGCGAACGCTTCGGCGTGACGACCGGCGAGACCGGCGCCATCTATACGCGCACGGGCCGTGCCTTCTTCGACGGGCGCGAGATGACCGAGGCCGTGCTTGCCCGCTTGCGCGCCGCGATGGACGCAGCCGATTTTTGGGACCGCCACGGCACCGGCTGGGCGCTGCTGGACGCCGAGATCATGCCCTGGTCGGCCAAGGCGCAGTCCCTGATCCGCGAGCAATATGCGACGACCGGCGTCGCCGCAGGTACGGGGCTCACCCACGCGGTCGCCGCCTTGAAGCAGGCCGCGGAGCGCACCGGCGACGTCGCGGAGCTTCTCGCCCGGACGGAGACGAGGCACGCCGCAGCCGTCAAATATAGTGAGGCCTATCGTCGCTATTGCTGGCCGGTCGGGTCCCTGGACGATTACCGCATCGCGCCCTTCCACCTGCTGGCGAGCGAAGGCGGCGTGCATATGGACAAGGACCATCTCTGGCACATGGCGGAGCTGGCGCGGCTCGCCGAGCCGGGCGATCCGATGCTCATGGCCACGGTGCACCATCTCGTCGATCTGGCCGACGAAGCCGCCGTCGAGGACGCGGCGACCTGGTGGACGCGGCTGACGCAGGCCGGTGGCGAAGGCATGGTGGTCAAGCCGTTCGGCTTCCTTGCCACCGGGCGCCGGGGCATGGCGCAACCCGCCGTCAAATGCCGCGGCTCCGAATATCTGCGTATCATCTACGGGCCGGAATACGACACGCCGCAAAATCTCGCCCGCCTGCGAAGCCGGGGGCTGGGGAAGAAGCGGTCGCTGGCGGTTCGCGAATTTCTGCTTGGCCAGGAGGCGTTGCTGCGCTTTGATGCTCGCGAGCCGTTGCGCAGGGTGCATGAGGCGGTGTTTGCGATCCTGGCGCTTGAGAGCGAGCCGGTCGACCCGCGACTTTAAAATTTGGCATGAAAACGCCATGTGCGTTGTTTGGCGGGAATGCTTGATGCATTGTTTCGGTTCAACTATCAAAATGGATGCAGCGACGCGCATGGAACCCTGCCGGGAACGCGTAGAAATTCAACCCTGGATGGCAAGGGTGAGAGATCGGATCGATGAAAGGTCGGCTATTGGTTTTGCCGCCGATGCCGGATAACGAGCGTGACACAGTTCAAAGCGCCCCAGAAAACGCTCGCCGATTTGGATGCGGCAATGGTTTCGCAGCTCGTATCGTCGTCGTCCGATCTGGCCTTGATGCTCGACAAAAAAGGCGTGATCCGCGATCTGGCGCTCGATGACGGCACGCTGGCCGAATTCGGCTGCGCCGAATGGGTGGGCCGGCCGTGGCTCGATGTGGTGACCACGGAGAGCCGGCCGAAGGTGGAGAAGATCCTGGCGGCGGCGCTCGCCACTGGCGCTTCGAAGTGGCGCCAGGTCAACCATCCGAGCACATCAGGCGATGATTTGCCGGTGCGCTACTCCGCTATCCGCCTTGGAGGCGACGGGCGGGTTCTGGCGATTGGCCGCGATCTGCGTCCCGTCTCGGCGCTGCAGCAGCGGCTCGTTTCCACTCAGGCGCAGATGGAGCATGACTATGCCCGCCTGCGCCTGGCCGAGACCCGCTATCAGACCCTGTTCCAGCTCTCCGCCGAGGCGGTGATCATTATCGACGCCGCCAATCTCAGGATCACCGAGGCCAATCCGGCGGCGGCCCGGCTCTTGCAGAATGGCAGTACCCGTTTGATCGGGAACAGCTTCCAGACGCTGCTCGACTCCGAGGGCGCCCAGGCGGCGCAGAAGATCTTCGCCCGGCTGCGGATCTCGCCGCGCGCCGACGACGTCACGGTTCACATCCGCAGCACCGGGCAGGCTTTCTCGCTCTCGGCCTCGATCTTCCGCGAGGCGACGTCGATCCACTACCTGATCCGTCTCGCCCCGCTCGACGCCGCGGCTGCTCTTGCTGAAACACCGGGGGGCGCGGCGGCGCTCGACGTGATCGCCAAGATGCCGGACGGCTTCGTCGTCATCGACGAGAACCGCCGCATCGTCACCGCCAATTCCGCCTTTCTCGATCTTACACAACTCGTCGGCGAGGAGCAGGCCGTGGGCGAGCCGATCGAACGCTGGCTCGGCCGCGTCGATGTCGATGTCGAGGTGCTGATCGTCAATCTGCGCGAATATGGCGTCCTGCGCCGCTTCTCCACCGTGGTGCGCGGCGAATATGGGGCCCGCGAGGAGGTCGAGGTCGCCGGCGTCGCCGTGCCCGGCGCCAAGCCGCCCTGTTACGGTATCACCATCCGCAAGGTGCAGGCCGCCCTGCGGCCGATGTCAGCGCCGCGCAGCGCCGCCCCGCCACCGACCCGCTCGCTCCAGCAGCTCAAGGAGCTGGTCGGGCAAGTCCCTTTGCGCGAACTCGTCCGCGAGACCACCGACATCATCGAGCAGATGTGCATCGAGGCCGCCCTGGAGCTGACCGGCGACAACCGGGCCTCCGCCGCCGAGATTCTCGGTCTCAGCCGGCAAAGCCTCTATGTCAAACTGCGCCGCCACGGCCTCGGGGAATTGGACAGCGCCGAGGGCTGAGCACGGGACGCACGCGCGTTCCGTTCAGAACAAGCCCGGCTGCTTCGCTTCGTCGACGAAGGCCGCGCCCTCATGGGTGAGCAGCCAGCGCTTGCGCTCCAGCCCGCCGCCATATCCGGTGAGCGATCCATCGGCGCCGATGACACGGTGGCAGGGCACGACGAGGCCCACAGGGTTGGCCCCGTTCGCCAGCCCGACCGCGCGCACCGCCGCCGGGCGCCCGATCTTCGCCGCCTGCTCGCCATAGCTCGCCGTCCGGCCCGCCGGGATCTGCCGCAGCGCCGTCCAGGCCTGCTTCTGGAAAACCGTGCCGCCTGTCTCGACCTCGATGGCGTCGATGAGGTCCAGCCGCCCGGCGAAATACGCCTCAAGCGCCTCCGCGATCGGCGCCGGCATACGGCCATCTCTGAGCCTGACACGGCCGCGCCCATATTGACGCTGCATCAGCCGGTCCATCCGGTCGTCGTGATCGTTCCAGTCCAGCGCCCGCAGCCGGCCTTGCGCGTCGGTGACGATGAGCATCGTGCCGATCGGCGTCGGCATGCGCGAGAGGGCAAAATCGAAGATATCCGCTTTCATGCGTTCCGGCCCCTGATTTCGTTCCGTCACGCTGCCACGCACCCGCGCGATCGGCTAGCGGTTTTCGGACCCGGTCGCCACCCGACACGCCCGCCTCGCCGATTGGCTGTGCGCGAGTGGAAAATTGTCGCCGTCTCATGCGCAAGATCAGTTGCCCGTGATTTGCGACTTGCGTAGGGTAGCCGCCTTTCCAACGACCTGCGGACGAAAATAATGCGACCGTCTAAACGCGAAATCGACATTTTACGGCCGGTCGCCCTCGAGCGCGCCGTCTCTCTCCATGCTGAAGGCTCGTGCCTGATCAAATTCGGCAATACCCACGTGCTGTGCACCGCTTCCGTCGAGGAGCGCCTGCCGCCATGGCTGAAGGGCCAGGGGCGCGGCTGGGTGACGGCGGAATACGGGATGCTGCCACGCTCGACGACGGATCGTATGCGCCGCGAAGTCGACCACCGGCCACCCTTCCGGCCGCACGCAGGAGATCCAGCGTCTGATCGGGCGCTCGCTGCGCGCGGTGGTCGATCTGCAGGCGCTCGGCGAACATCAGATCACGGTCGACTGCGACGTGATCCAGGCCGATGGCGGCACGCGGACGGCATCGATCACCGGCGGCTGGGTTGCCCTGCACGACTGTCTGCAATGGATGCATGCACGCGACATGATCCGCGGTGACGTGATGAAGGACCAGATCGCGGCAGTTTCCTGCGGCATCTATAAGGGCGAGCCGGTGCTCGATCTGGACTATGCCGAGGATTCCGACGCCGATGCCGACGCGAATTTCGTCATGACCGGCAAGGGCGGCATCGTCGAGATCCAGGGCACGGCGGAGCGCGAGCCGTTCTCGGAAGAGATGTTCAATAAGCTGCTGGAGCTGGCCAAGAAAGGCATCCGCGAGCTGATCAGCCTGCAGAAGCTGACGGTCGGCTGATGATCAGGAGCTTCGGGGCTGGCGACAAACTCGTGCTCGCCAGCCACAACAAGGGCAAGATCGCCGAATTCCGCGACCTGCTTGCGCCGCTCGGCATCGCGCTGGTCTCGTCCGGCGAGCTGGGCCTGCCCGAGCCGGAGGAAACCGGCGACACCTTCGCCGCCAATGCGCAGCTTAAAGCCGACGCGACCGCGCAAGCCGCCGGGCTGCCCGCGCTTGCGGACGATTCCGGCATCGAGATCGAAGCGCTCGGCGGCGCGCCGGGCATCTATTCGGCGCGATGGGCCGGCGAGGAGCGGGACTTCAAGGCCGCGATGGCCCGCGTCGAGAAGGAGCTCCGCGAGAAGGGTGCGCTCGACAGCCCGCCCCGCGCGAATTTCACCTGCATGCTCTGTCTCGCCACACCCGAAGGCGACGCCGAGTTCTACGAAGGCAAGATTTTCGGCCACCTGACCTTTCCGCCCCGGGGAACGCAAGGCTTCGGCTACGATCCGATCTTCGTGCCCGACGGCACATTCGATCACCTTCGGCGAGATGGACGCGGCGCAAAAACACACCATGTCGCATCGCGCAATCGCTTTCGAAGCCTTTGCGAAAGCCCGCCTGCCGCGCATATAAGCGGCATGGACCCATTCGGCATCTACATTCACTGGCCCTATTGCGCCGCCAAGTGCCCCTATTGCGATTTCAATTCGCATGTGCGGCGCGAGGTGAGCGAGGCGCATTATCTGGCCTCGATCCTGCGCGAGCTCGACTATTACGCCGCATTGGCGCCGGGCCGGATCGTGTCCAGCATCTTCTTCGGCGGCGGCACACCGTCGCTGATGGAGCCTGCGACCGCTGCAAAGGTGCTCGAGGCGATTGCCGGGCATTGGGCGGTGCTGCCTGGGGCCGAAATCACGCTGGAAGCCAATCCGTCGAGCGTCGAGGCGGGCCGGTTCGCCGATTTCCGCCGCGCCGGCATCAACCGCGTCTCGCTCGGCGTCCAGAGCCTTCACGACGATCAGCTCCAATTCCTCGGGCGGCTGCACAATGCCGCCGAAGCGCGCGCCGCGATCGAGATCGCCAACACCCATTTCGAGCGGGTTTCCTTCGACCTGATCTATGCGCGGCCCGGACAGACGCCCGGCGAATGGCGAGCCGAGCTGGGCGAGGCGCTGGCGCTCGCCGCCGGCCATCTCTCGCTCTATCAGCTCACCATCGAGCCGGGCACGGCCTTCCACCGGCTTCATGCCGCCGGCAAGCTGCATGTGCCGCAGGACGATGACGCCGCCGCACTCTACGAGTTGACCCAGGAGGTCTGCGACGCCGCGGGTCTTGGCGCCTACGAGGTGTCAAACCATGCCCGCCCCGGCGAGGAAGCGCGCCACAATCTGCTTTATTGGCGCTACGGCGAATATGCCGGCGTCGGTCCGGGCGCGCATGGCCGGATCCGGGCCGCCGAGGGGCGTCTGGCATTGTCGGCCGAGCGCGATCCCGCGAAATGGGCCGCCGGCGTTGCGCGCGACGGGCATGGCCTGGCAACGCGTGAGGTGCTGACGCGGCAGGAAGAGGCCGAGGAAATGCTGCTGATGGGGCTGCGGCTCGCCGAAGGTTTCTCGCTGCGGCGCCTTGCCGAGCGCACCGGTTTCAGCGTCGCGCAGGACGCGCTGCATCTGCTGGCCGCCGAGGGGCTGCTTCGCGAAACGGATGGCGACATCCTCAGCCCTTCGCCGTCAGGCCGGCTGGTCCTCAATTCGCTGATCGAACATCTCGCATCGAACCTGATTGCGCAGAACGATCTCGCCGCGCGGGGCGAGGCGGCCGGAGCATGATCGCTTCGCGTTGAATCGCGCATACTCCAAAGTCCGTTGTTTTGGCACGATTTTTCGCGGAAAATCGGTATCCGCCTTTCCCGATGGCGCTCTAACCGGTCGAGCGGATGGCGCAGCCGCGCTCGATGTCCGCCGACGATTCGTCCGCGTCGACCGCTGAGCCGGTTCCGCGCTCGGCCGTCCTGTCGAGCACCTGGTATATTTCCGCCAGCAACTCGTCATGAGAGATCGGCTTTGTCGCAAAGCCATCCATGCCCATCGCGCGGTAGCGTGAGCCGTCGCCGCGCATGACGTCCGCGGTCAGCGCGATGACGGGCACGTGGCGGAAATCGGCTTCGCTCGCCCGAATGTGCCGAATGGTCTCCTCGCCGTCCATAACCGGCATATGCATATCCAGGAGGACGAGATCGAAGGCCTGGGTCCGCAGCGCTTCGAGCGCCGCAACCCCGTTTTCCGCTTCGGCGATCTCCACTTCCATATGCTTCAGAAATATTCCGACGACCTTGCGGTTGATGGCGTTGTCGTCGACGACAAGCATGCGTTTCCCGCCAAGCCCGGCTGTTGCCGGGAGAGCCGGACGCGCACGCGGCGCCGGTGCCGCGCTGACCTCGACGATGTCCGCGGGGAAGCGCATCTCGAAGACCGAGCCCACGCCAAGCTCGCTTTCGACCGTAACATCGCCGCCCATCAGCCGCGCCAGCTTCTGCGTGATGGCAAGCCCCAGCCCGGTACCGCCGAAGCGCCGCGCGGCACTCTCCTCCGCCTGGGTGAATTCGTTGAACAGGCGGGCGCAGGTCTCTTCGTTCATGCCGATCCCGGTATCGCGAACGGCAATGCAGATCTCGCAGCGACCGTCCTCGATCGGCGTACCCGAGATGCGCGCGTTGACCGCGCCGGTGTCGGTAAACTTGATGGCGTTGGACAACAGATTGGAAAGACACTGCCGCAGGCGCACCGGATCGCAGGCAACATATTTTGGAATCGAATCGTCCACCGCAAATGTAAAGCTGACGCCTTTCTCTTCGGCGCGGGGAAGGAAAAGCTTGTAGACGCGCGAGAGCTTGTATCGCAGATCCGTCGGCGACGTCACCAGCTCGAGCTTGCCCGCTTCGACCTTGGAGATATCGAGGACATCGTTGAGCAGCGTCATCAATGTCTCGCCGCTTTCGAGGATCGTCTGCACCTTTTCCGCCTGTGCCGGCGTCAGCGCCTCCGAATGCAGCGCCTGCGCCATGCCGAGAACACCGTTGAGGGGCGTGCGAATCTCATGGCTCATGGCGGCGAGGAAGGCGGATTTCGAGCTGTTCGCCGCCTCCGCCGCGGTCTTCTGCTCCTTGAGCAATTCCGCGATCCGGCCCAGCTCGACGCGCTTCTGGAATGCGATCCGGGTTCCGGCGGCGGCGAAGCACACGGTCAGCACGATCGACACCGTCGCATACAGGTCGGCCGCGCTTGTGCCGACCGGCCAGATCAGCGGAACGACCGCGGTGGTGATCAGCACCGGAGCACCGGCAACGAGCAGCGTCGCCCGCGAAGGGTGCATGAAGCTCACGATGAATATGAATTGGCCGGACCAGCCGGCAAACGCCGCCAGCCGCAGCGAGGGGTCGCCGAGCACCCATGCGGCAAGGCTCATCGAGAGCCAGCCATTTGCGGTCAGAATGCCCGATGCGAGGTAGCGGGCCCGATTTCCGACCGTGATCGGATCGCCGCGTGCGAAGCGCCGGGTCTCGGACGCGGTCCAGAGCTCGCCGAGGAGCACGGCCGCCGCGACAGCGAGGGTAATCCTGGGGCCCATTGCCGCGAACGCGAACGGAAACACGCAGAAGAATACGGTCAGCCGCAGAGGCAGCAGGCGAAATGAGTTTTTCGCAGCATCGTCGATCGCTGGATCGTTCAGCAACTGGCCCAACGACATCACACACCTTCCCATTCATCTCACGATGCCAAGTCCCGGTTAAGGAACCGTCCCCGGAATTCGATTGCCGTGCGAAATCCGCGCCCGGCCGCAGTCGTGGAGCTGTTTCCGCACAGGCGGCCTTTGTGTCCGGCAGGCGCCCGGCATATATTCCGCTTTCGTTAACCGACGGGCGGAGCAGAAAACGATGGTGCTGGGCGAGAGCTGGATTGACGGATTCCCCGGCTTGTCGCGGCTGGAGAGCGACCTGCGGAAGATGCTGGAGGCGCGCAGCCGGGTGATCGAGCTGCCCACCGGCAGCCGGATCTTCGGCCCCGGCCAGGCACCGGAGAACTATCTGCTGCTGATCGAGGGGAGCATCCGCGTGCAGCAGGTCGCCGAAAGCGGCCGGGAAATCGTGCTTTACCGGGTATCGGCGGGGGAAAGCTGCGCGCTGACCACGGCTTGCCTGATGGGCTATGAAGACTATCTGGCCGAGGCCATCGCCGAGACCGACATCCGCGCCGTCGCCATTCCGCGCGCTACGTTCGACGAACTGATCGCCCGGTCCGCCGAGTTCCGCCGGTTCGTGTTCACCGCCTTCAGCATGCGCGTGACCAATCTGTTCCGGGTCATCGAAGACGTCGCCTTCGCCCGGCTCGACATCCGGCTCGCCGAGCGGATCGTCGCCATGACCAGGCAGGGCGATCACATCGCCATCACCCAGCAGCAACTCGCATCCGAGCTCGGCACGGCCCGCGAAGTGGTCAGCCGGATGCTCAACGAATTCCAGCGCCGGGGCTGGCTGACGATCAGCCGCGGCGGGCTTCAGGTCACCGATCGCGCCGCGATCCAGGCTTTGGCCAGCGAAGGCTGATTGTTCATAATTTTGAGCTATGTGACTTAGTTACAGAAACCTGAATGTTTTTGGTCCATTCTCGCGCCGTAACGTGGAAAGGGACCATCACCATGTCGTCCAATGTCGGAACAGTCGATCGCGTATTGCGCATCGTTCTCGGACTTGTGCTTCTGAGCCTCGTCTTCGTCGGCCCGCAGACCTATTGGGGCCTCATCGGCATCATTCCGCTCCTGACCGCTTTCACCGGCTTCTGCCCGGCCTATGCGCTGTTCGGCATCCGAACCTGCGGGACCGGCGCGGAGAAACGCGCCTAGTGACGGTCAAGTCAGGGCTCAGGCAACAGGCATGACCGAGTTTACCCCATTCCAATCGCTAATCGGCGGCGGCCTGATCGGGCTGGCCGCCGTGCTTCTCATGGCGTTTCACGGCCGGATCGCCGGCGTGACGGGCATTCTGAGCGGGCTGCTTCCGCCCGTCGCGCCGGACTGGGCGTGGCGGGTTGCGATCCTGTCCGGGATGGTGGCATCGCCGGCCCTGTTCCTGCTGCTCCTCGGTCACGAGGCTCCGTTGCAGAGCGAGGTATCGGGTAGTGTGCTGCTGGTCAGCGGCATCATCGTCGGCGTCGGTGCCACCTATGGCTCCGGCTGCACCAGCGGTCACGGCGTGTGCGGGCTGTCCCGCCTGTCGCCGCGCTCGCGCCGCGCTTCAACGTGCCGGCGGCGCGGCGCATCGACCTGCAATTGATCGCGGGCTCGGCCGTCTTCGGCGCCGGGTGGGGCCTGAGCGGCTTCTGTCCCGGCGGCCTCGTTCCGGCGCTCGGTCTCGGCCGGGCCGAACCGCTGGTCTTCTTCGGCGGCCTGCTGATCGGCCTTGCTGGAACGCGGATGTTCCGCGCTTGGGAATACCGACGCTCGGTGACCTCCAGCTAAGGGTATCGATCCGATCGGGGCAAATACTCCGCGTTGCGCCGCACTTACGAACGTCAGGCATAACCCGCCAAAAAGAAGGGAGCGTAAAATGCCACAGGACTATCCAATCGACATGACCGTCAAGCCGGACGTCACCGCCTTCTTCGATCCGGACACCAACACGATCTCCTATGTCGTCAAGGACCCGAATTCGAGCGCCTGCGCGGTCGATCAACTCCGTCATGGACATCGACTATGCGGCCGGCCGGATCAGCTATGCACTCCGCCGACAAGATCATCGACTTCGTCGCGGAGCAACGACCTCAAGGTCGAGTGGCTGATCGAGACGCACGCCCACGCCGACCATCTGTCGGGCGCGCCTTACATCCAGGAGAAGCTGGGCGGCAAGCTCGGCATCGGCGAGAACATCAAGATCGTCCAGGACGTGTTCGGCAAGGTGTTCAACGAAGGCACCGAATTCCAGCGCGACGGCAGCCAGTTCGACCGGCTGTTCACCGAAGGCGACACCTACCGGATCGGTTCGATGACCGCCTTCACCATGCACACGCCCGGCCATACGCCGGCCTGCATGACGCATGTGATCGGCAACGCCGCCTTTGTCGGCGATACGCTGTTCATGCCGGACGGCGGCACCGCCCGCGCCGATTTCCCCGGCGGCGACGCGCGCCAGCTTTACCACTCGATCAAGAAGGTGCTGGCGCTGCCCGACGAGATGCGCCTGTTCATGTGCCACGACTACGCGCCGGGCGGCCGCGAGATCCAATGGGAAACGACGGTCGCGGAGGAGAAGGCGAACAACATCCACGTCCGCGAAGGCGTCTCGGAGGAGGAGTTCGTCCGCATGCGCACCGAGCGCGACGCGACGCTCGACATGCCCAGGCTGATCATCCCGTCGATCCAGGTGAACATCCGCGGCGGCCAGCTTCCGCCGCCGGACGAAAAGGGCAAGCGCTTCCTGAAAGTGCCCGTCAACGAACTCTAGGGCGCAGATAAATAAACAGTAAAGGCGATCCGCAAGCGGATTGAATTGAGGTTGATCATGATAGACTTCTCTGCGGTGGCGACCCCGGCCATGCCCGGTCTCAATCGCGCGGCTCCGGCGTTCGAAGCCAACACGACCCATGGGCCGCGCAAGCTTGAGGATTATCGAGGCAAATGGCTGATCCTGTTCTCGCATCCGGCCGACTTCACCCCGGTCTGCACGACGGAGTTCATCGCCTTCGCCAGGAATCATGAGGCGTTCCAGGCGCTCAATTGCGAACTTCTCGGCCTGTCGATCGACAGCAATTACGCGCATATCGCCTGGGTGCGGAACATCGAGGAGAAGTTCGGCGTCAAGATCCCGTTCCCGGTGATCGAGGACCTGTCGATGAAGGTGGCGAACGCTTACGGCATGATCCAGCCCGGCGCGAGCGACACCTCGGCCGTGCGGGCGACCTTCGTCATCGACCCCGACGGCGTGTTGCGCGCCATGGTCTATTACCCGATGAGCAACGGCCGGTCCGTGGCCGAATTCCTGCGGCTGGTGACGGCGCTGCAGACCAGCGATCAATTCAAGGTCGCCACGCCGGAAAACTGGCGGCCGGGCGAGCCGGTGATCGTACCGCCGCCGAAGACGGTTGCCGAGGCCGAGGCCCGCCAAAGCGAAGGCTTCGATTATACGGACTGGTATTTCAGCAGAAAAAAGCTCGCCTGATGCGCGAGGCAGCCGGCCGGCCGGCGCGTCCAGCAACCGGCTGACGCCAAAGCGGGACGGCGCGATCGCCCCATAAGACGACCCAGGGACGGAAACGACGAAGCCGGGAGAGCGCCATGGAGTTTCGTGAGATCAATGACGAGTTGACGGTTTCTCCGCAGATCGCCGTCAAAGACATCGAAGCGATCAAGGCGGCCGGCTTCAAGTCCATCGTCTGTCATCGCCCCGACGGCGAGGGGGCGGACCAGCCGCTGTTTCACGAGATCGAGTCCGCTGCAAGAAGCCGCCGGGCTCGAGGTCCACCATCAGCCGATCGTGCCGGGCCGCATGTCCGACGAGGACGCGGCGACGTTCGGTGCACTGCTGAAAACGCTGCCGAAACCGGTCTTCGCCTTTTGCCGCACCGGCACGCGTTCGGCCTCGCTCTGGTCATTGAGCCAGGCGAACGACCGGACCCTGCCGGACATTCTCGAGCGCACCCGCGCGGCCGGCTACGACATGGCCGGCATCGTCCGCCGGATCGCAAATGGCGGCAGGACGCCGACCAACGTCGCGGACGCGAGCTATGAGATCGTCATCATCGGAGGCGGCGCAGCGGGAATTTCGGTCGCCTCCAGCCTGCTCGCCCGCAATTCCGGCCTGGAGATCGCCGTCATCGATCCGGCTGACGTCCACTACTACCAGCCAGGTTGGACATTGGTCGGGGGCGGCGTATTCGATCCGGACGACACCGTGCGCACCATGTCGTCCGTCCTGCCGTCGGGCGTGAAATGGATCAAGGCCGCCGTCACCGCGTTCGAGCCGAAGGACGACGCGATCATCCTGGAAGGCTGCCGCGTGGTGAAATACAAGCGGCTCGTCGTCTGTCCGGGGCTGAAGCTCGACTGGCACAAGGTCGAGGGGCTGGTCGACACGCTCGGCCACAACGGCGTCACATCGAACTACCGCTACGACCTCGCCCCATACACCTGGGAGCTGGTCCGCAATCTCAAATCCGGCCGCGCGATCTTCACGCAGCCGCCGATGCCGATCAAATGCGCCGGCGCGCCGCAAAAGGCGATGTATCTGTCGGCGGACCATTGGTACCGGACCGGCGCGCTGAAGACCATCGATGTCGGCTTCTACAATGCCGGCGGCGTGCTGTTCGGCGTTGCCGACTACGTTCCCGCGCTGATGGACTATGTGAACCGCTATCAGGCCAAGCTGAAATTCCACCACAACCTGGTTGCCATCGACGGCATGTCGAAAAAGGCGTGGTTCAGCAAGACCGCGCCGGACACCGAGGCGGAGACTGTCGAGGTCGATTTCGACATGATCCATGTCACGCCGCCGCAGACCGCGCCCGACTTCATCCGCGTCTCGCCGCTGGCCGACGCGGCAGGCTGGGTCGCCGTCGATCAGGAAACGCTCCGCCACAAGACGTTCGCCAACATCTACGCGCTGGGCGACGTCTGCTCCGCGCCGAATGCGAAGACCGCGGCCGCCGCGCGCAAGCAGGCGCCGATCGTCGCCGAGAACGTGCTCATCGACATGGGCCTGCGCCCCGGCGGCAACGCAATCTATGACGGCTACGGCTCCTGCCCGCTGACGGTGGAGCGCGGCAAGATCGTGCTCGCCGAATTCGGCTATGGCGGCAAGCTGCTGCCGAGCTTCCCGCGCTGGCTGATCGACGGCAAGCGGCCGTCGCGGCTGGCCTGGTGGCTCAAGGAGCGCATCCTGCCGCCGATCTACTGGGAGGCGATGCTCAAGGGCCGCGAATGGTTGGCAAAGCCGAAAATGGCCCCGTCCATTCGTACCGGACAGCCGGTCGCGCCGGAGGCGAAGAAAGCCGCCTGACGCTTCGGAAACGTCATTACACGGTCGTCGTTCCCGCTTCGGCGGGATGGCGGCGCCAGCACTCTTGAGCGCGGACGGACCGTGTCCGCGGAAGGTTAAGACATGAGCCGGCCCATTCCTGAAATCGCCTCGCCCTCGGGCGGATGGCGGGCGCGCATACCGGCCGCGCTGCGGCGGAGCATGCCGATCTTTCAGTGGGGCGCGGCCTATTCGCGCGAAACCTTCTCCAGCGATCTGCTCGCCGCCGTCATCGTCACCATCATGCTGATCCCGCAGAGCCTGGCTTACGCCATGCTCGCCGGCCTGCCGCCGGAGGCCGGCCTTTACGCCAGCATCCTGCCGCTCGTCGCCTACGCGGTGTTCGGCAGCAGCCGCACGCTCGCCGTGGGGCCGGTCGCCGTGGTCTCGCTGATGACCGCCTCGGCCGCCGGCACGGCCGCCGCAACCGGGCATATCGACAATGCGAGCGCCGCATTGCTTCTCGCCCTGCTGTCCGGCGTCTTCCTGACCGGAATGGGCATCTTCCGCCTGGGCTTTGTTGCGAATTTCCTCAGCCATCCGGTGATCTCCGGCTTCATCACGGCGTCGGGCCTGATCATCGCCGCAAGCCAGCTCAAGCATATTCTCGGCATCAAGGCGCATGGCGGAAATCTCGCAGTGCTGATCGGCGATCTCCTCGCCAATATCGGGCAGACCAATCCACGCACGCTGATTATCGGCGTCGCCGTGGTCGCCTTTCTGTTCTGGACGCGCAAGATGCTGAAGCCGCTGCTGATCGCGCGAGGCTGGCGCGCCCGCTCCGCCGACATCGCCGCGAAAGCTGCGCCGGTCGCGTCGGTTGCCGTCACCACGCTGATCGCCTGGGCGCTTGCCCTGCCCGATTACGGCGTGGCCATCGTCGGTGTGATTCCGCAAGGGCTGCCGCCGCTGACCCTGCCGCGCTTCGACGCCGCGATCTGGCTGGAACTGGCAACCCCGGCCGCCCTGATCAGCCTCGTCGGCTTCGTCGAATCCGTCTCCGTCGCGCAGACGCTGGCCGCCAAGCGCCGTCAGCGCATCCATCCGGACCAGGAGCTGATCGGCCTGGGCGCCGCGAACATTTCGGCCTCGCTGACCGGCGGCTATCCGGTGACCGGCGGCTTCGCCCGCTCGGTCGTCAATTTCGACGCCGGGGCCGAGACGCCCGCCGCGGGCGCATTCACCGCCGTCGGTATCCTGATCGCCGCGCTGCTGCTGACGCCGTTCCTGTATTTCCTCCCAACCGCGACCCTCGCCGCCACGATCATCGTCGCGGTGCTCTCGCTGGTCGATCTCGGCGCGCTGAAACGCACCTGGACCTATTCGCGCAGCGATTTCGCGGCCATGGCGGCGACCATCGCGATCACCCTCACCTTCGGCGTCGAAGCAGGCATCATCTCCGGCGTCGTCACCTCGATCGGGCTGCATCTCTGGCGGACCAGCCAGCCGCATTACGCCATCGTCGGGCAAGTGCCGGGAACCGAGCATTTCCGCAATGTGCGGCGTCATGAAGTCTCGGTCGCCGAGGAGGTGATCACCATCCGCGTCGACGAGAGCCTCTATTTCCCGAACGCGCGCTTCCTGGAGGAGAAGATCGCCGCGCTGGTCGCCGATTGCCCGAAGGTCAAGCACGTCGTGCTGATGTGTCCGGCGGTCAACCATATCGACGCGAGCGCGCTGGAGAGCCTGGAGGCGATCAACCACGCACTGCGCGATGCCGGCGTGACGTTTCATCTGTCCGAGGTCAAAGGGCCGGTGCTCGACCGGCTGCGCCGCAGCCATTTGCTCGACGGAGCTGACCGGACAGATCTTTCTGTCGCAATATCAGGCGATCCAGACGCTCGCGCCGCAGTCGTTGACCTAACCCGTTCGCTCCGCCTTTTCCCCAGCTTTGCGAACGTGCGGCCAGTTCGATCGGCCGCGGCATCATTCCTTTCTCGTAATTCGCAGTTAGCATTGCCAAAATGCGGAAACCGCCCGAAGCGAAGCAGGGCGCCATTGAATGACGAGGAAAGTCGAGATGGACATCGATGCCAACCCGCTGTTGCGGACCACGCACCTGCCCCGGCTGGAGAATTATGCCGACATGATCGGAGCCGAAGCCGTCGATCGCATCCTGGCCAAGGCGCGGCGGCTCTCCGATTTCCACGTCACCCACATCAACTCGACCTATTACGGTGGCGGCGTCGCCCAGCTCCTCAGCTCGATGAGCCTGATGTTCAACGTCGCCGGGATCAAGACCGGCTGGCGCGTCATCCAGGGTCGCCCGGATTTCTTCAGCATCACCAAGAAGATGCACAACGCCCTTCAGGGCGGCGACATCGACCTGACCGACATCAAGAAGCAGATCTATGAGGAGGTCGCCTACGAGAACGCGATCCGCAACCACCTCGATCATGATCTGGTGATCGTCCACGACCCGCAGCCGCTGCCGATGATCAACTGCTATCGAAAGAAAGCCCCGTGGATCTGGCGCTGCCATGTCGACCTTTCCGCGCCCAATCCCGAGCTGTGGGACTATCTCGCGCCGTTTATCGAACGCTACGACGCCGTAGTGGTGTCCCTGCCGGAATACCGGCAGCAGCTCAAGACGCCGCAGCGCTTCATCATGCCCGCGATCGATCCGTTCTCGAGCACCAACAAGGAACTCTCCGACGCCGATATCGCCGACCGCTTCCGCATTCACAACATCCCGACCGACCTGCCGCTCGTCGTGCAGATCTCGCGTTTCGACAAGTGGAAGGATCCGCAAGGCGTGATCGAGGCGTTCGAGATCGCGCGGAGGCAGGTGGATTGCACATTGGTGCTGGTCGGCAACGTCGCCACGGACGATCCGGAGGGGCAGGAGGTATACGAGTCCCTCGCGGGCCGCGCCGAAGACCGCATCCGGCTGCTTTCGGTTCAGGATTCGATTCTCGTGAACGCATTGCAGCGGCGCGCGGCGGTGGTGCTGCAGAAATCGATCCGCGAGGGATTCGGCCTGACCGTTGCGGAGGCGATGTGGAAAGGCGCCGCCGTGATCGGCGGCAATGTCGGCGGGATCAAGCATCAGATTACCGACGGCGAGGACGGGTTCCTCGTCGATACGGTCGAGGAGGCGGCGGAGCGGATCGTGCGGCTGGTCAAGGACGCCGATCTGCGGACGCGGCTCGGCACGCGGGCCAGGGAAACCGTGAGGCAGAAATTCCTGCTTTCCCGGCTGATGGAAGACTGGCTCGACCTGATCGGCGGGTTCGAGACGCAGTTCAAGCTGAAAGGTGCATGACGGCGCCGGAGCATGATCAAGGCTGGTATGATGGCGCGATTGATACGGCGTCAGCGGATCGGAAATCGATGAACGAGTTGCGACAGGACCGCATCAGCGGTGACTGGGTTGTGATCGCGCCGGGCCGGAGCGACCGGCCGCAGCAGGTCGGGAACGGGCATGGAGACGGCGCGGCCCCGTCAGCGGCAGCGTCGTGCGATTTCTGTCCGGGACATGAGGACAAGCTGCCGCCGATGGTCGCCGAATATCCGAGCGACGCAGGCCCCGGCTGGTCCGCGCGCGTCATCTCCAACAAATATCCCGCTTTCAGGCCGGACGCGGAGGCGCCCGCACCCCATGGAGACGAGGTCGCGCTGCCGGCGTTCGGCTATCAGGAAGTCATCATCGAAAGCCCGCGCCATGAGGCGGATTTCACCACCCTCACCGAAGACGAGCGGATGACCGTCATGCGCGCCTATCGGGACCGCTTTTCCGCGCTTGCCGCACAGCCGGGCATATCCAGCGTCATCATCTTCCGCAATCACGGGCCGGGCAGCGGCGCGTCCATCGCACACCCGCATTCGCAGCTCACCGCGACGGGCATGCGCCCGAACCGGCTGCAACGGCTCGACGAGCGCGCCCATGCCTATTTCGGCAAGCATGGCTCCTGCATCGTCTGCGATGAGCTGGCCCATGAGCTGGCGGCGTCCAGCCGGATTGTCGAACAGAGCCCGGCGTTCGTCACGCTGGTGCCGTTTGCTGCGCAGTTCCCATCGGAGATCTGGATCGTTCCAACGCGGCATCAGGCGCGTTTCGACGAGATCGGCGATGAAGGCGAACTGCCGCTTTCGGCGTCGGCGATCTCGGATGCGCTGAAGCGCCTCAGAGCAGTCCGCGGCACCGTCTCGTACAATTTCGCCATCGATTCCGCGGCGCCGGGCGACGGCCACGCGCCGCATCTGCACTGGCGGCTGCGAATCGCGCCCAAGATCGCGGATCGTGGCGGGTTCGAGCTGGGCACCAACCTTCCGGTCAACCCGTCCAGCCCGGAGGGCGACGCCAAGGCCCTGCGCGGCGCCGCGATCGCATAGACCCGGGCGGGTCAGCGGATCTGGGATTCGGCCTTATCGAGATTGGCCTTCACGCGGCTGAAGAAGTCGTCCCAGGAGACGTCGAACAGGTCCAGCAGCAGAACAAGGCTGCCCGCCGACATGACCTCGGCGCCATGCTCGACGCGTGTGACCTCCAGCTCCTCGATCTCCAGCGCATCGGCGATCTTTTCGCGGGGCATCTTACGCTCCGCGTGGAGCTCCTGCAGCACAAGGCCGATAGCCAGATTATACGTTTCTTTCTTATGCACGTTCGGAAACCTCCGCTGATCGCTTAAGGGGCAGTTAGGCCCAGTCGGCGTCGCAGTTCAAGCCTGACGATTCATGATCATATTGACATAGCTCTGCGCCTGCACCCCGTCGCAAAGCTCGGTGGCGGGCGAGGTCACCGCGGAAGCCGCCGCGGCGACAGCAAAAGCGCAGGCGTCGTAAAGGGATGCGCCGGCAGCCAGCTTCATGACCAGGCCGGCGACGAAGCTGTCTCCCGCGCCGACCTTGCTGATCACGTCGACCTTCGGCGGCATGATGCGAAACCGCTCCTTGTCGGAAATCACCACCGCGCCGCCTTGAGCGAAGGTAAGCACGAGAATTTCCGCCAGATTCCGGCCGTTCAGCTCGGCCGCGAGCCGCTCCAGCGCGTCCATATCCGGAATCAGCCGCCCGCCGACCTGCTCGGCCTCGCCCTGATCCATCACCCAGATGCGGGGCGGGTGGCAGTCGCCCGCGCGCCGCGACGGCGAGTGCGGGGCCCGAGGTGTCGAGCACGAGGCCGGCACCGCAACGTTCGGCAAGCGCGGCGATGTTGTGGTTGAAATCGTCGGGGAAGGCCGGGCGGCAGGCTGCCGCTCGCCACGACATACTGGATCGGCTCGGTTGCGCTGCGCAGCACCAATTCGAGCTTGTCGAGCATCGCCTGCGCCGTCGCTGCGCCCCATTCGGGTCCGGGCAGGACGAAGCGGTACTGCTCCCCGGTCGCACGCTCATAGACCATGATGCTCTGGCGCGTCTCGGCGTCGATATCGAACCAGGCCGCCTCGATCGCTTCATTCTCAAGCAGCGTCCGGAACATCTGCCCGGTCACCCCGCCGACCACGACGAATGGCAGGCTCTGCCCGCCGAGCTTGGAAATCGCCCGTGTCACATTGACGCCGCCGCCGCCGGGGTCGAGGCGCGCCGGGCCGCATCTGAGCTTCTGGCCGCTTTCAACCTTTTCGACGTCGGTGGAAAGATCGAGTGCGGGATTGAGCGTGACGGTCAGGATTACCATGGGCTGAAATCATCTCCCAGGATCGTGTCAGGAGTTCGGTCTCCCGACTATGTAATGCGGAGCGGCGCGATTCTGAAGCGCGATCGGTTCAGGTGAGACGCTTCGCGCCGGTTGGTCGTGGCGAGACAGGCGGCGTCCGCCTATTCCGCCGCCGCCGGAAGCACCATCCCGGCGAGCAGCGTCCTGATTTCGGCGCGGCAGGAGCCGCAATTCGTGCCGGCTTTCACCGCCCGTCCAACGGCCTCGACCGTGACGCATCCTGCTCGCGCCGCTTCGCCGATCTCGTTGACGCCGACCGAGAAGCAGGAGCAGACGATGGCGCCCTTGTCCGGCATATCGGCCCCGGCCCGCCCGGCGATGACGCGCGACCGCGCGCCGAGGTCGGAATGGTCGGCGGCAAGCTGCGCGCAGGCCCAGCTTCGCGACACGGCGACCGGCTCGCGCGACAAATAAAGCGCGCCGATTAGCCGCGTCCCGGCGAAATAGGCGATACGGGCCTGGCCTTGCGTCCGGTCGTGATAGGCGAGCACCTCCGCCGAAGGGCGGTCCTCGATCCCGAACAGGCGGCAGGCAAGATCCTCCGCCGAGCTTTCGAGCGCCGCTGCCGCGAATTCCAGCCGCCAGCCGCCTTCGGTTCGCGCCAGTGCCCAATATTCGGTGTCGGGCAGCACCGGCTTTTCGCAGCAGACCGCGAAACCGTAGACGCCGACGGCAAACCGCTCCGGCGCTCACCGCAACATTCTTCAGCGCCGGCTGGCCGGAGAACGGATCGGTCACCGGCGGAACCAGCGTGTCGACACGCGCCCGCGCGGCGAACTGATCGGTCCAGTGCATCGGGACGAACACCGCGCCTTCGCGTTGCCGGCCGGTGAGCAACGCCCGGACCAATATCTCGCCATGCGCGCTCCAGACGCGAACGATATCGGCGTCGCCAATGCCGAGGCGTTCGGCGTCCGACGGATGCAGCTCGGCGAAGGGTTCGGCGATGTGCGCCGAGAGCCGGGGCGACTTGCCCGTCCGCGTCATCGTATGCCACTGATCGCGGATCCGGCCGGTGTTGAGCGTCATCGGGAAGGCGTCGCTCGTCCGTTCTCCGGGACCAGGGTCGACGGCGATGAAGCGCGCCCTGCGGTCCGGCGTGAAAAAGCCGCCATCGGCGAAAAAGCGCGTTTGCCTGGGCGTCGTCGCCGCCGGCTGCGGCCATTGGAACGGCTCCAGCGCTTCATATTGCGCGGCGTCGATCTGCGCGTAGGCTCCGATGTCGAGGTCGCGCGCGCCGTCATTCTCATAGGCCGTCTGCGCCGCATATTCGCGGAAGATGTCGGCCGCACTCTGCATAGGCGAAGGCTTCGGCGAACCCCATTCGCCGCGCCACCTCGGCCATCTGCCACCAGTCGGGCCGCGCCTCGCCCGGCATCGGCAGGAACGCGCGCTGGCGGGAGATCCGGCGCTCGGAATTGGTGACGGTGCCGTCCTTTTCGCCCCAGGCGGCGGAGGGCAGCTTGACATGGGCATGGCGGATCGTGTCGGTCTCGGCGAGCACGTCGGAGACGACGACGAAGGGACACGCCTTGATCGCGTCCTGGACGGCGTCGGCGTCGGGCAGGCTGTCGGCCGGATTGGTCGCCATGATCCACAGCGCCTTGATCCGGCCCATCGCGCGACCGCCTCGAACAGGTCGACGGCCTTGAGGCCCGGCCTTCTTGGCAATGACCGGCGACCGCCAGAACGCCTGCGCGGTGGCGCGGTGCTCGGCGTTTTCGATGTCGAGATGGGCGGCCAGCATATTGGCGAGCCCGCCGACCTCGCGCCCGCCCATGGCGTTGGGCTGTCCGGTCACCGAGAACGGCCCCACGCCCGGCTTGCCGATGCGTCCGGTCGCCAGATGGCAGTTGATGATGGCGTTGACCTTGTCGGTGCCGCAGGACGACTGGTTGACGCCCTGGCTGTAGACCGTGACCGTCTTTTCGGCGCGTGCGAACAGCCCATAGAACCGCTCGATCTCGATGCGGCTTAGGCCGGTCTGCCGGATGATCTCGTCCATGGTCAGCCCGGCGGCCGCTGGAGCGCGCCCTCGAAACCATTCGTATGCTGATCGATGTAGGGCTGATCCAGGCAGCCCATTTCGGCCAGATAGGCCAGCAGGCCGGCGAACAGTGCCGTGTCGCCGTCCGGCGGCGATCGGCAAATGCAGGTCGGCAAGGTCGGCGGTCATGGTCCGGCGCGGATCGATCAGCACGACGCGCATCTGGGGCCGCTCCTGCTTCGCGGCGGCGATGCGCTGATAGAGAACCGGATGGCACCAGGCGAGGTTGGAGCCGACCAGCACGACGAGGTCGGCAAGCTCGAGGTCCTCATAGGTGCCCGGCACGGTGTCGGTGCCGAAAGCGCGACTGTGCCCGGCGACCGAGGAGGCCATGCACAGCCGCGAATTGGTGTCGATATTGCCCGAGCCGATGAAGCCCTTCATCAGCTTGTTGGCGACATAGTAATCCTCGGTGAGGAGCTGGCCGGAGACGTAGAAGGCGACGCTGTCGGGGCCGTGCGCGGCGATCGCGGTTGCGAATTTGGCGGCGGCGAGGTCGAGCGCTTCGTCCCATCCGGCGCGCCGCCCGCCGATTTCGGGGTAGAGCAGCCGCCCATCGAGGCCGACGGTCTCGCCCAGCGCGGAGCCCTTGGAGCAAAGCCGGCCGAAATTGGCCGGATGGTCCGGATCGCCGGAAATTGCGACGGATCCGTCCGTCTCGGCGGCGGCGAGCACGCCGCAGCCGACGCCGCAATAGGGGCAAGTCGTTCGTATGCGCGCCTCGGCCTGTTCTGTTGCGGTCATGGCTTACCTACCTGCAATTCCAAGCCGAAACGATCGGCCGCCCCCCTCATCCGGAATGCTGGCGCATTCCGCCCCCTCCCACGGGGGGAGAGGGCTGACCCGCAGCAAAGGCTTGTGGCACACTTGCCCTCTCCCCTCGCGGGAGAGGGCGGCGCGCAGCGCCGGGTGAGGGGGCTTTGCGGTATATGCATCACTCCGTGATCGCACGGCTCGGCGCCAGGCCGATCATGATCGTCTGACCCTCGATTCTCACCGGATAGGTCGGCGTGCCGCCTTCATCCGCTCCCTGAGCAAGTCCGGTCTCCAGCGCGATCACCCAATTATGCAGCGGGCAGGTGACGCAGCCGTCATGCACGATCCCCTGGCTGAGCGGCCCGTTGCGGTGCGGGCATTTGTCCTCCAGCGCGAAGATCCGGTCGTCGGCGGTGCGGAAGACGGCGATGGTCTTCTCGCCGTTCCTGACGCAGCGCGCGCCGCGTCGGGGGATGTCGGCGATCGAGCCGACGGCGTACCAGCGTTCGGTCATCACGTTCATTGCACCGCCTCCAGTCTCAGCTCCGCCATCGGCCGGAACTCATGCTTATCCTTGCCCGACGCCCGCTCGGACCACGGGTCGACCTGGGCGAATTTCTGCGAAAACACGAAGCGGTCGAAATAGGCCTGCCGCTTTTCCGCGTCGTTCATGATCTGCTCGCGGATCTTGCCGACGCCGATGCGCTTGGCCCATTTATAGATGCGCTCGAGATAATGCCCCTGCTCGCGATACATCTGCACAAGCGCGACGATATGCTCGAGCGCCTCCTCCTCCGTCTTGACGAGGCCGAGAACCTCGGTCCCCTTGATGTCGAGGCCCGCCGCCCCGGCAAAGTGGATCTCGTAACCCGACTCGACGCAGACGACGCCGACATCCTTGCAGGTCGCCTCGGCGCAGTTGCGCGGACAGCCCGAGACGCCCATCTTCACCTTCGCCGGCGTCCATGAGCCCCACATGAACTTCTCGATCTTGACGCCCAGGCCGGTCGAAATCCTGCGTGCCGAAGCGGCACCAATCCGTGCCGACGCAGGTTTTCACCGTGCGCAGGCCCTTGGCGTAGGCATGGCCCGAGACGAAACCCGCCTTGCCCAGCTCGGCCCAGACGGCGGGCAGGTCTTCCTTCTTGATGCCGAGCATGTCGATGCGCTGGCCGCCGGTGACCTTCACGGTCGGGATGTGGAACTTGTCTACGCAATCGGCGATCGCGCGCAACTCGGCGGCCGAGGTCTGTCCGCCCCACATGCGCGGCACGACCGAATAGGTGCCGTCCTTCTGGATGTTGGCGTGGACGCGCTCGTTGATGAAGCGCGACTGGTAGTCGTCGGCGTAGTCGTCCGGCCAGTCGCAGACCATGTAGTAGTTCAGCGCCGGGCGGCATTTGGCGCAGCCGCAGGAGGTCTTCCATTCCAGCTCCTGCATGAGCTGGGGAATGGTCTTCAGCGCCTTTGCCTTGATCAGACGGCGGACATCATCCTGGCCGAGATCGGTGCAGCCGCACATCGGCTTGACCGCGGCGGGGTTATAGGCATCGCCCAGCGTCAGGCTCATGAGCTGCTCGACAAGGCCGGTGCAGGTGCCGCAGGAGGAGGAAGCCTTGGTGTGGGCGCGCACTTCGTCGAGGCTGTTCAGCCCCTTGGCCGTGATCGTGCCGGTGATCCTGCCCTTGCATACGCCGTTGCAGCCGCAGATTTCCGCATCATCCGGCAAGGCTGCAACGGCCGCCGTAGGGTCCAGCGGAGCGCCTCCCTGATAGGCCTGGCCGAAGATCAGCGTCTCGCGCATGTCCGAGATGTCGGTGCGCTTCTTCTTCAGGTCGTTGAACCAGGCACCGTCGGCGGTCTCGCCGTAGAGCACCGTGCCGATGATTCGGTTGTCCTTGATGACGAGACGCTTGTAGATGCCCGCCGTCGCGTCGCGCAGCACGATCTCCTCGCGGTCCTCGCCCTCGGCGAAGTCGCCGAGCGAATAGAGGTCGATGCCGGTGACCTTCAGCTTGGTCGGCGTGTCGGCATGGACGAATTTGGCGCGCCGCGTCGCCGGCGAGCTGGGCGGCAGCCACGCGCGCCATCTCGTAGAGTGGGGCGACGAGGCCGTAGACCTGGCCGCCGACCTCGGCGCATTCGCCGAGCGCATAGATGTCCGGGTCGCTGGTCCGCATGCCGTCATCGACGACGATACCGCGATTGACCTCGAGGCCGGCCTCCTTGGCGAGGTCGGCATTCGGGCGGATGCCGACCGCCATCACCACCAGCGTGGCCGGGATCACCGTGCCGTCGGCCAGCTCGACGCCTTCGACCCTGGCGTCGCCGAGGATCGCCTTGGTGTTGGCCTTGGTGATGACCTTGATGCCGCGCGCCTCCAGCTCGCGCTGCAGCAGATAGCCGGCGGCGGGATCGAGCTGGCGCTCCATCAGCGTCGGCATCAGATGCACGACGGTGACGTCCATGTCGCGCGCCTTGAGGCCCGCCGCCGCTTCGAGCCCGAGCAGGCCGCCGCCGATGACCACCGCCTTGTCGCGCGACTGCGCGGCGAGCAGCATCGCCTTGACGTCATCGAGGTCGCGATAGGTCAGGACGCCGGGCAGGTCCTTGCCGGGCACGGGGATGATGAACGGGTTGGAGCCGGTGGCGATGATCAGCTTGTCGTAGGAAACGACTTCTCCGTGCTCGGACGTTACCGTCTTCGCCTCCCGGTCGATCCCTACGACCTTGTGGCCCTTATAGAGCATCACGCCGTGGTCGATGTACCAGCCGTCGCCATGGATGATGATCTCCTCGTAGCGTCTTCTCGCCGGAGAGCACCGGCGACAGCATGATGCGGTCGTAATTGACGCGCGGCTCGGCGTTGAAAATGGTGACCTCGTAGGCGTCGGGCGCGGTCTCGAACAGATGCTCCAGCATCCGTCCGGGGGCCATGCCGTTGCCGATAACGACAAGTTTTTGTTTCGTCATGACCTTCACTCCGCCGCAACGAGCTGCGTTTCGTGCTGCCGGGCGATCCGCGCCGCACGTTTTTCCTGAATGGATTTGAGCTGCTCCGCGCTCGGATTGGCGCCGCCTTCATAGGCTTCGAGGAATTCGAGCAGCTCTTCGCGATAGGCGTAATAGTCGGGGTGGGCGAGCAGCTCCCGGCGCGAGCGCGGACGCGGCAGATCCACCTCCATGATGTTGCCGATCTTGGCGTTCGGACCGTTCGACATCATCACGACGCGGTCGGCGAGCAGGATGGCCTCGTCGACATCGTGGGTGACGCAGATCGCCGTGACCTGGGTGCGCTTCCAGATGTCCATGAGCACGTCCTGAAGCTCCCAGCGGGTCAGCGAGTCGA
Organism: uncultured Alphaproteobacteria bacterium; assembly: GCA_963727575.1. Lineage (GTDB taxonomy): Bacteria > Pseudomonadota > Alphaproteobacteria > Rhizobiales > Rhodomicrobiaceae > JAHQVI01. The sequence goes on from CAVSIA010000046.1 coordinate 39,731, forward strand.
GCATGCCGAACGGCTCGTCGAGCAGGAGCAGCTTCGGCGACAGCGCGAAAGCGCGGGCGATGCCGACGCGCTGTTTCATGCCGTTGGACAGCTCGGCCGCCAGCCTGTGCATCGAGCCGGCGAGGCCGACGCGGGAGAGGTAGTGCTCGACCACGTCCCGCCGCTCCTGCTTTGTCGCATCCGGGTAGACCCGGTCGACGCCGAGCGCGACGTTCTCATAGGCGGTCATCCAGGGCATCAGCGATGGGGCCTGGAAGACGACGGCTCGGTCCGGTCCGGCCTCGGTGACGTGCTTGCCGTCGAGGACGATCGCGCCGGCCGAGATCGGGTTGAGCCCGGCAACCATCGACAGCACCGTCGACTTGCCGCATCCGGAATGACCGATCAGCGTGACGACCTCGCCCTTCTTCATCTGCAGCTTGAAGCCGTCGACCACGGTCAGCGGGCCTTTCGGCGTCGGATAGACTTTCTTCAGCTGGCTGAATTCCAGGTAGCGGTCCTCGCGCGGGCTTGCGGACGCCTTCAGATAGGCTTCGGGCAAACCCGTCGCCCCGGCCGACGAGCCGGCGCCTACTCGCCTTGCATCATCGGGCAGCGTTTGCCGATCTGCGAATGGGTCCCGGCTCGCGGGCCGGGACGACGCGGAATGCGTACGGCCATCCGCGCCGGAGACCCTTTGCGTGATCGGCACGATCTTCGGCAGCACGATATCGTTCTCGACGTCGGCCCCGCGTTCCGCGCCAGCCTCCATGAGATATTTGGTGATCTCGGCGCGCAGGCGGATGAACTCCTTGTCGTGGTTCATGTCGGCGCGATCGCGCGGGCGCGGCAGGTCGACCTTGAACTGCGGTCCGAGCGTCGCATTCGGCCCCGGCGTCAACGGGATGACGCGGTCGGCAAGCAGGATCGCTTCGTCCACATCGTTGGTGATGAGGATGATGGTCTTCTTCTCTTGGCTCGAGATCGCGGCAAACTCGTCCTGGAGCTTCGCCCGCGTCAGCGCGTCGAGCGCGGAAAGCGGCTCGTCGAGCAGCAGGACTTCCGGCTGCATGGCCAGCGCCCGGGCGACGGCGACGCGCTGGCGCATGCCCCCCGACAGCTCGGCCGGCTTGCGGTCCTTGGCATGGGCGAGGCCGACCATCTCGATATATTTGTCGGCGATGGCGCGCCGTTCCGCCCTTGGCTTGGCCTTGAAGACGCGGTCGACCGCGAGGGCGACATTGCCGGCCACCGACAGCCAGGGCATCAGTGAATAGGACTGGAACACGACGCCGCGCTCCGGCCCCGGCCCGCTGATTTCCTTGCCGCGGAAGATCACCCCGCCCTCGTCCGGCTTGATGAGGCCGGCGAGCGCCGAGATGAGCGTCGTTTTGCCCGAGCCGGAGAAACCGACGATAGCGATGAACTCGCCCTCTTCGACCTTGAGATTGATGTTGCCCAGCACATCGGTGCGGCTCGCGCCGTCGCCGTAATGCTTGGACATCGCGCTGATTTCCAAGATTGGCATCGCCGCCCCCTTACCGCGTGGCCGAGAATGTGAAGGCGCGCTGCAGGGCGAACATCAGCCGGTCGAGGAAGAAGCCGATGATGCCGATGGTGAACACGGCGACCAGGATCTTGCCGAAGGACTGCGAGGAGCCGTTCTGGAACTCGTCCCAGACGAATTTGCCGAGCCCCGGATTCTGCGCCAGCATCTCCGCCGCGATCAGCACCATCCAGCCGACGCCGAGCGAGAGGCGCAGGCCGGTGAAGATCAGCGGCAGAGCGGACGGCAGCACCAGCTTGGTGACGGTCTGGAGGGTCGGCAGTTGCAGCACGCGGCCGACATTCATCAGATCCTTATCGACCGAAGCGACGCCGAGCGCGGTGTTGATCAGCGTCGGCCAGAGGGAGCAGAGCGTGACCGTCACGGCGGAAACCAGCAGCGATTTCGGCATCCATTCGACCGGGTCGGTGTAGACCGCGGCGACGATCATGGTGACGATCGGCAGCCATGCCAGCGGCGAGACCGGCTTGAAGATCTGGATCAGCGGATTGATGGCGCCGCTGAAGGTGCGCGACAGGCCGGAGGCGATGCCGACCGGCACGGCGATCAGCGTGGCGATGATGAAGCCGAGCGCCACAGTGATCAGCGAGGTGACGATCTGGTCGATATAGGTCGGCTTGCCGGTATAGGCGCGCCATTTGACCGCTTCCGGGTGTCCTTCGGCGATGAGCTTCTGATTGCGCGCGTCCTGGCGGGCGAAGAACGCCGCGGCCTTGTCGCGCTCGCGAAGGTGATCCGCCCAGAGATTTTTGGCCTGCTGCCAGACTTCGACCGGTCCGGGGATGGAGCCGAGCGAGGTCTGCACTTGCGGCGCCAGCACGGTCCAGGCGGCGAGGAAGGCGGCGATGCCGATCAGCGGCACGAACAGCGTGCGCTTCAATTCCGAGAGCTGCTCGCCCGGGGCCTCGCCGACGGCGAGCTTGAGCAGCGGCGGCAGCCAGGAGAAGCCGAAGGCACCGAGCCATCCGCTGGCCTTGTCGATGCCGGAGACGATTCGCTCGCGGCGCGGCGCGGCGGTCTCGTCTGCGATTGCGTCGGTGATGTATGCCATGATCAAAATTCCTGAATGGTCTGGTATTGCGATGGCTTCCGGCTTCTTCGTCGCCCTGGCCGTCGAGCCGGGGCCAACTCGACTCTCATCGGGTCTCGGCCATCGGTGGTGCGAATGGATCCCGGCTCGGCCTGACGGCCGTCGGGGACGGCGCAGGAGCGCGCCGGCCCGGTTGCAGCCATCGGCTCTAGCCGCCCGCGACCTTGTTGCCTTCGACGGTCTGCTTGGACTTCAGGCCAATCGGGAGCGAGTCGATGTAAGCGTTCGGCTTGCGTCCGTCATAGGGGATGCCGTCGATCATGTCGGCGGCGGGCGTCGGCTCGCGATAGCCGTCGGAGCCGAACGGGAAGTCCGCCTTCTTCGCCTTGCCGTCGTCGACGAGAAGCTGGGCGGCCTTCAGATAGATGTCCGGCAGATAGACCGACTTCGCCGTCTCGGCGTACCAGCCGTCGTCCTTCTGCTCGGCGACCTGGCCCCAGCGGCGCATCTGCGTCAGATACCAGATTGCGTCGGAGTAATAGGGGTAGGTCGCATTGTGGCGGAAGAAGACGTTGAAGTCCGGGACCTCGCGCTTATCGCCCTTCTCATATTCGAACGTGCCGGTCATCGAATTGGCGATCACCTCCTTGTCGGCGCCGACATATTCGGAGCGCGACAGGATTTCGACCGCCTTCATCCGATTGGCGTTGTCGTTCTCGTCGAGCCACATCGCCGCGCGGATCAGCGCCTTGACGATAGCGAGGGTGGTGTTGGGATATTTCTCGGTGAACTCCTTCGTCAGCCCAAAGACCTTCTCCGGATTGTTCTTCCAGATCTCGTAATCGGTGACCACCGGCACGCCGATGCCCTTGAACACGGCCTGCTGGTTCCACGGTTCGCCGACGCAATAGCCGTTGATCGTGCCGGCTTCGAGCGTCGAGGGCATTTGCGGCGGCGGCGTCACGGAGAGCAGCGCGTCGGCCTGGATCTGGCCGCTGATGTCGGTCTTGGAGTAGAAGCCGGGGTGAATGCCGCCCGCGGCGAGCCAGTAGCGCAGCTCGTAATTGTGCGTCGAGACCGGGAACACCATGCCCATATTGAAGGGCTTGCCGTCGGCCTTGAACTTCTGGATGACGGGCTTCAGCGCGTCCGCCTTGATCGGGTGCTGCGGCTTGCCGTCCGGGCCGGCGGGGATGTTCTTCTTCATCATCTCCCAGACCTCGTTCGACACGGTGATGCCGTTGCCGTTGAGGTCCATGGAGAAGGGCGTGACGATGTGGGCCTTGGTGCCGAAGCCGATGGTCGCCGCGAGCGGCTGGCCGGCCAGCATATGCGCGCCATCGAGCTCGCCGGTGATGACGCGGTCGAGCAGCACCTTCCAGTTGGCCTGCGGCTCCAGCGTGACGTAGAGGCCTTCCTCCTCGAAGAAGCCCATCTCCTTGGCGATGGCGAGCGGAGCCATGTCAGTCAGCTTGATGAAGCCGAATTTCAGCTCGTCCTTTTCCGGAACCAGCGTCTCGGCGCGGGGGCCTTGCGGCACCGCCGCTGCCGCAGCGAGCGCAAGCCCTGCAGCCAGAAACGTTCGCCGGGCGAATGTGAGGCTAAGCATATGTGTCTGTCTCCTGTCGGTCCGCACTCTTGGCGCCGGACAATAAAAAAAGCCGCCAGACCGAACATTCGCCCCGTCGATGCATCCGGGTCGAAGTCGATTTGGCGGCTTTGCCGATAGCGCCCAGCATTGGACGCGAATTCAACTTGCCTCTGCGATAAGCGATCCCTCCGTAGAAATCGCCACCGATCGGCACGCCAGGCTATAGGCACGGCGTGTGCCAATTCGGGTTGCCGGCGGCATCGCGCGATTTTTCAATGGCTTAGTCGGAGAGGGGGTGGAGGAGTGCGGCGTCGGCGGCCGGATCGTCTGCACAAATCGTGATCCGGCGCTGTCCATTCGTTGTGCGTGCCGGACTGCTCAGACCGCTTTCGGCGCAGGCGCGGCGCGCTGGCTTTCGACATACTCCCGCACCTGCTCGGGATCGAACACGCGGCCGTCGAAAAAGCCGTCGGGGCCGAGCAGGAGGCTGCCGCCGGTGGCGCTCACGGCATGCGTATCGGACAGCGCGCCCTCGACCTTGGAGTCCGCGGTCGGCAGCGGCACGCCGAGGCCCGCCAGCGCCCGCCGATAAATGTCGGGGCGATAGATCTCGACGGCGCGCGCGGCGTTCTCCGCGCTCCAGGGCGCCTGATCCCACCGCACGATCTGCGAGTAGAACCACACCGCGTGGCTCGTCCAGGGGAAGGTCGCCGCGCGGTCGAAGGGCATGAAGAAATCGGGATCGTGGACGACCTGGCCGTCGCCCAGCGCGATCTCGCCGGACAAAGCCGGCATCAGCACCTCGCGCGGCACGTCGATATAGTCAGGCCGTCCGAGGATGGCGGCAAGGTCCTCGCGGTTGGCGGGCTCGGAGCACCATTGCGCGGCGGCATAGAGCGCCCGCACCATGGCGTCGACCAGATGCGGCTCCTTTTCCGCGAAAGAGGCGCTTACGCCGAGCACCTTTTCCGGGCTTGAACGCCAGATCGCCGCCTTGCAGGTAATGATGACGCCGCTGCCGTCCCGCACCGACACCGAGCTCCACGGCTCGCCGACGCAGAACCCGTCGATCCGGTGCTGGCCGAGCGCGTCCGGCAGCAATGGCGGCGCGACGATGACGATCTCCACGTCGCGGTCCGGCGCGATGCCGCTCGCGTGCAGCCAGTAGCGCAGATCGTAATTATGCGCGGAGTAGGGATGGACGACGGCGAAAACCAGCTTCGGCCTGCCCTGTTCGCGGCGCCTGGCGATGACGGCGGCAAGCGCGCTGCCTGCGGCTCCGGCGCCGAGACCCGACAGAGGGCCCGCGCCGGTCAGCTCGTCGTGCAGCGCCCTGGAGACGGTCACCGCATCGCCGCCCAACCCGAGCGCCATCGGGGCGATGATGTCCACCGGCAGCGGCGTCAGCCCGAGCCGTGCCGCGATCGGCATCGGTGCCAGCATATGAGCGCATTGGAAATGCCCCACGGCCATGCGGTCGCGGATATTGGCCCACGACGTCTCGCGGGCGAGCGTCAGCGCGATGCCCTCGCGCCCGGCGAAGCCCTTCTCCTTTGCGGCGATCAGCAGCGCAGCGTCCACCAAAGGCAGGAAGCCGGCGACGATATTTCTCAAGTCCTGGCCGGCCATGCTCGTGTTCCTACTCCCCCAGCAGCTTCGCCGCCGTCACCAGGCTCTGCGCGATGTCGGCGATCTTGCGGTTCTGGTTCATCGCCGTCTTGCGCAGAAGCTGATAGGCGGCCTCTTCGGTCATGCCCCGGGATTGCATCAGAATACCCTTGGCCTTGTCGATGATCTTGCGGCCTTCCAGCTCGCTTCGGGCCTCGTCCAGCTCCCTTTGCATGCGCGAGAACGCATTGAACCGGCTGACGGCCATGTCGAGGATCGGCTTCACCCGCTCCTCGCGCAAGCCGTCGACGATATAGGCCGAGACGCCGGCGTCGATCGCCGCTTCGATGGATGCCCGGTCCGACCTGTCGACGAACATTGCCGTCGGCCGCTTTACCGCGCGGGTCAACTGGAACATGTTCTCGAGCATGTCGCGGTTGGGATTGCCCAGGTCGATGACGATGACGTCGGGGTCGATCTCCGCGATCTGGCGCGCAATGCCGGTCACGTCGGTCAACACCGTGACCCTGTCATGCCCGGCATTGCGCAACCCCGCCTCGATGATCGAGGCGCGGGCGCCGTTTTCGTCGATGACCATGACGGAGAGCGGATTGGGGTCCATGCCGTTATTTTGCGCATGCGAAGAGTTTTGTGCAACGCGGTATTTTCCGCTCCTCTCAGGGCGTCTCAACCGCCGTTCCCGGAGCGATGCCACGCCGGGTGACCTCGCATACCTAAGAAAAATATCCAGGAACCATGACCTTAGCGGGAGCGTTTGTATTGCCAGAAAGAAATACTGGAGGACAATAAATGGCTGACGTCACGGTTCATCCGAATCATCTTCTGATTTCCAGCGAAGATGTCGAAGGCACGAAGGTTTACGGCGTTACCCGCGATGAAGTCGGCGAGATCGACCACCTGATGATCGACAAACTTTCCGGCAAGATTACTTGCGCGGTCATGAGTTTCGGCGGTTTCCTCGGCTTCGGCCACAGCCACTATCCGATTCCGTGGGATGCCCTGAAATACGACACCGAGCTGGAAGGCTACATCACCGGCATCACCGAAGACCAGCTTCGCGACGCTCCCGAATTCACCGACAATAGCTGGAGCGACCGCCGGTGGGAGGAACGGGTTCATGCCCATTACGGTAGCGACCCTTATTGGGCCGGGGCCTGACACAGGCGCAAGGAAGGGGCCTTCGCCGGCCCCTTCTTTTTGTCTGCAACGCGCGAGGGACGCCAGCCTTTTGCGCATTGGTCAATAGAGCATTGCCCTGCCGAGAAAGAATGCGCGCCCGCTTCGGCGATCTAGGGCGCTGGCGCCGTTTTCTTGGAATTTATTGAAATAATTTAATAGCTTGGCCGTTATCGCGTTGACCCGGAGATGAAATTCGGTGCGGATTTCTCCGCCCCGAGCGCGGGTGGAAAACTTCCCCGCCTGGACGCACAAAGACGACTCCGCTCCCGGCCTTGTGCTATCTTGCCGCCATGAAAACGATCAGCGAGCAAAAGTGCTTCGGCGGCGTACAGGGCGTCTACGAGCACCAGTCCGAGACCTGTCACTGTCCGATGCGGTTCGGCGTCTTCGTGCCGCCGCAGGCGAAAGACCGCCCCCTGCCGGTCCTGACGTTTTTATCCGGCCTTACGTGCACGGAGGAAAACTTCGTCGTCAAGGCGGGCGCGCAGCGGGTTGCCTCCGAGATCGGCGTGATCGTGGTCGCGCCGGATACCAGCCCGCGAGGCGACGACGTCGCCGATGCCGAAGGGCAGTATGACATGGGCAAGGGCGCGGGCTTCTATCTCGACGCCACGCAGGAGCCCTGGTCGCGGCATTACCGGATGTACAGCTATATCGCAACCGAGCTGCCGGCGCTGATCGCCGCGAATTTCGCCATCGATCAGGCGAAACGCGGGATTTTCGGCCATTCCATGGGCGGCCACGGCGCGCTCACCATCCATTTCAAGCATCCCGACCTTTACCGTTCGGTCTCGGCGTTCTCGCCGATCGTCGCACCGAGCCAGGTGCCCTGGGGCCAGAAGGCGCTGACGCAATATCTCGGCGAAAACCGCGCCGACTGGGCCGCCTACGACGCCACGCAGCTCGTGGAGAAGATGCCGTCAGGCGCGCATATCCTCATCGACCAGGGCGACAAGGACAACTTCCTCGCCGAGCAATTGCGGCCGGAGCTGTTCAAGGAGGCTTGCGCCCGCGTCGGCCAGCCGGTGACACTGCGCATGCAGCCGGGGTACGACCATTCCTATTTCTTCATAGCGACCTTCATCGAAGACCATTTGAAGTGGCACGCGATGCAGCTTGCCGGGTGATACGCACGCCGCTCACCCGCCGATAGCCAGGGCCCGGCCCGCGGACGGCTAAAACTCCACTCAAATCCGCCGCCCGCGCTTCAGAGGGCTGCAACACTATCGGCCTATGCTTGCCGGAGATCCGCACCATATGGGGACCGGCGACCGCAAGCCATGTATCGCACCAAGAACGCGACACGACTTTTGACGCCGGTCGGCCGTTCGGTGCTGGCCGCGATTGCATTTTTGGCTGCGCTCTCCGCCCGGGCCCGCGCTGCGAACGATAGTAAGCCGATCCTGTTCGGCATCGTCCCGCAGCAATCGGCCAGCCGCGTCGCCGAGGCCTGGACCCCGCTTATCGACGAGCTCAGACACAGGACCGGCCTCAACATCGAATTCGCCACCGCACACGATATTCCAACCTTCGAGACCTGTCTCGAAGCCGGCGTTTTCGATTTGGCGTATATGAATCCTTACCACTATGTGGTGATGGCGGAGATCTCCGGATACAGGGCGCTGGCGCACAGCACCCAACGTTTGCAGGGCATCGTCGTCGCAAAGCGGGATGGTCCGGTCGTCGAGTTGAAAGACCTTGACGGCCTCGAAGTGGCGTTCCCGGCCCCGGCGGCCTTCGGCGCCACCCTCCTGCCGCGAGCGGAAATAGCAGCCGCCGGGCTGACGATATCGCCGCGTTTCGTGAATTCGCACAACTCGGTGTACCGGGCGGTTGCCAGTGGCCTCGTGCCTGCAGGTGGCGGGATCATGCGGACGTTCGACAACGTGCCGGGGGAAATCCGGGACAATCTCAAGATCATCTACACCACCCACGCCTATACGCCGCACGCCCTTGCCGCCTCGCCGGCGATGGACAATTGGACCACGGAGCGCGTCACGGCCGCCGTCGTCGCCCTCGGCGAGACGCCGTCGCCCGCGCTGGAAAAGCTCGGCATCGATCGCTTTGAGCGCGCCAGCGACAAGGAGTGGGACGACATCCGGCGACTGAATATCTCCAGAGCGGGCTCCGGCATCAAAAGCGGAGGTCGGGGGTGTCCTTTCGACTGAAAACCATCATCGGCATCGCCGCCATCGAGCTGTTCGTCCTGTCGATCCTGACAATCACGAACTATGTCAATTTCGGCGGGACGGCGACGACCCAGTTCGTCGAGCGGGCTCAGGGCGCGGCAAAGCTCTTTTCCAGCGTAATCGCCAATTCCCTGGTTGCCCTCGACCTCGCCACGCTGGACGCGATGTCGGCGAACATCCTGGCCAATCCGGACTTCGTGTATGTCCGCATCCGCAATCCGAGCGGACGCGAATTGTCGAGCGCAGGCAACCGCGTCGTGCTGGCGGAGCGGTTTCATCCCGACGCCGGTTTCGAATCCACCCATGCCGATCATCGCTACGACGTGTCGGCACCCGTCCTCATCGCGGGCACGTCGTTCGGAAGCGTCGAGATCGGTATCGACACGCGGCGCGTGGAAAGCGCCGTACGACGCGCCTTGTTCTGGAACATATCGATCAGCATTGGCGGAATGCTGCTCGTCGCCGTGTTCGGCACGCTGCTCGGCGCTGCGCTGACGCGGCAGCTAACGGCGCTCCGCGACGGCGCGACCCGATTGGCGGCGGGTGAGCAAGGCTATCAGGTGCGCGTCACGGGAAACGACGAGCTGTCCGAGACCGCCGCTCACTTCAATTCCATGTCGCGCAGCCTGGCCAATGAACGGACCGAGCTGGCGCTGCGGGAAGCCGAGGCCCGCCAGCTCGCCAGGGTCGCCGAATACGCCAATGAGGCGATCATCATCACCCACGCCGACGGGCGGATCATCTGGGTCAACCGCGCATTCGGCATCCTGACCGGCTATCACTTCGAAGATGTGGCCGGCTCCGCGATCGACACATTGCTCCTTGGCCCCGAGACGACCGCGAGAGCGCGGACCAGCCTGATGGCCGCATTTGAGAAGGGCGTGAGCCTGCAGAAGGAAATTTTGTGCTACGCGAAAAACCGTCATCCGTTCTGGGCCGACATCAATATCGCTCCGATCCGCGCCGATGACGGCTCGGTCGAGCAGTTCATCATCGTTCAGCGGGACATTTCCGATAAGAAAGAAGCAGACGCCGAACTCAAGAAGATGAACGCCGCACTCCGCTACAATGCGATCCATGATCCGCTCACCGGGCTCGGCAATCGGCGCTATCTGGACGATGTCCTCGAAAAGGCGGCGGTGCGCTGCGCCAATGCCGGCCGGTCGCTCGCGCTTCTGCATATCGATCTCGATCGGTTCAAACAGATCAACGACACGCTCGGCCATGCCGCCGGCGATTATGTCCTCCAGCACGTCGCCCAGATGCTGCGTTCGGTCGTGGAGCCCGAGGATCATATCGCCAGGGTGGGCGGCGACGAGTTCGTACTCGCGTCCTCGTCTGCGGAAGGGCCAAAACGCCTCAGCGCGCTGGCGGCGAACCTCCTCAAGGCGCTCCACCAGCCGGTCAGGTTCGGAAGCCATCTCTGCCGAACAGGCGCCAGCATCGGCATCGCCGTGGCCTGGGGAAGGCCGATCGATACCAAGGCTCTGATGGTCAACGCGGATATCGCGCTCCATCGGGCAAAAGCGCAAGGGCGCAACTGCTTCGAATTCTTCTCCCAAGACCTGCAGCGCGATGTCGTCGCGCGCAAGCGCACCGCGGACGATATTCTCCGCGGGCTGGAACATCGCGAATTCATACCGTTCTATCAGCCGCAATTCGATGCCGCTTCGCTGGACATTGTCGGCGTGGAGGCGCTGGTGCGCTGGCGCCATCCGGACAAGGGCATCGTCCAACCCATGGCGTTCCTGGCCGTTGCCGAGGATCTGAACGCCGTCGCCGCGATCGACAAGATGCTGATGGAGCGGGCGCTCGAAGATCTCGCTCGCTGGCGGGCGGCCGGGCCGTTCGTGCCGAAAGTGTCGGTGAACATTTCCGCGCGCCGGCTGCGCGATCCCGACCTCATCACCGATCTCCGCGATCTCCAACTTGAGCCCGGCCGGCTGTCCTTCGAAATCCTGGAATCGATCTTCCTCGACGACGATGACGACCAGGAGCTCGGCCGCAGGGTCGCCGCGATCAAGGAGCTGGGCATCGACATCGAAGTGGACGATTTCGGCACCGGGCACGCCTCGATCGTCAGCCTGTTGAAGCTCAAGCCGAGCCGTATGAAGATCGACCGGAAGCTCGTGTCGTCGCTGACGCGGTCGGAGCGGCAGAAGAATCTGGTCAAGGCGATCATCGAGATCGGCCTGTCGCAGGGGATCGCGGTAACGGCCGAGGGCGTGGAGTCGCGCGAGCAGGTCAATCTGCTGCGGCAGATGGGCTGCACCACCGTGCAGGGCTTCTATTTCGCTCAGCCGCTTAGCGCGGAGGACTTCGAACGCTTCGCCGACGGCAATGCGTGGCGCGCGGTATCCTGACCGCCCGCGCCACCGGGGCGGCGCGTGGCCCCAACATCGAGCCGGGACGCCCGGCGTAATTTCTGGCAATCTCTGCGAAAGGGCATGCTTCCTTTGACACTCGCGGCCGGATGAAACCGGCTGCGCGGGGCTCCGTCGGTGGAAGACGAAAATTTGTGCCCGCCATCGTCAATGGAGGTTTCGCCTGATGAATTTGTTCGCCAAACTCCGGCAACGCGCCGCGGATGACAAGCCGATCCGGGTCGGGATGGTCGGCGCCGGGAAATTCGGCTCCATGTTCCTGGCTCAGGCCCGCCGCCTGCCCGGCATTCACCTCGTCGGCATCGCCGATCTCGCGCCGGACCGGGCCCGCTCGAATCTGGCTCTGGTCGGCTGGGAGGAGGACCGGTACGGCGCGCGCAGCCTCGACGATGCGGCAAGCCACGGCACGACCCATATCGGCGACGACTGGCGCGCGCTCATCGCTCATCCGACGATCGAGATCATCATCGAGTGCACCGGCAATCCGCTGGCGGCTGTCGAGCATAGCCTCGCCGCCTTTGCCGAGGGCAAACACGTCATCAACGTGACCGTGGAGGCCGATGCGTTCTGCGGGGCGGGACTGGCGCAGAAGGCGCGCGAAGCCGGAGTGATCTACAGCATGGCCTATGGCGATCAGCCGGCGCTGGTCTGCGACCTCGTCGACTGGGCACGCACCTGCGGCTTCACCGTGGTCGCCGCCGGCCGCGGGCACAAATGGCTGCCGCACTACCGGCTCGCCACGCCGGACACCGTCTGGGACCATTGGGGCCTGAGCCGCGAACAGGCCGAGCGCGGCCGGCTGAACCCGAAAATGTTCACATCCTTTCTGGACGGGTCGAAACCGGCGATCGAGTCCGCGGCCATCGCCAATGCCACCGGCCTCGACGCGCCGGAGGCGGGGCTCGCCTATCCGCCCGGCTCGATCGAGGACATCCCGACCTTGATGCGGCCGCGCTCCGAAGGCGGCCAGCTCGATCACAAGGGCATGGTCGAGGTGATTTCCTCGCTGACCCCCGAAGGCGAGCCGATCCCTTACGACATCCGCATGGGCGTCTGGGTCTGCGTCGAGGGCGATACCGACTATCTGCGCAATTGCTTCGAGGAATATAAGGTCTTCACCGACCCGTCCGGCCGCTATGTCGCCGCGTATAAACGCTGGCATCTGATCGGGCTCGAATTGCCGGTGTCGGTGGCCTCGGTCGGGCTGCGCGGCGAGCCGACCGGCGCGGCGATGTCGTTCAAGGCGGACGTTCCGGCAATGGCGAAGAAGGACCTCGCGGTCGGCGACCTGCTCGACGGCGAGGGCGGATATACGGTCTCCGGCACGCTGCGGCCGGCGCTGAAATCCGTGGCCGCCGGCTATCTCCCGCTGGGCCTCGCCCATAATGTGACGCTGAAGCGGGCCATCCCGGAAGGCGAGCTGATCGGCTGGAACGACGTCGACGTCGACGAGACCAGTGCGGCGTTCAAGCTGCGCCGCGAGATCGAGGCGGACCTACTGAAAAAGGCCGACGCCTGAAACCGTCCGGCACGCGGCTTCGGCCGCGCGCCTCTTGCAACACGCTAAAGCGCCGCCGTGCGGAGCGATCTGCGGCGGACGATGGACACGGCACTCACCACGAATTGCCTCGCGATCGGCTCTCCATAGCGGGCAAAGACGAAGCCAAAGCCAATCACTACGGCCATCGGCAGGATGGGCATTAAGATCGACGGAAGCGACGGCATCGCGGCTCCCAGTTTCACGATCATCGCAACCAGCATATTCTCGTGCAAAAGGTAGAGCGGGTAGCTGATAAAGCCGAGAAACAACAGGACCGGATTCGCCAAAGCGGTCTGCATTGGTCTCCAGGCGATGGTGAGCGCGAAAACTGCGGAAATGAACAGGCGCGGCGTGGCCCCGTCGGGGGACGCCAGCGAGCTTGCAAGGGTTGCTGCCAACGCGAGCGCGAAGTCGCGTTTGCGGCCACCGAAGGAATAAAGATAGTAGATCGCCCCAGCGAAGAACCAGCCGAAATGCGGCGCACCGAGCATTTCGAGAATACGCTCCATATGAAGCCGGACATCGACGGCGGTTAGTATCCGACCGATAGCTTCGGGGAGCATGTGCGATTGTTCAGCGTTGAGGCCGGTGAAGAGCAGGGAGCCAAGAACAGCGCGGCCAGCACACCGAGCGCGGTCTTCCGGCCGAACAGGAAATAGGCCGATCCGAAGATCACATAAAACCGGACTTCGATATAGAGCGACCAGAACGCGCCTTCGATCGATTTTGGGTGTATTCCAAAGTAGGAAAACATGAACCAGGCTTTGTCGCTCAATAGCGATAGCCCCGGCAGCAGGTCAAAGATGTCGATGGCGCCTCTCGGCCGCTCAGGGAACAAGCTTGCCGTGAAATACACAAAGAGCGAGCAGGCCAGCATTGCCGGAAATAGCCGAATCCATCGTTTATAAATAAACGACGTCAGCGTCCTGGTCGCTTCGGCCGACATCAAGATCACGAAGCCGGAGATCATGAAGAAGAGTTGGACGCCGGTAATATCCGTGTCTACCGGAGATCCGGCATATGCCGCTCCGAAGGGATACAGCTCGGGCCATCGGCAATATCCATGGAATAGCAGAACGATAGCGATCGCAAGGCCCCGCAACCCATCCAGATATTCAATCCGCCGGCTGGGGCTTGGTCCCGGTTCAACTGTGCATGGCTCGGGCTCGAAAGCGCTCACAGCTTCCGCCTCTGAAGAATACATAAAATTTATCTCAATTAAAGCGGATCGTCGAAATGCGGTTGCTTTGAATATTTCATGCGTAGGATAGGCTTGAGTGAATGATTATTTAAATCGAAGCCAGCCTAATTCCTCACTATCCACGCTCTTATACAGGGACAATCACGCGTAGCCGGCAGACCCCGCGGGAAGCACAGCGGCATCTTCAATACATAGGTTTTCTGGGGGGTGGAGAGCGAACGCCCCCGTGCCGCCTCCGGTCAGAGTGCGGCAGGGGAAAATCGTGCTCTTGAGTTCTAAACCAGCAGTCCGCAGGTCTTCTGGGCATTTTGGCGGATGGCGGTGATATTGCCGCGATAGTCGCCGCCCTTGAAGACGCCGGAGCCGGCGACGATGGCGTTTGCACCGGCGCGCGCGACCTGGTCGACGGTTTCGGCGTTGATGCCGCCGTCCACCTCGATGTCGATCGGACGGCCGGCGATCATGGCCTTCAGCCGTCTGATCTTCTCGCATTGCGCAGGGATGAAAGCCTGCCCGCCGAAGCCGGGGTTGACCGTCATCACCAGGATCAGGTCGAGCTTGTCGAGCACATATTCGATGGCGCTCTCGGGCGTCGACGGCGTCAGCGAGCACGCCGGCCTTCTTGCCGAGCCCGCGGATCGCGGCCAGCGAGCGGTCGAGATGCGGGCCGGCTTCGGCGTGCACGGTGATGATGTCGGAGCCGGCTTTGGCGAACGCCTCCAGATAGGGATCGCAGGGCTCGATCATCAGATGGACGTCGAAGACCTTATTGCTGTGCGGGCGCAGCGCCTTCACGACATCGGGGCCGATGGTGATGTTGGGCACGAAATGGCCGTCCATCACATCGACATGGACCCAGTCGCATCCGGCGTCGTCGATTGCGCGCACCTCTTCGCCGAGGCGCGCGAAATCTGCAGACAGGATGGAAGGCGCGATAACGATCGGGCGCTGCTTCATTGTGCTTATGCCGCCTTTGCCGTGCCGATCCGCGGATCGAGTTCGCCGGACGCGTAGCGCTTGGCCATCTCGGCAAGCGGGATGACGCGGATCTTGCCGGCATTGCCCGCTGTGCCGAACTGCTCGAAGCGCTCCTTGCAGATCTTCTGCATGCCGGCGATCGCGGGCTTGAGATATTTGCGCGGGTCGAACTCGCCCTTGTTGTGGAACAGCACGTCGCGGATCGCGGCGGTGGCGGCGAGGCGCAGGTCGGTGTCGATGTTCACCTTGCGCACGCCGTGCTTGATGCCGCGGACGATCTCCTCGACCGGCACGCCATAGGTCTCGCGGATCTCGCCGCCATTGGCGTTGATCTCCTCGAGCAGGTTCTGCGGCACCGAGGAGGAGCCGTGCATGACGATATGGGTATTCGGCAGCTTGGAGTGGATCTTCTCGATCACATCCATCGCCAGCACTTCGCCGGTCGGCTTGCGGGTGAACTTGTAAGCGCCGTGCGAGGTGCCGATGGCGACGGCCAGCGCGTCGACCTTGGTCTCGGCGACGAACTTCGCGGCCTCGTCCGGATCGGTGACCAGCATGTCGCGGGACAGCTTGCCCTCGAAGCCGTGGCCGTCCTCCTTGTCGCCCACGCCGGTTTCCAGCGAGCCGAGCACGCCCAGCTCGCCTTCCACCGATACGCCGACCAAATGCGCCATGTCGGCGACCGTCTTGGTGACGCCGACATTGTAGTCGTAATCGCCGGGCGTCTTGGCGTCTTCCTTCAGCGAGCCGTCCATCATCACCGAGGTGAAACCGTGCTGAATGGCGGAAAGACAGGTGGCTGGATTGTTGCCGTGGTCCTGATGCAGGCAGAGCGGGATGTTCGGATAGATGTCCTCCAGCGCTTCCATCATCTTGGCGAGCATCAGGTCATGAGCATAGGCGCGCGCGCCGCGGCTGGCCTGGATGATGACCGGGCTGTCGGTCTCCTTGGCGGCCGCCATGATGGCGAGGCCCTGCTCCATATTGTTGATGTTGAAAGCCGGCACGCCATAGCCGTGCTCGGCGGCATGATCCAGAAGCTGCCGCAATGTAATTCTTGCCACTGTTCAATCTCCTTATTGGGCAACGTTCCGCGTTTGCGCCAGCGCGACGACGCCCGGCAATTCGCGCCCTTCTAACCATTCCAGGAATGCGCCGCCGGCCGTCGACACATAGGTGAAGCGGTCGGTTACGCCGGCTGCATTCAACGCGGCAACCGTATCGCCGCCGCCTGCCACCGAGACGAGGTTGCCGTTTTCGGTGCGTTCGGCGGCCAACTTCGCCAGCTCGAATGTTCCTGCCCCAAAGGGAGGCGTTTCGAAAGCGCCGACAGGTCCATTCCACAACAGAGTTTTCGCGCTTCTGATCCGTTGTCCGAAATCCCGAACCGATTTCGGCCCGATATCGAGGATCAGGCCGTCATCCGGAGTTCCGGTGACGGGGTAAACGCTGTGCGGCGCATTCGGTTCGAAGACCTTGGCCACGACCCCGTCGGTCGGCAGCACGATCCGGCATCCGGTTTCCGCCGCCCGCGACATGATCTCCTCGACCGTCTCGGCGAAATCGGGCTCGTACAGAGACTTGCCGACCGGATAGCCCTGGGCGTGAAGGAAGGTGTTGGCCATGCCGCCGCCGATGATCAGCATTTCGACCTTCGGCGCGAGATTGGTCAGCAGCGGGATCTTGGTCGAAACCTTCGCGCCGCCGACGATCGCGGCGACGGGACGCTTCGGCAGCTCCAGGACCAGCTGGAATGCCTCCAGCTCGGCGCGCATCTGCGGTCCCGCGTAGGAGGGCAGCTTATGCGCGATGCCGTAGACCGAGGCGTGGGCACGGTGCGAAACGGAAAAGGCGTCGTTGACGAAAATATCGCCGAGGCTGGCCAGCTCGGCGACGAAATCGGGATCGTTGCTTTCCTCGCCGGCGTAAAATCGCAGGTTCTCCAGCACGACGATATCGCCCGGCTGCATCGCCGAGATGGCGCTCCTGGCTTCCGCGCCGATGCAGTCCGCCACGAAGCGCACCGATTTGCCGCTCATCATCGCATCGAGCTTGTCTGCGACCGGGCGAAGCGAGAATTCCGGCGTTTTCTGCGCCTTGGGCCGGCCGAGATGGGAGACGACAATGACTTTGGCGCCGCGATCGGAAAGCGCTTCGAGCGTCGGGATCAGCCTTTCGATCCGCGTCGCATCGCTCACCTGGCCGTGTGAAAGAGGAACGTTGAGGTCGGCCCGGACGATCACGCGTTTGCCGGACACATCGACATCGTCGATACCCTTGTAAGCTCCGTTGGATATGATCGTTGCCATCCCCTGCTTTCCGTGTTGTGTGCGTTCTTAGAGAGAATGCCTAATAGCGGCGGCTGCAAGAATAAGGGAAGGGAAGCAAAAAATACGTCTTCCAGGCCCTATATTACTGCGATACCGGGCGATAATGGAAGCCCTGGCGAATTGGATCGCTGAAGAACCGGCGCATCCCCTTCTTATTATATTGTCGACAAGACGCAATATTAACGGTGCCCTGGCAGCAACCGGCTCCGCTCTAACCGAAGCCCTGAAGTTTTATCAGAATTACCCCGTTAATGCCAGCGCGGCGGGGGCGGAAGACCTTGCCAGAGCGTCGCATGTCGGGCGATGCGGGGATAATCCGCACGCCTAAGCAGAGTTCGGAAAAGTGCCCTCTCGGTTTTGCGAAAAACTCTCCGGAAACAAACGAATTTAAGCGGGCATTCATTGGGCAGCCTATGAATGTCTGCTTAGTCAACCGAGTCGTTCGCGGTCGGTCATCAAAGTGTTGCGCAGCGGTGCTAATCACCCCCGGATGCGCCCCGATCCGCAGACAGCTCTCCTGCGAAAGAACGCCATGAATGTCGAAAAACGATCAGTTCGCTGAGCTCGTCGCGCGCGCGGAAGGCCCGCTGCTGTTGTGGGGCCGGTCGCTTCAGAATTTCCGGCAGATCTGCAGTCTGTTTCCCTCCAGCCCGTTCGTCGGGCGGGCGATGAGCTGGGCCATTGCCGAGCGGCCCGCCGGACCATGTCGTCGAACTGGGCGCCGGAACCGGGGCGGTGACGCGGCAGCTTCTCCGGCACGGCGTGGCGAGCGACGCGCTCACTTCTGGAACTCGACGCCAAGCTCGGCGGCCATCTGCGGCGGACATTCCCGGATGTCGACGTCATCATTGCCCCGGCCCAGGATCTGGCAACGCTCTGGCGGGACCGCAACGGCCCGGCGGTCGGCGCGATCGTGTCGACCCTGCCGATGCGCCTGTTCAGCGGAAGACGATCATGGCGATCCTGCGCAACAGCCTGTCCGTGCTGGAGCCGGGCGGCGTTTTCGTGCAGTTCACCTACCGGCAGAGCAGCCCGGTGCCGGAGCGGATCTGCGACGCGCTCGATCTGAGCGCCGAGCGCTATTGCCGCGTCTGGATCAACCTGCCGCCGGCCGGGCATCTGGGTTTATCGGAAGGCTGCATGATCGAGCGCGGACAAAGCCGCTTGCGATGCCAAAACCGTCTTACAATTTTTTGGAATTATTGCCGATAGCTTCGGCTTAGCACTATCCTCATTCGAAAATTTTGCTATTATACTGCGATTTATTTTGCGCGAATGGAGGATAGATTGATTTCTCGCCTCGGTTTTGCACTCATTTGCTTAGTGTCTTCCCTGCCAATCGTCGACAATGCTCGCGCCCAAGGGGAGCTGGATTATTGGATCGTCTCCCGATCGCAAGGATTGTGCCTGCTCGGGAAGCTGGACATGTATTTATCCCGCAAAGACGACCCGCAAATAATCGATCTTAGCCAATGTTCTGGGTTAGAAGCGGTCGCGGCAAATGACGAGAACAACGCGTTTCGCCAAGTCAACAAGCGCAATGGGCGTCTAACACCCTTTGATCCGAAGGGGTGTGTGTTCTGCGATGCTGACACAGACTCTTCGTGGAGATCCGACCCAGACGGGCTCAAGCGCAGGTGCTCATCTATACAAGAAAAGATCTGGCGTGTCTTAAAGGGTTTCAAATCCCTCAGTCCGACCCATTTATCAAACTACCCAAGAGTCCTTGTGCGTCTGGGGGGCAGTAGAATGGAAAAAATATTCCGCTTCCTAGAAGTCGCGGCTCAATTGGTTATTGCTTTTGGCGTTATCATCGCAGTACTTGAGTACTTTGATCGAGAGAAATCGGATCAGAAAAATGTCTCGTTTGAATATGTAAAAATCTTTAGCTCCCAGGATTTGCGGCAAGCCAGAATTGATGTAACATGGCCAATTCTCCAATTAATACAAAACAACAGGCTAAATGAAAAAAATCTCCCTCCGGATTTCATCGACAGCTCATACTAAAATTTATCCAAGCAGATAAAGAGAACAAAATACAGGCCGGCATATTGAGAATTGTGGAATATTATGACTTGGTGTACTTATGCATTAAGTCAAATCTCTGCGCTGGCGCCGTTGTAAGGGAGCAACTATCTCCTTATGCGTTCGAGGTCATTTCATTATACTCGCCCTACTTTGAGCAGTATCGAACGACATGGAAGACGCCCAGCTTTGCTGAAGGACTCAAAAGATCGCACTTATGATGAAGGAAGGAAGCGATGTCCAACTGGCTGGCAACACACGTTTCCTAGGCCTGTTCCGATAAGAGACTCTAGAACCGATTTGATCCTCGGGGGCAACTGCCTGCCCCAAAGTGCTATCTGTAAGCGGACGAATAACTCTCGGACCTCTCATAATAGTCGTCAAATCCGATGCGCCGGCGGGTTTCGGCGAAGTCCATCAGCAGCGCCTCGCGCGGGGCATCGGCCTTGAGCGCCTCGAGCGCCGCCGTCATCGCCTTCATCGCCGCGGACATCAGCGTCAGCGGGTAGGCGGCGATGCGCGTAGCCGATGTCGGAGAGCGCCTCCTGGGGCAGGTTCGGCGTCTCGCCGCCTTCGACGATGTTGGCCATTTTCGGCCCCGGCAGCGAGGCGCAGACCTCGCGCATTTCGGCCTCGGTCTTCGGCGCCTCGACGAACAGGATGTCCGCGCCCAGCTCGTGGAACCGCGCCGCCCGCTCGATCGCCTCGCCGAGCCCATGCTCGTGGCGCGCGTCGGTGCGCGCCAGGATCAGGATGTCGCGGCCCTCGGCGCGCGCGTCGACAGCGGCGCGGATGCGGTCGAACGCCTCCTCGCGCCCGACCACCGCCTTGCCCGGCGTGTGGCCGCAGCGCTTGGGCGCAAGCTGGTCCTCGATCATCACCGCCGCGCATCCGGCCTTGGCGAAACCGCGCCACCGTGCGCCGGACATTCATCGCGTTGCCATAGCCGGTGTCGCCGTCGCCGATCACCGGAATGTCGACCGCGTCGCAGATATTGCGCGCCTGGTCGAGCACCTCGGCATAGGACATCAGCCCCAGGTCCGGCGCGCCGATGCGGCTGGCCGAGGCGGCGAAGCCCGACATGAAGGTCAGCTCGAAGCCGCCTTGCGCGATCAGCTTGGCCGACAGCGCGTCGAAGCAGCAGGGCATCACATGCAGCCGCTTCTCGCCGAGCAGAGCGCGGAGCCGGGCGGCGGGTGCGTTTTCAGCCGGATTGGCCATGGCGAACCTCACAGTTTGAACGGAATATAAAGCGCCAGGTCGGGGACCAGATAGAGCAGCAGCGTCGTCAGCAGCATCAGCAGCAGGAACGGCAGCACGCCGCGCGCCACCTCGCCGAGCCCGGCCTTGGCGACCGCCTGGATCACATAGAGATTGAGCCCGACCGGCGGCGTAATCAACGCGCATTCGACCATGATCACCATGAACACGCCGAACCAGATCGGATCGAGGCCCATATGCATGGCCGAGGGCAGCAGCACCGGCGTCATGATCAGCACCATGGACAGCGCCTCGAACACCAGCCCCATGATCAACAGCACGCCGCTGACGACGATCATGAAGACCGCCGGGGTGTCGATCGTCGAGCTGATGAAGACGGAGATGTCCTGCGGGATGCGGTAGAGCGTGATCGCCTTGCCGAAAACCTTCGCGCCGGCGATGATCAGCAGGATGGCGACGGTGGTCGCCATGGCCTCGAAGGCGGCGTCCATGAACGCCCGCCAGGTCAGCGTGCGCAGGACGAGGCCGGTGATGACGATGCGCGAAGGCGAAGCCGACCGCGGCCGCTTCCGTCGGCGTCGCCGCGCCGGAATAGATCACCGCGATGATCAGGATCGCCATCGCCACGGAGGGCAGCGCGCGCAGCGTTGCCGCCCGGCGCACCTCCCAGCTCGCGGGCGGCTCGGGCGTATAGCCGCCGAAATAGCGCGCGTAGATCATCGAGAAGACGATGAACAGCGTCAGCAGCAGTATGCCGGGCGCGATGCCGGCGAGAAACAGCGAGATGACGGATTCCTCGGCAACGAAGCCGTAGACGATCATCGGGATCGAGGGCGGGATGAGGATGCCGAGCGTGCCGCCCGCCGCGAGCAGTCCGTAGACGAATTTACGCTCGTAGCCGCGCGAGATCATTTCCGGGATGGCGACCGTGCCGATGGTGGCGGCGGTGGCGACCGACGAGCCGGAGATCGCCGCGAACACGCCGCAGGCGATCAGCGTGGCGACCGCCAGTCCGCCCGGCCAGTGGCCGACCCAGGCCTGGAACGCGGCGAACAGGTCCCGGCCGACGCCGCCCTTGAGCAGGATGTTCGACATCAGCAGGAACAGCGGCACCGCCAGCAGGATGAAGCCGTCGAGCGTCGACAGCACGGCTTGCGGCGCCATCAGCGGCGAGAACCCGCCGATCAGCAGCAGCGCCAGCCCCAACCCGCCGAGCGCGAAGGCGACCGGCATCCGCAGCAGCAGCAGGGCGAACAGCGCGGCGATGATGAGGATGACGGTCAAACGTGCTCTCCGCCGCTATCGGGATCGCGCCCGCCGAACGACCGGGCGGCTTCGATGAGGGATTGGATGAACAGCAGCGCGAATCCGGCGGGCACGGCGAGTTCCGCCACCCAGGCGGGCAGGTTGAGCATGGTGCCGGAGCCGCGCCCGCGAACGAAGCTGTCCCAGAAGATCTCGCCGCCCTTCCAGACGACGAACGCGCTGAACGCGGCGACGAGCAGCATGACGACGCCGTCGATGAAGGTCCGCGCCGGTCGCGGGAGGCGGATGACGAAGGCGTCGACGACGATGTGCCGCCGTCTTTCAAGCGCCCAGGCCATCGCCAGCAGCGTGCCCCAGATCAGGCAGAGCTGGGACAGCTCGGCGGCCCAGATCGTCGGGCGCACGAAGAAATAGCGCGCCGCGACCTCCCAGCTCAGCATGACGCCCGTGGCCACGAATAGAGCGCGGCCCCGAGCCAGGCGAAGATCAGGTTGAGCCGGGACATGAGCGTCATCGAGTTGACCGCGAGGATCGGAGGGGAGAGGCGCCGCCGGACGTCACCGGCGCCACCGCTGTTCAGGGCGCAGTCGATCGGCCTGCCGGGGGCCGGGGCACAGTCTCCATGGCCGCCGTCGAGCCGACGACCGCAGCGGGCGTTCGCTCAGAACGTCTCCGCCGCGTCGAGGATCTTCTTGCCGGTGTCGCCCGCCGCCTTGAGATAAAGTCGAAGACAGGCTTGGACACGTCCTTCCACGCCGCCAGGTCTTCCGGCGTCAGATCGACGACCTTCATGCCGTTCTTCTTCGCCGCGTCATAAGCGTCCGTCTCGATCTTCGACATCGCGTCGCGCACGGATTTCTCGGCATGGGCGGCGGCCTCGGAGATGATCTTGCGCTGCTCCTCGGTCAGCCCGTCCCACCACTTGTTGTTCACGACGACCATGAACTCGATGTCGGCGTTGTTGGCGACGGTGATCGTGTCCATCACCTCCCAGAGCTTGCGCGACTTGACGCCCGAAACGCCGGTCATGCCGATATCGACCGTGCCGCGCTGATAGGCGAGATATTGCTCGGAGCCGGAGACCAGCGTCGGCGCGCCGCCGGCCGCCTCGACGAAATCACCCAGCGTCTTGCCGAACACGCGGACCTTCTTGCCCTTGATGTCGGCGGGCGTCTTGATCGGCGCCGCCCTTGGACAGGAAGATCGAGCCGCCATAGGCCTGCCACCACAACACCGTCGAGCCGGTGCCCTTGATCGCCTCGTCGATCGGCACGCGCACCGGGCTTCCCGGCTCGGTCGCCTTGCGGACCTTTTCCTCGGTGTTCAGGAGGAACGGCAGGTAGAACACATCGACCGCCGGAATGTCGCCGACATAGCGCGTCAGCGAGGCGACGCCCGCCTCGATCGCGCCGGAGCCGACCGCCTGAGGCACTTCCTTGTCCTGATAAAGCTGTGCGGAATCATAGATCTGCACGTCGATCTTGCCGCCCGATTTCTCCTCGACCTCCTTCTTGAACATCACGAGATTCTGGCCGAGATGGCTCTTCAGCGGCAATTGCAGCGTGATCCGCATGGTCAGATCGGCGGCGTTCGCGCCGGACAGCGAAACGCCCAAAGCAAGCGACGCACCGGCCGCCAAGCCAAGGATTCTCATGGTTTTTCCTCCCAGATTATTATGGGCAAAGAGTGACCGATGCACCCGCCGAGGTCAACTGAGATTGCATTCCGCAGGGCGGGATTAGCGGCGGTTGGCCTCGCGCGCGCTATTTTGCTTTGGCGCCCGCCGGTGACGCGTTTACGGACGCAAGCAGCAGGTCGCAAACACGCTGGGCGTCGTGAATGAGTTCGAATTTCGGCGTGGGATTGCGCCACCGGCCTTCGGACTCGCGTTCGTTGAACATCGTCCAGAAGCCATCGTCCGGACGGCCCAAGGCAATCGTGCCCGAGCCGTCGCCCCTGAGCGTCAACGAGGCGTCTTCGAGCCAATTCAGGATCACGCTTTGAATTTTCTTAAAGACGAGCCGGGAAACGATGATCGCTCTGCGGTCGGTGAGCACATAAAGCGTGCGCGCGCGCTGCCAGGCGTCGAAGAAAAAGCGGCCGAAAACCAGATGCGGGCCAACCATGACGAGGGGTATGCCGAAAAGCCGGAACCAGATCGGCGCGCCGGTCTGGATAACCGTGTATTCCCAGAAGATGGCGAACCCGCACCAGAACACGCTGAATGCAACGACGACAGATCGGAGGTCCGAAACCGGAACCCCTGCTTCGGGATGCCCGCCCAGACGAGCGTCTCGCCCGGCTGCAGGAGGCCGCCAAGCTCGCCTTCCGCGCGGACCTCCTTATA
Organism: uncultured Alphaproteobacteria bacterium; assembly: GCA_963727575.1. GTDB lineage: Bacteria > Pseudomonadota > Alphaproteobacteria > Rhizobiales > Rhodomicrobiaceae > JAHQVI01. The sequence continues at coordinate 64,187 of CAVSIA010000046.1, forward strand.
CATGCTCATCGCCTGATGCGCTCACTTCGCACGTAAACCCACCCGATATATTAAGCGCGCCGAATGACGCTTCTGTGAACCGCTAAGGTGATCGGAGGGCCGTGGCAATCATTGCCATGGGCCATATTGCGCCGGATCGCTGTGTTTGCGGCGATGCACAATCTCGCGTTATGATCGCGGCGCCGCATTCAGACGCGGCGTTCCTGAACGCTCAACTCCAGACCGGATCGCGCAGTGGACCACCTTCCCATCTTTCTCGACATCCGCGACAAGACGGTCGTCGTTGCCGGCGGCGGCACGCTGGCTGCGCGGCGCGTCGAACGGGCGCTCAGCGCCGGGGCGCGTGTCGAGGTATTCGCCGAGCAGCTTTCCGGCGAATTCCGGCCCTTCCTGGAGGACGAGCGGTTTCGCTACTATCCGCGGCTCCCGGTATTGGACGACCTGCGCGGCGCAATCCTGGCGTATGGCGCGGAGGAGAATTTCGAGCGCGACCGGCGCGTGCATGATCTGGCGAAAGCGGCCGGCGTGCTGGTCAATGTCGCCGATACCATGGATCTGTGCGACTTCATCACCCCGGCGATCCTCGACCGAACCCCGCTTGTCGCCGCCATCGCCTCGTCCGGCGCCTCGCCGATCCTGGCGCGCATCGTCAAGGCCGAGCTGGAAAGCACGATTCCGGCGACGTTCGGCGAGCTTTCGAAATTCCTCGGGCGGTATCGCGACGAAGTGGCCGGGCGCATAACGGACGGCACCCAGCGCCGCCGCTTCTGGGAGGACGTCACCGAGAGCGCGGTCGGCGAACGCGTCATGGCAGGCGATTTCACAGGGGCCGAAGCGGCGCTGCGCGAGAAACTCGACGCCTTCGCGGCCGGAGACGGGCGGCCCGTCGGCGAGGTCTATCTGGTCGGCACCGGCCCCGGCGATCCCGATCTGCTCACCTTCCGCGCCCTGCGGCTCATGCAGCGCGCCGACGTCGTCCTTTACGACCGGCTGATCGGCCCGCGGATCATGAACCTGGTGCGCCGCGACGCCGAGCGCGTCTATGTCGGCAAGAAGAAGAACGAGCACACCATGAGCCAGGGCGACATCAGCGCTCTGCTGGTACGGCTGGCGCAGGACGGCAAGCGCGTGCTGCGGCTCAAGGGCGGCGACCCGTTCATCTTCGGCCGCGGCGGCGAGGAGATCGAGGAGATCGCCCGGCACGGCATTTCATTCCAGGTGGTGCCGGGCATCACCGCGGCGGCGGGCTGCGCGGCCTATGCGGGCATTCCGCTGACCCATCGCGACCACGCCCAGACCTGCATCTTCGTCACCGGCCACGCCAAGGACGGCGAGGTCGACCTGAACTGGCAGGCACTGATCCAGCCCAACCAGACCGTCGCGGTCTATATGGGCCTCGCCATGATCGGAACGCTCGCCTCCGCATTCATCCGCCACGGCATGGCGCCGGATATGCCGGTCGCGGTGATCGACAACGGCACCCGGCGCCGGCAGCGGGTGGTCGCCGGCACGATCGCCGACATCGCCGAAAAGGTCGTCGCCGCGGAATTGAAAGGCCCGGCGATCATTGTCATCGGCACCGTGGTCAGCCTGCGCGAGAAGCTCGCCTGGTTCGGAACGACCGAGCTGGCCGCGCCGCCAGGGGTGGACCGGCCGCGCTGAACCGCCGATAATCGCGCATTGCCGGCGGCGGCATCAATCCGGAGGGAGCACGTATGATCGGCGGTTGGTCTGGCGGCAAGACGGGCGGCCAAGGCGGCGGCGACGCGGCGCGGGCACCGGGCGAGGCAGGCAAAGCCGAGCAGCTCAGCGGCTGGCCCTGGGATGGTCAGCCGGATTATGCCGCCTGCAACTTCGCGCTGGGGCATCTCTTCTACAATCTGCCGGCCAGGCTCACCGTCGATGGACGTGTCCATTCCGAGACGTGCCTCACCGCTATCGGCGCAATCGCCGGTTTCGCCGCGCAGCGGGCGCTCTTTGCCCGAATGGCTGAGACGAAAGACCCCGCGCTTACCGTGCAGATGAAGGTGGTCAAGACGACGGCGGGAGACATTTTTTTCGTCGGCGAGCCGCTTAATCGCATGCTTGTGCCCCAACAGCCCGGCGAGCGTGGATTGTGGCCGCTTGCCGCGGGAGAGGCCGTCGCCGCCGGCGTACCGATGAATGAGCTGCCGCCGCTCGGCGACATGTTTGCGCACGTCGCCGCCACGGTCGGCAGCGATCGGGAGGGTTTGCCCTCCGTCCCCGCCGAGCATCATCCGCATATGCGAACCAAGGACTTGCTCAAGGCCGTCTGGCCGCTGGCGCTGATGTGCTTCAGCGGACGATTGCCCGGCGCGAAGCGCGAATTTGGCATCGCCAGCGTTAAATTCTGGCCCGCGATCGCTGCGCATGTGGCGCAGTCGCTGATGCGCAAGGCCCTGCCCGGCCTCGATCCGCGGATCGCCCTGACGCTGGTGATGGAATCGGCGATTTACGCCTCCAAGCTCGACCCCGCGGTCATCCAGCCGAAAGCGGGCTGACGTGACGTGTGACGTTCAGCGCAAGAGGATGCCGGCCGCGCCCAGGGCCGCCACCAGCGCGAGTAGGCTCGTGGACGGAAAGCGCAGCGGATGGATGCGCGCCTTGAGCGCGACGGCGGCGCTCAGCACGGCGGCGGATCCTGCGAAGACCGTGGCAAAACTCGCCAGCGCCAGTTCGCCGGGCCTTGGCGCGGCGTAGGCGAATGCCGCCGCGACGATGACGAGGGTGATCGTGGCCATGTGCCAGCAATAATAGTTGAGCCATTTCGAGGCGGGTGGAAGCGTTCGATCCGCAAGCAGCGGCCGAGCGACGCGCGCGCCGCCGACAAAGGTGTGGACAGCGAAGGCTGCGAGGGCGGTCGCGGCCGCGAGCCAGAACAAAATCGTCGCCATGCGCGCCTCTCTATAATAGAATTTATATTCTAGAATATGGATTCGATATGGGACGCAAGTCAAGCTTCGATCGATCGCAGATCTATGCCGCGGTCGCGAGCGAGGTCGCCCGGAAGGGGCGGCTCACGGTCCAGGGGCTCGGCCGGGCGACCGGCATGTCCACCGGCTCGGTCTATCACCGCTTCGCCTCGCGCGAGGCCCTGCTTGCCGAAACGTGGCTCCATGCGGTGCGGATGTTTCAGACGCGGTTTCTGGATGCCCTGCGCGGCGATGGGCCGGATGCCGGGCAACGAGCGGCGCTGGCGACGCCGGCGTTCTGCCGCGCCGAGCCGGAGATGGCGGCGGTGCTGGCCTGCTGCCGAAAGGCCGAGTTCGTCGGGCCGGAAACGCCGGCGGCGCTGATCGAGGAGATTGCGGCGGTCAACGACGCCGCGGCGCTGGAGATCCGGCGCTTTGCCAGACGCTCCGGCACGCCGATCCTGGCCTGCCGCCTCGCGCTGGTCGCCTATCCGCTCGCGGCAGTGCGCCTCTATCTGCCGGACAAGCCGGTTCCGCAGATGATCGACGGCGAAATCGTCAAAGCCTATCGTGGCGCCATGGACACGGGCGTCGGCATAGGGTGAGACCGGCCTTCAGTCGGACAGCGACAGCTTCATGATGATCGCGTCCTCGCGGCCGGCGCGCCTTTCGTAATAGTCCGGACGCGCACCGACCGTAACGAAGCCGAAGCGGTCGTACAGCGTCCGTGCGCGCTCGTTGCTCGTGCCCACTTCAAGGAAGAGCGCCGTGACGCCGATCGCGATCAGATCGCCCTGAAGTTGGCGCAGCATGGCCAGCGCCACGCCCTGGCCGCGTTGCTTCAGGGCGACGCCGATCGTCAGGATCTCGCTCTCGTCGGCTGCAATGCTGATGACCAGGAAGCCGGCGAGATGCGTCCCCTGCCAGGCCAGCAGCCCCGGATAGGCGCAGTTTCCGGCGAAGCCTTCGAACGCTTCGGCGCTCCAGCCGTCGTCGAAGCAGCAGGCATGGAGTGCGGCAACGGCTTTGGCGTCTTCCGGTCCGAACGGCGCCAGCCTAAGCGCCTCAGGACCCGGCGCGGGCAACGGTCTTGTCCGATTGCGGTTTGGCGTCGGCGGCGCGGAGATAGAGCGGGGCAGGCGGATGGTCGGACGGCGTCCGGTCTCGCGCGAGCAGGGCGAGATCGGCGGCGGCAGGCAGCAAATCCGCGAGCAACGGGCGCAGAACCCGTCCGCTCCGTTCCGCGTGCGCGGCAACGATCGGCGCGCCGCTGCCGGCGATTGGCGTCAGGCCGGCCGGAAGCGCAGCCGCGGCATCCGCGACCGCGAGCACTTGCGGATCGCTCAGCGCTTCGCCGCGTTCGTTGAAAATCTGGAGATAGACTTCGTCGCGCTTGGCGTCATGGATGACCGCGAAGCCATTCGCCAGCGCTCCTTCGCCCGCGAGGCGAACGCAGCCCAGCGCCATCACCTCCAGACTGGTCGCTCCGACCACGGGCACCCGGGCCGCAAGCGCGAGCCCGCGCGCCGCAGCGATCCCGGCGCGAACGCCGGTGAAGCTCCCCGGCCCGAGGGTGACGGCGATTTTCGTCAGCGCATCGAAGGCGATTCCGGCATCCGCCATGACGGCTTCGATCATCGGGAAAATCGCCTCGGCATGGCCGCGCGACATCGCCTCGAAACGCTGAAACGGCTTCGGCGCGCCCGGCAGCAGGATCGCTGCGGAGCACGCGGCCATGCTGGTATCGATCGCGAGTATCGGCATGAGAGGGAGATTACGGCCAAGCGCGGCCGCAGCGCAATCCCGGTGTATCACCGAGCCTGCGCCGCCTCACGAATGGACGATCAGAGGATCTGCGCGACGTCGTCGAAACTCAGCCTCGGCGAGCGCGGCATCAGGGCGCTGGCATCGCCATAGCCGAGACTGCAGAGGAAGTTGGCCTTCACGCGGCCATCAGGGAAGAATTCGCCGTTGACCCCGTCCTCGTCGAAACCGGACATCGGCCCGGTGTCGAGCCCGAGAGCGCGCGCGGCGATGATGAAATAGGCGCCTTGCAGGGAACCGTTGCGAAAGGCCGTCTCGAGCGCCTTCTGCTCCTTGCCCTCGAACCAGCTCCGCGCCTCCAGATTGTGCGGGAAGGTCTTGGCGAGGTTCTCATAGAACCTGAGGTCGTAGCCGATGATGGCGCAGACCGGCGCCTGCATGGTCTTGGCGCGATTGCCGGCGCTCAGGAATGGCTCCAGGCGCTTTTTCGCGGCTTCTGATTTCAGGAAAAGAATACGGGCCGGTAGGGTATTGGCGCTGGTCGGCCCCATTTCCACGATCTCCACCAGACGCCTCAGCGTCTCATCGGCGACCGGCTCGCCCAGCCAGGCGTTATGGGTGCGGGCATTGAAAAAGATACGGTCGAGCGCCTCGTCGGCGATGGGATCGGTCATTATTATCCTTCCGGGGCGCAGGTCAGACTGCGCGGACTTCCTGCACTTCGGGGATGAAGTGGCGCAACAGATTTTCGATGCCATGCCGCAGCGTCGCCGTCGAAGACGGGCATCCGGCGCAGGCGCCGCGCATGTGCAGGTACACCACTCCGCCGTCATAGCCGTGGAAGACGATGTCGCCGCCGTCCTGCGCGACGGCCGGGCGGACGCGTGTATCCAGCAACTCCTTGATCGTCTGAACGATCTCGCTGTCCTCGCCGCCATCCGCGTTGGGGCTGTGTCCATCGCCTTCCGGCTTGTCGGTCACGGCCGGCGCACCCGACAGATAATGCTCCATGATCGCGCCGAGCAGGGCGGGCTTCAGATGCTGCCATTCACCGTCGCTCTTGGTCACGGAGATGAAGTCGCTGCCGAGGAACACCCCGCACACGCCGTCGATCTCGAAAAGCCGCGCGGCAAGCGGCGAAGCCTGTTCGGCGTCGTGCTTCGTGCGGAACTCGCGAGCGCCACCCGGGAGCACCTGCGTGCCGGGGATGAACTTCAGCGTCGCCGGATTCGGCGTGGCTTCGGTCTGAATGAACATGGCTGGCCTCTTTCCACACGGCCGCAAATGCGGCCGCTCACTCGATCGGAAAAGTTAGAATTATTCTACGGTATAGTAAGGGCCTGCGCCACCCAACTTCAAGAGCGACGGCGCGGCCGCCTCGGAGCCGGTTAAGAAAGAGCTTCCACTTCCTCGATGGTCAGCCCGCCGGGAACGACGGTGATCGGTACCGGAAAGGAGCCCGCGCTCTTGCCGCTGGCCAGGGAGGCGACCAACGGACCCGGGCCGGCGGAGTCCACCGACGCGCCAAGGACGAGGATGCCGATATCGGGATCGTCGTCGATGAGCGAGCTGATTTCATCGGCTTTGGTGCCCTCGCGAACGATCTCCTCGGGCTCGATGTCCTCATAACCCCAATTTTTCAGCTTCCGGCCGTAAAGACGGAACACCGCCTTGGCTTTCGCCTGCGCTTCCTCGCGATAGGCCGCGGCGACGCCGAGCCAGTGCTGGAAATCCGCGGGCTCGATGACGAACAGCAGCGCCAGCCGGCCGCCGGTGCGCCGCGCGCGCCGGGCTGCATAGGCGAGCGCCAGCTCAGCTTCGGGGGATTCGTCGACCACCACCAGAAACTTGCGCGCGTGCCCCTCTTCGAAGACCGTCCTGATTTTACGATCCGGCATGCTCTTTCCCACACATCAAAGAATCATTCAGCTCTGAAAAAAGCCTACTATGTCTTTAATATCGCGCAAATGTTCTGATGCAATGGCTCGTGCGCGCTCCGCGCCGCTGGTCAATACCTGGTCAACATAGGCCCGGTCGTCGGAAATTCTGCGCATTTCAGCGGCAATCGGGCTGAGCTTTTCCACCGCCAATCGCGACCAGGGCCGTCTTGAACTTGGAGAATTGCGCCCCGCCGAACTCGCGCGAGCATGGAGTCCCGGTCGGATTTCGTCAGCGCCGCATAGATGCCGACGAGATTCTCGGCTTCGGGCCGCTCTTTCAGTCCTTCCTTTTCGGAGGGCAGCGGCTCGGGGTCGGTCTTGGCCTTCTTGATCTTCCTGGCGATCTCGTCCGCGCTATCGGTCAGGTTGATGCGGCTCATATCCGAAGGGTCGGACTTGCTCATCTTCTTGGTGCCGTCGCGCAGGGACATGACGCGCGTCGCCGGCCCCGAGATCAGCGGCTCGGGCAGCGGAAAGAAGCCCTCCGGATAGCCGCGCGCCTCGCTGCTTTCGGCGAAATCATTGTTGAATTTCTGTGCGATGTCGCGCGCCAGCTCCAGATGCTGCTTCTGGTCGTCGCCGACGGGCACATGCGTTGCGCGGTAGAGCAGGATGTCGGCGGCCATCAGGCAGGGATAGGCGAACAGCCCGACCGAGGCGTTCTCGCGGTCCTTGCCCGCCTTTTCCTTGAACTGCGTCATGCGGTTCAGCCAGCCCATGCGGGCGACGCAGTTCAGGATCCAGGCCAGCTCCGCGTGGCCGGACACCTGGCTTTGATTGAAGATGATGTGCTTTTCGGGGTCGATCCCGGCGGCAAGGAACGCGGCGGTCACTTCGCGGGTGTTGTGCCTCAGCTCGTCGGGCTCCTGCCAGACCGTGATGGCATGCATATCGACCACGCAGAACAGGCATGGCGCCTCCTTCTGCAGCTCGACGAATTTGACGATCGCGCCGAGATAGTTGCCGAGATGCAGATTACCGGTCGGCTGGACGCCGGAGAAAACACGTTTTTCGACTTTCATCATGGGCCTCCGGTTCGGCTTATCGCGCGGCTTTCCGCCCGGCGCAAGCCTTTCGATCCGCTTATGCGTGAATATCGCCTATGCGCGGCGGACGAAGGTCCGCATCAGGTCGCGGCAGGCTCATGGCAGCAGATGCAGAGCTTGTTGCCGTCCGGGTCGCGGAAATAGCCGCCGTAATAGTTCGGGTGGTAATCCGGGCGAAGGCCGGGGGCGCCTTCGGGGGTTGCGCCGTTGGCAATGGCGATGTCGAAACAGCGGTCGACCATGTCGCGCGAGGCGGCGAGCAGCGCCACCATCTGGCCGTTGCCGACGCTTGCCGGCTGGCCATCGAACGGCGCGCCGACGACGAAGAGCGGCCTCGGTTGGCCGGGCGTCATCCAGCCCGCCCAGGGGCGGTCGCGCTCGACGAATTTCAGCTCGAGGCCGAGCGCGGCGAACACGGCCGAGTAGAAGGCGAGCGCGCGGTCGAAGGCGTTGGTGCCGAGATGGACGTGGGAGATCATCAGCATGCTCCGGTTCGCGAGGCGGCGGGCCGGCGGCGCCTACCGACCTTGCCGCCCGAAATCTACCCGCGCATCACCGACCGGAGAAGCGCTTTATAGTTCGCGGCGCCCGTCGCCTGTGCGACCCCGAGATAGACGACGGCCCCCCCGGCGATCAGTGCAGAAAGCGCCGCCATCTGCACGACAAGGCCGTTCACCGGCATGAAGAACCGCTCCATCGGGAAGGAGGCGGCCCAAACCACGGCGCCCATGACGGCGCTGGCCAGGGCAATGAGCATTCCCCGCCGCCGGATGGCCGGATCGGCTTCGAAATGCCCGCGGCGGATCAGCGTCGAGCCGAGCAGAATCGCATTGGTCCAGGCGGCGAGGCTGGTGGCGATGGCGATGCCGACATGGCCGAGGACGAAGAACAGGCTGAGCGAACCGACGATGTTCACGCTGGCGCTGATGCCGGCGAAAATCATCGGCGTGCGGGTGTCCTCGCGGGCGAAGAAACCCGGCAGGAAAACGCGGATCAGCACCGAGGCGGGCAGTCCGGCGCCGAAGGCCGCAAGCGCGAGCGAAACCGCCTGGGTATCGGACGCACTGAATGCGCCGCGCTGGAACAGCACCTGGATGATCGGCGTCGGCACCACGCAGAGCGCGGCGGCGGCGGGCAGCGTCAGCAGCAGCGCGAACTCCAGCGCGCGGTTGTGGCTGTGCATCGCGGCTCGTGCGGTTGCCGGCGGCCAGCTTCTGCGACAACTCCGGCAGCAGCACGACCCCGATGGCGATGCCGACGATGCCGAGCGGCAGCTGGTTGATCCGGTCCGCGTAATAGAGATAGGAGACCGCCCCTTCCGCGAGCGAGGCGATCATCGTGCCGATGAACAGGTTGATCTGGGTGATGCCGGCGGTGACAACGCCCGGCCCGGCGAGCACGAACAGCCGCCGCACGCCGGGCGTCAGATGCGGGAAGCGGAAGCCGAGATCCATCTTCTGGCGGCGCGCGCTGATGGTCAGCAGCGTGAGCTGGGCGAAGCCGGACACCGTCACCGCCCAGGCCAGGATCATCGCGCCTTCGGGGCGGTTATGCAGGTGCAGCGAGGCGGCAATGATCATCCCGCCGATGGTGATGACGTTGAGCACGATCGGCGCGGCGGCGGCGGCCGCGAACCGCCCCAGGCCGTTGAGGATGCCCGCCGAAAGCGCGGTCAGCGACATGCACAAGAGGTAGGGGAAGGTGATCCGCGTCAGGAACACGGCGAGGTCGAATTTCTCGGGATTGTCGGCGAAGCCCGGCGCGATCAGGCGCACCAGCAGCGGCATCGCGATCTCGGCGATGATGGTGACGATCAGCAGCGCGGTGAGCAGGGCCGCGAGCGCCTCCTCGGCAAAGCGCCGCGCCGATTCATGCCCGCCATCCTGGAGATTGCGCGTGAACAGCGGCACGAAGGCGGAATTGAACGCCCCTTCCGCAAACAGCGAGCGGAACAGATTGGGCAGCCGGAACGCCACGAAGAAGGCGTCGGACACCATTCCCGCGCCGAGCACGCCCGCGATCAGCATATCGCGGACGAAACCGAGCAGGCGGCTGACAGCGGTGAAGCCGCTCACCGTGACGATGGAGCGATACAATTTCATGGCTCGCCAATAGCTGGCCTTTGATGCCAGAGCAAGGCGGCAAAACGCTGGATCACGACGATTTTGGACGGGATCACTTCAAAATCACGAACAGTGATCGACTCCAATCGTTTAGGGCGGAAAACCGTTACGCACTTTTCCGCAACCAGCGCTAAGCGTCAAAATCTTCGGGGATCAGCTCTCCGTCGGTTTCGAAGGCCTCGAGCAGCGATTCGCGCAGTTTCTTATGCATTGCCTCGCGCGTGATCTTTCTGCGCGACTCGTCCGTCACGTAGAAAACGTCCACCGCTTTCTCGCCGAACGTGGCGATCTGCGCCGAATAGATGTCGATGCCGAGGCTCGACAGGATCCGCGACAGATCGAACAGCAGTCCGGTGCGGTCGCGCCCACTGACCTCGATCACGGTCAGCTCGTCGGAAAGCGAATTGTCGATGCTGACGCGAGACTCCACGCTGAACGCCTCCAGCCGTGGGCGCGGACGCATCTTCTGCGAGATCAGCTTGTGCAGGTCGCGCTTGCCGCGCAGCGCCAGCTCGATGTTGGCGGCAATCCGGCGGGTGAAGTCGATCTCTTCCTTGTCGTCGGGAAACCGGCGCTGCAGCATCAGCGTATGCAGGGACATGCCGTCCTTCGTGGTGCCGATGCTGGCGCCGACGATGTTGGTCTTGGCCGCCGAGCACGCGCCCGCGACGATCGCCAGCAGTCCGGCCCGGTCCCGCATCCACAGATTGAACTCGGTCAGGGCGGTGAAGCTGTCGGTGGTGATCTCGCAGGCGAAGGGCGGATGCGCCGCCTCCGCCTTACGGATCAGCTTGGCGTGGCGCATCTGGTGCTCGACATCGGTGCGCAGCCAATAGGCCGGAGCCTGGCGGGCGATATAGGCTTCGGTCTCGGCGATGGGCAGGCCCGCCACAGCCTCGCGGAATTCGTCGACCGCCGTCTTGATCCGGGTCTCGCGCGGCGTGCTGGTCTGGCCGCCGGTCAATAGCGGCTCGGTCTCGTAATAGAGCTGGCGCAGGAGCTGGCCCTTCCAGCCGGTCCACACGCCCGGGCCGACCGCGCGGATATCGGCGGCCGTCAGGATGACCAGCAGGTTCAGCAATTCGCGGCTCTGCACGACGTCGGCGAAGTCGCGGATGGTCTTGGGATCATGCAGGTCGCGGCTCTGCGCGAACTGGCTCATGACCAGATGGTTCTCGATCAGCCATGACGCCGTGGCGGTCTCGTCGGGCCTCAGGCCGAAACGCGGCCCCAGGTCGCGCGCGATCTGCGCGCCGACCACCGAATGGTCCTCGTCGCGGCCCTTGGCGATGTCGTGCAGGAACATGGCGACATAGAGCGCCCGGCGGTTCTCGATGCTGGTGATGATCTTCGTCGACAGCGGCAGCTCGTGCTCCAGCTTGCCGTTCTCGATCGAGGCGAGGATGCCCACCGAGCGGATCAGATGCTCGTCGACCGTGTAGTGGTGATACATGTTGAACTGCATCATCGACACCACGCGGCCGAAATCGGGGATGAACCGGCCGAGCACGCCGGCCTCGTTCATGCGGCGCAGGGTCAGCTCCGGGCGGTGACGTCGAGGTCAGCACTTCCAGAAACAGCCGGTTGGCCTCGGGGTCGTTGCGCAGCTTGTCGTCGACGAGCCGCAACGAATGGCGCACCAGACGCAGCGCATCGGGATGGAACTGCACGTCGTGCCGGTCGGCATAAACGAAAATCCGGATCAGATTGACGGGATCGTTCTTGAACGCGTCCCGGCTTTTCATGACGATGCGGCCATTGTCGATGCGGAAATCGCTCGTCGCACTGAGCCTGGCGCGCGCCCGCCAGGTGAGCGGATGCAGGAGGCCGTTGAGCTGGGTGACGCCCTTGAGCTGCTGCACCTCGAGCGACGAGCAGAGAATGCGGGTCAGATCGCCGACATCCTTGGCGACGAGAAAGTAGTGCTTCATGAAGCGCTCGACCGCCATCAGCCCGCCGCGCTCGCGGTAATGCAGCCGCTCGGCCATCTGCTGCTGGATGTCGAAGCTGAGCGTCTCCTCAGCCTTGCCGACGAGGAAATGCAGATGGCAGCGCACCGTCCAGAGGAAGTCCTCGCAGCGCCGGTAGAGCTGATATTCGGCAGGGGTATAGACGCCGGCTTCGACGAAGTTGTCGCCGGTCAGATCCGGATGCAGATGCTTGGCGATCCAGTAGAGCGTGTGCAGGTCGCGCAGGCCGCCCTTGCCTTCCTTGATGTTCGGCTCGACCCGGTAGCGCGAGGCGCCGGTGCGCTCATGGCGCTGGTCGCGCTCGGCGAGCTTGGCGGCGATGAATTCGCGGTGACCGCCGGACAGAAGCTGCTCGCGGAACTGCTTCTGGAATTTCGACCACAGCGCTTCGTCGCCGAGGATGAAGCCGCGCGTCGAGCAGCGTCGTCTGGGTCAGCACGTCGGACTTGGCGAAGCGGATGGTCTGTTCGGCGGTGCGCGTGGCGTGGCCGACTTTGAAGCCGAGGTCCCAGAGCACATAGAGGATATATTCGGCGACGCTCTCGCCCCACGGCGTCTGCTTGTAGGGCAGCAGGAACAGCAGATCGACGTCGGAATAAGGCGCCATCAGCCCGCGCCCATAGCCGCCCGTGGCGATCACCGCCATCTTTTCCGCCGACGAGCGGTTTTCGGCGCGGTGCACATGGGCGGTGGTGAAATCGTAGATCAGCCGGATCAGCTCGTCCTGAAAGATCGACAGCGCGCGGGCGCAGCGCCGGCCGTTGCCGTCCGCCTCAAGCCCGGCGCGGGCCGTATCGCGCGCGTTGCGTACCAGCTTCTTCAGGACTTCGAGCAGCTCCTGGCGAAGCGCGGCGGTATTGCCTTCGTGCCTGCGCCACATGGCGGTAAGCGCCTCCCGCGTTGCGGCGGGGTCGAAAAAGGGCGGCGAGAGACGTTGATCCATAAGTGTGCGGGGCGATTTTTTCGGTTTGCGGGTGCTCTCACTCTACAACAAAGCGCTTAATCACACTAATGAAGCGCGCAACTTCGATTGACAAAGCAGCAAGGGCACCGTAGTTCAACACCCTGTTGCCCAGGTGGCGGAACTGGTAGACGCGCACGGTTCAGGTCCGTGTGGTGCAAGCCGTGGAGGTTCGAGTCCTCTCCTGGGCACCATTTTGGTGCTTTCTCCCGACAATCGATATATCGCCGGCCCGTGTCAATGCGTGCGCTTTGTGCCGCCCTGGGCCTGGATCATCTCACGGATACGGTCCGCGTCGTAGGCTTTGTCGGCTGTTGATCCGCCACAAACCGCAAGATCGGTCGAGCACGTTGCGGCTATCAGCGACTAACTGGTGCTGCCACGGAGGACGGAACGATGAAGGCGGCGCTTCAAAACTACCATGCCCGGATGCAGCGGGTGCTGGATCACATAGACCGGCATCTGGACGACGATCTGGACCTGGAAACGTTGAGCAGCATCGCCGCCTACTCGAAATATCATTTCCACCGGCAGTTCACGGCGACCTTCGGGCTGTCCGTGCATCGCTATATCCAGCTCGCCCGCATGAAGCGCGCTTCGTTCCGGCTGGCCTACAGGGACGCCCAAAGCGTCACGGACATCGCGATGGATGCCGGTTACGATGCGCCGGACGCCTTCGCCCGCGCCTTTCGGCAACGGTTCGGTCAATCGCCCTCGTCGTTCCGGAAGTCTCCCCACTGGGAGCCGTGGCTTGCGGCCTTCGGGCCTCTCGACGACGCAAGGAGCAAGCTTATGCAGAAAAGCTTTACGACCGACGACGTGACGATCCGCGATGTGCCCGCGACGCGAGTAGCGATCATGGAGCATCGGGGCGACCCGGCGACGCTCGGCGCCACCATCCAGCGGTTCATCGCGTGGCGCAAGGCCGCTGGCCTGCACCCCAGCACAAATCCGACCTTCAATGTCTGGCGTTCCGAGAGGCGTCCCGCCTCGCCTGCCGATTATAGCGTAGACCTTTGTGTCGGGACCGACGGGCCGATCGAGGCGAATGGCAGTGAGATCAAAGCCGGCGAGATCCCCGGCGGGCGCTGCGCGGTGCTGCGTGTTGTCGGCAACACCCACAATCTGGAGCCCGCCGCGCTCTACCTCTATCGCGACTGGCTTCCGGCCAGCGGCGAGGACGCACGCGACTTTCCGATCTACTGCAAGCGGCTGAGCCTCTTCCCGGAGGTGCCGGAGCATGAGGCGGTCGCGGAGGTGTTTTTGGCCGTTGAAAATAAGCGCGATCAGGGTCAGAATCAGGATGCCAACTGAGCTGCGTAAGCGGCCCCGCGCACCTTTAGCGGTGACACTGGCCAAGCTCCATTCGCGGCCCCATGTCTCGACAAACCCATGGATCAGCGGAGAAGTGTCATGAAAGACCTGAGCGGAAAAACGGCGCTGGTGACCGGCTCGACAGACGGTGTCGGCAGGCTGGTGGCCAGGCGGCTTGCCGAGGCCGGCGCCCGGGTGCTGGTCCACGGCCGCAATGCGGAGCGCGGCGAGGCACTGGTCGCGGAGATCGAAAGGCCGGCGGCGCGGCGAAGTTCCTGCAGGCCGATCTCAGCGCGCTCGCCGAGGTGCGCCGACTCGCCGATATGGTCCGGCAGACGACCGACCGCCTCGACATCCTGATCAACAATGCCGGCATCGGCACCGGCGGCGGCAGTGCGCCCCGCGAGGAAAGCGCTGACGGCTACGAACTGCGTTTCGCGGTCAACTACCTTGCCGGCTTTCTGCTGACCCATCTTCTGCTGCCGCTGCTGAAGGCGAGCGCGCCCGCGCGGATCGTCAATGTCGCCTCGCTCGGCCAGCAGGCCATCGAGTTCGACGATGTCATGCTCACGCGCGGCTATAGCGGCCGGCGCGCCTATTGCCAGAGCAAGCTGGCGCAGATCATGTTCACGGCCGATCTGGCCGCGGAGCTGAACGGCTCCGGCGTCACCGTCAACGCCCTGCATCCGGCGACCTATATGAACACGACGATGGTGCGCCAGTCGGGCGTCGAGCCGTGGAGCACCGTGGAGGAGGGCGCCGACGCGATCCTGAACCTCGCCGTCGCCGACACGGCCGAAGGCAAGAGCGGGCTGTATTTCAACGGCCTCGGCGAAGCGCGCGCGGATCAGCAGGCTTACGACGCGGAAGCCCGGCGCAAACTGCACGAGCTGAGTGTGAAACTGACCGGGCTGTGAACCCGCTTTCCGTCGATCCGGCGCCGGCGATGAATGCCGCGCTCCGGAGGGCGCCGCCAGAAACCTGCCGGGCGAACGCACCGTCAAAGCAGCGCGAGCGTGAACAGCACCGCAGACAGAAGCGACGCGGCGGCTCGGAGGTGGTTCCACATCGTCCAGACATCGAGGTAGCGCGCCCAGAGCGTCGCCGCTTCCGTCGTAGCGGGGTCGACCGCGGCGAGCGCGTCGTTCAGCGGCACATTGCCGACCATGGTTGCGCCGATACAGCCGACGAGGTAGAAGCACGGCGCCCGCCAGCAGCACGGCGGAACCCGGCTCGCCCCAGCGGAACACGGCAGCGGCGGCAAGGCCGAGGCACAAGGCGGCGGTGCCGAATAAGGCCAGGAAGAACGCCGGGTTGATCACCGTGATGTTGATCGACTGCATCGCCGCGATGCCCTGTTCCGGTGCGATACGGCCCAGCCCGGCCATGACGAAGGTCGAGAAGGCGTAAAAGACACCCGCGACCAGCCCGCTGCCGATGGCGGACGCGAAAGTGAGGCAGACGATCAGAATGGTGGTCATGGCTAACGCTCCAGATGCCGGTAGCGGCGGCGTGCCGCACAAATCGTCTCGCTTATTCAAAACATGAGTATTACTCACATTTGCAAATGTGATAAATCCTCATATTATCGATGTCAAGACGGATTCGAACGCGGGGAGATTTGATTGGCTGACGACATCACCGGCAAGGCGGCGGGCGAGACGGCGCCGCCGCGACGCCGCGCGCCGACCCAGCGGCGCAGCATCGAACGGGTGGAGAAGATTTTCGTCAGCGCGACGAAGCTCATTGCCGAGCGCGGCAGCGATCAGATGAAGATGAGCGATGTCGCCGAGATGGCGGGGATTTCGATCGGCTCGCTCTATCAATATTTCCCGGACAAGAGCGCGATCATCCATACGCTGGCCGAGCGCTACAATGCGGCGAGCCGCGCCTGCATCGAGGAGGCGCTGCAAGCCGTGCGCGACCGCCAGGGCCTGCGCGACGCCTTCTCAAGTCTGCTCGATCAGT
>CAVSIA010000047.1:0-21307 GCA_963727575.1 uncultured Alphaproteobacteria bacterium
CCGGAATAGGCGAGCACCACTTTTCTTGATGTCAGACATGGGCTTTGGCTTTCTTGTCTTGCATGCGCGAGTATCTGCCGCCGCGTTTATAGGAGGCGTGGCAACCGCCCGGCAAGGCATTTGCGATGTACGGCGGCGGTGGCGCGGCTTATCATCCGCCGCCGGAGACATTCAGGGAGACGCGCAACATGGCTAAGCTCGAATTCTGGTATGAGTTCGCCTCGACCTACTCCTACCTGTCCGCCATGCGGATCGAGGCGCTTGCGGCCGGGAAAGGCATCGAGATCGCCTGGAAACCGTTTCTGCTCGGCCCGATTTTCCAGGCCCAGGGATGGCAGACGTCGCCCTTCAATCTCTATCCCAATAAGGGGCGCTACATGGTGCGCGATATTGAGCGCATCGCTCAGGCGCGCGGCCTGACGTTCAAGCTGGCGAAGGTGTTTCCGCAAAACGGGTTGAAGGCGGCTCGCCTGGCCATGGTCGGGGCAGCGCGAAGGCTGGGCGCCGGACTTCACCCGCGCAACCTATCTGCTGCAATTCCGCGACGGCGCCGACATTTCCGAAACCGATACCTTGATCGAGGCGCTGCTGCCGGCGGGACAGGACCCGGACTTGCAGCTTCCGCGGATCCAGGACGCGGCGGTGAAGGACGCGTTCAAGGCCCAGAACGACAAGGCGCAAGGTCTCGGCATTTTCGGCGCGCCGACCTTCATCACCGGGATGGCGAGCTGTTCTGGGGCGACGATCGCCTGGAGAGCGCGCTGGATTGGGCATCGGCCCGCGTGGCCGCCTGAACGGCTCCGCGCAAACACGCATGAGCAATCGCCGCAATGTTTCGCCCGCTCCGGCCCGTGTTAGCTAGAGACCAGGTGGCGAAAGGTGATTGTGATGCGTACGATTTTTCGAGTGTTTTTGATTGCCGGTTTTTGCGCGGCGACGCTGGCCGGACTTGGCGCGGCTCAGGCAGCCAGCTCGGAATGCAAGGGTTTGGAAAAGCCGGCCTGCGAGACCGATGGCGGCTGCTCGTGGGTCAAGTCCTACAAGACCGCCAAGGGTCGCGAGGTGTCGGCGTTCTGCCGGAAGAAGCCGGAGCGGAAGAAGTCGACGCAGGCGATCTCGGCGCCGACCGGCTCGTAAACCGGCGCTGAGGCGCCGCCGCGAGCGGTTGCCTTCAGGCAGCCATGCGGCCGCCTTCGAAGGCCAGCGGCGCGAGGGCAAAGAATGCGGCCGACAGCGACATTGCCGTGGTCATCATCGAGGCGCCGGACGCAAGGTCGGCGAACGGCTTGCTGAATGCAGGGCGCGGGTGTCGCGGCGGGCTTCGACGGAGCCGGCGCTGCTGATGCGCCATAGAAGGGCAGCCGACAGCGGCTCCTGACGCTGCGCCGGCAAGGCCCAGCTCTGCGGGCTCTGCATCGGCCAGCCGGTCGGGTTCGGCACGCACCACGGGAAGAACGTCCTCATCATCCGATCGGCCGCCATAACCTGACGGGTCCGCAGAAAATAATCGTGCGTCTCGATCGAGGCCTTGGTCAGAGAATTCGACAACCCGAGAAGCGTCTCGCGCGTGACGTAGACCATGTAATTGGGAAAATCGTCCGGCAGCGTTTCGCGGCGAGGATCGCGATAGCGCAAGGTCGCCGCCAGTCCGGGGGAGAAGATGCCAGCCCCCGGCAAGTCAGTGGCTGCGTGAAATGGGTAGGCAAGCGGCCAGCTGAACATCGCGTTGAACTCTCAATACAGGGATTTCAACACTAATATAGCAAAAATCCTGCTGCGGCGCAACAAGAATTTTTTGCAGTGCAGCAAAGCTGGTTCGCAGCGGTCATGATCATGCCGCCGGGCCCGCGCCTGCCAGGGCGCGAACCCGCGGCTTCATTGACCTATTCGCCTACCGGAACGGCACCCAGGCCGTGCTTTCCGGCTCGATCCTGACCTGCTCGCGAACGTAGCGCTCATGCGGCCGGCGGTAGATGGCGATGTTCTTGTACTGCTTCAGCAGGATGCGCTTCTTGACATAACCGTAGACCGGCGCCGAGCGGACCTTCCAGCGGTGCGCATGCGAGACGAGCACCTTCTTATGGACCCACACGGTCCGGCCGGGCACGCGCACCTTGCACATGATGTGGCGGCCGTTCACCCAGCGCTTCTGCCAGGTGGTCCGGCTTCGCAGGTGCTTGCGGACTTTGACGGTCTTGTAGACCGCAGGCCGCTCGCGCCATTCGATGCCGTCATCCAGCACCACCCGCCGCGTCGCCCATCCGTAGAGCGACGGTTCGCGCGCGATTTCATAGACGCCCGGCCGATAGGTGATGCGGCGCTTGAACGTGCGGTAATAGGCTGGCGCGGGGACTTCTTCGTAGCACTCGCCCTTACAGCCTCGGCCGCCCGCAAATGCGCTGGCGACGGGTAACAGCAAGGTGCCGCAAACCGCCAACGCGGCAAACTTCACAAAACGCGGAACACGCATAATCAACTTCCCTCTTGCCCGGTTCGCGGGTGCGGGACGAGGTGTCCGGACACCCTTGCGGCATTACAACATGTTGCACGTACCCCAACACGCGAAAGATGCTACTGCCGCATACTCTACGATCGTCGGAAATGCTTAAGAACACGTCAAAGCCAAACGTGGCCCGGCGCTCGCGGTTCCCGCGGTGCCGTTGCAGAAAAGCCGCGAGCCGTCCATCTAAGACGGACATTGGATTACGGATAAACGGACAAGCAAGAGACCATGCCGGCGATAACGATGTACACGACGATGTTCTGCCCCTACTGCGATGCCGCAAAACGCCTGCTGAAACGGAAAGGCGCCGGCTTCACCGAGATCGACGTCTCGATGGACCCGCGCAAGCGCGAGGAGATGACCGGGCTGGCCGGCGGGCTTCGCACGGTGCCGCAAATCTTCATCGGCGAGCGTCACGTCGGCGGCAGCGACGACCTGCACGCGCTTGACGCCAAAGGCGAACTGGACGCACTTCTCGCGGAGTGACAGAATGGGCTGTTTAGCCAAAGGAATCAGACAATGCCGTCCGGGCCGAAATTTCGTGCAGCGCTGGTGCAGCTTCGCTCCGGGCGGGAGATCGCACCCAATCTAAGCGCCGCGGAGGAGCTGATCCGGGCCGCGGCGGCGAGCGGCGCGAGCTATGTTCAGACACCGGAAAACACCACGCTCATGGAGCTCAGCGGCGCAGAGGCTGTTCGAGCGGATCGCGCCGGAAGCGGAGACCGAGGCGCTCGACGTCTTCTCCCGCCTCGCGCGCGAATTGAGGATATGGCTGCATATCGGCTCGCTGGCGATCCAGGTCGGCGAGCGAAAGGCCGCCAACCGGGCGTTCGTATTCGCTCCGGACGGCGGTATCGCTGCGCGCTACGACAAGATCCACATGTTCGACGTCGACCTGCCCAGCGGCGAGGTCTATCGCGAGTTCGAAGAACTACAGCCCCGGTTCGGCGGCCGTCGCGATCAATCTGCCCTTTGCCACGCTGGGCATCACCACTTGCTACGATCTGCGCTTTCCCGAGCAGTACAAGGCGCTCGCCCAGGCCGGCGCGGACCTGCTCGCCGTGCCCGCCGCTTTCACCAGGCAGACCGGCGAGGCGCATTGGCATGTGCTGCTCCGGGCGCGGGCGATCGAAACCGGCTGCTTCGTGCTGGCCGCGGCGCAGGGCGGCGTTCACGAGAACGGGCGGGCCACCTTCGGCCACAGCCTGATCGTGTCGCCATGGGGCGAGATCCTCGCCGAAGCCGGCGACGAGCCTTGCGTGATCTCCGCCGAAATCGACATCGCCGAGGTTGCCGCCGCGCGTCAGCGGATACCGGCGCTCAAGCATGTCCGGCCGTTCGAAGTGACCGTGCTGGACGCCGAGCAGCCGGAGCTCTCCGCCGAAATACGCCGATGATCAAATACACGCTCAGATGCTCGGACGGTCATCGAGTTCGAGGGGTGGTTCGCCAATTCGTCCGTTTACGAAAGCCAGGCGAAGACCGGGCAGATTTTTTGCCCGTCATGCGGCTCCGAAAAGGTCGAGAAGGCGCTGATGGCGCCCAACATCGTCTCCGGTCCGCGGCGCGAGGCGGTTGTTGCCCCCGTCGAGGACAAGAGCCCGCCGCCGCCGCCATCCGAGGCCGTGGAAATCATGCGCAAGCTCAAGAGCTTCATCGAGCAGAACTCCGAATATGTCGGCCCGCGCTTTGCCGAGGAAGCCCTCAAGATCCACTACGAGGAGGCTGCACCGCGCAGCATCTACGGCGAAGCCTCCAAGGACGAGCTTGAAAATCTTCAGGACGAGGGCGTCGAATTTCATCCGCTCCCGGTCATGCCCGAAGACCACAATTAGCGCGCGGCCGCCTGCTGTCCGGCGGGCCTGGGAAATACGACATCGTGCATGATGCGCCCCGGCACGAGGGTGAACACGCCCGCAATCAGCAATCCGCCGACGAAGACGCTCAGCATCCGGTTGCGATGCGACGTCACCTGATGCCGTCTTGCCGCCAGAACCGCGAGCGGCAGCGTCACCAGTACGACGATCGAGAGAATATGGATCCAGCTGAAATCGCCGAACTGCCTGATGCCGTGGATCCAGAAGGAGCTGAGCGCAACGACGGTCATGGTGATTACCCATCCCCAGCCGATCGTCCGATGCGTGAACGTCCCCTTGGGGCCCGCGATTTGCACGATCCCGAGGACCAGCGCCAGCATCGCGGCGAATGCGTGGAGGATGATCTGCGGCGATGCCGAAAGCAAAGGCTGAAGTGTCATGACGCGCTCACTGTGACTGGGCGGTTTCGGGGGATGCTTCAATGCGCTCGAGGTCTTCAATGGTCTGGTCGCACCAGGTCAGCAGGGCCTCGTATTGAGCGATGCCGTTGCGCATGGTGATCAGCCAGAACGGCAGATGCGGGTTTTTCGCCTGGGCAACGGTGATCCGCTCTTTCTTCGCTCGAATGTGGCTGAGCCGCTTGGCGTAGCCGTCCCGCGCGGTCTCGACATGCGAGATCAATTCGCGCGGGCTGCTGCGGAGGCCGAAGAAGATCTTCAACAGCAGCTCGTTCCGCAGCGGCCGCTCGTGCGGTGTTTCGGCCAGCCAGCGGCGCAGTTCCTCGCGGCCGGCGTCCGTAATGGCGTAGCGGCGCTTCGACCGGGTGTTTTCGCCGCCTTCCGCTTCGGATTGGACGAGACCCGCTTCCTGCAGCCGCCGCAGCTCCGGATAGATCTGGCCGAAGCTCTCGCTCCAGAAATTGCCGACGCTGTCCTCGATGGCGGATTTGATCTCATAGCCGGTCATCGGCCACCAGGTCAGCAGACCCAAAATCGAAGGCGCGGTGCCGTTGGACACGGATTGCCTACCTATCTTTTAGATATATATCTACTAGATATAAATTTAACCCGTCGTCAAGCAGATTGGCGTTTTCGCCATGGGGAGAGGACGGCAGCGGCGAACGCGCTGCGCCCGTTCTGGGTGCAACGGAAGCGAGGAGGTCGGGTTAGGCGGGTTTTTCGGCGGCGGCGAAATAATTGACGCCGCAATCCTTGCTCAGCTTCCAGCCGCCGCTGAGCGGGTCGAAGACGAGGCCCTGCTCGCCCTTCGGCGTCAGGCCGGCACCCGTGACGGCGCCACGCAGCTCGTCGGGCGTGACGAAGCGGTTCCACTGATGCGTGCCCTTCGGCAGCCAGCCGAGCACATATTCGGCGGCGACGATGCCGAGCGCGAAGGATTTGGCCGTTCGGTTCAGCGTCGAAAGCAGCAGGAGCCCGCCCGGTGCGATCAGCGGCACGCAGCTTTCGAGAAACGCCGCGACATCGGGCACATGCTCGATGACTTCGAGCGCGAGCACGCAATCGAAGCGCCGCCCCGTCGCGCCGAGCTCCTCCGTCGTGCCGTCGATATATTCGATGGCCAGCCCTTGCGCATCGGCATGCCGGTCAGCGGCGGCGATCGTCTCCGGCGAAGGGTCGAGACCGGTTACTTTCGCGCCGAGCCGGGCAAGCGGTTCGGCGATCAGCCCGCCGCCGCAACCGATATCCAGCACCGACAAACCGTCGAACGGTCTGGCGGCGCGTCCGTCGCGTCCGGTATGCGCCAGGATCTGCTCGCGGATATAGCGGAGCCGCGCCGGATTGATCTGATGCAGCGGACGGAATTTGCCGTTGGGATTCCACCAATCCTCCGCGATCGAGCCGAAGCGCTGGACTTCATTATTATCCACAGTTTTGGTCATCGGTCGTTCCGCATGGATCGGCACAATTTTATTAACAAATGGCGCTTTCTCGATAAAGAAGGCTGACCAGCCGTTTGCCGAAAGGCTCGCAAGGCTTTATAAGCGTGACGCGGGGTCATTGCCAATTCGAACGACCCGGATCAGGGTTTTTCAAGGGAGTTGTGCGACACACACCCTCTGAAGAGACGGCTGCGCCGTGCCGTCCGTCTTGCAGGATAAGCTACAGTATGGCCCTTTTGGTATTGAAGTTCGGCGGGACGTCGGTTGCGGACCTCGACCGGATTCGGAACGCCGCATGCCATGTCAAGCGCGAGGTCGATGCCGGCCATCAATGCGCCGTGGTCGTATCTGCAATGGCCGGGCAGACCAATCAGCTCGTCGAATGGACGCGGCAGGCGTCGGTACTCCACGATGCGCGGGAATACGATGTCGTGGTCGCGTCCGGCGAGCAGGTGACCTGCGGGTTGCTGGCGATCGTACTGCAGTCGATGGGCGTAACCGCCCGCTCCTGGCTCGGCTGGCAGATCCCCATCCAAACCGACAATGCCCATGGCGTGGCCCGGATCAAGGAGATCCAGGCCGAGCAGCTTCGCGAGCGCCTGGGGCACGGCGAGGTCGCCGTCATTGCCGGATTTCAGGGCATCAGCCCGAGCGCGCGGATCACGACGCTCGGTCGCGGCGGGTCCGATACCAGCGCCGTAGCGGTTGCTGCGGCGCTGAAGGCCGACCGATGCGACATCTATACCGATGTCGACGGCGTCTATACGACCGACCCGCGCATCGTGCCCAAAGCACGACGTCTTGAGAAGATTTCTTACGAAGAAATGTTAGAAATGGCCTCTCTGGGCGCGAAAGTGCTACAGACGCGGTCGGTCGAGATGGCCATGATTCACCGCGTGCCGGTGCAGGTTCGCTCCAGCTTCGATCCGCCGGAGGCCTGCGCTCCTTTCGGCATGAATGGCCCCCTTAGCGGGACCCTGGTTTGCGACGAGGAAGATATTTTGGAACAGCGTGTAGTCAGTGGGATTGCCTACGCCAAGGACGAGGCCAAGGTCACGCTCCTTCGCGTTGCCGATCAGCCGGGCGTCGCCGCCAGAGTTTTCGGGCCGCTCGCCGATGCCAATATCAATGTCGACATGATCGTGCAGAACGTCTCCGACGACGGGCGCTATACCGACATGACGTTTACAGTTCCGGCCGCGGATCTGGACCGAGCGATGCAAGTGCTGCAAAGCGTAAAACAGCAAATTGGTTACTCTGATTTACGTGGGGCTACGGATATAGTAAAAGTCTCAGTTATCGGCGTGGGAATGAGAAGTCACGCAGGCGTCGCGGCTCAAATGTTTCAGGCGCTTGCGGAAAAAGGCATAAATATCGAAGCAATTTCAACATCCGAAATAAAGATCAGCGTTTTGATTGATGCTGCATATGCTGAACTTGCGGTCCGTACGCTTCACGCGCTGTACGACCTTGATGCGGCCCCATAACCGCAAGATCCGTGATGGCTTATAATAAAAGCACACACCACGATGCCGGCGTGACGGACGCCGACACGGGAGGGACCGGGCGGATGCCCTGGACATCGAGCGCACCTCGAGTGTTGCTAAGACAGCTGCGCGAAGTGATGGCGCGGCCTGGCGTTGGCCAGGACCGGCAAGTCGACGTGCAAGCTCGTCTTGACCGCATCGTGCGCCTGATCGCTGCCAGCATGGTCGCCGAAGTCTGCTCCATCTACATGCGCCATACCGACGGTTCCTTCGAGTTGTTTGCCACCGAGGGCCTCAGCCGGGAAGCGGTTCACCAATTGCACATGAAGGCCGGCGAGGGCCTGATCGGCCTCGTTGCGCGCACCGGCGACCACGTCAACCTACCCGACGCCCAGTCGCATCCGGCGTTCTCCTTCAAACCGGAAACCGGCGAAGAGATTTATCAGTCCTTCCTCGGCGTGCCGATCGTTCGCGGCGGCCGCACGATTGGTGTGCTTACCGTTCAGAATGCGATTGCTAGAACCTATTCCGAGGACGACGTCGAGGTTCTGCAAACGACCGCCATGGTGACGGCGGAAATGCTCGCCGGACTTCTGGAAAGCGTCGACGCTACAGCCGAGAACCGGCGGGGACAAAGCGTGACGATCAGCGGCATCAGCATGTCGGAAGGCATTGCGCTCGGGCACGTCGTGCTTCACGAGCCGCGCGTGATCGTCACCAAGCTGTTTGCCGAGGACGTCCACGCCGAACAGGCGCGGCTCGATACGGCGCTGACCAAGCTGCGCGAGACCGTCGATGCGATGTTGCTGGACAACGACCTTGCGCGCAGCGGCGAGCACCGCGATGTGCTCGAAGCGTACCGGATGTTCGCCCATGACCAAGGCTGGGTGCGGCGCCTGCACGAAGCCATCGCCGCGGGCCTGACGGCGGAGGCGGCCGTCGAAAAGGTGCAAAGCAACCAGCGCGCGCGGACCATGCGGCAGGGCGATCCGTTCTGGCGCGACCGCCTGCACGATATCGAAGACCTGTCCAACCGTCTCCTGCGACTGCTGACCGGCCGGCCCGGCACGGCAGCCAAGTCGGACCTGCCTCGCGACACGATCCTCGTCGCGCGCAGCATGGGACCGGCCGAGCTTCTCGATTACGACCGCAAGCGGATTCGCGGCCTGGTGCTCGCCGACGGCGGCGTGGCCAGCCATGTCGCCATCGTCGCCAAGGCGCTGAACATCCCGGCGATCGGCTACGCGACCGATGTGCTGGAAGAGGTGGATCCCGCCGATCCGGCCGTTCTCGACGCGGAAACCGGCGTTTTTCATGTGCGCCCCTCGCTGGAAGTCATCCGGGCCTACGCCGACAAGGCGCGGTTCCGGGCCCGGCGGCAGGCGCAGTATGAAAAGCTCCGGGACACCCCCGCCGTGACCAAGGACGGTCATCGCATTCTGCTGAATATCAATGCCGGGCTACAGGTCGATCTCCCGCATCTGTCGCAGTCGGGCGCCGACGGCATCGGGCTCTATCGCACAGAGCTGGAATTCATGGTCGCCTCGACCTTCCCGCGCATCCAGCAGCAGACCGACATGTATCGCCGGATCATCTACGGCGCGGGCGACAAGCCGGTGGTGTTCCGTTCGCTCGACGTTGGCGGCGATAAGATCCTGCCCTATCTGCAGACGACGCAGGAGGAGAACCCGGCGCTCGGCTGGCGTGCGATCCGCATCGCTCTCGACCGGCCGGGCTTGTTCCGCACGCAGATCCGCTCGCTCCTGCATGCAGCGGCTGGGCGCGAGCTGCGGCTGATGCTGCCGTTCCTCACGCAGGTTCACGAGTTCGTCGACGCGCGCAAGCTGATCGAAAAGGACCTCGCCCATCTGCGGCGCCATCACCGCCCAGGACCCAGCAAGATCGCGCTCGGGGCGATGATCGAAGTGCCGGCGATGCTCTGGCAGCTCGACGAATTGCTGTGCCGGGTGGATTTCGTATCGGTCGGCAGCAACGATCTGCTGCAGTTCATCTTCGCCGCCGACCGCGGCAATCACCGGGTCAGCAACCGGTTCGACGTGCTCTGCCCGGCGGCGATGCGTGTGCTCCGTCATATCGTCGTGCAGGCGGAAAAGCACAGCGTTCCCGTCACGTTGTGCGGCGAGATGGCCGGCCGCCCGATCGAAGCGCTCGCGCTTCTGGGCCTTGGTTTCCGGTCGATTTCGATGGCGCCGGCCTCCATCGGCCCGGTCAAGGCGATGATCCTGGCGACGAGCGCTGCCGAGATTCAGCGCTATGTGCTTGACTTGGTCGAGCACGGGCGCAATGACATCCGCCAGCGCCTCACCGATTTCGCGCGTGCGCACGACATCCCCGTGTAGCGACGGACGATCTTCTTTTGTTTCTTGAGGGTTGAGATCGCCGCCCGCCCGATGCGATATGCGGGCGCCGCGATTTCTGACCCGATCCGAAATTCGCCAGATACCGGCCCGAACACCATGACCACCGTCCCAAAAGAAAAACTCGACAGGCTCGTCGAGCGTTGGCAGACCATCCAGGGCCAGCTCGCGGCCGGTCCCGACCAGGAAACCTTCGTCAAGCTGTCGAAGGAATTTGCCGAGCTCGATCCCGTCGTCTCCGTCATCCGCGAGTTGCAGGGCGCCGAGGAAGAACTGGCGGGCCTGCGTTCGATCGTCGACGATCCGGCTTCGGATCGCGAGATGGTTGATCTGGCCTACGCCGAGATTCCCGACGTCGAGGACCGTGTTGAAACGCTCGGATTCGACATCCGCGTCGTATTGCTTCCGAGGGATCGCGCGGACGAAAAGAGCGCCATCGTCGAAGTGCGGGCCGGCACTGGCGGTGAGGAGGCGGCACTGTTCGCCGGAGACCTGTTCCGCATGTATCAGCGTTATGCGGCGCTGAAAGGCTGGAAGGTGCAGATCATCGCCGAGAACGAGACCGGCAAGGGCGGCTATCGCGAAGTCATTGCCAATTTCAGCGGCAAGGGTGTATTTGCGCGGCTGAAATTCGAGTCCGGCGCGCACCGGGTGCAGCGCGTTCCGGAAACCGAGGCCAGCGGGCGCATCCACACCTCGGCGGCGACGGTCGCCGTGCTCCCGGAGGCCGAGGATGTCGACATCGAGATCCGCCAGGAGGACATCCGCATCGACACCATGCGCGCGTCGGGCGCCGGCGGCCAGCACGTCAATACCACGGACAGCGCGGTCCGCATCACCCATCTGCCGACCGGCTTGGTGGTGACGTCGAGCGAGAAATCCCAGCATCAGAACCGTGCCCGCGCCATGCAGGTGCTGCGCGCCCGGCTTTACGATATGGAGCGCAGCAAGGCGGCGGACGCTCGCGCGGCCGAGCGCAAGGAGCAGGTCGGCAGCGGCGACCGGTCGCAGCGCATCCGGACCTATAATTTTCCGCAAGGCCGCGTCACCGACCACCGCATCAACATGACACTCTACAATTTGCAGCAGGTGCTCCAGGGCGAGGGGCTGGACGAGTTGATCGACGCCCTGACGACGGACTTCCAGGCCAACCAGCTCGCTGAGATTGAAGGTGTGTCGCATGGGTGAGGCGGGCGCCTCATTGATGGAAAGGGCCGATGCCGTGCCCGGAAGCGTGCAATCGGCGATCAATGCGCTGACCGACCGGTTCCGCAGCGCCGGTCTGCCGACACCGGAGCTCGATGCGAGGCTCCTGGTTCTCGATGTCTGCGGATTGTCGCGCGAGGCTTATTTTATCGCGCCGGCGCGAGCGGTTAGCCTGAGCCAAGCGGAGCGGATCGAAGCCGTCGCGCGGCGGCGGCTCGGCCGTGAGCCGGTGTCCCGCATCCTCGGCCGCCGCGAGTTCTGGGGCCGCGAATTCCTGATTGGCCCCGCGGTCCTCGACCCCCGCCCGGATACCGAGACGCTCGTCGAAACGGCTCTTGCGGCTTTGGCGGGAGAAGCCGCCGAGCGGTCGGCCCCGCGCATCCTCGATCTCGGAACGGGCTCCGGCTGCATTCTGCTGTCGCTGCTCGCCGAACGGCCGGACGCGTGGGGTTTGGGCGTCGACATCGACCCGGCGGCGTTGGCCGTCGCGTCCCGGAATGCCGAACGCCTGGGCCTTGCAGACCGCTGCGCTTTCGTGTGCGGCAACTGGTGCGACACTCTTTTGAGCGATTTCGATTTGATTATCTCAAATCCTCCCTACATAGAGAGGAGCGCGATCGCTTCACTGGAAGCGGATGTTCGCAGCTTCGATCCGGAAAAGGCGCTCGACGGCGGGACCGACGGGCTGGATGCCTACCGGCGCATCGCCAGCGGCTGTCAGTCGGTCGCGAGTCCGGGGAGCTGGATCATGATGGAAGCCGGCCGCGGCCAAGCTGACGATATTATTAAGATTTTCCGTCAGGCCGGGTTGGCGCCCGAAGAAGGCGGAATTCAGGCCTATTCCGATATGTCCGGCGTCCAAAGAGTGGTTGCCATAATGCGACAGGCCAGATGGTGATGACGCCGACATCAAAAAAATGGTTGGAAATTCTGCTTGATCACGCTAGTTTTTACGCACGGATTCGAAAAGCCACGAAGTGCAGAGGCCTGCGCAGCGTTTCTGACGATAAGCGCGCTGGGCTTGAACTTCTCTAATGTTGTTCGCTGCAAATCGGTTCATTTTCTGCGATAAAAGGACTTGGCTACCGCTTCGTATTAGGCGACGAGCGATCGCGTTATGAGCAGTCTTCCTCGAGGTTGGACTGGCGCACCAAAACCGATGCAAAGGTTGTTGGAGCCCTAAAGCAAGTCAAAAACTCGGAAGATCATGCGGAGAAGCTAATCGACGGTTTGGGCAAGACTCCAATTCATTGAGCTGTGGCGTAACGGCTGACTCCCTTATGCCGTTCGCATTCCGATAAAAAGTAGATGGGAGCCCATGAGGCAAGGACAGCAAAATAGGCGCGGCCGAGGCCGTGGCAGCAATAACGCCAATACCGGCGGTGGTGGCGGCGGAAGCAGCAGCAATCGCAAGGGGCAGAATCCGCTTTCGCGAACTTATGAATCCAGCGGGCCGGATGTCAAAATCCGCGGCACTGCGGTTCAGATCGCCGAAAAATATACCACCCTCGCCAGAGACGCATCGTCGTCGGGCGATGTGATCATGGCGGAAAATTACCTTCAGCACGCTGAGCACTACAACCGCATCATCATGGCGGCGCAGGCGCAGTCGGCGCTGCAGCCGGTTCATAACGGCAGCGACGCCAGCCATGTGATGAACGGCGCCCAGCGCCCGCAGCGGGACGTCAACGGCGCCGCGATGCGCGATCAGCCGCAACCGCATATCGGTGAACCGGGTCCGTCCGACGAACAGCCGCAGCCGGAAGTCGCCGCAGCGCCCGCTTCGGCGGCCGTTTCCGATCAGCCTTATCCCGACGTGCAGCCGGTTGTCGAGAAGCCCGCGAAGGCACCCAAGGCCGAAGCCGCTAAGGTGGACGCCGCTGACGATGCGGCCAATGGCGATGCCGACGCTGGACGCCGGCGCCGCCGCCGCTATCCGGGCAGCAACGGCACCGGTCGCGCAGCGGCAGCTGCGGCAGGGACGGACGGCGCCAATGGGTCGAAAACGGCCGCGGCGCCGGGCGAAGAGCAGCCTACGGACGAGGCAACAGCGTAGCCGGGTTCCCTGCTACGCTTCCACCACCAGGGAGTCGCCCGGCCGTATTTCGCCGGCAACGATGATCTCGCCATACACGCCAAAACAGCTATCGCCATAGGCGCGCAGCAATGTCGGCGGAATCGTCGCATCGCGTTGTGCCGTGCTCGGATTGACGTTTGTCGCCTCGCAGCGCACCGTCTCCTTGAAGATCTTCATCCGAACGTCCCCCGCCTGAACGATCCGGCCAAGCCATTTCTTCTCTACCCACGGCTCCGCGCCCTCGAAATACAGATTGGCGCGAAAGCGGAGCGGGTCGAGCGTCTGGCCGGCGGCCCTCTCCAGTTCGTGGATGGAAGCCAGATTGACCAGATGCACGCATTTTGCCGCGACGTCTGAAAAGCTGTGCCCGGGCGCGGACACGATTCGGGGCGGCCCCTTCAATTCATCCCGCATATAGCTGGCAAAAAACTGCTCCAGAAGCTGGCGGCCGAGCTTCGTGTTCAACGCGCCCTGGGCAACCTGCTTGCCGTCGCGAAGGATCACCAGCGTCTCGTTCGGCTCATTGAACTGCGTCTCGAGCGCCGCGAGGCGTTCGTTACGCATCAGCATCAGGAAATTCACCTTCGGCAGATATTTCGGATTGTCCGGATCGAAGCGGGCCGGGCCGTTCTCGATGGCATAAGCGCGATCAGCAGGAAATGTCCGTCCAATATCGAGAGAAACGCTGTCCAGCTTCTGCGGGCTGAGGCCCTTCACGGGGTAGCGGTAGAGCCCGGCCACCTCGATATTTCCCGCTTTCGTCATCCGCACCGCCTTTATCTGTTTGCGCCAGATCATGGCCTCTTTTGTAGCAACGGAGCAATCCTATATTAAGCCTTGAAGACGCCGTTTCCGGGTCTTCTATTCAAAGCATATAGGGCGTGTCTGAACGTGCTGTTGGGGCGTCGGCCGCGTGCCACGGAGGAAGACTATGAACTTTGAAAAATTTACCGAACGGTCCCGCGGATTCCTTCAGTCCGCACAAGGGTTGGCCATCCGCGAAGGCCAGCAGCGATTGACGCCGGAGCACCTGCTGAAGGTTCTGCTCGACGATTCCGAGGGGCTTGCAGCGGGGCTGATCACGCGCGCGGGCGGGCGTCCGGGCGACGCGCTGTCCAAAATCGAGGAAACGCTCGCCAAACTGCCGAAAGTCTCAGGGGCCGGGGCCGGCCAACTGTACATGGCGCCGGCGCTGGCGAAGGTTTTCGATCAGGCCGAGAAGCTGGCCGAGAAAGCCGGCGACAGCTATGTGACCGTCGAGCGCCTGCTTCTGGCGCTGGCCATGGAAAAAGAGGCCGACACGAGCCGCATCCTGGCCGATGCCGGCGTGACCCCCGTCAGTCTTAACGCCGCGATCAACGATATCCGCAAAGGCCGCAAGGCCGACAGCGCTTCGGCGGAGCAATCCTATGACGCACTGAAGCGCTATGCGCGCGACCTGACGGAGGACGCCGCGAAAGGCAAGCTCGATCCGGTGATCGGCCGCGACGAAGAGATCCGCCGTACGATCCAGGTGCTGTCGCGCCGGACCAAGAACAATCCGGTGCTGATCGGCGAGCCGGGCGTCGGCAAGACCGCGATCGCCGAAGGACTTGCCCAGCGCATCATCAACGGCGATGTTCCGGAGAGCCTGAAAGACAAGAAGCTGCTTGCGCTCGACATGGGCGCGCTGATCGCCGGCGCGAAATATCGCGGCGAGTTCGAGGAGCGGCTGAAGGCGGTTCTGCAGGAAATCTCCGCTGAGGAAGGCGGCGTTATCCTGTTTATCGACGAGATGCATACGCTGGTCGGCGCCGGCAAGGCGGATGGCGCGATGGATGCGTCCAATCTGCTGAAGCCTGCGCTCGCCCGCGGCGAACTGCATTGCGTCGGCGCCACGACGCTCGACGAATACCGCAAGAATGTCGAAAAAGACGCCGCGCTCGCTCGCCGCTTCCAGCCGGTCTTCGTCTCCGAGCCGACCGTTGCGGACACCATTTCGATTCTGCGCGGCCTGAAGGAGAAATACGAGCTGCATCACGGCGTGCGCATCACCGACAGCGCGCTCGTATCCGCGGCAACGCTCTCGAACCGCTACATTACCGACCGCTTTCTTCCCGACAAGGCGATCGACCTCGTCGACGAGGCGGCGAGCCGTCTGCGGATGCAGGTCGATTCCAAGCCGGAGGAGCTGGACGAACTCGACCGGCGGCTGATCCAGCTCAAGATCGAGCGCGAGGCGCTGAAGAAGGAGAACGATCCGGCGTCGAAGGACCGGCTCGACCGGTTGCAGAAAGAAATTGCCGAGATCGAGGAGAAATCCGACGCGCTCACCCAGCGCTGGCGGGAGGAGAAGGACAAGCTTTCCTCGGCGCAGAAGATCAAGGAAGAGCTGGACGCACACCGCATCGAGCTGGAGCAGGCTCAGCGCAAGGGCGACCTTCAGCGCGCCGGCGAGCTGGCTTACGGCATCCTTCCCGAGCTTGAGAAGAAGCTGAAACAGGTCGAGGCGGTTGACGGCAACGCCACCGGGCGGATGATGGAAGAGGCGGTGACGCCCGACCACATCGCCGGCGTGGTGTCGCGCTGGACCGGCATTCCCGTCGAGAAAATGCTCGAAGGCGAGAAGGAAAAGCTGCTTCACCTCGAATCGATGCTGTCGAAGCGCGTCATCGGCCAGGAAGAGGCCGTGCACGCCGTCGCGACCGCGGTTCGCCGCTCACGCGCCGGGCTTCAGGACCCGAACCGGCCGATGGGCTCGTTCATGTTCCTCGGGCCGACCGGCGTCGGCAAGACCGAGCTGACCCGCGCTTTGGCCGAGCTGCTGTTCAATGACGAGCAGGCGATGGTGCGCATCGACATGTCGGAATATATGGAGAAGCACTCCGTTTCCAGGCTGATCGGTGCGCCTCCGGGCTATGTCGGCTATGAAGAAGGCGGCGCGCTGACCGAGGCGGTTCGTCGCCGGCCGTACCAGGTGGTGCTGTTCGACGAGATCGAGAAGGCGCACCCCGACGTCTTCAACGTGCTGCTGCAGGTCCTCGACGATGGCCGTTTGACCGACGGACAGGGCCGCACGGTGGATTTCCGCAACACGCTGATCATCATGACGTCCAATCTGGGCGCGGAATACCTCGTCCAGCAGGGCGAGGGCGAGGATGCGGAGATCAGCCGGGCCCGCGTGATGGACGCGGTTCGCGGGCATTTCCGCCCGGAATTCCTGAATCGGATCGATGAGATCCTGGTCTTCCATCGGCTCAAGCGCGATCAGATGGCGGCAATCGTCGATATTCAGATGGCGCGGCTGCAGAAATTGCTCGATGAGCGGCAGATCAATCTGGAGATGGACGATGCGGCCCGCAACTGGCTGGCGGCGGAAGGCTACGATTCTGCTTACGGTGCGCGCCCGCTGAAGCGCGTGATTCAAAAGAGCGTGCAGGACCCGCTGTCCGAACTCGTCCTGCAAGGGAAGGTGAAGGATGGCGATACGGTGCGCGTGTCGGCCGGAGATGGCGGCCTGATCATGAACGGCGAGGTGGTCAGGCGCGCTGCGGCTTGAGTCGATCGCGGGCAATAAAACCGAAGAAAATGGCGGCCCATCGGCCGCCATTTTTTCTGCTGCAGGACTAGTTTACACTAGGGGCCGAAATTTTTGGCGCTTCGAGCTTAATTGAAACGCTGTCCTGCTGGTCCTGCCAGTAAAGATAACCAAGCACACCAACGGCTACGACTAGCGCACCGATCAAAAACCCTCGCATAACTCAATCCTTTCACTTCTCGGATGACCTCTCCACGTCGCGCGTTTCTCAAACGAGCGACACCGTACAAACAACAATTGGATGCGAAAGTTCCCGATCGGCGCACGCGCTTGTGAACTAACCGGTGCGCCGGAGTAGGGTTGCTTGACAAAGATGCGGCGAACCATTGCGATGGGTGTATCGACGCGAATCGGCTGCCTGGCGAGACCGCGATGCCTTCATATCTTCCAATCAAGCGGTGGATGGACGCCGCGGAGAAGGTCCGCACGGCGGAGCGGCTCCTGGCGTTGCGACAGGCACTGCGTTCGGAAGTCACCGAACGCGCCGGCCGGAATTCGTTGCTGGTAGCGACCTGGAACCTTCGTGATTTCGATTCGAACCGCCACGGCCATGGGCCTCGCCTGCGCGAGTCATTCTATTATATCTCGGAAATCGTCTCGGCGTTCGACCTGGTCGCCCTGCAGGGCATCAACCGCAACATCGACGCGCTCGAGACGCTGCTCGCCATCCTCGGACCCGAATGGGATTATGTCGCGACCGACGCGATCGAGGGCGCGGATGGCATGGAACAGCGCCTCGCCTTCGTTTTCCGTCAATCCAAGCTGATGTTCCGCAAAATCGCCGGAGAGATCGTATTGCCCGGCGGCCAGCGCACGGCTGCGGCCGGCGCCGGGGAGGCCACCGATACCGGCGAGCTCAGTTTCACCCGCGCGCCGTTCCTCGCCGCGTTCCAGGCCGCCGGCGGGTTCAACTTCAATCTTTGCGCGCTGCATGTGCACTACGAAGCCATGAAGGCGCAGCAGCTCGAGCGCCACAGCGCTCGGCTCGACGCCATCGCCCGCTTCCTGCGCGACCGCCAGGACCGCGACCGCGAGGACTATATCCTGCTTGGCGATTTCGGCATTGGCGCACCGTCGGATCTGTTCGCCCGGGTCCTGGAGCGCCAGGGCTTCGACGTCCCCGAAGCGCTGACCCGGCGCCGGGCCAATCTCGACCCGCAGCATTATTACGACCAGATTGCCTTCCGCTACGTCGAGGATCGGCTGGAGCTTGCCGGAAGCGGCGCCTTTCGTCCTTTCGATGCGGTTTTCCGCGACAATGGGGACGATTTTGACGCCTACCGCGATCTGATGCCGCCGGAAAAGGCGGACGATCTTTGGAATGGCGGCCCGCAGGGATATTACACAAAGCATTGGCGGAGCTGGCAGATGTCCGACCACCTGCTGCTATGGGTGGCGCTGAAGGTCGACTTCTCCGACCACTTTCTGGACGCAATCCGCAAGATCGGCGTTCCGGGCTAAGCGCCGCGCCGCGCGCCGATCGCCCGTCTGGACACTAATCGTTTAACTCCTGCCAAAGAAAAGAACCGGACCCGCCTGAGCCGCTCGATCTGTTTGGAGCACGATCGGGAAAAGTGGATACCGGTTTTCCCGAAAAATCGTGCGAAAACAAAAGACTCTTGAGCATGAGCAATTCAACATGAAGCGATCATGCTCAAGTTGAGGCATCGGCGTTTTCCGAAAACCGCCTCTCGTCCCCGTCTTCACGGGAAGAGATGCTTTTCGGCCCTACGCTCTAGCCCCGACCCGGCCTAATTTTCGGCGGCCGCGATCCGGGTCTTGACGGGCGCACGATGCATCAGCTCGTCGATCCGCTGCAATTCCTTACGGAATTCTGCGAGCAGGCGTCCGTTGAGCTGACGGCTGCGCGGCACATGGAGCTTCAGCGGATTGGTGAAGCGGCTGTTGATCAGCACTTCATAGTGCAAATGCGGTCCGGTCGACAGACCGGTCGTGCCGACATAGCCGATGAGCTGGCCCTGCCGGATCTTCATGCCCTTCTTAATTCCGGGAGCAATGCGGCTCATATGGCTGTAAGCGGTCTTGTAACCGTTGCCGTGGCGGATGCGGACGTAGTTGCCGTTGCCGCCGTGCCGCCCGGCGACTTCGATGGTGCCATTGCCCGCAGCCATGATCGGCGTACCGGTCGGGGCGGCCCAGTCGATGCCGGTATGCATCTTCTTGATGCCGAGCAGCGGATGGCGACGATAGCCGAAGCCCGATGTGAAGCGGCCTGCCTTGATCGGCTTGCGCATCAAGAACTTACGGGAATTCGACCCTTCCGGATTATAGAAGTCGACGATGCCCTCCGGCGTGCGGAAGCGGTAATATTTCATCGCCTCGCTACCGACGGTCATGCCGACATAGAGCAACTCGCCTGGCTCTTCCGAGCCCTCGTCGCCTTGCTTGACGTCGAAAAACAGCTCGAACCCGTCGCCCGGGCGTACTTTCTGCTTATAGTCCACGTCATAGCTGAACACGCGGAGCAGACTGGTGGTCACGTCGCGGTCAAGCCCCTGCGCCAGCGCGGCGTTGTAGATGCTTGTATAAAGCGTCGCGCGTTCGCCCTCATTATCCGCTTCCACCTCGTCCGCCGTTTTCACGATCGGGACGTGATCCTCGGACCGCGCATATTCGCCGGAGGGCGTGCGCACGGCGGTGCCTTCGGGCTTCACGCCGCTGAAGATACTGACCTTGACCGGCTCGGTCACGGATGGGTCGGTTGCCGCGGGGGCAAGTTTCAAGCGCACTTCCTGACCGGCGCGCAGCTTCAGGCCGTGCGGCCCCGCCGATAGCGTCTCGTTGATTTCCTGCGCCTGCCAGGCTTCTGCCCCAGCCTCCTGGAGCAGCGAAACCAGCGTATCGCCCGGGCTCACGATGAGCGAGCGAACCTCGGTGTTCTCGGCGGTATCGTCGTCTTCAGGGGTCTTCTCAAGGACTGTCGTGTGGACCGACTTTTCCTCCCTGTCGGGATTGTCGGCATGCGTCCCGTTGGCGTCGGCGGTATCTGGACTGCCGTCCGGCAAGATCGCGGGCCGGAGCTGTGCGGCACTTTCCGCATACACCGCATCGGCTTCCGCCACGAAGCGCTCGACCTCGTCATCGGCCAGATCCTGCTTGTCTTCCTCAGGCAGGAACCCGCCGGCAAGCTCGATAATCCGGGCGGTGAGAAACTTGTTGTGCGGCGCGCTTTCGGCCTGATCCTGGTTTGCGGGCTTGGCCGTCGGCGATTTCTGTTCCGCATACAGATCGAACGGATTGAACGCCGGAATCTTGTCTTCGTCTTCCGGCTTCACCGTGGACAGGCTGGCGGTGATTCGCACATAAGGCTTCACCGAAATGAATTCGCGCGCGTTGCGGCGCTCGGTGACGCTGTCCTGGATGATATAGCGCGTCGTCAGACCTTTCGTGGTCGTCTTGATTTTATCGGTCTTCTCGCCGGGCAGCGCGACCTTCTCTTCGATGAGGTTGCCGGTGGCCTTCGGCTTGAGAGCGGCGAGCGTCGCGCTCCGCAGCGACCCAACCATGCCGCTGCCGTCTTCCATATCGGTGGAGGCGTACATCGCGATCCCGATGATGCAGAGACCGGCGGCGCCGACGATACAGGTGGAGATGAACCATTTGAGCCGGGAGATAAGGCGCCTGGCCTTGGCGTCACGCAGATAGAGCTCGGGGAGGCGACCCTTGCCGGCGGGGATATAGATCTGGGGAAGATTCTTCGCGCCCGCACTACGAACAAGAGAGCGCCGGGCATGATGACCCGAAAATTGGCTGTTGCGATCCAGCAAAGCTGTAACCCCCGTCGGCCGATTTTTTGTTTTGGTCTTTCGCCGTCCTAAGACCGTATACCGAAGCGCCGGATATTAAAGCTTTTCGCCATCGATCTCACGCTGAAAGTTTTCCCGGTTCTTCCACAGCATGTCAACAACGTGAACTACGCATGCTTTTACGGTTGGAAGTATGAGCCCAAGCCGCACCCGTTACCAGGGTTGCATCAAAAAAAAATCGAGAAATTATATTTTTTTCAACGCTTTAACGCTTTCTTAAGGGAGATGGAGCAAATTCGGTGTCAGACAGTGATCGGCCGGTAATCGGGCCTTAATAAGGCACAAACGGCACGGTCAGCTTTTCAGTCAAAAAAGTTCCAAATCAGGTGTTGACAGGGGCGTCGGTCTGACCCTAAATAAGGGCCATCGACGACAGCGTCGGGCGATAACGGCGACGCTGTCTCTGATCACTGCCGAAAATAGAACTAGACAACAGGGTTTGAGATCCCTAGGATCGTAAGCCCCCTGATACGAACTGCCGATCGGAGTCTATGCTCTGAGGTAAGGCGTGTCAGCTGGTTTTTGTGGCGTGACC
>CAVSIA010000048.1:0-142629 GCA_963727575.1 uncultured Alphaproteobacteria bacterium
ACCATCTCGGCTCCGCTTGATTTTATCGACTGGAACAGCCCCGAGATTTACGACCAGGCGGCCTCGATTGCCGAAGCCCTGATGGTGCGGGGCGACCAGGGGAGCGAACATGCGCATTTTGATGATAGCGCGACCACCCTGATCAAAGGGCTTATCCTTTACGTCAAAAAAACACGCGCGGGACTGCGAAGATTGTAATTTGCTCAGTGTGCGCCGTCTTCTCATGGACGGCGTCCGCGCTGAAGCCGATCATGACCGGATAGCGAAGAAGAGGGCTTCTCACCCATCCGCGCGCTTTTAGGGCGCATGGAGGCTGATCGATGATCCGGCAGGCGTGATCGCCGCGGCCGCAGCAACCTTGCTTGATATGGGCGAGCGGGAGCTTGGCTCGGTTTTATCAACCGCGCGCCGCAATCTCGAATTTCTTGAAAAGACCGGCATTGCCCGCGTCGCTGCCCGCTCGACATTTTCTCTGGACGAGCTGAAAACCGCTCCTGAAGGCGCGACCATCTTTTTATGCCTGCCGCCTCAGCATATGCTCGAAAGTCGGAAGGTGGCTTCGCCTGATGATTGGCCTGACCATGGAGCGCATGTATGTGCTTCCGGCCCCCGAAGACCGGCCCCCGGTTTTGTTTGTGCTCGAAGAGTTTCACATCCTGGGCCACTTGTCGGTGATCGAAACCGCCATCGCCTTTGCCGCCGGTCTTGGCGTGAAATTCCACATCATCCTGCAGGACATCAACCAGCTCAAACGCCATTATCCCAAATCCTGGGAGACCTTTGTCGGCAATGCGGGCGTGCTTCAGGTGTTTGCCTGCAATGATACGGCAACGCTTGAATATATCTCCAAACGCATCGGCGATACCGAGATCACGCAAGTGACGCGGCAGCCTCACGACCAGCCAGAGCATCAGCACAAACGATGCCTCGACAAATGAGCGCTTGCAGGCGCTCTTTGCCAATCGCGGCGACGTTCTCTGCCGTAGTGAATCCTTTGACCGCGTTTTCGGATCACAGCAAATCCACGCGCGGCACGACCAGCAACGCGGCGCAAAGCGAAGCGCATAAAGTCACACGCCTTATCCGGCCCGAAGAAATCGAGCGCGTATTCCGGCGCGATGCCATGGCCGCGCTTGTGCATCATCTCGGGCGAGCCGCCGATGGCGCTGACGCGGCTGAATTATTTCGATGCCGATGCTTTTGCCCGGCAGTATACGCCGCTGCCCGGAAAGTCCTCTCCGCGTCCGCCGACAGGCCGGAGCCTGTTCCTCCTGCTTTGCGTTTTGAAGCGGATACCCGCGCCGCCATGCAGGCTGCCTTGAAATCGTAGCGGCTCTTTTCCGTCACAGTGTCCGAGGAGCCGGGCAGGCCTTGCCTGACCGGCGAGCAGATACTTGACGGCCCTGTCTTTCATACACTTGTCGCCATAGCCGGTTAGAGCCACGCAGCAAACCGGACTGCCCAAGCGGCGAGCGTTTTTCTTTTGTCTTTCGTTTCTCAATGCCTTTGCGGCGCATGACAGACCATCCAGGCCATTTGATGCGAGGTCATCACGCCTGCTTCCGGACGGGGCAAAGCCCCCCGCGCAATGGGCGGCCCGCGCCAGGTCGCTTGTCGCTCCCCCGTGTTGCCCATGCGCGCCGGTCGCGGCCGCGATGTTTTTCCTGCGCATCGGCTGGATGGTCCAGCCCGCAAGCAAAGGAGAAACTACTATGACCAAAACGAAATCACAGCCTCTTTACCGGGTGAAGTTCTGCCCCGTAACCGGCACAGACGAAAACGGCCAGGATCAGCTTGGCCACGCCGATAGAGATCGGCGCTGTCTGGCCCCGCAAGGATGCAGGCAAAGGAGCGATCCTGAAGCTCCACATCGTGCCGCAAAATCTCGATCGCGGCGTCATCCTGCTTCACCCCTTCAAGGGCGGAGACGAACAATGATCCGCATGTACCCACCTGACAAGGAGGGCCGCCTGCTGGCGGCCTTCCGGTTCCACGCCCGGTATTTTAGCCTCGCAGCCGAAATTCAGGTCCAACCCTTAGTTGCGTTACTCAATATGTCAAGGACGTATGGACTTTCCGATACGAGCGGTTGGTGACGTGGATTAAGTAGTAACGGGAATGGCTACATGACACAGCAAATGTTATTTACGTCAACAAGCTGTTAATTCAGATAGCAAAATGTGTGGCCGGTGTTAACAACGTAACGGGATGACAGCTATTTGCCTAATCCCCAACAGCTGCAATTGAGTTATCAGCATTCCAAATCTGGCATTAGGCGAGTTAGCTGAGGCGCAACACTGATCAAAAATTCATCACATTATGCCATAGATAAGGTAGCATGGTTATTCGTGTTTATAACCATACTCGCCGTCTTCTACTTGTATTCCGAGCGATTGAGACGGCAACAGTTCGCTACTTTCCTCTGAATCCCGACGATGGATCAAGCTATACACTGCCCCTTTATATGGCCTTCGCAACTACAGCCGGGATTTTTTCAAAGTTCATATTCGATACGCTCAATGCAAAGCATTCATCGCAAAAGCAATCTGACATAGCGCAGCAAAATTTCGGTTGGAAAATATTAAGGACCTTTGGAATTGCAATTATACTCTGTCCCTATCATGCTTCCCCTTATATAAGGTTTTAAAAGAAATTAATGATGTATTTCTTGTGCTCCTCGTTAGCTATCAGAATGGATTCTTTTTTCAATCTATTTCTGACCTAAAGAAACAGAGTTATAAATGACATTAAATATTCGATTTTATGTGATGAATTTTTACAATAGTTCGGTGTTGTACTCTTGGTATGAAGAAAAGTGCCGGATGATTTATATCAAGAGTTAAATCTGCTGACGCATTGGTCAATGCATACCAACTCCATAATGAATAATATTGATTCGTTAACTAAACTGGAGCCCTATGTAATATCAGACACAAACGCATGCAAGGAACATCAGAAATATTATGTTGATAGTCGATACAAATAAGCTAAAATCTAAAAAAAACTATTATTTCTATAATGATTTGGACAAAAATGTAGCTTCCATGTATCCAAAATATATTCTGATCGATAGATCAGTTCTAAAAGCAATACGTCGAACTTTATGCATGCTGCTTCGACTACGAGTACGTATTGCTGCATGTGCTGAAGATCTGCCGCGCCGAGGCGTGCCAGTCGATGGGCGGCGACCGGGTCGCCGATCACGCGCGGGCCGCGCTCGGCATCGATTGGAGTGAGACCACCGAAGACGGATCGATCACGCTTGAGCCCGTCTATTGCCTCGGCCTGTGCGCCTGTTCGCCCTCGGCGATGCTCGACGGGCGGGTTGTCGGCCGGCTCGACGAAGAAAAGCTCGACGCGATCATCAGGAAGGCACGCACATGAGCGTGAAGATTTACGTTCCGCGCGATTCCGGCGCGCTGGCGGTCGGCGCCGACGAGGTTGCCGC
The DNA here is from genome assembly GCA_963727575.1 of uncultured Alphaproteobacteria bacterium. Classification (GTDB taxonomy): domain Bacteria; phylum Pseudomonadota; class Alphaproteobacteria; order Rhizobiales; family Rhodomicrobiaceae; genus JAHQVI01. The sequence continues at coordinate 3,449 of CAVSIA010000048.1, forward strand.
CGCAATTGCGCATGAAGCGGGCAAGCGCGGGGCCGACATTACGATCGTGCGGAACGGATCGCGCGGGCTGTATTGGCTGGAACCGATGGTCGAGGTCGAGACCGCCGCGGGGCGCGTCGCCTATGGCCCGGTCAAGCCGAGCGACGTCGCCGGGCTGTTCGACTTTAATTTCACCGCAGGCGCCTGGCACGCACTCGGTCACGGCCTGACCGAGGAAATCCCGTTCCTGAAAAAGCAGACACGGCTGACCTTCGCCCGCTGCGGCATCACCGATCCGGTCTCGCTTGATGACTACAAGGCCCATGGCGGCCTCGCCGGCCTGCAAAAGGCGCTGGCGATGCAGCCTGCCGAAATCGTGGCGATCGTCACCAAATCCGGCCTGCGCGGACGCGGCGGCGCCGGCTTTCCGACCGGCATCAAATGGAAGACCACGCTGGAGGCCAAGGCCCCGCAGAAATACATCGTCTGCAACGCCGACGAGGGCGACAGCGGCACCTTTGCCGACCGCATGATCATGGAGGGCGACCCCTTCGTCCTGATCGAGGGCATGGCGATTGCCGGCATCTCCACCGGCGCGACCAAAGGCTATGTCTATCTGCGCTCCGAATATCCCGACGCCATCGCCATCATGAACGAGGCGATCCTTGTCGCCCGCGATAATGGCGTGCTCGGCGCAAGCGTGCTCGGCTCCACCCATGCGTTCGACATGGATGTCCGGGTCGGCGCCGGCGCCTATGTCTGCGGCGAGGAAACCTCCCTCCTCAACAGCCTCGAAGGCAAGCGCGGCGTCGTCCGGGCCAAACCACCGCTGCCGGCGCATCACGGCTTTCTCGCCCAGCCGACAGTCGTCAACAACGTCATCTCGCTCGCCTCGGTGCCGATCATCCTCGACAAGGGCGGCGCCTTCTACCGCGATTTCGGCATGGGCCGGTCGCGCGGCACCATTCCGATCCAGATCGCGGGCAATGTGAAGCATGGCGGCCTTTACGAAACCGCCTTCGGCTTGACGCTCGGCGAGATCGTCGACGACATCGGCGGCGGCACCGCGAGCGGGCGTCCTGTTCGCGCGGTGCAGGTCGGCGGGCCGCTCGGCGCCTATTTCCCGCGGGAGCTGTTCGACGCCCCGTTCGACTACGAGGAATTCGCCGCGCGCGACGGACTGATCGGCCATGCCGGCGTCGTGGTATTCGACGACAGCGTCGACATGCTGAAACAGGCCCGCTTCGCCATGGAGTTCTGCGCGATCGAATCCTGCGGCAAGTGTACGCCGTGCCGGATCGGTGCCATTCGCGGCGTCGAGGTGGCCGACAAGATCGCGGCGGGCCAGGAGCCCGAGGCGCAGGTCGCTCTGCTCACCGACCTCTGCCAGACGATGAAATTCGGGTCGCTATGCGCCCTGGGCGGTTTCACGCCCTACCCTGTGATGAGTGCGCTGACCCATTTCCCTGAAGACTTCCGACCAAGCGGCTATCGCATAGCTGCGGAGTAAGACATATGGGACTCATTCAAGAGATCGACTACGGAACCCCGAAGAGCAAATCCGAAAAGATGGTGACGCTCACCATTGACGGCTTCGAGGTGACGGTGCCCGAGGGCACGTCCGTCATGCGCGCGGCAATGGAGACGGATATCAAGATCCCGAAGCTGTGCGCGACAGACATGGTCGACGCCTTCGGTTCCTGCCGACTCTGCCTCGTCGAGGTCGAAGGCCGCAACGGCACGCCCTCCTCCTGCACGCTGCCCGCCACCGAGGGCATGGTCGTTCACACCCAGACCAGCCGTCTGAAGCAGCTCCGCCGCGGCGTGATGGAACTCTACATCTCCGACCATCCGCTCGACTGCCTGACCTGCGCCGCCAATGGCGACTGCGAATTGCAGGACATGGCCGGCGTCGTCGGCCTGCGCGATGTGCGCTACGGCTATGACGGCGGCAACCACGTCAAGACGCGCGCCAATGGCCCGACCAGCGAAGCCAACGCCCGCTGGATGCCGAAGGACGAGTCCAATCCGTATTTCACCTACGACCCGTCGAAATGTATCGTCTGCTCGCGCTGCGTCCGGGCCTGCGAGGAGGTCCAGGGTACGTTTGCGCTGACCATCGAGGGCCGCGGCTTCGAATCCCGCGTCTCCGCCGGTATGCATGAGGCTTTCATCGGCTCCGAATGCGTGTCCTGCGGCGCCTGCGTCCAGGCCTGCCCGACCGCCACCCTCCAGGAGAAGTCGGTCATCGAGATCGGCCAGCCGGAGCATTCGGTCGTCACCACTTGCGCCTATTGCGGCGTCGGCTGCTCGTTCAAGGCCGAGATGCGCGGCGACGAGCTCGTCCGCATGGTGCCCTATAAGGGCGGCAAGGCCAATCGCGGCCATAGCTGCGTCAAAGGGCGGTTCGCCTATGGCTATGCCAGCCATCAGGACCGCATCCTGAAGCCGATGATCCGGGCAAAGACCAGCGATCCGTGGCGCGAAGTGTCGTGGGACGAGGCGCTCAGCCATACAGCGTCTGAATTCCACCGTATCCAGAGCCAGTACGGCAAGGGCTCGATCGGCGGCATCACATCGTCGCGCTGCACGAATGAGGAGACCTACCTCGTCCAGAAGCTGGTCCGCGCCGGCTTCGGCAACAACAACGTCGACACCTGTGCCCGCGTCTGCCATTCGCCGACCGGCTACGGCCTCAAGACCACTTTCGGCACTTCGGCCGGCACCCAGGATTTCGACAGCGTCGAGGATACCGACGTCGTCATCATCATCGGCGCCAACCCGACCGACGGCCACCCGGTGTTCGCCTCGCGGCTGAAGAAGCGGCTGCGCGACGGCGCCAAGCTGATCATCATCGACCCGCGCCGGATCGATCTCGTCCGCACGCCCCATATCGAGGCGGCCTATCATCTGCCGCTGCGCCCCGGCACCAACGTCGCGGTGCTGACAGCACTCGCCCATGTGGTGGTCACCGAAGGGCTTTACGACGAGGCCTTCGTTCGCGAGCGCTGCGACTGGAACGATTTCCAGGAATGGGCGGCCTTCGTTTCCGATCCTCGCCATAGCCCGGAAGAGGTCGAGAAGCTCTCCGGCGTGCCCGCCGAGGCGATCCGCGGCGCGGCCCGGCTCTATGCGACGGGCGGCAACGGCGCCTTCTATTACGGCCTCGGCATCACCGAACACAGCCAGGGCTCGACCTCGGTCATGGCCATCGCCAACCTGGCAATGGCGACCGGCAATCTCGGCCGTCCCGGCGTCGGCGTCAATCCACTCCGTGGACAGAACAACGTGCAGGGCGCCTGCGACATGGGCTCGTTTCCGCACGAGCTGCCCGGCTACCGGCACATCTCCGAAGACGCCACGCGCGACATTTTCGAGAAGCTCTGGAGCGTCAAGCTCGATGAGGAGCCGGGCCTGCGCATCCCGAACATGCTCGACGCCGCCGTCGAGGGGACGTTCCGCGGCATCTACATCCAGGGCGAGGACATCCTGCAGTCCGATCCCGACACCCATCATGTCGCCGCCGGTCTTGCCGCGATGGAATGCGTCGTCGTCCACGACCTGTTCCTGAACGAAACGGCCAATTACGCTCACGTCTTCCTGCCCGGCTCGACCTTCCTGGAGAAGGACGGCACGTTCACCAATGCCGAGCGGCGCATCAACCGCGTCCGCCGCGTGATGAAGCCGAAAAACGGCTACGGCGACTGGGAGATCACCCAGCTTCTCGCCAACGCCATGGGGGCGAACTGGACCTACACCCATCCCTCGCAGATCATGGACGAGATCGCGGCGACGACCCCGAGCTTTGCCGGCGTCACCTTCGACCTCCTCGACCGCGAGGGCTCGGTGCAGTGGCCCTGCAACGAGAAGGCGCCGCTAGGCACGCCGGTCATGCACATCGGCGGCTTCGTGCGCGGCAAGGGCAAGTTCATCCTTACCGAATATGTGGCGACGGACGAAAAGAGCGGACCACGCTTCCCGCTGCTGCTGACCACTGGCCGCATCCTCAGCCAGTACAATGTCGGAGCCCAGACGCGGCGCACCGACAACGTCGTCTGGCATCAGGAGGACGTGCTGGAAATCCATCCGCATGATGCCGAACAGCGCGGCGTGCGCGACGGCGACTGGGTGCGGCTGGCCAGCCGTGCGGGCGAGACCTCGCTCAGGGCCACGATCACCGACCGGGTCGCGCCGGGCGTCGTCTACACGACGTTCCACCATCCGGATACCCAGGCGAATGTGGTGACGACCGACTATTCCGACTGGGCGACGAACTGCCCGGAATACAAGGTCACCGCCGTTCAGGTGGCGCCGTCCAACGGCCCGAGCGACTGGCAGCGCAATTACGACGAACAGGCCCGCCAGTCGCGCCGGATCGTGCCGCTCGTCACTGCGGCCGAGTAAGGCGATGGCGCCGGCTCCAACGCGCAGGGTCGACCGGATTGCCTATCGCGCGGGCGGCGCGGAGGCCGGCAGGCGTGCGGTGCCGGAGGAAACGCCGGTCGCCATGACCTATGGCGGATCGACCCATGCCGTGATGATGGCGACGCCCGCCGATCTGGAAGACTTCGCTTATGGCTTCACCCTGACCGAGGGCATTGCCGCTCTGAGCGATATCGAGGCTGTCGAAGTGGTCGAGCACGAGTTGGGCGTCGATCTCCAGATCGAGCTTGCCTCAGATGCCTCCGAGGCGCTGGCGCGGCGGCGACGTCGGATTGCCGGGCCGGTCGGCTGCGGGCTGTGCGGCATCGAGAGCATCGAACAGGCGCTTCGCCCGACCGCGGCTGTGAACTCGCCTGACCTCGTGCTGTCGCCGGCCGAAATCTCGGGAGCTGCGAAAATGCTCTCCGGCATGCAGCCGCTCAACGCCGAGACGCGCGCCGTTCATGCCGCGGCGTTCTATGTGCCGGAAAAGGGCGTCGTGCTGGCGCGCGAGGATGTCGGCCGGCACAATGCGCTCGACAAGCTGGCCGGCGGCATCGCCCGCGGCGGCTTCGACGGATCGACCGGCGTCGTGGTGCTGACCAGCCGGGTTTCGGTGGAAATGGTGCAGAAGACCGCCGCCATCGGCAGCCCGATGATCATTGCCGTCTCGGCGCCGACCGCGCTCGCGGTCAGAACCGCCGAGAGCGCCCAGATCACCCTCGTCGCCATCGCCCGCGGCGATGAGTTCGAAATCTTCACCCATCCGCATCGCGTTACATCCGAAGGAATTGCCGATGTCGCCTGACAAACTCGTCTACATGGCCAATCAGATCGCGACCTTCTTCGAGTCGCAGCCGCGCGACGAGATCGTCGAGGGCATCGCCGACCACATTAACAAATTCTGGGAGCCGCGCATGCGCCAGCAGCTCTTCGCGCTGCTGGATAGCGGTGGCGCGGGGCTCAATCCGCTGGTCGTCGAGGCGGCGCCACAGATCCGCAGGCCCAAACCGGCATCCGTTTCCGGCGCGGCAACGCCCGCCTGAGCCCCTCCCACGCCCGGCTGACGGCGGTGGCATTCCTCCGAATGTCGCCGCAACCCCATGTGCATGAGTTCGCCAATGGCATGGCTCTTGCTTGACTTAGGCACATGAAGCGTAATCAAATCATTCCTGGCGGTTTCGTTTTCTGCCTGTGGGTTGCGGGTCGAGCGATTTCGGCGTCATACGCGCCGCAAACGCGCCCGCGAGCAACGTCCCGCTGGCCGGTTTTAACGACTGCCCGATCCGCTTTTGCCGCATGTGCGGCCGGATGCCAGGGCCGGGAACAATCGCCGGAAAGACGCATTAGCCATCATGCAGGCCGCGTGACGCGTGCGGGGCCCGCAGTTCGATTCATCGATTGTAAACCAACGAATATAAATTCCAGGACGAGGCGGCTATGGCAACATCAGCAGGAGCGTGGGCGCAGACATCCGATACCGATCGGCCCCGTACCGGCTCCAAGACAGACGCCCGGACATCGCTGCAGACCCTTGCCGAAGCCCGCGTCGCCATCGAGGCGGTTTCGCCGGAGATCGACGGCGGACGCTTCCCGATCAAGCGCGTAGCCGGCGACACGGTGAGCGTCGAAGCCGACATCTTCGCCGACGGCCACGACAAGATCGATGCCGCCATTCTGTTTCGCAAGGAGTCCGATGCGCAGTGGCGGGAAGCGCCGATGCGCTTCATCGACAACGACCGTTGGGGCGGCACGTTCAAGGTCGACGACAACGCCCGCTATGTCTACACGATCATCGCCTGGCGCGACCTGTTCACCTCCTGGCGCGACGAAGTGACGAAGAAGAAGGCGGCCGGGCAATCCGTCTCCCTGGAATTGAAGGAAGGCCGTACGCTGATCGAAAAGGCCGCAGCCGACGGAAAGCGCGGCTCGGCTGCGGACCGCAACGCGATCAAGGACGTGACTCGCCGGATCGAAGCGGCGGCAACCGACGCCGAGATTGTCGACCTGCTAACCAGCGATGGCACCGCCGCTCTGATGACGCGTGTCGCCCCGCGCACGCATCTGACACGGTACGGCAAAGAGCTGGAAGCCTGGGTCGACCGGCCGCGCGCCGCATTCAGCGCCTGGTACGAGATGTTCCCGCGCTCGCAATCGGGCGACGTGCGCCGCCACGGCACGTTCGACGACGTCATCGCCCGCCTGCCCTATGTGCGCGATCTGGGCTTCGACGTGCTCTACTTCACCCCGATCCACCCGATCGGCGCGGTCAACCGCAAGGGCCGCAATAACTCGCTGAAAGCGGAGCCGGGCGAACCCGGCAGCCCCTACGCGATCGGCTCGGCCGAAGGCGGCCATGACGCCATCCATCCCGAGCTCGGCACGGTCGAGGATTTCAAGCGGTTGGTGAAAGCCGCGCACGAGCACGGGCTGGAAATCGCGCTGGATTTCGCCGTGCAATGCGCGCCGGACCATCCCTGGATCAAGGAGCACCCGGAATGGTTCGACTGGCGCCCGGACGGCACGATCAAATTCGCCGAGAACCCGCCGAAGAAATACGAAGACATCGTCAACGTGCATTTCTACCGCGATGCGTTTCCCTCGATCTGGTACGCGCTGCGCGACGTGGTTCTGTACTGGGCCGAACAGGGCGTGCGGATCTTCCGCGTCGACAACCCGCACACCAAGCCCTACCCGTTCTGGGAGTGGATGATCCGCGAGGTGCTCGACCAATATCCCGACACGCTGTTCCTGGCCGAAGCGTTCACCCGGCCGAAGGTCATGAAAAGACTGGCGAAACTCGGCTTCACGCAGTCCTACACCTATTTCACCTGGCGCAACACGAAGGCCGAGCTGACCGAATATCTGACCGAGCTGACGGTGACCGAGGCCCGCGAATATTATCGCCCGAACTTCTTCGCCAACACGCCGGACATCAACCCGGTCCCGCTGCAGACCAGCGGCCGCGCCGGTTTCCGGTCGCGGCTGATCCTGGCCGCGACACTCGCCGGCAATTACGGCATCTATAACGGCTTCGAGCTTTGCGAAGGCGCCCCGATCCCCGGCAAGGAAGAATATCTGGACTCGGAGAAATACGAGCTGCGTGCCTGGGACTGGAACCGCGAAGGCAATATCCGCGAGGACGTCGCGCTGATCAACCGGCTGCGGCGCACCCGCCCTGCCCTTCGGCAGTTCCTCAATCTGAATTTCTACAACGCCTGGAACGACCAGATCCTCTATTACGGCAAGATGTCCGACGACCGGACGGACTTCGTCCTCGTCGCCGTCAATCTCGATCCGAACAATCCGCAAGGCGCGCATTTCGAAGTGCCGCTCTGGGAATTAGGCTTGGCCGACGACGCCTCGGTCGGCGTCGAGGATCTCGTCACCGGCACCCGCTTTACCTGGACAGGCAAGGTTCAACACATGCTGCTCAACCCACACGAGCGACCCTATGCGTGCTGGCGGCTTATCCCGCCGGGAGGTGCTGCATAATGGCTGGCACATCGAGCGCATCCGAGTTGGCCACCCACGCGGCGGACGTCGCCGCCAAGTCCGCATACGGCGATAGCCAGCCCGGCATCGACCGTGAACAGGCGGACTGGTACAAAGACGCCATCATCTACCAGATGCATATCAAGGCGTTCCAGGACGCCTCCGGCGACGGCGTCGGCGACTTCACCGGCCTGATGCAGCGCCTCGACTATATCCAGGAACTCGGCGTCAACACCATCTGGCTGCTGCCCTTCTACCCCTCGCCCTTGCGCGACGACGGCTACGACATCGCCGACTACCGCAACGTCAACGAAAGCTACGGCAATCTGCTCGGCTTCCAGGCCTTTCTCGAAGAGGCCCACCGCCGCGGCATCCGCGTCATCACCGAGCTGGTCATCAATCACACCTCCGACCAGCATCCCTGGTTTCAGGCAGCCAGACACGCGCCTCCCGGCTCACCGGAACGCGATTTCTACGTCTGGAGCGACGATGACCAAAAATATGCGGGCACACGGATCATCTTTCTCGACACCGAGACGTCGAACTGGAGCTGGGACCCTGTCGCGCAGGCTTATTTCTGGCATCGTTTCTATTCGCATCAGCCGGATCTGAATTTCGACAATCCGGAGGTGTTCCGCGAAGTCGTCGAGGTGATGCGCTTCTGGCTCGACATGGGCGTCGACGGGCTCCGGCTCGACGCCGTGCCGTATCTCTGCGAGCGCGAGGGCACGAATAACGAGAATTTGCCTGAGACACACGACGTGTTGAAGCGCATCCGAAGTGAAATGGATGAGCATTACCCGGACCGTATGCTGCTGGCCGAAGCCAATCAGTGGCCGGAAGATACGCGCCCCTATTTCGGCGAGGGCGACGAAGCCCATATGGCTTTCCACTTCCCGCTGATGCCGCGCATGTATATGGCGCTGGCGCAGGAAGACCGTCACCCGATCACCGACATCCTGCGGCAGACGCCGGAGATCCCCGATAATTGCCAATGGGCGCTGTTCCTGCGCAATCACGACGAGCTGACGCTGGAGATGGTCACCGACGACGAGCGCGACTATCTTTGGCGCACCTATGCCAACGACAAGCGCGCCCGCATCAATCTCGGCATCCGCCGCCGTCTCGCCCCGCTCCTGGAGAACGACCGGCGCAAGATCGAGCTGATGGACGCGCTGCTCTTGTCGATGCCGGGAACGCCGGTGATCTATTACGGCGACGAGATCGGCATGGGCGACAATTACTATCTCGGCGACCGCGACGGCGTGCGCACGCCCATGCAGTGGTCCGCCGACCGCAATGGCGGCTTCTCCCGCGCCGACCCGCAGCGCCTCTATCTGCCGCCGATCATGGACCCGATCTTCGGCTATCAGGCGATCAACGTCGAAGCCCAGCAGCGCGATCAATCCTCGCTTCTCAACTGGATGAAGCGGATGATCTCGGTGCGCAAACAGAACCACGCCTTCGGCCGCGGCGAGCTGACCTTCCTCTATCCGCGCAACCGCAAGGTCCTTGCCTTTATCCGCGAGCATGAGGACGAAAAAGTCCTGTGCATCTTCAACCTCGCCCGCTCCGCGCAGGCGGTCGAGCTGGATCTGTCGGACCATCGCGGCGCGGTGCCGGTCGAAATGACGGGCAATTCCGCCTTTCCCTCGATCGGCGAGCTGCCTTACATGCTCACTTTGCCGGCCTACGGCTTCTACTGGTTCCAGCTCACCACGGAAGCGGATCAGCCGCATTGGCGGATTTCGCCGATCGAGACGACGCTGGAGTTCCTCACCGTCGTCATGACCAATGGTTGGAGCAGCATTTTCGACGGCCGCGAGCGCGGCAATCTGGAGCGCGACTGCCTGCCCGACTTCCTCCAGCGCCAGCGATGGTTCAGCGCAAAGAGCGCGCGGATCGGGCAGATCGAGATCGAACCGCTCACAACGCTCAATGCCGGCGATGACAGCTTCCCGCTCAACAGGATCGGCGTGCACCTCGAGCAATGGCGAGACGCAGAGCTACTTCCTGCCCTTTGCGGCGCGGTGGGGCGGCGATCAGCTCAAGCCGGGCGCGGCAAAACTGGGAACGGTCATGGCACGGCTGCGGCGCGGCTCGAAAGTCGGCGCACTGCTCGACGCGAGCCAGGACGACGCCTTCGTGCGCGCGCTCGTCGGCGCGGTGCATCGCAGCGAGACCCTGGATACGGCCCATGGGACGCTGCATTTCCAGCCCGTCAGCACATTCGAGCCGATCGACGACGCCGTCACGGTTCGCTCGGTCGGCGCCGAGCAGAGCAATGTCTCCCTGATCGTCGACGAGCGTATCCTGGTGAAGATCTACCGGCGCCTGCGCGACGGCGTGCAGCCCGAGGTGGAGGTCGCCAAATTTCTCAGCCAGGAGGCGCATTACGAGAACACGCCGCAGCTTCGGGGCGTCGTCGAGGCGCGCACGGAGGATGGTGAGCCGGCGGTACTGGCCGCGCTGTTCGACTTCGTGCAGAACCAGGGTGACTGCTGGAACGCGATCATCGAAGGTCTCGATCGCGCGCTCGAAGCGCTGCTGCTGACCCATCCCGAGAGCGAGAACGCCTCCGAGGACAAGGGCCTGCCGAACGTGTTTCCCATCGATGTCGCCGGAAAGCTCGGTCAGCGCACGGCCGAGATGCACCGCGCCTTCGCCATCGACACGCCCGATCCCGCCTTTGCCCGCGAGCCCGTCACCGCGGCGGACATCACCGCCTGGCTGGAGGCCGTGCGCACCGAAGCGGCGCATGCGTTCCAGGCGCTCGACCAGGCCGAGGCCAATGCCGATGAAACGACGCTCGACGCGATCAACCGGCTCCGCGATGCGCGGGCGCAGATCGACGCCCGGCTCTCCGATCTGGAGAAAACGCCCGCCGCCGGAGCGAAGACGCGCGTCCATGGCGACTATCATCTCGGTCAGGTGCTTGTATCGAAGGACGATGTGGTTATCATCGACTTTGAAGGAGAGCCCAGCCGCCCGCTTGCGGAGCGCCGCCAGAAGACCTCGCCGTTGCGCGACCTTGCGGGAATGCTGCGCTCGATCGATTACGCCGCCTTCGCCGCGCTTGACCGGCTGGCGGGACACATGCCCGAGCTGTCGGAGCGCGCGGTCGCGGCTGTCGAAGGATGGCGGAAGCGGTCGAGCGACGAGTTCTTGCAGATCTACAAGGCGACGGCCGCCGGAATGGCGAGCTATCCCGACGATGAGGAGGCAGCTATGAAGCAGCTTGAGATTTTCCTTCTGCAGAAGGCGTTCTACGAGATTTCCTACGAGGCCGCCAACCGGCCGGCCTGGCTGTCAATCCCGGTGCGGGGCGTGCTTGACCTGATCTCGCGGCATAATCCTGACAGCCATACCTTCGTCCGAAGAACAAAAACGGGGTGACGAGTGATCTGGCAACCGGCAATGAGTGATATCGACGCGATCGTCCAGGGCCAGCACGGCGATCCGTTTGCCGTGCTCGGCCCGCATCCGGCGTCTGACGGCAGGACATCGATCCGTGTGTTCGCGCCGGAAGCGGACCGCGTCGAGGTGATCGCGCCGCAGGGCGACGCGGTGCTTGCCCCGCTCGAGACGCTCAATGCGGCAGGCTTTTTCGCAGCACCCTTGCCGAGCGGCACCGATGCCGCGCATTACCGGCTGAGGCTGCACAAGGGCGTCCATCAATGGGAGGCGGAAGACCCCTATCGCTTCCCGCCTTATCTCGGCGAGATGGACGTCTATCTGCTCTCCGAGGGCACGCACCGCAAGCTTTACGAGAAGCTCGGCGCCCATCCGATGCAGATCGACGGCGTCGACGGCGTGGCGTTCGCGGTCTGGGCTCCCAACGCGCTGCGCGTCAGCGTCATCGGCGACTTCAACGCCTGGGATGGCCGCCGGCACCCGATGCGCAAGCGCGTCGAAGCGGGGGTGTGGGAGCTGTTCCTGCCCAATGTCGGCATGGGCGCGCTCTACAAATTCGAGCTGATCGGCCCGGACGGCAGGCTGCTGCCGCAAAAGGCCGACCCGATGGCGTTCTCGCAGGAGCCGCCGCCGGCCACCGGCTCGCGCGTCACCGGCCTCGTCAACGGCCACTGGAAGGACGAGGAATGGCTGTCGCGCCGCACGGCCGCCCAGGATCGCTCCGCGCCGATCTCGATCTATGAAGTGCATCTGGGATCGTGGCGCCGCGGCGAGAACGACGCGTTCTTCGACTATGCGCGGCTGTCGGACGAGTTGGTCGCCTATGTCAAGGATCTCGGCTTCACCCATATCGAGCTGATGCCGATCAGCGAGCACCCGTTCAGCGGCTCGTGGGGCTACCAGCCGGTCGGCCTGTTCGCGCCCACCGCCCGTTTCGGCCCGCCGGAAGCGTTCGCCCGCTTCGTCGATCACTGCCACCAGGAAGGCATCGGCGTCATCGTCGACTGGGTGCCCGGCCATTTCCCGACCGACGCCTACGGCCTCGCCCAGTTCGACGGCACCGCGCTTTACGAGCACCAGGACCCCCGGCGCGGCTTCCATCCGGACTGGAACACGCTGATCTACAATTTCGGCCGCAGGGAAGTGGCGAATTTCCTGGATTCCAACGCCGTGTTCTGGATCGACCGCTACCATATCGACGGGCTGCGCGTCGATGCGGTCGCCTCCATGCTCTATCTCGACTACAGCCGCAAATCCGGCGAATGGGTGCCGAACATCCATGGCGGGCGCGAAAACATCGAGGCGATCGAATTTCTGAAAGGCATGAACACCCGCGTCTACGGCGCCTTCCCGAGCGCGGTGACGATCGCGGAGGAATCGACCGCATGGCCGCAAGTGTCACGCCCGGTCGACGGCGGCGGGCTGGGCTTCGGCTATAAATGGAACATGGGCTGGATGCACGACACGCTCGCCTACATGTCGCAGGATCCGATCCATCGCCGCTACCATCACTCGGAGCTGACCTTCGGCCTCGTCTATGCCTTCAGCGAGAACTTCATCCTGCCGCTCAGCCACGACGAGGTCGTTCACGGCAAAGGCTCGCTGCTCGGCAAGATGCCGGGCGACCGCTGGCAGCGCTTCGCGAACCTGCGCGCCTATCTCGCCTTCATGTGGACCCATCCGGGCAAGAAGCTCCTGTTCATGGGCGGCGAATTCGCCCAGGAGCGGGAATGGAACCACGACCGCTCGCTGGACTGGCATCTGCTTGCCCAGCCCGAGCATCGCGGCGTGCAGGAGCTCGTCCGCGATCTCAACCGCCTCTATCGATCGACGCCCGCGCTCCACCAGCTCGATTGCGAGCCCTCGGGCTTCCAATGGATCGAGGCGAGCGATGCCGATCAAAGCGTCCTGGCCTTTCTGCGCAAGGGCGAAGCCGGGTCGCCACCCGCAATCATTGTGTGCAATTTTACCCCCGTCGTGCGCTACAATTACAGAGTCGGCGTTCCGGTCGGCGGCGGGTGGGAAGAGCGTATGAATACGGATGCGGCGAACTATGGCGGCTCAAATCTCGGCAATTCCGGCTGCGTGGACGCCGCCGACAACCCGTCGCACGGTCAGCCTTACTCGCTTTCGCTAACCCTGCCGCCTTTGGCCACTCTGGTCCTTACGCCTGCATCCGCGACAACCACATCTCAGTAGGCCCCTATGGTTCGAATGATGTCTAGGGTCGAGGCTGGACTCCCCTATCCGCTTGGCGCGACCCATGACGGAGCCGGGTGTCAACTTCGCTCTGTTCTCCGCCAACGCAACCCATGTCGAGCTTTGCCTGTTCGACGATGGCGGCAAGACCGAGACCACCCGGATCAAGCTGCCGGAATACACCAACGAGGTTTTCCACGGCTACGTCCCCGGCCTGCGCCCCGGCCAGCTTTACGGCTACCGCGTTCACGGCCCGTATGCGCCGGAGGAGGGCCACCGCTTCAATCCCAACAAGCTGCTGCTCGACCCCTACGCCAAGTCGCTGCGCGGCCCGCTCACGTGGAGCGATGCGCATTACGGCTACCAGCTCGGCGCGGAAGACGCCGATCTCACCTTCGACGAGCGCGATTCGGCGCCGTTCACGCCGAAATGCATGGTCATCGAGTCCGCCTCCCGCCGGCGCTATTCGTTCCCCTGGCGGCGCGAAACCCGGCCGCGCACCGACTGGAACGACACGGTCATCTACGAGGCCCACGTCAAGGGCATGACCATGCGCCACCCGCTGATCCCGGACCGGGTGCGCGGCACCTATGCGGCGCTCGGCCATCCGGCGATCATCGACCATCTGGTCAGGCTCGGCGTCACCGCCATCGAGCTGCTGCCCGTCCAGGCCTATCTCGACGACCGCTTCCTGCTCGAAAAGGGCCTCAGCAATTACTGGGGCTACAACACCATCGGCTTCTTCGCGCCGTCGGAGAAATATCTCTCCGCCGGCGGCGACATCAGCCAGTTCAAGCTGATGGTGCACAAGCTGCATCGAGGCCGGCATCGAGGTCCTGCTCGACGTGGTCTACAACCACACCGCCGAAGGCAACCATCTCGGCCCGACGCTTTCCTTCCGCGGCATCGACAACGCCAGCTACTACATGCTCGCCGACGAGCCGCGCTTTTATTTCGACACCACCGGCTGCGGCAATACCGTCAATCAGCGGCATCCGCGCGTGCTGCAGATGGTCCTGGATTCGCTGCGCTACTGGGTCGAGGAATGCCATGTCGACGGCTTCCGCTTCGATCTGGCGACGTCGCTCGGGCGCGAACACGCGGGATTTCGATCCGCACGCCAATTTCTTCGACGCCATCCGCCAGGATCCGGTGCTCTCGCATGTGAAGCTGATCGCCGAGCCCTGGGATGTCGGCGAGAACGGCTTCCAGCTCGGCGATTTCCCGCCGGGCTGGGCGGAATGGAACGGCCGGTTCCGCGACGACATGCGAAGCTTCTGGAAGGGCGACGAAGGCTACCTGCCCGCGCGTTGCCTCGGCGCATGCTCGGCTCGGCCGAGCCTGTTCGACAAGCAGGGCCGCCGGCCCTGGTCGAGCGTGAATTTCGTTACCGCGCATGACGGTTTCACCCTCGCCGATATCTACGCCTATAACGAGAAGCACAATGAAGCCAACGGCGAGGACAACCGCGACGGTCATGACGACAACCGCAGCTGGAACTGCGGCGTCGAAGGGCCCGACCGACGATCCGGCGATCCTGGAACTGCGCGAGCCGGCTGCGCCGTGGCCTGATGGCGGCGCTGATGCTCTCGCAGGGCACGCCGATGATCCTGATGGGCGACGAGGTCGGCCGCTCGCAGGGCGGCAACAACAACGCCTATTGCCAGGACAACGAGCTGTCCTGGATGGATTGGCGCACGGTCGGCGAGCGAGGACGAGGCCTATCTCGAATTCACCGCCGGTCTTATCCGTCTGCGCCAGCGCCACCCGCTGCTGGCTCAGAGGCGAATTCCTTCATGGCGAGCCCGCACTCGCCGACGGCACCAAGGACGTCACCTGGCTGCGTCCCGATGGCGCCGAGATGGAGGACGACGACTGGTCGAACGGATTTTCGCGCAGCATCGGCGTTCTCTTGGCAAAGAGCGGAACATCTCCCCTGCTGATTTTGTTGAATGCATATCACGAGGATCTGGAATACCGGACGCCGCAGCCGCGCGGGGTCGTCGATTGGCGCCTCATTGCGGATTCGGCGCGCGGTCTGATCGAACCGGGCGAGAGCGCCATCGAGCCGGGAAGTGCCGTCAATCTTCCTGCTCGCGGCGTGTTATTGTTCGAAGGGCATATTTAAGGACGTTTTGATGACGGATACGTTCGCTTTCGAACGGGGCTGGGGCGCGGAGGTCCTGGAGGATGGGCGCGGCCGGTTCCGGCTGTGGGCGCCCGGCCAGCCGGCGCTGTTCCTGGTCTCCGAGACCGATGGCGAACAAGCAGGAGATGAGCCGGAGCGAGGACGGTTGGTTCGAGCTGACCACGGATCTGGTCCCGGTCGGCGGAGGATACCGCTTCGAGCTTGTCGACCGGATGCGCGTGCCCGATCCGGCGGCGCGGGCGCAGATCGGCGACGTTCACGGAGCCGTCCCGCCTTGTCGACCCGAATGCCTATCGTTGGGACACGCCGGACTGGCGCGGCCGTCCCTGGGGCGAGGCGGTCATCTACGAGCTGCACCCCGGCACCTTCACCGAGGAAGGCACATTCGCGCGGCGTCGAGGCAAAGCTCGACCATCTGGTCGATCTCGGCATCACCGCCGTCGAGCTGATGCCCGTCGCGCAGTTCTCCGGCGAACGCGGCTGGGGCTATGACGGCGTGCTGCTTTATGCGCCGCACCGCGCCTATGGCGGCCCGGAAGGCTTGAAGCGGCTCGTCGATGCCGCCCATGAGCGCGGCCTGATGATGATCCTCGACGTCGTCTACAATCATTTCGGCCCGGACGGGAACTACCTCCATCTTTACGCGCCGCAATTCTTCGATCCGCGACCGGCACACGCCATGGGGCGCGGCGATCGACTACGCCAATCCGGCCGTGCGGCGGTTCTTCATCGAGAACGCCCTGTTCTGGCTGGAGGAATACCGCTTCGACGGGTTGCGGCTCGACGCCATCGATCAGATCCAGGACGCGTCCTCGCCGTCCTTGCTTCAGGAGCTCGCAGCGCTCGCCCGCGGCACCATTCCCGATCGCGAAATCCATCTGACGACGGAGGACGGCAAGAACATCATCGAGCTTCACGAACGCGACGCCGACGGCACGCCGCGGCTCTACACGGCGGAGTGGAACGACGATTTCCACCACGTCGCCCATGTGCTGGCGACCGGCGAGGCCGACGGCTATTACATCGACTATCAGGATGATCCGGCGGCCATGCTCGCCCGCTGCCTGGCGACCGGCTACGTCTATCAGGGCGAGACCTCGCCCTTCCTCGACGGCGCACCGCGCGGCGAGCCGAGCGCCGTGCTTCCGCCTGACGCCTTCGTCGACTTCCTGCAGAACCACGACCAGATCGGCAACCGCGCATTCGGCGAGCGGCTGTCCGCGCTCGCCGAGCCCCGAGGCGGTCGAGGCGCTCACCGCGATCCTGCTGCTCAGCCCGCACATGCCGCTGATCTTCATGGGCGAGGAATGGGGCGAGACGCGCCCGTTCTGCTTCTTCACCGATTTCCATGGCGCAGCTCGGCGATGCCGTGCGCGAGGGCCGCCGCAACGAGTTCCGCAAATGGCACAGCTTCCACGCGCCGGAAAGCCGCGCCCTGATCCCCGACCCCAACGCCGTCGCGACGTTCGCGAAGTCGAAGCTCGACTGGCAGGCGCCGCAATCGGGCGAGCATCGGCAAAGGCTCGACTTCGTCAAGCGGCTGCTCGCCCTACGGCAGGCGGAAATCGCACCGCGCCTTGCCGCGGCCCGCGGCTATACGCGCCGTGACCGAGGAATCGGCCGGCCACGGCATCCATGTCGTCAGCCGGCTTGGCGATGGCAGCCATCTGTCGATCGCGGCCAATCTGTCGGATCAACCCTGGGATGTGCCTGCGGACCTGCGCCAGGGCATCGCCCACGAGCCGGCCGGCAACTGGCGGACGCTCTTTCAGATCCCGGAACGAGCCGCCGAGGGCGCCCGCGCAGGCCGTCTCCCCGCATGGTCGGCCGTCATCGCGATCAACGAACGGCCGGACGAGCGGAAGCGGACCACGGGATGACGGATGAGCTCGACCAACTCGCCGAAGCCCACGGTATCGGCCTCGCCTTCGTCAGCGAGAGCGGCGAGGAGCGCGTCCCCAGCATGCGAAGCCAAGCGCCGTCTGCTCGGCGCGCTCGGCATTCCGGCGGGGACGGGCGAGGAGGTGCGCCACAGCCTTGCCGCGCTCGAACACCCGCGCTGCTTCATGCCGCCCTGGCTGGAGAACGGCCGCGCCTGGGGCATGACCTGCCAACTCTACGGGCTGCGGTCGGAGCGCAATGCCGGCATCGGCGATTTCGAGGATCTGGCGCGGCTCGCCGAGATCGCCGCCCGGGCCGGCGCCGATTTCGTCGGCGTCAATCCTCTGCACGCGCTGTTTTCCGCCGAGCCGCAGCGCTTCAGTCCCTACGCGCCGTCGAGCCGGCGCTTTCTCAACCCGATCTACATCGCCATCGACGTCGCATGAAGCGACTGTCGGCCGCCGACGCCGCCGCGCTCAAAGGCGCTCGCGACGCAGAGCTGGTCGATTACGAGACCGTATGGCGCATCAAGCAGACGGCGTTCACGGCCCAGTTCGAGCGGTTCCGCGCCTATCATCTCGGCACCGGATCGAATAGCGGCGTCGCCTTCGAGACGTTTCGCCGGGATGGCGGACAGCGGCTGGAAGACTTCGCGTTGTTCGAGGCGCTGTCCAATGCCATGGTCGACGAAGGCCGGCCCTGCGGCTGGCATGGCTGGCCGGAGGACTTCAAGGACAAGAACGGCAGTGCGGTCCATGCTTTCCGTGAACAGAATGGCGACCGCGTCCTGTTCCACGCCTGGCTGCAATGGATCGCGCATCGCCAGCTCGCCCGCGTCCAGCAACGCGCCCGCAGGGCCGGAATGCGCATCGGCCTCTATCTCGATCTCGCCGTTGGCGTTGCGCCCGACGGGGCCGACACCTGGAGGGACCCCGACACGGTCCTGCGCGGCGTGCGCATCGGCTGCCCGCCGGATGCGTTCAACGCCCGCGGCCAGGACTGGGGCCTCGCGCCGATCTCGCCGCTGGCATTGCGCAGCGACCACGGCCAGGCTTTCGCAGACATGATCGCCAGTGCGATGCGGTCGGCGGGCGCGGTGAGGATCGACCACGTCATGTCGCTGATGCGCCTTTATCTGATCGCCGACGGCCTCGACAGCACGGACGGCGCCTATGTCCACTATCCGCTGCGAGAGATGCTCGCGGCCCTCGGCGCAGCCTCGCGGCAGCGCCGGCGCCATCGTCATCGGCGAGGATCTCGGCACCGTGCCGCCCAATTTCCGCGAAACCATGCGTGACGCGCGTATCCAGGGCTACCGCGTGCTGTTCTTCGAGCGCGAATGGGACGGCCGCTTCCGGTTGCCGCAAACCTATGAGCGCCAGGCCATGGCCTGCATCGCCACCCACGATCTGCCGACGCTCAGCGGCTGGTGGGCGGGCCTCGACCTCGACGAGCAGGGAAGCGATCGGCATCGACGACGCCGCGGCGGCCACCGCCCATCGCGCCCAACGCGCGTCCGATCGCCAGCTCATGATCGCCGCGCTCTCCGATAGCGGATTGCTGCCGGACAGTCTGATCGCTGCCGCTCGTGGGGAAGCCGAACTTCCCGATGAGCTGCCGCAGGACCTCGCGGTCGCGCTCAGCCGGTTCCTGGCACGGACGCCCTGCCAGCTGGTCGCCATCCAGCTCGAGGATCTCGCCGGCATGAGCGAGCGGGCGAACTTGCCGGGCACGGTCTATGAGCATCCGAACTGGCGGCGCAAGCTGCCGGTCGCGTTGGAGGCGCTTGCCGACATGGATAATTTCCAGGCCATCACCCAAGCCGTCGCCGAGGAGCGGCCGCGCCCTCGTGATTAAGCCCCGCGCCACATACCGCCTTCAGTTCCGCAACGGCATGGGCTTCCGCGAGGCCGAAGCGCTCGTTCCCTATCTCGGAAGTCTCGGCGTCAGTCACCTCTATGCGTCGCCGATTTTCGCCGCAGCGCCCGGCTCGACCCATGGCTACGATGTCACCAACGTGGCGCGGCTCGCGCCGGAACTGGGCGGACCGAGGGGATTCGAAAGCCTGGCCGCCGCACTGAAACGGCATGGGCTCGGCCTGATCGTCGATTTCGTCCCCAATCATATGGGCGCAAGCACACACAATCCGTGGTGGCTCGACGTGCTCGAATGGGGGGCGGCCAGCGTCTATGCCGAGCATTTCGATATCGACTGGTCGGCGGCCAAGCTCATCGTCCCCGCGCTCGGCGCGAGCTATGGACGGGAGCTGGAGAATGGCGCCTTCGGGCTGCATTTCGACGACGAAGACGGCGGCATCACCTTCAGCTATGGCGCGCTGACGTTGCCGCTGACCCCGCCCTCCTATGCCCAGCTGCTTTCCAAAATCGACCGCGACGAGTTCGCCGAGCTGGCCCGGCGTTTCATCGCGGCGGCGCCGGAGGATTCCGCCGGCCTGAAGCAGGACATCGTCAACGCGGCCACGGCCGATCCATCGCTGCGTGCGGCGATCCGCCAGGCGCTTGCCGAAACCACCGCCGATGTCGAGGCGATGCACACGCTGCACGAAGCCCAGATCTGGCGCTTGACCTATTGGCGCGCCGCCCGCGAGACGCTGACCTATCGCCGCTTCTTTGAAATCGCGGACCTGGTCGGGTTGAAGGTCGAACGCAGCAGCGTGTTCGACAACGTCCACGCGCGCCTCCTGGAACTGGTCGCGGAGGGTTCGGTCGACGGCATCCGCCTCGATCACATCGACGGCCTCGCCGACCCGAAGGGCTATCTGGAAAAGCTGCAATCGACCATCGGCGGCGAGGAGCCGTTTTATCTCGTGGTCGAGAAGATCCTGGGCGCGGAGGAAGAGCTGCGCGCGGATTGGCCGATCGCCGGCACGACCGGCTACGAATTCATCCGTAGCGTCGCCAATCTGCTGGTCGACCCGGGCGGCGAAGCGGGGGCGACGGCGGCATATAGTGACTTTCTCGGCGCCGAGGTCGATTACATCGCGCTGGAGCTGGAGAACAAGCGGCGCATGCTCGCCCGCAACCTTGCCGGCGAGCTGGACGCTCTCAAGGACATGGCCCGCGCCCTCGCCGAACGGCACCGCTCGACGCGCGATCTGGGCAGCGACACCTTGCGCCGGGCGATCATGGAGCTGATCGCCGCGCTGCCGATCTACCGCACCTATGTCGACGTCGCCGGCGCGTCCGACGCCGACCGCGCCTATATCCAGGAAGCGGTCGTGGCCGCCAAGACCACCCGCGAGGTGGAAGACGAGAGCGCGCTCGACTTCCTGGAGCGCGTGCTGCTGCTCGATTTCACCGAGGCCGAGGACCAGGCCGTCGCGCTCGAATTCGCCGCCCGCTTTCAGCAGACCACCGGCCCGGTGATGGCGAAGGCGGTCGAGGACACGCTGTTCTATCGCTATAATCGTTTGATCGGCTTGAATGAAGTCGGCGGCGAGCCGGAGCGGTTCGGTGCGCCGCCCGGGCGCTTTCATAAGGACATGACCCGGCGGCTCGCCAGCCAGCCGCTCGGCCTGAGTACCAGTTCCACGCACGACACCAAGCGCGGCGAGGACGCCCGCGCCCGCCTCTACACGCTGAGCGAGATGCCCGACGCCTGGGGTCAGGCCGCCGGGCGCTGGTCGCAGACGAACGAGCGCCTCAAGGCGGAACTCGGCGGACTCATGGTGCCCGAGCCCGAGGTGGAATGGGGCTTCTATCAGGCACTGCTTGGCGCATGGCCGGCCACGCTGATCCCCGAGGACCGGGAGGGCATGAGCGACCTTGCCGAGCGCATGGTGCAGTTCATGCTCAAGGCGGTCCGGGAGGCCAAGGTCTACACGAGCTGGACTGCGCAGGATGGCGACTATGAGGGCGCGATCGAAGCGTTCACCCGGCGCGCGCTGGACCCGCAAGCCTCACGGCGCTTCTTCGATGATTTCCTCAAGACCTGCCATCCGATCTTTGTCGCCGGCGCTCTCAACGGATTAACGCAGACGCTTGTGAAAATGATCGCGCCCGGCGTTCCTGACATCTATCAGGGTGCGGAGTTCTGGGATTTCAGCCTTGTCGATCCCGACAATCGCCGGCCGGTGAACTTCACCGCGCGGCGCGAGGCGCTGGAGCAGTCGCGCGCAGCCGATCCGTCCGCGCTGGTGGCGGATTGGATGTCCGGCGCCGTTAAGATGCACGTCATCGAGACCTCCCTGGCCCTGCGCAACGCTCACCCGGACCTCTTCGCGTCGGGCGACTACGTGCCGCTGGCGGCGGATGGGCCGCTCGCCGAGCACATCGTTGCCTTCGCGCGTGTTCGGGCGGCGGGCGCGGTCATCGCCGTCGCCCCACGGCTCGCCCTCGGCCTTCTGGAAAGCGAGGCGGTTCCGCTCATCCCGCCGGAGGACTGGCACGGCACGCGCATCGTCCTGCCGCAAAGCCTCCAGAGCCGAAACTGGCGCGATGCCTTTGCCGGCGCCACCCTGGCGGCGGAGGCGTCCATTGCCGTCGAGGAAATTCTGACCCCGTTTCCCGTCGCCCTGCTGGTCGCCGAATAGCCCCCAGACATTCTCCCGGTCGTCCCTGTTCAAGCCAATTGTCGCCGCCAGGCGCAGCCGCTACTCTATGGCCCAACAAGCAAGCCCGGTCTGATGAGCAGCCGGCGCATCCGGGAGCACGTCATGTCAGCCGACCATCTGTTTCCCACCACCGTTGCCGGAAGCCTGCCGAAGCCGAGCTGGCTTGCCGAGCCCGAAAAAATTTGGCCGAAATGGCGCGCCAGCGGGCCTGCCCTCAAGGAAGCGCAACAGGATGCCGCGCTCGTCTGGCTCAAGGAGCAGGAGGACGCCGGCATCGATATCGTGTCCGACGGCGAGCAGTTCCGCATCCATTTCGTCCATGGCTTCCTCGAGCAGATCGGCGGCATCGACTGGAACCTGAAAACCAAGATGGGCATCCGCGACAATCGCTACGAGGCCGATGTGCCGACGGTGACCAGCGCGGTCGTCCGCGCCAAGCCGGTTCATGTCGAGGATGTGCGTTTCACCCGCGCCCATACCAGGAAGAAGCTGAAGTTCACCCTGCCCGGCCCGATGACGATCTGCGACACCATAGCCGACGCTCATTATGGCCGCCGCGCGGATATGGCGATGGCCTTCGCCAAGGTGCTGAACGAAGAAGCGCGCGAGATCGACGCGCTCGGCGTCGACGTGATCCAGTTCGACGAGCCGGCTTTCAACGTGTTCATGGACGACGTCAAGGAGTGGGGCATCGCCGCACTCGAAGCGGCCGCAGAGGGCCTCACTTGCAAGACCGCGGTCCATATCTGCTACGGCTATGGCATCGAAGCGAATATGAAGTGGAAGGAGACGCTGGGCTCGGAATGGCGGCAATATGAGGAGATCTTCCCGGCGATAAATGCCAGCCGCATCGACCAGGTTTCGCTGGAATGCCAGGGCTCGAAAGTGCCGATCTCTCTGATCCGCCTGCTGAGCGACAAGACCATCCTCGTCGGCGCGATCGACGTCGCCAACCGTGCGGTGGAGACGCCCGGAAGCGGTCGCGGAAATCCTCGCCGAGGCGTCGCAATATGCCGACCTCACGCGCATCCAGGCCTGCACCAATTGCGGCATGGCGCCGCTTCCGCGCAGCGTCGCGGTGGGCAAGCTCAAGGCGCTGGGAGCCGGCGCCGCGCTGATGCGGTCGCGCGTCGCGTAGGCCGCTAATTCTGACGGAGGTGGAAGATGACCGTAAGCTATGAGCGCGACGGTCCGGTCGCCGTGGTCACCATCGAGCGGCCGGAACGGCGCAACGCGGTCGACGCTGCAACCGCCGAGGCCCTTGTCGAGGCGTTTAAACGCTTCGACGGTGAGGAGGCCGCCTCCGTTGCCATCCTCCAAGGCGCAGGCGGATCGTTCTGCGCCGGGGCCGACCTCAATGCCATCTCGGAGGGCCAGCGCCGCCAGCTTAGCGAGGGCCGGGACGGCGCGCCGATGGGCCCCTCGCGGATGGTGCTGTCGAAGCCGGTCATCGCGGCGGTGGAAGGACACGCCGTCGCCGGCGGCATGGAGCTGGCGCTGTGGTGCGATCTGCGGGTGATGGCGGAGGACGCCGTGTTCGGCATATTCTGCCGGCGCTTCGGCGTCCCGCTGATCGACCTCGGCACTGTGCGCCTGCCGCGGCTGATCGGCCATTCCCGCGCCATGGACCTGATCCTCACCGGCCGCCCAGTCGGCGCGCGCGAGGCCTTCGACATCGGCCTCGCCAACCGGCTTGCCGCACCGGGGGAGGCGCTCAAGGTCGCGCGCGAACTCGGGCTGCAGATCGCCGAATTCCCTCAGACATGCCTCCGCAATGACCGCGCCTCGGCGATCGCGCAATGGGGCATGAGCGAAGAGGACGCCGCACGCTTCGAGTTCGCCAAGGGCCTCGAGACGATTGCCAGCGGGGAGACGGCGAGCGGGGCAACGCGCTTCGCGGGCGGCGCGGGACGTCACGGCAGTTTCGCCGGCGCGTCAAAGGACGGATAGAGTGATGCGGGCCTCGGCAGCGCCATGCCCCGGCGAACGAAACGGCGTCCGCGCCGTTCATCTCCTGAAATCTGCGTTCCATATAGAGGGGCCACCCCATGCTGCTTCACGGATCTTGCCATTGCGGCGCTGTCGAATTCACCGTCGAATCCCACCATCCCTATCCGTTCAATCTCTGCTATTGCTCGATCTGCCGGAAAACCGCCGGAGCCGGCGGCTACGCCATCAATCTGAGCGCCGACTATTCGACGCTGAAGGTCAAGGGCGAGCAGCACATCAAGAGTTTCCACGCAAAGCTGCACGAGCCGGGGGCCAAGCGCGCCAAGACCAGTCCCGGCGAGCGCAAATTCTGCGGAACCTGCGGAACCGCGCTGTGGCTGTGGGATCCGCGCTGGCCGGAGCTGGTGCACCCGCATGCCTCCGCGATCGACACCGAGGTTCCGGTTCCGCCGGAGCACACGCATCTGATGCTCCGCAGCAAGGCGTCGTGGGTCGAGCCCTGCATCCGCAAGGGCGATCAAACCTTCGACGACTATCCCGAGGAAAGCATCGCCGAATGGCACGAGCGGCTCGGCCTTGTGAAATAGGGCCGGATGCCTTGCCCGTACCGCGATAGCCGGATCAGCTCAGGCGGGGTCGAAGCGGTTCCGCCCAGAGCGGGATCACCCTAGACAGAAACAACTTCGCTTTTGGCCCGCTGTGAAGTTCCCTTGCTGATCGCGTGATCGGACGGAAAACCGGTTTCCACTTTTCCTGATCACGCTCTAAAATGCTCCCGCTCTACACGACGGTTCCGAAAAGCGCCCCGATCGCGGCCGTGATCGCCATGGCGAAGGCGCCCCAGAACGTCACCCGGGCCGTCGCGCGCCACACATTCGCGCCTCCGGCCCGCGCGCCGAGCATGCCCAGAAGAGCGAGCCCGATCAACGTCGCCACCGCGACCGTGATGATGACGTGATTGACAGCGACCAGCAGAGCGACGATCAACGGCAGCGCCGCTCCCGCAGAGAACGCCACTGCCGAAGTTATCGCCGCCTGGATCGGGCGCGCGGCCGTCGTTTCGGAAATGCCGAGCTCGTCGCGCATATGCGCATCGAGCGCGTTGTGGCTCATGAGCTGCTTGGCGACCTCGCCCGCCAAAGCACGATCGAGGCCGCGCGCTTCGTAGATCCCGGTGAGTTCGGCCAATTCGCCTGGCGGATCGTCGCGCAGCTCCGCCCGTTCGCGGTCCATATCGGCAGCCTCGGTGTCGGCCTGGGAGCTGACCGACACGTATTCGCCGGCCGCCATCGACATCGCCCCCGCGACAAGTCCGGCAATGCCCGCGATCAGAATATCGCTCTTCGTCGTTGCCGCCGCCGCGACGCCGACGATCAGGCTCGCGGTGGAAACGACGCCGTCATTGGCGCCGAGCACCGCAGCGCGCAGCCAGCCGATCCGTTCGATCAGGTGGAATTCCCGGTGAGATCTTGGCATGGTCAACCTTTCCTACACAGATCCATTCGACAAACTCTATGGCAGGCGCAACACCGCTTCGAAACCGTCTTTCCGGCGCCGGGCCGGTATTCCTTCATTGTAACCAAACCGAAGCCACTTGCCGCTTGGACAGTTCCTCCTCACGGCCGCCCCAATCGGTAGCCGACGCCGCGGACCGTCTCGACGATCTCCTGGCCGAGCTTCTTGCGCAGCCGGCTGACATGGACCTCGATGGTGTTGCTCTCGACCTCCGAATCGAACGTGTAGAGCCGGTCTTCGAGCTGCTGCTTGGACAAGATTGCGCCCCGCCGGCGCGCCAGCGCTTCAAACAGGGCCCATTCCCGCGCGGTCAGATCGACGGTCGCACCGACGCGATAGGCCGCGCGTGCGGCGAGATCGATCTCCACGTTGCCAAGCCGGACCAGCGGATTCGGATTGCCGCTATAGCGCCGGGACACCGCGGCGACCCGCGCGGTCAGTTCCGACAGGTCGAACGGCTTGACCAGATAATCGTCCGCGCCCGCATTCAGTCCGTCGATCCGGTCGGAGATCTGGTCGCGCGCGGTCAGGATGATCACCGGGGTCGCATTGCCTGCGGCACGACGTCGCTTCAGGAAGTCCAGCCCCCGCCCGTCGGACAGCACCAGGTCGAGGAGAATCAGGTCATAGGCGGCGGCGCGGGCGCTCTCGTCCGCATCGGCAATGCGCTGTGCCCAGTCCACGGCATGGACCTCTGCCGCGATTTGCTCGCGTACGGCGCTTCCCAGCACCTCGTCGTCCTCGACAAGAAGAATTCTCATTCACCGGTCATTGCAGCTGTTTTTCCGATCCGCTATCCCGCCAGGCTGACGCCACGCTGAACGAGATTTCCTCATTGCTTCAGGTTGCTGTCAGCATTGAGGCGCAGCTTGCCGCCATCGGAAGAACAATGGAGCCTAACATGAAGCATACCTTTCTCGCCGTCGCTTTCCTGACCGCACTCGGCACTGGCGCCGCGATCGCCAGCGAAGGCTGCAACGTCCCAAAAACCGAGTGGCAGCCGCGCGAAAATCTCATCAAGAAGCTGGAAGCCGACGGGTGGAAGATCAAGCGGATTAAGACAGAAGCTGGCTGCTGTGAAGCGTACGCGATCGACGGGAAAGGCAATCGCGTGGAAGCTTCATTCGATCCGAAGACCTTCGCCGTGGTGAAAACGAAGATCGACTGAAATGCGTGAACAAACCGTCAAAATCTGGGACCCGCTCGTCCGGGTCTTTCACTGGAGCCTGGTCGTCAGCTTCGCCATTGCTTGGGTGGCCGCCGAGGACTGGCGGGCCCTGCATGAATGGGCGGGCTATGCAGCGGGTGGCTTGATCGCCTTCCGCATTCTCTGGGGCTTATTCGGTCCCAGATATGCCCGCTTCAGTCAGTTCGTCCGCTCACCGGCGGCCGTCATCGACTATCTGCGGGCCGCCGTCAACGGCAGCGAACGGCGCTATCTCGGCCACAATCCTGCCGGCGGTCTGATGATCATCGGCTTGATCCTGACCATGGGTGGAACGGCGCTGACCGGCTGGATGTACACGCTCGACGCATTCTGGGGCGTGGACTGGGTGGAAGAAAGCCACCAGGCGCTGGCCACGCTGATGCTGATCATGGTGCTCGTGCATGTCACGGGCGTGCTGTTCGCCAGCGTCCGGCACAAGGAAAACCTGGTCCGGGCGATGGTCGTCGGGCGCAAGCGCGCGCCGGAGGCGGCCGACATCGCGTGATCCGATAAAACGGCACCCCGTCGATCCGGCGGCGCCGTTTTACTCCGCCTTTGCCCTTGCCTAAACTGCTAGGTGTATCTTCAGCATAGCCTTGAGCTCGGCAACAGCGCTTGCGCGGATGGATTCGTCGTCATCCGCCTTCAGCATCGCCGCAACCCGAATCAGGTGCAGGATCACCGCTGCCAATGGCGCACGGCGCGCGGCCGCGACCGGCGGGTCGGCGGCGGCCAGCATCGCCTCGATGCGCCCGCGCAATTCGGCCCGCGCCTTCTTCTTCACCGCCGGGTCGATGCCGCGCCGCTCGGCCACCACGGTGAACGCCGGATTCGCCTCCAGAAAGGGGAGTAGCCGGGCGAACAGCCGCTCGGCGGCATCCGCAATCGGCTTGCCCCGGGCATCGGAGGCCAATTCATCGAGCATGCCGCCAAGCGCCGCGAGCGTCCTTGCATGGATCTCGGCCGCAAGCAGCTCCTTGGTCGGGAAAAACTGATAGAGCGATCCGATCGAGGCCCGCGCGCGCGCCGCGATCTCCGTCATCGTCGCCCCGTCAAAGCCTTTCTCCGCCAGCACATCCGCGCCCGCTCCGATCAGCCCGGCAACGCGCTCATGCCCGCGCCTGCGGCGAGGCTTGCGCGCGCTCCGCTTTTCGGCGCCACTTGATTTTTGCGAGGGTATATTCATATATTAAATTTATGAGGCTTTCCTCATAAAACCATATCATCGCGCGCGGCAACATGTCCCGCCCGCCGACCATAGCCGGGAGGCTCCATGGATTTCCACCTCGATCCCCGCAAAACCGCGCTTGTCCTCATCGACGTCCAGAACGGCACCCTGGCCATGCCGCTTCAGCCTTACGATCGCGCCGCTCTCATTGCCAATACGGCGAGGCTCGGCCAGACCTTCGCCGAGGCCGGTGCCCTGATCGCCACGGTGAGGATAGCCTTTTCCCCCGATGGAGGCGACCGTCTCTCGCAGCCGGTCGATACGCCAATGTCCCTGCCCTCCGGCGGCTTTCCCACCGAATGGTCGGAACTGGCCCCCGAGATCGCCGCGCTGCCGGCCGCGGTGCGCATCATAAAGCGGCAATGGAGCGCCTTTCATGGCACCGAGCTGGATTTGCAGCTCCGCCGCCGGGGCATCGAAACGGTCGTGATCGGCGGGATCGCGACGAATTTCGGCGTCGAGTTCGACAGCGCGCGATGCCTGGCAGCACGGCTATGCCGTCGTGATCGCAGAGGATGCGTGCACATCGGTCGGTCCTGATCTGCACGCCTTCGCCATCGTCCGGACCCTGCCCCGCGTGTCGCGGGTGCGGACCATCGACGCCATCACCGGCGCGCTGCGGCAGGCGGCTTAAACACAGCGAAAGGAGCAAGACATGGCTAAAGCCTATGTCATTTCAGACGTGACGATCCGCGACCACGAAGCGATCGAGACCTATCGCGGCCGCGCCGCCGCATCCATCGCACAGCATGGCGGGCGCTATCTCGTCCGGGGCGGCGGGATCAGCGTGCTGGAAGGCGCCTGGAACCCGGCAACGCTGATCATCGCCGAGTTTCCCGACATCGATACCGCCCGCGCGTGGTACGGCTCGCCCGACTACGCCCACGCGCTGGAGGTGCGCGACGAAGCGCTTTCCCGTAATCTGATCCTCGTCGAAGGCGTTCCGGCGCAGACCGGAGCCGAGCAAGGATAGTCGCCGGTCGTTCCGGACATGGCGAGAGACGGGGGCGACATGACCGAAGACCGCGACGACGATTCTCACGGACCTGCGCGGCCACATCCGGCGCTGGCAAACAGCTATGCGCAGGAATGGCTGCACAATGAGCGTCTTTTCGCGCCGCTGATCGACTACAACACCGCCTATCTGTTGACCGCCGCCGACCAGCGCCTCCTGCCCGGCAACGCAACGGGAGCGGTGATCGCATGCCTTCGCGACCTGCGGAGCGAGGGCTTGGCCGCCATTCCGTTCAGCGACGAACGTGACGGGTTACAGCCCAATCTCGAAGCCGAGCTCACCCGGCGCATCGGAGCGGAGGCCGGAGGCTGGCTCAGCCTCGGCCGGGCGCGCCAGGAATGCGAACTCGTCGCCAGGCAGATCGTCATTCGCGACGACCTGCTGCGCCTGCTCGGCGAAGCGGGCGGCGTGCTCGACGCTCTCACCCGACTGGCGCGGCGCGACGCCGAAGCCATCATGCCCTACTACACTTGGGCCCAGCACGCCGAGCCGATCACCTTCGGCTATTTCGCCGCCGCGAATGCCCATGCGCTCGCGGCCGACTGTGCCCGGCTGGAGCGCGCCTTCGCCCGGGCCGACCGGGCGCGCGCGGGAGCGGGCCAGATCGTTCCCCCGCCCTTCGCGCTCGACCGCACGCGGCTCGCACACCTCCTCGGCTTTTCCGCCGTCATCGGCCAGTCGCTCTACGCCTATAGCGGCTTCGACATGGAGATCGAGATCCTGTCCGCCGCCGCAATTCTGTGCGCCAATCTCGCCCGGCTCGCGGAGACGCTGTTCGTCTGGGCCTCGCCGGAGTTCGGCTATCTGCGCTTCGGCCCGGACTTCACCGGCACGAGCTACGCCATGCCGCAAAAGCGCAACCCCTACGCGCTGCGCCAGGCGCGCCCGCTCGCCGCGCGGGCGGCCGGAGCCTGGAGCGATGCCGTTCAGCTCTTCTCCGGCTCATTACAGATCGTCGGCAATGGCGTGATCCACATTCCCAATCGCGTCATCGGCATGTTGCCCGACATTTGCGATTATTGCGGCTTGCTCACCGTGGCGCTGCCAACGTTGAGCCTGGATAAGGAGCGAATGCGCGCAATCGCGAATGCCGGGTGGCTCGGCATCCCGCAGCTCGTCTACCTGCTGGTGCAGGAGCACGGGCTGTCATTCAGACAGGCCCATGAGATCTGCGGGAACCTGGTCCGGCGCGCCGAGTGTGAGGCGCATGCGCCGTCCGCGCTGCCGGCCGAGCTGATCGAGGCAGCGGCACGCGATGTGACCGGCACGGCGATCGCGCTCGACGCGGCGCGGGTCTGCGAGGCGCTGGACGCGGAGGCGATCGTCGCGAGCCGCAGCAATGGCGGTCCGGCGCCCGCTGCCGTGCGAGCCGACGCCGACGCGCTTGCCGCCGATCTGGCGGCGTTCCGGCAGCGCGCCGATGCAAAGCGCGCCGCGATCGCTCACGCAGCGGATGAATTGGCAGAGTGTGCCCGGCGCATCGGCTGACGCCTCAGGCGGTTTCGGCAAGCGGCACCGCGACCGGTGGCTCCACCCGGTCCAGATGCGCAATCGAATTGGCGTAATAGGCAGCGAGCGGCGCCTCGGCCGGATTGATGCGGTAGCTGCCGTCCGCCTCCAGGATGATCCGGCGCAGCAGCAGCATACGCAGCCCGACATCAATGGCGTATTCGCGGTCGCGCCGGGGAATATGGATGTAGGCGCCGCGCTTCTCGAGGCGCGCCATCAGCTCGTACACCTCGCCTTTCAGCTCGAAGGCCGTGAATCGCCGCTCCGGCGTCTTGAGCATCGCCAGCGCCACGAGCGAGACCGGCAGCGCCGGCACGGTCCGCCCCAGCCCGACCATCAGCACCCGCCCCAGCTCTGCGATCGCTTCCTCGTGCCGCTCCGGCGCCAATGCGCGAAGATCGAGGCGCCGCTCGGCCAGATGCGCGCGCAGCGACACCGGTTTGCCGAAGCTGACGCAGGCATAGCCGTAGCGATACCAGCGTCCGCGGATCATCAGCCAAACGCTGTTGGCGACGAACCCCGCGAACCTGCGCCCGCTGACGCGGAACGACGGCCGCATGTCGCTCTGCCCGCGCGCGTTCGCCTGGGTCAGCAGCCGGTCCTCCAGCACGCGGTCGTAATTGACGCCGACCGGGATGAACACGACGTCGCGGCCGGCCTGCATATCGAAACCGGAGATCATATAGCTGAGCAGCCCGAGCTTGGGCTCGCGCAGCGCGCCGTCGAGGCTAAGACCGCCTTCCGGGAACACCGCCTGCACGACGCCCGCCTGCGTCGCCATGTGCACGTAGCGCGCCAGGATCTTCCGATAGAGCGCATTGCGCGAATTGCGGCGGATGAAATAGGCGCCCATCGACCGGATCAGCGTCCGCAGCGGCCAGACCTGCGCCCATTCGCCGACCGCGTAGCTGAGCGCCGACGACGTCGCCGCGACATAGGTGACGAGCACATAGTCCATATTCGAGCGGTGATTGATGACGAAGACCACGGATGCGTCCGGATCGACATGACGCAGCGCATCCTCGTTGGTGTAGCCGAGCCGGACGCGGTAGAGGAGCTGGGAGAGATTGCGCGCGAGCCGGGTGGCGATGCGGAAATAGGCGTAGGCGTTGAACGAAGGCACGATCTCGCGTGCGTAGCGCCGCGCCTTGTCCATGGCCACCTCGCGAGGCACGCGTTCCTCCCTGGCGTAATTTTCCACCGCTTCGAGCACGTCCGGGTCGTAGAGCAGCCGGTCGATCAGGATCTGGCGCCGCGTCGCCTTGAACGGGCGGATGCGCAGATGCAGCCGCGTGTTCAGCTCGTCAATGGCGCGATTGGCGCGGCGCTGCAGCGCCCAGCGCACGCTCGGGATCAGCAGCCGGTCGAGCAGCGCCCATGCCGAAAGCACCGCAGCCACGATCGCAACCCAAAGCGGCACCGTTACCGCGGTCCCCATCGGCGTTCTCCCTGCTCACGCCCCCATCAGGCGGTCTTGAATGCGCCACGGCATTGTTCTTACATCGCTCTGTGCATGACCTGGCCTGATGAGCCCGGCGGCGAAGAGCGCACTGGATCGGCGGCGCGTTTTCAGAAAAGATAGCATTGTGTTCGGCGCTCTTCCAATCGCGGAAGCGTTGGGGGATCGGCCCGCGGCGATCATCGGAATGCAAGGACAAGCAATTGGGCATATTTGAGCGCCGGCTCTCGCAGGCCGGATCGGGGGGCGGCGACAGGCTGCGCAAGGACCGTCAGGCTGTTGGGCTGGTCCGCAAGACCGCTGGTGCCGCATTCGGCTGGGCCTGGCTCGACCCGGTTGCCTCCTGGACGCTGAGGCGATGGTTCTTTCCCGTATGCCGGGCCTGGGCGGCGGCCGAGATCGCCCAGAGCGACCCAGACGCATTTTGCCGGGCGATCCCGTGCAATGCCGGAACCGGGGGACGCGACCGGATCGTCGCGGCGCTGTCCGCCTTCGAGGCAACCCGCGCCCGCGCCGTTGCGACCGACGCGGCATGGCACAAGGCGTTCTTTCCCGCGAACGACACCGGACGGGCCCAATCCGAGGCCGACTATGTCGCCCTGGAATCGGCCCGCCACACCGCAGCCCATCTGCACAATGCCAGCCGCAGGCGCTTTCGCTTCGTCATCGGCGTGCCCGGAATGCCGGCCGTCCACCACGACCTGCCGGACCCCGCGGAGGTCGCCGCCACCTATGGTCCTGCGCTCGACGACGCCTCGCCCTTCTTCGCGCCGCCCGATCCCATGCCGACAATCGAGATCTCCCGCTCGGTGGCGACCGCCGAGGGCCATGATTTCTGGCTGCGCTTTCCGAGCCCGTCGGCACGGGCCGGCGGCACGGTCTATGCGCGGGTCTACGAGCCGGCAGGGGTGAAGAATCCGCCGACCATCATATTCGGGCACGGGATCTGCGTCGAATTCGATCAATGGAAGGCCTTTGTCGACGAGGCGGTCGACCTGTGCCGGCTGGGCTTCCGCGTCATTCGCCCCGAGGGCCCCTTTCATGGCCGCCGCCGTCCGGCCGGCTATTATGGCGGCGAGCGCATGATCGCGACGTTTCCGGCCGGGGCGCTCGATCTGTTCACCGGGGCCGTACGCGAATGGGCGGTGCTCGCCGACTGGGCGCGGCGCACATCATCGGGCGCGCTCGCCTTCGGCGGCTCGAGCCTCGGCGCGCTAACCGCGCAGCTGGCGGCGAAGCGGTCCCGCGACTGGCCCGCGAGGCTTCGTCCGGACGGACTTCTGCTGATCACCCATTGCGAGCAGCTCTCGCGCGCCGCCATCGACGGCGATCTGGCGCGGATGTGGGGCGGCCGCGAGCTTTGGGAGGCGAAGGGCTGGACGATCGAGGCGGTCGAGCGCTATCTCGGCCTGCTCGATGCGGGGGCCGAGTTGCCGCTGCCGCCCGAGCGGGTCGTCACCGTGCTCGGCAAGCGCGACCGGGTGACGCCGTTTCCCGGGGGCCGCGACCTTATCGAGAAATGGTCGATCCCCGACGCCAATCGCTTCATCTGGGACCGCGGCCATTTCAGCATTCCGGTCATGCTGTTGCGGGATCACACTCCGCTCCGGCGTTTCCGCGACATCATGAACGGATGAAGACCGCGGACGCACCCGAAACCAATGCCGCCGCGACCGGCTGGCGGGCGCTTCCAGCGGGGATTTGGGCGCTCGGCTTCGTCTCGCTGCTGATGGACGTCTCGTCGGAGATGATCCATGCGCTGCTGCCGGTCTATATGGTCACGGTGCTCGGCACCTCGACGCTGATCCGTCGGCATCATCGAGGGCATCGCCGAAGCCACCGCCTCGATCACCAAGATCTTCTCCGGCGCGCTCAGCGACTGGCTCGGCAAGCGCAAAATTCTGGCGGCGATGGGCTACGGCCTTGCGGCATTCACCAAGCCGGTCTTCCCGCTCGCGCCCAATGTCGGCTGGCTGATCGCCGCCCGCTTCATCGACCGCGTCGGCAAGGGCATTCGCGGCGCGCCCCGCGACGCGCTGGTCGCCGACATCAGCCCCGCCCATCTGCGCGGCGCCAGCTTCGGGCTGCGCCAGTCGCTCGACACGGTCGGCGCGTTCCTCGGCCCGCTGATCGCCATCATCCTGATGTGGTGGACCGCCGATCACTTTACCGCGGTCTTCTGGATCGCGGTCATTCCCGCCTTCCTGTCTTTCGGGCTGATCCTGTTCGCCGTCCGCGAGCCGGAGCGGCCGAAGGATCTGCGCCAGGTGCGGATGCCGCTGAGCCGCAGCGAGATCAGCCGGCTCGGTCCCGCCTATTGGTGGGTGGTCGCCGTCGCGGCGGTGTTCACGCTCGCACGCTTCAGCGAGGCGTTCCTGATCCTGCGCGCGCAGTCCATCGGCCTGCCGATCATGCTGGGTGCCGGCGGTGATGGTGGTGATGAACATCGCCTATGCGCTTTCGGCCTATCCGGTCGGCGCGATCTCCGACCGCGTGGACCGGATGACCGTGCTTGCATCGGGCCTGATGCTGCTCGTTGCGGCCGACATCGCGCTCGCCTTTCACCTCCGGCGTCGGCCGTGCTCGCCGTCGGCGTGCTGCTCTGGGGGCTGCATATGGGCTTCACGCAAGGGCTGCTCGCGGCGCTGGTCGCCGACGCCGCGCCGGCGGAATTGCGCGGCACCGCGTTCGGCATGTTCAACCTGGTCACGGGGATCGCGCTGCTGCTCGCCAGCGTCATTGCCGGCGCGCTGTGGGATGTCGCCGGGCCGAGGGGTACATTTCTGGCCGGCGCGGCGTTCACCATGCTGACGCTCGCCGGATTGCTGCCGATGCGGCACCGCCTGCGCCGGACCACTGCGTGAGGACCGCCGGCTGGAACTGCCTCGCCATCTAATCGGGCCGCGGTCCGTAGCTCGTGCGCCCGCCGGCGACCATGCCCGCATCGACGACCAGATCATGACAGTTGACGAAAGCCCCTTCATCGCTGGCCAGGAACAGCGCCGCGTGGGCGATGTCCATGGGAAGACCGGAGCGTAGCGCCGGGGTGGCGCCTGCAAGATTGTCGGTCAACTTGCGCATCTTGGCCTCGTTATGCGCCGGATCGAGCGTGCGCGCGGTTTGCGACCCGCCATAGAAGATCGGCGTGGCAATGCCGCCCGGCGAGATGGCGTTCACGGTGATGCCGCAAGGCGCCAGCTCCATCCCGGCCATGCGCGTGATGTGGGCGACGGCCGCTTTCGCCGCGCTGTAGAGATACTGGCCCATATGCGTGCGGTGGCCGGCAATGCTGGCATTGTTGATGATCCGGCCCCAGCCCTTGGCCTTCATATGCGGAACGGCGTGCTTCATGCCGAACACGACGCTGCCAAGCAGCAGGTCGATCCCGGCGCGAAAATCCTCCTGGGTGATGTCCTCGATGCCGCCTTTGGTCGGCCCGCCGGCATTGTTGAACAGGATGTCGAGCCCGCCGAACGCCGACACGGTCTGATCGACGGCAGCGGCGATTTCATCCTCGCGCATCACATCCGCCCGGATGAACCGGGCACGGTCACCGTGGCGGGCGGCGATCGCCTCGCCGCGCTCGGCATCGCGTCCAATGACAGCGACCAGCGCGCCGTGCTCCGCAAACAGATCGACGGTCGCCTCGCCGATCCCGCTGGTGCCGCCGGTGATCAGCGCGACCTTGTCTTGAAGCCTGTTGTCCATGACATTCCTCCCTATCAGCCTTGGCAAGGTCAAGAGCGGCCGACTTCAATTCAAATCAGCCATGCCGCTCCATCCGTTCGTCTCGGCATCGGATTTGTCCGAAAACCGCTTCGCACTTTTCGGTCCGATGCTCTAAACCACCTCGAACAGGCCCGCCGCGCCCATGCCGCCGCCGACGCACATCGTCACCACCACATATTTGACGCCGCGCCGCTTGCCCTCGATCAGCGCGTGGCCGGTCATCCGCGCGCCGGACATGCCGTATGGGTGGCCGATGGAGATCGCGCCGCCATTGACGTTGAGCAGTTCATTCGGGAATGCCGAGCTTGTCGCGGCAATAGATCACCTGGACGGCGAACGCCTCGTTCAGCTCCCACAGGCCGATATCGTCCATCGCCGAGCCCCGCCGCCTTGAGCAGCTTCGGCACCGCATAGACCGGACCGATGCCCATCTCGTCCGGATCGCAGCCGGCGACCGCCATGCCGCGATAGACGCCCAGCGGTTCGAGGCCGCGCCGTTCGGCATCCTTGGCTTCCATCAGCACGAGACGCCGATGCGCCGTCGGACAGCTGGCTGGCATTGCCTGCCGTGATGCAGGCGCCTTGCTTGATCACCATGCCGTCCTTGAACACCGGCTGCAGGCTGGCGAGCCCTTCGAGCGTGGTGTCGGCGCGGTTGCCTTCGTCCCTGGTCAGGTTGACGGCTTGTCGGAGACATCGCCGGTGACCTTGTCCTTGACCTTCATCAGCGTCGACATCGGCACGATCTCGTCGTCGAACGCGCCATTCGCCTGCCCCGCGGCGGTGCGCTGCTGCGACTGCAGCGCATATTCGTCCTGCGCCTCGCGGGAAATGCCGTAACGCTGGCCGACGATCTCGGCGGTCTCCAGCATCGGACATGTAAAGTGCGGGGCGATGCTCGACCAGCCATGGATCGGCGGCGCGGTAGCCGTTGCGATGCTCGTTCTGCACCAGGCTGATCGACTCGAGGCCCCCGCCGACGGTCACGCTCATGCCGTCGACGATGATCTGCTTGGCCGCCGTCGCGATCGCCATCAGCCCGCTCGCGCATTGCCGGTCGACCGACATGCCCGCGACCGAAGTCGGCAGTCCCGCGCGGAGCGCGCATTGCCGGGCGGTGTTGTAGCCGGTCGAGCCTTGCTGGAGCGCCGCGCCCATCACCACGTCGTCGATCTCGCCCGGTTCGACCTTGGCCCGCTTCACCGCCTCGGCGATGACATGGCCGCCCAGCGTCTGCGCCTGGGTATCGTTGAACGCGCCGTGATAGGCCCTGCCGATCGGGGTCCGGGCAGTCGACACGATGACGGCTTCGCGCATGGCGTATCCTTCCTTGGTTTTGCTCATTTGCCCGGGAGTATTCCCTTATGCGGGCATCCTGTCCATATGCGCGCGCATCTGCGCTTTTGCCAGGAAGGCGGCCCACGCGTCAGACCGTCGGCGCGGCTCGCGTCTCGTGCACGAGTTGATCGCGGAGCTGGCGCTTCAGCACCTTGCCGATCGAGCTGCGCGGCAGAGTGTCGACGGCGCGGATCTCCGCGATCCGCTGCGCCTTACCGAGCCGCGCATTCGCCCATTCCCGCACCGCTTCGGCATCGAAGCGGGCCGGATCGCGCGGCACGACGAAGGCGACCGGCGTCTCGCCCCAGTCCCGGCTCGGGGCGCCGATCACGGCGACGTCGGCGACATAGTCATGGGCGAGCAGGCAGACTTCCAGGTCGGTGGCGTAGATGTTGAAGCCGCCGGAAATGATGACGTCCTTCTTGCGGTCGAGCAGATGCACGAAGCCGTCTTCGTCGATCCAGCCAATGTCGCCGCTGCGTTGATAACGGCGGCCGTCGGCGTCGAACCAGCTCCCTTCGCGTGTCGCTTCCTCGCGATTGTGGTAGCCGACCATCATATTCGGCGACCAACCGACCAGCTCGCCGACGCTGCCCGCAGGCAGCACGTTTCCTTCGTCGTCCAGCACTTTCAGGTCATTGTCCGGCGATGGCGTGCCGACCGTGTCCAGCTTATCCGGATGCTCATGCGCGGCGAGCACGCAGCCGACGCCGCCCTCGGTCATGCCGTAGAACTCGACGAGCCCGCCCGCCGGCCAGCGATCGAGCACCTCGCGCTTGACCGCCGCCCGCAGCGGTGCGCTGGTCGAAGCCTTGTTGCGATAGGCCGACAGATCGTAATCGTCGAAGGTCGGATGCCGCAGCAGCCGCTCATATTGCACCGGCACGAGCACCGCGTTGGTGATCCGCTCCGCTTCGCTCAGCGCCAGGAAGCGCTCCGGCTCGAACTTCTCCATCAGGATGGACGCGCCGCCATTGGCCATCGTCGAGATGAAGTAGAACAGCGTCGTGTTGGAATAGAGCGGCGTCGACACCAGCGTGCGCATGGTCGCGTCGAAGCCGTAGCTGTCCGCCATGCCCTTGCTGCCGCGCGCCCGGAAGGCGCGGTCCTGGAGGATGCCTTTCGGTATGCCGGTGGTGCCGGAGCTGTAGATCAGGTTGAAGCCGAGGCTGGGCGTAATGTCGACCGCTGGAGCAGCGTCCGAAGCGCCGCCGATGAACGCATCGAGGCTCTGGCGGCCGCCCGGCTCATGGCCGAACGCGACGATCCGGCACTCCGGCGCGGTGGTCTCGACGGCAGCCGGCGATGTCGTCATAGCCATTGGCGACGAAGAGGATCTTGCTGCCGCTGTCGGCGATCATGCGGGCGACGCTATCGGCACCTGCGAGCGTCGGCATCGGCGTGACGCAGGCCCCGGCGCGCAGGATGCCGAGCATCAGCTCGACATAGGTGACCGAATTGCGCCCGAGGATCGCGACCTTGTCGTCCGGCGCAATGCCGTGCGCGATCAACGCGTTGGCGATCCGGCTTGCCTGGCCGCCGAGCGCGCCCCAGCTCAATTCGCGCATGAGAATCCTTGAGCGCCAGATCGGCGGGACGGGTCTCGGAAACGCGCCTGATGCAGACATCGAACTCCTCCAGACCGAGCTCCTCCCAACTTGGCGGCGGCGCACTCGTCGCGCTCAACGCTTCTCCCGACATCCCGCCTCCCACAGCCAAAGCCTGTTTTATTGGCGCCGATTTTACCAGGAAAGCGATGCCGCCCCAACAGCGCGCTCATCCTCAAGCAAGCAGCACGATCGACCCGGTCGTCCGCCGCTCTTCCAGCGCGCGATGAGCCTCCGCCGCATCGCGGAGCGGCAGCGTCAACCCCGTCTGTGGCCGCAAAATCCCGGTCCGGATGGCGCGGAAGAGATTGTCGGTGATGGCGCGGACTTTCGCCGGCGTATCGGTGTAGTGGCCGAAATTCGGGCGGGAGACAGTGGCCGACTTGCTGGCATAGGAGGCGATGTCGACGGGCTGGACCGGCCCGGACGCCTGGCCGTAGCTGACCAGATGGCCGCAGACGCCGAGGGCGTCATAGGACTTGCCGAACGTATCGCGCCCGACGGCGTCATAGACGACATCGGCGCCGCGTCCGCCGGTGATCTCCCGGACGCGGGCGACGAAGTCCTCCTGCGTGTAGATGATGGTGTGAACGCAGCCGGCGTCGCGGGCGATCCGGGCCTTCTCCGCGGACCCCGCCGTGCCGATGACCGTCGCCCCAAGCGCGCGCGCCCACTGGCACAAAAGCTGCCCGACCCCGCCGGCCGCCGCATGGACGAGCACCGTTTCCCCCTGGCGCAGGCGATGCACGCGGTGCAGCAGGAACTCGGCGCTCATGCCCTTGAGCAGCACGGCGGCGGCAAGCCGGTCATCGATGTCGCCGGGCAGCGGAACCAGGAGCGCTGCATCGATGGTCCGCATCTCGCTATAGGCGCCGACCGGCGGGCAGGCATAGGCGACGCGGTCGCCGGGCGCGAGATCGCGAACGCCGTCTCCGACGTCGACGATCACGCCCGCCGCTTCCATGCCGGGAACGCCGGGCGGCGTCGAGCAGATCGAAATAGCCGGTGCGGCAGTAGATGTCGATATAGTTGACGCCGATGGCGGTATGACGCACACGGACCTCGCCGGGACCGGGCGGCGGCACGGCGACGTCCCGCCAGGCGAGCTTGTCCGCACCGCCATAGCCGGTCACGACGATCGCACCAGCCTGCATGGTTTCGC
Organism: uncultured Alphaproteobacteria bacterium; assembly: GCA_963727575.1. GTDB lineage: Bacteria > Pseudomonadota > Alphaproteobacteria > Rhizobiales > Rhodomicrobiaceae > JAHQVI01. Next base: position 43,280 of record CAVSIA010000048.1, read on the forward strand.
CGCGCGCGGCTTGCGGCCGCGTGATCGTGACCGACGCGGGACCGGCTCCTGCGGCGGCAGGCGAACGCGCGCCGCTGGTCCGCGCGAGCAAGCGCTTTACCGCCGAAAAACCCGCCTCATAGATCCCCTCGGCCACAAGCCCGGTCAGCTCCGCCTCGCGTCCGGGCGGCGTATCGAAGCGGCTCTGCCAGGACCAGAAGGTCCGGTTTCCGTCGGTGACCGGCCTTAGCCGGATCGAGGCGACATAGCCCTGAAGCGGCATCGGCGCGTCGAGAATGCAATAGCTGAGCGTGTGGTCGCGGTCGGAGAGCGAGAGGAGCTGTTCGCGCAATCCGCCACCATCCGTAAGCTGAAAATCACGGACGCAGCCGACCTCGAGCGACGAGCGCCGCCCCTCGATCCGGCTGGCGCGCACCGCCGGGTGCCAGCTCTCGTGACTGTTGAAGTCGCGCAGGATCTCCCAGACGGCGTCGACAGGCGCGTCGATGATGGTGCTGCGCGCGACCGTTACCATCGGGTCAGGCGCTGCGCCCGGGGCGCGTCATCGCAGTCTTCAGCGCATCGAATCCGCCCTGGAACACGCCCTGGCCGATCGTGCGGGCAAGCTCGGCCTCGCGGCCCGGCGCACAGTCGAACTCCGCCGTCCATTCCGCGAAGCAGCGATTGCCGTCGGTGATCGGCGTCAGCTTCAGGGTGGCGACGTAGTTCTCCACGCCCATCGGGCTTTCCAGGATCGAATAGGTCACGGAGAAATCGTAGTCGGAAAGGGCAAGAAGCTGCTCGCGGATCCGCCCGCCATCCTTCAGGGTGAAATTGCGGATGCAGCCGACCTTGTCCGACGGCTGACCCAGCTCGATGCGGCTTTCCGCGATGCCGGGATGCCAGTCCGGCAAGCCGTTGAAATCGCGGATGCGGCCCCAGATTTCAGTAGCCGGAGCGTCGATTACGCTCGATGTATAGACTTTGACCATGCGCTAATTCCGATATTCCGGCGTCTGATCGTCGTCGGCCGTGTCCTTCAGCAGATCGAGTTGCTTGCCGCTGCCGCCGCCTTCGGCCAGGCCGAGCAGCTTTTGCAGATCCCCGCCGGTGAGCTGGCTGACGTCGCCGCCTGGCAAGCCGATTTCCTTCAGCAGCTTGTCGATCAGCGGCGCCTGGGCCCGGTAGCGCAGCGCACTGGTGACGATCTCGTCGCCGAGCCCGCTCGACCGGTAGTGACTGTCGGACGACCCGTTGCCCGAACCGCCGCCCAGCAGGCCGTCGACATGCAGGATCTTGATCTCGTTGATCTTTTCCATCGGCTTGACGCTCTCACGGATGATGGAATCGAGCCGCTCGACGAGGAAGCGCCGCAGCGCGCCGGCCCTGGCGTCGGGCGAAAGCGCATTCTGCGCCTCGTTCATCAGCCGCATGCCCTCGGCCTCGACCTCGTGCCGCAGCTTGGCGGCCAAAGCACGGATCTTTTCGGCCTCGGCGCTGCTTTCCGCCTCGATGCGGGTCGCCTGGGCGCGGTCCTCGGCGGCGTCGCGCTCGGCTCGTGCGCCGATCAACAGCCGCGTCGAACTTTGCTCGGCGTCCTGCTGGGCGGCGATCAACTCGATCTGCTTGCGCCGCTCGGCGACCGCGACCTCGCGCGCTGTGAACACATTCTCCTCTGCGGCGATGGCCTTGGCACGGGCCGTCTCAGCTTCGGTCTGCGCCTCGTGCTGCTCGCGCGACTGGTTGGCGATCGCGATGGCGCGCTTCTGCTCGGCCAGTTCCAGGGATAGACGGCGCTCCACTTCAAGCCGCTGCAATTCGACCTCGCGGCGGACGCGCTGCTGCTCAATGGCCAATTCCTGCGCGATGCGCGATCGCTCCACCCCCTCTCGCAGGGAGATCTGCGCCTGTTCAGTTTCGAGTTCACGGGCCGCCCTTTGGCGGGCCAGCTCGGTGCGCTGCGACGCCTCCTGAACGCCGATATCCCGCTCCTGATCGAGGCGCGCGAATTGGGCATCGCGATCGATTTCGAGCGCAAGGCGCTCCGTTTCCAGGTTCTTCTTGCGGATCGCGATCAGCGTGTCCTGCTCGATGTCGTTGCGGCGTTTCTTGCGCTGTTCGATCTGCTCTGTAAGCCGTGTCAGGCCTTCGGCGTCGAACGCATTGGACGGGTTGAAGAACTCCATATTGGTCTGGTCGAGGCTGGTCAGCGAGACGGCTTCGGCTTCGAGCCCACTCTTGGACAGCGGTTCGATAACCTGCTCGCGCACGCGCCGGGCATACTCGCTGCGCTGCTCGTGCAATTCCTCCATGGTCATTTCCGCGGCGACCGAACGCAGAACATCGACGAAGCGACCCTCGACCAGCTCGCGCAGCGCCTCCGTCTCCATGCTCCGGCGTCCGAGCGTCTGCGCGGCGGCGGACACGCCGTCCTTGGTCGGCACGACGCGGACATAGAACTCCGCGGTGACGTCGACGCGCATCCGGTCCTTGGTGATCACCGCGCGGTCCCGGATCATCTGCACGACAAGCCGGTGCGTCCGCACGAAAACCGGCGTCACGTCGTGAAAGATCGGGATGACGAATGCGCCGCCATTGATGACGACCTTCTGCCCGCCAAGACCCGTGCGCACGAACGCGGTCTCCTTGGTCGAGCGGCGATAGAACAGGTAAAAGATATAGGCGATGACGACGATCGCGATGATCGCCGCCACAAGCCAGAAAATCGTGCTGCCTGAGACTTCCCCGGACATTTGCTTCCTCCCGACGCCGGCCTAACCGGCACCGTCTTTCCGGCGCTTAACGCCCACAAATTTCTTGGTCTGCTCCGTCAGTGCCACTTCCGTCGGCAGGCGCTCCATCGAGGAGGCGCCGTAGAAGCCCTGGGCAAGAGCGCTTCTCGATAAAATATACTCCGCATCCGCCGGCTGAGCGACGGGGCCGCCATGGACGAGGACGATGAGGTCGTCGCGAACCGCCCGCGCGGCCGCCGCCCAGCGGTCGACAATGGCGGGGCAATCCTCCAGTTTCAGCGCGGTCTCGGCGCCGATCGAGCCGCCGGTCGTCAGGCCAAGATGGCAGACGACAATGTCGGCGCCGGCTTCGGCCATGGCGCGCGCGTCTGCTTCGCAGAACACATAGGGGGTCGTCAGCATATCCTTCTCGCGCGCCATGCGGATCATCTCGACTTCGAGCGCGTAGCTCATGCCGGTCTCTTCGAGGTTGGCTCGAAAGGTGCCGTCGATCAGGCCGACCGTCGGGAAATTCTGCACGCCGGAGAAGCCGAGGCGTTTGAGGTCGTCGAGGAACGGCTCCATCAGGCAGAACGGATCGGTGCCGTTGACGCCCGCGAGAACCGGCGTGTGCTCGACGACTGGGAGCACCTCGCGCGCCATTTCGACGACGATCTCATTGGCGTTGCCGTAGGCGAGCAGCCCGGCAAGCGAGCCGCGCCCGGCCATGCGGTAGCGGCCGGAATTGTAGATCACGATCAGATCGATTCCGCCGGCTTCCTCGCATTTGGCGGACAGGCCAGTCCCCGCGCCGCCGCCGACGATGGGTTCGCCGCGCGCCAGTTTCGCCCGGAGGCGCTCAAGAATTTCCGCCCGTTCTATGCGCGCCATGCCTGCCTTTCGCTTTCCGTCTTGGTTGGCTCCGCAATCTCGCGGAAATTTTGGACCAGCGCATCGGCGAAGGCGCGGTCGTTGATGTGATAGGGCAGCTTGATCAGCCGCCGCCGTGGCGTCTGCACGACCATGCGTTCGAGCGTTGAAAACAGCATCCGGTTCGCGGCCGGGTCGTGGAACGGCTTGCCCGGCGCGTCGAGTCCGGAGACGCCGCCTTCGGGGATGAGGAACCGCACCGGCCCCTCCATGCGATTGAGGCGCTCGGCAATGAACATGCCCATCGCCTCGTTTTCCTCCGGCGTCGTGCGCATCAGCGTAACGTTCGGATTGTGGATGTAGAGATTGCGGCCAGCGAAGCGCGCCGGGACGGTATCGCGGGCGTAGAAATTCACCATGTCCAGCGCACCGCATGAGCCAACATAGGGCACGCGCGTGCGGATGATCGCGCCGAAGCGGTCGGGTCCGGCGGAGAACACGCCGCCGACGAGATGGTCGGCGACTTCGGTGGTCGTCGCATCGATCACGCCGGTCAGCAATGCGGAATCGACCAGCTTCTCCATGGACTGGCCGCCGGTACCGGTCGCATGGAAGACGAGGCAGTCATAGCGGTCCTGGAGCGCCGCCGTCACCGCCTGCACGCATGGCGTCGTCAGCCCGAACATGGTCAGGCCGATGGCGGGCTTGGTCGAGGCGCGCTGATCGTCGCGGCGCTGGTGCGCAATCATGCCCGCGAGCGCATGGGCGGCGTTGGAGAGCACCTGCTCGGAGATCGAATTGATGCCCTGCACGTCGGTCACGGAATACATCATGGTGATGTCCGACGGGCCGACATAGCGCGACACGTCACCCGACGCCACGGTCGAGACCATGAATTTCGGCAGGCCGATGGGAAGCGCCCGCATGGCGGAGGTGGCGAGCGCCGTGCCACCGGAGCCGCCCGCGGAGATGACGCCGCCGACATCCCGCCGTGTGCGGATGAAGCGCGACACCGCTTCGGCCATCGCAGTGATCGCTGCACCCCGATCGCCTGTGAACACCGCCCGCTCGCCGCCAGGATGATGGCGCGCGACTTCCGCCGGACCGATATCGGCGGGGCTCGGCTTGGTGCTGGTCGACAGATCGACCGTGACGGTTTTGACGCCAAGACGCTTCAGGCTGTTGTTGAGGAAGGTCAGTTCCGCGCCCTTGGTGTCGAACGTGCCGATCACATAGGCGTTGCGGCCGACCATCGTGGCAATGGGGACGGCGGAGACCTCCGGCGTCGCGGCGCTGGTCGCATGATCCTCGCCCCTCGCCTGAGCGGATGCGGAACGGCTCGACGCGGTGGGCCGGTTATCTGCGGACCAGCGATTCGGGATCGACGTCGCGGAGTAGGCCGGGCGCGCGCCGTCGCCGAACGTGTAGGACGGCCCTTCGCGCTGATCGCCATGCTCGCGGGCGATCTGGATGTAATGGACTTCGGCAGGCGGCGCTTCCTCCGGCGCCGGTTCCTCCTCATCCTCATCGCGGCCAACTCCGAGCAGCCGCCGCTGCAGCGCCTCGTCCGCAGCCAGGTCGCGCGACGACATCTCGCGGGCGATCCGGCCATGCATCATGATCGCGATGTCGCTCGACACCTCAAGCGCGACACCAAGATTTTGCTCGATCAAAAGGATCGCCATAGCGCCGTCGTCGGCCAGCCCGCGCAGCATCTCCGAGACCTGCTGGACGATGACCGGTGCGAGCCCCTCCGTCGGCTCGTCCATGATCAGCAGCCGCGGATTGGCCAGCAGAGCGCGGCCGATGGCCAGCATCTGCTGCTCGCCGCCGGAAAGCTGGGTGCCGTAACTCCTGATGCGCTCGGCGAGGCGCGGGAACATGTCATAGACGCGCTCCGGCGTCCACGGACTGTCCTTGTCGCCGATGAAGGCGAGCCGCAGATGCTCGTCGACCGTCAGCGACGGCCAGACGCGGCGGCCCTGCGGTACATAAGCGACGGACGCCCGCACGATCTTGTGCGGCGCGAGACCGGTGATCTCCGCGCCATAAGCACGGATGCTCCCTTGCGCGGCAGGGACCATCCCCATGATCGCCTTGCACAGCGTGGTCTTGCCCATGCCGTTGCGGCCGACCACCGCGAGCACCCCGCGCTCCAGCGTCAGGCTGAGCGAATGCAGCGCCTCGACGCGGCCGTAGGAGACGGAAAGGCTTCGCACTTCGAGTGCGGGTGCGGCAACGCTTCGGGCAACGGTTCCGTTCAATGCCGCCCCCCGAGATAAATGCGCTGCACGTCCGGGTCGGCCTCGATCTCGTCCGGGCTGCCCTCCTTGAAAATGCGGCCGTCGTTCATGATCGTCACGCGGTCGACGACGCGGAGGGCCACGTCGAGATCGTGCTCGATGATGACGTAGCCGATATGGGCGGGAAGCGCTTTCAGGATCTGGATCAGCTCGCGGCGCTCGGATGGCGAGAGGCCCGCCGCCGGCTCGTCGAACAGGATGAAGCGTGGCGCGCCTGCCAGCGCGATGCCGATTTCGAGTTGGCGCTGCTGGCCATAGCTCAGCTCACTGACCAGCGTGCCCTCGACATGATCGAGGTGAACCGTGTGAGCAAGCTGATACGCCGCCTCGCGGCTCGAATCGCCGCCGCCCGGGCGAATGAGGCTGAAGCGCCGGTCCATGACGCCGCGCGTGGCGAGAAAGAGATTGTCGAGGACGCTGAGCCCCTGGAAGAGCAGAGAAATCTGATAGGTTCGCCGCAGGCCGCGCCTGATCCGGGCGTGCGGCTTCAAGCGGGTGACATCCTCGCCGAAGAAGAGGATGCGACCGGCGGTCGGCGGAAAGTCGCCGGTGATGGCGTTGAAGAGCGTGGTTTTCCCCGCGCCGTTGGCGCCGAGCAGGGCCCGGCGTTCTCCGGCGCGGAGTTGCATGTCGACCCCGTCCAGCGCAACCAGCGCGCCGAAATGCCGGCTCACGCCCTCAAGATAGAGAGCGTAGGCGGATGCGGCTTCGGCAATTCTGGCTGCGCGTTCGGACACAGGCTCGACTACCTCTGGCTCACTGGCATTTCGGGTTGTCGCGGCCGACCGGACCGAGCGCCAGGAACTTGTCGCGGTCCATGCCAAGCGTCTGGTTGATCGGCTCGGTCACTTTCACGACCTTGTTGACCAGATTGCCGTTCGGCCCCTCGACGACCTCGGTGACGAAGTTGACGGCAATCGCCTGGCGGTTTTCGTCGAGCTTGATCGGCCCGACCGGCGAGTCGATGGTTGCATTCGACAGCCATTCGCGAAGCGCCTTCTGATTGTCGGACAGATCGCCTTTTACCGCGTTCAGCCCTTCAATGGCGGCTTTCGTCGCGATGTAATAGCCGGTCGCGAACAGGCCGGGCGTCGGGAAGCGATCCTTCTCGGGGAAACTGTCCTGATAGAGCTTCACCCATTTCTGCCAGGCCTCATTGTCCCAGGTATCGGCCTGCGGTCCGGCCGACGGCGTGCCTTTGAGCGCTTCGCGGGCGCGGCCCTTGGAGTTGATGATGGTCTGGTCGACGGTGATCGAGGCGCCGATCAGCGGCGTCGACCCTCCGGCCTGCTGATACTGATTGAGGAAGTTCACCGCGTCGCCGCCACCGAGGCCGAGCCAGATGGCATCGACATCAGCAGGGAGCGCGGCGATGATCGAGGAATAGTCCTTCGTACCGAGCGGCACCCAGAAACGCTCGACGATCTTGCCGCCGCCTTCGCAATAGGGCAGCGCGAAGCCGAAGAACTGGGTGTGCATGAAGGAGTAGTCCTCGCCGATGGTAGCGACCTTCTTCCAACCTTTGGTCTTCAAGAGATAGTCGCCGAGGCCGTACATCCACTGCGCGCCTTCGGTCCAGAAGCGGAAGAAGTTCGGCGCCGGATCGCGGAGCGTCGTGTCCTGCGCGGCCGAGGTGCCGTTGATGAAGGTCGTGGCCGGTTGGGTCTTGGCGTAGTCTTTCAGCGCCAAGCCTTCCGAGCCTGACAGCGGGCCGACCAGGATCGCCACGCCGTCCTGTTCGACGAGCTTGCGGGCCGCGCGCAGCGCGCTATCCGGCGAGGCGTCGGACGAGCCCTTGATGAAGTCGAGCTTATAGCCGCCCGCCTGATAGTTGGCCTCCTTGAGCGCCGCCTCGATACCGCGCATCGAGTCCTGTCCAGGCACGGCGAACACACCTTCAAGCGTCGCCAGGCCGCCGATCTTCAGCGTGCCCTTGTCCTGCGCGGCCGCAGGAAGCGCTGCGGCGAAGCCGGCGGCCGCGGCCAGCATGAGCACCCGTCTGTTCAGTCGCATCATTCATTCCTCCCTTGTGTTCCGCGCGCCTTTTGCCGGCCCGTCGGTTATTCGAATATCGTCACGTCCAGTCGCGGCCGGCGGCGATCCTGTCGCGCAAGCGCGCCCACAGGCCGAGAATGCCGTCCGGCGAGAACAGCACGATCGCCAGGAAGATCACGCCGATGACCAGCTTGAAGCGCTCCCGGTCGATGATCACCTCGATCAGATCCATGGCGAAGACGGAGAGCACCGCATAGATCAGTGCACCGATGAACGGCCCGATCGGATGGCGGATGCCGCCGATGATGGCGATCACCAGAATGTCGATGGCCGGGCCGACGCCGACCGAGGCCGGCGAGATGGCGCCGTTGAACCAGACCAGCAGAATGCCGGCGATGGCGGCGATCAGCCCGGCGAAAGCTGTAGGCGGCGATCCGGTGCACGAAAACATCGTAGCCGATGGCTTCCATGCGCCGCGGGTTGTCGCGGATGCCCTGCAATGCGAGGCCGAAGGGCGAGCGCGACACGTAAAGCACGGCCGCATAGCTGAGCACGGCGAACACCAGCGCCAGATAATAGAATGGCACGGGCTGCGCGCCAGTCGACGCCCAGCAGCTTCGGCGGCAGGACCAGATTGAAGCCATTCCAGCCGTTGAAGATGTCGTAATTCTGGCGGGTGAAATAGAAGAACGCCGCCGCGATGGCCAGCGTGATCATGATGGTGTAGATGCCGGCGGTGCGCACCGCGAGCGCGCCGGTAATCGTGGCGAAGACGACCGCGATGAGGATGGCGACGGGGATATACGCCCACCACGGCCATTCGAGCCCAAGATTCATGCCGTTGGTGCCGAGGATCGCCACCATGTAGCCGGCGACGCCCGCGACGGTGAGTTGGGCCAGGCTGACCATGCCGCCATAACCGGCGAGGAACATCAGAGACAGCGCCACCATGCCGAGGCAGAGCGCCCAGGCGAAGATCGAGAACAGGACGAAATCGCTGGTCAGCGCGGGCATGACGAGGAGGACGAAGGCGAGCACGATATGCGCCGGATTGAACCAGCTCAGGCCGCTTGCGTGCGCGTCGCCCGCGACGGTCCCGGTTGCTCGCTTCATCGCCCGCCGTTACACTCATCGCGCCGCCCCCATGATGCCCTGCGGCCGGAAGGCAAGAACCGCCACCATGATCAGGAAGCTGAGCGCGATGGCATAGGTGGGCACATAGACCGAGCCGAACTGCTCGGCGACGCCGATCAGCAGCGCGCCGAGCGCGGCACCGGTGATGCTGCCCATACCGCCGACGATGACGACGACCAGCGAAGCGAGCAGATAGCGGACGTCCTCGCCCGGTGCGAGCGAGGCGAAGATGCTGCCGACCACGCCCGCGATGCCGGCGAGCCCTGCGCCGATGGCGAAGACGACGACGAAGACGAGCTGGATGTTGACGCCGGTTGCGTCGAGCATCTCGCGATCGTCGACGCCGGCGCGGATCATCATGCCGATGCGGGTGCGGTTGAGCATCAGCCAGAGGGCGAGGCCGATGACGATGGCGACGCCGAGGATGAACAGGCGGACGATCGGATAGGTGAAATAAACCGGATCGCCATTCGATTTGGCGCCGATGACGAGCGGGAAGGTCGCCGCGCCGAACAGCCAGTCCGGCGGGTAGATTTGATAGAACTCGCCGCCCCAGATCCACAGCGCGATGTCAGCGAGGATGATCGAGATGCCGATCGTCACCATGGTCTGGCGCAGATCCTGGCCCTCCATATGCCGGAACACCAGAAGCTGCAGCGCGATGCCCGCTAAGGCCATTGTGACGAAAGCGACCGCAAAGCCGACGAAGAACATGCCCGTCGCCTCGACCGCCGAATAGGCGATATAGCCGCCGAGCAGATAGAGCGAGCCATGGGCGAGATTGACGTTGCGCATCAGGCCGAAGACCAGGGTGAAGCCGCTCGCCGCGAGGAAATAGAGCGCGGCAAGCGTGAAGCCGTTCAGGAGCGTGAAGAGGAAGAGCTTCATACCGGTCCGGCTGCTCCTGCGAATTGCCCCTTCATTCTGATGAGCAGATTGCCCCTCACCCGGCGCTTCGCGCCGCCCTCGCCCACAGGGGGAGAGGGCCAACTCGTGGCACCTTTTCGGCCTCTCCCCTGGCGGGAGAGGGCTCCCGCCGTAGGCGGGTGGGTGAGGAGGAAAACTCGAAATCGTCGCATGGATGCTCCACTCGCTGCCGACCCCCAGACAATCTGCCTAAGCCACACGGCGCACGAAGCTCTGCCGCGCCACCGGGTCCTTGTGGAACTTGCCGTCCTTCATGATCGCCAGCAGGCGCTTATTGTCCTGCAGGATGCGGACGTCCGCGAGCGGATCGCCGTCGACCAGCAGCATGTCCGCGAGATAGCCCTCACGGATCATGCCGAGCTCGTTGCCCATATTCATGATCTGACCGCCGAGTTTCGTGCCCGCCAGGATCGCCTCCATCGGCGACATGCCGACCATGTCGACGAAATATTCCAGGTCCTTGGCGTTGGTGCCCTGCGGCGTCCAGGCGAAGCCATAGTCGCCGCCGATGCAGCACCCGGATACCGCGCCGATGCATCTTCTTCATCGTATCGACGGCCATTTCCAGCTCGCGCTCATAGGCCATCGCGATCGGCGAGCCGGGTTTGATGCCCCAGGGCTCGGCATGGCGCGCGGTGTTGACCAGCCAGGCGAGGCCGGGCGCCACGAAATGCTTGTCCTTGGCGGCTTCCAGCATATCGAGCGCCTCGCTCGTCGGCAAAGGAGGCGTGGTAGATGTTCTGGATGCCGTGGCGCACGCATTGCATGACCGAGCCCGACGAACGCGCATGAGCGGCGAGCACCTTGTTCCGGCACCGCGCTTCGCTGGCACGCCATCGCGACCTCTTCCTCCGACATCGGCGTTTCTTCCGCGCCCATGCCGGTGATCTCCTCGCCCGAGAGGTTCAGCTTGATAGAGTCGACGCCATATTTGATCAGCGTGCGGACGACGCGGCGGACCTCTTCGGGGCCGGAGACGACGATGCCGAGATTGAGCCCCTCATGCGGGATGTGCGAGGGCGCGGCTGTCGCCAAGGCCGCCGACGGTGGTGATCTCGGGGCCGGCCGCCAGATAGCGCGGGCCGGGGAAACGGCCCTCGTTGATGAAGCGCTTGGCGACCACGTCGAGCCGGGGCTTGGCCGCCGCCGCGCCGCGTCCGGCGGTGAAGCCGCTGTCGAGCACCAGCTTGGCCATCTCCATGGTGACCAGCATATGCTCTTCCAGCTCCATCATCTGGATCGGCTCGATGCCCGGCGCATTGTTCCAGGACAGATGCAGATGGGCGTCGATCAGGCCGGGCATCAGCGTTGCGCCGCCGCCATCGATGACGGTCGCCCCGCCGCCGGGCGTCGACCCGCTGGCCGCGCATCACCGAAGCGATGCGGTTGCCCTGCACGACGACCTCGCCCATGAAGGGCTGGTCGCCCGTCGCGTCGAGCACGCGGACATTGGTGAAGACGATCGCGCCTTCGCCCGGCTTGGCCGAGCCAAAGCCTGGGCTGTTCCGGAAATCGCTCATCTGCCTCTCCTTCTCGCCCTCATCGTGAGCGTCCCCCAGCGCTGTTCCGTCGTCCGGCCTATCCGCTGACGAACCGCCTCAGCTCGGCATTGACTTCCTCGGGCCGCTCGATTGTCGCCCAATGGCCGCAGCGGGGCAGGACGACGACGCGGGCGCCGGAAATCCGCTCGGCCAGCTCGCGCGCAACCGAAGGCGGCGCCACCGCGTCATCCTCGCCATTGATGATCAGCACCGGACATTGGATGCGCCGATGGTTCGCGGCGTTGGCCTCGGCAAGCGCCTCGCAGGTCCGCGCATAGCCTTCCGGACATTGGCGCATGATGGATTCGCGCACGAAGGCGCCGGCGGCCGGATTGCGCGAGCGGCTGTCGGACGCCATGCCGTTCTGCACGATGGCGTCGGCGATGTCGGTCATGCCGCCGGATCGAGCGGCATGCGGCGCGCTGGCGCAGGGCGTCGCGCGCCTGCTGGGCCGGTTCGATCAATGCACCGATCAGCGTGAGGCTGCGCACCAGCTCGGAGCCGCTCGGCCGCCAGGTGCTGGCAGATGATCGTGCCGAGCGAATGGCCGACGAAATGGGCCGACTTGACGCCAAGCATGTCGGCGAGTTTGGCAATCGCATTCGCGAAGCTGCCGATGGACGGTCTATCGACATTCGCCGAGCGGCCGGAACACGGCAGGTCGGGGCGGATCGTTCGCCGCGCCGCGAGGGCCGGCATTTGCGGGGTGTAGGTGTTGGACGTGCCGCCGAGACCGTGGATGCAGATCACCGGCGTTCCGTCGCCGCTGATCTCAACCGCCATCCCCGCGACGACATTCGCACTCATCTGCCGCGCTCCACTACCGGGTTCTCCAGCGCGCCGATGCCGTCGATCTCGATCCGGACCACATCGCCTTGTTTCAGGTAGCGCGGCGGATCGAAGCCCATGCCGACGCCTGCGGGCGTGCCCGTGGCGATGATGTCGCCCGGCTTCAGCGTGATCCCGGCGGACATCGCGGCAATCAGCGTCGGCACGTCGAAGATCAGGTCGCGCGTGTTAGTGTTCTGGCGGAGCTCGCCATTGACATAGGTGCGCAGGCCGGTGTCGGCGAGGTCGATCTCGTCGGCCGTCACCGCCCATGGGCCGATCGGGCAGAAGCCGTCCTGCGACTTGCCGAGCAGCCATTGGCCGTGCCGCTGCTGGATGTCGCGCGCGGTGACGTCATTGAGGATGGTGTAGCCCCAGATATGCCGGAGCGCGTCTGCCTTGGCGATGTTGCGGCCGCCCAGGCCGATGATCAGCGCGAGCTCGCCCTCATAGTCGATGGCGGTGGAAACGGTGGGATCGATGACGATCGGCTCGCCCGGTCCGATCACCGTCTCGGGCACCTTGGAGAACACGATCGGATGCGGCGGCGCCGTCGAATCGTGAAACAAGCTGCCGGAGAGTTCCTCGGCGTGGTCGGCATAGTTCTTGCCGACGCAGAAGATGTTGCGTGCCGGATGCGGGATCGGCGCAATGAGTTCGGCCGTGTCGAGCGATCCGCCGTCGTCGTCGCCCTGGGGTTCGAACGCGGCGCCCCGCGCGATCAGGCCGGCAAGGCCGTCAGCTGCCAAATCCGCTCCGGGAACCACCGAGAACCGCTTCCCGTCTGTATCGATGATGGCGGCCGAACAGGATTGGCCGCGGCGGATGATGCCGACCTTCAATGACGCACTCCTAAACGTTCCATCCCGGCGCAGTAAACCAATTTTGCGCCAATATTCGTTATTTGTGCTTCATCCTTGCACCAGAACGCACTTCCGTCAAACGCAATCTTTTGCAATATTCAAACGTCGACCGGCTTGCTGAAGGGTTGGGCAGATCAAGCCCGCGGCCGTCCGTTCGGCTCTCTATTGGCTCAGGATTGGTCCATGGCAACCACCGGGAATTCGCACGAGCTTACGCATCAGATCCGCGACCTGATCGAGAGTGGGGAATGGAGCGCCGGCGGGCGGCTGCCGCCCGAGCGCACGCTCGCCGGCCGGTTCTGCGTCGCCCGGAACACGCTGCGGCGCGCGCTCGACGCGCTTCAGGACGCCGGCTACCTGACGCGGCATGTCGGCCGCGGCACCTTCATCGTCCAGCGTAACGGCGATGCGGCGGGCGGCGCGCCGTTCCGCCTGAGCGAAGCCAGCCCCCGCGATCTCTTGGAGACCCGGCTGATCATCGAGCCGCGCGCTGCCGCCCTCGCTGCAACCCGGGCAAGCCGGGGCGACCTCGACGCAATTGCCGACGCGCTCGCGCGCAGTCTCGCCGCGGTCGAAATCGCCGAGTTCGAGCGCTGGGACGCGCAGCTTCACCTGATGATCTTCGTCGCCGCCAAGAACGAGGTGCTGATCGATTATTGCCGGGCGATCAGCCAGGCGCGCAATCAGCCGCAATGGTTCGAATTGAAGAAGCGCTCGGTATCGCCGGAGCGGCGGCAGGTCTACGACAGCCAGCACCAGGCCATCGTCGCCGCACTGATCGCGCGCAACGCCGAAGCGGCAGCCGACACCATGCGCCAGCATCTGCGAACCGTCGAAGATAACATCCTGGCCGTCGTCTGATTTGCGACTTCGGCTTTTCCGGCTTGGGGGAACCGCGAAGGGCTGGCAATGTTGTCGCCACGACTCGAAAATTGCAAATCCTGCCCCTCGAGGTCCAAGACTCGACATGACGACACCTGATCAGAATTCCGAAATATCCGGCAAATCCGACGGTGCCACCGCATCAAGCCTGTTCAGCAGCGCGAAACGCGAATGGCCGATCCTCATCAGCCTGATGTTCGCGGCAGCGGCGCTCTGGGTGTTCATCGAAGTCGCCGAGGAGGTGAAGGAGGGGAGCACGGCGTATATCGACCGGGCGCTGCTGCTGCTGCTTCGGGATCCGGCGGACTCCTCGCAGATGGCGGGGCCGGGTTGGTTTCAGGAGATGATGCGCGACTTTTCCGGGCTTGGCGGCATCGGCATTCTGCTGCTCGCGACACTGAGCGCAACCGGATTCCTGCTGCTTGAGAAAAAGCGTAACGCCGCAACGTTGCTGCTCATTGCCGTGATCGGTGGCGTCGTCCTAAGCGTGCTGCTCAAGCTGGGGTTCGACCGTCCCCGTCCGGATATCGTTCCGCACGGCTCGATCGTAACGTCGCCGAGCTTCCCAAGCGGACATTCGACGATGTCGGCCGTCGTCTATCTGACCATCGGCGCGCTGATCGCGCGCTTCCGCCCCGATCCCCGCGTCAAAATCTATATTCTCATCCTGGCGGCGGGCGTGAGCTTCATCGTCGGCATCAGCCGCGTCTATCTCGGCGTCCACTGGCCGACGGATGTGCTGGCCGGTTGGGCGATCGGCGCTGGGTGGGCGCTGTTCTGCTGGTTCATTGCGCTGCTACTGCAAAGCCGCGGCAAGCTTGAGCAAAGCTTGGACTCTGGCCCCGGAGCGTTGCGCGTCGAGCATCATCCGGCGGCGTCCTCGTCACCGATGTCGAGCAGGTCGCGGATGCGGCCCGCCAGCTCGGCGTAGGCGAACGGCTTGGTGATCAGCTCGACGCCGGCGTCGAGACGCCCCTGATGCACAATCGCGTCGCGCGCATATCCGGTCGTAAACAGCACTTTCAGCTCAGGGACAAGTTCGCGGGCGCGCCTCGCCAGATCGGCGCCGGTCATCCCGCCGGGCAGGACGACATCCGTGAACAGCAGGTCGATCCGAGACGCCTGCTGCTGCAGCAACGTCAGCGCCGACGGCCCATCCGGGGCCGACAGCACACGGTAACCCAGCTCCCGCAGCACCTCCACGGAATAGCCACGAACGTCCTCGTCGTCCTCGCAGACCAGAATGGTTTCCGAGCGCGTCCCTTCCGGCACCGGCGGCGCGGCAACCTCCTCTTCGTCGACCGCATCGGCGTTCAGCCGCGGGAGATAGATGTTCAGCGCCGTGCCTTCGCCCGGCTTCGAATCGATCTTTACATGCCCGCCGGACTGCTTGACGAAGCCGTAAACCATGGAGAGCCCCAGCCCGGTGCCCTTGCCGACCTCCTTGGTGGTAAAGAATGGCTCGAAAACCCGCTGCGCGGTTTCCTCATCCATGCCGATGCCCGTGTCGGACACCGCGACCACCACATAGTCCCCCGGTGTGACGTCGCCGTGCTGGGTACCGTAGGAGCAGTCGAGGTGGCTGTTGGAGGTCTCCACCGTCAGCTTGCCGCCGCCGGGCATGGCGTCTCGCGCATTGACGGCCAGATTGAGGATGGCGTTTTCGAGCTGGTTCGGATCGACTTCGATGCGCCATATCCCCGGCGACAGGACTGTCTCGATTTCGACGGTCTCGCCGATCGTCCTGTGCAGGAGATCCGACATGCCGGCGATGAGTTTGTTGGCGTCGGTCGGCTTCGGTGCCAGTGGCTGGCGGCGCGAGAAGGCCAGCAGCCGGTGCGTCAGCGTCGCGGCCCGCTTCGCGCCATTCATCGCATTGTCGGCGACCCGGCGCAGGCGCTGATCGCTCTCCGGCAGATTCCGCTCCAGGATCTCCAGATTGCCGGTCACGATCTGCAGGAGATTGTTGAAATCGTGGGCGACGCCGCCGGTGAGCTGGCCGACGGTTTCCATCTTCTGCGCCTGGCGCAGCCTGTCCTGGGTCTGCTCGAGTTCAAGCTGGCGCGCCTTTTCTTCGGTAACGTCGCGAGCCGTGCAATACAGCGCGCCATCCGCGTTGACGGCGGTCCACGACAAGGTGCGGTAGTCGCCGGTGCGGGTGCGCATGCGGGTTTCGAACAGGGCCGTCCGCTCGCCGGCGACCAGCCGCCGGGACTCCACCGCCACTTTTGCGCGGTCGTCGGGATGATGAAGCCATTCCGATGATCGCCCGAGAATATCCGTCGGCTGCCAGCCCAGAACCCGCGTCCAGGCCGGATTGACGCTTCGCCATGCGCCGTTCAGATCGGCGACGCCAAGAAGGTCCTGGCTGACCTGCCAGATCCGGTCGCGCTCCTGCGTGCGTGCCTCGACCTGCGCTTCGAGGGTCTGATTGAGCCGCTGCGATGCTTGGAAAAGACGGGCGTTGTCGATCCCGGTCGCCGCCTGTGCGGCAAGCCCCGTGACCAGCCGCTCGGCGCGCGGCTCGAAGCGGCCGGCATCAGTGTGGCCCAGGAACAGGCCGCCGATCACTTCGCCCGAGCGCGCGGTCACCGGGACCGCGAGATAGCTCCGCATCGGATGGCCCTCATCTCGAGGACTCTGGCCGTAGCCGGAGTCCTTGGTGACATCCTCCGAGCGAACCAAACCCCCGCCTCCGAGGACCCCCGCGCCGGGCCGCATCGGAAAGCGGTCGAATGCGTCCTGGCGCGTTCCCGCAACAGCGCAGAGCACCTCACTTTGATCCGCGCTGCCCCCCGCATGGTAACGAAACGCGCCGATCTCCGCGCCGGTCAGCTCGACGCCGGCATCGACGACGATCTGCGCCAGCCGGCCCAGGTCGAGCTCCGCGGCAATCTTCGTCATGGTGCGATTGAGGATTTCCAGCGCCGTGCTTTCCTCGCGCAGCGCCGCTTCGGATCGGGAAAGCGCCGCTTCCGAGCGCTTGCGATCGGTGATGTCGATGATGGTGCCGACGAAGCGGACGGGCCGGTCGCCTTCAAAAACACCCTGCCCTTTCGCCGCCACCCATCGTTCGACGCCGTCCTCGAGACCGACGGTCCGGTATTCGACATCATACGTGCCGGCGCCAGGCGTCAACGCCTTGTAAATCGCGGAATGGATCCGTTCGCGGTCTTCGGGATGCAGGGCCGCCAGAAACGTGCCCTCGTAGCTGACGGAGGCATCGGGCGGAAGGCCGGACAGCGCCTTGCTGCGCGCATCCCAGCGCAGGGTGCCGCCAACAGGGTCGTAATCCCAGGTTCCGATCGCGGCGGCCTCGGTTGCCATTCGCAACCGGTCCTCGCTCTGACGCAGCGCAGCTTCGGCATCGCGCAATTCGGTCACGTCGGTATTGGTGCCGAACCAGCGGATCACCTCGCCGCGCTGGTTGCGGATCGGCATTGCGCGCGACAGGAACCACCGATATTCGCCGTCGCGGCCGCGCAACGGAAAGGTGTCTTCCCACTCCTTGCCCAGCCGGAAGCACTCGGTGATCTTGGCCCGAACGCGGTCGACATGATCCGGGTGATGGACCCTGGTCCAGCCCCAGCCCGCAACCTCCTCGGGCGTCGCTCCAGTGTAATCGTACCAGCGCTTGTTGTACCAGTAGATCCAGCCCTCCGCGTTCGCCGTCCAGGCGAACTGGCTGATATGGTCCGCCATCTCGCGGAACCGCGCTTCACTCTGGCGCAGGGCCTCCTCGGCCTGCTTGCGTTCGCTGAGATCGAGCATGGCGCCAATCATCCGCACCGCGCGCCCGTCTTCGTCGCGGATGACCGCGCCGCGGTCGAACACGTCGGCATAGGTGCCGTCGGCGCGCCGGAAGCGGTAATCGTTGGTCCAGGTGGTGTCGCCCCCATCGAGAACCGCGTGAATCCCCGCCTCGACGCGCGTGCGGTCTTCGGGGTGAATCTGCGCGACCCACCACGCGCCGGTGCTCTCGACGCTCTCTGGCGCATGACCATAGGCCGCCTGCAGTGCCTCGTTCCACAGGACGTGGTCGGTCGTCAGATCCCAGTCCCAGATCGCATCGCTCGTCGCCAGAAGCGCCAGGCGATAGCGTTCCTCGGTTTCGCGCAGCGCATCCTGGATGATCTTCAGGTCGTGAATGTCGGTGCAGGTGCCGTACCAGCGTATGATCGCCCCGGTGTCGTCGCGCACGGGCTGCGCCCGGCCCAGCACCCAGCGATATTTGCCGGAGCGATGCCGAAGCCGGTATTCGATGTGGTAGGGCTCACCGGTGGCGAGCGAGTGCCGCCACACCGCCCAGGCGCGGTCCTGGTCGTCGGGATGGAACATGCCGTTCCATGCCTCGCCATCGGTCGAACCGGCGGGGACGCCCGTGAATTCGTACCAACGTTGATTATAATAATCGTGATAGCCGTCCGGCAGCGTCGACCAGATCATCTGGTCCACGGAGTTGGCGATTGCCTGGAACTTCTCTTCGCTCTCCCGCAGCGCCGATTGCGCCTTGCGCATCGCGGTGCCGTCGCGGAGGATCTTGACGAAGCCTTCGGCACCGCCGGTTTCGTTGCGGATCGGCAGGAGTTCGCCGATGCCGAAGAAACGCGTTCCGTCGCCGCGCTCGTGCCAGCGCTCATCGGACGCCCGTCCGTCCGCCAGCGCGCGCTCCATTTCCAGGGCCGGAACGCCGGCTGCGCGGTCTTCAGGGATAAAGATGATTTCGGCGTGGCGGCCGAGCGCGTGCCTGCGGCTCACCCGCAATACCTGCTCCGCACCCGCGTTCCAGCCTGTGATCTGTCCGTCGAGGTCGGTCAGGATGATGGCCTAATCGACGGCGCTCTCAAGGGCCTGCTGAAGCGTACCGGGCTCGGCCATCGCCGTTCCACCGGGCACGGAGGCACCCGCCGCGACGTCCATCCTGCCGGACGCGCTCGGCCCCTCCGAGGCGTTTCCGGCGCCGGCATCACCGTTTTCCTTTTGACTCGCCATTTTCCAGCCGTTTGCCGCCCACAACCGATGACGGTTCATGTTTTGTTGCCGTCATCGCAAACGATTACACGATGCCGCAAAAAAGACCTAATCCCACCCAGATTTATCCTAAATGGCCCGGATAACATCGCGTTTGTCGCTCCGGCGCCCTCGATAAGACCGCCGAAATGCCGCGGGATCATGCATGCAGATATGGTATAGATTAAAGACAAGGGAAGAGAATTCGGGATACATGGCAGACGGTGCCCATATTCAGGTACTCAACGTTAGGGGAAGGCTTAGATGACTGCCGAAACGACCGGATTGCGTCTTCTCATCGTCGAAGACGACGCGATGGTGGCCATGCTGCTGGAGGATATGATTTCAGACCTCGGCCACAAGGTCACCGGCGTCGCGGCCGAGATGGATGAAGCAGCCCAACTCGCCGCGTCCGCGGCTTTCGACCTTGCCATTCTGGACGTCAATCTCAACGGCGAGAACACCTATGCGCTCGCCGATGCGCTGACCGCGCGCGGCATTCCCTTCGTCTTCGCTACCGGCTACGGCATCTCT
Organism: uncultured Alphaproteobacteria bacterium; assembly: GCA_963727575.1. Lineage (GTDB taxonomy): Bacteria > Pseudomonadota > Alphaproteobacteria > Rhizobiales > Rhodomicrobiaceae > JAHQVI01. The sequence continues at coordinate 62,878 of CAVSIA010000048.1, forward strand.
TCGCTGAAGCCGGAATGGCAGAACGCGCCGCTGCTGCAGAAGCCGTTCATGATGGACGACCTTGAGCGCGTGCTCAACGACGTGGGTAACCGCGCGACGGCGTAAGCGAAACGCGCCGCGGCCTCAAGCGAACGCGCTGTCCTTGATCGCCGCGAATTTACCGCGCAGCCATTCGTACCAATCCTCCAGGCCCTCGCCCGTCCGTGCGGAGAGGCTGAGCACCTCGATCTGCGGGTTGACGTCGCGCGCATAACTCACCGCGAGCGCAAGATCAAAGTCCAGATGCGGCAGCAGGTCGATCTTGTTGAAGATCACCAACTCGGCGGCGATGAACATATGCGGGTATTTCAGCGGCTTGTCCTCACCCTCGGTAACCGACAGGATGACCACCTTGGCGTTTTCGCCGAGATCGAACATCGCCGGGCAGACCAGATTGCCGACATTCTCGATCAGCAGCATCGAACCGGTGGAGGGTTTCAGCTCCTTCACCGCGCGGGCGACCATGTCTGCTTCGAGATGGCAGCCGGTGCCGGTATTGACCTGGACGACCGGAGCCCCGGTTGCGCGAATGCGCTCGCCATCCTTGCTGGTCGCCTGATCGCCCTCGATAACGAAGAAATTATTCCCCGCACCCATATCGCGGATGGTGCGCTCGAGCAACGTGGTCTTGCCGGCGCCGGGCGAGCTGACGAAATCCAGGGCGAGGATCTCGCGCCCGGCGAACCAGGTCCGATTGCGCTCGGCGAGTTCGTTGTTCTTCTGCAGGATCGCCTGGCCGAGTTCGACGGTGCGGTCATGCTCATGTTCGTGACTGTGATTATGGGCGTGCGGATGACCATGGTCGTGATCGTGGCCGTGCGAATGATGGTGATCATGATGCCCATGATGATGGTGGTCATGATCATGGCGATGGTGATGTGCATGGTCGTCATCGCGGGCGATTTCCGTCGTCGTCCCGGTCATCAGGTTGACGAGGGTCGCTTTCGCTCCGTCCGAGCAGCCGCAGCTTTCACACATTTCCTTCTCCCTGGGCCGGAATGCCGCTTGCCGGGCGATCCGCCGTCTTTGAACGTGATCCTTGCGCAGCGTCCGACGCCGGATCGATTTCGTATTCCTTGATGTTCAGCTCTGCGCCGCTGAGGCGCTCCAAACGGTTCGATCCGCAGCCGCAGGTGGTCAGAAGCGTTTCCTGGACGAACTCCGCACCGCAGACACGGCAGCGCGCCCGCGCCTCGATCCGCCGGATGTGAAGCAGGGCACCTTCGACGAGGGTGCCCGCAGCAACCACGTCGAAACAGAATGCAATCGCCTCGGGCATGACCCCGGCCAGCGTGCCGATCTCCAGGACCACGCGCTTGACCTGCCGCCCGCCAGCATGCTCGGCGACGATCGAGACAATATTCCGGGTGATCCCCAGCTCATGCATCGTCCAACTCCCATAGGGGCACAGTTCCGGGCTTTGCCGGCGGCCCCGCCCAATTTCGATCCCGCCGCACTCAGCAGATCCTCGGCAACTGCTCGCCGACCAGCATATCGACGATGCGCTTGCCGCCGAAGCAGGTCTGCATCGTCACACGGCCCGCCGGGCCGCCGCTGACACGACCGATGACGCGCGCGCCCTCGCCGAGGGGATGGCTCTGCATCGCATCGAGCGCGGCCTCGGCCTGCTCCGGCGCGACCACGGCGACGAGCTTGCCCTCATTGGCGAGATAAAGAGGGTCGAGGCCGAGGATTTCGCAGAACGCCTTCACCTCATCCCGGATCGGCGTGACGATCTCGTCGATTTCGATGGACACGCCGGAAGACGATGCGATCTCGTTGAGAACCGTGGCGACGCCTCCGCGCGTGGCATCGCGCATCAGCCGGGTGTTCGGCGCCGCGGCGAGCAGATCCTGGGCAAGACCGTGGAGCGGCGCGCAATCGCTTTGGATCGGGGTTTCGAGCGCCATGTCGCCGCGAGCGCCGAGGATCGCCGCGCCATGATCGCCGAGCAGCCCGTTCACCAGGATGGCGTCGCCCGGCTGCGCCCGATGCGCACCGAGATCGATGCCTTCACGGATCGCCCCGATGCCGGTCGTGGTGATGAACAGCTTATCGCAGGCGCCCCGAGGCACGACCTTGGTGTCGCCGGTGACGATCTGCACTCCGGCCATATTCGCTGCCTCGGCCATCGAGCCGGTGACGCGGCGGAGCAGGTCCACCGGCACGCCCTCCTCGATGATCACCGCGCAGGACAGGAAGAGGGATCGCCCCGCCCACCGCCAAGTCGTTGACCGTGCCGAAGACGGCCAGCTTGCCGATGTCGCCGCCGGGGAAGAACAGCGGATCGACGACATAAGAGTTGGTGGTGAATGCGAGGCGATCGCCCAGGTCGGAGAAAACCCCGATATCGACGCGCGCCTGGTCTTCGAGCGGCGCGAGCGTCCGATTTTCGAATGGCGCGATGAAGACGTCGTCGATGAGGTCGCGCATGGCCTTGCCGCCGCCGCCATGGGCGAGCGTCACGGTCGGCACGTTGACCCGCCCGAGCGGCCTTGACCGTCTGAGAGGGATGATCGTCATGCCGCGCCGGCCCGGCTTCTTGATACCGCCATACTGGTAGTAGGCCGCACACGCCCCTTCGGACGACACCATCAGCGCGCCAAGCGGCGTTTCCGGCGTGCAGCTGGAGCCGAACACCTTGCACTGCCAGGGCTTGATCACGCCCTTGAGCACCTCGCCGCACTGGCAGCTCTTCGGATCGGCGATGCGCACATTCGGCACCGTGAATTTGCGTTCGGCATCGTAGTGTGCGTAAGCCTCGCGGACCTTCACGCCGGAGTGGTCGATCGAGCCGAGACCGCGCCACTCGAAGAATTCGCGCAGCTCATAGACCTTCGAGACGGCGGAGAGCGCCGCGCCATTGCCGCTGTCCGGCACAATGCGCGCATATTGGTTCTCGATCTCCGCACGGCCGTCCTTGATCTGTTTGAGCACCATCCACAGCGATTGCAGCACGTCGAGCGGCTCGAAGCCGGCGACCACCATCGGGCGGCGGTAATATTGCGCGATGAACTGATAGGGCGCGATGCCGATCACCATGGAGACGTGGCCGGGGCCGAGAAAGCCGTCGAGATGCAGGTCCGGGCTGTCGAGGATGGCCTTGATGGTCGGCACGATGGTGATGTGATTGCAGAAGACGGAGAAATTGCGGATGCCTTCCGCCTCCGCCTGGAGGATGGTCAGCGCCGTCGACGGCATGGTGGTTTCGAAGCCGATGCCGAAGAACACCACTTCCCGGTCCGGGTTCTTGCGCGCGACGCCCAGCGCATCCATCGGCGAGTACACCATGCGGACGTCGGCGCCTTCCGCCTTCGCCTGAAGCAGGCTCTTTTTCGAGCCCGGCACGCGCATGGCGTCGCCGAAGGTGGTGAAGATCACCTCCGGCCGCTCGGCGATGGCGAGGCAATCGTCGACCCGCCCCATTGGGAGCACGCAGACCGGGCAGCCGGGGCCGTGCACCAGCTCGATCGTGTCGGGCAGCATGCCTTCGATGCCGTAGCGGAAGATCGAATGCGTATGCCCACCGCAGACCTCCATGATGTGCAGCGGCCGGTGCTTGGTGATCCCGATCGAGGCGGCGAGCGTCTCGATCTCCCGGATCAGGACCGCCGCCTTTTCGCGATCGCGGAACTCGTCGACATATTTCATGCGGCCGCTCCATTGCCCGCCGCCGAGCCGCGCTCGTCCGCGAGCAGCGTATGCACCAGATCCCAGAGGATGTGGTAGGCGACGACGTGGCATTCCTGGATGCGGTGGATCGAGGACGACGGCACGACGAGGCAATGGTCGACGACGCCGGACGTCTTCATCCTGCCGCCATCGCCGCCGGTCAGACCGATGGTCACGAGCCCCATCTCCTTGGCCTTGACGAAGGCGGAAACGAGGTTGGCGGAATTGCCGCTGGTGGAAACGCCGATCAGCCCGTCGCCGGGCTTTGCCTGCGCCACGACCTGGCGGGTGAAGATATGCTCGAAGCCGACATCATTGCCCACCGCCGAGACCATCGCAATATCGGCGACGAGATTGATCGCGGCAAGCGCGGGGCGGCCCGCCGTGACCGGATGGACGAATTCGACGGCGATATGGGAGGCGTCGCAGCTCGATCCGCCATTGCCCATGGTGAACAGCCGCCCGCCCTGCCGGTAGACCCCGGCGACCGCTTTGGCCGCCTCGACGACCACCGCCCCCTGCTCGGCAAAGAACAAGGCGCTGGTCTTGCGGAAGTTCCTTCGCCTTTTCGGCAACGGAATATTGCAGCACCGATTCGAGCCGAGACGCATCCTGCAGCTTGCCGTGCAGGAACGGATAGAGCGCGTGCAGATCGTTTTCGGAGGACATGGCGAGCACCTCATTCGGCGGCGGACAGCCGCATGGCTTTGAGTTCTTCCTGTGCCTCGCCGAGCTCGGTGAGGATCTGCAGCGTCTGCGCCGCTTCCTCTTCGTCGATACGGCTCATGGCGAAGCCGACATGGATCAACACCCAGTCACCGACGCACGCCTCGGGAGGGTGGCGCTCATCGACAATGCACGCGATGTTGACCTGACGCCTGACGCCGCTGACGTCGACGGTGGCGAGTTTCTTGACCGCGTCGTCTATGCTGACGATGCGGCCGGGGATTCCGAGGCACATGTTGTCTGTCCTTGACCTTGGGTCTTTGCATGGAGGAGCCGCGCGGCGGCAATCGCGGCCTGACCGAGCGCCAGTCCGCCGTCGCCGGCCGGCACGCGCGCATGGCTCAGCACGGCGAAACCGTCCGCCTGCAGGCGCTCGCTGACCGCTTCGAACAGGATATGGTTCTCGAAGCAGCTTCCGGTGAGCGCGACCGTGGTGAAGAGCGGACCGTCGATGCTGTCGCGGCGCGCGAGTTTCACGGCCATCGCCGCCACGGAGTCTGGCGAGCCACAGGTGAAAGCGTGCGGCGATCACCGCAGCGGGCGTATCCAGCAGCAGATCGCCGAGAACGCCGCGCCACATGCCGAGCGGCTCGATATAGGGCATCCCGCTTCCCGGCAGCTTCGGAATGGCCACGGGGTAGATGTCCTCGCCGGGCGCGCGCAGCGTCCGTTCGTCGGCGAGCGCTTCGAGTTCGGCGACGCTGCCGCTCGCATGGGGGGCGCATTCGCGGCCGATGCCGATCGCGGCGGCAACCGCATCGAAAAGCCGGGCGCAGGATGAGACCGGTGTCGCTTCGAGGGGGGCGCCGGGGGAATTTCCGTCGGCATCGCGGAGCCTCGCCTTCATGACGCGGTAAAGCTCCAGATCCGCGAAGTTCATTTCGAATTCGGGCCAGCCCATTTGCGCGGTCAGGTGCGCATGAAGGTGGAGCCACGGCTCTCCGGTGCCGCGAAGCGTCGCGACCGGCTTCAGACAGCCGACCCGTTCATAGTCGGTATAATCCGCAAGCAGAAAATCGCCGCCTCGAACAGCGCCATCGCCGCATTGCGGGGAATCGCCGAGCACGATGCCGAGGACCGGCGCTGCGCCGATCGCCCTGCCGTTCTCGGCAAGACAGGCAGCGACGTCGGCGTGCTGATGCGCGACCTCGATCAGCGGCAGACGATCTCGCGCCGCCAGTTCCGCAGCCAGCCGCGCGGGCATCCCGCCAGTCCCCGCCTCGACCGCAAGCGCCTCCGCGTCGTGGCCGAACAGAGCGCCGTAAAGATCGAGCGTGCGGCGATAGTCGGCAACGCTTGCGGGATGATCGAGAGGCCCGTGGCATTGGGTGAGGATGGCGCGTCCATTCTTGACGAAACAAGCGGCCGCCTGACGCGGGCCCCCGAGTGCAAGCAGATCCGGGCTTTTGCAGAAGCCGCCCGGCAGCGGGATCGCCGATGGGGCGTAGCCTTGCGCGCGCCTTGCCACCCGGACCGCGCCGCCGATCTCGCGCACGACGGACTCCTCGAGGCGGTTTGCGATGCCGAGATTGTGGACCAGCGCATAGGGCGTGACGGACGCCGAGACGCTCTGCCGCTTCGGCATCGGCGATGATCTGCGGTTCGCCGGACAGATTGCCGCTCGTCATCACCACCGGGCGGTCCATGCGGCGCAGCATCAGCAGATGCAAGGCCGTCGCCGGCAGCATGAAGCCGAGCGCATCCAGGCCCGGGGCAACGCAATCGGGAAGAGCCGATCCGCGCCGGCGGCCCAGCAGGACGATCGGGGCCTCGGCTCCGGTGAGCGCCGCCGCCTCGGCATTGCTGACGCAGCAATAGCGCCGGATGACGTCGAGATCCCTGGCGACCATCGCGAACGGCTTCGTACCGCTGCCCTTGCGCTTCCGCAGCCGCTCGACGGCCGCGGCATTGGTCGCATCGCAGACCAGATGATAGCCGCCAAGCCCTTTGACCGCGACGATCTCGCCTTTCTGAATCAGGCTGCCGGCGGCATCGACGTCGTCGAGCATCGAGTGCTGGTCGAAACTGATGGCGCCGCCGTCGAAGCGAACCAGGGAAGCCCGCGGGCCGCAACTGTGGCAGGCAATCGCCGGGTCATGAAAGCGCCGGTTCGCCGGGTCCCGATATTCGGCAAGGCAGGCCGGGCACATCTCGAAGGCCGACATGGTCGTTCGCGCACGGTCGACCGGCGCGCCTTTCAGGATGGTCAGGCGCGGCCCGCATTGGGAGCAATTGGTAAACGGATAGCGATAGCGGCTCTCGAACGGGCTGAGCACCTCCGCGGCGCAGGCATCGCAGATCGCGGCGTCCGGCGCGACTTCGCTGGAAACCGCGCTGCGCGCGCCGTCGGCGATGCGGAACATGCCGGGCAGACGCCCCTCGTAGCGCCGGCTGGCGATCGCCTCGATGCGGGCCAGCGGCGGCGCGTCGCTGTAGAGCCGTTCGATGAACTGCTTGACCGCGCAGGACGGCCCCTCCAGGCGGATCAGCACGCACGCCGCGTCATCGATCACTTCGCCGCCCAGATGCAGGTCGCGCGCGATGTGCCAGACGGCCTGCCGCAAGCCGACGCCCTGCACCCGGCCCTCGACCCGGATCTCCAAGGATATGGTCTCGTGCGCGCTGCTCTGGGCCTGGGCGGTCATCGCGCGGCCTCCCAGAGCATCACGCGGTTGTTGCCGGAATCGGCAACGATGAGTGTCTCGCCACAGGCGGTGATGCCGTAGGGCCAGCAGAGGCTGTCGCGGCAGGGCGGCGCCCAGCGGTTGTCACCTTTATCGGAGAAGTCGTGCTGGCCGGCGAGACAGGTGGCGGCCGCGCCCATGGTGAGGCTGTCGGTCTCGAACCCGATCAGCCGCGAATTGGCGGTGTCGGCGACCACCAGCCGGTCGGCGAGCCGGGCGATGCCATAGGGCATGTTGACGGTCTCGGCGGTCGGGGCGTAGCGCGCGCCGTTGTTCTCCTGATCGGCAAAGCCGCGTTGCCCGAGGACGAAATCGCAAGGCACGCCGCTCTGCGACGGCATCGCGTTCCAGACCATGACGCGGTTGTTGCCCGCATCGGCGACGATCACCGTGCCCGCAGACAGCACCACCGCATGCGGCCAGCGCATGCCCCGCGCGCCGACATTCTCGCCGCCGTTCTCGTCGCGGCAGGTGAAGTCCTTCTGGCCAAGCACCAGATCGGCGGGGGCACCGTTCCGCTGCGGAATCCGGTCCCAGACCAGCACGCGCCGGTTTCCGGTATCGGCGACGAACAGCCGGCCGCCCGCGATGGTGACGCCATAGCACCAGTTCAGCGTATCCGCGTCGGGCCGGTCGGCGCCGCGATTGGCGAGGCCGCCGGTAAAATCCGCCTGGCCGAGGACGACGTCGGCCGGCCGGTTGGATGTCTCGGGATAGCCGTGCCAGATCAGCACGCGGTTGTTCCAGGCATCGGCGACAGCGAGCACGCCGCCTTCCGCCGTCACGCCCGTCGGCACGTTCAGCGTCGCCGGTCCGATCGCGCCCTTGCCGTTTCGTCCTTCCAAGGCGAAAGTCGCGTTGTCCGATCAGCAAATCCGCCGGCTGAGCATCGCCCGCCGGCCGCTCGCGCCAGATCATCAGCCGGTGATGTCCGGTATCGGCCACGAAGAGCGGCCCCCGCTCCGCCGCGAGGCTTGCGCCACGCGGCCCGAACAGGCTTTCCGCACTGGGGCGGACGGGAGCGGCAAGGCCATCCGCACCCTGATGACCGCCAAGGAGGGCACGTGCCCCTCCGGGGGCCAGGAGGGGAATGGGACGTTTTCCCTGACAAGCCAAGGCAGGGTGCGGACAGGTTGGACCAGAATGGCGGAGCGAAACTCTCATTTTGCGAGCCTCACTTCGACGCGGTTGCCGATGACGCGGACGGCATGGGGCTGCAATTGCACCTCCGGCGCGGTGAGGCATTCGCCCGTGGCCAGATCATAGCGGAAGCCATGATGAGGACAGGCGATGATCCCTTCCGCGACGGTGCCGCCGTGGATCGGCAGACCCAGATGCGCGCACGCATTCTGGAAACAGGAAACGATCGAGCCCTGGCGGGACAGCAATACCGTCTCGCCGCCGAGGGCAACGGCACGAATGCCGCCTTCGGGAATGTCGCCGAGCCGCCCGGCGAAAAGCCAGTCGCCCGCGGTGTTGAGCGCAAACGGGCTGATGAAATTCGCCGTCTTGTGAGCGCCGCCGGCGTGGCCCTTGACCTGCAGGATTTCGGTGATCTCCGGACAAGCGTCCTGCACCGCCTTCTTGACCCCGGCGTGAAAGGTCAGCGCCGACGCCGCGCACCCGTCGCAGGCGCCGGTGAAACGCACCTCGATCGCCGGGGGAGCGACCCGGGCCAGTTCCACATCCCCGCCGTGAGAGGCAAGCATCGGCCGCACGCTCTCCAGCGCGTTTTCAACCCGCTCGGCAATGCTCGGCTTGATGACATTGTGCCGCCGCAGCACGGCGTAGACAATTTCGTCCGCCGCCGCGCTTTTCATCGCCGCCGCCGCCGCCGGGTCGCTCTTCAGCGCGCCGACGAGCCGGCGGATCGCCTCGCCGTGAAGCGCCTCGATCGCCGTCTTATAGGCGTGCGCGGCGTGCCGGGGGGTGTCGTCCCAACTCCCGAAGATCGCTTCGAGCCGCTCGATGTCCTCGAGTAGCTTGGCGAGGTCGCTTCTTTGCACCGGCGCTTTATCGAGCGCGTTCATGGAAATCACTCAGCGAAAACGTATCTTCTTCAATAGGATCGGCTGCAATCCTCCACCCGCGAGACCGGCGATAGCAACCGATGCCCAGAGCGGCACGCCAGCTTTTGCGAGGCTGAGACAGAGAAGCGCGGTAAACAGGACGCCAGCGGCAATCAGGCAGATCGCCTTGCCGGGTTCGGCGAAAAGCCGCCCCTGGAAAAAAAGCACGAGAGCATTGCGCGCCATCGAGATCATCGGCCGCTCCCTAACCCAGAACGGCAAGCAGGAGGAGCGCGATGGCGATGCCGGGAAGTCCGGAAAATGCACCGAACAGTCCGCCCATCTGCGTCGCGACCTCGGCCCCCAGATCGCGCCCGCCGATCATCAGTCCGGCGATCGCGCCGCCGGCCAGCGCGCAGACCAGCCCGATGGCGAGCAGGACCAGGGACCAGAGGACCGGCTGCTGCATCAGACTTTCCATGGCGACACCCATTCCTCTAACGCTCCGACGACGTCCTTAGTGCTTCTGTGGCCGCAACCCGCCACCATTGGCGGCGGCCGTGTCTTCGAGTTCACGCTCGACCTGGAATGCGGCCTCGCCGACCATGGCTGCCTTTGCGTTGTCGGCATGGGCGGCAAAGATCGCCTCGGCCTCGCGGTAAAGTGCCTTGGCGTGAAACAGATTGGCCCGATTGCCCGCTTCCGGCCGATCGAGGTCGTCGGGCATGTTCTGCAGGCAATTCGCTTTGTTGGTCAGTGTGTTGGCATATTCGACCGGCATTGCATTGCGCGTGCGCACCTTCAGCGCCTCGTCATAGGCCTCGAGAGCGCGCAGATTGTTGGCCATGCGATGCGTGGAGGATGCGTATTGCAGCGCGTTGCCGAGATTGTTCTGCAGCATGGCGTATTCGACCGGATGGTCGACGATCGTCACCACGGCAAGCCCTTCCTCGAAGGCCTGGACGGCGAGCGCCTCGCGCATCTTCGAGCGTTTATCCGTAAACGGAATGGAAAGGAAGGCGGTGGCGAGGTTGTTCTGCAGGATGGCGAATTCCTGCGGGAAGCGCTTGCGGTCGAACGTCCGGAGCGCTCGCTGATAGGCCGATATGGCCTCGCTGATGCGGGCGCGGTTCATGCCCGCCAGGCTCTGCAGAACGAGACCGAGATTCATCTCCAGCTCGGCGACTTCCTCTGGCAGGCCCTGGTCGTGAAACACCGGGAGAATCGAACGGTAGATATCGCGCGCCGCATCCAGATAGCGCGGATCCTCACCTGGGATCGCCTGCAATGCCGTCGCCTTCCGGGCGGAGATACGGGCACTGAGAAGCACCTCGTCTGCGGGACAGATGCTCAGTGCACGGTCGCATAGCTCGGCGGCGGCGTGGAGCTGGGCAGGGTCCTTCGGCCGGGCCTGCAGCCCCATGGCGATTTCCATGAGCATCTCTGCGCGTTCGGCGTCGGTTGCCGAACCATCTTCTGCTGCCGCCAATAGCCGCAGCAAACTGATCCTTGAAGAGATCAGCGGCCACTTGCAACTCCTCCCCGGAGGTTTTGTGGAAAGCTTTCTACCAAGAAAGCTAATCTTCTTTTTAGGCTTCCGTCAATTGATTATGCACATCGAAAACATACTTTACATAAGGAAGAACTCGTATAGACGAAGCCCGCCTTGCGTCTCGCGCCACTCGAAATCGACCCTGCCACGCGGCGTCGTCGCTCAAGCCCTGGTCGCGGAAAAAATCGGCGGCGCTGACGACGCGGTCGCCGGCGGCATTGCGGATCTTCAGCACATAACCGCCGGATGCGGCGTGACGAACCGGCAGGACCATCAGATCGTCCTCCTGCCTGAGCAAAATCACCGTCCCGCTCGCGCCCAGGAATTGCTCGCTCGCCTCTCGGTCGATATAGAGCCGCCCGTCGCGAAAATGCACCGGTGCCGCGGGCTGCATCACGGCCGCCCTTCCGAGGGCTGCTCGCGCTCCGCGATGATCTCCCCGATCCTGCGCGCCACCGTCTCCGCCGCCGCAGCAACCTTCGCCGACAACCCGATGCCGAAATCCAGCGTCTCCGCTTCGATCAGAAATACGGTGACGTCGGAGGGAAAGCTGTCACGGAAGATCCGGCGTCCCGCGAACAGCGCATGATCCCAGCGGAAGTCGTGCAGATTGAAGCTGTTGCATGGCGGCTGTTCCAGCTCGGCGCCGGGCACCTCGAACACCGCGCCGCAATCGGCGCCCGACCGGCACGCATCGACCACGATCAGCGTCTCGCAGCCCTTCGCCGCGAACATGACCGCCATTCCGTCCGTGCCGGCATCGAGCAGGCGCACGCTGTCGGGGGCGGCGCCCTCCGGCCGGCCGGCAGCAAGCTTCCGCAGAACGTCCTGGCCCGCGCCGTCATCGCGCCGGTTCGGATTTCCGCAGGCGATTATGGCGATCGGCCCGGTCATCGCCGGTCAGATGCGCCACAGCCGGCAGGACCATTCCGGCTCGACCGGAAGATCAAGCTCGGGCAGCTCGCAGTGCCGGCGGCGAATGAGATAATACATGCAGCTCTCGCACGCCTGATCCACCTCGTTATGCTCGACGAACTCCAGGGTGAAGCCGGCGATCTTCAGCTTCAACTCAAGGTCCGTGCCCTCCAACTGAAGCCGCTTGACCACGGCCTGGACCTCCTCATGCGTGTCGGCACGAGGAAAGACCTCCGTATCAAGCCCACTTGAAAGCATACTCCAGATTTGGCGCCGCTCGGCGTCCGCGTCTTCGCTCATGGCCGCTCGCTCCAGCCGCAAACCGGCTTGTCAATTCGATTAAATTCTCCAGAGCCGGCACCACCAGTCCGGCTCGACGGGCACGGACAGCTCCGGCAAGTCGCACCATTTGCGGTGCACAAGGTAATACATGCACTCCATGCAGCGCTGCTGATCCGGCCCCCATGGATGGTCGACGAAGCCGCCTATGATCAGCTTGGCCTTCAGATCGTTGGGGTCCAGCTGGCGCAGCTCGAGCAGGATGTCGGCGAATTGCTTTTCGGTCTCCGGGAAGGGCGCGACCTGGGTCTCCAGTCCCTTATCGAGCATTTCGGTGATTTCGCTCAACAAGTCGGGATGATCGGCCTTCGAAAGCGCGTTGCTCCACATAGTTCGAATACCCTTTTCTCGCCTTGCGCCCTGCCCTGCCCGTCTGGTCTCGTACCCAAAACTGTGAAGTTCTATTGATATATGAGATATAGTTTCAAAGATATTTGCCAGGATCCAAGCTCATCAAATAGTTCTCCGACTGAGCCGAAACATTCTATACTAAAGTAGCATTCGCACCACAATATTGTCGCGGCTGAACAATAGTTTTACGCCAGCGAATATCGAAAAAGCGCAGCCGGGCACCCGATCGTATCAAGGCGCGCCCGGCATTGGTCCTGTTGACGAAGCCTTTGCTTAAGCCGTGCGAAAACGCGCCAGCTCCTCGCCCGTCTTGCTGTCATGCGCGTGCACCGTGCACACCAGACAGGAATCGTAGGATCGGCACACATGGCCGACCTCGACCGGATCGCTCGGATCGGCGATCGGCGTGCCGATCAGCGATTCCTCGATAGGACCGCGATGTCCGCTCTGCGCACGCGGGCCGACATTCCATGTTGTCGGCGCGACGATCTGGTAGTTCTTGATCTTGCCGTTCTCGACGTCGATCCAATGGCACAGTGCGCCGCGGATCGCCTCGGTCGCGCCCCAGCCCCGGCCATCACGTTCGGTGGGCTTGATGTACCACGCATCTTTGAGCTTGAACTCGCGCAGAGAGCGTTCGGCCTCGCGATAGAGCTTCACCAGCTCGTGCATGCGCGCGAAATGGCGCAGCAGCACGCTGGCGCCGCCCATCTTGCGGTACATGTCGAGAACCAGCGGGTCGTAATGCTGCCAATCCTCGCCATGACGTCCGCCGGCGACGACCTGGCGTGCCAGCGGTCCCGGCCTCGAGGCGCCCGATCTCATCGTGATAGACAGCCGTCGACCATGAATAGCGGCCGGCCATGTCCGGATCGTTCTTCTGGATCGGAACCGTGGTCCGGTCGAAGGGATGCAGTCCGCCCGGCTCGTCATACCAGGAATGCACCGTGTCCTCGCGGGTATGCCCCTGATGCATGAGCTGGTGGGTAGTCGCTGTGGCCGTCATAGACGCCGCTCTTCATGATCACCGCGGCATTGCGGCCATCGATCGTCGGACGGTTATAGCGCTGCTCGTGAGGGAGATAACCCCAGGAAATATAACGTCCGTGGCCGCGCCCGAACTTGTCGAGGCCGATGTCGAGGCTCATGCGCCAGAACAGGCCGAGATCGGAATTGGCGTGCTCCGGCCGCTCGTCGATCCAGGCGAGGAAGTCTTCGAAGGTCCTGATTTCCTCATATCGCTCGAACGAACAGCCCAGCCAGATCGGCTCGGCCCAGTTGCGCCGGAAATATTCCAGGATCGACCACGCCCGCGTGACGTCCGTCAAGGTCGGCGCGCACATGACGCCGCCCGGCACCATGTAGCTCGAATGCGGCCATTGCCCGCCGAGCAGCGCATAGATCTCCACCGGACGGCCGGAAATCGTCACGCCGATCTCGTAACTGGTGCCCGTAAACGGCGCCCAGCGCTTGACCGCCTCTTCGTAATAGGCCGAATGCGAGTAGTTCTTGTTGGTATAGTCGATCATGAAGAGGCCGTAATGGTGCCTCGGCAGGCTTTGCAGACTCTCCGTGATCTGACCGAGATTGCGGGCCAGGATCGCGTTCGGCGGCACTTCCGATTGCCAGGCCGTGTCGAGCGCCCAGGCCGCGCAGGTGAGATGCGAAGCCCCGCAGATGCCGCACGCGCGCGGCGTCACGACCAGCCCGGCCTGCGGGTCCTTGTCGCGAAGGATAACTTCGAATCCGCGGAACAGCTCGGCCTGCGTCCATGCATTGACGACGATGCCGTCCTGGATGTCGACACGCACGTCGAGATCGCCTTCGACCCGGCCGACTGGGGAAATATCGAGTGTCTGAATAGCGGCAGTCATGAGTTGACTCCTAAAACTGGAACGGGCGCATTCGCTTAGATGAAGATGTCATCCTCTGCCCAGGCAGGAGACGCCGCCTTCGCCGCTGCGGTGAGCTTGATGTAACCGGCCTTGCTCACGCCCTCCGGCATTTCCTTCGGCACGCCCATCAGCGTCTGCGTCTTGAAGACGGTTCCGGGGGCGAGTTCGAAGAAGGGGAATTCCGGCTCGGTGCAGCCCAGACATGGCATCCCGGCGCGGGTCTTGGAGGACTGGCGGTTCCACAGGATGCGGTTGCAGGGCGAATGCGTCATCGGTCCGCGGCAGCCCAGATCGTAGAACAGGCAGCCCTTGCGCTGGCCGAATTCGGTCGCCGAGATCTTGTAGGCGAAGTGCATGTTCCGTGTACAGCCGGTCTGGGTGAACGTACTGAAGAACGTTTTCGGGCGCTGGAAATCATCGAGGCTGAGGTCGGCGCCCCGACCGGTCGCCAGAGCGACGACGATCTGCGTGATCCAGTCGGGATGCGCCGGACAGCCGGGAATGTTGATCACGGGCAGACCGGCGCGGGAGCGATAATTCTCGCCGAGGAAACCGCCGCGAGCGCGCTTCAGGAACTGCAGGCCCATGCTGTCGGTCGGGTTCGGATCGGTCGCCGGAATGCCGCCCCATGTCGCGCAATCGCCGATCGCGACCGTATAGGCAGCCACTTTGGCAAGATCGGCGACCCAGTCCTTCATCGCACGGCTCGCAAACCGGTTCCACTGGCCGGTCCCGTTCGGAGCGGTGATGACCGTGCCTTCGAATACGAATACATCGAGCGGCAATTCGCCGTCGATCACCGCCTTCAGAATGCGCTTCAGATTGTCTCCGAGTTCGAGGCCGAGCGAGGGATGCCAGAGCACATTGATGCCGAAGTCGGTCACCAGGTCGCACGCGCTCGGCTCCTCGGCGTTCAGAAACGACATCGTGTTACCGGAACAAGCGCCGCCTTGAAGCCATAAGAGATTTGCCATTAGTTCCTCCCAGATAAAACCGGAGCATCCGTGCGGAAATGCTGAGGACTGCCTTGAAGCAAGCAGCGTGCCAAATGATCGGGAGCAATAAAAAGTCGTTTAATTACTTAGATTCTCAAGTTTGCATGCAATATAAAACGGCCCGAATTTCTTCGGCGCTTACAAACTTTGTTTACAGTGAGAAAGAAGGTTGGCAGTTTTCCGGAAACGGTCCCGCGGTCAGGCGTGGCGCCCGCCGCAATTCGGACAGGTGACCTCGAGCAGGTAGCCATACCAGATGCCGCCGCAGCGGCGGCACCAATGCCCGGTGCCCTGGCGCGCCGGAGCGCCCAGCCTCTTGGCGAGATCGCTCATACCGAGGTCCTTGAAGCCGCCTTCGGTTTTCGGCGGCGCGACCCGCGATTGCGGGAAACGCACGACCGAGGCTTCGCCATGCTGCTCCTCGTCGTCGTTATCGGCCATCATAGCTGCTCGTCCAGACCATAGCGCTTGATCTTGTTGGCAAGACCCACCCGCGACAATCCCAGCTCCTCCGCCACCCGGCTCTGATTCCAGCGAAAGCGGGCGAGCGCTTCGCGCACGAGGTGGCGCTCCAGATTTTCGACGCGGTCCTTGAGCGTGTCGCCTTCAGGCAGGAACTGGCTGTGGTTGGCCACGGGGCGCCTTGCGGTCGCCTCGATGATGGCAGGCGTCATATATTGCGTGGTCAGATATTCGCCGTCCCTGGCCAGCGCCAGCATCCGCCGGATCTCGTTCTCCAACTCGCGGATATTTCCCGGGAAATCATAAGTGACCAGCTTTTCCAGCGCCTTGGCCGAGATCCCGAGGATTTTGCGGCCGATGGCGGAACTGTGCTTGGCGGCGAAGAATTCGGCGAGCGCCGGGATGTCGTCGGGCCGATCGCGCAGCGGCGGGACTTCGAACTCGAAGCCGCGCAGGCGAAAATACAGATCCTGGCGGAACTCGCCCGCCGCGACCAGATCCTTCAGCGGACGGTTCGAGGCGGCGAGCACGCGGACATCGCAGGTCTCGGTCTTGTCGGAGCCGAGCGGCTTCACCTCGCCTTCCTGCAGAAAGCGCAGAAGGCTGACCTGGAAGGTTTTGGAAACCTCCGAGATCTCATCCAGAAACACCGTGCCGCCATCGGCCGCGCGAAACAGGCCGAGCCGGTCGGACACCGCACCGGTGAACGCTCCGCGCTTGTGGCCGAACAGCTCCGAATGCAGAAGCTCGTCGGGCATGCCGCCGCAATTCTGCACCATCAGCGGACTGGTGTGACGATAGGAATTGTAATGAATGGCCCGCGCCAGCAACTCCTTGCCCGTCCCGGTTTCGCCCTGGATCAGGATGGGAAGGTCGGTCCTAGCCGCCTTGCGCGCCATATCGCAAAGCTCGGTCATTTTCTCGCTGACATAGACCAGCTTTTCGAAGCGCTGGCTGGCGGCTCGGATCGGCAGCGTCGGCCGCTCCAACTCCAGCAGGTCCGGGGAGAGTTTGAACTCGCGCGCCAGCATGCGATGGCGCCGGGCGAGTTCGCGCGTCTCGAGCCCGCGCTTGACCGCAAGCCCGACCTGGTCGGCATCGAGCGGCTTGCGCAGGAATTGATAGACGGACGCCTGCGAGATGACGCGCTGCACGTTGCGAAAGCCGACGGGAAGCGCCAGAAGCCGGATGATGTCGGGGTGGGACACGCGCAATGCGGACAGGAAATTCGCCCCGTCGGCGTCTTCCGTGCCTGCGTCGGCAAGAACCAGATCGATATGCACATCGGCCAGCGTCGAGCGCGCCTCATCGGGCGATTGCGCATGCAGGACCCGGTAGCCGTATTGCTCGGCAAGCAGCGTGCGGACCGCGGACCAGTGATCTGAGAAAGGAGCGACGAGAAGAACCGTACCAACGTTATCCATGAAAGCAATTTCACATTTTGCCAAGCGAGTTTGCAACACTCTACGCCGCAACGCAGGCTTGGAAAAGGGAATGTGCGACCGAAAGAATTCCGTCTCGGGTCGCGACCTTTCCCGCTGGGCGGCTCGAGGGAGACGAGGATTTTACTTACCGCTATATCAGACCACATACTCCATTCATCCGCATGGCAAATCTCAATATCTTGATTTCTGCAAGTCTTGAATACCAATTTCGAACTCAAATGAATTAAACCGCAGCTATGCGGTTATTGCGTATTTTGCATTCCTTCAATCTACTATCATAGTTCTAACCACATATGAACGACGATTCATATTATTCAGTATTAAACATATGGAGGATCGACATTTTAAATTCACGTTGAATTGATTGATTTGACCCGGCGCTATCTGTTCTGATGCGTTGCTTTTACGGAGCAAGGTGGGCATTATGCGACCGCATGACATCGCTGCAGTCTCCAAACGAATGCCGCAATATTTTCGACCCGCTCTTCGCATTTTGCATGCATGCGAGCCCGCCGGGCGTCGCCTCCATCCAGGTGAATGGCTAAAGGGCTCTTCCAAAACCATGCGTTCCGATATTTGTCATCGTACCCTTGTTCGGCCAACGGAATGACGCCAGCTCAGCTCAGAGTCCTGCAGCGCAGCTTCGCCAAAATCGAGCCAATGGCAGATCATTTCGGCTCGGTCTTCTACGGCAGGCTGTTCACCATCGCCCCGGAAATCATCCCGATGTTCAGGACGGATCTGAAGGCGCAACAGGCCAAGTTCATGAAGGTGATCACCGAGGTCGTCCATCTGCATTTGCGCTCGATGGTGTCCCTGCCCGTCACCGCACAGGCGGGCGGCAGCGCCGTTTTGCCGGGATCGTTCTGGTCCGGCAAGCTCCACGCTGCATACGGCGTCAGGATGGAGGACTATGCGATCATGAAATCGGCTCTCGTATGGGCGCTGGAAAAAACGCTTGGGCCGGACTGCACGGACGAGGTCAAGGATGCCTGGAGCACCGCCTATGATATCGTCGTGGCGGCGATGCAGGAAGGCATGCTGAGCCCGGACGACGAAGAGTCCGAGCCGGAAAACAAGATGCAGTCGCGGCTGAACGCTGCCGACCGCCAGCAGGGTGTCGCTGCGCTTTTCAAGCGCGGCGGAGAGCGGTGATGCACGCGGACGCTTCGCAGCAAACTGACGAATGAAATCTAAGATTATACTTAGTGAATATTTCTAAGTAGAAGCCGTTGACTACATAAATTCGTCGTCACGGGGTTGATGCGTAATTTAATTTAAGCAATAAATGAAGTTACCGATTCTTTTGACGGCGGGCCAACAATGAGCAAAATTCGCCTGGCGCAGTATGGCGGCTATGTCTTCATCGTCCGCACTGCCATGACCCCGACACAGGTGCAGATCGTTCAGGACAGCTTCCGGCGCGTGGCGGCGCAATCGCATGAAGCCGGCCGCATCTTCTATGACGAGCTCTTCCAGACCGCGCCCGAACTTCGGCAGATGTTTCCCGACGACATGGCGCGGCACCGCGACCAAATTCGTGCAGATGCTCGCCGCAGTCGCCAAGAGCCTCGACAACATCGCCTTGGTCTCCGACGACATTGTCGATCTCGGCCGCAGGCATCTGGCTTATGAGGTGGAGGACGAGCACTACGAATTGCTCGGCGACGCGCTTCAGGCGATGCTCGGCCGGCTGCTCGGGCCGGATTTCACGCCCGAGATCGGCGATGCGTGGGAGGCCGCCTACGACATGCTCGCCCGCGTGATGCAGGAGGCCTCCGTCATCCCGAACACAGCGGAGGGGTTTTTCGGCACCATCATCCGCAGCGTCATGACCTCGCAATACGGACTGGCGATCGCACGCGACCGCAGCGTGGCCGGCAAGGCGCCGATCACGCACGATATCGAGCGCGGCCAGGTGGTTCGGCTCGCCGGCTTCAGCGCTTCGGCGCCCGCGCCCGATCTGGCCTGACGACCAGGGCGGCAAAAGTCCGCGTTCGCGTCCAGCCCCCCGCCATCCATCCGGCATCGGATCAACGGGCGCAAAGCCTGTGATTCTGTGCTGCACGCCCTCCCCTCACCATCCCGCATGGCCGGTTCGCATCGTGCGCGCGCATGCCGCGCTGACATCGGTCCTCATCGCTCATCTAATCTTCAAGGATCGGCAGCGCCCCGTCCACGCGTCGATACCTCTGTGCGATCGGGAAAAATCGACGCCGGTTCTGCCGAAAAATCGCACGAAAACAGAGGCCCATCGGGCATGGGCGATTCGACATGAAGCGATCATGCTCTAAGATCGCGATCCGAGTCTTGTCCCGCGGGGTGAGAAACAAGCGAGGGAGGGGGCGGTTGCGGGTTCTCGTTACCGGGGCAACCGGGCTGATCGGCGGCGCGGTCGTCGCCCGGCTGATCGCGCAAGGCCATGACGTCGGAGGCGTTGCGCGCAACATCGCCGAGGCAAGGCGGCGTCTGCCGCAAATCCGCTGGATCGGGCTCGACTTGCGCGATGCCGCCACGCCCGATACATGGCTCCCCCATCTGGCCGGCGTCGAGGCCGTCGTCAATTGTGCCGGCGTGCTGCAGGATGGCCCCGGCGATTCCGTGAAGGCGGTTCATCAGGACAGCCTTGCCGCCCTGATCGCCGGCCTGCGAGCGGACCGAAATCCGCCGCTTCGTCCATCTCTCGGCCATCGGCGTCGACCGGCTGACGCCCACGCCGTTCTCCGAAACCAAGCGTCGCGGCGATGACATTTTGACCGGCAGCCGCCTCGACTGGGTGATCCTTCGTCCCTCGGTGGTCGTCGGCCGGGCGGCTTACGGCGGCAGCGCCTTGTTTCGCGGGCTCGCCGCCTTGCCGATCCTGCCAGTCATGCCGAATACGGCGCCGATCCAGGTCGTGCAGCTCGACGATGTCGTCGATACCGTGCTCCACGCTTTGCAGCCGGACGCGCCGGGCCGCCTCACGCTCGATCTCGTCGGTCCGGAGCCGCTCGCATTCGCCGAAATCGTGCGCCACTACCGCCGCTGGCTCGGCTGGCCCCTTGCCCCGTCGTTCCTCGTCCCCGAAACCATCGCGTCGCTGCTCTTCCGCCTCGGCGACTTCGCCGGTCGGCTTGGATGGCGTCCGCCGATCCGTTCGACCGCACAAAAGGAGATCGCCCATGGCGCGCTCGGCGATCCCTCCGAATGGACGCGCCTGACCGGCATCGTGCCGCGACACCCTCGCTGACGCGCTCGCGGCCGAACCGGCATCCGTGCAGGAGCGCTGGTTCGCCGGCCTCTATTTCACCAAGGCACTGCTGTTCCCGGTGCTCGCGCTGTTCTGGATCGCCACCGGGCTGATCTCGATCGGACCGGGCTACGAGGCGGGGATTGCGCTGATGAGGGATGGCGGCGCGGGCTCGCTTGCCGCCGCGAC
This sequence comes from uncultured Alphaproteobacteria bacterium, assembly GCA_963727575.1. Taxonomy (GTDB): domain Bacteria; phylum Pseudomonadota; class Alphaproteobacteria; order Rhizobiales; family Rhodomicrobiaceae; genus JAHQVI01. Next base: position 83,380 of record CAVSIA010000048.1, read on the forward strand.
CGTCATCGCCGGCGGCCTCGCCGATATCGCGATCGGGGCCGCCATCGCTCTGCGGCGAAGGGCAAGGCTCGGGCTCTACGCTTCGCTCGCCCTCACCATTGCCTATCTGATCGTCGGCACGGCGCTGCTGCCCGCCTTGTGGCTCGACCCGCTCGGCCGCCTGCTCAAAGCGCTGCCGATCCTCGTGCTCACCGTCGTCGCCATCGCCATCCTCGAGGATCGCTGATGCTCTATTTCCTCTTGAAATTCGCCCATATCCTCGGCGCCGCGGTGCTGCTCGGCACGGGCGCGGGCATCGCCTTCTTCATGTTGATGGCGCATCGCACCGGCAATGCGGCGACCGTCGCGGCCGTCGCCCGGATCGTAGTTGTGGCCGATTTCGTGTTCACCGCAACCGCCGTCGTCCTGCAGCCGATCACCGGCGTCGCGCTCGCCTGGACCACAGGTTATGATCTGACCGAAGGCTGGATCGTGGTCTCGATCCTGCTCTACCTCGTCACTGGCGCTTTCTGGCTGCCTGTGGTCTGGATGCAGATGCGGATGCGCGACATTGCGGTTGCATCGGCGGCGACCGGCACGCCGCTTCCGCTCCGCTACCGTCGCCTGTTCCGCACCTGGTTCGCCTTCGGATTTCCGGCCTTCGCCGCCGTGCTCGGCATCTTCTGGCTGATGATTGCCCGCCCGGCCATTGTGGTCATCGGATAGGCGAACTGGCATGAGTTCCCGAAGCCGCCACAGTTGGGCGGGAAATAAAGGCGGCCGAGGCGCCGCCTCTTGTGTAAAGATTTGGCTTGTGAGACGACCTGTGCTGGGGATCAGGGGAAATTACGGAGCGGCGCGCCGATGCCTTGCAACGCAAGGCAATCGGGAGCCGGAACGCTTTGCCTTTTCCGGCATCGGGACCGCGCCGCCTCGATCCTTGCGGCAGGCCCGCGCCCGCTCTCCGCATCCACGACCGCATCAACCGCGTTGACCGACGGCTTCATTCATGACCCTGGCAGATGCATTCGAACCGGAGATCCAGCCCGCCTCGCCCGGCGTCATCCTGGAAATCGAGAACCTCACCCACGTCTATTCGGGCGGGATCCGCGCGCTCGACAATATCAGCCTCGACATCCCCTACGGCATGTTCGGCCTTCTCGGGCCGAACGGCGCGGGCAAGTCCACGCTGATGCGCATTATCGCAACGTTGCAGCGCCCGAGCGCCGGCCGCGTGCTGTTCGAAGGCATCGACGTGCTCAAGCAGCCCCGCCGGATCCGGCAGATGCTCGGCTACCTGCCGCAGGAATTCGGCGTCTACCCGCGCATTTCAGCCGAAGCGCTGCTCGACCATATCGCGGTGCTCAAGGGCATTGGACCGGCCTCGGCCCGCCGGGAGCAGGTTCACGGCCTGCTGCGGAAGACCAATCTCTACGATGTGCGCCAGCGAAGGGTCGCCAGCTTCTCCGGCGGCATGCGGCAACGCTTCGGCATCGCCCAGGCGCTGCTCGGCGCGCCCCGCTTCCTGATCGTCGATGAGCCGACCGCCGGGCTCGACCCGGCCGAACGCGCGCGCTTCCACGACCTTCTCGCGGAGATCGGCGAGAATATCGTCATCATCCTGTCGACGCATATCCTGGAGGATGTCGCCAAGCTGTGCTCGCGGCTGGCGATCCTGTTCGACGGGCGCGTGATCACCCAGGGCGAGACCTCCGCGCTGGTCACCGGGCTCCATGGCCGCATCTGGCGCAAGCTCGTGTCGCGCGCGGAACTGAGCGAACTGCGCGAATCGCTGCGGGTCGTCTCGACGCGCTATCATGAAGGACAGACCGCGGTGCACGTCCTCAGCGATGCCGGCCCGCCCGGCGCAGGCTTCGAGCCGATCCCAGGCGATCTTCAGGACCTCTATTTCGCCATGACCAGCCAGCAGGACGCCTGATCCCAGCACAGTCCATCCGGAGTCGTTCGTTTTGATCGGTAAGACCCTGCTTTTCGAGCTGCGCTATCAGCTTCGCCGCCCGGCTTTCTATCTCAGCCTGCTCGGCGCGACCGGCCTCGTATTCCTGTTCGTCAGCGCGTTCGCCCAGCGCGCCGGCGACGCGCAGGCGCTCATCCATCTCAACGCGCCCTTAGCGGTCGCGCGGTCGCTTGCCCTGTTCGCTTTGTTCAGCCTGATCATTCCGCTGATCCTGTTCGCCAATGCGGCGCTGCGCGACGTCGCCTCCGGGATGGACGAACTCGTCAAGGCGACGCCGGTGCGCATGGGGGGATTGCTGCTGTCCCGCTTCATCGCCGCGTTTCTCGCAGCCACGCTGATCTATCTCTGGGCGGCGCCGGCGACGGAACTGGCGCTGCATATGTGGTGGATCGATCCGCGCGCCGTCGGCCCGGTCAACCCGCTCGCCTATGTGCAGATCTACGCGCTGCTGCTGCTGCCTAATCTGTTCGTCTTCGGTGCCGTCGTGTTCTGCGCCTCGGTATGGACCCGCAGCGCGACCGTCGGCTACGGCATCCTCCTCTTGTTCATGGTCCTCGTAATCGTCGGCACCCGCACCGGGCTCGGAAAAGCGATGCCAGAGGTGGGCGCGCTCGGCGACCCCTTCGGGCTTGGCGCCATCAACCAGCTCACCCGCTACTGGACACCTTCCGATCAGGCTCAGAATTTCCTGCCCTTCGAGGGGATCCTCGTCTGGAACCGGGCGCTTTGGGTCGGCGGGGCCTTCGTGTTGCTCGCCCTCACAATGGCGTTTCTCCCTCGGACGGTGCGCGGCTCGCGCGCCAAGATCACCGACCGCCCAAGCCTGGCCGCGGTTGCGATCCACGCCCCGACCGTTCGCCCCGGTCAGGTCAGCGTTCTCGGCCAGCTTCTCATGCGGACGCGCTATGAAGCCGCCGTCGCGGTCCGGAGCTGGACCTTTCTCTTCATTTTGCTGCTGCTCGGCGGGGGCTGCTTCATCTTTCTCGCGTACCCCGATCTGGCGACGACTTTGCCGTTGTTCCCGGTTACGGAGATCGTCGCGCCGAGGATCTCCGGCGCCGCAGCCATCGGCGGCCTGCTTCTAGTCATCCTGCTGACCGGCGAATTCGTCTGGCGGGAGCGGAGCAGCCGGGTCGCGGAAATTCTGGATGTCACGCCGGCGCCGAGCATCGTCTTTCTCGGCGGGAAGCTCGGCGCGCTGATGGTGCTGATCGCGATCTATCTGCTCCTCGCCATTGTCATAGGGATCGGCTTTCAGCTCTGGCGGGGCTCCTATGACATCGCGCTCGACGTCTACGTCGTATTCATGCTCTTCGACATCGGCCTTCCTCTCGCAATGTATGCCGTGCTGACGCTGTTCCTGCACATGCTGGCGCCGAACAAATATCTCGGGCATCTGATCTCGGTCGGCGTCGTCGCCGGCTGGCTGACGGCGAGCTATTTCGGGTTCGAGGACGGGCTGGTCCAGTTCGGCAATATTCCCACCATGCCGCTGTCGGTGATGAACGGCTTCGGCCATTATCTCACCAGCGCGATCTGGTTCTCCATCTATTGGGGCAGCATCACGCTGCTTCTGGTCATCGCCGCCCAGCTTCTCTGGGTGAGAGGCACGCGCGCGCCGCTTCGGGCGCGGATCGGCGCGGCGCGCGCTGCATTGACACCGGCCATGACGGGTGCCTCGCTGGCGATGCTGGCCATCGCCATTGCATCGGGCGGCGTCATCTACTGGAACACCCACATTCGCAACCAGTACTTCACCACCTCCGATGCGGAACGGTTCCAGGCCGACTACGAACGCGCCTTCGCCGCGGACCTGCGCACGCCGCAGCCGCGTATCACAGAAATCGATATGGCGGTGGACATCGATCCGGCGCGGCGGATTATCGCCTCCCGCGGGACCTACCGGCTCGTCAACCACACCGATGCGCCGATCGAAACCGTGCGCGTCCAGTTCAACGACGAATATGCCATCGAGACGATCGCATTGGATCAATCCCGGCTCGTCGCCCAACAGCGGCGGTTCAACGACTACGTCTTCCGTCCCGAAACGCCGCTTGCGCCGGGCGGGGCGCTGACATTGAGCTTCGCCGGCCAGTTGTCGAGCGCCGGCTTCCAGCATGGCAACCAGGCGACCCAGATCAACGGCAACGGCACCTTTGCGCATAATATCCTGTTCGCGCCCTGGATCGGCGTCAACCACGCCCTGTTCATCACCGACGAGCTTCGCCGCGGTAAGCAGGACCTCCCCACGCTCGTCAGCGTCGACAATAAGGGGCTTACCGACCAGAACCGCAGTTTCCTGTCGGCGGACGCCGATTTCATTCGTTTCGGCGTTACGCTTTCAACCGCCTCGGACCAGATCGCGCTCGCTCCCGGCGCGCTCACCCGCGACTGGCAGGAAGGCGGACGACACTTCTTCCGCTACGAGGCCGACCGGCCGATGCCGAATTTCTGGAGCGTGCTGTCGGCGCGCTACCGGAAGGCCGAGGCAAAATGGCACGACGTTCCGCTCGCCGTTTATTATCATCCGACCCAGGGGCAAAACGTACCCCATATGCTGGCCACCATGCGGCAGGCGCTCGACATCTATACGGAGGCGTTCGGCCCGTTCCCGCACCGGCAGCTGCGCATCGCCGAATTTCCCTACGGCCAGATCGCGCAGTCTTTCCCGGCAACCATCGCCTATGCCGAAGCACTCGGCTTCATCGCGGCCGACAGCGCCTACAAGACGCTGGATTATGTCGGCTACATCACCGCGCACGAAGTCGCCCATCAATGGTGGGGGCATCAGGCGGTCCCGGCGGACATGCCCGGAGCGCAGCTTCTATCGGAAACGCTCGCCGAATATTCCTCGCTCCTGGTCATGGAAAAGCTCTACGGCCGCGACGGCGTCCGCGACTACCTGCGCAACGACCTTAACCAATATCTCGCCCAGCGCGGTCTTGCCGATCGGGAGCGCCCGCTCGCTCTCGTCCGTATGCATCAGGCCCATATCGCCTATAAGAAGGGCGCACTCGCCATGTTCGCGCTCAAGGACGCGATCGGCGCCGACGCCGTAAACCGCGCCTTGCGGCGCTATCTCGACCGCTACCGGGAACAGGCTGCGCCCTACCCCACTGCCGCCGATTTGATCCAGATCCTGCGCGATGAGGCAGGGCCGGATTATGACGGGCTCATCACCGATCTCTTCGAGAAGATCACATTCTGGGATCTGCAGGTGATGAGCGCCAATGCGGCGCCGCGGCCGGATGGCAAATGGCGCGTTCGCGTGGTGATCGGCGCCGGCAAAATCGCAGCCGATGAAACGGGCGCAGAGCAACGTGTCGGGATGCGCGATCTGGTGAGCATCGGCCTGTTTTCGACCGATCCGTTCGCCGATGGCGCGCAGACGCCCATCGCGCTGGAGAAGCGGCTCGTGACCGGCGCCTTCTTCACCGCCGACTTGGTCACCGACCGCAGGCCCGCCTTTGCCGCGGTCAATCCGGACCTCGCACTGATCGAGAAGAACCTCGACAACAACGTCGTCGCGCTTCCGGTCCCGCAATCGCCGCCGAGCAAGAAACCATCCGCTGATAACGCCACTCAGTAAATCGAACCGCTTCAACGCCACCAAGCGTCGATCATCGCCATCACGCCGAGATCGAGGCTTTGCGCAGGATCACGGTGGACGTCGCAACCTTCCGCAGGAGGTGCCCGGCAAGCGCTCCTCCAAGGCGTTCTTCTGTATAGAACTTTATCGTGTTTTGTAAGCTGCATGACCCCAAGGCGTAATGCTATGATGGGTGCGGCGGTGGCCGCACATGTATCAAGGTCGCGAACGATATCCGATAAGCAGCCATTCGGGAGTTTCGCCCGCTCGATCGGCGAGCGCGATCCGAGCTGGGCCGGCGCGGCCAATCCGGAAGCGTGAGATCGAAGGGCGGTGGCTTGCCCGGCCTCGGGAATGATGTGGCGGGGGTTCTGTTTCGGCGCGGCTCGCTCCAGGCCGCGCCAGGTTTCGCGGTCGTCAGGGTACGGGAGACCCAATGAGCAAGTTCCGGCCTGTATATTCCGGCAGCCAGATGCGCCGACTGTTCTCGCCTGAGAGCATCGCCATCGTCGGCGCTTCGGCGCGCCCTGGCTCGTTCGGCGCACGGACAGTGCAAAACCTGGCCCGCTTCAATGGCGAGCTCCACCTCGTCAATCCGCGCTATGAGGAGATCGGCGGCCGCCGCTGCTACGCCTCGATCGCCGATCTGCCGGATGCTCCGGACTGCGCGGTGATCGTCACCGCGAAAGACACCGTCGAACCGCTCGTCGCCAGCGCGATCGCCGCAGGCGTCGGCGGCATCGTTCTTTATGCATCGGGTTTCGCCGAGTTGGGCGCGGGCGACTATCACGAAGCGCAGACGCGCCTCGGCCGCATGGCTGCCGAGGCCGGCGTGCCGCTGATCGGTCCGAATGCGATCGGTTTCGTCAATTTCGCGCTCGGCGCGGGCGTCACCTTTCTGACCGGCCTGGAACTCGAACTCGGCTATGATTGCGCGCCCGGGCGGCGGCGCATCGGCCTCGTCAGCCAGTCCGGCGCGCTCGGCTTCTGCCTCGGCCAGGGGATCCGCCACGGGCATTTCTTCTCGCATGTACTCTCTTGCGGCAACTCCGCCGATGTCGACGTCGCCGATGCCGCCAGCTATCTGATCGACGAGCCGTCCTGCGAGGTGATCACCTGTGTGCTGGAAGGGCTGCCCGACCCGCGGCGGCTCGAGGAGGTCGCCTGGAGAGCCTCCGCCGCGAACAAGCCGCTGCTGGTCTGCAAGATGGCGCGGGGCGAATCCGGCGCCAGCGCCGCCGCCTCGCATACCGGCTCGCTTGCCGGATCCCACGCTGCTTTCACAACCATGATCGAGCGGGCGGGCGGCGTTATGATCGACGCATTCGAATCGCTCCTGGAGACAGCGGCCTTTTTCGCCAAGGCCAAGCGGCCGGTCGCCGAAGGCGCCGCCGTGATCGCCACGTCCGGAGGCGCAGCCATCCTTGCCGCCGATGCGGCCGACGCGGCGGGCGTGCCGCTTCCCCAGCCTGCCATCGCAGTCCGTGACACGCTCCTCAGCCACATCCCGGAATTCGGCTCGGCGCGCAATCCCTGCGACGTGACCGCGGAAGTGCTGAACAATACCCAGTCGCTGATCGCCTGCGTCAACGCTCTGCTTGAACAGGAGGACTACGGCACCCTCGTCGTCCCGCACCCGCTCGCCTATGCCAGCGCATTGCCGCGCATCGCCATTCTCGACGGCCTCGCACGCGATGCAGGCAAGATCATCTGCAGCGTCTGGCTGTCGCAATGGCTGGAAGGTCCGGGAGCGGAGGAAACCGAGGCCGCGCAGAACCTTGCGCTGTTCCGGTCGATGGGGCGCTGTTTCGACGCGATCGCCGCGTGGAACCGCTGGCAGCGGCGTGACCGCGCCGGATCTCCGGCTCGCCCCGATACAGGACGTGCCGCGCGGGAGCGCGCCGCCGGCATTCTGAACGAGGCCGGAGGCCGAATCGTCGGCGAAAAGCAGGCCAAGCAGATCCTCGAACTCTACGGCGTGCCGGTGGTGAGCGAGGCCCTGGCAACCACTGCACAGGATGCGCGCGAACTGGCCGCGTCCATGCCTCTGCCCCTGGTGATGAAGATCGATTCCCCCGATCTGCCGCATAAAACCGAGATCGGCGGCGTCGCGCTGAACCTGGCGACGCCGGAAGAGGTAGCGGCGGAATTCGAGGCGATGACGCAGCGCGTGCACGCGGCGCGGCCCGATGCGCGGATCGACGGGGTGCTTCTCCAGCCGATGGTGCCCAAGGGTGTGGAGATCGTCGTCGGTGCCCGGCACGACCCGGCATTCGGCTCGCTGATCCTCGTCGGCATCGGCGGCGTGTTGGTCGAATTGCTGCAGGACACGGTGACCGCGCCGGCTCCCGTGACCGCGCGGCAGGCGGCCGACATGCTCCGTAAGCTGAAGATGGCGCGAATTTTCGACGGCTTCCGCGACCTGCCCGCCGTTGACGTCGAGCGTCTCGCCGATATCGTCACGCGCATCTCGGACTTCGCCGCCGATCACCAAGACCGCATCGACGAGCTCGACATCAATCCGCTGATCTGCAACGGCAGCACGATCATCGCGGTCGACGCGCTTATCGTGCGCAAGGGTTGAGCCCAACGGCAACTCGCAGACATATCGAACGACGCAAGCGGGGACAGAGGCCCCGCTTGCGTCGCGGGTCCTACCAGCCGATGTCGTCCAACCCCTGTTCGAGCGCATGGAGCCACGCCTCGAGCGAGGCATGATTGGCCGTCGTGATGCCCTGCCCGCCGGCATCCATTCCCAGCGCCTGCAGCAGCCGTTCCACGGCCTTGGCCGAAGGCCCGGGGTCGGTTGCGCCCTGCAGATCGACACGGGCTTTTTCGATCCGCCTAGCACGATCGGCCGTGTAGGTAACGCCGAGATCGAAGATGAGGTTGACCCCGGAGGCGGTTGCGCCAATCAGGCCGAAATTTCCGCTATTGAGGACGGCCAGCGTGATGGTGTTGCCGGCGGCGCCCATGCCGGAGGCTTCGATTCCCGTGAGCAGACGGGTCTGTAGGCGTCCGAACCGGCGGCTCAGCTCCGGATTGATGTTCCCGCGGCCAAAGCGGTTCGCCAACAGCTTTTGCCAGATCATGACCGACTGAGTTGCGCCGACGGCCAGCGTAAATACGCCTCCGACCGCGCCTGCGATGATCTGAGGCGCACCCGGCGGCAAGGCGGCAACCGTAGCCAACGTCGTCGCTCCGGCGCCGGTCGCACTGGCGGCGGCCGATGTACTGATAAAGAGGTTTTGCCGCCGGCCTTTCCGGGTCCGGGCATCCAGATCGAGCAGACTGGACGCCTGCACGCCCAGCGCCCGGTCTCCCGAAATCTGGCCGATACCGATGACCGCCATCAGAGCATGGTGCGCAAGGGGCATGTCGCCCTTGCTCCAGTCGACATCTTCGATATTGGCGTGGCCCGGGTCTTCGGTCGCGGCCCATTGCGCCGTTTCACGATAGATATGGTCGGCATCGACATCGAGCTGCATCATCGACGATACGAATTCGCCCAGCCGATTTTCGGGGATGCCGATCTCGCGGCCGACATTGACGACATGGTGAGCAAATGCGCTCACGGCGGCGCCGCGGCCGTCTTCGAAGATCGACTCCCATACGCGGCGCGACAACTCCTGCCGGTAAAGGCCGCGGCCGAACAGGGCCGCGCGGGCGATACCCGCCGCCGGGCCGACAAAGGGGATAAGGCCGGCGACAGCACCCGTCGCGGTGGCCGCCGAATTCGGCAGCCATCATCCACCGAGCGCCGGTCTGTTCCGTCCACGGAGAGCCTGCGCCGGTCCCGGTTTGCGGATCGTCGAGGTTCGGGGTCCGAACCCGCCCGCCAGGCATGGCGCGAGTTTCGAGGCCCTCGATAGCCCCCGGGTCCGTCCCCTCTTCCGCCGGATTTTCCGCCCGTGCCAGTTCGGCCAATGCCTGTTTGAAGTCCTCGTTGAGGAACTTGTTTGCAATCCACTCGAACTCGATGCCCTGGAACAGCTCCGTACCCATTTGGCGCATCTGATCTCGGCCGACGACGATCGGCGTCTCACGCCCGTCGGGCCCAGTGACATGCACACCATTCTGGACGAGGTCGGCCATCTCGTGGCCCGGCAGCACGCCATCGCCGATCTCATCAGCCTTCTGGCGCAGGACCGTCGCATAATCCCTCAGATCCCGCGCCGCAAGGCCGGCCTGCTCGGTGCCCATTCGATCCACCAGGCGCGACATCGGCCCACCGTCCGGCGCCTCCATGCTTGCGGCAATACCATCGAGTTCGGCAGCCATGGAGTCGTAGGTCTCGGCATTCATCGTCTTGGAGAAGCCGCGATCGGCAAGCCGCTCGAAATTCCGGCGCAGCAGATTGAGGCCGAGTTCACGGTCGTTGCTGGCAAGCTCGACGAAGAACTCCGTGAGCGTAGTGAGATTTTGCAGATATTGAGAGCGGTTGACCGGCTTCACGGTGTCGGTGCCGAAAATGACATCTTCCGGATGCCGCCTGATGAACTGGATCAGCCCTCTCCGGAGACTTGTGTTGGTCGCGAACTGGATACCGTTGTCGTTCCAGGAGATATCGAACTTTGCGCCGGGCGCCGCGCGCTTGACTTCCTCCATCTTGAGGATCTGCGTGGAGATTTTGTCGCCATAGCCCGCATCGGCGAGCCAGTCCGGCGTGTCCACCAGCCTCAAATCATAGTTCACATAGCGACCACCGCCGGCATGGTCGAGGATGATGCTGGCATCCTCATTCTGGGCGAACGGCGAGACAAGATCCAGAAGCGGATCGAGCTTGTTGTAACCATGATCGCTCGTCGCGACCAGGCGCCCGCCTCCTCTTCCAACCCTTGCGGTACCCCAGTCGGAGTGAATTGAGGTGAGCTTGCCGAATACCGACTGCACGGCCAGCCACCGTGCGGCAGCCGCCACATGCACCGGATTGTCGAAGTCGAAATCCTCACCGGCAATCCTGAGCTGCGTCGTCACATTCTCTTTCTGCAGCGTCGTTTCGCCGGCGCCGGTGATCTCGTAATAGTTCTCGGCGAGGTTCTCCAGGAGATAACGCGCCGATGCGCGGATCGGCCGGATCGAAGCCTGTCAGAGACAGGTGCGCGACCAGCGCGTGACGCGGCTCCTCCTTGGCCAGCGCCTGGATCCGCTTGCCATTCATGGACGCGCCCTCGGGAAGCTGGCCGACCAATTCAGCAAGCCTGGTGTGATCTTCGAGGAACGCGGCCCGGTCCATGCTTGCGGCAAGCGTCGGATCGTGTCGGGCAACGCCCCGCATCAGCGTCGCCCATTCGGCATAGTTGGCGCGCATGGTCCGATGTGCATCGATGTGGCGCTGGTCCAGAGCGCGCGCGCCCGCATAGCTCAGCGGCGGACTGTTGGTATGGGTGTAGTGGCCAACACCGCAGCCTTGCGGGATACCGCAGACGAGCACTTCGGAATAGCGTCCGGCCATATTGACGAGATGCCGGTAGTAATTGCCTTTGCGGGCGTCGTAGCCTTCCGGATGCGCGTGGCCGTCATGCGCGATGGAGAAGAGCGCACGCACGTAACGGATCACCTTCGGCAATTGCAGCGCGAAGCCGGAAACCGGCGGCGGTGCCGCATTCGGCCCGGCATAGAAGCGGTACAGATCGATGAGCGGCGGCGTCTTCTCCGCTACATGCGCGACGCGGTTGTTGTAGAAGCCGCGCAGACCTTCCCGATAGGGGCCGAGATTGCCCGTGGTATCTGTCCGTGAGCGGACATCGGCAAGATGGTCCGCACCTGCCGATACGTTCCGCAGGATCCGGGTGGTATTGCCATTCGCGTCAACCACGTTCACATAGTTGGCGCGTGTCGTCACGCCAATTGAATTGACGGCGAACCCATCCGGCGATCTGGGCGGATTGAGGTGAATTTCCGGCTCTGCAGGCGCAGGCGGCGCTGCCTCAAGCGCCGGATACACCGGCCCGGCCGTAAGCTCGAGCGGCCCTTCGCGGCGACCGAACAGGAACGCATCGCCAGGCGGCACCGGCGGCTGCCCGCCGCCAGTGTCCGCATCCGGCGGAGCCTCGCCTTCCGTCGACGCTTGATGAACAATCGGATCGGTACCGTCAGGATCATCCGGGATTTGGCGGCACACGCCGCGATCGCATGCGCTCGTCAAGTCCGAGAGAGAAGATCTCGCCCTCATCTTCGTAGCGCTGAAGCACTGTCTCGAACCTGCTCCATGGCCCCTGGATCGCCCTGCAAAGCCGCTCGGAAGAAGGTTTCGTCGCCCAATTGGCGATCGATCATATCCATGATTTGCGTGTCGCGCGGGCTCACGACCTCATCGAGACCCGCCAGATGATTGGCGACCTCATCGAGTGTCGGTTCCGCCTGGCCCGCCCGCGGATCCCAATGCGCGTTGGAGTCGAGCCGCCGCATGATAAGGTACTCGACGGCACCATCGTAGAGGCTGAAAGGGTCGCCGAGACCATCGCTGTAGTCGCGAGACGTGCGGCTGTAGGCACCGACCAAGTCCTGGAAATTCGGGTCAATCAGCTTCCGTGCAACTTGATCACGCACGTAGCTGGCATCCGGTGCGCCCTCGATCTCCGTGCGGAGACCTTCGAATTCATCAGGAGTGAGAAGCGCATTGTTCCGATTCTCCGGGAGCCAGGACTGAAACACGTCCTGATAGGCAAACGCCTCGGATTGCACCACGTCCGCCGCAGGGTCCCAGCCGTGGGGCCCCACAGGGCCTTGCATATTTTGTTGCTGAGGCTGCTGAATCCACCGGATCGGGCCGCGATCGGTTGGCATGAACTCGTCGCCCGAGAACGGATCGAAATCCCGTGAACCCGCGGCCGGCGGCAACTCGCCAGGAATGACCTGACCCTCGACCACGTTGAGACCATCCCCCGGCGGCAGAGCGAGACGCCCGGACTGAAGCTGCGAAGGCCCAGCATCGGTTGCATCATCCGCGCCAAGGGTGGTGACCCGATAGACGCCGTCGCTGCCTCTCTCGCCGGGGATTGGATCGATGACGTCTGGCGCCGGTTCCTGAGCGCGATCGTATAGGCTAGACGCCCGATATGTGCCGTCTCGGTTGACGCTGAGAAAATGCACGTTCTCCGGGACCACCATTCCGTCGCGCGCTGCGGTCTCGAAGATCATGATGTCGCGCGGGGTCTCCCCCTGAAGCCTGATGCCATCATCACCCGCTACAAAGCGTTGCGAAAACAGCGCCGAGTTCGACGTTCGGATCGAGCCCCTCCGGCGTCATGCGCTGCATGAGAAGGGATCCGTCCTCCTGGCGAACTGCAAGCAGATTGACGCGCCCTTCCGGGTGCATATCCGGAGCCAACGCGCCATCGCGCATCGCATGCGCTCGGGACCCGGCGATGCCGACGCCCATTTGCGCCGCGCCGCCGCCGAGCAGAAGTACATCCCAGCTCGCGCTGTCGATGCTCCAGTCGGTGAGATCGAGCTGGCCGTTCATCGCCATTTGAGCCAGCGACGTGCCCTGCACGCCGATATCGGCGAGGCCTGTTCCGGTGGCGGTAAAGGCAAGAGCCCGCGGCGCCGATGCGAGGCGAGCGCTGTACAGCGTCGACTGCAGACCTTCACCGAACAGGTTGGCGCCGACGCCGCGACTGAGCCCGGTGCTGGTCCGGCCAATGCTCGCCAGTGCCGCCTCGTCGGCAAGCGTTGCACCCCGGCCGACATTGGCCAGAGAAGCCGTCAATGCGACCGGCCGCATCGCGGCAAGACCGGTCACGGTTGCGACGCCGCCAACCCAGAGGCTCGTCGCGGTAGGATCGAACAGGCCGAACCAGGCCCCCTCGCCGCCGACATTGATCGGATTGAAAGACTGGCCGTGATCGTGCATGTAATCCGGCCTGCTCGCCTGTACGATAGGCACCGTAAGCCATTGCGGCACCGGCAAGTAGCGGCGCGGCGAGGCCGCCGGTTCCGGCAATCAGCAGACCGCCGCCGATGAGGCCGACGACCGCGGCAGCGCGGTCCGCCCAGGGCTGGATCTTTTCCCAGGTCGTCGTGATCGCGGCGTCGACACCGTCGAAATTGATATTGTTGACGTGTCCGCTGGCATCGGTGTGCAGCAGCATATCGTCCGTCGACACCATATAAAGACGCCCCTTGTCGTCGAGGGCGTTGTCCTTCTGGAATTTCTCGAAATCGTCGTATTTCCAGGTAACGTTCGCTCCGTTGGCGGCGTTCGCCACCACGCTCGGGTCGATGATCACGTCCTCATCGTCGAGGTGCTTACCCGCGCGGCCGGAACCGGCCGTATGGCGGACCGTCTCTTCGCGCGTAATTTCGCCGTCGTTATTCTTGTCGCCTTCCACGCGCAGAAGATAGGTGGTCATCACGCCGTCCGTCGGCGAAGCATAGACGGCGGGCGTGACCGTCAGCATGGCGTCATCGCCGCCGACGTCCCGGATCCACTCGCGCATCTGGTCGATCTGCTTGCGCTTCTCGGGATCGGTGAACTTGATGTCGCCGAGCCCAGCGGCGGGATTGTCCACCTCCAGGCGCAGAGCGTCGCCGATCAGATTGACCTGCTTGACTTCGTGGATCTGCGCAAGTTTGCCCGGGTCCGTATATCGCGCCTCGGTCGGCCCGGCATTGGGATTGTCGGCTGGCAGACCCATCGCTTCGCCGATAGCATTGTCCGTGACCGGATCGTTGCCGAAGATTGTGTTTCGTCGCGAACAGGTCACCCGGCTTTGCGGCAAGGCTGTCGAAAATCTGCTGAAGCTTCTCGTCGCGATTCTCCGAGAACAGTTCGAACTGCTCCCGATTCTGCGTCTTCCTCAGGGCGTCTTCGGCATCGTGATATGTGCTGTCGTAGCCGGCCTGGAGGTTGTCGATGAAATATTTATCCGCGCCGTCCGCCTTGAGCTGCTTGAGGACCGCATCGCCAAGCGCGGCGCCCGTGCCATCCTTATTGACGATGGTGAGGCCCTGCAGATTGACCGGCATTGCATTGTCGTCGCGGGGGGGGACGTCACCCACTTCGCCAGATCTGCTACGCCTTCGTCGCTGGCATGATCGCCAAGGATCTTGACGCCGTCCTCGATGCGGCCGCCACCCATCTTGGCGATCAGAGCGGGATCGAGATCCGTCACGAGGTCGACCAGCACATCGGCCGCCGGTGCGGGGGTGCCCTGGCTTATCTGCTTCAGCCATTCACCGACCGCCGCGGGATATTCCATCTTTTCGCTGGATTTATTCAGGATGGCGAGCTGATCGGTGAAATATTGCGTCACCTGATCGCTGACGCTGCCCCAAATCCTCTCACGTCCATCAACACTGACGGCGGACTTCATATTCGCCGACAGAAGCTGCATGGCCTCGCCCATCTTCGTGTTGGGCTGCCAGTCCGGATTGCGGAAGTCGCCCTCGTCCAGATATTCGTCGAGGATCTTGTCGAGGCCCGCTTCGGGGAACTCGCTGCCGAGCAGATTTCCGACTTCCGTCTGCACATAGTCGACGCGGACATCGTCGATCGTGGTCAGCATGGAGCGAAGAAACTGGCCGCGCTCCGTATCGGGCAGGTTGGTAATCGCGGTTTTCGCGGCCTCCTGTCCGAGCTTGACGTAGTCTGACCGCGTCGGCTGCGGGGCATCCCCGCTCGCTTCGGGGATCTCGATCGGCGTGTTCGTATATTTGAGCACGATGAACGACATCGGGTCTTCTTCGGCCAGAGCCTTCTCCGCGTCGTTCGCAGGTTGGGCCTGATCCACACCGAGCGTCACCGCCAGCGCAACGGTCGGCTTATCGCCGCTGTTGTAGGCATCCTTGAGCCAGCCCGGCGCATTGTCGCCTCCCGGCAGCTCGTTCATATTCGCCGTGAGTTGCGCGTAGGCAGGTCCCTTGTCTCTGATGAGATGCTGGAAATAGACGCTTCCGGCCAGATCCGGATGGCTCAATTCCATTGAATTCTGAGCCGCTTGAACCTGCTCGGGCGAATAGAGCTTGCGCCCACCGTCGAGCGCCGCCGGCCCCGTCTGCTCAAGGGCCAGGTTGAACTCGTTCATCACCGCCTTGTTATAGGCGGCGTCCGCCTTGGCGAAATCCTCCTGCGCCGATTGAAGCTCCGGCGTGTTGGTTTGCGGGACCTCGCGGCCGGCCGCTCCGTCGAATTCCGGCGTCGCTGCGTCCGCATTCTCCTGCGCGGTCTTGAGACGCCCGGCTGCATCGTTGAGCGCCTCGCCCGTCTCGCTGACGTCGGTCGCCGCCGCGCGGATCTCCGGCGTTTCGGATGTGACCCTGGTCGCTGCGGAATCGACGGCGCTGTCGATAAGCCCGTCGGCATTATCGTCGCCCCCGTCGCGCGCCTTGATCTCAGCCGCCTTATCGGTCACCGCGCTTCTTACCGCCGCCTCGTCGCCATCCGTCTCTTCAGCGGTAACGCGCAGTTCGTCCTGCACGGCTGCCTGATAGGTTGCGTCGGATTGGGCAAGTTGCCCAACAGCCTGCTTGCCCTGATCGGACTTTTTCCAATCGGTATTGAAGGCGGTCTCAGCCTGCGCCCGCGTTTTGAATTGATGCTGATGCTGCGACGCCCAGCTCTTGCCGTAGGAGTCGACCTTGCCGTTGTAGTCGCTGCGGGCCGTCTTCAGGTCTTTGGCGGCCGTGGTCGTCTTCGTGGCCGCTTTCGTTGCAGCCGGAGACGTGTGCCTGGCCGCGGCCGCGGCATCCCGCTTCTCCTCGGACGCGATGACTGGTGTAAATGATGCGCGCCGCGCTTCCCGCGCCGTTTCGGGGTCCATCTTCGGGACACCGGTCCCATAGTCTCCAGCAATCCGCATATCGGCACCTCATGGCGACGTTTCGATCCGGCCACCAAATTCCGGGTCGCGCTTGCGCACGACGGCTTGAGATATGAGATTAAACGATTTCAATGACAATTTGAAGAGATTTTATAGATGAATTCAAATTCAAATTCGTCAAAGTGAGCAGAGGCGTAGACGTGGGGGCCATAAATGTGTAAAATCACCGGGCCCATCTGAAGTATGCCGCCCGATCGGGCCAATCGTCTTACCCTCGCGCATCTCTCTGCCCTCGGGACGCGCAAAACAGCTTCCGCAGCTTGCGCCCGTTTGCGGCCTCAGAAAGTCTGTCGCAAAACAGTAATATCATGCAAGGCGAATGCGGCGGTCCCGCGACGGCGGCCGATAAAATGGCCTTGTCGTCGGTTTTGAGTGGCGCCGCGCCCACAGAAAATCGATGATAAAAGCGATGTTGCCCAGGAGCTCCGATATTGCGAATCGCAAGCTTCAATCTGGAAAATCTGTCGGACGAGAAAAACGCCGCAGTCCCGCCCGACGAGCGCAACGCCATCCTGCGGCCGCAGCTCGACCGGCTCGCCGCCGATATTCTGTGCCTTCAAGAGGTCGACGCAAGCCGGCCGAGCGCCTCGTCCGCGCGTTCGCTCAGCGCGCTGGACGGCTTGCTGCAAGGCACCGCCTATCGTGATTTCCATCGCGCGAGCACCGGCAAGCCCGAGACCGGTGAGCCTCGCGACAAGCATAATCTCGTCGTGTTGAGCCGCTGGCCGATTCTGTGCTCGCAGCAATTCGTCAACGACCTCCTCGCCGCGCCGCGCTATCGCTGCGTAACTGCCGAGCCACCCGACTGCGGAGGAGAGCGTCGCCTGGGACCGCCCGATCCTCGCCGCGGAGATCGCGCATCCGGGAGGGGCCACGGTTCGCATCGTCAATATGCATCTGAAGGCGCCGCTCGCCTCTTTCATCCCCGGCCAGAAAGCCGGTCCATTCGCGTGGAAAAGCGTCGCGGGTTGGGCGGAAGGGTTCTATCTGGCGGCGATGAAACGCGCAGGTCAGGCGCTTGAGGCGCGGCTGCTGGTCGATCGCATGTTCGACGACACGCCGGATGCGCTGATCGCCGTCTGCGGCGACTTCAATTCCGAGGAGCGCGAGGTGCCGTTCCGCATTCTTGCCGGCGATACCGAGGACACCGGCAATGGCCGGCTGGCCGGGCACGAACTGGTGGCATTGGAGCACACGCTATCGGACTCCCGGCGCTTCACCGTGATCCATGCGGGACGCAAATTGATGCTCGATCACATTCTCGTCTCGCGGCCGCTGCTCGGCCGGTTCCGGACCATGGAAGTGCACAACGAGGCACTGGGGGATGAGCTGATCGCCTACACGTTGATCGAGCGCACGCCGGAATCCTATCATGCGCCGGTGGTCGCCGATTTCGATCTCGGCTAGACATCGCGGCGCCCGGGCGCCCGCTCAGATTCCGGCCCGCACCGCCATGCGGACCAGCTCGGCGAAGTTCTTCGCCTCCAGCCGGCGCATCAGCCTCTGGCGATGGACTTCCACGGTGTTCTCGGCGATGCCGAGCTGAAACGCGACAACCTTGTTCGGGTGTCCCTGGACGAGAAGCTCCAGTACCTGCCCTTCGCGGCGCGTCACCTTGTTCAGCAGCTCCTCGCGCGTCAGCGCGCCGCCGGGGAGCGGCGGCTTCATGCCGAACGCCCGCTCCAACGCCTGCATCAGCGCATCCCGCTCGACCGGCTTTTCAAGAAAATCCGCGGCGCCGCGCTTCATCGCCTCGACGGCCATCGGCAGCGTCGATGAGCCGGACAGCATCACAACCGGGCAATGTGGGTGGGTCTCGGCCATAAACGTCACGACCGTAAGCCCGTCGACATCCGGCATCCTGACGTCCAGCAGCACGCAGCAATTGCCGCCGATCACGGCCGTTTCCATGAAGGTCTTGCCGCTTTCGAACACTTGCGGCCGATAGGACGTGTCCTGAAGAATCGCGAGCACCCGGCGGCGATCGTCCTCCTCGTCGTCCACGATATAGACCGAACGTGTTTGCGATGACCCCATCGGAATCCAGGTCCCCTTCGAAGCCGGTACGGCGGGCCGAGCCGGCGATGTTACGTCTGGTCCGTAGCGGAGGCGAAGCTTACCGCATTCTTTGGCCAGCGAATGACAAATTTGCTGCCGCGCCCGCTTGCCGGGTCCGAGGCGACGGTCATGCTGGCGCCGATACCGTCCAGCACGCGGGTGGCGATCGCCAATCCCATTCCGCCGCTCCCCGATCCGGGCCGAGCGCGGGACCGCCCCCCGATCAGCTCCGCCTGACGTTCCACCGGAATGCCCGGCCCATCGTCCTCGACGCCGATCAGCCAGTCATTTTCCTCATCTGACACCGAGATCGTCAGACGTCCATGATCCAAGTCATGGTGCTTTATGGAATTGTCCAGAAGATTGCGCAGGACGACATCCAGGAGATTGGCGTTCACGAAAATACACGGCGTTGCTAAATCGAATTCTATGGAAAATCGTTTGCCATTCGGAAGTGTATTTATAATGCCACTGACGATCGTAGCTATGTCAACCGCCTTGATCACGATCTCCGATGAAAGCGCCCGGGTGTAGTCGCGGGTTCCTTCCAGGATGGATCGCATCCGGTCGACATGGGCGCGCAGGCGGTCGACGGGTGCGCCGGGCATTCCTTCCTCGATCTCGTCGATGACCGCCTGCAGCGATCGCAGCGGGGCATTCAGGTCGTGGCCGACCACCGCTGCGAATTCGGCAAGCTGCCGGTTTGTGGCTTTCAGCTCCTCGTTCTCCAGGCTCAGCCGCGCCTGCCCGGTCACCAGATCGCTGACGTCCTCGGCCGATGACACGACGCCGCCGCGCGCTCCGTCCGGCTGCATCCAGCTTTGATGCGTCCAGCGATGGCTGCGCGTGTCCGCCTCGTCCCGATGCATCGCCTCGATCTGGGGCGGGCCGGTCAGGCCCATCAGGCGCGCCTTGAAATCGAAGCGCGCATGATCCGGCATGGCCGTACCGGCCGCAAAGCAGTCCTGGCCGATCAGCGGCTCGCATTCGAGCCCGAACGTGCGCGCCCATCGGCGGGTGGCGAACAGATAGCGCGCCTGCTCATCGAAGACCGCGGTGGCGACCGGCATCTGCTCCATCAAGATGTCGAGCAGCATCTGCCGCTGCACCAATCGCTCGCGCGTGCTCTGAAAATTTTCCTCCGCCAGGCGCCGCGCCCGGATCTGCTTGAGCAGCTCGAGCTCGACCTCGGACTCCGCGATCAGCCGGTGGACGATGACGTGATAGACGCCAGCAAGGTCGTCCCAATAGATTTCGATCGACATCTTCGACGCTGGATCGTCGCTGGAGGGCACGCCGACGCGCGGAAGCGTGACGCAGGTGCCATGCGCGTCCTGAAGGTCGAGCAGCTCCTTTTCCAGGCCGAAGAACAGGTCCGTGTTGCGGCAGACATTGGCGCCGATCGGGATCCAGCTCGCCAGCGCGCCATAACGCCAGATGCCGCAATAATGCTCGTCGAGGCCGGCATAGCCGAAGCTGCCGCGCTCGCACAGGAAGTCGATCGTCCCGATGAGCTGGCGCAACTCCGGGGCGTCAAGGTCAAAGTCCGCGTTCATAGGCTGCACGGGTTACCGATTCGAAGGCGCCTCGAACATTGGCGCCGGTCTTTGCGCTGGTCTCGACGATCCGGGTGCGCAATGGCCGCAAGGGCGCGATCAGCTTGGGCAACTCGCCGGGTCCGAGGAGGTCGATCTTGTTGGCGACGAGGGCGACGGGGCGGCCGGGAAACGTTTCCATGAAGGTCTGGGCGAGCCGGCCGGCGGAGGTGACGGTTGCCGGGCGCGAACAATCGCCGATGATCAGTGCGGACGTCGCGCCCTTGATATAGATCTGCTTGAAGATGCTCTCGCCGAAATCGCCGTCGATGTCCCAGATCAGCAGCTTGATCTCGACCATCTCTCCCTCGGCCGCCTGGAAGTCGAGCACATAGGTGTAGACGTCGACGCCGATCGTGGCCTTGTAGTCGTGGTCGAATTTGTTGAAAGCGAGCCGCCTTACGAGGGACGTTTTCCCTACGCCGATGTCTCCGAGAAGCATCAGTTTATGGACTCGTTCCATCCGCCGCCAAAGGCTCTCCTGCTGGCTTGGTCGGCTCGCCGATATAGGCAAGCTCGAATTCGACGCGGCGATTGCTGCTGTAGGGGCCTTTGTCGTAGCTCAGCAGGATGCCGCGCGGACGGCCGAGGATCTTCATGCGCGTGCGGCTGACGCCGAGCTTCTCCAGCTCGCCCGCCACCTGTTCCGCCCGCTGGGTCGCCAGCGCATCGTTCCCATCCGCGGTGCCGGTCGGGTCGGTATAGCCGATAATCCGGATCCGGGCATTGGTGGCGGCATCAAGCAGGTCGCGAAGCTGTCCCAGCGTGGCGATAGCCATGTCATGGTCGCGGAACTGGGCGCCGTCTGCGTAGAAGATCGCGTGCGTCGCAACCCATTGGCTCAGTTTCAGATGCGGGTCCTGCGTGATCCGGTGCAACTCGTCGAGGCGGGCGGTGAGGGCGGCCGTGCTCGCCTTGAGCTGCTTGTCGACGTCGCCGATCTCGGCGCGGGTCGCCGCAACCTCGGCGGCGGTCCGCAGCGACGCCTCCTCCTCGACCTTCGCTACCAGCGCATTCAGATCGGCGACGGAGCCCGAGAGCCTCGAATTCAGATCCGCAACCGTGCCGGACATCTTCATATATTCGCTGAGCGCCGGCACGACGATGAGCTGCGGTGTCAATTTGACCGGATCGAGGCGCGCCGCAGCCGCCTTGACGAAGGCATCCCGGTCGGCTTCGCTCGGCACGAGCCCCGCAACGGTTACCGCGCTCCGGTCGCTGGCGACGTCGATCCGCAATGGGAACGCCTGCAGCGCGGCGCGGCTGTCGATGACGGCGCGCACTTCACCGGCGAGCCGCGCCACTGCGACCTTCTCCCTGTAGCCCTGATAGGCGATCAGCCCGGCAAGGACCGTCAACCCGCCGAAAACGGCCAGGGCCAGGATCGGCGGCTGCTTGTAGTTCGCCAGCAGCGCGGTAATTCCGTCGGCAAGCTCGGCAAGCACCTCGCGGCGCTGGAGCGTTCCCTCCTGATGAAAGTCGGTCAGCTTCTCCAGCGTATGGCCAAGCTCGGTGTCGATCGCCCGGCGGATGCGGCGATTGCCCTTGCCCACCGATTTCATCGCCACGAGATAGGCAGCCGAGGCGCGCAGATAGACGCGGGACTCGCCCAGATCGAGCGCGCGCAACTCGCTGTCGCGCTCCGCAAGCGACTCGGCGGCAAAATTGTTGATCGCGGTCAGCATACCGCCGATCAGGTGATCGTCGCCGAGGCTTTCCGGCGCGGCGGGATCGGCGTTCCACGCCTCCATCAGCGTGCCGGAGCTGCGGTCGATCAGGTAAATGCTGGCGATGCGCAGGTCCTGCCCCTCGCGGATCAGCAGGGTCCGATAGGGCGTGCGCGTCAGCAGGCTTTTGATCCGAAGCCGGACGAAACTGGCGCTGAGCCCACCTTCGATACGGCGGTTGGTCTGCTCGACGAAATCGCGGATGGCGCTCGACACATAGGCGCGGATGAGCCGGCCCATGATCGGATAGAGCGCATCCACCACCTCGTCGCTCGCATTGCGGATCTCCCGCCGGATCGCGGCGACGATGACCGGCGCGATGGCCGCTGCCAGCTCGCGGTGGTTCTTGATGTCGGCTTCACGCAGCGAGTTGGCGAGGATGTCGGCGACGCTGTGCTGCAGCGCTTCGTCGTCCCCCACCCGCGCGTCGTGCCGGCGCACCACCTGCTCGATCTCGGCGAGAACCTGCTGCTCTTCCTTGAGCAGCAGCGACTTCAGCCGGGAGAACTCGCCGCTATTGTGATGCAGACTATTCATGATCGGACGCATCATGCGTCGCAGGGCCTGCCATCTGGCTGATGTGGTTGCCGAGCTCGGCGATGGCGCCGCCGATCGAGCGGATCAGCTCCGCCTGTGTCTGCGCCTGCTCGCTGGCCATCGCGGAAAGTTTCCTCTCCAACGTCTGGCGAAGGTCGCGGAGCTGCGCCTCGAGCGCCGCGAAACGCTGTTCGTTCTCGCGCTGGATGTCGCCGAACAGCAGAACGCGGACCTGATCGATTTCTTCGCGATCTGCCTGCTGGTCGCCGGATTGTACTGGATTTAGCATTGAACTCGCCCACTCAACAATATACACGCCGCACTTTAGCCAAAGTGAACTCTGGCCAGCACTGCCGCAGAAAGAAAATAAGTATAGTTACCTATCACGTCCGATGGCAGCGTGCAAATATGCCGTTCGTTGTATTCTTGCATGCCGCTATGCGATTTCGCATTACACTTATTAGTAGAGCATTTTCGTCGAATGCCATCAAGGGATTAGGGGCGCGCCTTAATGGGATTCCTGAATTTTATGGAAACTTAATCGATATTATAACGACAACATACCGACTTATTCGATTGGAGAGAAAAATGATTGAAAGCACCGGCCTCCATCTCGACACCGATCCCGGCGACCGCGAAAAGGCGAAAGCCACCGCCCGGATGATCTATTACGCCGCGTGCGATGCCGAAGAGCTTGGCCTCGGCGAATGCAGGCAGTTGCTGATGTTCTGCGGCACGCTGATGCGCATCAAGTTCGGGCTGAAGGACCACGAGGTGCTTCTCGATCCGCAGCCGGAAAGCTGCAGCTCCTGACGAAGCCGTTCAGTGCAGGCGACCGAGGATGCACCGGACATGCTCTCACGATCATCGACAATCGCGGTGACCCGCCCGGAATAGCGTCAACGCCCGACGGCGGATCATCGCAGACTCATTCTTATATGGTAGAGACAGGCGCCGCGCTCCCAACGCTTCGAAATCGAAACGCCCCGCGTCCGCCCGGGCCCTTCGCGCTCGTCTTTCCACGCTGCGCCGCAT
Organism: uncultured Alphaproteobacteria bacterium; assembly: GCA_963727575.1. Classification (GTDB taxonomy): domain Bacteria; phylum Pseudomonadota; class Alphaproteobacteria; order Rhizobiales; family Rhodomicrobiaceae; genus JAHQVI01. Next base: position 106,704 of record CAVSIA010000048.1, read on the forward strand.
TCCCCAATCGCTCCCGCACGACCGCTCTCGCCCCGATCTCCGGCAAATTCGTAGCTTCCATAACGCGGCGAACGTCCGGCGAAACGCCGCTAACCCTCCAGAAAGGCAATTTCATTCGCGCCGGATTGATGTTTAACTAGGGCCAATTGCTGGCTGATGCGGCGGCAATGTCCAATTGGCTTCCCGGAGAAACATTCATGACGCGGATGAGATTTTTGCTGCCGCTGATGGCGGCTATGGCATTTTCGGGCGCGGTCCAGGCCAAGACCCTGGTGTTCTGCTCGGAAGGCTCGCCTGAAGGCTTCGACCCGGCGCTCTACACGGCCGGCACGACCTTCGACGTCACCTCGCGGCAGGTCTACAACAAGCTCGTCGAATTCGAGCGCGGGACGACCACGCTCGAGCCGGGCCTCGCCGAGAGCTGGAAGATTTCCGACGACGGTCTCGAATACACCTTCAACCTGCGCAAGGGCGTGAAATTCCACACCGTCGAGGGCTTCACCCCGACGCGCGACTTCAACGCCGACGACGTCGTCTTCAGCTTCATGCGCCAGAAGGACAAGGACCATCCCTGGCACCAATACACGGCCGGCGCGTCCTGGGAATATTTCAATTCCATGTCGATGCCCGACCTGTTCAAGGAAGTGGTGAAGGTCGACGACTACACCGTCAAGATCGTCCTCGATTAAGCCGCAAGCGCCGATGCTGGCCAATCTGGGCATGGACTTCGCCTCGATCCTGTCCGCCGAATATGCCGACAAGCTGAAGGCTGACGGCAAGATGGAGATGCTCAATCAGGTCCCCGTCGGCACCGGGCCGTTCAAATATGTCGGCTATCAGAAGGACGCCGTGGTCCGCTTCGCCGCCCATCCGGACTACTGGAAAGGCAAGGCGCCGATCGACACGCTGATCTTCGCGATCACGCCCGATCCGTCCGTCCGCTACCAGAAGCTCAAGGCCAATGAATGCCAGGTCATGGCGTTCCCGAACCCGGCCGATCTGGAGTCCATGCGCGCCGATCCGACCCTGAAAGTGATGGATCAGGAAGGGCTGAACGTCGGCTATCTCGCCTACAACACGACGCAGGCGCCGTTCGACAACGTCAAGGTCCGCAAGGCGCTGAACATGGCCATCAACAAGCAGGCCATTCTCGACGCGGTCTATCAGGGCGCCGGCAAGGTCGCCAAGAACCCGATCCCGCCGACCATCTGGTCCTATAACGAGGCGGTGAAGGACGATCCTTACGATCCGGAAACCGCCAAGAAGATGCTCGACGAAGCCGGCGTCAAGGATCTGAAGATGAAGATCTGGGCGATGCCGGTCCAGCGTCCCTACAACCCGAACGCCCGCCGTATGGCCGAACTGCTCCAGGCGGACTTCGCCAAGGTCGGCGTCGGCGTCGAGATCGTCTCTTATGAATGGGGCGAATATCTCAAGCTGTCGAAGGAGAAGAACCGCGACGGCGCGGTGCTGCTCGGCTGGACCGGCGACAATGGCGATCCGGACAACTTCCTCGCCGTGCTGCTCGGCTGCGACGGCGTCGGCAACGCGAACCGCGCGCAGTGGTGCTACCAGCCCTTCGAGGACCTGATCCAGAAGGCCAAGATCGTTTCCGATAAGGCCGAGCGCACCAAGCTCTACGAAGAGGCGCAGGTCATCTTCAAGGAGCAGGCGCCGTGGGCGACGATCGCGCATTCGGTCCGCTTCCAGCCGATGCGCAAGGAAGTCACCGACTTCAAGATCGATCCGCTCGGCGGTCACATCTTCTACGGTGTCGGATTGGAGGAGTAATCCTGTCCCAGCTCTAAAAAGAACTCCGCCGCGCGGGTCATTCCGGCCCCGCGCGGCGGAGCTGGATAAACATGCTGGCATTCATCCTCCGTCGCATCGGGCTGCTCATCCCGACATTCATCGGCATCTCCATTGCCGCGTTCGCCTTCATCCGCCTGCTGCCCGGAGACCCGGTGCAGATTCTGGCGGGCGAGCGCGGGCTGACCCCGGAGCGCCACGCCGCGCTTCTGCACGCGCTCGGCTTCGACCGTCCGCTCTATCTGCAATATTTCGACTTCCTGACCTCCGCGCTCGGCGGCGACCTCGGCCGGTCGATCGTCACCAAGCGGCCGGTCTTCGATGAATTCTTCACGCTGTTTCCGGCAACGCTGGAGCTGACGATCTGCGCCCTGCTGTTCGCCGTGGCCCTGGGCGTTCCCGCCGGGGTGATCGCGGCGACGCGGCGCGGCTCCTGGATCGACCAGTCGCTGATGGGCACAGCGCTGATCGGCTATTCGATGCCGATCTTCTGGTGGGGGCTGCTGCTGATCATCCTGTTTTCCGGCACTCTCGGCTGGACGCCGGTGTCCGGGCGGATCTCGCTGCTCTATTACTTCCCCTCCGTCACCGGCCTGATGCTGGTGGACAGCATCCTGTCCGGCCAGCGGGGCGCTTTCACCTCGGCGCTTTCGCATCTGATCCTGCCGACCATCGTGCTCGGCACCATTCCGCTGGCGGTGATCGCGCGGCAGACCCGCTCGGCCATGCTGGAAGTGCTCGGCGAGGATTATATCCGCACCGCCCGCGCCAAGGGCATGTCGACGGCGCGCGTCGTCGGCGTCCATGCGCTGCGCAATGCGCTCATCCCGGTCGTGACCACCATCGGGCTGCAGACCGGCGTGCTGATCACCGGCGCCATCCTGACCGAGACGATCTTCTCCTGGCCGGGCGTCGGCAAATGGATGGTCGATTCGATTTTCCGGCGCGACTACCCTTCCGTGCAAGGCGGCCTGATGCTGATCGCCACTATGGTGATGGTCGTCAATCTCGGCGTCGACCTGCTCTACGGGCTGATCAATCCGCGCATCCGGCGGAGGAGGTGACCCCATGCAGGACGCCGCGCTAGAGCCCACCGCCATCGACCGCCGCCCCACCGGCATCCGGCGCCGTGCTCGCCGAGTTCTGGTATTATTTCCGCGAGAACCGGGGCGCGGTGATCGGCCTCTACGTGTTCGTCTTCATCTGCCTGATCGCCATCTTCGCCGACCTCGTCGCCCCCTACGGTCCGGCGACGCAATTCCGCGACGCGCTGCTCGTGCCGCCGGTCTGGCAGGACGGGGGCAGCTGGAAATTCCTGCTGGGCACCGATGCCGTCGGACGGGACATGCTGTCCCGCCTGATCTACGGCGCCCGCTATTCGCTGTTCGTCGGCTGCATCGTCGTCCTCGGCGCGATGGTCGTCGGCGTTGCGGTCGGCCTGGTCGCGGGCTTCGTCGGCGGCCTCGTCGACACGCTGATCGTCCGCGTCATGGACATCATCCTCGCCTTTCCGAGCCTGTTGCTGGCGCTTGCACTGGTCGCCATTCTAGGCCCCAGCCTGACCAACGCCATGATCGCCATCGCCATCGTCCAGCAGCCGCATTACGTGCGCCTGACGCGCGCGGCGGTGATGGGCGAGAAGCATAAGGACTATGTCACCGCCGCCCGTGTCGCCGGCGTCGGCCCCATCCGGCTGATGATCGTGACCATCCTGCCGAACTGCCTGGCGCCGCTCATCGTCCAGGCCGCGCTTTCCTTCTCCACCGCCATTCTCGATGCCGCCGCGCTCGGCTTTCTCGGCATGGGCGCACAGCCGCCCGCGCCGGAATGGGGGACGATGCTCGCCGAAGCCCGCGAGTTCATCCTGCGCGCCTGGTGGGTGGTGACGTTCCCGGGCCTTGCGATCCTCATCGTCGTGCTGGCGATCAATCTGATGGGCGACGGCTTGCGCGACGCGCTCGATCCGAAGCTGAAGAGGTCGTAGCCGTGGCGCTGCTCGAGATCGAGAATCTGACCGTGGAATTCGCGACCGTCGCCGGCGCTTTCCGCGCGGTCGAGGGCGTGTCGCTGACCGTCGATCCGCGCGACGTACTGGCCATTGTCGGCGAGTCCGGCTCGGGCAAATCGGTCAGCATGCTCGCGGTGATGGGCCTCCTGCCGCCGACCGCGCGGGTGAGCGCCGACCGGCTGCGCTTCGACGGCCTCGATCTGATGACGCTGCCGCCGCGCCGCCGCCGCTCGATCATGGGCGCGGAGATTTCGATGATCTTCCAGGAGCCGCTGTCGAGTCTCAATCCCTGCTTCACGGTCGGCTTCCAGATCGCCGAAGCACTCAAGATCCACACCCGCATGAGCCGCGCCGAGCGCCGCGCCCGCTCGATCGACTTGCTGCACCAGGTCGGCATTCCCGCGCCGGAGAAGCGGCTGAACGCCTTCCCGCATCAACTTTCCGGCGGCATGAACCAGCGCGTCATGATCGCGATGGCCATCGCCTGCAATCCCAAGCTGCTGATCGCCGACGAGCCGACCACCGCGCTCGACGTCACCATCCAGGCGCAGATCCTCGACCTGCTGCTCAAGCTTCAGCAGGATACCGGAATGGCGCTGGTCCTCGTCACCCACGACATGGGCGTCGTCGCAGAGACGGCGCAGCGGGTCTCGGTTCACTATGCGGGCCAGAAGGTCGAGGAGCAGGCGGTGCTCGACCTGTTCTCCGATCCGCATCATCCGTATACGGCTGCTCTGCTTGCCGCCCTGCCCGAGCGCGCCCAGGGCGAGCAGCTTCCCTCGATCGCCGGCGTCGTGCCCGGCGTGTTCGACAGGCCGCAGGGCTGCCTGTTCTCGCCGCGCTGCCGTTTCGCGACGGACAAGTGCTTCAGCGTCCGGCCGGTCAAGGCGAGCAAGGCGGAGGGCGAGGCGCTGTGTCACTATCCGCTCCTCGATGGCGTGCCGCAGGGTCATCCCGCATTGCAGGAGGAGGCCGTATGACCGGCGAAGTGGTGCTGAAAGCGCGCGATCTCACCCAATATTATCCGGTCAGGCGCGGCACGTTCAGCGGCTCCGCGTTGCTCAAAGCCGTCGACGGCGCCAGCTTCGATCTGAGGCGGGGCGCAGACGCTGGCCGTGGTCGGCGAGTCCGGTTGCGGAAAGTCGACGCTCGCCCGCATGGTGACCATGATCGAGGAACCGACGCGGCGGCAGCCTGCAGCATCCTCGGCAAGGAGGTTGTCGGTGCCGACGGCCGCGACGCGCGCGCAATTGCGCTCCAGCGTCCAGATCGTCTTCCAGGACCCATACGGCTCGCTCAATCCGCGCCAGAAGATCGGCTCGACGCTGGAGGAGCCGCTGCTGGTCAACACCAGCATGCCCGCCGCGGAACGCCGCGAAAAGGCCGAAGCGATGATGGCCGCCGTCGGTCTGCGCCCGGAATTCTACCATCGTTATCCGCATATGTTCTCCGGCGGCCAGCGCCAGCGCATCGCCATCGCCCGCGCGCTGATGCTCGACCCCGCCATCCTCGTGCTCGACGAGCCGGTCTCCGCGCTCGATGTCTCGATCCAGGCGCAGGTGCTCAACCTGCTCGTCGATCTTCAGGACACGCTCGACCTGGCCTATCTGTTCATCAGCCACGATTTGTCGGTCGTCAAACATATCGCCGACGAGGTGATGGTCATGTATCTCGGCCGGCCGGTCGAGCAGGGGCCGAGCGCGGCGATCTTCGAAAATCCGCGGCATCCCTACACACGCGCGCTGCTCTCGGCGACGCCGGTCGCGGACCCGTTGCGGCGCAAGGAGCGGATGATCCTGCACGGCGAACTGCCTTCCCCGCTCGACCCGCCGCCGGGATGCACGTTCAACCCGCGCTGTCCGCTGGCCTTCGACCGCTGCGTCCGCGAGCGGCCCGAGTTGCGCGACAATGAAGGCCGCGACGTCGCCTGTTTCGCCTGCGAGTTGGAGCTGGCCGGCGAGGCTTAGAGCACCATTGCCATCGTCCGGGCAAACCGGACACACTCGCACGACGCCGTCGCATCGCCCGACGGCCGACCGCAACAATCGGGATCATATGGATGGTGGACGATTTTCGACGAAAAGCCGCGATTGTCGGCGTGGCCGAGTCCGACCTCGGCGAGACGCCCGATCTGACCGAGCTGCAACTGCACGCCCAGGCCGCCAAGCGCGCGCTCGACGATGCCGGGATCGCCAAGAGCGAGATCGACGGCATCCTCAGCGTGACCTCGGCGCGCAATGTCCGCTTCCCCTCGGTGCAGGTCGCCGAATATCTGCATATCGTGCCGACCTACACGGACAGCGTTTCGCTCGGCGGCTCATCGTTCGAGGCGATGGTCCAGCACGCCGCGATGGCGATCGCCGCCGGTCTGTGCACCACCTGCCTGATTACCTATGGCAGCACGCAGCGCTCCCAGGCCTCGCGCAGCCTCGGTGGCGCTGCGGCGGAAAGCTGGCTGCCGTCGACGCAGTTCGACACGCCCTATGCGCTGCCAATGATGGTCGGCGCCTATGCGCTCGCTGCCCAGCGGCATATGCATCTCTACGGCACCAAGCCCGAGCAACTCGCCGAGATCGCCGTCGCCGCGCGGCAATGGGCGCAGATGAACCCGGTCGCCTGGTCGCGCGATCCGCTGACCGTGGAAGACGCGCTCGCCTCGCCGATGATCAGCTCGCCCCTGCGGCGGCTGGATTGCTGCCTCGTCACCGACGGCGGCGGCGCGGTCGTCGTCACCACGGTCGACAGGGCGAAGTCGCTGGCGAAGGCGCCGGTCTAGTCTCTGGGGCTCGGCGGAATCCCACACGCACAATTCGATCTCACAAATGCCGGAGGTGACGAGCACGCCCGCCGCGATCACCGGCCCGGCCGCATTCAAGGCCGCCGGCATCACACCGGCCGATATCGACGTCGCCGAAATCTATGACAGCTTCACCATCACCACACTGATGACGGTGGAAGATCTCGGCTTCTGCCAAAAGGGCGAGGGCGGACCGTTCGTCGGAGAATGGCCGGTTCGCGCCGGCCGGCGATTTCCCGATCAACACCCAGGGCGGCGGGCTGTCCTACTGCCATCCCGGGCATGTTCGGCATCTTCCTGATCATCGAGGCGGTGCGCCAGCTTCGCGGCGAGAGCGGCGAGCGGCAGGTCAAGGACGCCGGCCTCGCCCTCTGCCACGGCATGGGCATCGCGCTTTCCTCCAGTTCCACCCTGATCCTCGGCAAGGAGCCAAGATGAGCGATTTCATCGTCAAACTGCCCGAGCCGACGCCGGAAACCGCCCCATTCTGGGAAGCCGCCCGCCAGGGCAAGCTCTCCATCCAGCGCTGCGGCGATTGCGGCGAATACATCTTCTATCCGCGCCTCGTCTGCCCGTCCTGCATGAGCGAGACGCTGGAATGGACGGACTGTCGGGCCGCGGCTCGGTGTATTCGTACACCGTCGTCGAGCGGACGGCGCCGGCCTATAAGGCGATGGTGCCCTATGTCGTGGCGCTGATCGATCTGGAGGAAGGCCCGCGCATGATGAGCTGGGTCAAGGCCGACAACCCGTCGACGGTCAAGATCGGCATGGCGGTGATGGTCGCGTTTGCAAGGAACGAGGACGGCGGCGCCCTGCCCGTCTTCGAGCCGGTCGGCAGCTAGCCCCAGCTACTCGCCCAGGCCGGAGCCGCCGGCCACCAGGTCGGCGCGCATCAGCTTCAGGCGCGCGCGCTGGGCGCTGCGGATGTGATCCCGGGCCGCGCGCTCGGCCTTGTCGACGTCCCGCTCGGCTACACCGCTGACGATCGCCAGATGCTCCGTATGCGCCGCATCGAACCGCCCGGCGACCTTCAGCGAGGTGCCGCCGAGCAGCGCCATGGAATCGCGCAAGCCGATCAGGGCGCGCTCGAGAAACCGGTTATGCGCGGCGCGGTAGAGCGCGGAGTGAAACAGCTGGTTGAGATCGGCGAGCTGGTCCGGCTTGTCGGCAAGCTCCGGCTCGGCGGAGATCAGTTCCTCCAGCTCCTCGATTTCCGCGGGCGAAGCATGGCGCGCGGCGAAGGCGGCGGCCGACCCTTCGAGGATCTCGCGAAGGTCGTAAAGCTCCATCGTCTCCTGATGGTCGAGCTTGGAGATCACCGCGCCGTGACGCGGCACGAAGGAGATCAGCCCGTCGCTCTCCAGGCGCCTGATGGCCTCGCGCGCAGGCGTGCGGCTGATGCCGAAGCGGTCGGCGATCTCCACTTCGCGCACGCGCGTTCCGGGAGCGAGCGCCCCTTTGCGGATCGCGTCCTTGAGCTGCCGGTAGGCTTCCTCGCTGCGCGAGATATTGTCGCCCATTCTGCCCCCTCTGAGACCCTTGCCGGGCGGGACAAGACGCTGCTTTGCTTTGACGGTCATCGTTGTAGCCATTCGATTCCCATAAGTCACGCGGCTTGAGCGTCGAATGCATGCAATATATGGCGTCGTGGAGCTGGCCGCTGATCAGGCGGCCTTGGGGCGAGCGTCACCGTCCGCGACGGATTGCGCCTCCCGAGCGCGAGCCGCCCGCCGCTCCGCCGCATAGCGGACCAGCGCGGCGAAGCGGTAGATGCCATGCACGAATTTCCCATAGGGAAAGGTAAGGAACAGCGCGAAGACGACGCCGAGATGGATGGCTAGCAGCAGTCCCATCGCGGGCGTTCCGCGGAAGACGAGCAACGTAAGGCCGGTCGCGGCGGTGGCCAGCAGCATCCACAGGAATGCCGCGCCCATGCCTGTCTTGCGCGCACCGACGAGCGCAGGATCGCGCTTTCCCCTGGCGCCGAGCAGGCCGATCGGGCCGACGATCAGGCCGAGCCCGCCGAGCGTTCCCAGGACGACGACCGGATGCCACCAGGGATAGGGCGCGTCCTGCCAGAGGCTCACGATCGTCGCCAGCGATGTCGAGGCGAAGCACAGCAGGAAGCCGTAGAAGGTGAAGTGGTGGAACAGCCGCCGGTGGTCCCGTTCCGGCCTCTCGCCGGCGTCCATGCAGCCCATGCCGCCGCCATCGAGATAGCGCAGCCGGCCTGCGTCCCGCACCGCCTGCCAGAACGAAGCGAACCCCAGAGCCGGCGCCGTCCCGTCCAGCCTGCCAGAACGCGCGCACGCCCATCGCCAGCGCGAGCATCGCATAGAGGAACGCCGCGCCGAAGATCGCCACCATGGCATTGTGCGGCATCAGCCGATAGAATGCCCCCTCTCCGGTATGCGCCGAGAACAGCACGGCCGGGTCCTGCCAGGCGATGAAGCCGCCGATAAACGCGGCAAGCGACAGCGCTGCGGCAAGCGCCACCCAAAGCCCGTTGCGCTCGAAGAACACCGCGAAGGCGCCCGGCCAAGCGTAGCGCGCATAGCTTTGCTCGCGCAGATCCGCCATCGCCGCCGGCACGTTGATCGAAAACTCGTGGGGCGGCGCGTACTGGCAATCGTAAAGACATGCGCCGCAGCCGTGGCAGAGATTGGCGAGATAGTCGACATCGCCGCCGGAGAACGCCTTGCGCAGCTCCATCGCCGGGAACACCGCGCACAGCCCCTCGCAATAACGGCAGGCATTGCAGACGCTCATCTGCCGCGCGACTTCGCCTTGCGCAGCGGTGGCGACGGCGGCGAGATCAATTGCGGGCATGGCGCGCGGCTCCCTCTCCTGCGAGACGTCCGAAGACGCTGCCGATGGTCATGCCGATCCCGGCGAGATAGCCCTGACCAAGCACGTTACCGGCCATGATCTCGCCGGCCGCGAACATGTTGGCGACGGTCCGGCCGTCGGCCATCACCATGCGCGCCTCGCGGTTCACCTTCACGCCGAGATAGGTGAAGGTGATGCCGGGACGCAGCGTATAGGCGTAAAAGGGCGGCGTATCGATGGGCCGCGCCCAATGCGATTTCGGCGGATCGAGGCCCTCCGTGCGGCAGTCGTCGTGAGCGGTGTGATCGAACGTTCCCGCGCGGCACGCGGCGTTGAACGCATCGATCGTGGCGCAGGTTTTCGCCGGATCGAGGCCGATTTCGACCGCGAGCGCCTCGATGCTGCCCGCCTTCTGCGGTGGAAACATCGAAGGCATGAACAGGTCGATCGACTTCTGATCGACGATCGAGTGGCCGATCTGGTCGGGCTGGGCGGCGACGAGCCGGCCCCAGATCGCGTAGCGCTTGGGCCAGAAATCCTCGCCCTCGTCATAGAAGCGCTCGGCGTCCTGGTTGAGCACGATGCCGAACGGCACCGAGTCCAGCCGGGTGACGATGCCGCCGTCGAATTTCGGCGCCCGCCCGTCGATGGCCACCGCATGGCCCTGCTCCGGCTTGCCGACCTGCTGCATGCCGCGCTCCAGCAGCAGCTTGAGCAGCTCGCCGCGATTATAGGGCGTGCCGCGAATGAGGAAATTCTTCGCGCCCGGACCCCAGGCTTCGGTCAGCCATTCCAGATTGGCCTCGAAGCCGCCGGATGCGGCGACGAAGGCGCGTGCGCCGATGCGCCGGCGGCCGGCGGGCATGTCGACCACCGCGCCGTTGAAGAAGCCGTCCTCGATCTCCAAATCGACGAGCTGGCTGTCATAATGGACCTCGACGCCGAGATCCTCCGCCGTCCGGTAGAGCGCGTTGAGCATGGACCGGCCGCCGCCGAGAAAGAACGCATTCGTGCGCCCCAGCGACAGCGTGCCGCCAAGCGAAGGCTGGAAGCGCACGCCCTGCGCCCAGAGAAAGTCCCAAATCTGCTTCGACTTCTCGAGCGTCATCAGGGCCAGCTCTTCGTCGGTCTCGCCCTTGGTGACGCGAATGCAGGTCGTCCATGAACTCCTCGACCGGATAGGGGCCGGTCAGAATCCCGTTTCCCTCGTCGTGAGCGACGCGCACGTTCCGCGTATGGCGCGTATTGCCGCCGCGATAGAATTTCGGCGCCCGCTCGACGACCAGGACGCGCACACCGGCGCGCGCGGCCGAGATCGCGGCGCAAAGCCCTGCGTTGCCGCCCCCTGCGACGATGATGTCATAGTCGCAGCCCAATGTCGTTTCCGCCCCTTTCGCCGAACCGTATGCGCCAGCCCGCCAAGTTACCAGCCGCCGACGTTTCACCTTCATTTAATACAGTTGCATGCAGACGAATACAATAGGATACGTTGGGTTTATGGTTTCGGCGGCACCGGTGCCTGCGGATGCCGATCCGCCCGCTTGAGCGCGCACGACCTCGCGGGTTTCTGCCGTTGAGACGCAAAGCCGGCGCCGCAAAGGCCCTGGGACCTGAGAACACGAGGGACAGTCAAAGTGATTCGATCGGCTGAGCGATGCCGCCGTGCCCGGCGGGCAGCGGAGCGCTGACGTGTCGGTCGAGCGCCCTCCGCGGGGTCGTGCTGGCCCTCGTCATCGGCGCGAGCAGCGCAAAGCCAGCCGGGCCGGGCAATAGCGATCGGGCCGTGCCCGTTCGATGGCGCGAAGCCTGTCGGCCGGACCGGGCCATTTCAGCCGCGCCCCCGGTCCAGAAGGCGATCTTCTGCAGCAGCTCTTCCTTGTCGATCGGCTTGGAGACGTAGTCGTTCATTCCAGCCTCCAGGAAATTCTCGCGGTCGCCTTTCAGTGCGTGCGCGGTCACACCGATGATCGGGATCGACGCCAGCCCGCCCTTCAGCTCGCGGATCTGCCTGGTCGCCTCGACGCCGTCCATCACCGGCATCATCACATCCATGATGACGATGTCGTAGGGCATGTCGCGAACCGCGCGAACCGCTTCGTTGCCGTTGCCGACGACATCGGCGCGATAGCCGGCCCCGTTGAGAATGCCGAGCATCAGCATCTGGTTCAGCCGGTTGTCCTCCACGACGAGAATGCGCACGGACGACGCTGAGCTCGTTTTGGGACGCGGCCTCGAATAGGGAGCCGGTGCCGGCTTGGGGACCGCGTCGGTGAACAGCTCTGCGAGGCAGGTCAGCATGATCCCGGGCCGGACCGGCTTCGGCAGAGCCGCGTCGAAGCCGTATGACTGAGCGGTCGCATTGCTGTTGATGATACCGGATGACGACGACAGCACGAGCTTGATGGTGTTGCCGCACGGTTCGCCCCGGATCGAGGTGCCGAGGTCGAGGCCGTCGGTTCCCGGCATCAGGTGATCGATGATGGCGGCCTCGAACGGCTCGCCGCTTTCGGCCTCCAGGCGGATCTTCTTCAGCGCGCTTTCGGCGTTGGAGGCGGTCGCCGTCCTGACGCCGAAGGCCGCAAGCTGCTTCTCCAGCAGGAGCCGATTGATCTCATTGTCGTCGACGATCAGGATCCGGTGATTTCTCACCAGGGCGGCGACGTCCCCGGTCCAGGCCTTCGCGGGACCGGACTGACGGGAGACGCGGACCGTGAACCAGAAATTGCTGCCGCCAGTCTCGATGCGGTCGACACCGATCTCGCCATGCATCAGCGTGACCAGCTCCTTGCTGATCGCAAGGTCGAGCCCCGATCCGCCGTGAAGGCGCGTGACGGACCCGTCCGCCTGCGTGAACTTGTCGAAGATGTGCTCGCGAAATTCCTTGGAGACGCCGATCCCGGTATCGATCACCTGGAACCGCAGCATGATGTCATCGCCGCCGCTCTTGGCCGGCTGAACCGATACCTCCACGCGCACGCCGCCGTTTTCGGTGAACTTCACCGCATTGCTGACGAGGTTGGTGAGCACCTGCCGGATGCGGCATTCGTCGCCGCGCAGCTTCCGCGGAATTTGCGGCGCCAGATAGGTCGGCAGCTCCAGGCCCTTCGAATGCGCCTGATGGCCGAGCAGCTCGACGGTGCGATCGATCATGTCGACGAGATCGAAATCGATTTCCTCGAGCTGGATCTTGCCCGCCTCGATTCGCGACAGATCGAGAATGTCGTTAAGGATGGTCAGCAGCGCCTCGCCGGAATTGCGGATGATCCCGGCGAACTGTCTTTGGTCTTCGTTGAGATCGGTGTCGAGAAGCAGGCCGGTCATGCCTAGCAAACCGTTCATGGGCGTCCGGATTTCGTGGCTCATATTGGCCAGGAATTCCGATTTGACGCGATCGGCCTGACGGGCACGGCGGGTCTCGACTTCCAGCGCCGCATTCTGGCCGCGCAGCTTCCGCATCAGCAGCGCGAGCGCCAGGACCGGGGCACACAGGGCGAGGATCGTCAGCCCGGCGATCTTGAGGGCAAAGGAAACAACGCCGCTCCGGATAACGCTGGCCGCAGTCGTCTGGTCGACATAGATTTCCGCGATCGCGACATATTTGCCGTGGCGCATGACCGGAACGTAGGTCTCGGCATAAACCGGCGGACGGTCCGGATTTCCGGCATTGAACTCGACCGACGTGAAGGCCTCGCCGTTGGCGACCATTGCCGCCGCACGGCCATTGTGCTCGACGAGGCGCGGCTCGGCCGACTGGTCCCCCTCGAGGTCGTCGGAGACCAGACGCAGGTAGCCGGCCTTGTCGAACAACCTGAAGCGAAACACCTCGCCCATCTTGCGGACGCTGCGCAGGAACTGCGTTTCATCCGGGGTCAGTGCTGCGCCCGAGGCGATATCCTCCACGCGCGGAAGGCTGGACCCGATATATTCGGCCCAGGCGAAGGCGGTCTTTTCGGCATGAACCCGCGTGATCTGCTTCGTCGTCAGGTTCAGTAGAACATAGCCTCCCAACCCAATCGCGCTCAGCACCAGCGCAATCGCGCCGGCAGCCAGCCAGATGGACTCGTCTCATGGCATCTCTCGCGGCAAAAGTGGGTCTAGATATGCAGTGGAATGAATAAGAACCGTTTAAAACCGCCCTTCAAAGGCACGACACCGGGCAGCCGGTAGCCGTCTCTCCCGCGCGCCGGGACCGCCGGGCTGCATCGCATAAGCATAAAATTCGGCGCTCGCCCGACGCGATTTGGAAATGCATCGCCGCTACCATCGGACCGAATGGTGGAACAGGCATGAAGACAACAAAAACCCCGGCGAAGTCATCGGGTGCGCGGCGCTTGCCGGCTCGAAATGGCCGCGGCTGGCTCTATATGGCGACGCTTGGCGCGCTGTTCCTCGGCGGGATCGTTGCGAGCTGGTACGGCTCCGACTTCCTCGCCAAGTATCTCGTGCGTCAGCATATGACCGAGAATTCGGACCTGTTCCAGCGCCGGATTTCGAGCATCCTCCAGGACGTCGACGCCACGTTCCGGAAGCGGAAGGTGGAGGACGAGGAGGCGGTCGCTCTTGGCGCCTACGTCAAGGCGTCGCACGCCTACCGGATCAATTTCATCGACGATGCCGGGCTCACCTTCTGGTCGACCAAACCTCAAGAAATGGGCAAGAAGGTCGAGGACGATCATTACCGCACCGTCGTCGCAATCGGCAGAACCTATTCCACAGCTCCTGAACAAGAGCGCCACGGAGGTCGACGGATGGTTGAGCGGCCAGCGGAGCGACCGCGGATCGACGTTCAACGAGCGATATGTGACGCAAATCTATGTGCCCGTCGTCGCCAATGACAGGTTCATCGGCGCGATCAAGCATTATCACGACGTCACCTACGAAATCGCGCTCTACCGCTACTACTTCCGCCTGATCAGCTTTTTCGGCGTCAGCGCGGTCACGCTTATCTCCGGCCTCATCGTACTGCAGCTCAAGCGCAGCGGCCGCCAGCGCGAGTCCGATCTGACGATGATCAACGAGATGCAGTCGAAGGCGATCGCCAACGAGACCAAGCGCGTCCGCGAGTCCCGTCTGCTGTCGGAGCTCAATGAGTGGCTGCAATCCTGCCGGTCGCTGGAAGAGCTCTACGATATGGTCGGCACATTCATGGCCAAGCTGCTGCCGAACACCGCCGGCAGCCTTTTCATCTACGCCAACTCCCGCGACGTGCTGGACGGGGTCAAGGGCTGGAACAAGGCGGGCCCGCTCGAACCCATGCATCCTGACGATTGCTGGGGCCTGCGCCGCGGCCGCAATTACACCTATGGCACCAACGAGATCGACTTCGTCTGTTCTCATGTGGCGACGCCGACGCTTTTCGAATATGCCTGCTTGCCGATCGTCGCCCATGGCGAGACCATCGGGCTGTTGCATTTCGTATTCCGGCAAGCCGCTCCGTGCGAGCCCGGCTCGGACCGCGACTGCGTCTCCTGCAACGTGCTGTGCGAGGACGACAGGCGCCTCGCCTTCATCTGCGCCGAGCATATCAGCCTCGCCATCGCCAATGTCCGGCTGCGCGAGCAGCTCCGCGATCAGTCGATCCGCGATCCCCTGACGGGCCTGTTCAATCGGCGCTATATGATCGAGACCTCCCGGCGCGAGATCGCCCGCGCCCAGCGCGCGGGCGAGTTGCTCAGCATGCTGTCGATCGACGTCGATCATTTCAAGCGCTTCAACGACAATCACGGCCATGACTGCGGCGACGTCGTGCTGCGCGCGGTTTCCGACTGCCTCGTCGCAAATCTGCGCGAGGACGATATCGCCTGCCGGCACGGCGGCGAGGAATTCGTCGTCGTGCTGCCCGGCATTACCACGGAAAACGCCACGAAGCGCGCCGATGATCTGCGCGACAAGATCGAGAAGATCGTCGTGCGCTATGCCGACGCCAACCTGCCGCGCATCACCATTTCCATCGGCGTGGCCAGCTATCCGGAGCACGGCACCACCACGCAGCGGACAACGCGCTCTATGTCGCCAAGGCGGACGGCAGGAATACGGTCAGGGTGGCGCCGGGTCATGTGAACGAAGTGCTGATGCAGCAGCGCAAGCTCGCCCACCTCGCCGGTTCCGAGGAACGGAAAGAGGCGACCGGGTGACGATGGATCGGATGAAAACGGGATCTGGGCCAGTGCGGGCGCGCGAAAGTCAGCGCGACGCGAGCGGCCCATCAAGCGGATATGGGGAGCCGTCTCGACATGAAAGGTATCGTCTTCACGGAATTTCTGGATTTTGTCGAAGCGCAGTCTGGCTATGAAACGGTCGACGCGATCCTCGAAATCGCTGCGCCGCCGTCGGGCGGCGGCTATACGGCCGTCGGCAACTATCACTCCTCGGAAATGATCGCATTGGTCGCTGCGTTGGCGGGCATCTCCGGCACGCCCGTTCCCGAACTGCTTCGCGGGTTCGGCCGGCACCTCTTCGCCCGGTTCACTGAAATCTACCCCGCATTCTTCATCAATTGCCGCGACCCGCTCGATTTCATCGAGGCCATCGAGTCCCGGATCCATACCGAAGTGCTCAAGCTCTATCCGGATGCGGAGCTGCCCCAGATGAAAGGCCTCCGCATCGACCGCGACTGCCTCAGCATCAATTACCGGTCCTGCCGGCCGCTGGGCCAGCTCTGCCTGGGATTGATCGAGGGGTGCGGCGGGTTCTTCAAGACCGAGCTCGACATCGAGTCCTCCCCCGCGCCGGGCGGCCTGGATATCACGATCCGCCGCGCGAGCGCGCACCCGGCCTCGCGGCCGCAGACGGCGGAGGCGGCCACGTGAGCAACGCGGAGACAGTTCTGCTACGACGCATCGAGCGCGAACGCTTGGCGCGCAACGACGCCGAGCGCCTGCTCGAGGAAAAGAGCCTGGAGCTCTATGAGGTCAATCAGGGCCTCAGGATCTGGACCGCGATGCTCGAGGAGATCGTCAAGGAGCGCACCGCCGAATTGACCAAGGCGCTGGAAGAGACGCGCGAGGCGAACTCCCAGATCGAGCACCAGGCGCTGCACGACCCGCTGACCGGCCTGCCGAATCGCCGCTATCTGAAGCAGGTGCTCGAAGACCTGTCGCATGGCATTGTCGAAGAAGGCGGCATCGCCGTGCTTCCATATCGACCTCGACCGCTTCAAGCAGATCAACGACACGCGCGGCCATGCAGCGGGCGACTATGTCCTCACCCATGCCGCCAGCGTGCTCAAATCGCTGATCCGGTCCGGCGATTTCGTCGCCCGGATCGGCGGCGACGAGTTCGTCATCGTCGCGCGCTCCGACGGCAATACGCGGTCGCTGGTCTCGCTCGCCAACCGGATCACCACCGAGCTTGCCCGGCCGGTTCTCTACAAGACCAATTTCTGCCGCTTCGGCGCCAGCATCGGCATCGCCTTTTCGAAATCGAAATCTCTCGATCCGTCCAAGCTGCTGATCAACGCCGACATCGCGCTCTACCGCGCCAAGAACAGCGGCCGCGGGCGATTCGCCTTCTTCTCGACGACGCTGCAGAAGGAGATCGTCGAGACCCAGAACATGGCCGAGGCCATACTCACCGGGCTGGACCAGAACGAATTCTTCCCCATCTATCAGCCGCAATTCGACGCCCAGAGCCTCGACATGGTCGGCGTCGAGACGATGGTGCGCTGGAACCACCGCGAAAAGGGCGTCCTTGCTCCGGCGCAATTTCTGAAG
Source organism: uncultured Alphaproteobacteria bacterium (assembly GCA_963727575.1). GTDB lineage: Bacteria > Pseudomonadota > Alphaproteobacteria > Rhizobiales > Rhodomicrobiaceae > JAHQVI01. Next base: position 123,861 of record CAVSIA010000048.1, read on the forward strand.
ATCGCGGAAGATATCAAGGTCATCGACCGTATCGACGGCATCATGCTGGAGCGCGCCCTGCGCGACATCATCAGCTTCGGCGAGAGCGGCGTCACCATTCCGCGGCTGTCGGTCAACATCTCGCTGCGCCGGCTCGCCGATCCGGGTCTGACGAAAACACTCACCTCGCTGAAACTGCCGAAGGGACTTGTCGCCTTCGAGCTTGTGGAATTGATCTTCCTCGACGACAGCGACAAGACCGACAACACTCGATCACCCGCACCATCAAGCGCATCAAACGGCTCGGCATCGACATCGAGATCGACGATTTCGGCACCGGCCATGCCTCGATCGTCGGACTTCTGCGCGTGCAGCCCTCGCGGTTGAAGATCGCCCATCAGCTCGTCATGCCGATCAACCGGTCGCGCAAGCAGCGGCGGCTCCTGCAATCGATCATCGAAATGGGCAAGGCGCTCGGCATCGGCATCGTCGCGGAGGGCGTGGAGACGATGGAGCACGCCCGCATCCTGCGCGATCTGGGCTGCGACATCCTTCAGGGTTATGCGCTGGCGGTGCCGATGACGGCGCCGCGCCTGTTCCACTTCCTCAAGACGGACGCCTGGAGAGAGACGACGGAGGAAGCCTCCGAGCCGGCGCCGAAGAAATCCAAGAAGCAACAGGCCGCAATCTGACGAAGTCGGACGGACCTGATTGGAGGGCGGCGGCAAGTTAGAGCGAAATCAGGAAAAGTGGAATCCGGTTTTTCGTTCGATCACGCGATCGGCTGACGAATTCGAGAGCGGGCCGCAAGTCGACACTGGTTCCCGCCTACGATGGAATGACGAGCGCGTGTTATTTTGACCGGAATCGGCCTTTGGGATCTCGAAGCGCAAGACGCCGTATGTCTGGCTTGGATGGGCAGGCTCTTGCACGTCGGCTGCGGCCCCTTATCTTGAGCCCGCAGCCGTGGCATCGTCCCTGATCGGAGAGCCGGTCAGGCCGCGATCTTGTCCTGATCCTGCATGGCCTGCCAGCGCGGGTCACTCAGCTTTTCCTCGCTGATCGCGGTCTCGAATTCGAGCCCGCAGCCATTGCGGTCGGTCCAGGCGACCTTCGCCCTCACGCTCTCGAAGCCGAGATCCGCGGTCACCGCATCGCCGACGCGCACGCCGGATACGTCAGACACCTTCATTCCGGTCCGGCTGACGTCGACGGCGTTCGCTTCGATGCGCGTGCCTTGCCTGGTGACGATGACGAGCCGCTTGACGGGATGGCGGGAACTGGTCCGTCTTTCCCGCAGGTCGGCGGAGATCTCCTCCATGAACGACTGGAATGCCCCGGAAATCGCTTCGGAGATCGTCCTGAGCTGTTCGGATGAGGACGCAACGCGCTTCGCCTCGCTGCCGGTCTGCTCGGCGACCTGTGTGACGATGCGCGAGCTGTCCGCCGCCTGCTGGCTGCCGATTTCGCGAATTGCCGTTGCCGCCGCGCCGGTGGTCAGCTGCACCGTCTAGAATCTGCTGCGCGATCTCTTCCGTCGCCTTTGCGGTCTGCTCCGACAGCGCCTTGACCTCGGCGGCGACCACGGCGAAACCTCGACCGGCCTCACCTGCGCGCGCGGATTCGATGGTCGCGTTGAGCGCGAGCAGATTGGTCTGCTGCGCGATCGTGCGGATGAGGGTGATCACGGAGTTCGATCTTGGTCACCGCCTCGGTGAGCTTGGAGACTTCCTCATCGGTGGACTGCGCCTTCTGCGTCGTCTCGCCGACGATGGAACTGGTATGATGGGCCTGACCGGCGATCTCCCGGATCGAGGCGTTCAGCTCCTCGGTCGCCGCGGCCACCGCGTTGGCGCTGGACGCCGCCTCGGCACAGGCCAAGGAGGATTTTTCGGCTTCCGAATTCGCCTGTCCCGACGCGCTGAGAAGGGAATGGGAGGCGTCGCGGAGCCCATCGGTTTCGGTCAGCAGGAATTGCAGATTGCGGGAAATGCTGTCCTTGAAGACGAGCAGAGCCTTGTCGAGCGCCGCCTGCCGCATGAGTTCCTTTTCGCGGGTTTCCTGAATGCTTGCGTTGAGACGTCCGCGCTCGATCGCGTGCTCACGGAACACCGCGACGGCACTCGCCATTTCGCCGATTTCGTCGCGGCGCGCCGTGTTGGCAACCTCGAGGTCGAGACGGCCGCGCACAAGCTCGTTCATCGCCAGCTTGATCTTGTCCATCGCCCCGACGACCCCGAAGAGCACGCCGGCCGCGCCCGCGATCACAAGCGCCAGCACCAGAAGGCCGACGCCCCAGACCAGCGCCGTATAGATCATCTCCTGCCGTGCCGCGTCGTATTCGGATCGCGTGTTCATGTCGTTCGCCATCGTCACCGTCTTGTCCACGGCGGCCCGGTGTTCGGTATAGGCTTTGCTGATATCGCTGTAGATCGCCCGCGCCTTCGCCGTATCGCCGGCGTGCAGGGCGGGCAGGAACTGATCCCCGACGAGACTCCAGAAACGGATGCCGGGCGCTTGCGAGTCCTGAAGAAATGCCGTTTGCAGATTGGCCGGAAGCGGCTGGTCCTTCCAAAAGGTGTGGCGCTCCAGATAGTCGTCATGAAGCTTCTTGAGCTGGCCGGAATGACGGTCCAGATCGGCGCGGAGCGGCTCGGCGCCGCCGCGGTTGGTCTGGCTATCCAATGCGAGCGTTGCCTCCAGATAGGCTTCGATGAGATAGGCGGGAGGCGGAAGAATGTCCGCCACGAGGTCCTTGCCCATGACGATGCGCTCATAGATCGGGCCGCCGACTTTCAAGACGCTCAAAGCATATTCAGAGGTAAACAGCGTTGTCGCCGCTCCCATAACAACAAGGGCAGCGATGATTTTCGTCAGTCGGGATATTGTCATGGACGAACCTTGGGCAAAAAAATCCGTCCGATCCTGATACAGGGAAAGCATAAAGAAACGCCCAAACCTCCCGCTCTGATTTTACCCATCCGCATACACGACAAGCAGTGGCGGCGATCACGTCGCGTGCGGCGCAAACGCGCCATCTGGCCGCAGTCACCGGAACGTTTGCGCCCCGCCGACGTTGAAGGCATTACCGAACAAAGTGGGACTGGGAGTTACCTAATGGCTATCAAGACGATGGACGATCTCTTTCTGCACATGCTGCGCGATATTCTGTTTGCGGAGCGCCGCATCCTCCGTGCGCTGCCGAAAATGGCCCGCAAGGCGAGCTCCGCCAAGTTAAAGAAAGCCTTTGAGCTGCATCAGAAACAGACCGAGGGGCATGTTGCGCGCCTCGGCAAGGTGTTCGAGACGATCAAGCAGCCGGCGCGCGGCGTGAAGTGCCAGGCGATCGTCGGAATTATCGAGGAAGCCGAGGATCAGATGGACGAGATCACCGATCCGCAGGTTCTCGATGCCGCCATGCTCGCCAGCGCGCAGGCCGTGGAGCACTACGAGATTTCCCGCTACGGCACGCTGATCGCCTATGCCGACCAGCTCGGCCTGAAGGCACAGGTGACCAAGCTGCTGAGCGACACGCTGAAGGAAGAGAAGCAGACCGACGCCGACCTGACCAAGCTGGCGGAGTCGGCCGTCAACGCCAAGGCCGCAGCCTGACGCGGGCAATCGGGTCCGCCGGATCCTCGTGGAGGGCCCGAAGGCGAACCCTCTCTTATGGGGCGATTGACGTGGCCGACCTCAGTCAGCCGCCCTTCATGCGGGTCATGCGGAACAGCACGGGGATGTCCTTGAAGTAGGGAAGCACGGAGTCTTCCTCGCCATTCGCGAGATGCTTGGCGATCTTGGAAAACGGAAAGGCGGCGCTGGCGTCGTCGAAATGCACGCCGATCATGCCGTCGCGCCGACGCCATTCGCCGCCGTAAGTATGAATGATGCATTCGCCGAGATAGGATCCCAGCGTACTGATGAGCGCGTCGTTTTCCCCCGCTTCGCCCTGCTCGTGACGCTCCTGCGCGTAACGGGCAAGCCATGCGACGCCGGACTCGTCATAGCCGATCTCCTCACCGAAATGGTCGCGGGCGACGGCTATCACGAGTTCGGCGTTGGCTTGGATACGCTCTATAAGCTCCAATTCGTCCGACATTGCTGAACCGCTTCTGATTGCATCTAGGTAAGCATCCCTATGGCCGCAATCAGGCTTTCTCGCGGCTGGATCAGAATTCGCCTTTTTCGACGAGGTCGAGGGTCTGCTTGCGGATCGTCTGGCGGAGGTCGAAATAGCCGGGCCAGGGGTCGTCTTTGAGCGTCTTCAGACGGGGACCGACGCTGCTCAGCTTGAAGACGTTCGCCGCATCGAGGCCCGCCAGCTCGTCCCAGCTCACCGGCACCGCGACCGGCGCCCCGGCGCGCGCACGCGGCGAATAAGGCGCGATCGCCGTCGCGCCGCGTTCGTTGCGCATCCAGTCGATGAAGATGCGGCCGGTGCGGCCGGCTTTGGCGGCTTTCGCCGTAAAGCGGCCGGGCTCGACGGCGGCGAGCGCCCGAGCGAGCCCCGCGGCATAGCGCTTTACGGTGTCCCAATCATGCCGGCGGTCAATCGGGGCGACGACATGAATGCCCTTGCCGCCGGTGAGCAACGGAAAGCTTTTAAGCCCGCCCGCCGCGAGGATTTCGCGCAACTCCTTGGCCGCCATCTTGACGTCCGCAAAGCCGAGGTCTTCGGCAGGATCGAAATCGAAGACCAGCCGGTCCGGCCGCTCCAGCTTGTCGATATGCGACCCCCAGATGTGCAGCTCCAGCACGCCCATCTGAGCTGCGGCGATGAGGCCGGCGGCGTCCTCGATGTAGAGATACTCGGCGCGGCCTCCGTCCTTTTCGGCAATCTCGATCCGGCGGAGGCTCTCCGGAAAGCCGGGCATGCCGTGCTTCTGAAAAAAGCAGGTGCCCTCCTGCCCTTCCGGACAGCGGACCAGGCTCACCGGCCGCCGCGCCAGATGCGGCAGGATCACATCGGCCGCCTCCAGCAGATAGCTGGCGAGGTCGCGCTTGGTGACGCCCTGCTCCGCGTAAAGCACTTTGTCGGGACTGGTGAGGCGGACGCCGCCGATTTCAATGGTGTTCTTATCGCGTGCCATCGGACGACTCCTCGGCGTTAGACAGTGCCTGCATTCAGTATACGCGATTTCGGCCCCTTGAGCTGCCGGAGCCGACCGCGGCGAAACGGAAAGAGCCCGCGGACCGGGTGGGGACGGCCGCAGGCTCAATACGCATTACGCGTTAGTCTTTCGTCGTGGTCTTTCGCTTATGCGCGATTCATCCACTCGTCGACCTGGCGCTCGGCCTCGTCACGAGCGATGCCGTAACGCTCCTGGATGCGGCCGACCAGCTCCTGCTGGCGACCTTCGATCTGGTCCATGTCGTCGTCCGTCAGACGGCCCCACGACTGCTGAACCTTACCCTTGAACTGCTTCCAGTTGCCTTCGATCTGATCCCAATTCATCGTTTTTGCTCCATTGAACAGTTTGAAAGGCGGTACACCGATTACTGAGTGGTGGTCTTCGGCTTGTCGGAGGTGTCGTCCTTCGCCTTGTTGTAGGTTTCGGAGGCCTTGTCCTTGGCCTGCTCGTAGGTCTTGGAAGCCTTTTCCTTGGCGTCGTTGTAGGTTTCCTTGGCCTCGTCGCTCAGACGCTTGCTGACGCTCAGCGGCTGATCCTCCAAATCGCGGTAATCGGGAGCGGCTTGGAGCTCGGCCTTCGTCGCGTTGAGCACGACGATGGTCTCGTTGTCCTGCATCTTGGTCTGCAGCGCGCTGTAGGGGACCGCGATGTTCTTTTCGCCGATGCCGAGGAAGCCGCCCACGCCGATCACGGCGGCAGTCAGGTTTCCGTCAGGCCCGATCAGAAAATCGTTCACGTCACCGACATTGGCGCCGGTGGAAGTTCTGAACAGTGACGCCCATCATGTCGCTGGCGAAATGTTCGTCCGCCTTCTGCTTGGCCAGGAATTCCACCTTGCTCGAAGACATGGTGTCGGTCGTGGCGGGCGTATTGGTCTGCGCCATCGCCATCGGGGCCACAGGTGCCATCAGTGCAGCGGCAGCGACCGTAGCAAGAAGCGTTTTCTTATACATTTAAGCTCTCTCCTTCTTTGCGTTGTCTGCGCCGGATATTCTCCGGCGCGGGCTGATGTAAAAACTCTCGACGTCAACAAAAGTTCCAAACACTCGATTAATTCAACTCTTAAGGCCTCTAAATTTATTGAAATGAAAATCTGCATACTGAAATAAAACGACGCCTTCTTTGTTCGTCGATGAAATATAAATTTTTGCATTACATTAGGGGAATTTGAAAGCGAGCGGTGCTCCGGCGTCCTTCGCCATCGAGATCGTCGATGAGCGAAGGACGCCGAAGGCGGCTGGGGTCGCCGACCACTGTGTTGCAGCCGCGCCCGCTAAATTGTCCGGCGGCCGCCGACGAGATGGAGAACGAGCGCGACGGCAAAGACTGCGACGAAGATGAAGAACAGGATCTGCGCGATCGAAGCGAAGGCCGTGGCGATGCCGCCGAAGCCGAACAGCGCCGCAACCACCGCAAGGACCAGAAAAGTCAGTGCCCAGGTCAGCATGGTATCCTCCTCATTGTTGCCGGCACGGTCACTCACTGGATCCGCCGGCCTGTTGTCCTGAAGACGCTCCGCAAAAGGTCGATGCGCTGCGCCTTTCGAGTACGGGATGGGAACGCTTGGAACGCCGCGCGGTTTCCGCGCCGAGAAATTTTTAAGCGGGGCGACGGCTCGCGAGATTTGAAAGCAGGAAACAACAATGCATGGCGGCGGCCTTTGCGGCATGTGCGGCGGCGCGTCAGCGCTCGGTCTCGTCTCTCGACGCGGGCGGATAACCCCGCATCCCCAGGTCAGGCGGCCGAAGCGGAGACGTCGTTCGCCACGATGCTGGCAACGAAGCTATCCGGCCCATATTCGCTGGCGGAGGTCAGTTGCAGCATTTCGGTGAGCCGCGCGCGGGCCCGGTTTACCCGGCTTTTCACCGTGCCCACCGCGCACTGGCAGATCTCGGCCGCCTGCTCATAGGAGAGCCCTTCGGCCGTGATCAAGATCAACGCTTCGCGCTGCTGGGGCGGCAGGAGCTTCAATGCCTCGATCATTTCCGCCAGATCGACGCAGCCCTGCTGTTCCGGATGCACCGCCAGCCTTGCCGACATGGCGCCGTCATTGTCTGCAACCTCCCGGCGAGACTTCCTGTGCTGGGAGTAGTAAAGGTTGCGCAGGATCGTAAACATCCAGGCTTTGAAGTGCGTCCCCTCTTGAAACCCGTCCTGCTTGGCCCAAGCTTTCATGAGTGCTTCCTGAACCAGGTCATCGGCCCGGTCGCGGGATGCGCAAAGCGACATCGCAAAAGCCCGCAGACTAGGAATTATTTCGATGATATCGTCTCGGAACGCCATTGCACTACTCTTGCCGCTTTTTCAGTTGTTCAGTAGGCTGCACACGCTCCCCATCCCCCTCAAGCTCTTGGATCAGCTGAAGAATTTTGTCGGGAACCGGCTCTGTCACAATGTCCGCGTAAAGCCGCTTCAGATTGCTCCCAAGGCGCTTGTGGGTCATCTGACTGGCTTTGGCCGATCGATTGCTATCGTTGGTAACCACGGTATCCATTTTCGATTTTTTTGATGGGTTTTGTTATCTACATACAGGGCTGTTCGACACATCGCGAATTTTCGATTGCGCCAGGGGAACGGGGTTTGCAGATGAAAGTTCCGTATGTCTAATTTAATAGACGTTTGGCGGCGCTGATCGCTATATATGGTTACGCATCCTCTATGCGTTGACAGGATCAAGGACGAAATGAAAACCATCGTCAACGACTTGAAGACCCATCTTCCTTATGCGCGCCGCTTTGCGCGTGCACTGTGCGGAAGCCAGGAAAGCGGCGACGCTTACGTCATTCAAACGCTCGAAACGCTTGTTGAAGATCGTTCGGTGTTTAATGACTACGATTCGCCGAAACTGGTTCTCTACGCGACCTTGCTGAAGCTTTGGAACTCCATTGCGGTGAACCGCTCGGCCGGACCGGCCGCGGATCCGGCGACCGCGTCGGCGGACCGCAATCTCCAGGCGCTTTCCCCGCGGTCCCGTCAGGCGTTCCTGCTGGTGAGCATGGAAGGCTTCACCACCGCGGAGACGGCGAGCGTTCTCGGCCTGAAGCTGGACGCGGTCAATGCGCTGATCGACGAGGCCAGCCGCGACATCGCCAACCAGATCGCCACCGAAGTCCTGATCATCGAGGACGAGCCGCTCGTTGCCATGGATCTGGAAGCGGTGATGCAAGAGATCGGGCACAAGGTGCTCGGGATCGCCAGCACGCATAGCGAGGCGCTCGAACTTGCGGCGAAGAAACGGCCGGGCCTCGTGCTTGCCGACATCCAGCTTGCCGACGGCAGCTCGGGCCTCGACGCAGTGAACGACATGCTCGCGGCGTTCGAAGCGCCGGTGGTGTTCATCACCGCTTTTCCCGAGCGGCTGCTGACCGGCGAGAAGCCGGAGCCTGCCTTCCTGATCACCAAGCCTTTCGATCCGAACGTCGTTAAGGCGATTACGTCGCAGGCATTGTTTTTCGATCACAAGGCTCACAGGCGGAAGGTGGCGTCCTAGTCCGCCGCCTTCGCCGTAGAAACTCTTCTCGCTCGGTCAAGGAACTGAAGCCGGTTGCGCGCGTTAATCTGCCAGTCGCAACAAACGGAGGCTTCGATGCTTGGTTGGGCATTAACCTTTTTTATTGTCGCGCTGGTCGCGGCTGTGTTCGGTTTCGGCGGTGTGGCCGCGGGCGCGGCCAATATCGCGCAGATTTTGTTCTTTATCTTTCTGGTTCTGTTCGTGCTCTCGCTGGTGTTTCACCTGGTCCGGGGCCGCACACCTCCGATTTGAGGCTGAGCCAGTAACCATTTGAAAGGGCTGCATCATGCGGCCCTTTCTTGTCTGTGTTTGTCTGTCTAATATCCACGCCTATTGGCCGCCGTTCGGGCGGCGCAATGTCATTTTACGCCACGGCCAAGGGCAAATAAGTTGTTTGCTTCCGAAACCCTGAATCCCCTATCCGACATCCTTCTGGCGACCGCCTTCGTTACCGTCGCGACGACGCTGCTCTTTGCGATCGCGCGCCAGGAGCGTCTCAACCCCAGCCTGAAGCTCGCATCGATGCTCTACGGCTGCGGGCTGATTGCCGTCGCCTTCAGCATCCTGACGCCGCATTTCTGGCCGGCGCTCAATCGCACCGGCTACGAGTTCCTGATCAAGCTCATCGCCGCCGTCATCCTGGTCAGCGCCAGTTTCGTCGGCTGGCCGCTCGTCCGGCTCGCCATCCGTCATACGCGACTGCTCGGCTCGCTGCCCGACACGGAGCTGCTGCTCATGGAGCGGGACGATCTGGCCGCGGCCAATTCGGAGCTGGAAAAGGAGATCGTGCGCCGGTCCTACCAGCTCGAGCGGGTCAACCGGCAGATGCGGCTTGCGATCATGGGGTCTCCGATCACGCTGTTCCGCCAGGATCGCGACCGGCAATATACCTGGATCTTCAACCCGCCCGCACCGATCCCGAGCACCGATCTGATCGGCAAGAGCGAGGTCGACGTGTTCCCCAGGGATGCGGCCATCGCCCTCGCCGACATCAAGGAAAGGGCGATGGAAACGCATGAGGAGCAGTCGGGCGAGATCCGTGTCCGCTTTCCCTCGGGCGTATTCTGGTATCTGCTGCGCACGCAGCCCGACTATGACGAACAGGGCGAGGTCATCGGCACCTTGTCCTGCGCCATCGACATTACCGAGCAAAAGCGCCAGCAGCAGCGCCAGCATCTGCTGATGCGCGAGGTCACGCATCGGTCAAAGAACCTGCTTGCCGTGTTGCAGGGGATCGTTCGCCAGACCGCCCATCGCTCGAAGACTCTCGACGAGTTCAGCGCCAGCTTCACCGCCCGCCTGCACTCGATCGCCCGGTCCCACGATCTCCTGGTCCACGACGACTGGAGCGGCACCTCGCTGAACAAGCTGATCGAGAGCCAGCTCACGGTGCTGTCCGATATCGAGCCAGGCCGGATCGACGTCAAAGGTCCGGACGTCCTGTTAACGGCGGTTGCCGTGCAGAATCTCGGGATGGCGTTTCACGAGCTGGCGACCAATGCGATGAAATACGGCTCGCTTTCCGCCCCCGGCGGCAAGGTCGAGATCGCGTGGCAGCTGATGGCCGCGTCCGAAAACACCGAGACCGGAGAGGAGCAGGACGGCCGGCTGACCCTGACATGGCGGGAGGTCGGAGGACCGCATGTCGAGGTCAGCGAGGAGAGCGGTTTCGGCCGCATGCTGCTGGAGCGTGTCGTCGGCCGCGCGCTTGGCGGCACCGCCGAACTGAGCTTTCTGCCGGAGGGGCTGGTCTGCACGATGGTGCTGCCGGCTGCACGGGTGATCGCCAGCGAGGAGGAGTAGGGGCCGGTGCGAATCGCGGGACGTGCGCGCGAACGGCTTGCGCCCCGCTATGGTCAGTCGTCAGATGAACGGCCGGGACGGGGGCTCCTGATCATCGAGCTGGGCGACGGTCATCAGCGCCTCACGGTCGGCCAGATGGATCACCCCTTTCTTCCAGGCGATCAGCTTGCTCGCTTCCATGCGCTTCAGGGTCTTGTTCGTATGAACGAGCGACAGGCCGAGAAGATCGGCAAGGTGCTGCTGGTTGAACGGCACTGGCATCCGGTCCGACTTCGCCATCTCCATCGACTCGCAGCGCCGGTAGAGCTGAAGCAGCACATAGGCGATCCGGCTCCGGGCGGGACGCTGGCCGATCGTGGTCAGATGCCCGCCGAGGCGTTTCTCCTGCTCGGTGGCCAGCCATGTCACGTCGAACGCGAGGCTGGGGTGGTTCTTGAACAGCTCCCAGATCTTATCGCGCGAAAATACGCACAGCGTCAGATTGGATAGCGCATCGACCGAGTGGTCCATTTCGCCGAACATCGAGCTCTGCAGCCCGATAAAGTCGCCAGGAAGCGCAAAATTCAGGATCTGCCGGTTGCCGTCTTCCAGCGTCTTGTAGCGGAATGCCCAGCCTTCCAGCACCGTGTAGAGATGAGCGGAATTGGTCTTTTCGGAAATGATGCTGGCGCCGGGCTCGACGTGAAACTCCCCCACCTTGAACCTTTTGATGAATTCAAGCTCGGCCGGGGTAAACTCCCGGAAATAGCCGATCAATCGCAATGGGCAATGCAAACAATCCGTTTTCGTGCCCATTGCAGCGTCGTTCGCCTGCATATCCCTCGCCAAAGTTGCACCTGAACGGTTCCGCTATTTGCGTTTGAGCGGCACACAAGTGCAAGGGATATTTCGCTTGAGAGTTAGCGCGCGCACGAACCTGACGGCAGAGAGGCGGGAAGGAACGCGCTATGCAGGATTAGGGAAGCGGACGCTTACGCGCCCGCCGATGTTAAAGAATCCGATTGAGCTGCGCCAGAAGCAAGCCGGCACCGAATGCGGCCAGCGATAATTTTACCGGACCTATTTTGCGCACCTGAAGCCTCGCCTGATCGACCACCGCCTCTAGGTCCTGAGAGTTGAGGTTCGCCACTGAGGCAGGCAGACCTAGATCTGCGAGCATGTTATGGGAAACGGGCTCTTTCCTCTTCCGCATGGCCCACAGCAGAATGATCACGGCGAACAGGACGAAGCCGCCGGTGACGCTGGCTGCGGCGAGAGACGGTCCCAGAGTGGGCGTTAACGCAAAATAGATTGATAACGAACCAAAAACGAGTGCGATGATCAGGGCCACAATGGCTATGGTCCCGTAAGCTGTCTGGCGCGCGAGCTGCTTGGCTTTCGCGGCCGCCTGACCGGCGGCGACCGCAGCTAGCAAAGAACGTAGCATAATGCCTACCTACTCAGAATTGCGCCCAGGAGAAAACCGACACCAGCGAAGATCGCCACCGACGTCAGCGGTTTGCGGCGGATCTGGTCCTCGAGATCCTCAAGCTTCTCCACGGCCCGTTCCTGGGCATGATCCAGCTGATTCTTGGCCTGCTTCTGAACCGTGTCGCTCAGCTCGGCCAGATCGGCCTTGAGCGTCGTCAGCTGCTCGCGAATGTCGTCCGCACCGCTATTCGCGGCCGAATGGGGCTTGGTCCCTTGACTTTCCATGTCTCACTCCCTTTGAAAAACGTCGTACGGTGAGAAACCTTAGAGATGCCTTGCGGTTCCATGAAGCCGGGCGGGCGGCCCGCTTTAGAAACTAATCCGTCCGCCAAGCGTATTCCCTTCATAGCAGTCAGCTTGAAATCCGCAATATTCGCGATACGGCCCCTCCGGCATCGACATCGCCAAACGCATCGGAGCCGGCCGGGCGCCGGCCGAACCGCTTCCGCGAAAGGACCTCTCCGCCATGAGCCTTAACATCCGCTACTGGCTGATGAGCATCTATCGGGACGTCAAGGCCAGCTTCTGGCTGATACCGCTCTGCATGATCCTCGGCGCGCTGGTGCTGGGCTGGGTGGTGGTGGAGCTGGATGTCAGGGTCGCGGGCACCGCCGATCCATGGCTGCAGAGCGTGCGACTCTCCGCGGAGGGCGCGCGAAGCATCCTGTCGACGATCGCCGGCTCGATGATGACCGTGGCCAGCCTTGTCTTTTCCATGACGCTGGTCGCTCTCTCGCTGGTCGCCCAGCAGCTCGGGCCGCGCATCCTGCAATTCTTCATGGCCGACCGCCCTACCCAGATCGTGCTCGGCCTGTTCATCGCCACCTTCCTGTTCGCCATGGTCGTGCTCGGCTCGGTCGGGCTGGGGCGGGGCGACAGCTTCGTGCCGAAGATCGGCGTCTTCGTCTGCGCCGCGCTTGCCATCGTCGCCTTCGCCGCCGTGATCCTGTTCGTGCATCACATCGCCCGCCAGATCCAGGCCGACGTCGTCATCTTCGACACGGCTGAGGAACTGCGCGAGGCGACCCGCGAACTGGCCGAGAACAAGACCAATGGCGACGACGAATATGTGGACCGCGACAAATTCGAAGAAATCCGTTCCGCCTTCGAGAACCAGGCGCGGACCATATCGCTCGAACGGCCCAGCGGATATGTGCAGTTCATCGACACGTCCGCCGCTCTCAAGCTGGCGGCAAAGCACGACATCAAGATCGCATTCGGCTGCCGGCCGGGGCAGTTCATTCTGCAAGGCCGTCGGCTGATGACCGTATCGCCGCCGGCCCGGGTCGACGACGATCTTGCCGGCCAGCTCGCGAGCGTGGTGCAGCTCGGCTCGCAGCGCACCCGGGAGCAGCGGGTGGAGTTCGAGATGCTGGCGCTGGTCGAGATCGCGCTCAGGGCGCTGTCGAAGGGGATCAACGATCCGTTCACGGCGATCAGCTGCATCGACTGGCTGACCGCCGGCCTCGCCCAGCTGCTGAAGCGGTATCCGGATCACCGGATCATCAAGGACAAGGAGGACCGCGTCCGGGTTCTCGAATATCCGCAGACATTCCCCCACTACCTGAATCAAGCGTTCAACCCGGTCCGCGAGGCGGCGAAGGACCTGCCGATCGTCCTCGACAGGCTGCATCTGGCGCTGACCGACCTCAAGGCCGTCGCTGTCCACGACGCGCAGCGACAGGCTCTGGCCGATCAGCTGGCGAAGTTGGACGCGGTCCGGCCGTAAAATGTCAAATCCTCGGGAACCGACTGGTTAGTTTGCGTGTTAGGCGTCGAAGCTCACTGTATCGCGTTGGATCCATGATGATGTCCGCCCGTAAAACTGCTGCCCCTATCGAGCCGAGCATCCCGCCTGAGGGGATCGGCCCCGCTGAGTCCATGGAACCCCAGGACCAGCGCAGGACGGCCGCGTTTGAAAACCGCGAGAGACGACGCGCCGAGGGCCCCGCAGAACGGTCCAGGGATGAATTCGAGCCGGAACTCCCGGCATCCGAGATGCCGCCCGAGATCGTAATTCTCGACCCTGGCGTCGCCATCGAGCCCGAACATCTGAATATTCCGGAAGCGCCGCCAAGACGCGCTAAGGCAAACAGCGCCCGCGCAGTGCTTTCGTACCTGCCCTATGTCGTGCTGTTTTTCGTCGTCGCGACCGCTACGGCCGCACTTGTGCTGGCGTTCGGCTAGCGCCCCTGCGACGAACCACCCTCCCTGTCGATGGAACCGGGCCGGGTCCCTTTTGATTGCCCCTACAGCTATTGAAAGGAGAACCGGAATGAAGGATCTCAAGGGAAAACGCATTGCTATTCTGGCGACGAACGGCTTTGAGCAGTCCGAGCTCATGGAGCCGCGGCGCAAACTCGCCGAAGCCGGAGCCGACGTTTCGGTGATTTCACCTGAAACGGGCCAGATTCGGGGCTGGGCTGGGAAAGATTGGGGCGAAAGCGTCGCTGTCGATGTGCCACTGTCGAGCGCAAAGGTCGAGGAATACGACGCGCTGGTGCTGCCGGGCGGGCAGATCAACCCCGACCTGCTGCGGGTCAATCCCGACGCCGTCAAATTCGTGCGCGACTTCTTCGAAAGCGGCAAACCGCTCGCCGCCATTTGCCACGCACCCTGGCTGCTCATCGAAGCCGGCGTCATCAATGGCCGTCGCGTCACGTCCTACAAGTCGATCAAAACCGACGTCAAAAATGCCGGTGGCCAATGGTCGGATGAACCTGTGGTCGTCGACCAGGGCCTGATCACCAGCCGCGATCCGGGCGACATCGACGCATTCTGCGAGAAGATCGCCGAGGAAGTGCTCAAAGGCCGCCACACGGCGCGCCGGGCGGCTGCAGGACAAACGCACCGGAGTTCAAAGATTGGGCCGGCCGCGTGCCGGCCCTTTTTTCATCCGGCGACCGATGTCGCGATCTCAGAAGCTGGAGCCAGGCTGCTTCAGGAATTCGACCTCCTCGGGGGTCGATGCACGCCCGAGCACCTCGTTGCGGTGGGGAAAGCGGCCGAATCGGGCGATGATGTCGCGATGCTTTTTCATGAAGTCGAGCGGATCTTCCAGGCCGAGCGCACGGTAAAGCTCGACGCCGCGCTCCTGGTCGGCGATCGCTTCGGAATGCATGAACGGCAGATAGAGGAATTGCCGCGGCTCGTCCCCGAGCTGTAGATCCAGGCCCTCGCCGATAGCGCGCGTCGATAAGGCCAGCGCCTGCGCGTCCGTGGCAAACGCCTGAGGGCTTCCGCAAAGATGTTCCGGGGGATCTGATCGAGGAGCACGACCAGCGCCAGCGCACGCCTCGGGAGTGTCCTCCCAGACGTCGAGATCGCCGCTTCGCGCCATCTCGTAGGCGCCCGCAAATCGCCGGCGAAGGTCGGCATCGAACGCCTCGTCCGGCTTGAACCACTTCTCCTTCACCGCATCCGAAAACCAGAATGACACAATGTCGGCTGGTCGAGCCCACCCCGCTCCTCGCTCATGCCTTGCCTCCCGTAGCAGTGTTCAACCGATCCGAGGCATATGGCGTGGGAGAGCCGTCATTCCAATCGGCCGCCGGCCCTTTCCGGCTCACCCACCAGAAGCCTCAAGGTGTCGCTCTCGCTCGACCAGCGGCACCGTGAAGAAGAAGCTGGTGCCTTGCCCGACTTCCGACTTGCACCAGATCGCCCCGCCATGCTGCTCGACGATCTTCTTGCATGTTGCCAGGCCCAGGCCCGTCCCCTCGAACTCGCCTTGGGAATGCAGCCGCTTGAAGGGCTCGAAAATGGTGGTGTAGTGATGCTCGGGGATGCCGATGCCGTTGTCGCGCACCTCCACTATACAGGTGCCGTTCGTCTGCTCCTCGGCAAGGATCCGAACTTCCGGCGTTCTGTCCCGGCAATATTTCATGCCGTTGCCGACCAAATTCTGCAGGAGCTGTACGAGCTGGGTACGGTCGCCGCAGATCATCGGCAGCTCCTCATGCACGATGCGTGCGCCGCTGGCGGCGATCACCGCGTCGAGATTGGCAATCACGTCGCCCGCCAGCTCTTCAAGCGGAATGTTCTCGAATTGCGGCGTGACATCCGCCTCCGTATAGGCATGGAGCTGATCCAGCAGCGAGTTCATGCGCATGGCGCCTTCCGCGATGCGGCGGGACAGCGCGATGATCTTGTCGCGGTCGTAATTCTCCTGGCTGAGGAACACTTCGACCAGCTTGGCGAAGCCGAGGATCGACTGGGTCGGCGCCTTCATGTCGTGGACCAGCACGCGGGCGAACACCGCCAGCGCGGCCTGCTGGTCGGCGCGTGCCCGCTTCAGCCGGCCGCGTTCGGTTGCGCCCTCCAAAACAAGGCGCAGGTTCTGCGGAGTTCAGCTCGGTCTTGTTGATGTAGTCCATGGCGCCGCGCTTGATCGCCTCGCTCGCCACGCGCTCGTTGCCCTGCCCGGTCGACATGACGACGGGAAGAAACGGATCGCGGCGCAAGAGCAGCGAAAGGCAGGCGAGGCCGTTGTCGCCCGGCAGGTGGTAGTCGAGAATGACGACGTCGACGCGCCGGTCGTCGAAGACCTTGACTGCCTCCTCCATGGTTGCCACCTGCCGGACATCGCAGATCAGACCGGACCGGCGGAGGCATCGCAAGATCTGCTTCCGATCGCCCGCATCGTCGTCAATGATCAGCAGATTGTAGTGAGCCGGCATCATCGAACCACTCCTATGGCAGCTCAACGATTCGGGAATACCCGCCGATCAGATTGACGAGGTCGAGGAAATCCTCCCCGGCCTTTTCCTTCAGGATGTATCCGGCGACGTTCAGATCGTAGGCGCTAATCTTGTCCGCATCGTGCTTCGATGTCGTCAGCATGAAGACGATCGACGGGCGTAGCTTTTCGTCTTCGCGCAGAGCCTTGACCAGAGCCAGGCCGTCCAAGCGCGGCATGTTGATGTCGACGAGCATGATGAACGGACGCTTGACCGGCGTCTTGCCGTTGGTGCCGCGGAGCCATTCCAGCGCCTCCAGACCATCGATTGCCCGGATGATCGGGTTGGCGATGCGCGCTTTCTTGAATGCGCGCTCCACCAGCTTGGTGTCGCCGTCGTCGTCCTCCACGAGAAGGACGGTCACTTCCTTGCTTTTCAGAGTCATGCCGCTTGCTCCGCCATCGGACCTGCCTGTTGCCGCCTGGGCCAGGAAAAGGTGAACATGGCACCCCGTCCCTCGCCGGATTTCACCTCGATCGTGCCGCCGAAACGCTCGACCGTCTTCTTCGCCAGCGCCAGCCCCATCCCGCTCCCCTCGACCTGATCGCGCGGCTTCAGCGTGTGGAACATTTCGAAGATCTTCTGTTGATATTCCTCGGGGATTCCGGGACCGTCATCGCGGACGGTGAAAAACAGCCGCTCGGCGCCAATTTCGACCTCCAGCTCGATGCGCCCCTCGTCGCGGTCGTGATGCTTGATCGCGTTGTTGATCAGATTGTAGAGCACCTGCTGCAGCGGCATCCGGAACACCTGGATCTGCGCGAATTCGTTCGCCACCTCGACCTTCATCGAATCGCGCGGCTCCAGCAGCGAGAGCACGTCGCGGATCAGCGTCGTGCCGTCGACCGCCTCCCGGTAGCTTTCGTCGCCGGCCTTGCCGACACGGGAATACTCCAGCAGATCGTCGAGCAGCTTTTCCATGCGCTTCACGCGGTTTCGCAGCAGGCGCATATTCGACAGATCTTCATCCGTGAGTTTTTCGGCGAGATCCTCCTCCAGCCAGCGCGACGCATTGTCTATAACCCGCAGCGGCGCCTTCAGATCGTGCGAGGCCACATAGGCGAACTGGTCGAGCTCCTGGTTGGACCGCTCCAGCTCGGCCGCATAGCTCTCAATCTTGCGCTGCGCCGCACGCGCGCCGGTCATGTCGCGAATAACCCCGGAGAATAGTCGCCGGTCCTGCAAGTGAACTTCACTGATCGAAAGCGCGATCGGAAACACGGTGCCGTCCTTGCGCTTGGCCTCTTCTTCGCGAATGGTGCCGATATAGGTTTTCACCCCTGTGTCGAGGAATGCCTGGAGATAATGGGGATGCATCGAAGCGGCGGGGTCCGGCATCAGGACGGTCAGGTTCCGGCCAATCAGCTCGTCGCCCTCATAGCCGAACAGATCGAGCAGCGCGGGGTTCACCTGTTCGATCGTTCCGCTTTCCGTGACCACGATAAATCCGTCAACAGAGTTCTCGAGGAATACTTCGAGCTGGACCGAAAGCTTCGCACTTTGCGCCTTCGAGACGTCGAGCCTGGCGAGAAGATCGCGGAACGCTCGGGCCATCGCCCCCAGCTCGTCGCGCCTGTGCACTGGGAGCGTCAGGCTCGCCGCATTTGCGTCGCTCACCGCGCCGATCTGCTCGGTCACCTCCGCGATCGGCCGCGTCAGCCTCCCGGCGACCAATCCCGCCGTGAGCGACGCAAAGAGGACCACAAGACCTCCGGTCAAAAGCGTTTGGTCGAGCACCGCTCTGGCGCTCGCCAGAAGTTTCGACGGAGGCACCATGATGAACGCCGCAATCGCACCGTTGGAATGCTGCGCGGTCAGCGACTGCTTGTAACGGTAGCCGATCAGGCCGTCATATTCGAAGCGTCCTTCCTGGCTCTTGCCGCCCAGAAACTCTTGTATGAAAGTCGGTGCCGGGGCCAAATAGGCGCCGGCGACCTGAAGAGGCGAGACGTTTCCCTGCTGATCACGGCTGATATATGTGCCGAAGCTGTCCGAGATGTAGACTTCCTCATGAAGCTCCATCCCCTTCAGCGCATCGGTCAGCAGCCCCTCGTAATCGGCATTGATGGAGACAAGCCCGAACCGGTTTCCCTGATCGTCGAAGACCGGCAGGACGATGCGGATAATCGGTGCGT